>CAJTFN010000001.1 GCA_910575815.1 Oscillospiraceae bacterium
CGTTCCTGAAGGCGGGCTGCGGCCCGGTGCACGGCATGAGCTTCCCTCTGGGCGGGACGTATCACGTGGCCCACGGGGAGAGCAACTACATGCTGTTCGGGGCCATTATGGATTACTATGACGAGAAGAATCCGGATGGCGAAATCATGCGATTCAAGGAGCTGGTGGCCCGTATCCTGGGCTGTGAGGCGAAGAACGCCATCCCTGAGATGAACGCGCTGCTCCAGCGGATATTGCCCCTGCGCCCTCTGCGGGACTGCGGGTTTACCGAGGCGGACTTCAAGGCCTTCCCCCTGTCCGTGGAGGCCAACCAGCAGCGTTTGATGACCAACGCCTATTATCCCTTCGACCTGGACGCCGAGGAGGCGATTTATCGCAAGTGTTTTTGAGCGTTTGTGCTTAGGAGAACCGCATGCCATGCTTTGAGCATGGCATGCGGTTTTTTGCCTTTCGTGGGAAATCACGGTAAGGAGAGATAAAATAAAAATTTGTGAAAATTTGAAAAAAGGACTTGCATTTCCAGAAGGTGTGTGCTATTATAATGAAGCTGTCTTAAAGAGACAGGATGTGCGCCCTTAGCTCAGCTGGATAGAGCGTCTGGCTACGGACCAGAAGGCCGGGGGTTCGAATCCCTCAGGGCGTACCAAAGCCGCGGAAATTCGTTGAATTTCCGCGGCTTTGCCTTTGCTTTCTGCACTTTTCCGGGCGGTTCGATTTTACGGTATCGCTCTGACCCAAGCCGTGACCCATACCAGATCTCGGAGCGGAAATCACCGGAGAGCGCCGGAGAGGAAATTCCCCACCGCATTCGCTGCCTGTTTCTGCATGGAGGTCGTGACGTGGGCGTAGGTATCGAGGGTAAACCCGGCGCTGTAGTGCCCCAGCATGACGGAGAGTGTTTTCACGTCTACGCCGTTTTGCAGGGCCAGGACCGAGAATGTGTGACGCAGGTCGTGGAAGCGTATTCGTTCTAGCCCTGCCCGTTTCAGCACCCGCTGGAGCTTATGGAGGACGCTGTCCGGGGACATGGGGCCTCCAAACGGAGAAGGGAACACATACTCATCCTTCTGCTCCATGCCTTTGAGGACCTTGACGGCAGCCGCTCCTATCGCAATATTGCGGTAGGAGTTTTTCGTTTTCAAGGGTGCTTCCACTACCTCGCCATTCTGGCGGAGGACCTGCCGCCGGACGTGGATGATTCCCTTGTCCAGATCAATGTCGCTCCATTTCAGCCCCAGCAGTTCTCCCCGCCGGAGGCCCGTCGCAAGGTCGATGTAGTAGAGCTCAAATACGCCGCTGCGCCTCGCCTCCTCGAAGAAAGTGCCCAGGTTCTCCGGCAGCAGGATTTTCATTTCTTTCCGCTCCAGTTTCGGCAGCACACAGCCTTTCGTAGGATTACTGGGAATCAGCTTTTGCTCTACCGCACAGTTCAGGGCGGAGGAAATCATCTGGTTGATGTTCCGCACCGTCTTGACGCTGAGACCCTTGGGTTTGTTCCTGGCTTCAATGCATTCCACCCTGCCGCTCTCCAGTAGGTGCTTATACAACCGCTGGAGGTCCATCGCCGTCAGCTTTTCCAGCAGGATGTCCCCGAGTGTGGGCTTGATGTGGTTCTCGATGAAACCCTGGTAGGTTTTGTGGGACGAGGGACGGACCTGGAGCTTGGCGTAGTTTTCCATCCAGGCATCCAGCCATTGGCCTACTGTGTAGCATTTGGTAACTGCAACCAGCGAATTACTTTTTTCGATAGCAGCCTTGAGTTTTGCCTTGACCTCCGCCTGGGTCTTGCCGAGGACATTTTTGTAGATCACCTTCCCGGTCACCGGATCACGGCCCGCTGTGTAGCGTCCCTCCCAGCGGCCATCCTTTCGCTTGCGAATACTACCTTCTCCGTTGGCTCGCCTTTTCGCCATAGCGTATCGCCTCCTTTGTCAGCAACACACCATACCAGCAGTCCGCAAAAATATCCAGCGGCTGCGTGCAGTGTTATCAAAAAATTCGGATTTGCTGGTTTGGAACTTCTCTTTGTTTGTACCAGCGCACACGCTGCTCTGAGGATAAGGGCTGATTTATGGTCATGAAAATCTCCATTATCTGTTTCAAATCTGCCATTTCCGCAACTCCTTTCGCCTGTCCATCAAGGGTGTTTACTCTCTGACCACATATTTGCCCACAGACAGAGAAAACCGGCCCACCGGGCTATTCCGGTGGGCCGCAGTTCTCAGCTTGCTCTATTCTCTGCCCTCAGCCGCTCCTTTTCAGCGGCCACCTCCGTTTTCATCTCGGTTATCATTACTGCCAGCAGTTTTTCGCATTCTTCCGCCGTATCAGCGTAGATGTCTCGGGTGCGCTTTGTCCCATCGGGCCAGGTCACCGTGTACCTTCCGTTCCAGCGACCACCTTTGGTCTGACCCAAGTATCCGCTGCCCCAGTAGCGGCGCTTGCCACGTTTTGGTTTGAAGTCTGTCATGGTGCGGCTGGCTACTGCCTGGGGATTTTCTGTGGGAATCTCTACTTTACCAATGCCTCGGTCGATTTTAGCGGCGGCTTGCCTCTGCATATCATCAGTGACGTGTGCGTAGACATTCAGCGTGGTGGCACTGGAGACGTGCCCGATGACGGTGGACAGAGTCTTTACATCCATCCCATGCTCCAGTGCGTTGGTGGCGAATACATGACGCAGGTCGTGGAAGCGAACCTTTTTGCACCCAGCATGCGATAGGATTTTACTCAGCCTGTGGCTGGCGGCTGCTGGAGCCAGCGGAGCGTCCTCCTTTTTGGGCGAGGGGAACATCCATCGGGAGGAGACGGTTTTCTTGTACTCCTTTAGCGCCTCGACCACAGGTGAGGGAAGAATCACTGTTCGGATAGATGCCTTGGTCTTGGGTTCTTGGATCAGCAGTTCCTCCTTGGTTCGATAGACCTGCCGCTCAATCCGCAGTTCCCCGGTTTTGAAATTCAGGTCATCCCACTGGAGCGCCATCAGTTCTCCTACGCGAAGGCCGGTGCTCAGTTCCAGAAGGAACACCTCGTAGTAGCCTTCGTCTTTGGCCTGGATGAGCAGTCTTTGCAGCTCCTCCCTGGTAAGCAGCTGCATCTCCTGCCGTCTGATTGGCGGAGCCTTGCATTCCTCAATTGGATTCTTTACGATCAATCGCTCTGCCACAGCTTTTTCCAACGCCCTGCGGCAGAGACTGTGACAGTTGCGCACCATATTGTCCGAGAGACCACCGCCTCTGGTTTCTCTATGCAGCGTACGTCCATCCTTTCGCATCCAGTTGAAGAACCGCTGGAGGTCATTCATCGTTAACCTGTTCAGAGGAACACTGCCTAATTTGGGGCAGATGTAGAGCCAGATAAAGTCCTCATAGGATCGTTGAGAACTGGGGCGAAGCATTGGCTTGCTGTAGTTTTCATACCAGAATTCTACCCACTCACCGAAGGGCATATCCGCCCTGGTCTTGACGGCGGTTGCAGGAGCCACGGACTCTTTCAGCGATTCCAGTTTCGCCACGCACTCCGTCTTGGTCTTGGCCAGCACATTTTTTGTTTTAGGTAGGCCCTTGTCATCGTAACCGACGACCACTCGGCCCTCCCAACGCCCGTCTTTTCTCAGCCGGACTGTACCCTCGCCGCTTTTGCGTTTTCTTCCCACGGTCTCAGCTCCTCTCCGAAAATATCTGTCAGGAAATCTCCCACCACTTCCGAGGCTCGTTTCTGCATATCGCCGGTGGTATGAGTGTAGGTGTCCAGCGTGAACGCCGCCCTGGTGTGGCCCAGGATGCCGGACAGGGTTTTCACGTCCACGCCCGACGCCAGAGCGTGAGTCGCGAAGGTGTGACGCAGGTCGTGGAAGCGAATGTTCGGAAGGCCGGCCTGCTTCAGCAGAACCTTCAGCTGTCGGTATGCGGAGCCAGGATTAGTGGGCTGTTCCGGTTTCAGCGGGTTGGGGAATATCCACTCAGTCAGAGCCGATGCTTTCTTCTTACTGAGCAGAGCTGTTGTACTGGCGGGCAGCACGATTTTCCGAGTGCCGGCGTTAGTCTTGGTATCCCCGGCAGTCAGCCCGCCGCCAGTTTCCCGATAGACGGTGCGGCAGACTTTCAGTGTGCCGGTGACCTCATCGAAGTCTTCCCACTTGAGTCCGCAGATCTCACCCCGGCGCAGGCCAGTGGTCAGCTCAGTGTAGAAGAAGTCACACCAGATTTCATCCTCTGCGATGACCTTCATGAACACATCCAGCTGCTCGTCCGTCAGTATCTGCTTTGCCCCATAGCTGAATCTGGGAGCGGTGATCTGTTCAGTCGGGTTGCTGGCGATCAGGTGCGCCTGCTGCGCCGCCTTCAGCGCACCGTGGAGCGTGGTGTGGATGCGGCGCACCGTACTGCTGGCCAGACAATCACTCAGCTTCTCGTAGAACCGTTGCACATCCTTCGGTGTGATTCGAGCCAACTGTTTGTCACCCAAGGCAGGCCTGATGTGGTTCTCAATGTAGCTTCGGTAGTTCCGCAGCGTGTTGGGCCGCAGTGTATCTGCCGTGCTCCTCAGCCACTGGTCCAGCCACTCCGAGAGCATCATCCTGCTTTGCTCCGTCAGGTCGGCCCCCTGATAGCTGTCGATGTGCTGGCGGAGCTTCGCGGACAGTTCCTTCTGCGTGGGAGCATAGACGTACCGGAAGATAGAGTCGCCGTTTTCCTTGTGGCCTACCACGATGCGTCCTTCCCACCGACCGTCGTCACGCTTGCGTACCATACCGTCGCCGGATGGTCTGCGCTTTGCCATGAGTATCATCTCCTTTCTCCGATTCTGCAACACCAACACATACCACACTTCGCGGGGAATAGCTACTACTTTTTTCGAGGACTTTTATTCTTTGTTTTGCGGCGCAGAATTTGAACAGGGTACGGGTGATCACAGACCTCCTCTTTGGTAACGGACAGCGTCGTCCAGCGAAATGTTGCCGCTGGTTTTTTTCACGTCTTGGCCGCACCGTCCCCGCAGCGCCTTGAGCTGTTCATCGGGAATCTCCATTCCTGCCGCCAGCACATTCATCATCATGTCCAGATCCACCGCCAGCTTGAAGAGCAGACGACAGACGCGGTTCTCCGTATCCTGAACCGTACCGCGCAGGACGGACGCCAGTGCGGGCGGGAGATAAGCGGTGGTATTCTGACCGGAGACGTAGCCGGCGTAGAACCGGATGGCCTTCTCGATGAACTCGTTTTGTGTACGGTAGTTGTCTCGAGGACACATCTCTTTGACGAGTTGTTGTGTCTCAAGGAGAGATTGGCGGTGTGGACTTGATTTCTCTCTCGGCATGATGCTCCTCCTGAAATTCGCAAATATCCCCGCCTTGACCCGCCGATTTTGCGGCGGCTGTAAGGACAGAGGAAAAACTGACCCCCGACTTGCCCCCAGGGGGTAAAAAATGACCCCCGCACTGACTCCCGTGAAATTCCGGAAAACCACCTGTGACAGCCACCTTGTGAAAAGGCGGAACATGGCGGTTCTCTCTCTGGATTTGCTGATACTGACCACCTGCCACAGCAAAAAGTTGAAATTCCGACCACCTATTGAAAAGCCCCGACCCGCTCTGCGGGGCGGTGTGGCTGGCCGGGGGGCGCATAAGCGACCCCCGGCCTTTATCCTGCACTTTTTTCGACCCCCCGGTTCACCTGCCACTTTCAGTTGTGCTGAATTCGCGGGATGGCGCACACCGGCCACACGCTTTGGACACAGCTTCGTCTGCGATGGACTGCGGCTTGTTACCTTCCGGATAGCAGAGAGGCCACACAGCGGCGCACAGGCCGTCATGCTGAGCTGCGCTTATCACTGCGGAGAGCGAGTTCCTTTGCGACTCGCTGACGTTCAGCTGCAACATCCATCTGCGCCAGTTGCTGTTCGTAGAACTGATTCAGAGCCAGTTGGATCGGGCGTATGGTGTAGAGCAGATTGCCGTTGCGTTTCATACCGCCCCTGGTAGTGACTGTCGTGCTCTCTGTACTGATGAGCTGCCGCTCCTCCAGCTCGCACACATACTTGCGGACGGTGTTGGCGCTCATCCGCACTGTTCTGCCGATGGTCTTGTAGCTGGGCCAGCACTGGTAGGTACTCCGGTTCTCACAGCAGAGCAGGTAGGAGTAGACGGCCAGTGCGCCTGGTGACAGGCCCAGCAGGAATATCTCGTTGGGTAGCTGGAAGTAGTTCTTGATTGGATCACGCTTGGGCCACTGCTTGTACTTCAATCCGCACCTCCTTGGGTGTGCCGAGACGCCCAGCACCTTCGCTACCGTTGCCGCATTCAGGAACAGCGGCAGTTCATCGTAGCTCTTGTAGCTGGATTCTTTCATGTTGTACTTGCCCATCCTTTCTGTTGAGTCAGTTTTTCCTCTGCCCTTATGCGCTGACTTCCTCATCCATCTACCACAACCTCCAGAGTCCAAAAACGACATTTTATTTTTCATGTGCCGAAAAAATTTTTGCTGTATAAAAACTCACCCGCCAGAACTAAGTCTGACGGGTGATCGTAACGGAAGATGTTGAGGCTGATGACGAACTGTTCTATATGAGTAGGAACGGGGCTGTGCGTTCTCATTCAGAACGCTGAACGGTCTCAATACTTTCTGGAATCATACTGCCCTTCCGGAGCCATCTGACCCTCGGAGGTCCATTGGTACATCCGCCACTGCCAGTTGGGCGCGTGGAAGCCGGAGGCCAGTAGTTCAGACGGCAGGGTGTAGGGGTACTGCCAGCAGCTGCGCTTGTGGGCGGCAGTCACGGAAAAATTGTATAGCGAGACGATCTCCGGAAAAGTAGGCGTCGCTTTCCAGAACAGGAAACCCTCCGTGGGGCCGCTGACATCCTTCGGCAGAGAGAAGTTGGCGTAATAGCAAGCCGTTCCGGCGTTGTCCGTGTCAAACCGGAAGTTCAGCGGCATGGTATAAGCGTTCCCGGCGCTGTCCTGCCACTTCAGAACTCCATCTGGCTGCGTAGTCCAAGCAGTAACGCCCTGGTAGTCCTGGGCGATCTGGACGCCCTCCATATAGCCGCCGGACGCCTCATTGGGATTCCAGTGCAGATAGGCCAGGTAGACCGCGCGGAACCCGTATTTCTCGTCCCGCACCGGAACCTCCACGGTGACAATGCTGGGCATCCCGTCAGGAAGGTCGCTTTCGTCATTGCGATACCCCTCCTTTTTCAGCCCATAGGCCCCCTCAAACCGGACCAGCTCGCTGTCGTCCAGCCGGCTCAAAATGTCCTCCGGGAAGCCAAGCTCCAGCAGTTCAGAACGGAGAGGAGAATCGCTGGCAGTTGTACCATATACCTGCGTCTGAACACCGGCGGGCAGGCGGGAGAACAGCAGCGGCAGGGCGGCGATGATCAGGAGATGAAGGCCCAGCCACACCCCCAGGGCCAGCCTGTTGGAGACGGCCATAGGAGCGGGCTGCATGGTATAGCCTGCCTGATCCAGACTTTTGCCAATTCTGCGCAGGCTCACGATCAGGCAGACCCACAGGATCAGGATGGGTCCCACCAGCAGCCATCCCTCCAGCCCAACGAGGGCCATCGGAAGCAGCAGAACCTCCAGCATGACCAGTCCTCCGGCAGCGGCGGTGCGGGGCTTCTGTCCGGCTTGATGGAATACCCCCTTCAATCCCTGCCACAGTCCGCCGACCGCAAAGACCAGAACCAGCTGAATCAAAACAGTCCACAGCGCATAGTAGAGAGGTACCGGGCCGGTAGTGGTGTTCCACTCCTGGCCGATCAGACTGGCAAGCCAGTGATCCAGGGGCGTGGCCTGGAGCAGTATAACGGTCAAACGCAGCACGGCGTACAGGGTGGCGCAGGCGTAGGCGAAGCGGAATCCGCCGTTCTCCCGCCGCAGAGGGGCCAGGCCCAGCCACAGCAGCGCCGCTCCAACCGCCGGCAGGATGATGTTCAGACCGAGAAAGTTGAGGGTGATGGTAATAAGTGCCAGCCCCCAGCAGATTTGACCAATGGGCTTTTTCCAGGGACGGGGCGGCGCCAGTTCGGACAGCTCCGGCGGCAGCTGGGCGGAGCCTTCATAGAGCAGACGGTCAAATTCATCCATGGATCACACCTCCCAGTTCTGACTGTAAATGCTTGCGGATGCGGTACAGCTTCCCCTCCACTGCCCGGACGGTCAGGCCCGATTCGGCGGCGATCTGGGCGATGGGCTGGTAGTAGTAATATTTGCGCAGGAACAGCTCCCGGTCCCTGCGGCCCAGCCGCTCCACCGCCGCCCAAAGGGTCCGCGCCGCTTCCGCTTTGAGAAGTGACTGCTCCGGGCCGTCGGCGGAATCCGGCATGGTTTCGTCCAGTGTGCCGCCCTCCCTGCGGCGCTCATTCCCCCGGCGGCGGTTGAGGGCCGCGCTGCGGGTCAGATGGGTGAGCCAGGTGGTCAGAGCGGCCTTGCCGGGGTCAAACGTGCCGATGGAGTCCCACACCCGAAGCAGCACGTCGGACAGGCACTCCTCCCGGTCCCGCGCGTCGGGGAGGATGGGGGCGATGATGTACCGCAGCAGAGGGGTGTACGCCGTCTGGAATTGTTCCACCGCGCCAGCCTGACGGGTTTGCAGGGCGTGGACCAGCTGCACATCCTCCACAATGTCTCCCTCCTTTTTCTTCGTATGTCCTACTATACACTGGAGACGGCAAAATCCCACAAAAATTTTCTCCCAATTCGCTTTTGTGTTCCCGGTGACTAAAATCCGATGTTCTAGTGTATAAGCATTCATTTCTACAAAATTATCTGAATTTATCTTGTCCATGATGCGTGTGCAAATTTCAAGAAGAAAGCTGCCCCAAAATCGGAGCAGCTTTTTTTCAAAACAAGGGCATGAATCTACTTAATATTTCTCAAAGCGTCTAACACATTTTCCAGTTCCGCTGTATCAGTAAAAACGCCAATATAGTAATCTCCAGAATGAATATAAGCCGCCTCATCTTTTTCAAGAAGCGATATTGTTATATCCTCCTGACTGGAATAAATGCTTATATCAGTTTCCGGTTCATAGTTCATAACACATACAGTAAAAGAGTCTCCGAGTAGTTCCGGATTGGGTACAACCTCTCCGCCGTCCTCTGCAAATTCTGGTTCTGGTATCTCGCCGGTAATGTATTCAATTCTCAACATATTATACTGGGTTCCATCTTTCATCGTTGTGTTATAAACGCTTCCGCGCCCATAGTGAAAACCGTCTGGCAACTGATTGGGAAGGTGTTCTGCTAATGGATGTGCCAAGGTTTCTTCTTCTGTCAGGCTTGCCACTTCTGCCGATTCTACATTTTCTTCGCTCTCGGTGCTAGGATATACGGCAACGCTGTATGTTGATGTCATCCCATCGCTGTTTCCGGCATCAATTCCAGCAGTGCCGCCAGTACCGGGAATCGAAATTCCACCGAGTATTGTTGAAGAATCCTGCTGTAAAAGAGCAGTAGTGCCTGCAACAATAAGGCACAGGCAAGCTGCCATTGCACCCCAAGCCTTCCAATTCATTTTTTTCTTCATAGTTATTTTAGCCCCTTTCACAATGTCGTCATCAAGTTCACCAAGGACTTCAAAGAAATCTTCTTTTCTCATATCTCAAAGCCCCTTTCTGTCAAATATGCTTTTAACTCTTTTCTTGTCCGTTCCAGTGTCTTTGATACGGTTCCCTGCAACATTCCATTGTCATGTGCAATTTCTGTGACTGAGTCCGCATACCAATAGCGCCGTACAAATATATTTCGCTTGCTTACCGAAAGACTTCTGACGAATGAATTGATAGCCTTTATTAGTTCCTGACGGTCAATGATTTGCTCCACATCATCAACGTCCGATATGCAGTCGGTCAATTCGTCTAAAACAAGTGTTATTTTTTCCCCACCGCGTTTTTCGGTATGATTGTGCTTGTACCTGTTAAAAGCTAGGTTCCGTGTGATTTTACCGAGGAATGTTGCCAACTGTTCAGGCCAATGGGTTGGCATGGAGTTCCAGGCGTTTAGATAGGTATCATTGACACATTCCTCTGCATCTTCTTCATTGTTTAAAATATTCCTTGCAATAGCTTTGCAGTAATGACCATATTTATCGGATGTTACTTTTATGGCTTGGTCATTCCTATCCCAATAGAGCTGGATTATGCCATTATCATCCATACAAATCCTCCTTCCACCTATATACACAACTTCTAGGCAAAAATCTGACACCTATTTTGAAAAATTTTTTTCTTATTATATCATACTGCCTACATGATATCATTAAAAATGGGCCAGAACAGTGTCTGGCCCATTTCAAAATCATTATTATCACACCACATTAGGGAATTGACCTTTGGTGTTAATGTCAAGCGGACGAGATTTTATGCTGTCATAGGATTCTTTGTAATCATCCCAACTGTCTGCAAGAGTACGTTTGAGTAGAATAACCCTTTCATCCAGTGATAAAACTGTTTATTATAACGAAAGCCAAAAAGAGACTGTCCACCTATGGTGAGCAGTCTCTTTTTGCAGCTGTTGTATAATTATTGCATTGATATAAATATTTATTTAGAAGATTCTACCGGGAACACGAAGTCGAATTGGGACAAAATTTTCTGCAAAATTAAGACACAGAAAATGCCTGCCCGCGCTCTGGAGAAGGCGGGCAGGCGTTCTTTCAGGCTGCACAATGATTCGTCTGTACTCAGATGTTATCCTCGCACCACCTCGCAATCTCCCCAATCAGCTCCAGCGGGAGCGGCTTGCTGTAGGGGAGCTGGATGGCACCCTTGCTGGTCTTGTACTCCGTCAGCCGCCCAGCGAACGCCTCCACAGCCTCCGGGCCGGGGTACAGGCCGATGTGCCGCTTGGAGGCTGCGAACTGGATCAGGTTGCGGCCCTTCCAGTAGGTGGGCATACTCCAGGAGATTTTCTCCTTGGTCTCCGGGATGCTGGCCTTGATGGCGGCGTTGATCTGCCGCAGATAGTCCTGCGCCTCCTCCGGCTGGGCGGCGATATACTCCTCAATCGTCGCCGGAGGTTTCCCGCAGTAGTGGCTCTGGTCCACATTTTTGAATGATCGCCCGCACTTGGGACATACCCACATGGCTGCTTCCTCCTATTTCCGCAGAATCTTCTCCATCGTCTTTCCCTTCGCCAACTCGTCGATCAGCTTATCCAGGTAACGGATTTCCCGCATGAGCGGGTCCTCTACCTCCTCCACCCGGACGCCGCAGACCACGCCCTTGATCAGCACCCGGTTCGGATTGGGCTGGGGTGCCTTGCGGAAAAAGTCCCCGTAGCAGAGGCCGGAGGAGCGGAACGACTCCAACTGCTCCGGGCTGTACCCCGTCAGCCAGCAGATGACTTCATCCACTTCAGCCTTTGTCCGGCCTTTTCGGGCGGCCTTGTCCAGCAGAAGCCCGTAAACTTTCCCGAAATTCATTTGAAACACTTTGTCGTTATTCATAATGCATGCGCTCCAGATAATGATATACTATTTTACCACATCCTATATTGTTTTGCCAAGAGTCGGCCTGAATCTTGCGCGGGTCAACGGAAAGGGTTTCATTCTTTGTTTTCGGTTACGCAATATCTGAGCAGTAAATTGTGCTCCCCGACGCTATATTTTCTTGGCTGAAATCTGTTTCCTTTCGCCACAAGGAAGGGGCATCCAAGAAACTGGACGCCCTCCTGGGAGCTATGTGCTTACATATGATAGTTGAGGAAAATAGTAAATTTGAACAAATATTATTTTCCATCTCTGCAAAAACATATAGGCACTCAGCGATATTGCTGAGTGCCTTTGAAACAAAAATGTCAGGGTTATACTTAACAAAATTCAAAATATATCTTTTGTCTTGCTTTCACTATTCGAACTTTTTTGCTTTGCTCAAGATTCAACTCAGTACTCTCATTTTTGAGAACTATTTCCTGAGCAGCATTTAACAGAGCAGGCAATTTCAGTAGATTAAGCACACGGTTTAGCTCTGACGCGTCTACGATCCAACACCAATTTTTGCGATTATTTTTTTCTGGTATTGGAACACTACGAAAAGATAAATAGTGTCCGGTTACTCCCTTGTTAAGTAAAACAGGAAGTGAAGACTCTTCTTGGCGGATCAAATTAATTGTCTGGAATGGCTGCCTTCCACGATACTCCAGATACAATTTGTACAGATAGAAAACATAATCGTGTGTAAGTCTGCAGATGCGTTTCAAGTCAAAGGACACTGTACTAGATGTTTTGTCAAAATCTTCGAAAGAGATCAAACGCGAAGAAGCTATTAATGACTCTCGACAAACGAATCATCCTTTTTATTGTACCAGCATCTTCACGAGGAGCAGTTGCTAACAACCTAATCCAATCATTGATTATTTCATATTCTGACGCTCCCTCGGTTTGCGCTTTTTGGGCAAGAAAGAAGGCAATTCCTTTATTCTTAAGAGCTTTATCAAAGGCGTTTCCCATGCTTAATAGTGTTTCAGATTTAAGCTCAGAGATGAAATAGTTATATGCACTTCTCGCAATACAGGACTTCAACTGCTCAGATTTGTCTTTAGGTGCATATTCAAAGTACAATGCATAGATTCTGCCAAAATAAGGGTATCGTACGGAAAAGCGATGTCGACTTCGTGGTTATCAAAATAGAATCTAATTTGCGGCATGGATAATATGCTCTGCGGATTAGCAAATGGTGTGATTAAAAAATTAAGCGCCGACTTAAGCTCACGGTTGATCTGAACTTGGAATACGGTGGTATCCAGCGAAAGCTGTTCGAACTGCATAGCGTTGTCAATAAAGTCCTCTAAGTTCACATTAAAGATAATCAAGCGAGTATGATGAGACGTAACAGGACCTTGATATTCTTTGCCTTTGCATCAATCGAGTTTTTGAGCAATTCGATTACAGCAACTTCGGGCGATGTTATAAGATCTTTGCCCAAATGTTTTATAACACGTGGATCAATCACAATCTTTCTCATAAATTATCCTCCCGAATATCTTCTAAAATCTCCTTCAATGTTTTCGCAATTGCTGCAGCCATTAAATATGGAACACCATTACCTATCATTTTAAACTTTCTTGAGAGCGAAAGAGTTGGTAATACGACAAATTCTTTTGGTAAAGATTGAACAGCCATCGCTTCGGCAACAGATATACGCCGTTTCTTATAAGGATGAAGATGCACTTCGTTGTGCCCATATGCAGCTGTTGGAGAGTATCTCCAACGGTGTAGTCGTTTAAATGACTTGCCACTTGTATCGCCTTCTGCGATAGTTTCAATTTTTTCTCGTCCCCTTTTCACTTGGAATATATCCTTTCCATTTGGATGGTTTTCAACATCGTTTTTATTAAACCAATACTCAACTGTCAATTTTTTTAGAATTCCTTTAGCAGGAAACGCATATGGGCTATTTACCATAAATTCTCTTTCTTTTGGCCACGCTCTCGTTAGAACGTCCTCAGTATCGAAAAGAGAATGTTTGTCCCATTCGAATATCAGTGTTTTGGGTTCATTCTGATAAAGCCCTTTGTGAATGCCAACCATAAACACACGCTCTCTGAATTGTGGAACACCATACTCAAGCGCATTGAGAACTTTTTCAGCCATAACATAGTCATTAGCCTGAACTTTCATCATCATTTCATTATAGAAAGCACGGTGCTTCTCTGTTTTTACTAAACCCTTGACATTTTCGAACAGAAAAAAATCAGGACGACATCGGCAAATGATATCAAAATAGACTTTAGTTAATCGGCCGTTTTCGCCATTGGCACCAGCATTTTTCCCAGCGACTGAAAAATCCGGACATGGGGGGCCACCAATAAAACCGACCAAGTTTCCTTTCTCATGTTCTCGTGCGACAAGATTGATGAGATTTCTTTTTCCACGTCGTTTTGCATAACGTTCCGCACTATCATTATGATATCCATATATCGGAGTATGTCGATTCATTTGCTCTCTCGCGTATTGATACGACTCCATAAAAAGATTATCATATTCGTTAACAAATACTATGGTATATCCGTTTTTTTCAAATGCTAAATCTAAAATCCCGATTCCTGAGAAAAACGAGAAGATGGAAATTTTCTTTCGCATAATGTTTACATTCCTTTTTCCTTTTCGTGTTTCTCAAACTCCTTGAAGGTCATGAGGACAAACTTGGGCTTGTTATTCTTTAGAATGGTAATCAGGCCGTGTTCCTCAGTCATCCTTGCCGCAAAGGAAAAATTTTGATTCACTTTAGAAATTGATAGTGTTTTTTCAATATCAATCTTCATGTTGTATACCTCTAAACAGTTGTATAAAATACTTACCTAATATTTTATATCAATTTTTTAGCTAAAAGTCAACCTAATTTTGTAAATAAGTATTGGTTCCATGTAATGGTTGAATAAAAGCAACAATAGTTTAGGGAGAAAATTGCACCTGTCAAGTAATTCAAAGTCTCTATTTCCTTGTCTTCTGTTATGGAAAATTTGATAGGGCATTCGCCACAAATAAGTGAGAAAAACTGTGCGCTCCACGCTGAATGGAACGCACAGCTTGCAATTTTATGGGTTTCCTACTTTACACATTAATTACGCATAGAGCGACTGATCTATAGAAAATGACGCCGTTGAGTGTTGCGAAGAAGATGCAGTAATAGGTCTTGTTGTCATGCTGTGTCACATAGTTTGGCAGCTGCTATTTCTCTGTACATTAGCAGCAAAAACAGCAAGAAAAGCCCCCAGGACGGTTAAGCTGATTTGATGTATTGCAAGCCAGCCCGGAACATGAAACGCTGGGTCTAATTTTTCAACCGTCAACGGAAATTGAGAGAAAAAACCGCTCAACGAAAAATTGGTTAGCGGGGGCAAGGGTAACACAGTCAATAAAATTACCGCCGCCATAAGAGCGTAGATCAGAGTATGGTTGAAGCGGCTCAACATTATTCCTGCCCCCAGGCAGAAGACAATGGGCGGGATCAGGGTCAATAGAGCGGGTAAAATCAGTTCCCCATAATCCACCCACCCAAACAGCGACACATAGAATCCAACCGCCAGGACTGCGACACATAGGCAGAGGACAAGGGTAGCTGTCAGCACCGCTCCACACCGCAGAGCCGCATACCGCCGCTGCCTGATTGGGGTGGCTTGGGTCAAAGGCCGGAGCAGGCGCTCCTCCCTGGAGAAGAAGAACGCAAGGAAAAACAATTCTCCCAGGCAGATCAGCGGCAGAGCTTGGCTGAGATAGTATCCAAAGCTCCATGGGGAAAAAGGCGCTGTGTGAGCCACGCCCCGGACCACAGAGCCAGTCAGTGTCAGCCAGCCATATCCCAGGGACACCAGCAGAATACCGAAGAACAGCTTGTTCCACAGCAAGCGCCGCAGCTCATATCGAAATATCTTATTCAAGGTTTAAGTCCTCCTCTGTCAGATGGCAGGCGTCCAAAAACTCCTGATAGGTCAGATATGGGTATTCCGGGTTCAGTTCCCGGCCAAAGAGACCTTTCAAAATCTCGTCCATAGCCTCCTCACCGCCCACCAGTTGTTCAGCCTTCCAGATTTTCAAGGGCATTTCGTTATATTGCCGCATCCCACGCAGATTGTTGGCAATGTCAGCCTGATACTGCTCCGGCAAAGCGGACAGGTACTCCGGGTGGCGGACATAGAAATCCTTGTAGTAGTCGTCTACGGCCTCCTGCCAGGCGTCCACAAAGCTGGCCTGGGCCTCACGTTCCCCATACAGCGCCTTTACAATACGATAGGTGGTGTAGCAGGTCAGACCCTCGGCAGACCAGATGCCGCTCTCGTCCATGGGGTCAAACATATTCCCCAGGCCCCACCACTGATGGACAAGCTCATGGATGGTCACCTGAGCGGAAGAGCTGCCCTTTGAACTGTCTGCCAGGTTATTTGCGGTAAAATCCAGCTCGTCAGCTAAACTGGCCCCGTCCCCCGCATAGCCTCCGCCGCTGCACCGGCTTTCAATCAGATTGAAGGACCCGTCGCCGTAAAAAGACAAGGGGCCGATATGCTCGGTACAAAATTCAATCGTCCGGCGGATCATTTCCGCAGCGTCCATAGCCTCCATAACGGACTGGTGCCTGCGGCTGTAATAGAAATTGACCGTAATACCTGCCGGTTCCACCGGAATTTCCTCCCGGATATAATCCCCGGCGTAGAGGATCATGCTGTACCCCTCGTCGGTCATGCGCCAAGTCTTTGTACCGTCCCCGTTTTCTTTGAGAAGCTCTGTGGCGCCTGAGCCAAACAGAACCGGCGTCATGTGGCCGGGAAGAACAATATCCATCATGGCGGGAAGCGTCTCCCCCGCATACAGCACATCAAAGGGGGCGGGGGAAAGCTGGTGGTTTTCCAAGCTCATGTAGGTATCACTGATTTCATGTCTGCCCTGGGTGGCAGAAACAAGGTTCCACTCCTGAGGAAAGCCGCCGTAGTCAATGACAAGCTCGATCTCTGCTTCAGCCGGGAGGGTGACAGTGAACATTTTTTCACCCATCGCCTGATAGCTGTCTACGGAGAAAGGTACATCCGCTCCGTTGGCCCGAACGGAGGCAATTTTATAGCCGGGGTCGATTTGAAACCGGGCATCCTGCTCTTGCCCGCCGGTGTTTTGAAGCTGAAACCTCGCCTGACCGTAAACACAGCCCGTTTTCGGGTCGGGACGCACGTCGGCGTATCGGCCAGAGCAGGTGACGGTCTCCAGAGGGGCCGGGCAAAAGAGAAAATCATAGTCCATCTCCGCCGTACTGCGGTCAACAAAGGGCTGGCCCGTATAGAGCAGGATGGAACAGACCGCCAATACCGCCGCTAACGCCGGACGGTAAAATCGCCGGATATTATGAGCAAATGAGCCGAGCGGTCCCTTCCCGTATCGACGCACACAGAGATAGGACAACAGCCACAGTCCGGCCATTGCCAGCAGCCAGGTAAGGCGCACATAGGCCACCGAGCGAAAAATACGGTAATTGGAAAAATCATCGGAGACCGCCCAAACGCAGGGATTCAGCCAGCAGAGCTGCCATTTCTCCTTCCAGACCGTCAGACTGAGGGTGGCAAAGGCGGCAAAGAGGGCCAGAGACAAATCAGCCCGCCGGGTGAATTGACAGGCGGCGGAGGCAAACAAAATCGCCAGAGGAATCGCTCCGTACATAAAAATCAGGTGTATCAGCAGATAGCTTTCCACATCAAAGACCGCACCCAGTTTCATTATGGCATACGGAAGCCAGGCCAACGTGGTAATGGCCTGGGCCAGAATGGAGACACACAGCAGCGCCCCCAGCCGGGTCAGGGCGGCGGTCATGGGAGACACCACCGCATGGGTCAAGGTTTCCATGCCGTCCCGCCGGAGCCTGTCCATGCTCCAGACAGTGAGAATCGCAAATACAACAGCCCCCAGAATACCGCCGGCCAGAGCCGGATTTGCAAGATACATCCCCTGCATGGTGGTGACATAGCCGCTGTCGCTGCTGGAATACAGAGGCCGGTAGACCGTCAGACCCGCAATCGGAGAGAGGGCGGTCAAAAGAATCGCCAGCCAAGTAAGGCGGCTCTGGAGCAATCGGGTCAGCTCCAAACGAAATTGCCGCAGGGTGTTCATTGCATCGCCTCCCTGGAGATGAGATAAAGATAGGCATCCTCCAGCGCGGGCTCCACCTGTTCCACAAAATCAGGAAGATCCTCCGCCACGGCGCGGCAGACGATACCCTGGGCCGTGTTGACGCGGGAGGTAATATGCAGGCCCACTTCCTGCTGCCGGTCTTTCTCCCGGAATACACCAACGTGGCCCACAGCTCCGGCGATCAGCTCGGCGGGAGTACCGACAAAGCGAATACGGCCCTGGTGTATCACAATAAGCTGATTGCACACTGACTGAACATCCTCAATAATGTGGGTGGACAGAAGCACCAGCCGGTCCTGGGCCATTTGGGAAAACAGATTGCGGAAGCTGATCCGCTCCTCCGGGTCAAGACCCACCGTAGGCTCGTCGAAAATCAGGAAATGAGGATTGCCCAGGATGGCCTGCGCGATTCCCACCCGCTGGCGCTGTCCGCCGGACAGAGTGCGGATTTTCGCTTTCTGCTTCTCCTCCAGATTGGTACTTTGGATCGCGGCGGCGATGGCCTCCTGGCTGTTGTCGATTCCTTTCAGCGCCGCCATGTAGTCCAGAAACTGCCAGACCGTCAGCTCGTCAAACAGTCCGAAGGACTGGGGCAGATAGCCCAAGCGGGCTTTCAGCAGCCGCTCCTGCTTCATCAGGGGCTTTCCGTCTACCGAGATCGTCCCCTCTGTGGGGAGAAGGCCCGCCACCAGGAGCTTCATCAGGGTGGACTTCCCCGCTCCGTTCGGCCCCAACAGGCCGATCAGGTTCGGGCTTCTCAGGTTCAGATTGATTTCCCGCAAGGCGGTTTTACCTGACGGGTAGGTCATGGACAGATTAAAAATCTCCACATTCATCTGTGTTTCATCCTTTCTGCTTGAGATTGCAGTCAGGATAACAGAAGAATGTGGAGTTCGTTTGTGGTTAATATGTGGTTTGTGTGGAGTTTGGCAGAATCAGCGTCGCGCAAACTCCTCTGTCGGTGTTTTGGATTTGACAAGAACCCCCATGCTGTTCCGCTATTTTCTGAACAAGATAAAGTCCTAATCCACTTCCGCCTGTCCGACGGCTCCGGGATGGGTCGCTGCGGAAGAATGGCTCAAAAAGGTGCGGCAGCTGCTCCGGGGCAATATGCGCTCCTTCGTTTTCTACACTCAAAATGATATTGTTGCCTTTCTTACGGGCGGAAATCCAAATCTTGATGCCCTCCGGCGAGTAGAGCGCGGCATTAGAGAGAAGATTGCCCAGGGCCTTTTTCAAGAGGGCCAGGTCTCCCACACTCCAGATTTCCGGCGGTAAATCTGCAACAACCTCTTGTTCTTTCTGCCGGAAAAGTTCATCGTAATTTTGCAGACAGTTCCGAATCAGAGCGGTGAGTTCCACAGGAATCATAGACAGCTCCCCACCCCTTTCCATACGGGAGACAGTCAAAAGCTCCTGCACCAAGCTCTCCATCTGGTTCGCCACAGCCAAGCTGCGGGCCAGATATTTGTCCCGATCCGCGTAGACGCCAATTCCGTCCAACATCCCGCCCAGCTGACCCTTCATAACGGTGATGGGGGTTTTCAGCTCATGGGAAACCGCCGAGAAGAAATCCCGCTGGGCCTGCTCCAGCTGCTGTTCCCGCTCTACGTCTTTTTGAAGGGCAGCATTCGCGGTCTGGAGTTCCTGCATGGAACGGGATAGGTGAGCCGCCAGTTCGTCCAGATTGTGGGCCAACGTACCAATTTCATCTGTACGCTGTTCTCTGCACCGCCAGCTGAAATCCAATTCAGACAGTTTTTGGGAAATACCGCTCAATCGCACAATGGGTCGTGTGATGAAGTGCGCGTAGAACAGGGAGGTAAGCACAGACACCAGCAGAATGGCCGCAGCCAGCCAGGGCCAGATATGTCCCAAAGCCTCCGCCGCCTGGTTGACCGCGCGAGTGCTGGCAAAGATCAGCAGCTGACAGTTTTCGGAGGAGTCCTTAAAAGAAAACTCGGTGCCAATACAATGTACAATATAATCCTCGTTTTCATTGTTGGGCTGAATGTTCTCGCCTGACAAATGGGTCGGCGTCATTTCCCATTGCCCATTTTCTCCTGTCGGCATGACGTCGGAGGGGTCAACGCCACCGACAACATTCCCCGCAGAATCCTGGATGCTCACCGGGACGCCATACTGAAACGTGAACTGTGAGAGGAGCGGTTCGCAGTCAGCAAGTGTATATTCTTCCAGCTGTTTTACCAGACGTTCAGCCTGGGCAGCCAGCAAGCGCTCCTGATCTACTGTGTAGGTCAGCGGCATAAGCTGGGCAATCAGGCCATAGGTCAAAGCACAGACTGCCGTCAGCAGCAGGCAGGTGACGAGAAAAATTTTTGTTGTCAGACTAGTTTTCAGCTTCGTAATCAATGCGATACCCCACCCCTCTGATGGTTTCGATGTAATTCAGTTCCAGCTTTTTTCGCAGATTCTTGATATGTGTATCGACAATCCTCTCGTCGCCATAAAAGTCATAGCTCCATACCCGGTTCAACAGCGTTTGCCTGGATAAAACACGCCCTTGGTTTTGGAGCAGGACCTTCAGCAGTTCAAACTCTCTTTGGGTCAAATCGACAATTTGCCCGGAAACATAGACCTTGTAGCCCTCCAAATCCAGGGTCAGAGCTTTATATGTAATCCGACCGGAGATGCTGTCTCCCATTGTCCGGCGCAGAATTGCACCAATTTTACGGAGTAGGACCGGCATGGAAAAGGGCTTTGGAATGTAATCGTCAATCCGCAGGTCAAAGCCTTTTAATTGATCTTCTTCGCTGTCGAGCGCTGTCAGCATGATGATTGGAATATCTGATTCCTCCCGAATGGCCCTGCATACTTCATAGCCATTTAAGCGGGGGAGCAGAATGTCCAGCAGGATTAAATCGACATGGGAGCTGCGGAATACTTCGATGGCCTGTTCGCCATCAGAGGCGGTAACAACCTGATAGCCCTCATTTTCCAAATAGTTCTGCAAAAGCTCCCGGATGTCGTATTCATCCTCGACCACTAAAATTTTCACCATGTGATCCACCTCACCAACGCGATTATAGCAGAGAATTATGAATTTTGTGTGGAGTTTTGTTTTCTGCCGCTTTTTAATCATTGATAGAATTTAGCTCTGGTATATTGGCCCCTAATTCATTGTTTTCTGCTATGCAAAATTTGAGCAGGAAGTCTGCGCTTCCGGGTGTCATATTTTCCTGTCTGTACTCTGCTTTTGCCGCTATGTAGGAGAGCCATCCAGCTTCCTGGACGGCCCTCCTTGAGTACTGTTCTCTTATGCATAGAAGTTGACGCTGTTGGGGATCCCGACAAACATATAGCAGTAGGTGATGCCGTCGTACTGGGTCATGCCCACGCCGATGCAGTCACATCTGGAGTCGATCATCGTCTCGAAATGGCCCGGCGAGTTGATCCAGTTGTCGACGGCGTGTTGGGCAGCGTCGGCTGTGCCGGTGAACACGGTGAGGTTGTCACCGAAGCCATAGGGGTAACCGGCATCTGCGGCGGCTTTACTCTCCTCCGGAGCGTTGTGCCAGGTGTAGCGCTGGTTGGAGCAGGCTTGTGCTGCGTTCATCAGGGCCTCATTGACCGGCAGCTCTGACACTCCATTGGCCTTTCTGGTCTGGTTGATGAGGCGGATCATCTCCTGCCGTATCTCCATATTGTCTGTCAGGCCAGCGCTGTCCCCGCTGGCGGTGGTTTCCGGCATAGCTGGAGTAGCGGGACCGACCGTCAGCGTCACGCTCCCGTGTTCCCCGGCGCTGTTGGTTGCCGTGATTTCCGCAGTCCCCTCCGCTTTGGCGACAGCAACCCAGAAGGTCAGCACCTGCTCCACCGCCACTGTGTCCGGGTTGCTGGAGGTAACAGTGTAGTCCGTACCGCTGGGGCCGATGATGAGTCCGCTACGGTCTCCTACCTCCAGGGTACTTCCCTTGTAACTGCTCACCCGGACAGGTTCATCAGGCGCTTCTGTCGCCATGGCGGGGATGGCGAGGGTTGTTGTGAGGATGGCTGCCGTCAATGCTGCGGTGATGCACTTTTTCGTACTGGTCATTTGCATTTCCTCCTGATTTCTGTATTTTGTGTAGGTTTCGCGAGTGACACAATATCGAAACAGAAGAGGAAAGTCGATAGGGATAAACGGAGAAATACAGGGGTGAAAATTAAGCGTATTACACAGTACTTTGTTGTGTTTGTGAAGGGGCTCTTTCGGTGTGACGATTTTCTTGACCACATAAACAGCCACAGACAGACATGGAACTCGTGGAAACACTGTTTTCAAAGAGTGCCGGAGAGTAAATGAAACAGAACAGAAACGGCTATAAACCATCAAAAATTGTTTAAAAAATCTTTGCGGACCTCTTTGGATATAGCGGCGTAGTTTTTGAGCTGTCCAGCCCCTGCGCTCCTGAACGGCAAAAAAATTTCTCCCAGGCTGTGGTACTTTCCCCTCCCCCGCCGTTTACTAAGTGAACCGACGCCAATTCAACCGAAAAGGAGGAGAGCTCTTATGCTTGCGATCTGCCTCGCCATGCTGGAGACCGAGGAGGACCAGCGGCGGTTCACGCGGCTCTTTGAGGCTCATGAAAAGAAAATCTACGCGGTGGCCCTCCGGGTCTTGGGAGGCCCCAACCGGGCGGAGGACGCCGCCCAGCAGACCTGGCTCCAGCTCATCAAAAATTGAGAACGAGTGTCCGCCCTGCCCTGAAGGGAGACGGAAGGCTATGTGGTCACCACAGCCAAGAACTGCGCCCCGAACATTCCCCGCTTGGATCTGTCAGGGGGATTGATACAAGCCCTCTCACAAGTCCGCGCCGTTGGAGCGGATGATATCTCGGTACCATCGCCCGCTGTCCTTCAGCATCCGGTCCCCTGTGGCGTAATCCACATAGGCCAAGCCAAAGCGGGGGTCATAGCCCTCAGCCCACTCGAAGTTATCCGTCAGGGACCACTGGAAATACCCCCGGACGTCCGTGCCCTGGCCAATGGCGCGCTCCAGCGCCCGGAGATACCGGGTCAGGAAGTCGATCCGCAGAGGATCGTGTACGGCGCCGTCCAGGAAAACCCGGTCCGTACAGGCCAGACCGTTTTCACTGACCACCAGCGGCAGACCGTAGCGCTCCGCTAAAAACCGCGGGCCCCACTCCAGGGCCTCCGGGGTGATGGGCCAGCCCAGGGCGGTCCGGGGGAAGCCCGTCGGGAAGGGAATCGTCTCCGGCCCGATTTTGCCCGCGCGGACGGGTGCGCCCTGATAGAGGTTGAGCCCGATGAAGTCCGGCTTCTCGTATCCCTCCCCCAGGCACAGGGGGTCCAGGGTCAGGGTGTGGGAGAAGGTTCTGGGCCCCAGAGGCAGGGCAAAGGTCTCCTGCCGGGCGGCCTCCACGTCTTCGGGAGCCTGACTGGCGGGATAACAGACCGCCCCCGTGGAGGCGACACCCACCAGATTTTCGCCGTCCACCCGGTGCAGAGCCTTCTGTCCCAGAGAGTGTGCCTGGCAGAAGGTCTCCCAGCAGGCGCTGAGGCTGTCGTCATCCAGCTTCAGGCCCGGGGCATGTTCTCCCGTCCCATAGCCCATTCCTATGAAGCACTGGGGCTCGTTAAAAGTGAACCACCGGCGCACCCGGCCCCGGAACAGCTCCGCCATTTTCTCCGCGTAGGCCTCAAAGCGCCGGGCGGTCTCCGGGTTCTGCCAGCCGCCCTGCCGCTGCAATGCCTGGGGAAGGTCCCAATGGAACAAAGTCACCCAGGGCTGGATTCCCTCCTCCAGAAGGCCGTCCACCAACTCACTGTAGTAGTGCAGCCCCGCCTGGTTCCAATGCCCGTCGCCTTTGGGGTCTATCCGGGGCCAGGCAATAGAGAATCGATAAGCCTGGAGGCCCATCTCCTTCATGATGGCGATGTCGTCCCGCCAGCGGTGATAGGCGTCGGTGGCCGTGTCGCCGGTATCGCCCCATTTGACCTTTCCGGGGGTGTGGGAGAAAGCGTCCCAAATGCTTTCGCCCCGGCCGTCCTCTCTCACGGCGCCCTCAATCTGATAAGAGGCGGAAGCGGCGCCCCAAATAAAATCCTTTGGAAATCCCATGGTTCAAGCTCCTTCTTCGTTATATGGATAAACGCAATTTGCCAGTTCCCCCAGGCGGGCGAGAGCCAGCCTGGGGGAAGCATTGACGTGGCAGAGTATATCACACCGTCTGTGGGCGGTCAAGCGCCCCTATGGTCATAACTCCAGGTTCTTTCCGTCCTGGCCGAAGACATGGCACACGTTGCCGCTGAAGGTCAGGTTCATCTGGTCCCCGGCGCGGAAGGAGTCGATGTGGGTTCCCGTGGTGTCCATGGTGGGCACAATCACTACCACGTCCCGGCCCTCGGCATTGGCGTGGAAATGGACCTCGCTGCCCATCATTTCCGAGACCTCCACCTTGGCGGCAAGGGTGTTGCCGGGCTGCTTGGCCAGCACCATGTGGCTGGGCCGGACGCCCAGGGTGATGGCCTGGGCGGATACCTTTTTCGCCGCCAGGTTCTTCTGCTTGTCGCCGGACAGCTCCACCTTGCAGCCGCCTACGCTGACGAAGTATTTGCCGCCCTCGCAGAGGAGCTTGGCGTCGAAGAAGTTCATCTGGGGCATGCCGATGAAGCCCGCCACAAACAGGTTCGCCGGATGGTCGAAGACCTCCTGGGGGGTGCCGATCTGCTGGATGAAGCCGTCCTTCATGATGACGATCCGGTCGCCCAGGGTCATGGCCTCCGTTTGGTCGTGGGTGACATAGATAAAGGTCGTATTGATTTTCTGGCGCAGCTTGATGATCTCGGCGCGCATCTGGTTGCGGAGCTTGGCGTCCAGGTTGGAAAGGGGCTCGTCCATGAGGAGCACCTTGGGCTCCCGGACGATGGCCCGGCCAATGGCCACCCGTTGGCGCTGGCCGCCGGAGAGGGCCTTGGGCTTGCGGTCCAGGTACTGGGTGATGTCCAGGGTCTCCGCCGCCTCCTTGACCCGGCGGTCAATCTCTCCCTTGTCCACCTTCCGCAGCTTCAGGGGAAAAGCCATGTTCTCGTAAACCGTCATATGGGGATAGAGGGCATAGCTCTGGAACACCATGGCGATGTCCCGGTTTTTCGGCTCCACGTCGTTCATCAGCTTCCCGTCGATGTACAGCTCGCCGCCGGAGATCTCCTCCAGGCCGGCAACCATCCGCAGCGTGGTGGACTTACCGCAGCCGGAGGGGCCGACAAGGACGATGAACTCCTTGTCCTTGATGTCCAGATTGAACTCCTGGACGGCAATGACACCCTCGGCGGTCACCTGGAGGTTGACTTTCTTCTCGGTGTCTCCGGCCTTCTTCTTGCCTTTTTTCTGTCCGCCGCTGTGGGGATAGATTTTGGTGATGCCCTTCAAATTCAAACTTGCCATAACTCTCGGCCCTGGCGAAGGGGCCTCCGCCGCCTTCGCCTCGCCCCGGTCAAGGGGCTTTACGACAGGTCTCCACACTGCCGCACCGCGAGCCGCCGCGGTCTTCCTCCTTTTTCAGGTGCCGGCCGCTGTAAGCGTGGAGCAGCGGGCCGGCCCTTTTTTATTTGCATACCCTCTCGGGGAATGGAGTCACGATGCTCAGCGGAAGGGGTTCTCCGTGGGATAGGGCAGGCTCTTGGGCTGGTTGTAGGCGATATCCTGAATCCCAAGGAACTTGAACACCTCGAACAGCGCCTTGCCATAGTGCCCGAAGGCCACGGCCCCGTGGTGGGGATAGCGCTTCTGGATGAGCACATGGCGGTAGAACCGGCCCATCTCGGGAATAGCGAACACGCCGATGCCGCCGAAGCTGCCCGTGGCCACCGGCAGCACCTCGCCCTGGGCGATGTAGGACCGGAGATTTCCGTCACTGTCGCACTGGAGGCGGTAGAAGGTGATATCGCTGGCGGCGAGGTCGCCCTCCAGGGTGCCCCGGGTGAAGTCGGGTTCGCCGCCGTTTTCCAGCAGGCGGTTCTGGATGAGCTGATACTTGACAGCCCGGTCCGCGCACAGCTTGCAGGCGGGGGTGTTGCCGCAGTGGAAGCCCATGAAGGTATCCGTCAGCCGATAGTCAAACCTACCCTTGATCTGCTCCGCCCACAACTGGGCGGGGACGGAGTTGTTGATGTCCAGCAGAGTCACCGTGTCCCCGGAAACGCACATGCCGATGTACTCACTGAGCGCGCCGTAGATGTCCACCTCACAGGCAACCGGGATGCCCCGGCTCACCAGGCGGGAGTTCACATAGCAGGGCTCGAAGCCGAACTGGCTGGGAAACGCGGGCCAGCACTTGTCCGCGAAGGCCACGTACTTCCGGGCCCCCTTGTGCTTCTCCGCCCAGTCCAGCAGCGTCAGCTCGAACTGGGCCATCCGCTCGCCCAGATCGGGGTAGTAGCGCCCCTCGCCCATCTCGGCGGCCATTTCCGCGCAGACCGCCGGGATGCGGGGATCACCGGCGTGCTCTTTATAGCTCACCAGCAGGTCCAGCTCGGAGTTCTCCTCCACCTCTACGCCCAGCTCATACAGGCCCTTGATGGGGGCGTTGCAGGCAAAGAAGTCCTGAGGCCGGGGGCCGAAGGTGATGATTTTCAGATTCTTCACGCCGATAACGGCCCGGGCGATGGGGACAAATTCGGCGATCATTCCGGCGACGTCCTCCGCCGTGCCCACGGGGTACTCGGGGATATAGCCCTTGAGATGCCGCATCCCCAGGTTATAGGAGCAGTTCAGCATTCCGCAGTAGGCGTCGCCCCGTCCGTTGATCAGGTCCCCGTCCCCCTCGGCGGCGGCCACAAACATGCAGGGGCCGTCAAAGTTCCGGGCAATCAGCGTCTCCGGCGTCTCGGGGCCGAAGTTGCCCAGGAACACCACCAGGGCGTTGCAACCCTGGGCTTTCACGTCCTCCACGGCCTTCAGCATTCCCTGCTCGTTTTCCACCGTGACTGGGCACTCGTACAGCTCGCCGGAACAGGCGGCCTTGACGGCGGCCCGGCGCTTCTCGCTCAGGGCGACGGGAAAGCAGTCCCGGGAGACGGCGACGAGGCCCAGCTTTACCTCGGGAATATTGGTCAATTGCATAGAATCTTTCTCCTTTTCAAAGCTCGTTTTTGATATCAAGGTTCTCACCTATCAGGCCCACCCAGGCCCCCTGTCCGGCCTCGCCGGAGTCCGGGTGCGCCAGCAGCCATTTGTTTTTCGCCCACAGGCGGTCATCCTCCGCGTTCAGCGGCGTGAGGACGGGCTTGGCCTCGTTGGTGCCCCTGGGCAGCACCACCGCCACCCGGAAGCCCTTTGCCCCATCCACATGGCAGGGGGCGTAGTGCAGCGTCGTGGCGTAGACCTCCACCACCGCCCCGGCGGGGACCCGGAAGGCCCGGACACAGGCGGTATCCAGCCGGCCGTCCACCAGTTCCTCCTGTTTCGCCAGCAGGAGAATGAAGTCCGACGATCCGATGTTGACCTCGCTGTCCCGGTGGTACTCCAGGCAGTTGAGCTTGGTATTGCGGCCCCAGCACATGCCGATTTGTACCGGCATCCCGCCGTAGGCGTGGTCCTGGAACCGCCGGAAGATATCGCAGCCTTCCAAGGCGGCGATGGACGGCTCATAGGCCGTGCCCTCCTTCGGCAGGGGGATGGCCTCCATGGCCCAGAGCAGCTTTTCCGTGTCATAGCCGGTGAGCACCTGGCCGTAGGCCCGGAAGGCGGGGCTGTAAACAGATTCAATCTTCATGGGGTTCCTCCTTTAAAGAAGCTGGGGGAACAGCGCCTTGCAGGCGGGGTAGATTTTCTGGAACTGCCGGTACCGCTCCTCATAGAGGGCGGTCAGCCCCGCCTCCGGCTCCACGGTGCCGGCAACGCGCACCAGGGCGTCCGCCGCCGCCTGGACGGAGGGGAACCGCCCCGCCGCTACCATAGCCAGCATGGCCCCGCCGTAGCCGGGTCCCTGCTCTGTGGCCACGATGTCCAGGGGGATGCCCAGGACATTGGCCATGATGGTCCGCCAGAGCCCGGACTTGCTGCCCCCGCCGCAGATGTTGGAGCGGGGAATCTCCACGCCCAGGCTCCGGGCCACCTCAAAGCTGTCCCGGATGGCGAAGGCCACGCCCTCCAGCACCGCCTGGAGCAGGTCCGCCCGGGTGGTGTCCATGGTCATGCCAATCAAGCAGCCCCGGGCGCCGGTGTCGTTGATGGGGCTGCGCTCCCCCATGAGGTAGGGGAGGAAAAACACGCGGTTCCGCCCCAGCTTCTCCGGGGTAATCGCCGCCTGTTCCCCGGCGTAGTCCTGGGTCGTTAAAATATCCTCCATCCACCACTTGTTGCAGCTGGCGGCGGAGAGCATGCAGCCCATGAGATGGTATCCGCCGTCGGCGTGGGCGAAGGAGTGGAGGGCGTTGTTGGGGTCCACGCCGAAGGTTTTGCTGGAGATGAAGATGGTCCCGGAGGTGCCCAGGCTGATGTTGCAGCCCCCGTCCCCCACGGTGCCCGTGCCCACGGCGGCGGCGGCGTTGTCCCCCGCCCCGGCGCAGACCACCGCCGTTTCCGCCAGGCCCAGGGCCCTCGCCATGTCCGGCTTGAGGGTGCCCACGGCCTCATAGCTCTCAAAAACCTTCGCCATCTGGGACTCCCGCAGGCCGCACAGCTCCAGCATCTCCGGGCTCCAGCGCTTGTGCTCCACGTCGAAGAGAAGCATCCCCGAGGCGTCGGAGACGTCGGTGCAGTGAACGCCGGTGAGGCGGTAGTTGATGTAGTCCTTGGGCAGCATCACCTTGTCGATTCTGGCGAACAGCTCCGGCTCGTTCTTCCGCATCCAGAGGAGCTTCGGGGCCGTGAAGCCCGCGAAGGCGATGTTGGCGGTATACCGGCTGATTTTTTCCCGGCCAACGGTTTCGTTAAGGTATTCTACTTCCTCGGCGGTACGGCCGTCGTTCCAGAGAATGGCGGGGCGGAGGACCCGGTCCTCCCCGTCCAGGGCCACCAGCCCGTGCATCTGCCCGCCGCAGCCGATGGCCGCAATCTGGGTCTTATCGCAGTCCGCCGTCAACTCCCGGATGCCAGTCACCACCGCTTCCAGCCAGTCCGCCGGGTTCTGCTCGGACCAGCCAGGCTTGGGAAAAGACAGTGGGTATTCCCGGGAGACGATGTTTTGGATTTGTCCCTCCTCGTCCATCAGCAGCAGCTTCACGGCGGAGGTGCCCAGGTCGATTCCAATATACAGCATGTCGTTTCTCCTTATGTCCGGCGGATAGAGGTGCTGACTGCGGTCTTTCCCGTCAGCCGGGCGGTGCGGGCATCCGGCTGGCCCAGGCCCGCGTACAGGGTCCAGGTCCCGCTGCCGGGAATCCGCTCTCCGGCGGCGTTGACCACGGTGAAGGCCGAGGGCTCTATGGGAATGTCCACCGTCTTCGTCTCCCCCGCCCCCAGCTCGATCCGCCGGAAGCCGCAGAGGATGGGATTGGGCGGCGCGTCGGGGGACGCCTCGTCCTTCAAATAGAGCTGCACCACCTCCTGGGTGGCCCGCCCGCCCCGGTTCTCCACCATGACCCGGGCGGAGGCCTCTCCGGCGGCGACGGCGGTAACCGCCGCGTCGCCGTAGGTCAGACCGTAGCCGAAGGGATACAGGGGCTCGCCCCGGTAGTAGCGGTAGGTCCGGTTGGTCATGGCGTAGTCGGTAAAGGCGGGCAGCTCCTCCAGGGCCCCGTCCCGGTAGAAGGTCACGGGCAGCTTGCCGGAGGGAGACGCTTTGCCGAAAATCAGGTCCGCAATGGCCCGGCCTCCCCCGGCGCCGGGATACCAACCCAGGAGAATGGCGTCCGCTTGGGTCTCGGCCTCGCTGAGGTCGATGGCGCTTCCCGCCAAAAGGACCACCAGCGTGGGCTTTCCCGCCGCCAGCACGTGCCGCAGCAGCATCCGCTGGGGCGAGGGCAGGAGAAGATCCTCCTTGTCGCCGGAACCGGCGGCGTTGCCCTCGTCGGGCTGTTCGCCCTCCAGAGTCTCGTCCAGGCCCAGGACCAAGACCACCACGTCGCTGTGCTCCGCCACCGCCATGGCCTCCGCCATGCGGTCGCTGGCCTGAGCCAGGGGCTCCACCCGGTCCCGCCAGAGGTGGCAGCCCTCGGCGTACAGCACCCGGCCATGGCCCTCCATAGCGTCCTGGATGCCCTCCAAGACGGTGACGTAGCGGGAGGCGGTGCCGTGGTAGTTCCCCACCAGAGCCGCCCGGCTGTTGGCGTTGGGGCCGATGACCCCGACGGTGCCCACCGTCTCCGGGTTCAGGGGCAAAAGCCCGCTGTTTTTCAGCAGCACGCAGGACTCCAGGGCAGCCTTGTGGGCCAGGGCCAAATGCTCCGGGCACTCCACCGCCTCATAGGGGATGGAGTCGTACTCGCTGCCCTCCCCCAGGACGCCCAGGAGATACCGGGTGGTAAAGAGCCGCTCGGCGGCAATTGTAATATCCTCCTCGGAGATCAGCCCCTCCCGCAGGGCCAGGAGCAAGCAACGGTAGCAGTCGCCGCAGTTCAGGTCACAGCCGTTTTTCAGCGCCAGGGCCACGGACTGGGCGGTGTTCTCCGTGACCATGTGCCCGGTGTGGAAATCCCGGATGGCCCAGCAGTCGGAGACCACGTGGCCCTGGAAGCCCCAGCGGCCCCGGAGAATGTCTTTCAGCAGCGTCTCGCTGCCGCAGCAGGGCTCGCCGTTGGTACGGTTGTAGGCCCCCATGACGGCCTCCACCCCCGCGTCCTTCACGCAGGCCTCGAAGGCGGGGAGGTAGGTCTCCTCCATATCCTTGGGAGAGGCCACGGCGTTGAACTTGTGCCGCAGGCTCTCCGGCCCGCTGTGGACGGCGAAGTGCTTGGCACAGGCGGCGGCTTTCATGGTTTCGCCGCTGCCCTGGAGACCCCGGACGTAGGCTTTGCCCAGTTGGGCGGTGAGGAAGGGGTCCTCGCCGTAAGTCTCGTGTCCCCGGCCCCAGCGGGGGTCCCGGAAGATGTTGACGTTGGGGGACCAGAAGGTCAGCCCCTTGTAGATGTCCCGGTCGTCCTGGGCGGAGAGGGCGTTGTACTTGGCCCGGCCCTCGGTGGCGGCCACGTCCCCCAGCTTTTCCAGCAGCTCCTCGTCGAACATGGCCGCCAGGCCGATGGCCTGGGGGAAGCTGGTGGCGGTGCCCGCCCGGGCCACGCCGTGAAGGGCCTCGTTCCACCAGTTGTAGGCGGGGACCCCCAGATGGGGAATCGGCGGCGCGCTATAGCTCAGCTGGCCGGCCTTTTCCTCCAGGCTCATCTGCGCCACCAGAGCCCTGGCCCGCCGCCGCGCGGTTTCTCGATCCATAAGCAATTCTCCTTTGGGTTCAGTTTGGTTCTCCGTCCTCCGCCGGGAGCACCCGGCGGAAGATTCTCCACAGCACCCGGGAGGCCAGCCACGCCGGGCCGGAGGCCCCCGCGATGAAATACACAAAGCCCAGCATCCGCAAGACCACCGGGGGCAGAAGCAGCGGGACGGCGACGGGCAAAAGGGCGATCAGCCACAGCAGCAGCGTCCGCCCCGGGGAGCAGAAGGCCAGGGCAAAGGCGTTCTTCACCTGCCCTTTCCAGGTGTTCTGGAACCTGGCCTGGAGGGGGAACACATAGCACAGCAGGGTCAGGGCAATCACCGCCACGATGGTGGCGACGGTCAGGAACAGGACCCGGAGGCCCCCCTCCTGCCGGAGGGCAAAAAAGGCGTCCCCCGCCGCCACAGCCCCCAGGGCCAGCACCAGCAGGCCCAGAGCCGCGCCCCGCTTGAGGTTGGCCCGGAAGGCGTCCAGGAAGCCCCGCAGGGTGCGGACCTCCTCCCCCCGGGCCAGCTTCAAGGTGACATAGTACAGCGCGCACAGGGCGGGCCCGGCGGTGATCACCGGCAGGGCGCAGAGGACGCAGAGCCAGTTGAGAATCATCAGGTCCCCCAGGGTGCGGAGGGCCTGGCCCAGGGAGGCCCGGAGGGGGCTCCCCTCCTCCGGCCCGGCCTTACGCGTGTCCGCCATAGGCTCAGCCCTTCACGCCGCCCAGGGCCACGCCGGCGATGATGTACTTGGACAGGGCGAAGTACACGATGAACAGGGGCAGGATCGTCAGGGTCAGGCCCAAATAGATCGCGCCGTGCTCCGTCTTATAAATATCGCCCCGAAGGAGGCCCACCATAATCGGCATGGTGTATTTACTGTTGTCCGTCAGCAGGATGGTGGGCAGGAAGAGGCTGTTCCAGCTGGAGACGAAGCAGAAGATGGCCTGGGTGGCCATGGCCGGCTTCATGATGGGCAGCGCGATGCGGTTGAAGGTGTTGAATTCCCCGGAGCCGTCGATCCGGGCCGAGTCCAGCAGCTCCAGAGGCAAAGAGGACAGCATGAACTGCCGCATGAAGAACACCGTGGCCGGAGCGGCAATGGAGGGGAGGATCAGCGCCAGGAAGTTGTTGGTCATGTGGATCTGATACATGAACTGGTAGAAGCCGATGCTGGTGACCTGGGCGGGGATCATCATCACGCACATGATGACGGTGAAAAAGGTCTTGCGACCCTTCCACTGGTAGGCCACCAGGGCATAGGCGGTGAGGGCGGAGAAATACACCGTGCAGGCCGTGGAGCCTACGGAAATGATCATGGAGTTCATGAAGCCCCGGATGGGATTGAAGGTCTTGCCCAGCAGCACGCTCAGGTTGCTCATCAGGTAGGTGGATGGCACCAGGGAGATGGCGTGCTGCTGAATCTCATAGGTGCTGCGGGTGGAGTTGACGAGCATGATGACAAAGGGCATCAGGCTGAGGATGGTCAGCAGGATGCACACGGTATAGGCCACAATTTTAAAGGCCGTGCCGTTGGAGTGTTTCGCGTGTTTCATGTCCGGTTACCTCCCCTCGTCCTTGTCCCGCATCAGCAGGAAAATCACGCCGGAAAACACCGCGATGATGAGGAACATAATCATGCTGGCCGCGGCGGCCCGGTTGTAGAGATAGCTCCCGCTGAACGCCTGGTTGTAGATAAACACGCTGGTGGTCAGGGTCGCGTTGTCCGGCCCGCCCAGCAGGAACAGCTTGGGAATGTCGTACATGTTCAGTCCGCCGATCATGCTGGTGATCAGGGTGTAGAGCAGGATGGTTTTCAGGTTGGGAATGGTGATCTGGAAGAACAGCTGCACGTCGTTGGCCCCGTCGATCTCCGCCGCCTCGTAAATCTCAGGGCTGATGCCCAGGACGCCGGAAATCAGGATGATCATCGTGTAGCCGTACCACATCCAGAACTGGATAAAGGCCACGATAAGCTGGGCCGCCGTCGCATTGATGGAGAAGTTGAAGGGCGTGCTCAGTACTCCCGTGGTCACAAGAAGATCGTTTACCGGGCCGGTGGGATAGCCGAAGAGGGCGTGGAACAAAATGGCCACGGAGGCCGCCGTGATGATGTTGGGCATGTAGAAAACGACCTTGAAGAAGCCCTGACCGGCCAGCTTGTGGCGGTGGCTGGTGAACCAGGCCGTCAGCAGCAGGGCCAAGGTAATCTGGGGGATAAAGTTCATAATCCAGAGCTTCACGGTGTTGCCCAGGGATTTGATAAAAGAGGGGTTCTGGAGGACGCTGACAAAGTTCTTGAACGGCTCGTCCGTCAGGAAGTGCCAGGTCGTGTTTCCCAGGCCCTTGCAGTCCGTGAAGCCCAGGAGGGCGGTGTAAATGGTGGGATACAGAGAGAAAACGCAGAAGGCCACGATGAAGGGCAGGCTGAACAAATAGCCGTACCTCGCGTAGCTGAAGCCTTTTCGCTGCTTCATGAAATCTCAGCTCCTTGAAATCAGATTGGCCGGGCATGGCCGGAGAGGAAGAACGGAGCGAAAGGGGCCCGTTCCGGGCCCCTTTCGCCTGGAAGCAGTCTCTCATCATCTCGGAGCCCGCTCCGAGATGGTCTGGGCCACTGGCCCAGGAATCGGCTTAGCCCAGATCCACCGTCACGTCCAGGTTGTCGGCCACGTCCTGCTTGAAGTCCTTGATGGCCTGATCCCGGGTCTTGGTGCCGGAGGTATACTGCCGGACCTGATCCCGCCACTTGGTGTTGATGGTTTCATCGTACTGGGTCAGGCATTTTCCGTTGGCGTACTGGTTGGCGGGGACAAAGGCGTCGAACATGTTCTGTCCGCCCAGGAAGTCCAGAGATCCGTCGCTCATTTCCATGACCGTGCCGGAGGCCACGCAGTCCTTGGTGCCGCCCTCGCCGTTCAGCGTTCCGTTGGCCCACATGTACTGGAGGCCGGTCTCGGAGCAGTCCAGGGTGATCCAGCGGATGATCTCGCCCACGGCCTCTTTGTTGGCGGAGCTGTTGCTGGCCATCAGCCAGGTGCCGCCCCAGAAGAAGCCCACGGGAGGCGCGCAGACCGCCCAGTCGCCGTAGGTTCCCTCGCCCACGGCGGAGCCGCCGCAGTTGGGGGCGATGGTGTAGTTGATGAGCCAGGCGGGGCCGAAGAAGCCGAAGATGCCCTTGTCCCCTTCGCCCTTCATGTCGGCGAACCAGGCGTCCTGCCAGTCCTGGGTATCATTGTGGTAGTTGTTGTCCTTGAGCTCCTTGGACAGGTCCAGGAATTCCTCCCGCTTGGGGTCGATGTTCAGCTTGCCGTCCACGATCCAGCCCTGCTGGGAGCTGTTTTCCACGGCGTGCCACAGGTCGCCGTCGCCGGAGATGATGCCGTAGCCCTTGCCCTTGAGGGTTTCGGCGGCCTCGTAGAACTTCTCCCAGCCGTTGCTCCCCGCGCCGATGGCCGCCCCGATGGCGTCGGGGTCGTCGGTGCCGAAGACCTCCTTGGCAATGGAGCGGCGGTAGATGAACGCGCCGCCGGTGGCCTGATAGCCCAGGCCCACCACCTTGCCGTCGTCGGGCCGGGTGCCGATGTCCACGGAGTACTGGGCGATGTCGGCGGCCTGGATATCCCCGGCCACGTCAATGCCCAGGTCCTCATAGGGGGCGGCATAGTGGGCGGCGTCGCCCTGGGTGTACTTCATGACGAACGCGGCCTCGGCGCAGTACATATCCGGGGCGTCGGAGCCGCCGCCGGCCAGGGCCTGGTCCAGGGCGGGCTGGTAGGCGCCGTCGGTGGTGGCGATGACGGTGGTCTTGACCTCATACTTTTCGGCAAAGTCCGGACGGCTGGCCAGGAACTTGTCGACCATCTTGGGCACCTCGTCGGTGAAGGCCCAGAGGTTCAGCACGGTCTTGCCGCTGTCGGAGCTCCCGCCGGAGCCGTCGTCACCAGAGCCGGAACCGGAGCCGCCGCCGCAGGCGGCCAGGGAGAGCAGCATCACGGCTGCCAGAAGGAGCGCAAAGACTTTCTTTTTCATGTACCTTTTCCTCCACTCAAAAATTTTGGTATGTTAGGCGATTAAATTTACTAACTGAGGTTAAAAAATTTACCGCCCAGCCTTGTTCTTAGTGTAATAGACGCTTGGCATAATGTCAACAAAAAACGTAGTAACCTTCGCAATTTTGTGCAGAACGCTTCACAGATGGCGGCTGTTTTGTAAGAGATGATAGTTTTTCCTGGCTCCAATGCGGGGAAGCCCTTTGGTTTGGCAATAAGATAACCTATCCGTCCCCGTGTTGAAATTGAAATTAGACTGTGTTATAATCGAACCAAGTCAACAAGGAGGGGCAACTATGGAGAAGGCAGCTGCCCAGAGAACAACGGAGCGCGGAGGCGAGCCCATCCCCGCGCTGCCCTCAAATTTAAAGATACAGAACCGAAAAATGGTGCTCTCCTGCTTCCGGGACAACCAGCCCCACTCGGTGGCGGACGTGGTGGCCCGCACTGGCATCAGCAAACTGACGGTGATGAAGGCCATCCAGTTTTTTTGCGGAAAGGGGATTCTGACCAGCTCCGGCAAAGGGGATTCCACGGAGTTGGGGGGGAAGAAGCCGGAGTACTTCCGCTTTTCCTGCGGGAAGTACCTGCTGACTATCCGCATGTGGCCGGAGGACCTGGGCCTGACGCTGTTCGACATGCGCATGAACAAGGTAGACAGCTCCCATCTGGCCTGGATCATCCCGGACGCGCCCGAGGAGGCGTTCCGTATCATCGAGAACAGCGCCCTGGCACTGCTGGCCCGGGCCGGGGTCGACCGGGAGGAGCTGTATGGCGTCAGCCTGTCCTCCTCCGGCATCGTGGACTATGACCATCTGACGCTGAAATACAGCGTCCACACGCCCAACTGGGGGTCGAACGTTCCAATTGGCGATTATCTCCGGGGCATCTTCGGTCCCGGCCCGGCGCTCTCCGAGGAGAACGCCGGAAAATCCATCAGCCGGGCCATACTCAACGAGCAGGAGGACCCAAACCGGTCCATTCTGGTTCTGTTCACCTCCTGGGGACTCTCCGGGGCGCTGATTCAGGACGGGCGCATTCTGAACGGGCGGAACTCCCTGGTGGGCGAGATCGGCCATATGATCCTGGACCAGAACGACCCGGAGCTTTGCAGCTGCGGCAGCCGGGGCTGCGCAGAACGGCTGGTGTCCGTTGCCCGGGTGCGGAAGATGATCGCCGGGGACCCTCCGCCGGAGGGCTCTCCCCTGTCCCGCCTTCCGGCGGAGGCGGTGGAGCTGCGGCACCTCTTCGCCTCCTCCCGGCAGGAGGATGCCTACGCCCGGAAATACGTGGCCTATATGGCGGATCGGTTCGCCGCCCTTTTGCGGAATGTGTCTCTGGTGTTCAGCCCGGAGAAGGTAGTCTTCGTGGGGGACTACGCCGTGGCGGACGAATTTTTCGACCAGAGGATACGCCAGCAGCTCTCCTCGTTCCGCTATCTGTCCCTGAGCCAGCCCATGGAAATTGCCTACAACACCCGGTCCCTAACGGACTTGGACGCCTTGGGCGGCGCGGCGGCGCTCATCGACCACTATCTCTCCCGGCCGGAGCTGTATGAGGAAACACTCTGACAGCAAAATCCGGCCATGGTCTTTTCTTTGTTTGTACCAGCGCACACGCTGCTCTGAGGATAAGGGCTGATTTATGGCCTTGAAAATCTCCATTATCTGTTTCAGACCTGCCATTCTCGTGACAATTTCTGCTTGCTTTGTACGGCCGGGAACTCCTTGACCACATATTTGCCCACAGACAGAGAAAAACTGGCCCACCGGGACACCCCCGGTGGGCCGCAACTCTCAACTTGCCTTATTCTCTGCCCTCAGCCGCTCCTTTTCTGCGGCCACCGCCGTTTTCATTTCGGTTATCATTGTCGCCAGCAGCTTTTCGCACTCCTCCTCAGTATTGGCGTAGACGTCCCGAGTGCGCTTTGTCCCATCGGGCCAGGTCACCGTGTACCTTCCGTTCCAGCGCCCACTTTTGGTCTGACCCAAGTATCCGCTGCCCCAGTAGCGGCGCTTGCCCCGCTTGGGTTTGAAGTCTGTCAGAGTGCGGCTGGCTACCGCTTGGGGATTCTCTGCGGAAATCTCTACTTTACCAATACCTCGGTCGATTTTAGCGGCGGCCTGCTTCTGCATATCATCAGTGACGTGTGCGTAGACATTCAGCGTAGTGGCACTGGAGACGTGCCCGATGATGGTGGACAGGGTCTTCACATCCATCCCATGCTCCAGAGCGTTAGTGGCGAATACATGGCGCAGATCGTGGAACCGAACCTTTTTGCATCCAGCATGCGATAGGATTTTACTCAGCCTGTGGCTGGCGGCTGCTGGAGCCAGCGGAGCATCCTCCTTTTTGGGAGAGGGGAACATCCACCGGGAGGAGACGGTTTTCTTGTACTCCTTTAGCGCCTCGACCACAGGCGGGGGAAGAATCACTGTTCGGATAGATGCCTTGGTCTTTGGCTCCTGGATCAGCAGTTCCTCTTTGGTTCGACAGACCTGCCGCTCAATCCGCAGCTCCCCAGTTTTAAGATTTAGATCATCCCACTGGAGCGCCATCAGTTCTCCCACACGAAGGCCAGTGGTCAACTCTAGAAGGAATACCTCGTAGTAACCTTCATCCTTGGCCTGGATGAGCAGTCTTTGCAACTCCTCCCTGGTGAGCAGCTGCATCTCCTTCCGTCTGATTGGTGGAGCCTTGCATAGCGGCCAAAGGTCAAAATTCGGTCAAGAAAAGCGAAATGCCGCCCAAGTTTTTGGGGCGGCATCCGGGAGGGATGGAGGGATATTTAATAGTATCACAAGCGGCATAACATGATATATTCTTCCTCGTTCTCATCTACAATCTCAAATCCTGTTTTTTGATACATTTTTACAGCATAGTTCGCTTTTTGTACGGCAAGCGATGCTTGTTTATACCCTCTGTCTTTGAGAATGCGGAGCATTTCTTTCATCAACGCAGTACCGATTCCCAAGCCTCGATAATCTTTGTGCAGGGATATTGCAAAGGATGGAGTATCATTGTCTATATGTCCATAATCATTCATAATGCGTACCCAAACAGCGCCGACAGGCTTATTATCAATTTCCGCAGCTAAACCAATATCGTCTTTTTTCGTCCCAAAGCCGGTTATATACACCTGCAATTCAGGCTGGTTGATAATTGATTTGGGCGGTACAGACAATCCCTCCGGCACAAAGATTGCTTCATATAAAAAATCTTGAAGTAATCTTACTTCTCTCGCTGATATTGGCCTAATCTTATAGTCCATAATTACCTCTCATTCTTGCTTGACCGCGATGAAGGCTTTTACACAGGCCCCATGGGGCGGTTGGTTTGACAGCTCTATGGTTCCCCCATGCTTCTGGCACAGCACCCGGCTTACCGCAAGCCCCAGCCCCAAGTGCTGGCCGGAGGTATCTTCGGAGTAGAACAGGGCGGTTTTCTTTTGCAGCAGCTTGTCCGAAAAGCCCGGCCCGTCGTCGGTCACGGTGGCCGACAGGATTCCATGCTCCAGACAAAAAGCAAGCTCAATTTCCCGCTCCGCGAAACGGAGGGCATTGGAGATCAGATTTTCCAGAACACGGTACAGCAGCTCCCCGTCAAGGACGGCCCTCCCCTTCGGCACACGGAGATCACAGGAAAAAAGCACCTCGGTATTCTGAAACAGGATGGATAAGGAATCCGACATGTGCTGTAAAAAATCAGGAAGCTCCACCTCTCTGAGGTGGACACATGTTTCTTCGATAGCGCCCAGGTCGCGCATGGTATCGGTATAGCGGCCCATGCGCTCCGCGGTAATGCCGAGATTGGTGAGTGCCCTTTCTAATTTTTCGTCCGTCAAGGTTCCGCCCTGGCGGTTCTCCTGCAAATATTCCACATAGCCTGTCATAATGGCGATGGGATTACGCAGATCGTGGGCCACGGACGCCTGCAATGCGCGACGTTCCTCCAGCATACTCCAGAGCTGACGGTTATTCTCATATAGGGTCTGCCGCATTTTTTCAAACGCAGTACAGAGCTGACCCAACTCATCCCGCCCGTCAAAGTTAATCTGAAAATTCAAATCCTGGTCTTGAATATGCGTGGTGGCATCCATCAGAACAGTGATCGGCGGCTCCAGTATCCTGCGATAAAACCACCACGCGCACAAAGTAATTCCAATGACTGCAAACAGGAACGGCAGCAGCACCATACAAATTTGCGAGACGCGGTAGGCCATTTTTGCTTTGGAGGAAAGCATAGAGTAGCTGGATTCAATGCGCTCTATCATGTAGCTCGTCTGTCCCTGGCTCTCGTTGGGTTCCTGGCCGTCCCTTACCAGTTGGCCGAATGGCTCTGGCGAGCCATCAAGGATGTACCTCATCTTTGCTTCTGTGACCGTACCATCCGGGGCGGTTGTCTGCTGCGTTAGCCAGACCTCGTTGGAATCGGGGAGAATATGCTTTTGAAAGCGGTAACAGCCGAAAATCGCAAGGGCGCTGCAAAAGAACACAATCAGCATTGTGACCGCCACAGCCTTCATAAAAGAGCGTTTCAATGACTGCCTTTTTATTTTTTCCATCGGTAGCCCATCCCCCAAACTGTTTCGATGTACTCACTTCCGCTGGCCTGCATGAGCTTTGCGCGGATTTTGCGGATATGCTCTTTAATCACGCTGCTGTCGCCCTCCGCGTCATAGCCCCATACCGCCTCATAAATGCGTTCCTTGTCAAAGACCTGATTGGGGTTAGAGGACAGAAATTCGATGATGTCAAATTCCCTCTTGGAAAAGGAAAGCTCCTGCTCATTCCAAAACACTTTTCTGTCAGAGAGATTGATAATCAGCCCCTGGGAGGTCAAGACCTCCGGCGGGCGGTTATTCCGCTCGTCCCGGCGCAGATGGGCCTCAATGCGGGCAATCAATTCCTGCAAGCCGAAAGGCTTGGTGATATAGTCGTCCCCTCCGGCCCGCAGGCCATTGACCTTATCCTGCTCTGTGATCCGCGCCGTCAGGAACAGGATAGGGCAGACGATATGATTCCGAATGACCTTGCACAGCTCCAGACCGTCCATCCCCGGCATATTGATGTCCAGCAGAATGAGATTTGGCTTTGTAGTCAGCTTCGCCAAGGCTTCATCGCTGCTGTTAGCTACGGAAACCATATAGCCGTGATCCTGCAAATGGGAGGAAAGCAGTTCGGTCAGGATAGGTTCATCATCAACGATCAAAACTCTGTATGCCATGTGAACACCTCCAGTCTTTTCAGCATATAGGGAGAAAGTCAAAATTTGGTCAAGAATAAAACTCAACGGCATATTTCAATTATATACTGTGGAGCGTCGAGTATCAATCGTATAAGGGGATGACCGATTTGAATTATATACCTGCCCCCCGAAATAGTGGTAGGTTTCGCGCCCTCTGTTACTCCTTCACTTCCGGTTCTCAAAATCGGCAGCAGGCTCGTGGTGCTCAAAGAGAAATTCGTGGAGTGGGTGTCGCAGCACACACAGGGAGGTGCGGGGTGAAGTACACACCATGGCCAAAGCGTGATCCAGTCAAGAACTACTTCCAGCTGCCCAACGAGATATTCCTGCTGGGCCTATCACCAGGCGCACTGGCGGTCTACTCGTACCTACTCTGCTGCGAAAACCGCTACACCTACCAGTGCTGGCCCAGCTACAAGATTATCGGCAGAGCGGTGCGGATGAGTGCCAACACCGTCCATAAGTATGTGTGTGAGTTGGAAGATCGCCAACTCATCAGTACAGAGAACACGACCGTCACCACCAAGGTCGGTCTGAAGCGCAACGGCAATCTGCTCTACACCATCCGTCCGATTCAACTGGCGCTCGACCAGTTCTACGAACAGCAACTGGCGCAGATGGATACGACTGCTGAGCGTCAGCAGGTCGCAACAGCACTCGCACTCCGCAGTGATAGCGCGCACTCAGCGTGACGACCTGTGCGCCACTGTGTGGCCTCGCTGGTATCCAGAGGGTAACAAGCCGCAGTCCATCGCAAACGCCGCCGTGTCAAAAGCGTGTGCCCGGTGTGCGCCATCCGGTGAATTCAGTGCAGCCGAAAGTGGCAGGTGAACCGGGGGGTCGAAAAAAGTGCAGGATAAAGGCCGGGGGTCGCTTATGCGCCCCTCGGCCAGCCACACCGCCCCGCAGAGCGGGTCGGGGCTTTTCAATAGGTGGTCGGAATTTCAACTTTTTGCTGTGGCAGGTGGTCAGTATCAGCAAATCCAGAGAGAAAACCGCCATGTTCCGCCTTTTCACAAGGTGGCTGTCACAGGTGGTTTTCCGGAATTTCACGGGAGTCAGTGCGGGGGTCATTTTTTACCCCCTGGGGGCAAGTCGGGGGTCAGTTTTTCCTCTGTCCTTACAGCCGCCGCAAAATCGGCGGGTCAAGGCGGGGATATTTGCGAATTTCAGGAGGAGCATCATGCCGAGAGAGAAATCAAGTCCTCACCGCAAATCTCTCCCTGAGACACAACAACTCGTCAAAGAGATGTGTCCTCGAGACAACTACCGTACACAAAACGAGTTCATCGAGAAGGCCATCCGGTTCTACGCCGGCTACGTCTCCGGTCAGGATACCACCGCTTATCTCCCGCCCGCACTGGCGTCCGTCCTGCGCGGTACGGTTCAGGATACGGAGAACCGCGTCTGTCGTCTGCTCTTCAAGCTGGCGGTTGATCTGGACATGATGATGAATGTGCTGGCGGCAGGAATGGAGATTCCCGATGAACAGCTCAAGGCGCTGCGGGGACGGTGTGGCCAAGACGTGAAAAAAACCAGCGGCAACATTTCGCTGGACGACGCTGTCCGTTACCAAAGAGGTGGTCTGTGATCACCCGTACCCTGTTCAAATTCTGCGCCGCAAAACAAAGAATAAAAGTCCTCGAAAAAAGTAGTAGCTATTCCCCGCGAAGTGTGGTATGTGTTGGTGTTGCAGAATCGGAGAAAGGAGATGATACTCATGGCGAAGCGCAGACCATCTGGTGACGGCATGGTACGCAAGCGTGACGACGGACGCTGGGAGGGCCGTATCGTGGTGGGCCACAAGAAAAACGGCGACTCCATCTTCCACTACGTCTATGCTCCCATGCAGAAAGAGTTATCCGCGAAGCTCCGCCAGCACATCGACAGCTACCAGGGTGCCGACCTGACAGAGCAAAGCAGGATGATGCTCTCGGAGTGGCTGGACCAGTGGCTGAGGAGCACGGCAGATACACTGCGGCCCAACACGCTGAGAAACTACTGCAGTTACATCGAGAACCACATCCGCCCCAGCCTGGGTGATAAACAGCTGGCCCGAATCACACCGAAAGACATCCAGCGGTTCTACAAAACGCTGAGCGATTGTCTGGCCAGTGGTACAGTGCGCCGCATCCACACTACGCTCCACGGCGTACTGAAAGCGGCGCAGCAGGCTCACCTGATCGCCAGCAATCCAACCGAACAGATTATCGCTCCCAAGTTCAGCTATGGAGCGAAACAAATCCTGACAGACGATCAGCTGGATATGTTTATGAAGGTCATCGTGGAGGATGAAATCTGGCATGACTTCTTCTACACGGAACTGACCACCGGTCTGCGGCGGGGTGAGATCTGTGGACTCAAGTGGGAGGACTTCGATGAGGTCAGCGGTACACTGAAAATCTGCCGTACCGTCTACCGAGAAGATGGCGGCGGGCTGACTACTGGGGATACCAAGACCAACGCCGGTACTCGTAAGGTCGTATTGCCTGGCAGTACAGTTACAGTTCTCCGTGAGCGAAAAAAGTCCGCACTGACTGAGTGGATATTCCCCAACCCCCTGAAGCCGGAACAGCCCACCGATCCTGGCTCCGCATACCGCCGGTTGAAGGTCCTGCTGAAGCGGGCCGGCCTTCCGAATATTCGCTTCCACGACTTGCGTCACACCTTCGCAACTCACGCTCTGGCGTCGGGCGTGGATGTGAAAACCTTATCGGGTATCCTGGGTCACACCAGAGCGGCGTTCACGCTGGACACCTACACCCATACGACTGGCGACATGCAAAGGCGGGCATCGGAAGTAGTAGGAGATTTCCTGACAGATATTTTCGGAGAGGAGCTGAGACCGTGGGAAGAAAACGCAAAAGCGGCGAGGGTACAGTCCGGCTGAGAAAAGACGGGCGTTGGGAGGGCCGAGTGGTCGTCGGTTACGATGACAAGGGCCTACCTAAAACAAAAAATGTGCTGGCCAAGACCAAGACGGAGTGCGTGGCGAAACTGGAATCGCTGAAAGAGTCCGTGGCTCCTGCAACCGCCGTCAAGACCAGGGCGGATATGCCCTTCGGCGAGTGGATGGAATTCTGGTACGAAAACTACAGCAAGCCAATGCTCCGCCCCAGTTCCCAGCGATCCTATGAGGACTTTATCAGGCTCTACATCCGCCCCAAGTTGGGCAGTGTTCCTCTGAACAAGTTAACGATGAATGACCTCCAGCGGTTCTTCAACTGGATGAGAAAGGACGGACGTACGCTGCATAGAGAAACCAGAGGCGGTGGTCTCTCGGACAATATGGTGCGCAACTGTCACAGTCTCTGCCGCAGGGCGTTGGAAAAAGCTGTGGCAGAGCGATTGATCGTAAAGAATCCAATTGAGGAATGCTTAGTCCATCAAAGCAAAGGAGGCCATGTATGCGAAAACGATTGATTGCCGTTCCCCTGCTGTGCGGCGCTCTTTTATCCCTCGCCGCCTGCGGGAACTATGCCATTCCGGACAGTACGCCCCCGCCGTCACAGTCTGCCGCCGCAAATCCGTTTGATGAGGCGGAGGAGGATGCCGGATTTCTGGCAATGCTCACCCACGGGGCTGCTTCGGCTGATTTTTCCGAGAGTGGGGAGCGTCTGCCATTCCCCTATGACGGCGGCGAGTTTCGGCTGGACTACTGTTTTTCCCTCACCGGCAAGATGGATACCGTTGGATTTCTCCTGTTTCTGGACGGCCAGCCACAGCCCTACAAGGTGAACGATACCACAGCGGAGTATAAGTATTGTCACAGCTTCCCCGCGGAGGAGGATCAGAGCTTCTCCTTCCTCTTTGAGCCTGTGACCGTCAGGGCCGGCGATACGCTGGCCCTGACGGTGGTGAGCATCACCAACCCGGACTTCCAGCCGGATATGGAATCCACCTCCAGCTATGGCTGGTATCATAAGACGCTGGATTCCCATATTGAATTGCGGTTCAACGTGGACGCCCCCACCGCCCATTCAGACCTTCCGCCTGTCCAGGAAATCTTTTCACAAAGCGAAGCGCGGGAGGAAAAGGTCACAGCGCGGTATGTGGAAAATGAGCTTCCCAAATACGGCTGGGGCGGTGTGAGCATGGACACGCTGGACAGCGGAATCTACTATACATTCTCCTGTGACGGCGGCATCACCTATGACAATCTGCTTGTCTCCGCCCCCGTTCCCCTGCGCTTTACCATGTGCGGCACAGCCGGAACAAGTTACAGCATCGCTTTTTTCTGGATCACCGGCCGGTGAAGCTTGACGAAGGCGCCTGCCGCTCCATTACCTTGAGCAAAGGCGGCGTCATGGAGCTTGAGGCCGTGATCGACCCGGACAAGCTGGGGCAGTTTAACACCTTCTACTGTGTGGCCGTCCCCCAGGACGGAGCCTCCGGCCCGTTCTTTAAGACCAATTCTATTTTATTGTATAAGGAGAGCTGAACATGAAAAAGACATTCCGCATCACATTGGCGCTGATTTTTACCCTGGCGTTGTCCGCCTGCGGCAAGACGGATTCCCCGGCTCCCGCGGTTTCGGGAAGTGATCCCTCCGACACTCCCGCGGTTTCTGTTCCCGCCCCTGGCGGACAGCCGGGACAGTCCCCCTCCTCCTGCACCTTCGACCCCGCCCTGTTTGGCGGCAAGCTCCAGAGCTGCGCCTATGCCGGGAACGGAACGCTCCTTGTGCTGGCGGACAAGCTGTACCTCTACGACACCGGGACTTCCTCGGTGCTGGCCACCGCGGAAGCGCCCCTGCGGGACTTTGAGGCCCAGGCCATTGACGGGGGCTGCGTCCTGTCCGGCATGGGCGCCAGCGGCATGATGGCGTACATCTACGACAGCTCCCTCTCTCTGAACAAGGAGATCGCGGTGAATGAGCTTTTGCGGGGAGATTTAGTTGTCAGCGAAACCGGGGGCGTAGCGGCCTCCACAGACGGAAAAAAGCTGGCCTTCGCCGCCTTGGGCGGGCTGTATCTGTATGACCTGGAAAGCGGGAGCCTGACTACTCTCCTGGACGTGACCCAAAACGCCGGAACAGCCAGCATCAGTATTTCCATGCTGAATGGCGCCGCCTTTGCCCAGGATAACAGCCAGATCGTGTTCTATGGCAACGGCAGCTCAATTCCCACGGTAGACGGCGAGGAAGACTTTTCCATCTACGGGAGCATCGCCGTGGATGGCGGCGGTCTGGAGCTCACAAAACCGTCCGGCTATGAAGTGGAAGAAATACAGAGCGGTGTCAGCCGGTTGTTTTTCCCGCGGGCCTTTACCCAGGCCGATGGAACGTTGCTTTGGATCGACCGGGCAACAGGCAGCGCCAATACGCTCTCCTTCTCCTCCAGCGGTGAGGGCAAAGACGGCGTGTACGGCTCGGAACAGGGGAACTATGTGGCCACCGCCGTTCTGGGCAGCAATCTGACCGTTCGCGTCTATGACGTGGCCTCCGGTGAATTGGTTGCCACCGAAGTGATTGAGAACTCCGACCCCACATATTTCTACCGCATCCCCAGGATTTACCTTTTAGACGGGGCCAAGACCGCCGTAGTCGTTCTCGGAGGCAGTATCGACGAGCTTGATACGCTGGTGTCCACGTTTGAGTTTGGAGCGTAACATGGAGATCGCAGGTGGAAACGCGCGTGGAATGGAAACAAAATGCCAGCCTATTTCCCGCATCTGGCTTGATACAGAACGAAAGATCGCATCCTTTCATCCTCTTGCTGATACTGAGCAAAACCATTTTTGCTGTTACAGCCGTGAGCAATTTATGATATATACCTTACTCGAATTTGGAGAATAACATGGAAATCACATTTGAAAGCGTATCCAAGCAATACAAAAGCAAGTATGCGCTGAAAAACTTTACCGCCACCTTGAACGAGGGCGTGTATGGCCTGCTGGGTGAAAACGGGGCCGGAAAAACAACGCTTATCAATACCTTTGTGGGCATTTTGCGGGGGGACAGCGGCACAATCCGGGTGGACGGCCAGGATGTGAGGACGCTGGGCAAAGCGTTCCTATCCCAAATCGGCTATATGCCGCAGTACCCCATTTTTTACCGGGATTTTACCGTCAAGGATTTTCTGCTCTATATGTGTGCGCTGAAAGACATTCCCACCCATGAAGCGCAAGACCGGGTTCTCTATGCAGCGTACGTCCATCCTTTCTCATCCAGTTGAAGAACCGCTGGAGGTCATTCATCGTTAACTTGTTCAGAGGAACACTGCCCAATTTGGGGCGGATGTAGAGCCTGATAAAGTCCTCATAGGATCGCTGGGAACTGGGGCGGAGCATTGGCTTGCTGTAGTTTTCGTACCAGAATTCCATCCACTCGCCGAAGGGCATATCCGCCCTGATCTTAACGGCGGTTGCAGGAGTCACGGACTCTTTCAGCGATTCCAGTTTCGCCACGCACTCCGTCTTGGTCATGGCCAGCACATTTTTTGTTTTGGGTAGGCCCTTATCATCGTAGCCAATGACTACCCGGCCTTCCCAGCGTCCGTCTTTTCTCAGTCGGACTGTACCCTCGCCTCTCTTGCGCTTTCTTCCCACGGTCTCAACTCCTCTCCGAAAATGTCTGTCAGAAAATCACCTACAACTTCCGAGGCTCGTTTCTGCATATCGCCGGTGGTGTGGGTGTAGGTGTCCAGCGTGAATGCCGCTCTAGTATGGCCCAGGATGCCGGACAAGGTTTTCACGTCCACGCCCGACGCCAGAGCGTGAGTGGCGAAGGTGTGACGCAGGTCGTGGAAACGAATGTTCGGGAGGCCGGCCCGCTTCAGCAGGACCTTCAACCGGCGGTATGCGAAGCCAGGATTGGTGGGCTGTTCCGGCTTCAGCGGGTTGGGGAATATCCACTCGGTCAGTGCGGACTTTTTTCGTTCACGGAGGACCTGTACTGTGCTGGCTGGCAGCACGATTTTCCGGACGCCGGCGCTGGTCTTGGTATCCCCGGCAGTCAGCCCGCCACCAGTTTCCCGGTAGACGGTACGGCAGACTTTCAGTGTGCCGACGACCTCATCGAAATCCTCCCACTTGAGTCCGCAGATCTCGCCCCGCCGCAGGCCGGTGGTCAGTTCCGTGTAGAAGAAGTCGTGCCAGATTTCATCCTCCGCGATGACCTTCATGAACACATCCAGCTGCTCGTCCGTCAGTATCTGCTTTACTCCATAGCTGAACCTGGGAGCGGTGATCTGCTCGGTCGGGTTGCTGGCAATCAGGTGAGCTTGCTGTGCCGCCTTCAGCGCACCGTGGAGCGTGGTGTGGATGCGGCGCACCGTACCACTGGCCAGACAATCACTCAGCTTCTCGTAGAACCGTTGCACATCCTTCGGTGTAATTCGAGCCAGCTGTTTGTCTCCCAGGTTGGGGCGGATGTGGTTCTCGATGTAGCTGCGATAGTTCCTCAGCGTGTTGGATCGCAGAGTATCCGCCATGTTCTCCAGCCACTGATTGAGCCATTCACTCAAGATCATCCTGCTCTGCTCCGTCAGGTCGGCACCCTGGTAGCTGTCGATGTGCTGGCGGAGCTTTGTGGATAGTTCTTTCTGCGTGTGAGCGTAGACGTAGCGGAAGATGGAGTCGCCGTTTTCCTTGTGGCCCACCACGATACGGCCCTCCCAGCGACCGTCGTCACGCTTGCGCACCATGCCGTCACCGGACGGTCTACGCTTTGCCATTTGTTACTCACCTCCTGTCCGAATATCACCGTCGTTTTCGTCCATGCACTCGACCATCAGCCTGACACCCAATCGGAAACCCAGGATGAAATTCTCGGTTGCTGTGATACTGTTGATCTCATGCTGGGAGCGGATAAACCTTGTGAGGGTCTGCTGACCCTCCTCGCTGAGGAGTTCCATTAGCTGCGCCTCGCACTTAGCGACACGGTCTACTGCCCGCTTCAGTTCTGAGCCAGGTATCATCTGCTGTTCGTTGGGTGTGATGTTGCCGTAGTAGAGGTCTTCCAGGATCGTTCTCATATCTACTGCCTCCTTTGCAACACCAACACATACCACACTTTGCGGAATATAGCTACTACTTTTTTCGAGGACTTTTATTCTTTGTTTTGCGGCGCAGAATTTGAACAGGGTACGGGTGATCACAGACCACCTCTTTGGTAACGGACAGCGTTGTCTAGCGAGATACTGCCGCTGATCTTTTTCACATCCTGGACGCACTGTCCCCGGAGCACCTTGAGCTGCTCATCAGGAATCTCCATCCCAGCCGCCAGCGCGTTCATCACCATACCCTGCACCACCGCCAGCTTGAAGAGCGGACGGCCGCTGTTCAGAGGACACATCTCTTTGACGAGTTGCTGTGTCTCAGGAAAGGTTCGTACGCAAACTTGTTTTTTCTCCCGGCATGATGCTCTTCCTGAAATTCGTAAATATCCCCGCCTTGACCCGCCAGTATTGCGGCGGCTGTAAGGGCAGAGGAAAAACTGACCCCCGACTTGCCCCCAGGGGGTGAAAAATGACCCCCGCACAGATTCCCGCAAAATCTCTGAAAACCACCTGTGACAGCCACCTTGTGAAATGGTGAAACGACGCAGTTTTTTCTCTGTTCTCCTCATTTACGGTCACCTGCCACAGCAAAAAGTTGGAATTCCGACCACCTATTGAAAAGCCCCGACCCGCTCTGCGGGGCGGTGTAGCTGGCCGGGGGGCGCGTAAGCGACCCCCAGCCTTTATCCTGCACTTTTTTCGACCCCCTGGTTCACCTGTCACTTTCGGTTGTGCTGATTTCACTGGATGGCGCACACCGGCCACACGCTTTGGACACGGCTGCGTCTGCGATCCAAGGCGGATTTTTCAACACCTTTAATTCCCCGGAAACAATCGTTTCCCCCTTGTCCTCGAAAATGACGCGGGCGGTCCGTTCCTCCACATTGACAGAGGAAACCCAGCCCGTCCGCACGATGTTTTTTAATACGTTCAAATTCAGGTCGTCCATACAGGCAAGCCCATTTTTACCGGCGATTTCATTTGCAATCGCCGAAAGCTTGATTTTCTCCCATGCCTTTGTTTTTTTCTGCGTTCGGGCGGCGGTCTTATATGGGATTGACCCGGCCTTGATATTCACTTTCGCCGGGGGGCCGGACCCCTCCACGGTGTCAACCTCGAACGTCCCGCAATCCAGCACCCGGTCCCCCGCCGATTCCCAATTCTTTTGAATGATGACGGCGGAAACCTCCGCGGATTTTCCCGCCGTCGCGTTGTTCAGCCAGTTTCCCAGCCAAATCCATTCACGATCTGCAAGGGAAAGTTGCAAATCGTCCGCTTTGTCCTCTTCGTTGTCCGTGTAGGTCATGGAAAGCAAGTCCCGGTTAATATCTGCGGTCACATCTGCGCCGTCCAGAAACAGCTTGATTTCCGCTCTTCGTGCGTTCATCCCTGCCCCCTTTTCCACGGCGGCAAGCCGCCAGCAACCCGCGGTTCGGGGTCAGGGATATTCAGCACGATTCCCGCCGGGAAAACGAAAAGGCGGCGGAATTCCGGGTTTGCCTTTATGATCTTGTCGGTGTATGTTTCGTCGCCCAGCGTCTTGTAGGCGATACCGTCCCACATATCCCCGGCAATGGTCGTATATTTAGTCATAGGCCCGCCGCCTTTCGTCGTCCGCCCGCTGGCGGTCCCGTTCGTCGATTTCCTGCAAAAGTTCTTCGTCGTGCTTCCGCAAGATTTCTTCAATGTCCTGTGCCTGCGCGTCGTTCCCCACATGGAAAACCGGCGCGCTATGAATGACAACCGATCTTTGACGGTCAGCCGTCGAAAGCGTCGGCGGGTTCACGTCCGGGGCTTCCGCTCCCACGTTGGCCAGCCGGTACTGCTGAAATCCGCCGTTTGTCCATGAACGTCACGCCTCTGGGCATTTATTGGAAATACCGCCTGGAGGGGGAGGACCCGTGGCCCCAGGCCCGGCTGGCGCTGCGGATGAAGGACGGCAGCGAACTCAAGGCAGACTCTGCACAGATGACTGCGGGCGACTACACGGGCTCCGGCTGTACGGCGTCGGTGGATTTTGAAAAGCCCGTGGACCTCAGCCAAGCGGAGGCTGTGCTGTGGGAAGACGTGGTGATTCCCCTGGAGACGGGGCCGGAAACCTGATTTAAAAATTTTTCCAAAAAGCTGTGGTACTTTTCCCTCCCCCTCCGTTTACCTGATAGAACGGGGCGGGGAGGGCATCTCCTTCCCGCCGAATCAGAAAGGAAGGTCATTATGAAAAAACGAATTGTATCCCTTTTGCTGGCCGCCGCAACCGTGCTGGCGCTGTGTACCTCCGCCCTCGCTTACTCGGAACCGGCGCAGTTCTCCGATTGGCTCCTCAGTGCTGCCGGAAGTCAGGAAGAGGCCAAGGAAGCGCTGGCCTCCGCCGGCACGGTCCTTGGCCAGAGCCAGACAGTAAACGGTGTGACCCTCACCCTGGAGGGGGCAGTCTGGAACGGCAGCCTTTTGCAGCTCTCCTTTGAAATCCAGGGAGCCGACATCCCCAAGGACATCCCCAGCGGGACCACTCTGAACTGCAACTCCAGCCGGATCACCATGCCGGAGGACCAGCGGAGGGTTTACCTCTCCGAACATGAGGAAGCCGTGGAGAAAATACTGACAGAGGCGGGAGTTCTCGATAAGCCCTCCACCCAGGCGGAACGGAACGCGGAGATCCAAGCCCAGCTGAACCGGGGCGAGCCCCGGCTGATGCACCGGTTCCAGCTGATCCGCGGCGGCGGGAAGGAAACCTTGATGATGACGGTTTCCGGCTTGGATTACGTGGAGCAGCCAGAGCTGACCGTGCATCTGGAAAACCTGGTCATTTACCAAAAGCTGAACCCCAATGACAAATTTAAGACCGCATTCACCCTCTCCGGTCCCTATGACTTCACCTTCACCCTCAAAAAGCATCTCCAGCCTAGGCTCTACAAGGGCCCGGCGGATGTCACCGTGAACGGGATTCCCATTGAGATAAAAGAAATCACCGTGACCGCCTTCGGGGCAAAACTGCAGTACGGGGCCAAGCAGGCGGACACTACCAGCCAGCAGCTGGAGCCCATTCGCTTGACCGGCGTCTGGACAAAGGACGGCAAATTTGTGGAGGCGGCGGGCATCGGAGAAAACCGGGCGTTCGACGCTCTGAAGGAAAACGCCCAGGGGCTCGCCAGCAATTCCCATCCCAGCCTTCTGGACCCCGCCGGCGTGACGGCGGTGAGCCTGGGCGACATTCGGGTAGACCTCAGCAAGCTGACGTGCCTAGAGAAGGAACCGGCCATTCTAATTTCCGGCGGGACTCCCGACGCCAATCAGGAAAAAGGCGGGAGCACCCAGGCCGAAAAATCTGGCGATGAGGGCCCGGCGGAACGGGAGCAGAAACTGGCCGAGGCGAAAAAGATTGCCTACCGGGATCTGAAAACCGCTTCCAAAGAGGAGCAGTCCAAAATCCTGGAGGCCCGCAAGCTCATCATCAACAGCACCAGCTGGGTGGCGGACGGATACAATGCCTTTACGATAGACGCGGACGGGAACCGGGTTCCGCTCCCGCATTTCTCCGAGCTGTTCCCGGGCTGGGAGATGCCTGTGGAATAAGGGGGTACATAAACGCACGGGCTCGGTGTCCGTTGACCCATAATCTGACCCAGAACAGAAAATTTTCCTGCGAAACAAACGGAGCGGATGTGAAGTGAGAGACATCACCAGTCGAACAAACAGTGCCAAACAAGGCTGAAAGAAGTCGTCACCATTCCTCAGACAAGCTACGGACCAGAAGGCTGGGGGTTCGAATCCCTCAGGGCGTACCATGTGAATGAGGGTAGGAGTATTGAACAGTTTATTTGGACTGTCCAATATTTCTACCCTCATTCTATCTTGAAAACGCTTGTGCTGTCAGGCTTTTTCTATATTTCTTCATGGATAACCAAGATGGACAGCCAATGACGGAATCTCTGAAATCTATGATTGAAAATGGGGAAATTGCTGCTTTTGAACCCCTTGTCTAAATCAGTCTATGGTTTCTTTTTGCTCTCATAGATGGTCTCAAATTGATCTGGGGTTTTGTAATTAAGTGTGCTGTGTGGCCTTTGGGTATTGTAGAATTCGATGTAAGAAGTGACACTTTTCATAAATTGCTGCTCAGATTTGTACTGTGTGCGATAGATCTCTTCCTGTTTCGTGGACGCGAAAAAGGACTCCATGACGGCATTGTCGTGGGGCTGACCAGATTTAGAAAAGATTGGACAACCTTGTTCATGCGAAGCAGCTTGCGGAATGCTTTTGAAGTGTATTGCGCTCCTTGGTCACTGTGAAATGTCAGAGACTGGGGAGCGTTTCTGCTTTGAAACCTACTTCGGTGTGGGCAAAGTGTTCGGAACGCACGTCTGCACCTACGAAAACGATGACACCTTGGCTTTTGACGACGTTCTCGTCTATGACAGAAAGCAGCGGAGCATCGTTCAGCTGTTCGGTTCTTTCCCCGAGTACGCCCGCCCCATATGCACGCCCCCGGCAATATAGCTCAGGCGTAAATGACCCACACCGACGGAGGGCCGCTTCCAGTGAGGAGTGGCCCTCCGCTGTTCCCGTATTGTCCGCCGCGCCAGTACCCCACCGTGACACCGGAAATCATCTATCGGGGCAATAACCAAAGGCGCACTCTGCGGGGCCTTGGGCGAGCAAGCCCGTACTAAACCATTGCACTCCAGTGCACCGCAAAAGAGCCTGGCCGAAAAAGAAGCAGGATAAAAGCTGGGGGTCACAAGGCCCCCTCAGCCCGCGAACACCTCCTCGCAGAGCGGGTTGGGGACGAGGAAGCTGGGGCCTGGTTACGGCCTCTGGGGTCAGGTCGGGGGCCCGTTTTTCCTCAAAGGCCCGCCATTGGGCGGTTTTCCTGGGGCCCGTTCAGAGATATTGACGAAAAAAAGCGGTATTTTGCCCGATCAGAGCAAGAGGAGGAATTTATGAAAATTAAGCACGATAAGGAAAAGACTACGTGGACTTTACCGCGGCACAGAACGCCAGCGCCAGCGGACAGGCTATGGTGCAGTTCATAGAAACCTGGAGCGACATGATGGAGTGTGCCATGGAGCACGGTGCCGCTGGCGTGACGGAGACAGCTGGCCTCACTGTGCGGCCCGCCGCCAAGGCAGCCGGTATCTCCAGGGACGAGGATGTGCTGGCCGGAGCCGCCAAGCTGCTGGACTGCTAGGTCTTCGGCGAGAGCTCCGTGAATGGTTCGTGTACCACCCTCCCGAGATTCTGTCGGGGTAGCCGGATGCCGCTCCCTGATATGTCTCTCCGGAACTGTGTAACGCGGTCCCGAAGCTAGTGGACGCTTACCCGTGCATCCTGAATACCACCCCGGACCTCTTGGAGGTCCAGCAGATGATCACCCAACCACAGTTGGAGGCGGCAATCCCTGCAATGTCGATGTAAGGAGGACAAGATCAACTATCTGGTGGAGGTGCGGAACAGCGGCCGAAACCAAGTGAAGGACTATGCCGACAAGTTCGGTGTGGAGTTCCACGCCGGGGAGAAGCCATGGCGTGAAGGTGGACGTAGTGATGCCCTCCGCCCTGGAGATAGCTCAGAACAGCGAGCGGCTGGTGTGGACCGAGGAAAAGGTCGATAAACAGCTCTGTCAGATTATGGACACCATCTACAATATGAGTGTGGAAGCCACAGAAAAGTACGGCCTCGGCTACAATCTGATGGCCGGAGCCAACATCGCAGGCTTCCAGAGAATGGCTGACGCTATGATGGCACAGGGCGTGTTTTGATTTGAGGCTTCTGTTCAGGGCACTAATTGTTTAACCAGAAATGCAGCTCGCTTTTGTTAAAATATAAAAGAAGACCGTCTTTCCATGTGGTGAAAGACGGCCTTCTTTTCTGTGCGGCGATCTCCGGTGCAGCCGCATCCCTAGCAGGCAGTTATTTTTTGCATCAGTTCATGCCTCTTTTTTACACTACCAAATATAATGGGCAGGCCACAAAATCGCCAGCCTTCGCGCAAAGATATGCTAGGACTCACGGCTCCAAAACGACCTTAATAAGTCCGGGCTCCGCCGCGTGAAGCCGGTCAAACCACTTACCGCCCTGTTCCAAAGGCACGACTTTGCTGATGATACTGTCCACATCCACCAGACCGTGTCCGATCATATCAAGGCAGATGTCATATTCGCCGGAGGAAGCACAACTTCCCTGCAAATCAATTTGCCGCGTTACGCATTTTTGCAGTGGGAAATCGACCTTCTGAGCTAAATTGCCCACCATGACCACGCTTCCGCCTAATCGCACACTGTCGATAGCGGTATTAAGCGTTGGCGAAATGCCTACCGCCTCGAAGGCAATATCAGCACCCCGGTTTTCCGTACGGGCTGCTATCACGGCCGCCACATCTTCTTCCGAGGAATTGACTGTACAGCTGGCGCCCAACTTTTCGGCGGTTTTCAATCTGCTGTCATCTAAATCCACCACAATGATTTCTGTGGCGCCGGCGGCTTTGATAACCTGCAGCAAGAGCAGGCCAATGGTTCCGGCTCCTACAATTACAGCATGGTCTCCCAGACGGAGCTTGGAGACTGATGCCGCGTGCACTGCCACGGACAGCGGCTCGACGACAGCAGCTTGGACATATGTGACAGAGTCCGGCAGTTTGTAAAGTACGCGTTCCGGCACAGCGACATGCTCCGCCATAGCTCCGGGCTTGCGGTAGTCGCCACAGGATACGCCAAGGACCATGCGACTTTCGCAAAGATTGACCTTTCCGTGTCGGCAATACCAGCATTTTCCGCAGTAGATGGTAGAATCAAATGTCACCCGATCGCCGGCTTTGAATTGCGTAACATTTTTGCCGGTTTTGGTAATTACACCGGCCGCCTCGTGCCCCATAATAACCGGAGGCTGGCGGCGGCCGCTCGTTCCGTCATATCCATGGATATCGCTGCCGCAGATAGCGCAAGCTTTTACATTGACAAGCACCTCATCGTCCTTGCAGACAGGGTCGGGAACATCCTGATATTCAAACTTGAGATAATCTGTCAAAACGAGTGCTTTCATAAATTTAAGCCTGCCTCCTTTTTATTTGAATAAGTATTTTCAGATTTACGCGTTGTCCCATAGCTCTTTTACATACCGGTACGCGTCCCGTATCCCATCCAGTCCACGGTTGCTGGCTTCTTCGATGCACAGCCAGTTTTCAAATCCATTGTCCTTCAGATATTTGAACACTTTCTGGTTAGGGGTAACTCCGGTGCCAATTAGCGTAGGGGAGAAGACTCCTTTTTCCTTCATATCGGTTACATGAATGGTTTCCACCAGATCGAAAATCTGCGGAAGCACGTCCATAGGATCTCCTCCGAAAGCAGTCACATTCCCGGTATCGAAATTCACGCGGATGTCAGTGTCCCGGATACGGTTGCAAATTTCCAGGAAGTTTTTGGGATCATAAGTGAAGTCCACGCGGTCCCATGCGCCAGGCTTGCCATGGTTTTCAAAAAGCAGCTTCACGCCAAAGCGTTTCGCGCAAAGGTCAATTTCATGGAATGCATCTGCACTCCAGTTCACACACTCCTGTGCGGAAGGCTCAGGATGCGCCTGCCCCGCTAAAATACGCAGATATTTTGCCCCCAACTCGGAACACAGCGCTACATCTCCCTGTAGATACAAAAGTTCCCGCTCCCGCTGCTCTGCGTTTGGGTGCGTAAAATCGGGGTATGTAGTCATCATGACAATTGGCAGACCTACCTCTGCCAGCTGCCGTTTTAGCTCCGCAAGATATGTGGGTGTGCGGTTTTTCAGAAACATGATGCTGATGTCAAAGCCATCGCAGCCAATCTCCTTGGCGGTCTTTGCCCAGTCGGATAAGGTCATTTTGTTTGAACAGATGTCCCCGAACAGGGATACCGGCAGACAGGAAATTTTCACAGGACGCGCCCCTTTCTTTTATGATTCAGCATTCCAAGATTGAATCTGCAATTTCTGCCAGGACTTTTATTTGGAGAGTTTCCCTCTTCGCCATGGCGGTCATCATGGGAGTCACATCTTTGAATTGGATCTTGGATGTGACGATGTCCATAGGGTCAATCCGACCGCTTTCCAGAAGCTTTAAACACGCTGAAAAGTCCTCTCCCGTAAATGCGTAGCTACCCTTTATCTGGAGCTCCCTGGTAACCACGCTTTGCATGTTGATGGAAACCAATTGTTCGGCATTTCCAACCCAGACAATCTGCCCGCGGTTTTTTACCCAGTCTACAGATTGCCGGGCGGTGGATGTAATGCCGACCGCCTCAATGGCGATATCCGCGCCGTCCTGAATACCGACGGAGCGCAATACGTCCTCCCATCGATCTTTAGAGGGATCCAACGTGGCGGTTGCACCATTTCTCATCGCCATTTCCCGGTGTTCTGCTGAAACGTCACTGACAAGGACAGAGGCTGGGCGCTCCAGCATCAGCAATTTGAGAATCAACTGTCCAATGGTTCCGGCTCCAACAAGCAGAACGGTCTTTCCCTCCAGGGGGCTCGCGGCGGCGACTGCGTGATGCGCAACGGCCATAGGCTCCAAAATAGCCCCGGCCTCAAACGACACGGAATCGGGCAGAACATAACACAGGGACTCTTGCACGCAAATGAATTGCGTAAAAGCTCCGTTTACATCCAGGACCCCCAAATTCCTGCGGTCAGGGCAAATATTCGAATAACCCGATTTGCAGAGCCGGCACGTTCCACACGCGGAGTAGGGGAGAACCGAAACACGCATTCCGGGGCGTATCCGGCATACGCCCTCGCCGGTGGACTCCACAATGCCGCTGAATTCATGCCCCATGATCATAGGTGGGATTTTCCGGCCGGATGCACCTGTGAACCCGTGGATATCGCTGCCGCATATGCCACAGTATTTTATGCGAATTTTCACCTCTCCCACTTTGGGCTCCGGTTCCGGGATCGTCTCTATGGGCATTTCCCACGGACCCTGGTAAACCAATGCGTTCATTCAGAGGTTCCCCCTTTCATCTGCCTTTGTGGTAAAAAGCAATATTTTCGCTCTTGCGACCTCTATGATGGAATTTCGGGCGGCAGCGATATGCGTATAAATATCTTGGGAGCCCGCTGCAGAGTGCAGCCCCTCCAAATAGGCAAGACGGATTTCTGTCGCGACATTTATCTTGCGAATGCCGTTGGACACGGCGGTCCGAATTACACCGTCCCCCAGGCCGGAACCGCCATGAAGAACCAAATGCGGAACTTCGGCATTCAAGTTTCGAATTTTTTGCAGAAGTTCAATGTCCAGCTTGGGTGCGGTCTTATACATTCCGTGGGCATTCCCAATGGAGACCGCCAAGGCGTCTGTATCTACCGCATGGATAAATGTTTCTACGTCGGAAAGGCTTACTTTTGCGGGGCCGCTGTGTGCGATTCCGTCCTCTACGCCTGGAATTGCGCCTAATTCCGTCTCCACGCTGACGCCCACAGCATGGGCTGCCCTGACCACCAAGACGCTTTGCGCAATATTTTCAGCTAAGGGCAGGGGAGAGCCGTCAAACATTACAGATGTAAAACCGGCGCGAATGCAGGCGAGCGTCTGCTCGAAACTGGCTCCATGGTCCAGATGCAGTACTACCGGCAAAGAGGAACCGGCAGCCAGCGTTTTCACAACACCAGCCAAAAGCTCTAACCGGCCGGTCCGAATCGCACCTTGTCCCACTGCGAAAATGATGGGCTTCCGTTCCTCCTCCGCGGCCATCATGAGTGACTGTGCGATATCAATGTTATCAATGTTGAATGCCGGGACTGCCACATTTCTCTCCTCTGCCCAGTCCAGGACCTCTTTTAAATTTACAAGCGGCATGGGTTGATGGGCCTCCTTAATTAAAATTGGGCGCTGCCTTCCATCAATTGCAGCACATCTCTTAAAGCGGGGGAAGCCGTTTGGCCTCCAAGCGACATACAGGTTAAGGCTGAATATGCACTGGCAAAGGACAGCGCTCTTTGCGGCGGATACTCCTGTGAGAGGGCGAATAGCAATGCGCCGTGGAAATTGTCTCCTGCGCCGGTAGTATCCACAACCGGTACGCGGTATGCGGGCAAACGGATGAATTCTCCCTGCCATAGGGCAGCAAGCCCTTGCTCTCCCATGGTCACGCAGGAGAGGGCGGTTCCTTCTGCCGCAAAGTGCTCGCACGCTTCTTTTGCATCCAAGTGAAGTGCCTTCATAACAGTTTTGTGATCTGGAATCAAGCTGTCCGCGCAGCGTGCCAAATTCAGCAAAGTTTCCCCGCTAAGGTTTCCTCCGTCTACGGAAAGCCTTGCACGGCTCCGTTCCCGACAGTAATGCGCCACCTCCAGCATTTGCAGGTCTTTCATCCCCGCCAGGTGGATCCATTCCGCCCAATTCAAAAGTCCGGGATCCAGCTCCGCAGTTTTTAAGGCGCCAATGCATCCGCCATAATGGGTTATGCAGCGTTTACCCTCTGGCTCTATCTGAATGGCGCTGAAGCTGGTGATTCCGCCGTTCTGCGTGAAAATCTGGAGCCGGCTTCCGGCAATCCCTTCCGCCGCTCTTTGGACAAAGGAGGCGTTTTGATCGGTCCCGACCGCGGTGATGAGCCCTGTTTTTCCACCCAGCCCGGCAAACGCATAGGCAGCCGTGGCAGCCGGACCTCCACAGGATTCCGCTAAGCGCAGCGCCTCTATCCGTTGGTCACTTTTGGGCGGGTCTTTTACCAGCATAAGGAGATCCTTTGAGGTTGTTCCGATAAACAGGCAGTTCATGCTCCCGCACCCTCATCGACGATCTGGATGAGCACCTTAGATACCCGATCCTTTTGACCGATAGCAGTTTCAAAAGCTTCCTGCGACCGCTCGAAGGGAAAGACATGGGAGATAATCCGGTCTGCTGGAATCCGGTTTCCCGCAAGAAGGCCTATCGTCATATCAAAATTGTTTCGGTAACGATAGATTGTTTGAATACTGCCGCCCAAATACATAAGCTTCATAAATTCGATAGGCGTCTTTCCAGGAACATTTCCGACAATGACGATCTGTCCTCCCCTGGCCAGAGTATCCACGGTCATAGAGGCCGTTTTGGAACTGCCGGCGGTTTCAAACACAATATCTGCCCCGCCGCCCAGCTGTGCCCGGATCTCCTCTGCAGCCTCCGGCCTGCCTCCTAGGACAACGCTGTCGGCGCCCATTTCCAGGGCCGCATCTAAGCGGCTCTGGAAGAGGTCAGATACCACCACCTTGGATGCTCCTCTTGCCTTGCACATCAGAAGCGTAGTGAGACCGATACAGCCAGCGCCCAGGATTGCCACGCTCTTTCCGACGCATACGCCTCCTACCTTGCATGCTTCAGCACCAACGCTCAGCGGCTCTACCAGGGCCCCCACGCGCAGGGAACAGGCGTCTGGGAGCAGGAATGTTAAATGCGCCGGAAAAACGATGTACCTCTGCAAAAAACCATCCCAGGGCGGCACGGATGGGAATTTCACGTGTTCGCACATGTTATAACGGCCAGACCTGCACATTTTGCATGTCCCGCAGGTTATCTGTGGCTCTATGGTAACCCGGTCTCCTACGCTCCGGCCCTTGACACCCTCGCCGACCGCCACAATAATGCCGGAGCACTCATGTCCCAGAACAAAGGGCATCGGTATTGGCGTCTCACCACGAAATCCGGTTTCAAAAAAGTGCGCGTCGGATCCGCAGACGCCCACATAGAAAACGCGGATAACCACTTCACCCGGGCCAGCCGAGGGCATCTCCCGCTCCATAGGCGTCAGTTCACGCGGTTTAGTCAGTGCGTACGCAATATTTTTTGTCGCCATAGCGTTTCCTCCTCCTTTTGCTGTAAAGTTCCAATAATCACCGGCAAAGATGCTAAATGCCAAGATACGCCTTTTGGATGTCCTTGTTATTCAGCAGCTCTTTGCTGGGGCCGGTCATCTGCATGTGCCCGGTTTCCAGCACATAGCCGCGATCGGAAATAGAAAGCGCCTTGGTTAAGTTTTGCTCGATGACCAGCATAGAGGACCCCTGCCGCTTCATCACGTCTAAAATCCGATAAACATCATCCACGACCACGGGAGCCAGGCCCAAGGAGGGCTCATCCAGAATCAGCAGCTTTGGGGCCATCATCATGGCGCGCGCAATTGCCAGCATCTGCTGTTGTCCTCCAGAGAGAGAACCTGCCGGAAAATTCAGACGCTCTTTGAGAATTGGGAACATTTGAAGAGCGTTCTCCAGGAGTTCCGCTCGGCGCGGCTTCGTGCGTTTGGTGTAGGTTCCAAGCAGCAGATTGTCCTTGATAGAGAGGCTTGCCAGAATGCCGCGGCCCTGAGGAATATGGGCGATGCCATTCACGGCCCTCTTGTTTTCGGGCAGCTTCGTGAGCTCCATGCCCAGCCACTTGATGCTGCCAGAGGTGGGGATCACCTCGCCGGAGATTGTACGGAGCAAAGTTGTCTTGCCGGCGCCGTTGGATCCCACTAGGGCAACAACCTCCCCCTCGTTGATTTCCAAACTGATGTCAAACAGCACCTTCAAGTCCCCGTAGCCCGCACATACCTTATCCATTTTAAGCATGTTCATAATCCCCTCCCAGATAAGCACGGATTACGTCAGGATTTGCCATAACATTTTTCGGCTCTCCCTCCGTTAGGAGATGTCCTTCATTCATTACAACGATCCGATCGCACAGCTGCATAACGGCGGAAATCACATGTTCAATGAAAAGGATGGTAATCCCCCGTTCGTTGATGCGCTTTACAATGGACAGGCTATTGTCCATTTCCGAAGGCGTCAATCCGGCAAGGCATTCATCCAGCATCAAAAGCTTGGGCTCCGTCACCATAACACGGGCCATATCAAGCCACTTTCTTTTTTCAATCGGAAGCTTCCCGGAAGGGACGCTGGCTGAGGAGGCCAAATCGAGGAATTCCAGCATTTCGTCCGTTTTGCGCTCTGCCTCTTTCCACGTTTTATTGTAGAGGAGCGCTATGGTCAAAACACTATCCCGCACCGTCAGGTTCGTAAAGGGTTTGGGAGACTGAAATGTCCGCCCCAGGCCCATTTTTGCCCGCTCCTGAATTGTCTGCTTGTAAAGCTCACACTGGTTATCAAATATGATTTTTCCGCTGTCTTGGATATAAACGCCGGAAATCAGATTGACGCAAGTGGATTTTCCGCAGCCATTAGGTCCAATCAGGGCCAGAATCTCACCCTCGAATATGTTAAAGCTCAGGCGATCAATCGCGTGGACTCCTGCAAATGATTTGTCAAGGTCCTGAATCTGCAATAACTTCTTCATGCTTCACACTCCTTTCGCGGAGCCGGCAGCCTTCCGTTTTGCCATCTTCTCTCGAATCACATCCGCCAAGGTAATCAGCCCAGAGGGCCGCAGCAGGACAATTAGGACGATCAGCAAGCCATAAAGCGCATATCCGGCGCCGCCTCCCGCAAAGTCCTGCAAATAGTAGTTGCACAGCTCCAGCAGGGGGATGATGATAAACGCGCCCAGAACGGGACCCCAGGTAGTGCCCATGCCGCCTAGGATTGCGATCAGGCCGATCTTTACAGAGATATCATGGGCGCAGAGGGCATTCGGATCCACATATCCAAGGCGGAATACGTAAAGCGTTCCCGTTACAGACATCATGGCGGCGCTGATGAGAAAGGCCTTGGTCTTCAGTTTGGATGGAATGATCCCTAAAGAGGCCGCAGCGTCCTCATCTTCCCGGACGGCCCGGAGGTAATAGCCGAGCCGCGCGTGCTTAACTGCTACGAAAATAGCGACACAGGCCAGCATCCAAATCAGGGAAAGGTAATAGAAATCCGTCTTGGAGCGGAAGGTCAGCATCCAAAGACTGTAATTCTTGCGGATTCCGAAGTTGAGGCCTACAGAACCGCCTGTAATATTCTTAAATACAATCAGACATTGCCGGAGAATTGTCGTGCAGGAGATGGTTGCAATGGAAAAGAACACGCCGCGCAGACGAAAACAGGGTGCGCCGATGACCAGAGCGAACAAACAGGCGGCGGCAATGCCGATAAACATGCTGATCCAGGGGGAGACCCCGGCGCTTAAATACATCATGATACCGGCATAAGCGCCGATGGTGAAAAAGCATGCCGAGGACCAGGATATCTGCTTGGCAAGGCCTCCCAGAACGTTCCAGGCAATGCCCAGCGCGGCGAAAAAGAAAACCTCTATCACAACGTTTATAAAATAGATATTGCCGCACACTGCCGGAAATAGTGCAAATACGAGCACGATGATCACGGCGATAGGATTTTGCCGGAGCACATGAAAAACACTTTTTATATGGAGGGAATTTTTCCGGTCAGTTCTGCTCACGCAATCCGTACCCCCTTTCCAAACAACCCGTAAGGCTTAAAAATCAGAATCAGGATCAAAACTAAGTTGATAAATATCTGAGATACGTTTGTTGTTAAATAGGTGCTGGACAAGGCTTCCACTACGCCGATGATCATACCGCCGATCATCGCGCCCTTGATATTTCCAAGTCCGCCTAAGACCATTGCGGACATAGCGATGGTAGAGAAAACCGCGCCCACACTGGGATAAATCATATAAAGCGGCGTGACAAGCAAGCCGGATACGCCCGCAAATACGGTTCCAAGGCCGAACGCCACAATATATACGATCTTCGCGTTAACCCCGAGAGATGTTGCGACCGTCTTATTTTCAGAAGTAGCACGCATAGCGCGGCCAATGTCCGTACTGGAGAGAAGGTAATTTACAAAAATTGTAAATATAAGTGCCGCAAAAAAAGCGATAAGGCGCGTTGTGGTAAATACGATACCCCCAATGGTAATGGAGCCGAACTTCAGGCTCTCGGAAACAGGGATGCTCTGATAGTTGGAGCCAAAAATCATTTGGAAGCCATATCGCAGCAAATAGGACATGCCTATGGTCAGAATGATATAACTGGTTTCACTTTTTCCGACCACATGTGACACCGATACCTTGAAAACAAGTGCGCCAAACAAGAACATAATGATACAGACAGGCACAATCAAAAAATATGGCGCGCTTCCCTCGGCTACAAAAGCACCGTAAAGAACATAGGTCACGTACATGCCCACCATCAGCAGCTCGCCCTGGGCGAAGTTCACAATTTTCATAACGCCGTGAATCATAGTGAGCCCGACTGCGATCAGGGAATACACCGCTCCGATCAGCAGCCCGTTGATAATTACTTGGATCATTTCTTTCCCCCCTCAAAAGCAAATGTAAGTGCATTTTCAGAAACGCGGGGGTACTTCCTTCGGGAAAGTACCCCCGCGTTTTATTGAGTAGGTCTCGCGAGTTTTTATCAAGCCGGAATTACTGGTAAGGTTGCAGGGTATTGGGGTCCACGATGGGAGAGTTCGCGGAAGCTACAGGATACACGCAGGTGGGCAACCCGTTTTGCCACTGAAGCACAATCGGGGTAGCGCTGGCATTGTGTCCGTTCTCATCGACCATATTGTTTTCTCCGTTGAAAGTCGCCATCCATTTGTTGCTCTCGGAAGTAGCGGCAAAGACGGCGTCACGGATGGCCGTGCGGTCGGTTGTCTTCAGCTGGTCGACGAGATCCAGAACCAACATGGTGCAGATCGCGGTAGGCCCGCCCTGGCCGGATAGGAAGTCGCCATAGGTTTTTTCATACTGCTCAGAGAGTTCCATAAAGGCCTCATTCTTTACGGCATAGGACTGGTCCTTCACAAAGTTGTCCGTGGAATAAATGCCATTGACCAGATCGCCCAAGTCCCGTGCCAGGGAAGGCCAGGTAAACGCGGAGCCGCCGGCAAGAATCGTAGGATTGTAGTTTAAGGATTGGCAGGCGGTCATGATGATTTTCGCGTCGTTTTCATAGCAGCTGGGGAAGATGACATCTACGTCCGCATTCATCATTTTTGTAATAATCGAGGTGGCGTCGGTTAGGCTGCCCGCCTCATAGGGCTCATCCACGGCGACTTTCAGGCCGTATTCTTTTAGAGTATCAACCGTACCCTCGGCGTTTTGGGTACCCCAGGCAGAGTTTTCGTAAACCAGGCCGATGTTCAGCTCTTCCAGACTCTTGTCCCAATAGTTGTCACAGAGGTATTCCAGGAATTCAATCTGCATGGCGCCAAACACCTGCGCATAAGGCGCGGGCTGGAAGACCCACTCGCAGCCGGAGGAGGAAATTGCAGAGTTAGAAGCCGAGGTAGTTAAGCCTAGAATCTCATATTCCTGAAGAACTTCTAATTCCACCAGGCAGATGCTGGAGGTCGCGTGTCCAATCACAGCCACGGCGTCGGGATTCTCCTGCAATGCACGCTGCAGGGGAAGAGCGGCTGCGGAGGTGTCGCTGCCAGAGTCAACAATTACCAGTTCTACCTGCGCACCATTCATAGACTGGATGCCACCTTTGCTGTTGACATAGTCAACCGCCGCCTGCGCCGCTTGAGACTGCATCGTTCCGGTAGTAGAGCCGCTGCCGGTAATGGATGTATAGAGAATTAGCTTTACGGTATCACCCGCAGCGGAGCTGTCTGTTTTGTTCGCGCCAGCAGAGTCGGAAGGGGAGCTGCTGTCAGAGGGTGCAGGGGAATCCGCTCCCTTTTGCCCGCAGGCTGCAAGAGATAGCACCATTGCGGCTGTGAGAAGCATACTTAAAAATTTTTTCGTTTGTTTTTTCATCTTCATCATACCTCTTCCTTCTTTGAATTGATTGTTTGCTTGAGCTTCAGACCCGCGCTTGCTAATTGGTTTTTGATTTACCACCTTCCTTCCTGAGGCCAAATGAACATATGTGTTTGTAACTATGACAATACTCCGCCACCAATAGATTGTCAATATATTTATTATATCTTTATCATATTTTGGTTAAGTATATAAAAACTAATTGTATTTTTGGTGAAACTCGTCATCCTAAAACCGTGACTCCTCTCTTGATTTCCACAAGCTGTTTTTGATATAATAAATCCAAAAATTGTGACACAATGGGCGGGAAAGGTACTTGGTTTGCCCTTGATGGCAAACACTTTGATTGGGGGTATCATCTTAGTGAGGGTAAATCGATTGGACGCCATGGAACAGTACATATTCCAATGCGGCGCCGTTTCCTTAGAAGACATTGCCCAAGAGTTTAATATTTCGACCAACACCGTACGGCGGGACATTCAAGAGCTGCTGGGTAGAAACAACAATATTAAAAAAGTTTATGGCGGAGTGGCCGCTGATACGGAGTTTCCGTCACCTTACGCGGACCGGTCCGCCGAACATCACAGGAACAAGGAAGAGATTGGGTGCTTGGCTGCAAGGTTTGTGGATGATGGCGAAGCGATCTTTTTGGACAGTGGGCCTACCACGCCATGTATGGTGAAGTATCTGAAAAACCGCAAAAATATAACGGTTATTACCAACAGCCTGGCGGTTATGACGGAATGCGCGCTCTATCCCCACATCACACTCATCACATTGGGGGGGGTATACGATTCATGCATTGCCGCTTTTATGGGGACGATTCCGCTGGAGGCACTATCGCGTTTTTCCATCAAGACGGTATTCCTAGAGGCTGCGGGTGTTTCCATTTGCGCGGGTCTTACCAATGACACGTACATGGAGGCGGAGATGAAGCGCGCCGTATCCAAAGAGGGAGAACGGTGTATCCTCCTTGCGGACGGGGCAAAGTTTGGGCAGGCCGCAGCCGTAAAATTTTACAGCTTCAACGATCTTTATGCGATTGTGACAGACCGGCCTCCCGCTCAGACATACGTTGAGATCAGCGAGAAATTCGGCATTCAGCTTTTATATCCTAATGCAGAGGAACAAGGTCAAATTGTTGGAAACACGTGTGGTCCATCGGATTAGGTTTTCAGAATAAAAACTTGAAAGGGTAAGTGGAACTTGAAACAGACGAGGGATTTACTGGTTGGGGAGAGGCTGTGCTGGAGGGGTACTGTGGTGTGGTTTTGACGTGTGTGCAGGAGTTGCCGGTCTATCTTATCGGCGCTGATTCAGATAGGATAGAGGATCTATGGAATACGATCTATCGGGCCGACTTCTATCGCGGCGGCGTGCTGATGAGCGCTCTGGTTGGCATCGACTAGGCGTAGTGGGATATCAAGGGCAAAGTATTCAACACTCCGGTTTACCAATTGATAGACGGCGCCTGCCGGGACAGTATGTGGGCGTATTCCTGGATTGGCGGTGATCGTCCTGACGATACCGACGATACTGCCGCCGCCAAGGAACGGATGGATGTCGGTTTCACCGCTGTTAAAATGAACGCGACAGAGGAACTCCAGATGGTGGACTCTTACGGTAAGGTCGATGCCGTTCTGGCCCGGGTGGCTGCGGTCCGGGAAAACTGCGGCAAATATTTCGGGATCGCCATTGATTTCCATGGCCGGGTACATAAGCCCATGGACTAAAAGCTGGAGGAATTTGACCCCGTGTTCATAGAGGAACCCGTTCTCTGTGAAAATATGGAGAGCTTTCGGGGAATTGTGGCTTGCTGAAACATTCCCGTTGCTGCCGGTGAGTGCCTCTTTAGCCTCTATGACTTTAAGCGGCTCCTCCAGGCGGGAGGTGTGGATATCATTCAGCCCGATCTGAGTCACGCCGGCGGGTTGACGGAGGTAAGGAAAATCGCTTCTATGGCGGAGGCGTATGACGTGGCCGTGGCTCCGCACTGCCCACTGGGGCCCATTGCGCTGAGTGCCTGCCTTCAGCTGGACGCGATCTGCTACAATGCCGTGATTCAGGAGCAGACGATGGGGATCCTCTATAATGTGGGCAAAGAGGTGCTTGATTATGCATTGAATAAAGAGGACTTTTGGTTTGAAGACGGCTTTATAAAGCTGTTCGCCAAGGCTGGCCTGGGAGTCCGGGTTAATAAAGATTTGGTGTTGGAAGAAAATCAGAACCCGCATCAGTGGAAAGATCCCGTTTGGCGTCACAAAGATAGTTCTGTTGCTGAATGGTGAGCAACGGGTCATAAATTGGGTGCTTGATATTCTGAAACCGGCAGCGATATAGGGGCATGTACGGTTTTGAGCGTCCGGCAAGCAGAGCTGACGGCCGACGCTGGCGGCAGCTATGTTATTGCGCTCGACGTCGATGAAGATGTTATCCGCCGAGTGGCGGCCTTGGGCATGGTAGCCATACCCGGCACGATGACCTCCACAGAGATTATGGCGGCCCAGGGGGCTGGGGCGGGTTTTGTTAAGCTTTTTCCCGCCGCAAATTTAGGGGTAGATTATGTGAAAGCGGTTCGGGTCCCGCAGAGCCATGTAAAATTGTTGGCTGTCGGCGGGATCAGCGAAAAGAACCTTGCCCAGTTTTTAGAGGCCGGCATGATTGGCGCCGGTGTAGGCGGCAATCTGGCAAACAAGGCATGGATCGAAAAAATTACGGAAACAGTCAAACAGCTGATGAAAATTGCGGAAGCCGCCTAAAATAGCGGATAAGAAAGAAGCCCTCCATGAAGCTGGTCACATTCGGAGAGATCATGATGTGCCTGAATCCTGAGGGTTATCTGCGTTTTGTCCAGGCGGAAAAATTCGAGGCATCCTACGCCAGCGGAGAAGCCAATGTTTCCGTGTCTATCGCCAACTATGGCCTGGATAGCGCTTTTACAACAAAAGTGCCTGCCCATGAGATTGGTCAATGCGCGGTTAACACCCTGCGGCACTTCGGTATGGATGTCAGCGGAATCGTCAGGGGAGGCGATCGGCTAGGAGTTTATTTTGTAGAAAAGAAAACTTCTCAACGGCCGTCGAAGGTCATTTGTGATCGCGCCCACAGCGCCATTGCCGAGGTGGTCCCTTCCGATTTTGATTGGAAGGCCATTCTTCAGGGGGCGAAGTGGTTTCACTTTACAGGTATTACCCCTGCTTTGGGAGCACAGCTGCCGGGAAGCTGTGAACCCAGGCGCGAGTCGGCGAGGCGATGGGCGAGTTAATTCCTTATTTGGATGTCTGCATAGCCAACGAAGAGGACGCCAAGGATGTTTTCGGTATTTCTGTTCCTGATACTGACTTGAACACGGGAAAATTCAGCCGGGACGGTTATATCAGTGTAGCCCATCAGCTGACAAAGCGCTTTCAATTCAAGAGAGTTTCGATTACGCTTCGCGGCATCTTGCTTAAAGCATACTATTGAGCATGACTTCAACTTGATAAGCGTTTCTGAGGTGGAAAGTTTGGTTGGCGGAAACGCTTCCGGCCGTGTTCAGCGCTTACTTTCTCTTTTTAAAAGGAAGGGTATAGAACTAAAAATAGAGTAAGAATGCCGTACGGATGTGCGGCATTCTTACTTTTTGCCTATTCAAAAATATGCTGTGCGGCAGCCTTCTTCCGGCGCACGTTACAAAATCATGCTGGCCAAATTATATGAAATATATAAAATTATCATCAACAGACAGGTTTCTACATCTAAACCAATAACCATACAACTTTGCTTCTTTTTTAAAAGCTGTTGAATCAAGCGTGACTTTATGCTCCATTTTCATTATACAGATGTCGGAAAAAGAGACCACATCTGATAGATAACAGAAAAGGAGCGAGATTATGAAAAGAAGAATTCTCGGCATTACACTGCTTACCGTCATGTGTGCAGCCTTGCTGGCAGGCTGCGGCCAGAAGTCCGCAACCTGGAAAGTGACCTGGCACTGGGCCTCCTCCGGCATGGCTGCCATGGTGAGCCAGCAGGCGGCGACCAAGTTTACCAGCTACTCCAACACCATCACCCTAGTGGCCGAGGCCATCAAGGGAGACGCCGCCACCGTAAATACCTAGGTAGCCGACACCAAGGCCAACGATACCGAGCTGGTCTTCGTGGGCGAGGGACTGCTGTCTATCACGTCTATTCTGGACCCGGCAAAGATGCAATTCGGCTATGAGGACTTTGTGTTTGTGGAGAACCTGTATTCCTCCATCGTTGTCCTCTCCGCCGACGCCGAGCTGAACATCAGTAGCGTGGTCGACCTGGAAGCCTATGTTCAGCAGGGTACGGAAATCAGCGTGGCTGTCAACGGCGCCACCAGCTCCGAGGCTTTCCTAGCCGCTGCTTTGTCATGGCTCGGGCCGGCACCGATGAGAAGAAGGTCGCCGAGCTGAAGGAGCTCTACGGCAAGATTCTGGCGGATGCAGAGGTCGTGGAGTGGCTCCAGGACACCATGCTGCTGGAAGTGGACACCATGCCCGTGGAGAATGTGGAGGCCCATGTGGAAAACGTGAAGAGCATCGTCAACGAATATAAGGATATCGTCGCAGGCTGATCGCAGCGATCCATGTGGGTGAATGGGATAGGGCAGAGGTCCCGCCCATTCACCCTTTTATTCCCTGAACTTTGAAAAGAGGCCCCCTATGAAGCAATGGGTAGAGCAGTTCAACGGCCGCATGGACACCTGGGGCCGGAAGCTGCACGAAAAAGAAATCCGCGTCCCCATTGACCTGGTTACCGGCGTAGTCTTCTTACTCTTTGCCCTGGCAATTCTGCTGAGCCATGTTGATTGGCAAGGAACTCTATAAGCTGGCCACAAAGCAGCCCTTGAATTGGAAGGTCATCAACATTCAGGTGGAAGCCAAGGCGCTGGCAAACTTGGGCATTCTGCTTTGGCCCAATCAATCGTGCGCCACCTACTAACGGCCATAACTTCATCCGTGGTTTCCTGTTGAAAGGTGATTGTCCCCATGATGATGGAGATTGGGCAATGGTCGGAACAAAGTGTAGTCGTATGGTGCTTGATGCGCCGAACATAGGTCAGCAGTTCTCCCGAAACGAGGAAGCAATCCAGCCGGGAGCTGTGGCCTCCCCCTAACAGGGGTATCTACGACTTGGGGAAGTACCCCGGCAGGAATCACGCTGAGATTTCCTGCCAGGGGCTTTCTTTGTACTGCGAGGCGTCTCCACCAATACAGCCGATGTCACTGCAGTGGATTTCAATGGTCTGCATCGCCTTCTTAGACCACTTGGTACTTTTTTCATGCACCACAATCTTCTGGATGAACAGTCGTAGCAGCTTCGGTGTCAGCTCCGTGATGTAAGTGTAACGCCTAGCCTTGGCAATAAAGCCGTCGGTGCTGGAAACGGTATCCTGCAGTTTCTGAATAGCGGCCTCCTTCACTGGGATTTCTGGCGCCAGCTTCTCCTGTTCCTCCGTGTAGCCGCCGGACAGCGTCTGAAACTGCTCTGCTGAGATATGTCCAAGCACCCGGTCCTCAGAGAGCTTTTGTCAAGGATAATTTTATCCTAAATGCAAATCCTTTAGCAACCATCAAAATATCAATAGTAGCTAGAAGCAGAGAACCAACTCCTTCTGGTGCATTATTTTTTCAACCTCCAGAGATTTGGCCTTGCGTTTATCTGGCTGACGGTACCGTGGGTGCTGATCTTGTGGATGACGCTGTCTTTCCGAAAAAGCGACCCGCTTGCGGCAAGGCTGCAAATTACCCATCTACTCTGGGTGGCCTTAGCCGGGTATCTAGATCTGGGGATCTGGATACTGAATTAGGGAGTATCGGAAAATAATGGTAAATATCCGCTGCTGATCGTGTCATCAATTGCAAAAAATAAAGGATGCACCTGATTTTCGCGCGAAATTGTCTGCCAAGCGATGGAAACTATTGTGGCATAAAGGATGCAAGACGTGTTTTTTGCCAACAAAAAAATAGACCGGAGCAAAGTAGAATTTGCTCCGGCACTTTTTTGGGAAAAACCATCTCCGCAGAGAATGTGCCGCCGACTTCTGCAGACGGGATTCCCTGCGGAAGAAACCGGCCAGCCCGGGAGAAGCGGAAGCCTTCGAGCCTTCCGAGTTATATCAGAGCACATTTCCCGCCGAGAAGGCTGGATATGGCGGCGGCGGTTTTCTTGACCTCCTGTGTCATAAAGTTTAGTTCTTCCCGCATTCGGTACTCGGGTCCGGCAATGCTGACCGCCGCCACCACGGCTCGGTCCATGCCGATGATCGGTGCGCCCACACAAACCAAATCCGGCTCCACCTCGCCGTCGTCGATGGCGTATCCATACCGACGGGCCTCCGCCAGCTCTGCCCGTAGGCCCTCCTCAGAGGTCAGGGTCTTTTCGGTGAGCTTCGGCCATTCCACAATGGAGCGGCAATAGGCATCCACAAAGTTCTCGGACTTATGGGAGAGGATGATCTTTCCGCCGCTGGAAGCGTGGAGGGGAACGCGGATGCCAATTTTTGTGTTACAGACCACCGAGCGAAAGGTCTCCACTTTGTCCAGATAGAAAACCTCGTTATCCAACATGACGCTGAGATTGATGGTCTCCTTCACCTTCGCGGACAGCTTCTCCAGTTCCGGCCGGGCAGTGCTTCGTATATCCGAATGGCTGAGAATCGTGCTGGACAGTAGCAAAAGGCGGGGACCTACCCGATAACTCTTTCTTATGGAATCCTGGGTCAGATAACCCCGTTCCAACAGCGTGGCGAGCTGCCGATGGACGGTGGTGGTGGGCAGTTGAAGCTCCGCCACCAGACTCTTTAAGGTCCATTCGGTCTGGTTATCCATGAAGCACTCCAGGATATCAAGAGCGCGGAGAATGCTGGACACCCGTTCTTTTGCCATAATTCAGCTCTCCTCTTTGTGTGAATTTTACAGAAAAAAGATTTGCCTCTTGACATCTTTTGACATATAGTATAACATAAGATTCAAGAAAAAGAAACCGCGATTTTGAAGAAAAACCTAGGTTTTTCGGATGTCTCCCCTGGGGAGACATCCAAGTACGATTGATAGATGCTTCGTTTTTCCGCAAAACGGTAATTAATTCCGTACAGCGGAATTTTTGGGGGGCTAATTTATTTTTTGAGGAAAGCACGGAATGTATTTCCATTGTACGGAAATTACTGGTTCAGAAGAAGGAACTTACAGAGGGTTTCCGCAGACTCCTGGGGAAAGACACACGTGAATCGAAATCATGGGGAGAGGTTGCTTGCCCCGAAAACAGGTAGCCGCACATGCCCCGTGGGGAAGGGAGCATTTGAGAACGTATATACGGAATGTTTTTCCGTTATACGGAAACCGACGGTGTCCGAGGTGAAATTCAATGAATCAAAATGGGGGGAGGTTTGGGCAAACCATGCAACGGAGCGGCGGTTTCTGAAGAAAACAAAAGGAGGATAGCAGATGTTCATTATTAATATCATGAATATCATGATTGATATCATGATGGCGATTTCCAATTGGCTGTGGGGGTGGCCGCTGCTGATTCTGACAGTGGTCGTGGCCGTGGTACTTTCCATCAAGTATAAGTTTTCCAGTTCCGCATTTTTGGCCACGCGCTGAAAAACACGCTGGGTAAAATTTTTGACAAGGGCGACGGCCAGGGCAACATTTCTCCCTTCCAGGCTTGCTGCACGGCGCTGGCGTCCACGCTGGGCGTGGGCAACATCGCGGGCGTGTCTGTCGCCATCGCCACCGGCGGCCCCGGTGCCATTTTCTGGATGTGGGCTGTGGCTCTGATGGGCCTCATTGTAAAATTCACGGAAATTTCCCTGGGCATGGCCTACCGGGAGCAGGACCCGGACACGGGCATTTGGCACGGCGGCTTCTACTGGACCGTGCGCAAGGGCATGGGGAAGCAGTGGACGTGGATCGGGGGTATCTGGGCGGTCATCCTGGGCTGCGCCATGGTGTTTGCCCCGGCGGTTCAGGCCAACTCCATCGTGGGCGCCGTGAACTCCTACTTCAGCGTTCCTCCTATGATTATCGGCGTGATCATCGCCATCCTGCTGGCCCTGGTGCTGATGGGAGGCCTGAAGAGCATTTCCCGTTTTGCGGAAGTCGTGGTTCCCTTTATGGCGCTAGCCTATACCATTGTCGCGATCATCATTCTGGCCCTTAACATCGGCAAAATCCCTAGTGTGTTCGCCATGATTTTTCAGTACGCTTTCACTCCCGCGGCGGCCACCGGCGGCTTTGCCGGGTCCACCGTCATGCTGGCCGTCCGCTGGGGACTGGCCCGTGGTGTGTACTCCAACGAGGCCGGCACAGGTATGGCCCCTCTGGCCCACTCCTCCTCCAATGCCAACCACCCCGCCAAGCAGGGCCTTTGGGGCATCACCGAGGTCTTCGTGGACACCATCGTTGTGTGCACGATGACGGGCCTTGTGGTGCTGTCCACCGGCGTTTGGAACTGTGGCGAGTCCGGCGCGGCGCTGACATCTTTGGCCTTTGGCACCGCCCTGGGCAATCAGGCCATGGGCACCGTGTTTGTCTCCGTCATCATCGCTTTCTTTGGCTTTACCACCGCCCTGGTAAACATTTACTACGGCGAGATTTGCCTGGACGCACTGAATCTCAAGGGGCTGACGATTCCCTACCGCATCTTGGGCTGCGCGTTTGCCATCATCGGTTCTGTGGGCGCGCTGAGCGTGCTGTGGAATCTGTTTGACTTCTTCTTCGGCGTGTGCACGGTGTGTAACCTGTTCCTGTGCATCGCCATGCGCAAGCAGGTAATGGCCATTATCAATGATTATCGGGCCCGGCTGAAATCCGGAAAGTGGGAATCCAGCAACGAGGAGTCCGTCCGGCTGATTCCGGAACTGGAACATAAGTACAAGGAAGCCGAAAAGCAGTAAGCGCCTGTTTGGTATCTCGAAGTGTGTCGGGTGGCGAGAGATTTTGCTGCTAGACAACGCAAATTTTCGCAGAGATCCTTGACGGATTTCAAGAAAATTTAACGCAACAGGGCGGCAAAAGATCTGCCAGCCGGCGCGCTGAAAGATGGCCCAATAGGCTCTAAGAAGAAACCCGGTAAAAAAGCAGGCGTTCCCGCCCCGGCGGGAGCGCCTGCGCAAAAATAAAATGGAGGTATATGGATTATGGAAAACGTACTGCGTATTTCTAAGCGAGCCGAACAATATCCGGCGTCTGGGATCCGCAAGATGTTTGATCTGGCCGCCCAATATCCCGACGCCATCAAGCTGACGGTGGGCGAGCCCAATTTTGACACCCCGGAATACATCAAGGAGGCCGCGAAGAAGGCCATCGATGCGGGCCGCACCCACTACGCACCCAACTCCGGCACGGACGAGCTCCGTCAGGCCGTGGCTCGGAAGTACCAGCCAATTTGGGACGGGTACACCAAGAACCACGTCATCATCACCGTGGGTGCCATGGAGGGACTGATGCTATCCATGCTGGCGCTGCTGAACGAGGGGGATGAGATTCTGGTTCCAGACCCCTGCTTCCCCAATTACTACGGGCAGGCATGCATCGCCGGAGCCAAGGCGGTTCCGGTGCCCACCTATGAGAAATACGAATACCGTCTCCAGGCGGAAGACGTGGAAAAGGCCATCACGCCCCGCACGAAGGCCATCCTGCTGAATTCCCCCTGCAACCCCACCGGCGCGGTTTTGACCAAAGAGGACGTTCTGGCCATCGCGGAGCTTGTGAAAAAGTATGACTTGTGGGTGCTTTCCGACGAGCCCTACGACAGCATTATCTACGATGGAGTCAAGCCCTTCAGCATTGCGGAGGTCCCCGAGGTCCGGGGCCGGACGCTGATTTTCAACAGCTTCTCCAAGGCCTACGCCATGACCGGTTGGCGGGTGGGCTACCTGCTGGCTCCCGATCCGGGCTATATCAAAAAGATGGCGCAGCTGCAAGAGGGTATCGCCTCCTGCGTCGCCACCTTCATCCAGGACGCCGCCGTTGTGGCCATGTCCAGCACGGAGTGCGTGTCCGGCATGGTGGAGGATTACACCCGCCGCCGGGATATCCTGATTGACGGCATCAACGCGATTCCGGGATTTTCCTGCAAAAAGTCTGCGGGCAGCTTTTACGCCTTTGTCAACATTAAGGCCTTCGGGAAAACCTCCCAAGAGTTTGCGGAGGAGCTTTTGACCAACGCCGGTGTTGTTACGGTGCCGGGCTCCGCTTTCGGCGACATGGGAGAGGGATATCTCCGCCTGGTATTCGCCAACTCCGACGAAAACCTTCAAGAGGCGGTGCGGCGCATAGGAAGTTACATTGCAAAAGCATATCCTGATATGCGCTGAGAGGCTCTACCCCCAGTACCGTTTCCGCAAAGCAACACGAAAGAAGGAGAACTGACAACATGCCTCAAAAAAAATATGCCGTCATGGATGGCAATACGGCCGCAGCCTATGCATCCTATGCCTTTACAGAAGTAGCTTCCATTTTCCCCATTACTCCTTCCTCCACCATGGCGGAAAAAGTGGATGAGTGGGCGGCTAAGGGAAAGAAAAATGTGTTTGGAAACCCGGTAGAGGTCATCGAGATGCAATCCGAGGCGGGAGCGGCGGGTACCTGCCACGGCTCCCTCCAGGCCGGAGCCCTGACGACCACTTATACTGCGTCCCAGGGCCTGTTGCTGATGATTCCGCCCATGTACAAGATCGGCGGGGAATTTCTGCCGGCGGTATTCCATGTTTCCTGCCGTACCGTCAGCGCCCACGCGTTGTCTATTTTCGGTGACCACTCCGATGCCATGACATGCCGGATGACCGGCTTTGGCATGCTGATGTCCTCCTCTCCACAGGAGGCTATGGACCTGGGGGCGGTTGCACACCTTTCCGCCATCGGGGGGCGTTACGCATTTATGCACTGCTTTGACGGCTTCCGCACCTCTCATGAAATGCAGCGCATTGAGATTCTGGACTACGACGATCTGGAAAAACTGATTGACAAGGAGCAGCTTTACGCTTTCCGAAAGAATGGCATGAATCCTGAGCACCCCAGTACCCGGGGGACCACGGTGAACCCGGATGTCTTCTTCCAGTGCCGGGAGGGAGCCAACGAGAAAATCGCCTCCATTCCGGGCGTGGTCCAGCACTATATGGATGAGATCAACCGGCTCACTGGGCGGGACTACCGGCTTTTCAACTATTACGGCGCCCCGGACGCGGAGGATGTCATCGTCATCATGTGCTCCGCCGCGGAGGCGGTGAAGGAAACCGTGGACCATCTGAACGCACAAGGGCGGAAAGTCGGCGTGGTTCAGGTCCATCTGTACCGGCCCTTCTCCATCCGCCACTTTGTGGAGGCCGTGCCGGCCACCTGCAAGCGGATCGCCGTCCTGGACAGGACCAAGGAATCCGGCAGCGTGGGCGAGCCGCTGTTCCTCGACGTTCAGAGCGCCCTCCAGCAGGCGGGCCGCTCCGATATCGCGGTGGTGGGGGGACGCTATGGACTGGCCTCCAAGGATACCACCCCCGGGCAAATCGTAGCTGTGTACGACAATCTCCGCCAGGAGCATCCGAAGAACAGTTTTACCATCGGAATCGAGGACGACGTGACTTTCACTTCCCTTCCTTATCAGGAACTAAAACTGGACTATCCGGGTCAGACCGCCTGTAAGATCTGGGGTCTGGGTGGGGACGGCACCGTAGGCGCCAACAAAAACGCCATCACCACCATCGGTCTCGTGGCGGACAAGTACGCACAGGCCTATTTTTCCTATGACTCCATGAAGTCCGGCGGACTGACTCAGAGCCATCTCCGCTTTGGAGAGGAGCCGATCCGCTCCACCTATCTGGTGTCCGACGCGGATTTTGTGGGGGTCCATGCGCCTACCTATGTAGAGAAGTACGACACCGGAGCCGACCTGAAGGAAGGCGGTGTCTATTTATTGAATTGCCCCTGGTCTCCCGAGGAGCTAGAAACCCGGCTGCCCGCCAAATTGAAGCGGGACCTCAGCTCCAAACACGCCAGGCTTTTCACGATCAATGCCACGAAGATTGCCCGGGAGCTTGGGCTGGGCAACCGAATCAATACCATCCTCCAGGCGGCTTTTTTCCAGCTGACCCATATCATCCCCATTGACATGGCGGTGGAGGAGATGAAACGCGGAAATTATAACAGCTATTTCAAAAAGGGCGGCCAGGAGATCGTGGACCTGAACAACCGGGCCGTGGACGCGGGATTGACCGGCATGACGGAAATTCCGGTTCCGGCGTCTTGGGCCGGCGCCCAAGACGCTCCTGAGGGTGTCCAGGCCGGCACGGCCTTCGTCAAGGAAATCGTGGTGCCTATGGACCGCCAGCAGGGGGACAAGTTGCCCGTCTCCGTATTCAAGAAGCATAACTGCCTGGATGGCACCTGGGAAAACGGGACCACCGCTTACAGCAAACGGGGGGTGGCTGTCACGGTTCCCAAGTGGAATCCGGAAGTCTGCGCCCAATGCAACCGTTGCGCCATGGCCTGCCCCCACGCCGCCATCCGTCCGGTCCTCTTGAACCAGGAGGAACGGGCCCTTGCCCCGGAGAGCTTTCGGACCGTGCCCGCCAAGGGGCTGGGCAAAGAGGTTCCCCAATATTTCTTCCGCATTCAGGTGTCCCCCTATGACTGCTTGGGCTGCGGCGTCTGCCTCACCGCCTGCCCGGTTCAGGGCGCGTTGGAGATGGCACCCTTTGAGTCCCAGAAGGACCAGCAGGCCAATTTTGACGCCTATGCCATAAATGAGGACCTGCTGAAACCCGAGGTCATCAGTGGGAAGAGCGTAAAGGCCGCCCAGTTTGCCAAGCCCTATTTCCAGTTCTCCGCGGCCTGCGCGGGCTGTGCCGAGACGACTTACATCAAGCTGGTCACCCAGCTTTTCGGAAGCCGGATGTATGTGGCCAACGCCTCCGGCTGTTCCTCCGCTTACGGCGGAGCCATGCCCATGACGCCATACTCCTGCGATAAGCGGGGCTTCGGGCCCAGCTGGGAGCAGTCTCTGTTTGAAGACAACGCCGAGTTTGCCTATGGCTTCCTGCGGGCCCATGAGGCGGTCCACGGAGAGGTGATGAACCGTCTGCGGTCTCTGCAAGAGAAGGGCATTGCTCCGGAAGCGGTTTCTGCCTATCTGGAAAAATGGGCGGATGCCTCCGCCACCCGCCGGGTCAGCGACAATCTGCTTGCGGCTCTTGAGGACGCCGGGGAAGATGAGGACTGCGCTTTCATCCTCCAGAATCGGGAATTTTTGACAAAGAAGTCCGTGTGGGCCTTTGGAGGCGACGGCTGGGCCTATGATATCGGCTTTGGCGGCATTGACCATGTGCTGGCCCAGAACCAGGATATCAATATGCTGGTCATGGACACGGAGGTGTATTCCAATACCGGAGGCCAGTCCTCCAAGGCGACACCCGCCGCCGCCGTGGCGAAGTTTGCCGCCGGAGGTAAGGAGGTCAAGAAAAAGGACCTAGGGGCCATTGCCATGAGTTATGGGTATATCTACGTTGCCCAGGTGGCTATGGGCTACGATCAGGCCCAGACGCTGAAAGCGATTCGGGAGGCGGAAGCGTATCCCGGCCCCGCCATTGTCATCGCGTACTGTCCTTGCCTGGAGCATGGAATCAAGTCCGGGATGAGTTGCACGCAGACGGAAATGAAACGGGCGGTGGAATGCGGCTACTGGCACCTGTACCGCTATGACCCCCGCCGCATCGCCGAAGGGAAGAATCCCTTCCAGCTGGATTCCCCTGCGCCGGACACGGAGAAGCTGATGGACTATTTAAAGGGAGAGAACCGTTATGCCTCCCTGCGGATCAACTTCCCGGAGCGGGCGGAGCGCCTGTATGAAAAGACGATGCGGGACGCGAAAGAGCGCTATGAAAAGTACCGCAAGCTTGCGGAGAATTGACCTGCTCTTTTGACCTGCCGTGGGAACCACGGGGCAAAAGGACGCAAAAGGACAAAAAATTCATACGAATGGAACAAAACGAGTTCAAGAAAATTCTTCCCCACCGGGACCCATACTTCTGGTGACCACGGTGGAAGCCCTGGTCCCGGTAGAATCCATTACCAGAACCTTTTACGTGGATCCCTCCCGGGAGATTTTCAGGGCCATTTTTCGGAAGAGTCTGTGCGGCCCGGTGTATACTTCGTGGAATGTATGGCCCAGGCGGCGGATATTCTGCTCCTTTCCACGGAGCGTTACGCCGGGAAGATTCCGCACTTTCTGGGCATTGACAATGTCCGCTTCCGGCAGAAGATTCTCCCCGGCGATACCATTCAAATCAAGGCGGCGCTGCCTTCCGAGCGGAAGGAAAAAGCGATTGTAGCCTGTTCCGCAGAAATCTACAACCGCAGCGAGGTGGCGGCCACAGGGAATGTGACCCTAGCCATGTGCTGAGCTGGACCAAAATAGTATTGGAGGAATGAGATTTATGAATTCATAACCGGGAAAAAGACCGTCCCGACGGCGCGCGGCTGGGAATACAGGTTCTTATTTCGCCTGAGATCTCAGCCGCAGCTGTTCCTCCGTGACGGCATAGGCCGCCTGGGCCCAGCGGTCCACCGGCCGGTCCACCGGCAGGGGTTTCCCCCGGCGGGCATAGATGGCGGCGGCCACCGTCTCCAGCAGCTTGGGGTTTTTCACCAGCAGCGGGCCGGTGAGCTGGGAGGCGAAAACGTTCTTCCAGTGGAAGCCTTCGGCGCCCCGTTCCCGCTCGTTGCCGAAGCCCAGGTCCAGCTTCGTCAGCAGCGGCATCTCCACGCCGGTGACGGTTCCACATTTGTTCATGAACCCCACCACCGCCTCGGGATAGAGGTCCGTGTGTCCATAGACGTCCTCCACAATGCGCTTTTTGCCGTGCTCGGTCACGAAGGAGGCCAGCCCCAGGGCGTCATAGGCGCTGCCGTCCGCCTCCCGGACGGTCTGGCCTAGAAGGTCCATGGCCGTGCCGGCAAAGAGCATGGCGGCGTTGTCCTGAGCGGCGGCCTTCAGCTGGCCGGCAAAACGGCCAAGGTCCTCCATGGCCGCCCGGGCGGCCCGCTCCGTTCCGGCGCCCATGCAGAAGAAGTCCCCGCGGGTGAAGTCCGCCCCGCCGCCGGGAACCACGGCTTCCACGGTGACGTCGCAGTCCAGCTGCCGCAAATAACGTTCCAGGGCCAGCACGTTTCCCCGGCTGCCGTAGAGATTCATCAGGTCTGGGTAGAAATGGATGATCCGCACCTCCATGCCTCACGCCTCCTTTTCCACGCGGCAGAGAATCTTGTCCCGGTCGGCAAAGCAGGTGACCACGAACAGTTCCTCGTCCCCGTTGTTTTTCAGCTCCGAAGCGGCGGCGGCAATGTCCGGTTCCACGGACCAGCGGTCTACCTCCGTATAGGAAAACCGCTCCGCCAGATCGTTGCAGTACCGGCCCGATAGAATGACCCGCTTCACATGGGGGACGTTCAGCTGGTCAAAGTCGATGTCCCACAGCCAGCTGGTCTCGCTGGTGAAATACTTCCGGCTCACCGCGTCCACGATGACCAGCACCGCGCAGTCCCGCTCCGAGGAGGCGATGTAGCGGAGGTTTGTGTCGTAAGCGATGGAGTTCTCGTGCTTACTGGTCAGGAGGGTGCCGTGGTGAGCTCCCAGGTGAAAGGTCTGCATCCGCCCGTTTTTCAGCAGATAGTGACTGAGGACGGCGGCGGCGGTCTCCCCGGAGACGCCGCACTCCCGGCAGGCGGCGTAGGCCGCCAGAATGTTGTAAATGTTATAGATGCTGCGGAAGGCCAGGGCGATATTGGTCTCGCCGTCAATGGTCACCTGGGCGTTCTCCAGATCCACCGCCGTGACGGTGTAGTCGGTAGAGGGCTTTTTGTGGCCGCACTTCCCGCAGCGATAGGCCCCAATGTGGTTGTAGTGGACATAGTCGTACTCCATGGGCCCGTGGCACAGAGGGCAGTAGGTCCCGTCGTGATAGACCCCGGAGGGGGCGTCCAGATCAATGGAGCAGTGGTCCAGACCGAACCACTTGACCCGCTCCCGCCCCTGGGCGAAGCAGGAGGACAGGGGATCGTCAGCGTTCAAAAGCAGCGTGGTCTCCGGATGAAGGGCGGGAAGGATGGCGTCATAGACCGACTCCGGGTGCCCGTTCCGGGTGAGCTGGTCCCGGTAGAGGTTGGTGACCACAAACTCCGTGGGATGAAAGTATTGGAAGGTCCGGGCGGCGTAGCGTTCGTCGGACTCGATGAGGAGGACGTCGGCTTTCACCGTTCCCCCCAAGGTGGCGTGGGTCAGCACCAGGGTGACCACGCCCTCGGTCTGGTTGGAGCCCTCCTCGTTGTAGACCACGGTTTTGCCGTCCGCCCGCAGGATGGCGGCGATCATCTCCACCGTGGAGGTCTTCCCGTTGGAGCCGGTGACGGCGAGAATGTGCCGGGGGAGCTCCACCCGCCGGAGGATGTCCGGGCAGATTTTCAGGGCGAATTTGCCGGGCATGGAGCTGCCCTTGCCAATGAGTTTCCCCACAAAGCGGCCCAGCTTGCATACCACAATGGCCAGAAATTTTCTCACCGTCTTCTCCTCTCCGCTTCAAAGGACTCCCGCAGCTCCGCGAACGCGCGGATGGGAGAACCGTCGGTATCTTGGAATTTCATAGGCGGGGCGAAGAACAAAAAGTCCTTCCGTCCCCGGACCTTTTTCAGGCACAGGTTCTCCAGAATCAGCACACTGTCCTTCAGCAGGGTGTGATGGACCGGGAGCTTCTGGTCTGCGATCCGGTCGATGCTGATGGCGTCGGTGCCGACGCCCTTGAGTCCCCGAGAGACCAGATACTTAGACGCCGCCTCATCTGGAACGGGGAAGGTGTCCTCCAGAAAGCGCTCCGTGCCCCAGCGCTCCTCCCAGCCAGTATAGAAGAGGATGAAATCGGCGCTGTGGATGGCGTCGTAATTGGACTGCAAAAAGGACTCCGTAATCACCGGACCCTCTCCGGACACGTCCAGCACCGTGGCCCGGCCGGAAAACTGGGACATGGGCATTTGATCCAGCGTGCGCCCGTCCTGAAGCAGGTGAGCGGGAGCATCCATGTGGGTGCCGGTGTGGGAGGAGAGGGTCAGCAGCGTTTCCCGGAACCCGTCCCGGGTGAGGGTGCAGGCAGGGGTCAGGGCGGGAACCGGCGTACCGGGGTAGATGGGAATCTCCGGGGTGATGGTATGGGTCATGTCGATCAACATAGGGCGGTGCTTCCTTTCTTTTTAGTTTGGACAGTTGCGGCGAATGTCAAACCGATATTTACAAAGAATACAGCGCGGAATCCTGGAACAAGCCCGGCGGGTCCCCCGCTTTTTAAAGGGGATGGTTTTCCAGATAGATCATCAGCGCAGCCACGTCCGCCGGGGACACCCCGGAAATTCGGGATGCCTGTCCTAAATCCAAGGGCCGCACCGCCGTCAGCTTCTCTCGGGCCTCCAGCCGGAGACCCTGGATGGCGTTGTAGTCAACGTCCGCCGGCAGGCGGCGGGAGGCCATCTTTTTAAAATCCTCCACCTGCTTTTCCTGGCGGCGGATATAACCCTCGTATTTCACGGAAATTTCCACTTGCTCCCGGACATCCGGCGGCAGCTCCGGCCTCTCCGGGTCGAAGGGGGCCAGCTCCTCATAGTGAATCCGGGGCCGCCGCAGCAGCGCGTCCAGGGGACAGCCCCCCGGCGCGTCCGCCGTGTCCTTGGAGGCCAGGAAGACCGTCAGCGCCTGGGAGGGAGAGGCCCCGGTATGGCGCAGGCGCTTTATCTCCTGCTCCACGGCGGCGTATTTCTCCTCCACGGCCCGGAGGCGCTCCGCTGAGACCAGACCGATGTCATAGCCCCGCTTTGTCAGCCGCAGATCCGCGTTGTCTTGCCGGAGGAGGAGCCGGTATTCGCTCCGGGAGGTCATCATCCGGTAGGGCTCTTCCGTGCCCTTGGTCACCAGATCGTCAATCAGGGTTCCGATGTAGCTCTCCGCCCGGGAGAGAACAAACTCGCTCTGGCCCCGGAGCTTCCGGGCGGCGTTAACCCCGGCGCAGAACCCCTGGACCGCTGCCTCCTCATAGCCGGAGGAGCCGTTGAACTGCCCCGCGCCGTAGAGTCCGGGGATGGCCTTCACCTCCAGGGTGGGAGCCAGGGCCAGAGGGTCGATACAGTCGTACTCGATGGCATAGGCGGGCCGGGTCATGACGGCCTGGCGGAGTCCCGGCACGCTGTGGAGCATTTGAATCTGCACGTCCTCCGGCATGGAGGAGGAGAAGCCCTGGATATAGAGCTCCTCGGTGTCCAAACCCATGGGTTCCACGAAGAGCTGGTGCCGGAGCTTGTCCGGGAAGCGGACGATTTTTGTCTCGAAGGAGGGGCAATAGCGGGGGCCCACGCCTTCAATGAGGCCGGAGTACATGGGAGCCCGGTCCAGGTTTTCCTGGACGATGCGCTTGGTCTCCTCCGTGGTCCAGGTGAGCCAGCAGACGGCCTGGTTCAAGGGGGCGTCCGCTGTGGAATAGGAGAACGGGACAGGCAGACGGTCCCCGGGCTGAAGCTCCATTTCGGAAAAGTCCACTGTCCGGGCATTGACCCGAGGGGGGGTGCCGGTTTTGAAGCGGCGGAGGGGGAGGCCCAATTTCCGCAGAGACTCCGTCAGCCGGCCGGCGGCGTGCATGCCGTCGGGGCCGGAGTCCTCCACCCATTCGCCTACGATGGTGCGGCCGGTGAGGTAGGTGCCTGTGGCCAAGATGACGGCCCGGGTTTCGAAGACGGCTCCGGTGGCCAGGACCACGGCGGAGACGCCGCTTTTGTCTGCGCGGACCTCTACCACTTCGCCCTGGCGGACTGTGAGGTGTTCCTGACGCTCCAGGGCGTGCTTCATGCGGCCCTGGTACTTCCGGCGGTCCGCCTGGGCCCGGAGGGACCAGACGGCGGGGCCCTTGCCCTTGTTCAAGAGGCGGTACTGGATGCAGCATTCGTCGGCGGCCCTGGCCATTTCGCCGCCCAGGGCGTCCAGCTCCCGGACAAGGTGGCCCTTGCCGGTGCCGCCGATGGCGGGGTTGCAGGGCATGTTGCCGACGGCGTCCAGGTTGATGGTGAAGACGATGGTCTCCAGCCCCAGCCGGGCGGAGGCCAGGGCGGACTCGATGCCGGCGTGGCCCGCGCCGATGATGGCAATATCAAATTTTCCGGCAGGGAATTCTTGCATAGGCGCTCCTTAGGGGACTCCCCTGGGGGAGGGTTGTACTCGCCCCGTTCGGGGCGGGGGGATTTCAGCCCTTTGAGGGCTGGTCCTTTTGCACCCCCCATTTTCTCTTTTTCTTGCCAGAAGAAAAAGAGAAAACGGGCCGTGCACGGTCCAAAAGAGAAAAAGAAGTACGGGGAGGACGCGGGGACGCGCCTGGATGACTGGGGGAAGACAGGAAGGACTTCCCCGCGACGCAGTTAAACGGGAGCTGGTGCTTGTCGACTTGGCGTATTTCTCTTTCCGCTGTCGCTGGCTTGGTGGGTGAAGCGGCCTGGTTTATCCTTTGTGGGCATGCCGGTTCTCCGTCCGGCCCATCAGCCAATCCACGGAGACGTCATAAAACTCCGCTACGCGCATGAGAGAACTATACCGGGGCTCGGTCCCCAGCTCCAGATTCTGATAGCCTCGCATCGAAAGCCCCATCTCTGCGGCAACCGCCGGTTGGGACATGTGCAGCTCTTTCCGCAGCATTTTTATTTTTTCTGAAAATTCCATATATCCCCCTTGACATACCTAGCTTTGTGCGATATAATCAAAACATACTTAATTGTGTGTGAAACGGAGGAAGCTGCCATGACTGAAATTCCCCAGATTGTGGAAGATCTGTATAACCAGCTGGTTACCATTCCCGCCCCCAAGGACTGGCCAAGGTACATGAGCGGAAACACCCTCGTTGCTCACGAGTTGTACTCTTTTTACAATGGACTCCGGATAGGCTTCCAGCTGGCGGGCGCCCTGCGGGAAGAGGAATTTATCCCCTTCGAAGAGTGACCACCGCCACCTCCGGGCGGTTGAACAGCCGAAAGCTGTTTCCGGTATTCCCAAGCCCCCGGGTGACGAAAAGCATAGAGCCGTTTTCCTCATACAGCCCCGCGGTATAGGAGGGGAAAAAGGTCCGGTCTGTGGACACCAGTCCGTCGGTGAAGGGCAGCCGGATCAGGCCGCCGTGCCCGTGGCCGGAGATGACCAAATCCGCGCCCAGGCGGCTATACTGCTCTGGGAAGTGATCGTTCCGGTGAGCCAGCAGCATCCAGAAGGGGTCCCCGTACTGGGCGTAGACCTCTGCCGCCACGGTCTCCGGGGACTTTTGGTCCGCGTAGCCGTTGGGGTCGTCGATACCCGCCAGGACCAGAGTGTTTCCGTTCCGCTCCAGAGCGACGAATTGATTGGACAACACCGTCACACCCTGGGCCTCCAGGGCGCCTTTCAATTCCGGCACGTCTCCCGCCGCCCATTCGTGGTTGCCGGTGACGTAGTAGGTGGGGGCGATGCTGGACAGCGCCTGGGCGGTCTCGGAGGGATAGTCCTCTGGAATGTCCCGGAAGGCGTCCACCAGATCTCCCACAAGGAAGATATATTCCGGGTTCTGCGCCCGGACAGTCTCCAGAAGCTGTTGATTCTCCTGGCCAAAGTATGTGGAGTGAAGGTCTCCCAAAACCACGATACGGCAGCCGTCAAAGCCCTGAGGCAGGTCCGGGAGAACGGGGGAAAAGGAGGAGACCTGTAAGGCGGTATTGCTCCAGCGGACAAAAAACACGGCCAGAACCGCCAACACCAACAGCGCCAAGGCGGTCCGCCCGCCGTGACGCCGTTTGGAATGTCTTGCCATAGAACACCTCCCTGCCGGGCGGCATCGAAAATTTGCGCAAAAACGGAAATACGCAAAAGCCCCGTCCAAAGAAACCGAGAAAGGGGCTGAAGTCAACTACTTTATTTATAGTATAGCACAGGCATTGTTTCCCTGGCGAGAGAAAAAATACACAAAGAACGGCCTAGAAATACAGAAAGCTTCGTGAACCCCGCCCCGCAAAGGCCGACCTTCGGTTGGGCTGACGAATCCTGTCGGCGCAAATATGAAAATTTTATGAAAAACATAAAATTCCTCTTGCTTTTTTCCCAGCGGTGTGCTATAGTTTTTTCAGTTTTAAGAGAGAGGAGCGATGGACATGAAACTGTTTACGCAAGCGTTACCTGATGATTTGGACGACATGATCTTTCTGGATGAGCCTTGGACTCACAGCGAACGCTGAAAACCGGAAGCCACGCCGTCGGCGTGGATTTTTCTTTTTCGCGGATCGGGCACAGGCTCGTTGACGATATGACGGCCCCCGCAAGGCGGTCGTAAACCCATATTGCCTTACTGGAAGTTCATAGCAAAAATCCCCTCCCCGCCGTCGAGCGTTGTTTCGATGGGCGGGGTGGTTTTTTTATGCCGGACATTCCGCCAATGTCCGGACAGGGCCCGGAAGCAATCGCTGCTGCCCCAATGAGTTCATAGACGAGGGATGCGGGAGGCTGTCAAAAAATTTCTTGAAAAACCGTGGATTTTATGGAAAATTGTCGTGGCGTTTTTGCGGCGGTTATGATATATTGAAAGTGAAAAAAGAGCCCGACGACAGGCCCTTTGGGGGAGAGGGCGACGTCGGGCGGCTATAGAGGGAGGAGGCGACGTGATGCGGAAAAAGATGTGTATGCTGCTGCTCTTGCTGTTACTGACCGCCTGTGCCCAACCTGTCCGGCCGGAAGAGGAGGCGGCCTCTGTCCATATCGGCGCTGTGGAGAGCTCCGGAGAGAAAAACATGAGGGCTTCCCTGGTGGAATCCGCTCCCCGCCCGCCTCTGGAGTCGGACATTCGCGGCGCCTATGACCGGGCCCTTCGGGTTTACGGCTGGTTCGACCTTGCCCCTCTGCCCACCTCGGAGGAAAACGTCCTCTTGGAGGGTGTGCGCTATCACCGGGTGAACATGAACAGCGTTTAGGACCTGGGGGATCTGCGGGCTTATCTGCGCAGCGTTTTCTCCCAGGAGCTGGCGGACCGCTTGCTGGACGGCGAGACGTCCCGGCTTCAATACCGGGAGATTGACGGCGTTCTCTACGTGTCCGGCGTCAGCCGGGAGCGAGATCCCGGAACCGGCGCTATGCTGATCGAGGTGGAGCAGCTGGAAGAGACGGTCTACTCCGTCAATGTGCTGGTGGATTTGCTGGGAGAGGACGGCAAGACGGTCATAGGGCAGGAGAGTTGGTCCTTCCCCTACGCCTTGGTAGGGGACCGATGGGTGTTTACGGACTTCCGCCTGGTTTATTGAATTTGATTATATTATGGAAAGAAACCGCTCCTTCGGACGAACTATCGTCCGGAGGAGCGGTTTCGCAAAGGAGTGCGTACCTTATTGGACTATTGTACCCGTCAATCACGCAAAGAAATACGCAAAAAATAAGGAATTTGCGTAACACTTTTTGGCAGGCCCTAGAATTATGGGTTTTTAAAGCGGGTAACAGGTGGGTTTGCGCGGAAATTCGAAAGAATTTACGATATGATGGAAAAATTTACGAAAATTTTCCTGAATAGTAAAGCAATATAACCAGTTTTGCGGGTATGATTTTGTTAAAATGTAAGAAATACAACGTTTGCGTAATAAAAATATCAATTTTCTATTGAAAAAATGTTCTAATATGATACAATAAGGCTACACAGTCCAAGATATTCAACCAAAAGAAGGAGAGGTTCACTATGGAAAACTTGTTTTGGATCGGGTTCATTGGAGCTTTGTTGGCTGGGATTTTTGCCGCAATACAGGCAAAAAAAGTGCTTTCTTACTCAGAAGGCAACGAAAAGATGAAGAAAATCGCGGCAAACATTCGCGCTGGCGCAAACGCTTACTTAAGGCGGCAGTACACGACGGTGTTTAAGGTTTTCATCGTGGTCTTTGTCATTCTGCTGGTACTGGCCTTCGCCACCAGAGGAGAGATGCTTTCGGAATTCACGCCCTTCGCCTTCGTTACCGGCGGAATCTTCTCCATGCTGGCCGGATTCATCGGCATGAAGATCGCCACCAATTCCAATGCCCGCACCGCTCAGGCGGCCTCCGAGAGTCTGAACAAGGGGCTGCGGGTGGCCTTCTCCTCCGGTTCCGTCATGGGCTTTACGGTGGTGGGCCTGGGAATGTTGGATATCACCATGTGGTTCTTCCTTCTGCGCTATGTCTTCAATGTCAATGCCCCGGAGGCTCTGGGCAACATCATGGTTATGAACGGCATGGGCGCGTCCTTCATGGCCCTCTTTGCCCGGGTGGGCGGCGGCATTTACACCAAGGCCGCCGACGTAGGCGCGGACCTGGTAGGCAAGGTGGAGGCCGGCATCCCCGAGGACGATCCTCGGAACCCCGCCACCATTGCCGACAATGTGGGCGACAACGTGGGTGACGTAGCCGGCATGGGCGCGGACCTCTACGAATCCTATGTGGGCTCTATCCTGGCTACCTTTGCCCTGGGTGCGGTGGGCGGCTATGGCTGGAACGGCATGCTGCTGCCCATGGCTCTGGCGGTCTGCGGCATCCTCTGCTCCATCATCGGTTCCTTCCTGGTAAAGACCAGGGAGGATGCCACCCAGGAGTCCCTTCTGCGCAGCCTCCGCACCGGCACTTACACCGCGGCGATTCTGGCGGCAGTGCTGGCGGCCCCTTTGACCTATTGGATTCTCCACAGCTGGGGTGTGTACATCGCCATCCTCTGTGGCCTGTTGGGCGGCTGCGCCATCGGCTATTTCACCGAGTATTACACCTCCGATACCTATAAACCCACCCAGGAGTTGGCGGCGGCCTCCGAGACCGGCTCCGCCACCATCATCATCGGCGGCATTTCCCTGGGCCTCAAGTCCACCTTCGTCTCCATCGTCATCGTGGCGGCGGCGGTGCTGGTGAGTTACTTCGCCGCCGGCGGCTCCGTGCGGATCATGAACGCCTCCGGCGTCTTCAGCGACGCCTTTAACCGCGGGCTCTACGGCATCGGCATCGCCGGCGTGGGCATGCTCTCCACCCTGGGCATCACCCTGGCGACGGACGCTTACGGCCCCGTGGCGGACAATGCCGGCGGCATCGCCGAGATGAGCGGCCTCCCTGAGACCGTCCGCCAGCGCACCGACGCTTTGGACTCCCTGGGCAATACCACCGCCGCCACCGGCAAGGGCTTTGCCATCGGCTCCGCCTCCCTCACCGCCCTGGCCCTGCTGGTGAGCTACGTCAACATCGTTCAGGAGCGTACTGTGGAGAATTTGAACTTCACGCTGACCAGCCCTACGGTGCTGGTGGGTCTGTTCATCGGGGCCATGCTGACCTTCGTCTTCACCGCTGAGACCATGAACGCCGTGCAGAAGGCGGCCCAGTCCATCGTAGTGGAGGTCCGCCGCCAGTTTAAGGAAATCCCCGGTATCATGGAGTATAAGGCCGAGCCGGATTACGCGTCCTGCGTGGGTCTCTGCACCAAGGGCGCTCTGCGGGAGATGGTGTCCCCCGCCGTGCTGGCCATCGTGGTTCCCATTGTTACCGGCTTGATCCTGGGCCCCACCGGCGTGGTGGGCTTGCTGGGCGGCGTGTCGGTATCCGGTTTTGCCATGGCGGTGTTCATGTCCAACGCCGGCGGCGCTTGGGACAATGCCAAGAAGTACATCGAGACTGGCCACCATGGAGGCAAGGGCTCCGAGCAGCACAAGGCCGCCGTGGTGGGCGACACCGTGGGCGACCCCTTCAAGGATACCTCCGGTCCCTCTCTGAACATTCTGATCAAGCTCTGCTCCACCGTGTCCATCGTCTTCTCCGGGCTGGTGCTGAGCTTTAACCTGATCAATCTTCTGTGAACATGACCATCCTGTTCCCGGGACGGATCTCTTTTTGACAGGAGCGCTGCTCCCGTGAAGGCGCGTGGTTAGGATGGGACATGGATTGACAAAAGCTCTTCTTCTTTCCTTTCCTTTATATTGCCGCAGGGCCCTCCGCTTACGACGCGGGGGGCCCTGCGGCTTTCTGGGATGGTTTTTAAGTGTGTCAGGACTCCGGCTCTCCCGGCCCCTCCGGGTCCAGCAGGCGCATCATGGAGACCTCGTAGGCCGTCCGCTCCTCGGTTTCTCCGGATTCCGTGACCTTGTGGTATGTACGGCTTTGGACCCGGCCTTCCAGGGCCAGGGGGTCTCCCACGTGAAGGCGGCTGGCCTTTACAGCCAGCTGGCCCCAGGCGATGACGGGCAGATAATCCGCCCGGCCGTAGCGCCGCGGAACCGCCAGCATCAAATCGCAGATGCTCCGCCCCAGGGGAGTCCGGCGGAAGATGGGAGGCTTGCACAGCGCGCCGGAGAGGACGATCTGGTTGCAGGGCTCGTCCAGCCCCGGCTGGAGCTCCTGGGCGTAGACCGTCAGCACCAGGCGGCTGCCCACGCCGCTGCGGTTGTTGAAGGAGCGGAGCTGGCCCCGGATGTGGAGGAGCCGTCCCTCTGCCGTTTGGGCCGCCAGTCCCCCCGGCAGCAGTACCGGCAGCAGGTCGATTTGTCCGCTGAGCCGGGGAACCTGGAGATATACGCGGTAAAATTGTGTGCCGTGGTTTTCGTGGGACCACACCGGTTCTCCCAGGACCAGGCCCTCCAGCAGCACGTCGTTTTTCGTTGTCATGTTGTCCACCTCTTCGGTTGTGATGGACTATCCTATGAGGGGGACAAAGAAGATAGAACCGGAAACGTGGCGGGCCGCGCCATGCCCCTGTAAAATACAGAACCGGGGGATTGGGCGGACGATTAGAAGTTCGAGGAGGAACGTCAGACGGAAGGGCCGGAGGAACGTTCGAACGGCGTCCGGAAAGCCACCTGCTTTCCGGACGCCGTCTTTATGCCGGGGATGTCTTTTAAATCTTGATCAGCTCATATTTCCGGCTTCCCAGCCCCAGCTTCTCCGCGTGCTCCAGGCAGGCCTCCCAATGGGTGTCGGGATGGGCGGCCTTCAGCAGGTCGCCGCAGCTGCAATCCACGCCCTCGTCAAACAGCATGGAGCCCGGCAGCGGGGCCTGGGCCACCACTGCGTCGGCACAGGCCTGGTCCAGGGCCACGGGGTCGAAGGAGGCGAACATGCCCACGTCGGCGGCGATGGGGGCGTCGTTTTCGCTGTGGCAGTCGCAGTTGGGGGAGATGTCCAGCACCAGGGCCACGTGGAAGCAGGGGCGCCCGTCTACCACGGCCTTGGTGTACTCGGCGATCTTCTTGTTCAAAATGGCCGGGGCCTCGTTGTATTGGCACTGGATGGCGTCCTTGGGGCAGATGGCCAGGCACCGGCCGCAGCCCACGCACTTGTCCGTGTCGATGGAGGCCTTTCCGCCGTCGAAATGGGGGGCGTCGTGGGCGCAGATTTTGGCGCAGGCCTTGCAGCCGATGCAGGACTCCTGGATGACGAAGGGCTTGCCGGCGCTGTGCTGCTCCATCTTGCCCGCCCGGGAGCCACAGCCCATGCCGATGTTTTTCAGCGCGCCGCCCATGCCGGCCTGCTCGTGGCCTTTGAAGTGGGTGAGGCTGACGAAGACGTCGGCGTCCATCACCGCCCGGCCGATCTTGGCCTCCTGGACGTACTCGCCGCCCTCCACGGGGATACTGACCTCGTCAGAACCCTTCAGCCCGTCGGCAATGATGACGTGGCAGCCGGTGGAGTAGGGGGTAAAGCCGTTGATATAGGCGGACTCCAGATGGTCCAGGGCGTTCTTCCGGCCTCCGATATAGAGGGTGTTGCAGTCCGTCAGGAAGGGCTTGCCCCCTTGGGATTTCACCAGGTCCGCCACGGCTCGGGCCCAGTTGGGACGGAGATAGGCCAGGTTCCCCGGCTCGCCAAAGTGCAGTTTGATGGCTACGAACTTATCCTCCATGTTGATGTCACCGAAGCCGGCGGTCATCATCAGGCGGGCCAGCTTCTGGGTCAGGTTTTCCCGCCAGCTGGGGCAGCGGAAGTCCGCGAAATAGACCTTGGATGTCTCAGCCATAGTAATCGCTCTCCTTTTTTGTTTGTTTTCACGTCTGGGTGGATAGGGACACCGTGTATCGTCACCGCAGCGGAACATTCCGTTCCGCCCTGAGGCGCGTCCGCGTCCCAGGGGCCTTGAAAAGGCCTGCCGGTGGACTTCACAGGCGATCACGGCACTGATTCTGTGCCGGCGGGCTTTGTCCGCCTTGAAAATCGGGGAACCGATTTCAAGTGTTCTGACTATATCATATAGAGTGTGGTCCATGTCAAGCCCTTTCCGGGATTTGCGTCCGGAATGTAAAAAAAGCGTTTTGAAGGTTGTATTCACCGGCGGCTTGTGCTAAACTATAGCAGATTATAATAACATGGAAGCATTACCACTGTTGGAGGATTGACCATGAAGATCGTTGTGCTGGCCGGGGGCCTTTCCCCGGAGCGGGCCGTTTCCCTGGTGACGGGGACTGGCATTTGCCGCGCCCTGCGGGAGCGGGGCCACCGGGCCATTTTCGTAGATTTGTTTCTGGGGCTGGAGACCCTTCCGGAGCATCCGGAGACCCTGTTCGACGCGGCGGATGGCCTGTGCCCCGACGCCAGGATTGACACCATGGCTCCGGATCTGGAGGCCGTCCGGCGGAGCCGGAAGGACCAGAGCCCCCGGGTTTTCGGACCTCATGTGCTGGAGCTGTGCCAGATGGCGGACATCGTCTTCCTGGGCCTCCACGGCCAGGACGGGGAAGACGGACGTGTTCAGGCCGCCCTGGAGCTGCTGGGCGTGCCGTACACCGGATCCGGTTACCTGTCCTCCGGCGTGGCCATGGATAAGGCGGTGGCAAAGCGAATCATGACCGCCGAGGGGATTCCCACCCCCAAGTGGGGCGTGCTGGAGTATAAGGAGGCGGAGGTCTGCCACCTGGCCCAGGAGCTGCCCATGCCCTGCGTGATTAAGTGTACCACCGGCGGGTCCTCCCTGGGGGTCTTCCTGCCCGAGGACCGGGAAGCTCTGCGGCAAGCCCTGGTTCAGGTCCGGCGCTACAACGGCGCGGTGATCTGGGAAGAGCGGGTCTACGGCCGGGAACTGACGGTGGCGGTGCTGGGAGACCGGGCTCTGCCCGCGGTGGAGACCACCCCCGCCGGGAAGGACTTTGATTATGCCGCCAAGTACCAGAAGGACGGAGCGCGGGAGGTTTGTCCGGCGCCCCTGACGGAGACGGAGGCTGCTGCCGCCGGGGAACTGGCCCTCCGGGTTCACAAGGCCCTGGGCCTGACGGTGTACTCCCGGACGGACATGATTTTGGATAAAGAGGGGCGCTTCTGGTGCCTGGAAGCCAACTCTCTGCCGGGGATGACCCCCACCAGCTTTGTGCCCCGGGAGGCTGCCGCCGTGGGCATGGGTTACGGGGAGCTGTGCGAAGAGATTGTCCGCCTCTCCCTGGACATCCAGCGCCGTTAGCCCGCTTCTCGAAAAGGAAACCGCGGCCCAAAGGAACGGCCACCCGGCGGCGGTTTGCGCCTGGATTGGATTACATTAACAATAGTACCACTACATATTACAAAGAAAGCGCGCCCTGTTCGGGGCGCGGGGAGGACGATGGAATGGAGCCCATGACTGTTGGCCAGATCGCCGCCGCCGTGGACGGTGTGTGGCTGAATCCCCGAGAGAACGCCCCTGCTGTCACCGCGGTCTGTACCGACAGCCGCAAGCTGACCCCCGGCTGCCTCTTCCTGCCTTGGGTGGGGGAGCGGTTTGACGGGCATGACTTTATGGACGCGGCTCTGGAGGCTGGCGCGGCGGGGTGCCTTTGCGCCCGGACGCCGGAAAGCCTCCGGAAGGATAAATTTTATATACAGGTGGCGGATACCCGTCTGGCTCTCCGGGCCCTGGCCTCCGCCTACCGGGATCAGTTTTCCCTGCCGGTGATTCAGGTTACCGGCAGCGTAGGGAAGACCACCACCAAGGAGATGATCGCCGCCGTGCTGGGGGCGAAGCGCCGTGTGTGGAAGACCCCGGAGAACTACAATAACGACGTGGGAACGCCCTTGACCTTGTTGGGCCTGGAAAAGGAGCACGAGGCGGCGGTCATTGAAACCGGCATGAACCACTTTGGGGAGATTGAGTACCTGACCGCCATGGTAAAGCCGGACATTGCCGTCATCTCCAACATCGGCGACGCACATATCGAGCACCTGGGCAGCCGGGAGGGAATCCTGAAGGCCAAGTGCGAGATTTTTGAGCACCTGAAGCCGGAGGGTCTGGCCATCCTGAACGGGGACGATCCTCTGCTGGCGGCCCTGGCGGTTCCCTTCCGGACGGTTCGCTGCGGCAAGTCCGAGCACTGTCAGGCCCGGATCACCGAGATTTCCGACCACGGCGTGGAGGGAATTCGTTGCACCATCGTCACGGAAAAGGACCGCTACGAGCTGAGCATCCCCGCGCCCGGGGAGCATATGGCTTATGCCGCCGCCATTGCCGTGGCGGTGGGGGAGGCCCTGGGCCTGGACCGGGAGGAGATTGCCCGGGGCGCAGCGGCCTATGTAGCCACCGGAAGCCGGATGCGGGTGGTCCGCCTGCCGGAGCGGCGGATGCTTTTGGACGACTGCTATAACGCCAACCCCCAGTCCGTGGCGGCGGCCCTGGAGATCCTGGCCCGGACGGAGTGCGACAAACGAATCGCTGTCCTGGGGGACATGGGAGAGCTGGGAGCCATCGGCAACCGGGCCCATTACAACATGGGGGCTCTGGCCGCCATACTGGGCGTCGATTTGGTGTTCGCCATCGGCAGCGGGGAGCTGGCGGGAAAGATCGCCGACGGCGTGGCCCTCAGCGGCGGCTCCGTCCAGTATTTTCCCACGAAGGAGGAGGCCCTTCCGGAGCTCCGGCGCCAGCTGGAACCCGGCGGCACCGTCATGCTGATCAAGGCCTCCCACGCCATGAAATTCGGCTGGCTGGTGGAACAGCTGACAGACAAGCGATAACGGAAGATGGAAGAGGGAATCCCCGGAGCCTCACGCAAAGCCCCGGATTTCCCGAAGCCCGACGGCTCTTCGATCTCCAATCTTCATTTTAAAAAGGGTTCATAGTTTATGATCGAGATACAAGTAAACTCCCTGGTCAAGTCCTTCGAGGTGGGGCGCAATGTCCTGGACGGCCTGACCTTCCAGATTGACCAGGGAGAGCGGGTGGGGCTATTGGGCCGGAACGGCGCGGGCAAAACCACCCTGTTTCGCATATTGACCCGGGAGCTGGAGCCCGACGAGGGTCAGGTTACCCTGGGCCAGGGACGGCGGCTGGGCCTGATTTCCCAGATTCCCGTCTATCCCCCCGGTTACACGGTGGAGGACGTTCTCCGTTCCGCCTTCCAGCGCCTGGAGGGTTTGGCAAAGGAGATGGAGATTCTGGAGGGCCGTATGGCGGCGGGAGAGGCGGACCCGGCCCTTCTGCGGCGTTATGGGTCCCTCCGGGAACGGTTTGAGGTCTTCGGGGGCTACGACACCGATGTGGCCGTGAACAAGATCACCGGCGGCCTCTCCATCTCCCAGGAGCAGAGAGGGCAGCTTTTCGACAGCCTCTCCGGCGGGGAAAAGACCCGGGTGAACCTGGGCCGCCTGATTTTGGAGGACACGGACATTCTGCTCCTGGACGAGCCCACAAACCACTTGGATCTTCACGCCACGGAGTGGCTGGAGGAATATATCCGGGGCTTCCGGGGCACCGTGGTGGCCATCTCCCATGACCGCTATTTCCTGGACCGGGTGGTGACCCGGGTCATTGAGATCGAGAACGGCCGGGCGGAGTTCTACAGCGGGAATTACAGCTTTTACGCCTTGGAGAAGGAGCGCCGCTATCAAGAACGGCTGAAGCAGTACCAGAAGGAACAGGCGAAAATCCAGCAATTGGAAAAGGCGGCGGAGCAGCTGCGGGTCTGGGCCTTTATGGGCATGGACAAGACCTATCGCCGGGCCGTGAACATCGAGCGGCGGATTGAGCGCATGCGCACCACCGCCAAGCCCACCAAGGCGAGGAAGATGGACGCCCGGTTCTCTACCGCCGAGTTTCACGGGGACGAGGTGCTGGGGATACGGAACCTGGCCAAGTCTTACGGGGACAAGCATTTGTTTGACGGAATTACCTTGAAGGTGGAGGGAGGCGAGCGCATTGCCCTCATCGGCGACAACGGTACGGGGAAGTCCACGCTTATTAAAATGATTATGGGGGAGCTGTACCCCGACGACGGGCGCATCAAAACCGGCCCCCAGACCAAGGCGGCCTATCTGCCCCAGATCATTCAATTCGACCACCCGGACTGGAACCTGGTGGAGAACATGATGGCTTCCAAGCGGGGCCTCTCCGCCCAGAGCGCCCGAAACCGGCTGGCGTCATATGACTTCCGGGGAGAGGACGTGTTTAAGCCCGTGTCGGTCCTCTCCGGCGGGGAGCAGAGTCGGCTGCGGCTTTGCATGCTGATGGACGGGGAGATTAACTTCCTCATTCTGGACGAGCCTACGAACCATTTGGACATTGCCTCCCGGGAGTGGATCGAGGAGGCAGTGGAGAGCTATGACGGGACGCTGCTCTTTGTCAGCCACGACCGCTATTTCATCAACCGTTTCGCCACCCGGATCTGGGAGCTGGCCAATGAGACCATCACGGACTATCCCTGCGGCTTTGCCCAGTACCGGCAGATGAAGGCCCAGGAGGCGGCGGAGAAGTCCGAACCGCCAAAGCCCGTGAGGGAAAAGGCCGAGCGTCCCGCCCGGGGCAACCGGGCCCAGCAGAACGCCAAGCGGCAGCTGACCATCTGCGAGCGGGACATCGCCAGGGCGGAGGAGCGGATTTCCGCTCTGGAGGCGGACATGGAGGCCGCCGCCTGTGACTACGAGAAGCTGACGGAGCTGACGGCGGAGCGGGAGGCGGCCCAGGAGGAGCTGGATACCCTCTATGAGCGCTGGGAACAGCTCAGTGAGGAGGCCGGGGAGGCGTGACGCCTCCGGGAAAGAGATATATGACAAGACGAGCAATACTCTGGGGGGGTCTTTGGGCGCTGCTGGTTCTGGCGGGACTGGGCCTGGTGATGGTCCCCAATGGGATGCGCTTCACCGGCTATTTGTTCCTGGGAACGGCGGCGGTCTGGGCCGCGGGAAGTTGGATGGTACGCTGGGGGCGGCGCTCCCGGACCGGGAAAATCTTTGAGAGGCTCTTTTTTCTGGGGCTGACCCTGGGGCTGGTGACTCTGGCGGGCATCGAGACCGCCGTTGTCTTCCGGGGAGAGGCGGACAACTCCGCCATTCCGGTAGACGCGGTGATTGTTCTGGGCGCCGGGGTCAACGGCGAGACGCCCTCGGCGGCCCTGTGGAGCCGTATTCGGGCGGCGGAGGCCTATTTGGAGGGACACCCGGAGGTTCCGGTGGTCCTCTCCGGAGGACAAGGGCCCGGGGAGGCCATCTCCGAGGCGGAGGCCATGCGCCGGTCGCTTCCGGGAGTGGAGAACGGGCGCTTGTTGCTGGAGGACCGCTCCACCAACACGGCTGAGAATTTCGCCTTTTCCAAGGAGCTGCTGGAAGAGCGGGGCCTGGACACGGAAACGGCGGTGATCGCCGTGGTGACCAACGATTTCCACTGCTTCCGGGCCCATATGATCGCCCAGAAGCAGGGACTCCGAACCATTGACGTTCCGGCGGAGCTGCCCTGGTGGTGGCTCACGGCCAATTACTATTTGCGAGAGGCCTTTGCGGTGGTGAAGACGGCGCTGTTTGACTGACTACGTTTTCCCCGGCAGAGGAATCCGGATACCCGCCGTCTGGTTTTGGGCGGCTGTGAGACAAAGGAGATGACAGATAAAGTGGCATGGAACAATGTGCTGTGCGTGTACTACTCCCGGACAGGCAATACGCGAACGGCCATGGAGGAGGTTGCCAAGGCCCTGGGGGCCGAGCTGGTGGAGCTCCAGGACAACGTGGACCGCAGCGGCTGGGGCGGCTGGCTCCGCTGCGGCGTAGACGCCATGCGGCGGACCCTTCCGCCGGTGAAGTGCGCGTCCAAGTTTCCCCTGACGGACTACCGTCTGGTGATTGTGGGTTCTCCCGTCTGGGCGGGGCGTTGCTGCTCTGTGGTACGGAGCTTCTTAAAGCAAAATGGGAAGCACATTCGAAATGCCTCCTATCTGCTGACCCGGGGCTGCGAGGATAAAAACGAGGAGATTTTTGAACAGCTGGACCGTTACACCCCTTGCGGACACCGCACCGCGGTTTCCCTCCGGGCCGGCTCCGTGGGCTATGCTTTCTGGCAGGAGGAATTCCTTCGCCAAACCCAGGAGTTCCTCGCCGATCCCCGCCGGTAGCTTGGTTCTTTCGGAAAAGAACAGGACCAAAAAGCTGGCGCTCTGGGAGCCCGGTTATCCCCGAAAGCCCGTCCTTCCGGCGGGAGCATCAGCCGGATGACCCTTTCCGGGAAGGACCTTCTCCGTTTGGGAGAAAATATATATGGATAGTTGTCTAGGAGTAACCCTATGCTGGAAAGACTAAAAGAACTGGCCCTTCGAAAGGAGGACCTGGAGGCCCAGCTGGCGGACCCTGCCGTCTATGGCGACGGCGGGCGGCTCAGAAGCCTCCAGCGGGAGCTGAAGGAGCTGACGCCGGTGGTGGAGGCTTGGCAGGCTCTGGACAGTGCCGAACGCCGCCGGGAGGAGGCGGAGGCCCTGCTCCGGGACCCGGAGCTGAAAGCCTTGGCCCAGGAGGAGCTTTCCGCCGCCCGGGAGGAGGCGGAGCGCCTCCGGGAGGAGTTGAAGATTCTCCTGTTGCCTGCGGATCCCAACGACGGGCGGAATGTCATTCTGGAGCTTCGGGGAGGCGTCGGCGGCGAGGAGGGAGCCTTGTTTGCCCACTCGCTTTTGCGGATGTACGGGATGTATGCCCAGCGCCGGGACTGGCGGATGGAGATTCTGAACGTCAGCGAGACCGAACTGGGCGGCGTGAAGGAGTGCAGCGCGCTTATCGAGGGGGAAGGCGTTTTTTCCCGCCTGAAATTTGAGAGCGGCGTTCACCGGGTCCAGCGGGTACCGGAGACGGAGTCCGGAGGACGGATTCACACCAGCGCCGCCACCGTGGCCGTGCTGCCCGAGGCGGAAGAGGTGGACGTGGAGATCGATCCCAAGGACTTGCAGATCGACACCTACCGTTCCTCCGGCGCTGGGGGACAGCACGTCAACAAGACGGAGTCCGCCATCCGAATCACCCATCTGCCCACAGGGCTGGTGGTGGAGTGCCAGGACGAGCGGAGCCAGTACAAGAACAAGGATAAGGCCATGAAGGTTCTCCGGTCCCGGCTCTACGAGCGGGAGCAGGCCCGGCAGGCGGAGGCCGCCGCCTCGGAGCGCCGGAGCCAGGTGGGCAGCGGTGACCGCAGCGAACGGGTCCGGACCTATAACTTTCCCCAGGGCCGGGTGACGGACCACCGGATCGGGCTGACACTGTACAAGCTGGACGCCGTCATGGACGGCGATTTGGACGAGATCATCGACGCCTTGATCACGGCGGATCAGGCGGAGAAGCTGAAAGGAGGCGGCCAGTGAGGCGGTTGCTCCGGCGGCTGGAGGCCGGGGTGTGCTTGGTCTTGGCGCTGGCCCTTACCGGAGCGGAGGTCTGGCTGGCCTGGTCCTGGCTCCGGGGGACCCTGTATGTAATGCGCGCGGGCGCGGCGGAGAACCCTTACGCCGCCGAGGACGCGGAGATTGCGGGGCTCTGTGCCCTGCTGTTGCTGCCCCTTGGTATCATAGCGTGGGCTATGTACAAGGTGGTTTCACCTGTGGAAAAAGAGGGCGTGAGCCCAAGTGGAGAGATAGAGGCGAAGAGACATGCAGACGATATATTATGACCTGCGGGATACCAAGGGACAGCAGAAGGAGATTGAAGATAAAATCTCCGCCGCCGCCAAGATTCTCCGGGAGGGAGGTCTGGTGGGAATCCCCACGGAGACAGTGTATGGCCTGGGAGCGGACGGGACCAATCCCGCCGCCGTCCAGCGTATTTTTGAGGTGAAGGGGAGACCCCAGGACAATCCTCTGATTCTCCATGTCACCGGGGCCCAGTGGCTGCCCCGGTACTGCGAGGACATCCCCCCGGTGGCCTATATGCTAGCCCGGAAGTTTTGGCCGGGGCCCCTGACCATGATCCTCAAGCGCCAGCCCACCGTGCCCGACGAGACCACGGCGGGACTGGACACCGTGGGCATCCGGTGCCCCAACCACCCTGTGACGCTGGCTATCATCCGGGAGGCGGGCATGGCCATCGCCGCGCCCAGCGCCAACACCTCCGGCCGGCCCAGCTGCACCACGGCTCAGGACGTTGTGGAGGACGTGGGCGGCCGGGTGGACATGATCGTGGACGGCGGACCCTGTACGGTGGGTGTGGAGTCCACGGTGCTGGATTTGACCTGTAAGCCCCCGCGGCTGCTGCGGCCCGGCGGGCTGCCGGTAGAGGACATCGAGCGCCTCATCGGCCACGTGGACGTGGACCGGGCGGTAACCGTCTCCTTGGGGGAGAACGAGCGCCCCGGCGCCCCGGGAATGAAGTACCGTCATTACGCCCCCAAGGCGCCGGTGACGGTGATTACCGGCTCACCCATGAAATCGGCCAAGGAGATTGAGCGGCGTGTGGGTCCCACCTCCGGCGTCATCTGCTTTGACGAGTACGCGCATTTGTTCCCACAGCAGCTGGTCCACCCCTTGGGCCCCAGAAGCGACAAGCAGCTTCAGGCCCAGCGGGTCTTTGAGGCCCTGCGGAGCTTTGACAGCAGCGGCGTGACGGAGATTTACGCCCAGTGCCCGGACAACCGGGGGCTGGGACTGGCCATTGGAAACCGCCTGAAAAAGGCGGCGGGCTTTCACGTCATCGACGCGGACAGCCGGCGCATCATCCTGGGTCTCACCGGCGGCACCGGCGCGGGAAAGACCAGCGCCCTGAACGCCCTGCGGGACCTGGGGGGACAGGTGATCGACTGTGACGCGGTGTATCACGAGATTTTGGAGGGCAGCGAGGACTTCAAGAACGCCATCAACGAGAAGTTCCCCGGGGTCTTTACCCAGGAGGGCCACCTGAACCGCAAGAAGCTGGGCCAGGAGGTTTTTGCCAAGCGGGAGCGGCTGGACCAGCTAAACACCATTGTGTTCCGCTTCCTGATTCCGGAGCTGGAGCGCCGGGTGGAGGCCGCCGACGGCCTTTACGCCATCGACGCCATCAACCTCTTTGAAAGCGGCCTGGACCGCCTCTGCGACCGGACGGTGGCTGTGACGGCGCCCACGGAGCTGCGGGTAAAGCGGGTGATGGCCCGGGATCAGATCTCGGAGCAGTACGCCCGCCTGCGGATTAACGCCCAGAAGCAGGATGAGTTCTACCGGGGAAAGTGCGACTGCGAACTGAACAACGCCAGCGAGTCCCCGGAGGAGTTCCGCAAAGAGGCCCGTCTCTTTTTCGAGCGGCTGGTGGAGACGGTTCAGGAGGAAAAGCGCCACGGCTGAGAGGCCGGAGTCCTGTAGTTGAGAACCATTTTATTGTTATAGGAGGCACAACGGATGGATAAAACGGAATATCAGGAGCTGAAAAAGCAGCTTCTCACGAAAAAGAAGCATGGCTATGATCTCCTCTCTCAGGAGGAGCAAACGGCCATGGAGGATTATTGCGCCGGGTACAAGGTCTTTCTGGACGCCAGCAAGACCGAGCGTCTCTGCGCCGCCGAGGCCATCCGCCTGGCGGAGGCCAAGGGCTACCGGCTCTACCGCCCGGGTATGGAGCTGAAAAGCGGCGATCGGGTCTATAGCTGCAACCGGGGCAAGGCCGTGATGCTGGCCCGCATAGGCAAGAAGCCCCTGGATCAGGGCATCCAGCTGGCGGCGGCTCACATCGATTCTCCCCGGCTGGACCTGAAACCCAATCCCCTGTACGAGGACAGTGAATTGGCCTATTTTAAGACCCACTATTATGGCGGCATCCGCAAATACCAGTGGGTGACCATCCCCCTGGCGCTTCACGGTGTGGTGGCATTGAAGGACGGAAGCCGGGTGACCGTCCGGATTGGCGAGGAGGAGGGGGAGCCCCGGCTAGTCATCACGGACCTGCTGCCCCACCTGGGAGCTGCCCAGAACAAGAAGCCTCTGGCGGAGGCTGTTCCCGGCGAGACGCTGAATTTGCTGCTGGGCAGCCGGCCCATCGGTGGCGAGGAGGAGTCCGGCCGGGTGAAGTTGGCGGTGATGCGGCTGCTCCACGAGAAGTACGGCATCGTGGAGGACGACCTGACCTCCGCTGAGCTGGAGGCCGTCCCGGCGGTGAAGGCCTGTGACATCGGCCTGGACCGCTCCCTCATCGGGGCCTATGGCCACGACGACCGCGTCTGCGCCTATGCTGCTTTGAAGGCGCTGCTGGATCTGGAAGAGGCTCCGGAGAAGACGGCCGTGTGCATCCTGGCGGATAAGGAGGAGATTGGCTCCGACGGTGTGACGGGGATGCAGTCCGCCGCCTTCGACACGTTTGTGGAGGACCTATGCGCCGGACAGGGGGTAACCCTGCGGAGTTGCTTTGCCAAGTCCTTCTGTCTCAGCGCCGACGTGACGGCGGCCTACGACCCCAATTTCCCCGACGTTTTTGAGAAGCGGAACGAGTCCCAGCTGAATTACGGTGTGGGCCTGTGCAAATACACCGGAGCACGGGGAAAGTCCGGGGCCTCTGACGCCGATGCGGAGACCGTGGCCTATGTCCGCCGGCTCTTCGACGAGGCGGGGGTCATCTGGCAGATATCGGAGCTGGGCAAGGTGGATGCCGGCGGCGGCGGCACGGTGGCTATGTTTATGGCCAACCGGAACATCAATACCCTGGACGCCGGCGTGCCGGTGCTGAGTATGCACGCGCCCTTTGAGACAGTGGCGAAGCTGGACTGCTATGAGACCTATAAGGCCATGAAGGCCGTGTTCCAGGCGAAAGACTGACAATAAAAACAGGACTGCGCCCTTGAGCGCAGTCCTGTTTTGTTCTATTCAGGGAACGCAGCTGACCTCGCAGCTGAGGGTAAGGCTGTCCAGACGGTCAAAGTTGAATTTGGGGTCCCCCTGAAGATTGATGCGCCAGGAGACGGTGCCGCCCATCCGGTCGTCCTCCGTGTCGGTGATGGCAAAGGGAGTGGTCAGCGGAGTTCCGGACATGTCGGTGAGACGGTAGTCGTTGTGCGTGCCCTTCCAGAGGAGGATGTCGGCAAAGGCCTCGTCCCAGCGGAGGTAGCGGAAGATGTAGCCTGTACCGGGGACCTCCGGGTCTTCAAACCGGGCGGTGTAAGTGCAGGCTTGGAAGAGGGGGAAGGGCACCTGGATGGTGAACACCGCCTCCAAGGAGGAGTAGACCTCCACGGTGACCGTGGCCTCATAGACGCCGTCGCTGGTGAATTCGCTGCCGTCCAGTCCCAGGGAATAGGCCTTGCCCTGACCGGTAAGGGTCCGCAGGGGACGGACCTCCTTCTCCTCTTCTTCCGAAGAGGGAGCCGGGGCGGCGGGAGGTTCTTCCGCTGGGATGGCGGCGGGAGGGGCGTTCCAACAGCGGTAGAGGAAGGTAGCAATCTGCCCCCGGGTGCAGGGCTCATTGGGGGAGAAGGTGGTTTCGGATGTGCCGGAGGTGATGCCTTGTTCCACGGCCCAGGCCACGGCTTGGGCGTAGTCGGCCTCGGGAGCCACATCGGTAAAGGCCCCGGGGGCGCTGGCGGCGGGGGATCCGGCGTAGCGCCAGAGGAAGTACATGGCGGCGCCCCGGGTACAGGGAGCGGTGGGGGCAAGGAGGACGGAGCCAGGGAAAATAGCGGCCTCGCCGGAATAGATGCCCTGGTCAACGGCCCAGCGGATGGCCTTGGCGAAATCAGGATTGAGGGAAGCGCTCTCCGAAGCCTTGATCTCCACCTGAGGGGACCCGGCGGCCCGCCAAAGGAAGGTGAGAATCTGACCCTGCGTGCACAGGGTGTCGGGGGAGAAGGTGGTAGGCGTGGTGCCGGTGGTGATGCCCTGTTCCACGGCCCAGGCGATGGGCGCGGCATAATACAGTCCCTCATCCACGTCCGTAAAGGCCGCGGCGGCGGGAACCGTCAGCAGGGCCAGAGCCAGGGCCAGGGAGGCCAGTGTCTTTTTCATATGCGCGCACCTCACTTTTCAAAATAGAATCATACCGCCAATCCGGCAGCGGCCCGGTTTGGACCTACGCCCTATTTTATCGGATTTTTCCTCGGATGACAAGCCCTGTTTTGCAAAAACCAGAAATTGTGAAAAATGGGCTTCCGGAAGAGCGGCGGATTCGGTGAGCGGCTTCCGTAGGGGCGGGTATGCGCCGCTGTTTGGGCCATGGCAGGGGAATTGCTTCGGCGGAGATCTGCGGAAAGGAGTTTCTCCAACAGAAAAACGGAAATTATAGGCACACGAGCATCTGACAAGTGGTTTCGCTTGCCAGATAGAACGGCCGCATACTGTCCGGCCATTGTGCTCGTTATCCCTGTTTGGGTACGTCCGATTTGAACCCGAGAGGCCGGATCTGGATAACCCCCACCCCCCTGACCATCTTGACTTCCCGGTGGAAGGGTTCTATACTTGAAATTAAGAGACTCAATTTACGCTCCGCTTACGGAGCCTTTGGAGGGATTTTACGTGACGGATTACGAGACTCGGGAGGAGGTTTTGCTCACCCGGCAAATGGTCCGCATTGAGAGCAGCAACCCCGGCGCCTACGAGGGAGCTATGGCGGATTTTGTCTGCGCCTGGCTGCGGGACAACACTCCAGCGGAGGTCCTCCGGGAGCCGGTACACCCGGGACGGGACAACGTGGTGGCCCGCCTCCGGGGTGCGTCGCAGGATCACGATTTGACCTACATCTGCCACATGGACACCATGCCGGTGGGGGAGGGCTGGGATTATCCGCCTTTGGAGGGCGAGATAATCGACGGAAAACTCTATGGCCGGGGGTCCTGCGACATGAAAGCGGGACTGGCCGCCGCCATGATCGCCTTTCGGAACCTGGCCCGGCGGGGTCAGCCCCTGGCCTATGATTTCCAACTGATTGCCACCGTAAACGAGGAGGACGCCATGACCGGGGCGGAGCAGGCCGTCCGGGACGGCTATGTAAACGCCAACAGTTACGTGCTGGACGCCGAACCCACGGACAGCCGCATCCAGGTGGCCCACAAGGGCAAGACCTGGTTTGTCCTCCGGACCCAGGGCAAAACCGGCCACGCCAGCATGCCCGAAAAGGGCTGTGACGCCATCGCCTCCATGGCGGAGATCATCACCCGGATCAGGCAAAAACTCGCCCAGCTTCCGCCGCACCCGGAGATGGGCCCCTGCACCGCCACCTTCGGCACGATTCAGGGGGGCTGGAACGCCTACATTGTCCCCGATGCGTGCACCGCCACTCTGGACATCCGGCTGACGCCTCCGGTGACCAATGAGCAGTCGGTCGCCCTGGTGCGGGAGGCGGTGGCCGAGGGCTTGGCGGCGGTGCCCGGCGCGTCCTGCGACCTCACCGTCACCGCGTCGCGGCCCGCCATTGAGAAGGACGCGGACTCCCTTCTGCTGGCCCGCCTCCGGGCCGCCGTGGCGGAGGTGACCGGGGAAGAGCTGCTGGTGGATTTCTTCCCCGGTTATACGGACACCGCCGTCATCGCCGCTATGACCGGCTGCCGGAACTGCATGTCCTTCGGTCCTGGGAGCTTGGAGCAGGCCCACCGGCCCAACGAATTCGTTCCTTGTGAGGAGATTACCCGATCCGCCGTGGTGATGACCCGTCTGGCGGAGGATATGCTGCTGGGGGACCGGCAGGCTTGAACGCCATGCATGCGCGGAATCGGCAAAGCGGAGGCCGGGTGGCTTCCGCTTTGTGCTGCGGCGGTGTTTGCCGCGGGACTCGGAAGATTTTTGGGAGTTGCCCCGGTTCTGAGGAAAACGAAAACGAAATTCGGAAAGGCCTCTTGACTTCTTCGGTCATCGGGCATAGACTATACGCTTGAATATCAGAAGGAGAGAGAAACCGATGAACCCATTTCAAACCAGGCGGTCCCGCTCCGGACAGGGAACCGCCGGGACCGTCGATATGACGCATGGCCCTCTGTTGGGGAAAATCCTGCTCTTCAGCCTGCCGCTGATGGCCTCCAACCTCTTACAGCTGCTGTTCAACACGGCGGACGTTGTGGTAGTGGGCCGCTGGGCGGGACACGCCAGCTTGGCCGCCGTGGGCAGTACCTCCTGCGTGATCAATTTGGTCATTAACTTATTGGTAGGCGTCTCTGTGGGCGTCAACGTGGTGGTTGCCCGCTATCTGGGCGAGACGGGCCGGGAGACGGAAATCTCCAACGCGCTCCACACGGCCTTGCTTCTGGGGCTGGCGGGGGGCGCGCTGCTGGGCGCGGCGGGGAGCCTGACGGCGGGGTGGATGCTGGACCTCATCGCCGCTCCGGCGGACGTCCGCCCTCTGGCGCTGATCTATTTGCGCATCTATTTCGCAGGCACGCCCTTTACCATGGTTTACAACTACGGCGCGGCGGCCCTCCGGGCGGCGGGAGATACCCAAAGACCCCTGATCTTTCTGATCGTCAGCGGTGTGCTGAACGTGGCCTTGAACTTGTTTTTCGTCATCTCCCTTCAGATGGACGTGGCGGGGGTGGCCCTGGCCACGGTGATTAGCCAGGGTCTCAGCGCGGCGCTGATTCTGGCCTGCCTCTGCCTCTCCCCGGGGGAGCTCCATGTCTCCCTCCGCCGTCTCCGCGTGGACCGCCGGAGTCTGAAGAGCATGGCACGGATCGGGATCCCCGCCGGATTGCAGGGCTGCCTCTTCAGCCTGTCCAACGTGGTGATCCAGGGGGCCATCAACTCCTACGACAGCATTGTCATTGCGGGTTACAGCGCCGGGGCCAGCATTGAGCACTTCGTCTATATCGCCACCAACGCCTTCCATCACGCCTGCCAGACCTTCACCAGCCAGAACCTGGGGGCCCGGCAGCACCGCCGTATCCTCCGGACCCTCCACATCTGTATTCTATGCACGGTGGTTCTGGGAGGGGCGCTTTGTGGCCTGGTGCTGGGCCTGGCCCGGCCTCTGATCAGCATCTACAACAGCGACCCGGCGGTGATCGAGGCGGGAGCCGCCCGGCTGTGGACCGTGGTGCCCTTCTTTCTGCTCTTTGCCGTGGGAGACGTGCTGGTGGGGGTTATCCGGGGCTGCGGCTCCGCGGTGGCTCCGGTGGTCATCAATCTGTTGACCACCTGTGTGCTCCGGCTGGCCTGGATTCAGATGTTAGACACCAGCGCCGTGGACGTGACCTGGGTGTACGCCTCCTACCCGGTGAGCTGGGCGGCGTTGCTGGCGGTCCTAGCGGTTTACTGGCTGTACCTCCGGCGAAAGCTGATGGCCGGCAAACCGGAAACCGCTTGACAAAAACGGGAAGAGCGAAAGCTCTTCCCGTTTCCCATTTTGAAGCCCTTAAAGGCGGTTCACCGCGGCTTCCAATTGCCCCATGGCCTGCTCCAGCACACTTCTGGGACAGGCGGCGTTGAGGCGCATGAAGCCGCTGAGGCTCCGGCCGAAGGAGCGGCCTTCGTTGAGGCCCAGCCCTGCCTGATGGATCATGAAATCCCGCAGAGCGTCGTCGTCCAGCCCCAGTCCCCGGCAGTCCAGCCACATGAGATAGGTGGCGTCCGGGGCCTGGGTCCGGATTTTGGGGATGCGGTTCCGGCAGTAGTCCACAACAAAGTCGAAATTCCCGGACAGGTAGGGCAGCAGCTGCTCCAGCCATTCCTCCCCCTGGGTGAAGGCGGCCTCCATGGCGGTAAGGGAGAAGGCATTGTTCCGGTGGATGTCCATGCGCTGCCAGAAGCGGTCGAAGAGCTGCTTTTGATGGACGTTGGGGAACACCACCGTGCTGGCCTGGAGACCCGCCAGATTGAAGGTCTTGGTGCCGGAGATGCCGGTGATGACATACCGGGCGGCCTCCGGGGAGAGGGTGGCCACGGGGGTGTGGCGCTTCCCGTGGAAGAGAAGGTCGGAGTGGATTTCGTCGGAGAACAGGACCACGTGATGCCGCATGCACAGCTCCGCCATACGTCCCAGCTCTTCCGGCGTCCAGACCAGCCCCAGGGGATTGTGGGGATTGCAGAGCAAAAACAGGTCCGTCTGCCGGAGCTTTTCCTCGAAGTCCTCCCAGTCCACGGTCCATAGGCCCTCCCGCTCCACGAAGGGGCTCTCCAAAACCGTGCGTCCCCAGGCTTCCGCCATATCGTAGAACTCGGAATAGACGGGGGTCTGAATCAGGACGGTTCCGCTCTCTGGAGTGAAGAGCTTCACCACCGCGGAGATGGACTGGACCACCCCCAGGCTGAAGCTCATCAAATGGGGGGCGATTTCCCAGCCGTTCCGGCGTTTCTGCCAGCCGCGTATGGCCTCAAAGTAGCTGGCCGGCCGGGCGGTATAGCCCCAGAGCCCCTCCTGGGCCCGGGCGGCCAGGGCGTCGATGATGGGCTGGGCGGTCCGGAAGTCCATATCCGCGATCCAGAGGGGAATCACATCCTCCCGGCCGAATTTTTGCTTCCGCTCGTCGTATTTGGCGGCGTGGTTGCCGGAGCGGTCGATGATCTGGTCAAAATTGTACTGCATAAACGTCACATCCTTTTCTGTAATATGGAAAGAGAGCGATAAAGTGTCGATTAATGTTTGAAAACGTCGGAATTCCTGAACATAGCCTGGGCAGACCCTATAATTTTCCCAACTATTTTTGGGAGGTTTCACCAATGACGACTAGGGAATGTATTCAAAATGAGCTCCAGCGGTTGGGAATCACCAAGCGCTACCGGGGTTATACCCAGGTCCTGTTTGCCATTGAGATGGCCCTGGAAAACGAGGAGTGTCTGCAAAACGTGACGGAGCGGGTTTATAAGGTGGTGGCGAGCCAATGCCGCTGCGACCCGTCCTGTGTGGAGCGGAACATTCGGACGATATCCCACGTGGCCTGGAAAACCAACCGGACCCATCTGCGAAACATTGCGGGCTATCCCCTATACGCCTTTCCGGCGGCCTCGGAGTTCATCTCCATCATGACCGCCTATCTCCAGCGCACCCGGGAGACCCAGGCCCGGTAACCGGACCCGCCTGGACAAGCGGTCTCGGAAGTCCCAGGAATCGGACGCTTCCATAGCTCCGGTTTTTTTCTTCTCTCAAGGACCGGGGCGGGCAGGCGCTTACGCGCTTGCCCGCCCCGAAAAGTTAGGGATTCAGATCCGACACATACCGCATGAGCATGGTGGCTACCTGGGCGCGGGTGGCCTGACCGCCGGGGACCAGGGAGCCGTCCCGGTAACCGCCGAGGATGCCGTTTTCCGTGGCCCAGCGGACCGCCTCCGCCGCGTAGTCGCTGACTGCGCCGGCGTCGCTGAAATGAAGCTCCCGGTTGGTGGCGGCGGGGCTGCCCGCGTAACGGTGCAGCATGGTCACCAGCTGTTCCCGGGTAATGGGGGCGTCCGGATTCGACCCGTCGCTGACGCCCCGGGCCACGGCCCAAGCCATGCCCGTCTGATAGGCGGAGCCGCCCGCCGCCTCTGTGCCGTCCAGACGGGCCAGAACCGTCATCAGCATGGCGCGGGTCATGGGCACATCCGGGGCAAAGGACGCGGAAGTCTTGCCGGAGAAGAGGTCCCGGGCGGAGACAAAGTCGATGGCGTCCCCGGCCCAATGGCCCCTGGTGTCGGAGAAGTTTTTGCGGTTGTCCCGGAGGGTGAGGGTGGCTCCGTCGGTGACGGAGAGGGTCATCCGGTTCCCCGTGAGGACGGCGGTCTTAATCACGGTTTCCGAGCCGTCGGGGCCCACCAGGAGGGCCACAACCCCCGGAGCGGAGCTCCCGACGGGAAGCTCCACCCGAACGGGCCGGACGCTGCCGGTGTGAAGGGTCACTGTGGCGGACACGGGAAGCTCCGGAATGGGCAGAACCACGGTTCCGCCGCCGCTCTGGGTCTCCTGAACCACCTTGGAGGGAAGCTTGACGTCGGCGGAAACCCCCTTCGCCGGGTCTCCCCGGAGAGAGGCGGTGAGACCGCCGGCCTGGGTTACCGTGGTTTCCCAGGTGCCGTCGGGCTTCTCCACGGTTTTGGTGACGGAGCCGTCTGCCGCCTTTTCGGTGGAGGTGACGGTGCCGTCTTGTTTGGTTTCCACCACCCGCTGGGACCCGTCGGCCCACTTGGTGGTCTCCGTCGTGGTGCCGGTGGTTTTGTTTGTGGTGGTCGTGGTGGTGGACCCGTCGGGATTTTTCTCCGGTTTCGCGGCGCTGCCGCCATTGCCGCCGGAGTTGGTGCCAAAGAAGCTGTCGGAGTTCGAGGAGCTGTTATCGGAGCTGGAGGAGCTGGAACCTCCGGAGGAGCCTCCGGAAGAGCCGCCGGTGGCGGGAATGGTACCCCGCTCCGTCACGTAGCCGCAGACCGTGCAGGCCTTGTGGCGGGAGCCGCTCTGGGTGGCGGTGGCCGCTTTGTCCACAACCCACGCGCCGGGGGTATGGGCGGCGTAACCGTCTTTTTGGGCGTTCTCCGTGAGGGTGCAGTCCGGAGCGGCGCAGTTGTGCCAATGGTGGCTGGCGTTGGAGCTCCAGGTCTTGCTCCAGTCGTGGATATGGCCCGGCGAACCGTTGGGAGACCAGATCGCCAGCAGTACCACGTCGTTGGCCGGCATTTGGAAGGTGAGGTCCGGATTTTTCTTCTGGGCCTCGGTCAGGGTGACGCCGGTCTCGCTCCAGCTGGCGAAGTCATAGCCCGCCTGGGCGCCCGCGTGAACGGTGACCTGCTGGCCCGCCTCATAGCGGCCCGCTCCAGTGGTTGGGGCGTGGCTGTTGTTGACGGTGACCTGATAGGCCGCGACGACGGGGACCTCGGTAATGGAGATGATGTAGGTGGTACGAAGCCCCTCGTATTCAATAGTCAGCGTCTGGCTGGCCGCCGGGGCGGAGGCGTTGAAGCCGCTGACCATTTCCGCCGTCACCTGAACGGTGTTGGTGGATTGGTCGGAGTAACGAACCTGGATGGTGAGGTTTGTTACGTCCAGGGAATCTCCCACATGATAGGTGGTCTTGTGGTTTGTGCTGCTGACGGAAATTGCCTCCGCCGTTACGCCGAAAGCGGGTACTGCCACTGTGGAGGCGGCTCCCGCCTCGTGGGTGGCGGTCTGGGCGAGGCGCACGTAGTAGGTCCCCGCCGCCAGGCCGGTGATCTCGCTGCCGGCGCAGGGCTGCGGATTCGTAAAGTCCGGCTGTGCGGAATACTCCATCAAAGAGGAGACGCCGGTGATTCTGCCATCCGTTCCACTGGCGGAGGTGGGGGCGATTCCGGAGAGGCCGCCGGGAGCGGCGGGGCCGTCGGCCCGGAGGATGGCCCAGTCAATCTGTTTTTCCGTATTGGTGCCGTCGGCCCACTGATAGTCGGGATTCAGGGTCGCCGTGGCGGTGTAGTCGCCCACGGCAACGGCGGTATTGCCGCTGAGAGAGTAGCCCTCGCCCGGCTCCACGCCGGTTAGGGACTGCCCCGTCCATTTCAGGCCGGTGACGGCCTGGGGAACGGGGATGGACGTCGGGCCCGGGGTTCCGACAATCAATTTCGCGGAGGCGGTAAGAGGCTGGCCGCTTTGGGTGTACTCGCCGGGGATGGTGATGGAGATATTATAGGTGCCCTCGGCAGTGGGGGTGGCGTAGAAAGCGTCGCCGCTGTTTGAGTACACCACGGCAATACTCTTTAGATCATCAGTTGTGTATATTTTGTACCCATAGTCGTCGGAATTTGGGTCCAAAGTGGCAGCTTTTCCATTTACTTTGATATCCAGGAATATGTTAGATAGGTCGATGGTATTCTGATCTCCAATATACTCCACGTCCAAAGGCATCTCAGCCTCTTCATTTACACCCTCGGCTCCCACGTGGGTCTCAGGGGATTTAAACGCAAAGGAAGCGACCTTTTCATCTGTTCCTCCTGTCCCTCCGGAGGAGACGGCAGTCCAGCTTCCGTCGGAGGCGTACTCCAGAACGATGGGCGTCACCGTGCTGGTGGGCAGAAGTTCGAACGACTGGTCGGAGGAGGAGGGCGCTTGTATGTAGACATGGTTCAGCGACGGAATCTCGCCGCAAGTATCGCCAGCGGTGGCACTGTACCCGACACGGCCCACGGCCACCTTGGAGGTCCCGGTTACGCTGCCGGTGATGTTCAGGGTCTGTGATTGCCCCAGAATCAAATACCCGCCGCCATCAAAATTACAGAAGGAAGGATCCGTCATATTGACAACGCTTAGCCTTGCGCCGGAGTGGACGGAGATCGTATTTGCGTCCCGGAAGCTGCTGCTGGCGTCGAGAACAAGGTCGCCCTTTTCAACGGACAGACTGGAAATGTTCGAAAAGATTTTGTTTGCTTGATTGCTGCCCCCACTGTATGTCACATCAACAGTGCCCCCGCCGAATCCCTGGACGTCGGGGACATTGCCGGAGATGGTGACCGTGCCGGTGACTGTGGACCTCACAGGTTCGGGCTCGTGGTTCGTGCTTCCCAGCCGCGTGGCTCCGCAGGCGTAGATAGTGCCCAGCGCGTCAGATTTTACGGAGGTGCTGGGAATGGAAATTTCCACATCGCCATTGAGGTGTTCCGGGGCGCCGGCCGTGGCGTTTTCTGGGTTTCCCCAGTAGAGATTGCCTGCGTAGATGTCGCCGCACCGGTCGGAGTAATTCGGGGCGGCCCCTTTGAGGCTGGTATTCCCCTCAATGACAATCCGGCCTTTCGGACCAGCTGAGGGAAGAGATTGATAATAGGGACTGCCGGTGAGCGTGCCGCAAAACAGGCTGAACGGCCAGTTGGCGCTGGTTACCCCGTCCAGTGTCAGCGTGTAGCCGTTGGCCGCAATGTCGGTGTATACGGTCGAGGGGAAGTTGATTGCCAAGTTGCGAAAAGTAACATTATTACCCAAGACAATACCAGAATAGGAGGTGATGGATGCGGAAGCACCCTCCGCTCCCTGAATGGTCAAGTTTTTATTGATAATCCAGGGTATGTCAGTTGAGGGATCGCTTACATCCACCACTCTGCCGAGGCCTTCCAGAATGATCGTGTCGCCATCCTTAACAGCGCTGCTGGCAACCAGCTCGCTCAGGATGCCCTCATTCTTCAGCCGATGGATAGTTCCCGCAGCCAGTCCAACTGGGGGAAACAGGGTGGCCGTCACGCAAAGCGCCAATAAGGCCGCAAGCAGTCTTAAAGGTTTTCTCATAAAATAAAACGCTCCTTCTCTATTCGTCCATAAAGGGCTCTCCGCCGCCGCTGTCCGCTTAGGGCGATTCGCGCTTGACAGAGAATTACAGTATACCAGAAGCCCGTGGGATTGACAAGATTTTGAAGCACAAAATTTTGGTAATTCATGGAGAGTAAATTCCTGGAAACCTGTGCGGTTTTTACCCGCCCCTTGTCCGGCCTCCGCACCCGGACAATTTTGCGGGACTTTCTATGGATTTCTGTAAAAAGCTGTGATATAATAACCCCGCGTATAGGCTTTCACCCTCCGGCGAGGGCTGAAATTCCCGGTGTTTCCAGGCGGCGCGGAGGTGCTCCGGGCGCCACCGGCGGACCTGTTTTCCCTTTCTCCCGGCTAAAGGCGTGTTTCCCGCGCCTCTAGCCCAGTATCTTAACCATCAGGATAAGGTCCCGGAATTCCGAGACCTGGAAGGAGATCCCATGATTAAAATTACCACAGACAGCACTTGCGATTTGCCCGCCCGGCTCCTGGAACGGTACAACGTCACTGTCTTCCCCCTGGGCGTCGTTAAGGCGGGGCGGCTGTATCACGACGGCGTGGACATCCGCACGGCGGACATCGCCGCCCACGTGGACGCCGGCGGCGAGATCACCACCACCAACGCCGTCAATGCCGCGGACTACGAGGACACGTTCCGGACCCTCACCGAGCAGTACGACGCGGTGATTCACATTAATATCGGCAGCGGATTTTCCTGCTGCTGCCAGAACGCGAAGCTGGCGGCGGAGGAGGTGCCGGAGGTTTACGTAGTGGACTCCGAGAACCTCACGGTGGGCCACGGGCTGCTGGTTTTGGCCGCCGCCGAGGCTGCCGAAGAGGGTAAATCCGTGACGGAAATTTTAAATCTCCTGGAGGACATGGTCCCCCGGCTGGAGACCAGCTTTGTCCTGGACCGGCTGGACTATATGAAAAAGGGCGGGCGCTGTTCCTCTGTCACCGCCCTGGGAGCGAATCTGCTGAAGCTCCACCCTTGTGTGGAGGTCATCGGAAACAAGATGTCCGTGACCAAGAAATACCGGGGAAACATCGCCAAGGTGGTGGGAGATTACGTCCGGGACCGCCTCCGGGACCGGACGGACCTGGATTGCAGCCGGGCCTTTCTGGTGGACACCTGCCCCGGCGATGAGCTGGCGGCCATCGCCAGAGAGGTGCTGCGGGAAGATGGCCGCTTCGGCGAGATTCTGGAGGCCAAGGCGGGCTGCACCATCTTCTGTCACTGCGGCCCCAACACGCTGGGCCTGATCCTGCTGCGGAAATAAGCGCGGAATTCCGTGGAATCAATGAGTGAAAAGTGATAGGCCTTTACAAACAAATCTGAGGTTTTCCCGTTCAGCCGCCCACTGGACTAGAGAAGTTCCTCCGAACTGTGAGACGGTCCGGCCGGCGGCGGCGGGGAGGGGCTTCCCGTCTGTTTTATGCGGAAGGCCAGCCCCAATCGCCTGTTCGGAGGACCGGAAGGCCCTTTTATGACTACCCGCTGGAATTTCTTCCCACAGGTATTACGATTAGTTGTCTATGCCTTGGCGGCAGACAGAAAAACCCCCTGGAACCGTGCCGGCGGTCCCAGGGGTGTGTTATGTGAGGAGGCCAAGCGGGAGGGCGTCAATCCAGGTCAATGGAAATATGCTCCGTCCCGTGTTCGTCGAACTCGTCCAGGTAGGTGTCGATCCGTTCCATCAGCGCGCCGTAGTTTTCCCGGGTCAGCGGTTCCCCGTCCATGTCCCGCAGAGCCAGCTCCTCCGCCAGGATCTCGTAAAAGACCACGTCCTCGTAATTCTCGATGGCCTCGTGGATGCCGCCGTTGGCAAAGGCCTGGGAGGGAATCAGATCCCCCCGGTACAGCTCCACCAGCTTTCCCATGCCGTGGCGGAGGCAGTGGGAGAAAATCAGGCTTTCCACCTGGTCGTACTCCTGAATACGGTCATCTTCCCGGGTGGAATTGAGCACCCAGTTGCCTATGTAGACCAAATCCAGCAGATAGCGGTACTGACGCTCCGTCAACTCGATTTTCATAGAAAGACCCCCTCCTGTCGGCCGATGGTTTGTTCCTTTGATGGGCGGGAGGAACGCTGGCGCTCCCGCGCCCCGCCGGGCCCTTCGAGGGACCCGTGGGAAATGGGAAGGGAAATGCGAATTCCCCCGGCGCTCCTTCCAAATGGAGACCGGTTCCCGTGACAACAGACGCTTTGCGGCTATTATAGCAGAGCCGCCGGAAAAATTCCACTCAAAAAAGAGGGCAAAAAGACTAAAATCTGTCTTGCGGCAAAAGTGTTCTCATAGTATAATACATAACCCAGAGCGGTTTGGCAACCGGGCAGGTTTTCTTGCCCGGTTCAGAGAGGAGTGACGGCATATGGATACACGGCCCATCGGCGTGTTTGACTCCGGCCTTGGCGGCCTGACGGCGGTGCGGGTTTTGAGGCGGATTCTGCGGCAGGAGGATCTGATTTACTTTGGCGACACCGCCCGGGTGCCCTACGGGGGCCGTTCCCGGGAGACCCTGCTGAAATACGCCCGGCAGGACCTCCGCTTTTTGCGGTCCTTTGACCTGAAAGCCGTTCTGATTGCCTGCGGCACCGTGTCCACCACCTCCCTGGAGACCCTCCAGCGGGAGAACGACCTGCCCATTGTGGGCGTGGTGGAACCCACCTGCCGCCGGGCCCTTGCGGTGACCCGGAACCGCCGGGTGGGCATGATTGCCACGCTGGCCTCCGTTCGTTCCGGGGCTTATCAGGCGGCGCTGCGGCGGCTGGACCCGGAGGTCAGCGTATTTGAGCAGCCCTGCCCGCTGTTTGTGCCTCTGGTGGAGAACGGGCGGTTCCGCCCGGGGGACGTCGTCATTGAGACGGTGGCCCGGGAGTATTTGGAGCCGCTGCTGGACTGGGGGTGCGACACCTTGATTCTGGGCTGCACCCACTACCCGCTGCTGGAGGACGTGATTTCCAAAATCTGCGGCCCCGGGGTCACCCTGGTATCCGCCGGGGAGGAGTCCGCTTTTGAGCTGAAACGCCTCCTTGCCGGCCAGGACCGCCGGGCCCCGGAGGACCGAAAGGGAAAGGCGGAGTTTTACGTCAGCGACCGGGCGGAGGATTTTGAGGGCGTGGCGTCCATGTTTTTGGCGGAGGATATACATCATATGGCGCGGAGGATCGACATTGATCAATATTGAGAAGAACCAGCTGCCCGTCCTGCTGACCATCCGGTCGGAGCAGCACTATGAGGATATGGAGCCCGACAGCATTGAGCTCATGACCGAGGGCACCCTGACCCTCACCGGGGAGGGGGGCATGGTCCTGTCCTATCAGGAGAGCGAGCTCACCGGACTGGAGGGCACGACCACCGCCTTTGAGATCCGGGGTGCTCAGGTCATTCTGACCCGGACGGGGAGTGTGAACTCCCAGATGGTCTTTGAGGAGGGACGGCAGCACACCTCTCTTTATGAGACACCTTTTGGCGAATTGGCGGTAGACATTCAGACCAGCCGCCTCCGCCACAGCCTGACGGAGCGAGGTGGGCTGATGGACCTTCGCTACTCCATCTCCGTGGATCATACCGTCACCGGCCGAAACGCCTTCCGTATTCGGGTACGACCTGCTTTTTCGTGAAATATGGGATGCCCCTGGCGGATAGGGACGGCGTGAGGCCGGGGATTTCCCGGGAAACGATGGAGTTTCTTTAATAAACCGTTTCAAAATTACAAAGAGTATGCAGAGCACGAAAGATACCGGTAAGAAAGAGGGTTTTCCAATGACAAACATGGTACAAAATGCCAAGGACCAGGCTGCCGAACTGGCCATGGCCGCCTATCGCGCCGCGGCGGCGGACGGGACGCTGCCCCAGGCGGAGGTCCATACCGCCCCGGTGGAGATTCCCCGGGACACGGCCAACGGGGATTTTACCACCACCTTCGCCCTGGCGGCCTCCAAGGCCCTGCGGCAGCCTCCCCGGAACATTGCCCAGGCGTTGCTGGACCACATGGACTTGGAGGGAAGTTATTTCGCCTCTGCCGAGATTGCCGGGCCGGGCTTTTTGAACTTCCGCCTGGGCCAGCGCTGGTATGAGGAGGTCTGCGCCGCCGTGGAACAGGAGGGGGCGGACTATGGCCGCTCCAACAGCCTGAAGGGGCAGAAGATCATGGTGGAGTTTGTTTCCGCCAATCCCACCGGGCCCATGCACATGGGCAACGCCCGGGGCGGCGTACTGGGGGATACCCTGGCTTCCGTACTGGCGGCTTGCGGGGCGGATGTCAGCCGGGAGTTTTATGTCAACGACGCCGGGCACCAGATTGACAAATTCGCCCGGTCCATCTATGCCCGCTGCGTACAGCAGGTTTACGGGGAGGAGAGCTACGCCTTCCCCGAGGACGGCTACCAGGGAGACGACATCCGGGAATTGGCCCAGGGCTTCCTGACCCAGGCGGGGGACTTCCCCGGCAGCACCCGGGAGGAGGTCTGGATGGCTGCCATGAGCGAGTACGGCCTGTCCGTGAACCTGCCCAAGATGAAGAGCGACTTGCAGCGCTATAAGATTAATTATGACACGTGGTTTTACGAGTCCACCCTCCACGAGAGCGGTGAGGTGGCGGAGACGGCGGCGCAGCTGACCCGGCGGGGCTGGACCTATGAGAAGGACGGGGCCCTGTGGTTGAAGACTGCTGAGATCATGCGGGAGAACCTCCGGAAGGCGGGGAAGAAGGAGAAGGACATTGAGAAGCTGGACCTGAAGGATGACGTCCTTCGCCGGGCCAACGGCTTCTACACCTACTTCGCCGCCGACATCGCCTATCACCGGAATAAGTTTGAAACCCGGGGCTTCGACCGGGTGATTAACATCTGGGGCGCGGACCACCACGGCCATGTGGCCCGTCTGAAGGGCGCCTTGGACGCCTTGGGGCTGGATGGGTCCGGAAAGCTGGACATTGTGCTGATGCAGCTGGTGAAGCTTCTGCGGGACGGGGAGCTGGTCCGTATGAGCAAGCGCACGGGCAAGGCCATCAGCCTTTCGGATCTGCTGGACGAGGTGCCTGTGGATGCCGCCCGGTGGTTCTTCAACGCCAAGCCGGACACCCAGATGGATTTCGACCTGGGGCTGGCGGTGCGGGAGGACTCGGAGAATCCCATTTATTATGTGGAGTACGCCCACGCCCGGATTTGCTCCCTGGAGGAGAAGCTGGCCCAGGAGGGCCTGGTGGTGCCGGCCTCCGGTACGGCGGACTTGAGCCTCCTGACGGCGGAGGCGGAGCAATTGCTCATCAAGCAGCTGGCGGCCTGGCCGGACACCATTCGCATGGCGGCCAAGGCCTACGACCCCTCCCATGTCAACCGCTACCTCATGGAGCTGGCGGGCTGCTTCCACCGTTTTTACACCGCCTGCCACATCCGCCAGGAGGCGGAAAACGTGGCCGCCGCCCGGCTCAAGCTGGCGGACTGCACCCGGGTGGTTTTGAAAAACGGACTGGCCCTGATCGGCGTGGACGCGCCGGAACGGATGTGAGTTTCGATGGTTCAGGGAAAGCCGTGTCCTTCGGGACGCGGCTTTCTTTCTGTAATGGGAAAAGACTTTACATAAACTTGCGCCCAACCTGTTTTGCTTTATCATCGCCAGAAGAAAGAGCGGGGGAATGGTAATTTTGCGCGTTTTCGCTCCCGCCTGCATATTTTTCCTTCGCCTGTCACAAACTGGAAGAGATTCTTGCTGCACGGGAGGCGGAGACGTTGCAAAAACGACTGTTTTTCTGGGAGGCGGGAGGCTTCCTTTTTACGGGAGCCCTGGGCGTGCTGCTCCACTTTGTTTACGAGTGGAGTGGTGGCAGTCCCTTGGCGGCGGCTTTTTCGGCGGTGAACGAATCTACCTGGGAACACATGAAGCTGCTGTATCTGCCGCTGTTTGTCTTTTCCCTGGCCCAGCTGTGCCTCCTGGGGCGGAACTATCCCAATTTTCCGGCGGTTCGGGCCCAAAGCGCCCTGACGGGGCTGGCGCTGATTCCGATCCTGTTCTATACCTATACCGGGGTGTTGGGGCGGCACTTCGTCTGGGCGGACATCGCCGTTTTTTTCCTGGCGGATCTGGGAGCCTTCGTTCTGGACTTTGTGCTGCTGCGCCGGGGACGCTGCCGCGCCGGGTGGAGGCAGGTGCTGGGCCTGGCGGTGCTGTGGGGACTGGCATTCTGCTTCGTGTGGTGCACCTTTCACCCGGTCCGCCTGGCCCTGTGGCGGGACCCGGTGACGGGGCGCTATGGCATCTCGTGAAAACGCCCTGAGGGGCGTTTTCGCTGTTTACAGGGAATTTACATGTCCCCGGCTTGACCGAAGGGCCGCCGGAGGAGTATAATAAACAAAAACAGGATGGGCGGAATACCCAAAGGTCCTTGGAAATGGAGGTCTCACCATGACGGAACGAAAGCCGGTAGCGCCTTATTACGCCGTGGCGCTGCTGTGGCTGCTGGGCGGGCTGTGCCTGCCTCTTTATACGGTCACGGCCTATGGACTGTTGGCGGCGGTGTCCGCAGCGGTGTTTTTCCTGGTGGAGAAGCTCTGCCGCGGCGGGGGTACAGTGGCCGGGACCACTGGCGGGGAAAAAGAAAAATCCGCTCCCGCTAAGAATCCGCCCGCCAAGGAGGAGCCCGGAAACCCGGAGCTGGAGAAAATGCTCAAGGACGGCCGCCTGGCCCTGAGCGAGATGAAGCGTCTGGACGACAACATTGCCGACCCCAGCGTCTCCGCCGACATTGTGCGCCTCAGCCAGGTGTCGGAGAAAATCTTTCAGGCGGTGAAGGACGACCCGGACAAGCTCCCTCAGATTCGGAAATTCATGGATTACTATTTACCAACCACGTTAAAACTGCTGAACGCCTATGACCGGATGAGCGGCGCGGGAGTCTCCGGGGAGAACATCGACGGGACCCTGAGCAAGGTGGAGAGCATGATGAAAACCGTGGTGAAGGCCTTTGAAAAGCAGCTGGACAGCCTCTACGGCGTGGACGCCCTGGACGTCTCCGCCGATATTAAGGTTCTGGAGACCCTGATGGCCCGGGAGGGCCTGACGGAGCCGGAGATGAAGGCCGACGCCGTCCAGACGGACGGGACGGACATCCGGCTAAAGCTGTAAGGGCGGCTGGTTCCCGGAGATGGTTTGAGGAGGAACGGAGGATGAAGCGCTTTCTGGATTCCAGGAGAGGCCTGCTGGTGTTTGCCCTGTTCTACACCGGGGTCTGCCTGCTGTATGGGGTGACCGCCGCGCAGAAGGGCCTTTACGAGGCCCTGCGGTATCCCTCGCCTATGGCCAACGTGATCGTATTCGGCGCCTCCGCCACCTTGGCGGTGATTACCTGGTATCGCTGTCTGCGCTGGCGGCCGGACCGGGAGGCGTTTCACCGGAAAAAGAGCGTGCCCCTCTGGACGGGGATGACGGTGCTGTGCTTTCTCTTGGCCGGGGTCTGGCTGGCTTTATACTGGCGCATGGGACAGAGCGCCGCAGTCCTGGCGGTTTGCGGACTGTCTCTGGCTTGCGCCGTGGTTTCGGCGGTCCGGGCGGTGAAGTCGGGGAAGAAGTAACCGGCGAAAGAGGAGGTTTCCATGAGAAAGAAAAATCTGTCTCCCGTGGCGATGACCGTGCTCTCCGGCGTCTGCGCGGTCATCTGGATGTCCATGGCCTTGACCCGCTGGAAAGAGGACCCTATGGCCCTGGCCGCCGGAGCGGTGTGGCTGCTGAACTTTGCCCTGTGGGGCTTCCGGGCTTACCGGACGAAGCGGAAGAACCGGGAGGAGCCGTGAGAGCCCTCTATACCGCCCTCTACGGGGCGGTGGGAGCTGGGTTTCTGTGGATGAGCGCGGGCCAGGGAATTGGCTTTTTTGCGCTGATTGGCGGGGCCTTTCTGGCGATGGCCCTATGGGTGGCCGTCAAAGGGTGCCGGAAGAAATGGGATCCGACGCTGAATCTGGCGTATATGCTGCTGGCCCTGTGCTATCTCTACAGAGGCATTACGGAGCCCACAGGCTTCCACGTGGGCGCGGCGGTCTGCTGGGTGCTGATTGGAGCGCTCTACGGGGCGGAGGCCATCCGGAAGTTCCGGCGCCCTCCGGAGGACGGCTGACGGGCGGCGCATGCCTGACCCAGGATGGTTAAAAGGAGAATGCTACATGTACGGACCGGCTGTCGGAGTCCCGCCCTTCGCGGGAGACTCCGGAGCCGGGATAAGATCATTTTTGATGGAGGAAACAACGATGAGCGACAACATGATTCCCGAGCTGACGCTGGATCCCGCCGGCGCGGCGGCCCAGGAGCTGGCCTCCGTTCCCACGCCGGAGCTGACCCTGGAACCCGCGGCTACCCCCGCCGCCCCGGAACCCGCGAAGCCGGAGGTGAAGCCGGTGGAGCTGGACGACTCCATGCTCTCCGAGGCGGAGAAAAAGGCTGTGGAGGAGTTTTCCAAGAAGATCGACGTGATGGACTCCAATCTGATTCTCCAATATGGCGCGGCGGCCCAGAAGAACGTGGCAGGCTTCTCTGAAAACGCCCTGGCCTCCGTGCGCACCAAGGATCTGGGGGAGGTGGGCAAATCCCTCTCCGAGCTGGTGGTGGAGTTGAAGGGCTTTGGCGAGGAGGAGGAGAAAAAGGGCCTCTTCGGCAAGTTCAAGAAGGCCGGGAACAAGCTGGAGACCATGAAGGCCCAGTATTCCAAGGTGGAGACCAACGTGGACAAGATCGTCCGGGAGCTGGAGCAGCATCAGGTGACGCTGATGAAGGACGTGGCCATGTTCGACCAGATGTATGAGCTGAACCTGAAATACTACAAGGAACTGACCATGTATATCCTGGCGGGGAAGAAGAAGCTGGCGGAGGTTCGTGCGGGGGAGCTCCCCGCTCTCCGGGCCAAGGCCGAGCAGACCGGCGCCCAGGAGGACGCCCAGCGGTACAACGACCTGGTGCAGATGTGCGAGCGCTTTGAGAAGAAGCTCCACGACCTGGAGCTCACCCGGATGATTTCCATCCAGATGGGCCCCCAGACCCGGCTGCTCCAGAACAACGACACGCTGATGGTGGAAAAGATTCAGTCCTCCCTGGTGAACACCATTCCCCTCTGGAAGAGCCAGATGGTGCTGGCCCTGGGCATGGAGCACGGCCGTCAGGCCACCGCCGCCCAGAGCGCCGTGACGGAGATGACCAACGAGCTTTTGAAGAAGAACGCCGACATGCTGAAAATGGGCACCATCCAGACCGCCCGGGAGGCGGAGAAGAGCGTGGTGGACATCGAGACCCTTCAGCACACCAACCAGCAGCTGATTTCCACCCTGGACGAGGTGCTGAACATTCAGCGGGAGGGCGCCCAGAAGCGGAAGGAGGCCGAGGAGGAGCTGGGCCGCATCGAGGGTGAGCTCCGGGCGAAGCTGATGGAGCTGCACAAATAAATCACCGCAGCTCCCGTGAGACGGAGAAGGCGGCCAGGAACATGGCCTCCAGCTCCAGGGAGCGGCTGTCCGCGATGGCTTCCTGGTAGCGCTCCAGGGCGACGGCGCGGTCCCCGGAGAGTCCTTCCTTTAAGGTGGTCAAGTGCTTGTGCTCTAAGGCTTTCGACGTTTCGAAGGCAGTCTGATCCAGATAGCGGGGGAGCCGTTCCGTGCTGGCGAAGTCCATTAATAGCTGCATGAGACTGGTCATGGGGGATTCCTCCTTATGTAATTTTATTTCATTTTAACACGAAAAAATATTGGTTGTCAAGGGGTGGCGGATGCGAACTTTAGCGGAACGGTTAAGGACCCTGCGGGAGGGCCGCAGAATTTATCAAAAAGAAATGGCGGAATTGCTGGGCCTGTCTCTCCGCGGGTATCAGTGCTACGAATCGAGTGAAAGCGAGCCGAAACTTGCGACCCTCATCGCCATCGCAGACTACTATCAAGTATCCATTGATTATCTGGTAGGCCGGACGGACGTTCCGGACTTCCATACAAGCAACGCAGAGGAATGAGCCTATGAAATTGCTGCAAAAGCGCCCCTTGGCGGCGGCCGTCATGGTGCTGGCCATCCTGGCGGGCGTGTTTCTGGGGCAGGCGCGGAAGCCCTCCGGGGAGGCCGCCCTTTCCGGAGACTTCCTGTACCTTCTCCACAACGAGGGCGGCGTGATTTCCCAGGACACCGCGGAATACATCGAAGCCATGAACGCCTCGCTCTTCGCCCAGACCGGGGCCCAGATCGCTGTGGACGTGGTGCGGACCACGGGGAACGAGGAGATCGACGGCTACGCCGAGCGGGTCTTTCGGGAACTGGGCGTGGGCTCCCGGGAGCGGAACAACGGCGTTTTGCTGGTGCTGGCCCTGGAGAATTTGTACGACGGCGCGCCGGACGGCGACTATTACATCGCCTGGGGCAGCGGATTCAGCAGCCGCCAGCAGGACCGGCTGGAAACCATCCTGTACCAGACCCTGGAGGACGATTTTGCCTCCAGGCGCTATGACAAGGGACTGGAGAAAACGTTCAGCGCCCTGGTGGACTACCTGGAAAGCGTCTATGGTGTGACGGTGACCACGGACCCGCCTGCGGCGGCGGCCATGGGGAACTACCAGACCATCTCCGGAGGTTACCGCTCCACCGGTGCGGCGGTGGCGATTGGAAGTGTTGTCACCAGCCTGGTGCTGCTGGTGGCGGTGCTGCTGGTCCTCTGGGTGCTGCTGGACGGGATGCGTTACCGGAGCTACCGGCGGCGGTATTACGGCCCCACGGTGGTGGGGATTCCCAGGCCGGTTTATTACCCGGTCTTCTGGGGACGCCCGAGACGGCCCCGGCGGCCTCCCCCGCCGCCTCCGCCCAGAAGGCCTCCCAGAGGCCCGGGTCCCGGCGGCTTTGGCGGGGGTAGCTTCGGCGGCGGCGCGGGCCGCGGCGGGCGCCCCGGTAGTTTCGGCGGCGGCGGACGCCCTGGCGGCTTCGGTGGGGGCTCCTTCGGCGGCGGTGCGGGCCGGGGAGGCTTCGGTGGCTTCGGCGGGGGCAGCTTCGGCGGCGGTATGGGCCGCGGCGGACGCCCCGGCGGCTTCGGCGGGGGCAGCTTCGGCGGCGGCGCGGGCCGCGGCGGACGCTCCGGCGGCTTTGGCGGCGGCGGAGGGCGCAGAAGGTAGCCGCTCATTTTCAAAAGGAAACGTACAAAGCAGCTCCCAGCCTCTCAAGGAAGCCGGGAGCTGCTTTTTCACAGTGCTTCGTCCGGAGAAATGCCGGACTCCATAGCGGGCAAATATTCGGCGGGAAAGGTCAGTCGAGAATCTGGATGGCGGCGCCCAGGACGCCGTCGCCGATGTAGACGCTGAGGGTGCCGTCGATTTCGCCGTCCCAGAGGTGATCGTAGTCCGGCAGGGCGGCGGTGAGCTTCTGGCGCAGGAGCTCCATTTCCGCGGCGGCTCCGCCGTTGGCGATGGCCAGGTTGTATTTCTTGTGGCTTCCGCAGCGGTCCGCAGTCATGGCGACCAGCTTGTCCATAACCTGGTTCCGTCCCCGGACCTTGGCAACGGATTGGAGCTGGCCATCAGGGGCAAAGGTGATGATGGGCTTGATCTGGAGCAGGGTTCCCGCCGTGGCGGTGACCTTGCCGATGCGCCCGCCCTTCATCAGATACTCCAGGGTGTCCACGGAGAAGAAGGGGAAGGTGCTGGCAATCAGCTGTGGAGCCCGGCGCTCCACCAGGGTCTCCCAGTCCATGCCGTTTCGGATGTCCTCCGCCAGCTGGAGCACCGTCAGCCCTTGGCCCAGGGAGCCGCTGACCGAGTCGAAGACCCGGATGGGGAAGCTTTCCCCGCTCTCCTCGGCGATGAGGCGCACCAGATTGTAGGTGCCGGAAAGACCACTGGAGAGCATAACGGCCAGGACGCCGTCGTAGCCGGCATCCTTAATTTCCTGGAGTACCGCGCCCACGCTCTCCACCGAGGGCAGGGAGGTCTGGGGCAGCTCGCCAGCCCGGAGGCGGCGGTAGATGTCAGTGTTGCGGATGTTGACGCCGTCGGCATACTCGCCGTCGGCGCAGAGGATGCGCAGGGGGACCAGATGAATACGGTTTTCCGCTGCCAGCTCCGGGGACAGATCCGCACAGGAATCCGTTAGCAGCGCAATCTTTTGAGGGGCCACGTGTTCCCAACTCCTTTTTCTTTAAGAGGCCCGGGCTCCGCATCGGCGGAGACGGCGGGCGGTGATACTTGCAAAAACGTATTGTAGCTATTATCCCACAAACAGAGAGAAACTGCAAGGACAATTTGCAAAGAACTTCTTCGAGGGATGCTGGGGGAAGAATAGGGGCATCAGGCATACTGCCAGGAGACGAAATATCGGCTGATTCCGCACATTTGGTAAAATCCCCTTCCGGCGGCCGGTCCTCGCCGGAAGAGGGGTCGCGGCCATTCGATCCCCCTTTTCGGGCCGAAGGGAGGCACTTTTTCGACAGCCGCCGGGGAAATCAAGAGATTTCCCTTTACCTGCCGGGGATTTTCTGCTACAATATACGAGTTATATTTTACCGAAACGCCAGACAGGAAAGGGGGAACGCAGGATGAAGTATAAAAAATGGAACATCGGCGTCCCCAAGGAGGAGACCATTGCCCAGCTGCAAGAGGCGGGTTACCCCTATCTGATGGCCCTGGTGCTGGCGGCCCGGGGCATCGCCTCCCCGGAGACGGCGGCGGAGTTTTTGGACCGGGACCGGAAGCTGACGCTGTCCCCCATGCTCATGCGGGACATGGACAAGGCGGTGACCCGGATTCAACAGGCCGTTAGCCGGGGGGAGACCATCGCCGTCTTCGGGGATTACGACGTGGACGGCATCACATCCACCGTGCTGCTGCTGGATTATCTGAAAAGCTGCGGCGTGAAGTGCCTGCGCTATATTCCCCGGCGGATTGAGGATGGCTATGGCCTCTCCAAGCCCGCCATCCAAAGCCTGTGGGACCAGGGCGCCACGCTGATGATTACCGTGGACTGCGGCATTACCGGGAATGAGGAGGTGGATTTCGCCAACTCCCTGGGAATGGACGTGGTGGTGACGGACCATCACGAGTGCAAGGAGGCGCTGCCCAACGCCGTGGCTGTGGTGGATCCCCACCGGCCGGACTGCCCTTACCCCTTCAAATTCCTGGCGGGCTGCGGCGTGGCGCTGAAGCTGGTGCTGGCCCTGGGGGGCGAGAGCCGGGAGGACGCCCTCTTCGCCCGCTACTGCACCTTGGCCGCCATTGGCACCGTGGCCGACGTGATGCGCATGGAGGGGGAGAACCGGGCCATTGTCTCCTGCGGCCTGGAGGCCCTGCCCCACACGGATTTTAAAGGGATTCACGCCCTCTTGCGGGAGGCAGGCCTTGCGGGAAAGCCCATTACCTCCATTCAGATCGGCTTCGTCCTCTCCCCCCGGATCAACGCCGCGGGACGCATGGGGGCGGCGGATCTGGCGGCGGATCTGCTGGAGACCGAGGACCCCGCCCGGGCCGAGGAGCTGGCCCAGAAGCTCTGCGAACTGAACCGGGAGCGTCAGTCCGTGGAACAGGCCATCTGTGCCGATGCGGTGGAACAGATTGAGACCCTCCGCCAGGAGGAGCGCAGCGCCCTGGTTCTCTCCAGTGAGGAATGGCACCAGGGAGTGGTGGGCATTGTGGCCTCCCGCCTCAGCGAGAAATACTCCTGCCCCAGCTTCATGATTCACTTGAAGGACGGGACCGGCCGGGGCTCCTGCCGGTCATACGGGGGCTTTAACCTCTTCAACGCCCTGGAGTCCTGCGCGGATTTGCTGGACGGCTTCGGCGGGCACGAGCTGGCCGCCGGATTTACCATTCCGGAGGAGAACATCGCCGCTTTCCGGGAGCGGATGAACCGCTGTGTCCGCTCTGCCACAGGGGGAGAGCCGCCGGTGAGTTCCCTGGAGGTGGACGCGGCGGTGGCTTCCCCCGGGGAGTTGACCTTGGAGCAGGCGGAGCAGCTGGAGCTGCTGGAGCCCTATGGGGCCGGCAATCCCAGACCGGTTTTCGCCCTGCTGGGAGCCACGGTGGAGAGCGTCCAGCCCGTGGGCCAGGGGAAGCACTTGAAACTGCGGCTGAGCAAGGGCGTCAGCCGGTTTGACGCCATCTTCTTTTCCGTCACGGAGGAGGAGTGCGGCGTAATTCCCGGCAGCCGGGTGGATGCCGCTTTCTATCTCCAGGCCAACACCTTCCGGGGCGCTACCACGCTGCAGCTGCAAATGGTGGACGTGCGGCCCTCCTTGAGCCCCAGCCGCAGCGAGGCGGCGGCTCTGGCTCTGGTGGGCCGTCTGGTGCGGGAGGAGCCCTTGACGCGGCAGGAGCTGACGCGGCTCAAGGCCAGCCCGAGTCAGTATCAGGAGTGCTGGGCGGCCCTGACCCATTTTCTTCGTCAGGGCAAGGTCCGGGAGGAGCGTCTGCCCTTCCTGCGGAAGATCGCGGGCCAGGTGGGGGGAAACGAGAGTTTCCTGCGGACCTATCTGTCCCTGGCGGTCTTCAAAGAGCGAGGCCTGGTCTCCCTGGTTCGGGAGGGAGACTGGCTGACCATGTATTTGACAGGGGATCCGGAGGGGGCGCGGTGGGACGCCTGCCCCTATCTGGCCCGTCTGCGAGACAAGGAGGCGAACTGACATGACCGTGCAGGAACAGTATGAGCTGCTGGAAAAAACTGTCCGAGCCTATAATCCTGCGGCGGACTTTGACCATATCCGCGAGGCCTTTGCCTACGCGGACCGCTGCCACCAGGGACAAAAACGAAAGAGCGGCGAGCCCTATATCATCCACCCGCTGGCCGTGGCTCAGATTGTGGCGGAGGAGCTGAAGCTGGACTCCGAGTCCATCGAGGCGGCCCTGCTCCACGATGTCATCGAGGACACCCCCGCCACCCACGAGGATGTGGCCCGGATGTTCTCCCCCACCATCGCCGACCTGGTGGAGGGCGTCAGCAAGCTGACCCGCATCCAGTACGCCACCAAGGAAGACGAGCAGATGGAAAACCTCCGGAAGATGCTCATTGCCATGAGCAAGGATATCCGGGTGATTCTTATCAAGGTCTCCGACCGGCTTCATAACATGCGGACCATGGAGTATCAGTCCCCGGAGAAGCAGAAGCAGAAATCCCTGGAGACCATGGAGATATACGCTCCCATCTCCCACCGGCTGGGTATGCAGCGCATCAAGTGGGAGCTGGAGGACCTGTCCTTGAAATACCTGGACCCCGTGGGCTATGAGGAGATCATCTCCCGTCTGGACGCCAAGAAGACGGAGTATGACGCCTTCCTCCTCCGGACCCAGACCCAGATTGACGACCGGCTCAACGAGCTTGCCATCAAGCACATGGTTTACGGGCGGATCAAGCACCCCTATTCCATCTATCGGAAAATGTTCAACCAGCAGAAGTCCCTGGATGAGATTTTCGACCTGTTCGCTTTCCGGGTTTTAGTGGACACGATGGGGGACTGCTACAACGTCCTGGGGGTCATTCACGACATTTACAAGCCCATTCCCGGCCGGTTCAAAGACTACATCGGCACGGAGAAGCCCAACGGCTACCAGTCTCTTCACACCACGGTGATGGGGCCCGACGGCCTGCCCTTCGAGGTGCAGATCCGCACCTGGAAGATGCACGAGATCGCCGAGTACGGCGTAGCCGCCCACTGGAAGTACAAGCAGCATGGCCAGGGGGCGGGAACCGAGGGGAAATACGAGTGGGTCCGCCGCTTGCTGGAGAATCAGGAGGGGGCCGACGCGGAGGAATATATTCACTCCCTGAAAGTGGACATGTTCGCTGACGAGGTCTTCGTCTTCACCCCCAACGGGGATGTGCAGAATCTCCCCGCCGGGGCCACGCCCATTGACTTTGCCTACGCCATCCATTCCGCCGTGGGCAACCGGATGGTGGGGGCCAAGGTGAACAACCGGATTGTCACCTTTGACCACATTTTGAAAAACGGCGACATCGTGGAGATCATGACCTCCAAGTCCGCCAAGGGGCCCAGCCGGGATTGGATGAAGATCGCCAAGAGCAGCGAGGCCCGGAGCAAGATTCGCCAGTGGTTCAAAAAGGAGAAGCGGGAGGAGAACATCGCCAACGGCCGTTCCTCCTTCGAGCAGGAGCTGAAGCACGCGGGGCTGGTCATGAAGGACGTGACGGACCCGGAGAATCTGCCCCATCTTTTGAAAAAGGTCTCCTACGGAACCCTGGAGGAGATGTACGCCGCCATTGGCTACGGCGGCTTTACCGCCCAGAAGGCCGTCAGCCGGATGAAGGGAGAGCTGCTGCGGATTTCCCGGCAGCACCAGGCGGAGGAGCTGACCCTCAAGCCGGAGGAGCCCCCCATCCCGGTGCCATCCAGGCCCGTAAGCAAGAGCGAGCAAGGCATTATTGTGGAGGGACTGGACAACTGTCTGGTAAAGTTCTCCCGCTGTTGCACCCCGGTGCCGGGGGACGAAATCGTGGGCTTCATCACCCGGGGTTACGGCGTGTCCGTCCACCGGGCAGACTGCCCCAACGCCGCGCCGGAACGCCGAACGGGCCAGGAGGGCCGCTGGCTGAAGGTTACCTGGGGCAGCGATACGAACGAGAGCTATCCGACGACCATTGATGTGGTCTGCAAGGACCGGATGAATTTGATTTTGGATATCTCGACGGCCCTTTCCAGTACGAACACCTTTGTATCCGGGCTGAACTCCCGGAGCACGGAGGATGGATTCGCGGTGATTCGCCTGGAGATTCGGGTCCGGGACGGTGCCCAGATGAAGGCGATTATGAATAAGCTGAATCAAATTTCCGGGGTCCTGCGGGTGACGCGCCCGGCGGGATGACGGCGGAAGAAATTCCGCTCCGTTCCGCCGCCGCCTGCGGCGACGGCTCCACACGCTCCATTCCTTCCGCCTCCCTTCAAGAGGGGACTTTGTCCCCCCTTGAGGATTCCCCCTCCCCTGCGGGGGGACGGGGGACGAGGGGCTTGGGATGGGGGCTGTGATTGCGATTTTGTGTGAGGAGGGATGGTTGTGCGGGCGGTTGTGACTCGCGTGAAGCATGCGTCGGTTTCCATTGAGGGGACGGTTCGGGGACAGATCGGAGAGGGGTATTTGGTCCTTTTGGGCGTGGCCCCTGGGGATTCGGAGGAGACTGCCTTGAAGTTGGCGGATAAGATTTGTAACCTCCGGGTATTTGAAGATGAGAACGGGAAGATGAACCTCAGCCTGGAACAGGTGGGAGGAAGTCTTTTGGTGATTTCACAGTTTACCTTGTTTGCGGACACCTCTTCCCGCCGCCCGGGGTTTACCGGGGCGGCAAAGCCCGATTTGGCGGTTCCGTTGTATGAGAAGTTTATGGGCCGCTGCCGGGAGCGGGGGGTTGTGGTGGAGCATGGGGAGTTTGGCGCCGAAATGGAAGTGGATTCCTTGAACCACGGGCCGGTGACCATTTTGTTTGACACAGAGAAATCATAATAATAGAAGAGAGGCATTTGGGATGGGACTGTTTTCGAAATGGTTTGAAACCTTCAGGAAGAACGATCAGAAGGCCCAGCCTTGCCGGGACTGGCCCTGGACGCTGAATCTGTCCGGATATCCCAGCACGCAGATCAGCTGGGAAATTCTCTCTTCGGAGCTGCGGGAACTCAATTTGGAGGACGTGGACAGTTTTTTGATTCTGGAACAGAAGGATCCCAAGAATCCGGAGGCCTACTGGTACATCCAGAGCGCCATAGCGAAGGCGGGCCCCTCTCAAGGACAATATATCGTAGGCGTGGGCTGGTTCGCGCCGGAACACAACCAGATGTGGGAGCGCTGCGTTCCCCAGGTGGAACAGGTGATCCGCTATTTCGATCAGGCGTTCAATCAGTATCGTATGGACTTTTCCGGCTTTGAGGATCAGTCTGATATGCTCTCTTGAGGAGCCCGGGAAGAGAGGAGACCTTGATGAAAGTAAAAATGATGCAGGTGGGCCCTCTGGGCACCAACTGCTATATTCTGGAGGATGAGGCCAGCCGCGAGGCGGCGGTGATTGATCCCGGCGGGGACGCGCCGGAGATCATCAAGGCTCTGGAGGGAGCGGCGCTCCGCTACATTCTCCTGACCCACGGACACTACGACCACACCGGCGGTGTGGCGGAGCTACAGGAGGCGTTCCCCCAGGCGGCGCTCTATATTCACCGGAAAGACCTGGAGGACGTGGATCCGTCCCTGTTCCCGCTGCGCACCCAGATTCAGGGCGCGAATCTCTATGACGAGGGCGCCTGGATTTCCTTTGGAGGAGATACCGTTAAAATTCAGGTTCTCCACACCCCCGGTCACTCCGAGGGCAGCGTGACCCTCCGCTGCGGGGACCTGCTCTTCTGCGGGGACACCCTCTTCGCCGGGTCCTGTGGCCGGACGGACTTCCCCGGCGGCAGTGTGCCCAAGATGCTGGCCTCCCTTCGCCGCCTGGGAGAGCTGGAGGGGAATCTCCAGGTCCTTCCCGGACACATGGAGGCCAGCACCCTGGAGGAGGAGCGGCGTCACAACCCCTACCTTCGCCAGGCGATGCGGAAGACGACATGAAGCTGGAATTTCACGGCCACGACGAGCGCTACACCGTGGAGCAGAGCCTCCTGAACCTGTTTCCCGGCGAGCTTCCGGTCTATGAGCCGGTCCGGCCTGTCCGAGAGGAAAACTGGGCCATCGTCACCTGGCGGGAGGACGAACGGCGGGGCCACGCCTGTGTGGAGCTGTGCTGGCAGGGGAAGGCCGTTCCCTCCAGCATGGGAGTGCCCCTGGAGGGCCGCACGCCCTATGAGCGGGAGGGCCAAAGGCGCTACGCCATCGGCGCGGCCTTCTTCCGGGCCTATCAGATGCTCACCGGCGGACAGCCCCCCTGGGGGATGCTCACCGGCGTCCGGCCCGACAAGCTGGTAACCGAGGCCCTGACGGCGGGCAAGACGCCCGGCGCGGCCTGGGAGCTGCTGGAGAAAATTTATTACGTCACCCCCCGCCGGGCCGCCCTGGCCCTGGAGACGGGGACGGCGGCCTTTGAGGCCGCGAAAGGCCTGGGCCCCCGGGACATCGCCGTGTATATCGGCATTCCCTTCTGCCCCACCCGCTGCGCCTACTGTTCCTTCGTCAGCCAGTCGGTGGAGAAGAGCTTTTCCCTGGTGGAGCCCTATGTGGAGGCCCTGGCGGCGGAGATCGAGGCCGGGGGACGCATGGTCCGGGAGACGGGCCTGAATGTCCGGGCCCTGTACATGGGCGGCGGCACGCCCACCACGCTGACCGCTTCCCAGCTGGACCGGGTGCTGTCCGTGTTTGAGGCCGCCTTTGGTCCGGCTCTGGACGGCTGCCGGGAGATCACCGTGGAAGCCGGGCGGCCCGACACCATTACGGCGGAAAAGCTGGCGGTCCTGAAGGCCCACGGCGTCCACCGGGTTTCCGTGAATCCCCAGACCATGGAGGAGCACGTTCTTCGGGCCATTGGGCGGAGGCACAGCCCCGGCGATATCCAGCGGGCCATGGAGCTGGTGGCAAAGGCGGGCTTTCGCCATGTGAACATGGACCTCATCGCGGGACTGCCGGAGGACACGGCGGAGGGTTTCCGCCGCTCTTTGGACCGCTGCGTCTCTTTCGGCACGGACAATGTCACCGTTCACACCCTGGCGCTGAAAAAGGGCAGCCGCATCCTTCTGGAGGGACTGTCCATTCCCGGTCCGGAAGCGGTGGGGGAGATGCTGGATTACGCGGAGCCCGCCTTGCGGAAGGCCGGGTACGATCCTTATTACCTCTATCGGCAGAAGTATATGTCCGGCAGTTTTGAGAACATCGGCTGGACCCGCCCCGGCGGGGCCTGCCTCTACAACATCTATATCATGTCGGAGCTCTGTTCCATCCTCTCCTTCGGCGCGGGGGGCTCCACGAAGATGGTGGATTCCTCCCGGCGTCAAATTCAGCGGCGCTTCAACCCCAAGTATCCCAAGGAGTACACGGAGCGCCCCGAAAAGACTTTGGCCAACCAGGCGGATTTCGCCACCTTTTACAGGCAAGGTTCCGCCGGGGAACCCATATGATTCTCTGGGGAGCCCGGACCGGCGCCCGGGCGGAAAACCCGCCGTGTCCATATTTTGAGAAGCTGGCGCCCAAACCGCCGCGCCCCTTTTCGCCGGGCCGTTTCCCGGTTTGGAACGCAGATTCTGAAAGGAGCCGAAACGATGTCCTATTCCGTAAAACGGATCAACGAGGCTATCCGCAGCGACCCCGCCGCCTTTGCGCAGGAGTGCGACGAACGTTTCGCGAAGAAGGTGGAGCACGCCGCCGGAAAGATTGCGGAACACCGGGCGGAATCCCATGTCATTCTCCTCTCCGGTCCCTCCGGCTCCGGAAAGACCACCACCGCCCTGAAAATTGAGGAGAAGCTGGAGGAGATGGGCATCGAAACCCACACCATCTCCATGGACGACTATTTTAATACCCTGGACCCGGAGACCGTCCCCCGGAATCGGGAGGGAGCCGTGGACTACGAGTCCCCCTTCTGTCTGGATATCCAGCTTCTGAACCGGCATTTCGCCATGCTGGACCGGGGCGAGGTGATTTACGTTCCCAAGTATGAGTTCGCCCGGCAGATGCGGTCAGACATCCTGTCCCGGCCCATGCGCCTGGGGAAGGACGAAATGGCCATCTTTGAGGGGATTCACGCCCTGAACGACATCATCGTGGGGAAAAACCCCAAAGCCTTCAAGCTCTATATCGCGGCCCGAAGCGATATTTTGAACGAGGACGGCTCCCTGCTCTTTGACAAGTCCTGGATTCGCCTCTGCCGCCGGCTTGTTCGGGACTTCAAGTTCCGGGGCAGCGACGCCTCCTTTACACTGAAAATGTGGGAGAACGTCCGCCGGGGTGAGCGGCTGTATATCTCCCCCTATAAGGAGAACGCCGACATTATGTTCGACTCCTCCCTGGCCCTCAGCGCCAGCGCCCTGAAGCCCTTCGCGGTGCCCTTGCTGGAGAAACTTCCAAGGGGGAAATACCCGGTGGTAGAGGACATACTTCGGGCTTATGAGAAGATCGAGCCCCTGGAGGAGAAGTACATTCCCGCCCGTTCGTTGTCCCGGGAGTTCATTGGCGGCAGTCCTTACGACAACCATTGACGTCTCTGGAAGGAATCGCCGGCGAAAGAACGTTCACTTGCCTTGGGGGCTGGGGACCGGCCGGAGGGGCGGAGAATGCAAAAACGTCAGGAATGTTTAGAATGGAAAGGATGAGTAGTATGAAGAAGCAGGATACGGTTTACCAGATGTTGGACGCGCTGAAAAACGGGGCTTACACGGCGGGGACCCTGGCCCTGGGAACCTTGGGCCTTGTCTGCGAGGAAGCGGAGAAGGTGGTGGAAGCCGTGCGGCTCCGCTGTGAGGCCTCCCGGGTGGAAGGGGAGCTGGACGGAGAGCTGATGGAGGTGGGTGAGCTGGCCTACGCCGCCTACACGGGCAATTCTCAGGTTTCCGATACCATGGAGGAAAAAATGCGGACCATTGACGGGCTGAAACTGGAACTGGACTCCCTGAACGGTCAGCTGGGCCGGACGGCGGAGCACCGGGTTTGCCCAGTTTGTGGAAGAGCTGTGGAAAGGGAGGACCGCTTCTGCCGGGACTGCGGCGAGAAGCTGGACTGAGAGGAGGATCGAAATGGAATTTTATAGCTATCAACAATATCAGGAGAGCGCCAAGGCGCTGGAGGAGAAGCTACAGGGCTTCCGGCCCGAGGCGCTGCTGATCCTGGGCTCCGGCCTGGGAGCGCTGGCGGAGGAAGTGGAAGCGCCTATTGCGGTGTCTTATGACCAGGTGCCCCATATGAAACATTCCACCGCTCCGGGACATAAGGGCCAGTTCCTCTTTGGCCGTCTGGCCGGGCGGAACGTGGCGGTGATGCAGGGCCGCCTTCACACCTACGAGGGCTGGTCTTTCGCCGACGCGGGGTATCCCGTCCGGGTGCTGCGGCTGCTGGGAGCCCGTTCCCTGGTGGTGACCAACGCCGCCGGCGCGGTGAACACCGGCTTTGCCGCCGGGGACATCATGCTGATTACGGACCACATCAAGTTCTTTGGCGTCAGCCCCCTCTGCGGGCCCAACGTGGACGAGTTCGGTCCCCGTTTCCCGGATGTGAGCCATGTGTATACGCCCGCTCTCCGGCAAAAGGCCCGGGAGACCGCCGGGGCGCAGGGACTGGACCTGAAAGAGGGCGTCTATATGTTCTTCCCCGGTCCTCAATACGAGACTCCCGCCGAGGTCCGGGCCGCGCGGCTTCTGGGCGCGGACGCCGTGGGCATGTCCACAGTGCCCGAGGCCATCACCGCCGCCCACTGCGGGATGGAGGTGCTGGGCTTTACCCTGTGCACGAATATGGCGGCGGGAGTGCTGGAGCAGCCTCTCTCCGGCGACGAGGTCATCGAGGCCGCCGAGGCTGCGGGACCCAAATTTACCGCTCTGGTGAAGGGCTGCCTGGAGCGGCTGTAAGTACCCGTTTATAGGCGCGGGAGACGCCGCATGAAAACCGATGATGGGGATCGCGCTCCGGCCGGCTGGAGCCCGGACCGGGCTTGCATGGCCGGCGGATCCCCGGATTCTCCCGCCGGGTGGCAGCCGGAGGCCGCCTCTGTGTTCGGCCCCCGCGGCCGGCGCCATGGAGGAGCTTTGCGTGTGGGGCAGGGGCCGCGATTGGAAAGGGCGGGCTGCGCCGCCGGAGGAAATTCGGTCTAAGAGGGAACCTGGTTCCATACCATGGACAATGGGCCCGTTTCTCACGGACAGAGGATGTCCGCGCATTTTTTGAAGTATTCGAGGTATGCTGTTCATGTCAACTAAGAAAAAACAGTCCTTCCTGGGCGGCGCGGCCATTCTGGCTTCCGCGGTGGCCATTGTGAAAATCCTGGGCGCGGTGTACAAGATTCCCTTTGGCAACATCGTCGGCCCCGAGGGGCAGACCTATTTCAACGTAGCCTATAACATTTACAACGTGCTCCTGACCATCTCCACCGCGGGTCTGCCTCTGGCCATTTCCAAGCTCACCAGTCAGGCCCACACCCAGGGCCGGGAGAACCAGAAGCGCAGGATTTTCTCAACGGCCATCTGGCTGTTCTTCGCCATGGGCTTGGTTGGAACCCTGCTGATGTTTTTTGGCGCGGAGCAGCTGGCGGCTTTCATGAACGAGCCTCTGGGCTATTGGCCCATCCGGGCCCTGGCCCCTGCGGTGTTTTGCGTGTGCCTGCTGGCCTGCATGCGGGGCTACACCCAGGGCCAGGGAAACATGACCCCCACGGCGGTTTCTCAGATTTTGGAGGCCCTGTGCAAGCTGGTTCTGGGCCTGGCCCTGGCCTGGTACTTCCTCGAGATGGGGATGGGCCTGGACATTGCCGCGGCGGGAGCGATCCTGGGCGTCACCGCCGGGACGTTTTTATCGCTGCTGTATCTGATTTTCTATCTTCTGCGCCATCGGAACCAGCAGACCTCTCTGGATGTTCCCGACAGCGGAGGAAAACTGATGGGCCAGATTCTGGCCATCGGTATTCCCATTACCCTCAGCAACTCCGCCATGAGCATCATCACCCTGGTGGACACCAAGATCGTCCTGGGCCGGCTCCGGGATATCCCCGCCCTGGCGGACTCGGCGGCGGAGCTCTTCGGCCAGTATACCTTCGGCATGAACCTCATCAATCTGCCGCCCTCCTTCGTGTTCCCCGTTACCATGAGCCTCATCCCCTTCGCCGCCGCGGCCCTGACCCGCCGGGACCACGCAGAGGCGGGACGGATTGTGTCCTCGGGCTTTCGGATTGTGGCGGTGCTGGCGATTCCCGCCGGGGTGGGGTTGAGCGTGGTGGGCGGTCCGGCCCTGCGGATGCTCTTTCCCCTCCGCCAGGCGGACGCCCTGGCTGCCGGGCCCCACATGCGCTGGCTGGGCCTTGCCTGCATCTTTATGTGCCTGATGAATTTGACCAACGTGATCCTGCAAACCTACGGCAAAGAGATGATCCCCATTTGGACGGTGATTGCAGGCGGCGTAACCAAAGTGGTCATGAACTATATTTTAGTGGGAAATCCCGACATCAATATCCACGGCGCGCCCATTTCCACACTCTCCTGTTATGTGGTGATCGTGGGCCTGAACCTGTTCTTCGTCTGGAAATACTCCCCGGAGAAGCCCCGGTATCTCCAGATATTCATCAAGCCGGCCATCGCCTCGGCCCTGATGGGCGGAGCGGTCTGGGCGGTCCACGGCTTCGTGAGCCGCGCCCTGTCGGGACACTCCGCTTACGGCGCCAACGCCATTGCCACCCTCTGCGGCATCCTGGCGGGAGTAATCGTTTACGCCATTTTGGTGGTGGCTCTGCGGATTCTGCGGGCGGAGGACCTAAAGACAGTCCCCCATGGGGCGAAGCTGGCAAGACTGTTGCATTTGCGCTAAAAATGGAGTGAAATCAGTAAAAATTCGGCTAATGACCCAACTTTTAAGAAAAAAATCTTGCAAAGGCGGAGAATGTATGGTAGATTTTCAATGTAAGCGCCGTTACAACTGGGAGGACTTCCTGGAAATTATGCGTTTGCTCCGGGCGCCGGGGGGCTGCCCCTGGGACGCGGAGCAGACCCATGCCTCCATCCGCCGGAATTTTCTGGAGGAGACCTATGAGGCCCTGGACGCCCTGGACCGGGACGACTCCGCCGCCCTCTGCGAGGAACTGGGAGACGTGCTGATGCAGGTGGCGTTTCACGCCCAGATTGAGCGGGAGCGGGGCCGGTTTACCATGGAGGACGTGGTGGACGGCGTGGCGCAGAAGCTGGTGTACCGGCATCCTCACGTCTTTGGCGGCGAGAAGGTGGCGGACAGCGCGGAGGTTCTGGTGAACTGGGAGGTTTTGAAGCGCAAGGAGAAATCCCAGGCCACCACCGCCGACGCCATTGAGGCCGTACCCCACACGCTGCCGGCGCTGTGGCGGGCGGAGAAGATCGGCAGCAAGACCGCCAAGGCCGGGTTTGACTGGGACAGCGCCCTCAGCGCCCTGGGCAAGCTGGAGGAAGAGGTTCGGGAGCTTCGGGAGGCTCTGGAGTCCGGAGGGGCTGAGGATGCGCCCCATGGCGTTCGGGAGGAGCTGGGGGACCTGCTCTTCATCACGGCCAAGGTGGCCCAGATGTCCGGCGTGGACCCGGAGGACGCCCTCCACCGGGCCTGTGACAAATTTGACAACCGCTTCCGCCGGGTGGAGACACTGGCGGACAAGCCCTTGGCCGCTTATTCGGAGAAGGAGCTGGTGGCCCTGTGGCGGGCCGCCAAGGAGGCGGAGAAGTCTTAACACGCAACAGCGTTAAGAATATTGGCCTGGAGGAGTCGGGGACGTCCCCGGTTCTGGCAGGCGTAGGCCATGTTTGAAACACAGTAAAATGCCGCCGTGGGGGTGTCTTTTCCTGTCGCGGGGACCTGGGCCTGAAGGGGCTCCGAGTCCGGCGCGGCGGGGAGAAACCGTTCTGCCCGGCGTTCCGCCATGGATCAAGCAGGACCAAGACAACAAAAGATTTCAGGAGGATACCATTCATGAACAAAGCAGAACTGATCAATGTCGTTTCCGCGGCTGCGGAGGTCTCCAAAAAAGACGCCGAGACCGTGATTACCGCCACCTTTGACGCTATCACCGACGCGCTGAAGGAAGGGGAGAAGGTCCAGCTGGTTGGCTTTGGCTCCTTCGAGGTGAAGAAGCGGGCTGCCCGGGTTGGCCGGAACCCCAAGACCAAGGAACCCATTGAGATTCCCGCCTCCACCGTGCCCGTCTTCAAGGCCGGCAAGGTCCTGAAGGATACCGTGGGCGGCTGAGACAGGGAACGGGTCTGTTTTCCTGCTGTGGCCGGCGGACCGGAAAGGCGGGATGCTTCTCCGGCTACTGCCAGGGATGGAAGCGTTGTCTTTCCGTGAACACCTGCCCAGGGGGGGCGGAGGATGGTCCTTGGAGGCCTTACTTCTATGGGGTTCACGCCGCCGGCGATATACCACACAAAGGACTGCCGGCAGATTTGCCGGCAGTTTTATTTTTGTAAAGGAGCCGCGTATGCGCTTAGACAAATATCTGAAAGTATCCCGGCTGATTAAGAGGCGGACTACCGCGAACGAGGCCTGTGACAACGGATTGGTGTCCGTGAACGGCCGGCCTGTTCGGGCCTCCTACGAGGTGAAGGTAGGGGACCAGATCTCCCTCCGCCTGGGGGCGCGGGAGGTTACCGTGGAGGTGCTTGCCATTCAGGAGACGGTGCGGCAAGCGGAGGCCTCCGCTCTCTACAGGCAGATTTAGAGAGAGAAAAGCCGCTAAGAAAAAGAAGGGCAAGGCAGACCGATTTGGTTTGCCTTGCTCTTTTTACGGTTCGGATCGCGGAGATGGGGGGGAGCCGGTAGGGGAGAGGGGGATATCAAGCGTCCGTCTCCCGTATAAAAATGACGGCCTCGTTTGCCCAGGAGCAGAACTTCCAGCCCTCGGCGCCAAGTTTGTTCCACTCAGCTTCCGTTTCTGTTGTTTTTTTGTCGTAATCAAAGCCGATTTTCATTTTCGATCGGATAAATTTGTATTCGTATTGCTTCATATTGGTTCCTCCTGCAAATCGGATAATCTTTTGGTGTTTGTCGTAATGCATTGACATAGAAGGGATTCACTTTTTGGGTTCAAGCGGAGGGGTGCCGCCTTCAAGGACTCGATGGCGCGTTCCGCCACGCGCTGCCTGATAAGACCCCTCTTGTATGATGAGAACAATATATCACAAGAGCAAAGGAAATACAAGGTTTTCGCAAAAGAGCAAGGCGTCTCCCGTGGATTCCCCCGGCGGCTTTGGATGGCAAGGACAGACGCCCACTTAAAAAAGGGACATACCGGAGGCCGGTGCCGCATAGGCTTTGACTGGGAGGGACGAACCATGAACGATTACACTGTGCCCCAAGCCGCGCACCGCCTGGAACTGGACGGCCGGGAGAGCCTGACGGTCTCCGGTGTGGAGGATGTGGAACGCTTTGACGAAACCGGCATTGTCATGTCCACCGCCGTGGGAACGCTGGTAGTTACGGGAGAGGATCTGCACATCGGAAAACTGTCCCTGGATGGAGGAGAACTGCACGTGGATGGGCGGATTGACTCTTTGACCTACGAGGACCAGGGGCCTGGCCGGGGAGGCCTCTTCGGGCGCCTGTTCGGCTAGGGATGGGGGAGATAAGCCGTCAGCTGCTGGTATTCGGGCAGTCCATCCTGCTGGGGCTGTCCGCCGGGCTGCTGTATGATCTGCTGCGTCCGTTCCGGGTCCGGGCACCCCGGTTTACCGGCGTTTTGGATGGGCTGTATAGCCTGACGGTGGGAAGCGCCATGTTCCTCTTTCTCCTCCGCAGGGCGGAGGGGGAGCTGCGGGGATTTGTGGTGCTGGGCGCAGTGGGAGGAGCGGTGCTTTACTTCTGCGCCTTTTCCGGAATACTGCGCCCTCTCTGGACTTTTTGGGCGGATACCCTGGCCTTTTTGGCGAGACTGTTGAGCCTTCCCCTGCGGTGGACGAGAAAATTTTGCAAAAAAATGCTCCGGCGGGCAAAAAACCTCTTTTATTTTTGGCGCAAATGCTTTACAATAAGAAAAAGTGGGCACAGGCCCAGGAGAGAGGACGGTAGATATGGCAAGAACAAAAAAGGCGGCAAAGCATCGCGTCCACACAAGCCTTACGACCAAGCTCTTGATCGTGATTCTGCTGGCCGCGCTGGGCTGCAAGGTGTATACACTTCGGGAGCAGGTGTCGGCCGCAGAGGCAGAAAAGGACCGGATCGCCGCCCTGGTGGAGGGCAAGCGCCAGGAGAATGACGCGCTGGCCGCGGACATCGACGAGGGCTGCACGCCTGAGAAAATGCAGGAAATCGCCCGCCGGGAGTTGGGCTGGGTCCTGCCTGGCGAGTACGTGTTTGAGGTCGGCAACTGAACGGTTCCAGGGGCCCGGCGTCCCATGGGACCCCACGCATGAAACAAGGGAAGGAGAAACAAATAACCGTATGGAGCCTCAGGTTGGGAGAATTCTGGAAGGCAAAGTCACCAGCATTATGAAATTTGGCGCCTTTGTGGCGCTGGAGGGAGGCGGTTCCGGGCTGGTACATATCTCGGAGATCGCCAACACCTTTGTGGAGGACGTTCATGATTTCCTTCAGCCGGGGCAGGCCGTGAAGGTTCTGGTCCTGTCGGCGGAGAACGGACGGGTGAATCTCTCCATAAAAAAAGCTGTGCCGCAGGAAGAGCGGCGGTCTCCCCGGCCGCCCCGTCCGGCGGCTTCCCCCAGACCGGCCCGGTCTCCGGCCCCAAGCCGGGGAAGAGCCACGTCTCTGCCGCCGTCGGCGGATCAGGCCTTCGAGGACAAGCTGAAGCAGTTCCTCACCTCCTCCGAGGGGAAGATGGCGGACTTGAACCGCAGCATGGACGGCCGGCGGGGCAGAAGAAGAAAATAAGCGGAAACCGCCTGGAGACAGGCGGTTTTTCCTTTGGAGGGGGATGTATTGGGCATAAGGATGTTCTTCTGGGGCCAAGGACGCATCCTAAGAGCTTTGAAATCCTCCGACCATAAAAAGGAGCCACACGGCGGATTGCCGTGCGGCCCAAGCGGGTGGGATATTGGAAAGCTTCCTATACCAAAGTACCATATAATCCAGAATTTGTAAATAGGAATTTTTGGCGGAATGGAACTACCTTTGTCGAATCGGAACGGGAGGGCCTCGCCGCTGAAAAATGGAGGCTTCTGCGATTCTCAAGGAGGGTTTCCGGGAGACAGGGAAAGGGGGATTGGAAAATTTTTGTGAATCTTTCAAAAATGGCTGAAATTATCCTTTCCATTTCCATACAAATATGATATATTATACAAAAGAGGAGCCCATGTCCTCTTTCACACGAAAGGAGCGATCTCGATGAAGTACACCTACGCTTGCAAGAAGGTCTCCCTCAATGAATCCATCAAGGCTTACACGGAAAAGAAGATTTCCAAGCTGGAGAAGTATTTCAGGGACGACACCACCGCGTTTGTGACATTCTCGGTGGAGAAGGACCACCGCTGCACGGTGGAGATCACCGTCCGGAGCGGCGGCGCTTTGCTCCGTGCTCAGACCGAGGCCCCGGACGGCGATATGCGCGGCGCCGTGGATGCCGCTGTGGGCTATATCGAGCGTCAGATTTTGAAGAACAAGACCCGGCTGGCCAAGCGCCTGCGGAGCGAGGGATTCCCCCCTGCGGCTGCTGCCAGTGAGTTCGATGTGACGGAGGAGAAGGAATTTCCCGTGGTCCGGACCAAGCGCTTCGCCGTAAAGCCCATGAGCACGGAGGAGGCGATCTTGCAGATGAATTTGCTGGGTCACAATTTCTTCGTTTTCCGCAACAGCGAGGATGACTGCCTCTGCATTGTCTATCGCCGGAAAAGCGGCGGGTATGGCCTCATCGTCACGGACGAAGAGGAGTGATCCCCGTCTTTGGGCAAAAAGCCCGCGATGTAGTATAAACAAGCCCCCGGTTCATGGCTTCCATGAACCGGGGGTATCTTTTTCAGGAGAGTTCCTCCAAAACCGCTTTGATCGTCTGTTCCAGCACGGTCATGTCGATGGGCTTGGCCACGTGGGCGCTCATCCCGGCCTCCAGGGCGTCCCGGATGTCCTCGGAAAAGGCGTTGGCGGTCATGGCGATGATGGGAATCGTCCTGGCCAGCGGGTGGTCCATGTCCCGGATGGTCCTGGTGGCGTCATAGCCGTTCATCACCGGCATTTGCACGTCCATCAGAATCAGATCGTATTGGCCAGGTTTGGAGCTGGCGAAAGCGTCCGCCACCAAACGTCCGTTTTCGTAAATGTCGCAGGTGGCTCCGGACATATCCAGCAGTTCGCTGAGGATTTCCGCGTTGATCTCGTTGTCCTCCGCCACGAGGATGTGCATCCCCTGGAGGATGCTCTCCTTGGCGCTCTGGTGCTCCTCCGCCGTGTGGTGCAGGACGGAGGACACGGCCTGGCGGAAGCTGGTGAGGAAAAAGGGCTTGGAGAGGAAGGCGTCAACCCCGGCGTTCCGGGCGTCCTCCTCGATGTCCGGCCAGTCGTAGCTGGTGAGAATGAGAATGAGGATATCCTTGGAGACCTCCTGGCGGATGCGCCGGGTGGCCTCCAGACCGTTGATTCCCGGCATCTTCCAGTCCAGCAGAACCAAGTGGTAGCCGTGGCCCTCCTCCTGGGAGCGCTTCAGCAGATTCACCGCCGTCCGGCCGTCCAGGGTGTAGTCCACGGTGACGCCAGTGCCCTCCATGGTCATTTGGATGCCCTGGCAAACGACCTCCTCGTCGTCCACCGCCAGAATTCGGGTGATGCCGTTTTTCTGCCAGAAGTCCTGGTCCACGGCCAGGTCGCTGATCTGGAGCTCCAGGTCCACGGTGAAGGTGGACCCCCGGCCTTTTTCGCTCTCCACCAGGATGCTGCCTCCCATCAGGTCCAGCAGGTTCTTGGTGATGGCCATGCCAAGGCCCGTGCCTTGGATTTTGTTGGTGACGCTGTCCTCCTCCCGGGTAAAGGCATGGAAGATCTTCTGCACATACTCCGGGCTCATGCCATAGCCGTTGTCGGTGACGAGAAAGCGGAAGCGGGCCAGCTGCTTGGTGTGCTGGGGCAGCTCCTGGACCGTCAGGGAGACCCGGCCTCCGTCCGGTGTGTACTTCACCGCGTTGGACAGGAGGTTCAATAGAATCTGGTTCAGCCGGAGCTTATCCATCACCACCTGCTCGTGCTTGAGATCCTTGCTGTGGACCTCGAAGGTATGGCCTTTGGCCTTCATCTGGGGACGGATGATGGAATCGATGCCCTCGATCAGGTCCACGATGTTCTCATTGGAGAGGGTCAGAGTGGTCTTACCCGCCTCAATCTTGCTGATGTCCAGGATGTCGTTGATGAGGCCCAGGAGGTGCTGGCTGGAGTTCGTGATCTTCTTGGTGTACTCCCGGACCTTTTCCGGATTCTCCGCGTCCCGGGCCAGCAGGGCGGCGAAGCCGACAATGGCGTTCATGGGCGTGCGGATGTCGTGACTCATGTTGGAAAGGAAGGAGCTTTTTGCCCGGTTGGCCTCCTCGGCGATCTGAAAGGCCTGCTCCGCCGTCTCCTTAGAGCGGGCCAGCATGGCGTTGGATTCCTCCAGGCGTTGGTTCAGCTCCTCCTGGCGGCGGGAGTTTTCCTGCTCCTGACGGAAGAGCTGGGCGCTGTTCTTCTGCTGGGCGATAGCCGCTGCCGCCAGGAAGAGCATGATGGCCAGGGCGGCCACCAGGGCCAGCAGCATCCGAATGACGGCGCTCACCATCTCCACGGTTCCGGAGGCCACGAACTCCGCTGGGATGAGAAAGAGCAGCAGCGTGTCGTATTCCACCAGGGAGGTGAGGCAGTAGTAGTATTCCACGCCGTCCCGGCGGAAGTTGGCGCTGAGGGGGTCCTGCTCCGACAAGGCGGCCCGGATATCGGGATAGACCTGGCCCTCCATCTCCTCCAGCACCTTGAGGACGTTGTAGGCCTGGATGCTGTTTCCGCTGGAGAAGTTGTCGTGCATGCGGGTGCCGTTGCTCTTGAGAATGTAAGTTTCGTTCTGACTGCCATAGGCGGCGCTGTCGTAGTAATCCGAGAGGGTGTAGACGTCCTTCAATAAAATGGCGTGAGTGAAATAGACGGTTCCCGCCTGAATGGGGGTGGAGAGCTTCTGAACGAAAGCCCAGTAGCTGTGGGAGGAGAAAGGGGTGTCGGAGATGAAGGTGCGGCGCTCTTCGCCGCCGGAGAGCTGGTCGATGTCGGACCAGACGCCGTGGGTCCCCTGGGCGTCGTAGCAGTTCCCACGGCTGTCCATCAGCATAAAAATGGAGCTGTAATTCTCCGTCCCCAGAAAGGACTCCAGCTCCGCAATATAGGCCTCGGCCTCCTTCTCGGAGGTAAAATTGTGATTCTTCAAGGCGTTGACGGCAGCCGTGAGGTAGTTCCAATGGGCATCCAGGGCGTTGGTCAGATTGACCCGCACTTGGGAGGTGAGTTCGTTAAGCTGGGTAGTGCGCTCCAAGAAAATCTGTGCTTGCAGGTAGCGCGTAAAATATACGCCTCCGGCCAGCAGGGACGCCAGCAGGCAAATGGCTAGTACCGCCGGGAGAACGGCTCTTTTTTGCGTGGATTTCATATTTCTTCCCCTCTCCTGTCCGGCGGTCTGCCGGGCTTGGACAACAGACTGGAAACACACAGTAAGATGCGGTTTTTTTGGAATCTCCCCTCCGGCCACGGACGGCCCGTAGAACGGGGCCGAAGCGAAACGTGGAACGGATCGGGTTCACCGCGCCCCGCCGCCTTGGGAATGGAAAGCATAGCCGGTGTAGAATATGCGCGGCGGGTACTTCCCGGCGATCATTTCCGGAACGATCTGCCGGGAGACGGAGAACCTGTCCGACGAAGTGAGACGGATATAGAGCTGGCTGCGATCCAAAGGGGGCCGCAGGCGCTCCGGCTCCACATCCCTGCGTCGGAGATCATGTTCTGCCCGCTGGCGATGTGGAGGCCCTGAAGAATCTTCATAAAGGCAAAAGCCGCCTCGAAGTTGGTGGGAAGGGCCAGATCGCAGCCCGCGCCCGCGCCTGGTGGAGCGGTTTGCCGTTTCCCATACCCAAGAGGTTTCTTCGTTTATTCCCAAGGGTTTCCGTCGGGGGATACGGTTTTCTGGGCAGTCAGCCAGGTCCGTAAAATCTCCGTCAGGGAGGCCTTGCACACCTGAACTGAATAGGCCTCGCCGGTTTCCTCGGTATAACTGCCGGGGAAGAAGGCGATCGGATAGGCCGCGTTGTCCTCCAGTGCCGCTCCGCCCCGGGTCACCAGAAGATAGGGAAAGGGATTCCCGTCCCCCTCCGGGTCAAAGCCCGCCTGGGTCAGTTCCTTGGCCTGCGCGCCGGTCATGGTCATGAGGGCGTATTCCCCGTCGAAAGCGGGGAGAAGGGAACTGGCGATGTCGGTGTTGATATTGCCCTGATAGAGCTTTCCTGTGATGCCATTTCGCAATTCCGCGTCGTGGTGAGGTGCCCAGATGGGAACAATCACCGCGTCGGCTCCCACAGAGCTCCCCAGGGCCTTGCATAAGAGCTCCGCAGTTTCCTCCAGGGTGAAGTCCGCCGTGCTCTTGCAGAAATAGAGCTCTTCGGAGTGGTTCAGGTAACTTTGCTGGAGTTCGTCCATACGGGCGATGCACCGGGGGCCATCCGTGCCGTTGTCTCCCCGGAACCACTCTTTAAAAACCTGACCCATATCGGCCAGGACGCCGTCCCAATGGGCATAGGTCATAGGAAAAGCCCGGCCCTCCCGCAGAGCTTGTTGGGCGTCGTAAATCAGGGCGTCCTCCGGCAAAGAGCTGCTGGTGGACACACTCAGTACACAGGGGGCTTCCTCCGAGATGAAGGCGGCCTGCCCCTCGGGAGAGTAGAGCAGAGAGAGGGCCTGGATGGCTTGCTCCAGCTTCTTCTCGTTGCCTGGCTCGGTGAGGCGCTTGCTGACGCCCACAAAGTTGGTGGGGTTGTACATGTAGATGTTTTTGCTGCCGTCTTCGCCGATGTAGGGCATCATCCCCAGCTTGTCTCCGGAGTCCGGCAGTTCGGTGATGTTCACAGTCATGACCGCCGTAAAGAACACGGCCTTCCGGTTGCCCAGATAGTCCAGAATGAGGTCCGGGTTATTCCGGTCGTCCGGATCCACGGTGAAGAAGCCCGCGTCAATGAGACGCTGAATGTAGGCCATGGTATCTTCCCAGAAGCCCTCCGCCGTGGCGTTGCCGGCCAGGAAGTCCTGCTCCCAGGCCTTTCCGGCGGGGGTGGTGAGCCAGCTGGTTTTGGCCAGATTGAAGACGGCGGAAAAGGTGTTTCCGGACAGCTGGGTGCCAAGCACGCCTGGAATCAGCCCCGCTGCCTGGATTTCGTGGCACAGAGCCTCCAGCTCAGCGAAGTTGGTGGGAACCTCCCAGCCGTGCTCCTCCATGAGGGTTTTGTTGTAAAAGGTGCCGTACATGCCGTAGTTGACCGGGAGAAGATAGATGCCGCCGTCAATGGCCACCTGGTCCAAAACCGGGGTGGAGAAGTTGCCGATGAAGTCATAGCCGGACAGATCCACCAGACGCTGGGCGGCAAGTTCCTCGTCCAGAATTTGAGAGGTAATGAAAACATCCGGGATGTCGTCGCCCCGCATCTGAGCCCAGCTATAGCCGGTGCGGTTGCTTCCGGCGTAAGGGGAGATTTCCAGCTCAATGTCCGGATACGTCTCACCCAATAAATCAAAAAAATTCTGATAGCCGTTCCAATTGGCCCAGATCAGGGCGTCCCGGTTTTCGCTGGAATTGGGCACGCTCTCTGAGGGAGAGCAGGCGGACAGCGGCACCAGGACAACGGCCATCAGGGCCAGCAGGCGGCGTAAAATTTTTGCGGTCATAGGGAGTGGCCTCCTCGATTATAGCTTGCGGTTTCTTCCGGGAATAAGCGCCAAAAAAGGGCACAAACCTACAGGTGTCATTGTACAAGTAAAAGCTGGAAAAGTCAAGGGAGACAAGGGACTGGGGCCCTGGGCGCTGTTTAAGGGAGACGCCGCCGGGGAGCGGCGGGAAGAAGCGGGTATACCATATGCATATGCGAAAATTTGAAATTTGCGACAGCGGCATACCGGAGGTGGGCCTTTTCCCGGGAGAAGATTGCGGGGAGGTTTATGTAATGGAAAAACACTATATAAAAATAGGTCCAAGGCATAAGGAAAATGCGTTCGCCGGGAATGTTCGATTGGAGAACTTGACGATCCGGTGAGGGCCAAAGTGTCCGTCCTGGTGTCCACAAGAGGAATTTTAAGGGGGGGAGGTCACGGAAGGAAGGCGGACGCGTAGATTCGCTCTGACAGGGGTGCTTTCTATAAATCGGATTGGATACATCCCGTCAAACATTCCCGCTTTCTCGGGGCCTTTTTGACAGACGGCCGGTTTAGGCAGCGTTTTTTCGGGCGTTTTTCCTGGAGATGTCATACAGAACATAAATAAATTTATAAAGTAATGCGTAAAGTATTCGGATTTCGGGAAATGAAACCGCCGGCCCTGTGCTATAGTAATCACAATGTCTTCCTGGAGCGCGGCGGAGGTTTCTCCGCCCGTGGCCAGGAGGGTAACAGCGGAAGTGTCTGTTTGGAACGCTGCCGGCCCCGGTGAGGGCTTCAATACCCTCTGGTCCTTAAAAATAAAGGAACTGTAAAAAACTATGAAACTTTGCATCGTCGGTGATTTGCTTGATTTCATAGTTCCATGTATCTTCTTATAAGCTACTAAAACCTTGTAGTATCAAGGGCTTCCGGCACTGCTGACAAAATAAAACTCGATGCTCGTCTAAATAGTTCCACACCAAAATGGTGAAGGAATGGTACAGTAGAAATCAGGACACTGAATAAGAGATAAGTGCACTACTGCAAAGCCCGATAATACAGCCCCCTGACGAATGATTATTCACTCGTCAGGGGGTGTTTTTTTGCGCTTCGGGGCAAAAAGGAGGGAGCAACCATGTCGCTGGAATTAGCGTATTTCTTTGGCAGCGAGGCGGAGCAGTACAGCTTCTACCGCATCCCCAAGGTCTTACTGACAGACCGGCGCTATAAAGGCGTGTCTATGGAGGCCAAGGTGCTGTCCGGCCTGATGCTGGATCGCATGGGCCTGTTCGTCCGAAGCGGCTGGCTGGACAGCGAGGGCCGGGTATATATCTACTTCACGCTGGATGACGCGCTGGCGATGCTGGGCTGTGGCAAGGATAAGGCTGTCCGGCTGTTCAAGGAGCTGGATGTCTCCGGCGGCATCGGCCTGATCGAGCGCCGCAAGCAGGGGCAGGGTCGGCTCGAATCTACGTCAAGAACTTCACCCTGCCGCCAGATCCGGAAGAGTGTGAGCCTGCCCCAGCTCCAGAGGGGTTGGCGGCCCAGACTTCTGAAAAACCGAAGTCTGCACTTCTGGAAAGCCGCAGCCTATAGCAATCCAAGAAATTAACAAGGGCTACCGGCCAGGACATAAGAGAACAATCCTCTTGACAGAAGGATAAGTTGCCCAATATTATGGGAAGCAAAATTATTTGGAAAGATTGCATTTGAAGCCAGCCCTCCTATTAATTCCTATAATTTTCGCTGTACATAAATCGGTTAAGTAATAAGGCCATACCTTGCACATGCTTGGCAGGTAGCTACTATCACAAGTGCTGATAATATAATCGGTTAATTCTGTATATGGCGCTACTTTTTTTACTGTACGGACCAATCTGTTATAGGTTTTTGTCAGGCACTCTGGCCTGGGAATATACTCTCCACTTTTATCGTAGTATCCAGGAATTGCATACAACCGGCTTCGAGTTATTTTCTTCATTTTTTCGGAAATCAACGAAAAACCCGCTTCAATTACCGTATTGCCAGCGGCAGTATATCTGGCCAGGTTCTCATCGTGAAATGGTATTTGCTGCCCCATCAATGCACCGGCTTCTGGCAGGTAGAAGTAATAACGATGCTGGTCCACTGTAACGGTGTCCAGCGTCTTCCCATAAATCAGTTCTTCGGAATCGGGTTTGATGATGACACAACCACACTCTAATGCCGTATGTGCGATCTGCAAAAATTCTGAGTATCCCAACCAATAATTGATTTGCTTACCCACATTAAGCACTCCTCAGTTGTTTTCTCCACACCACTTCGCAATCTCCCCAATCAGTTCCAGCGGGAGGGGCTTGCTGTACGGGAGCTGGATCGCACCCTTGCTGGTCTTGTACTCCGCCAGCCGGGCGGCGAACGCCTCCACGGCCTCCGGGCCGGGGTACAGGCCGACGTGCCGCTTGGAGGCCGCGAACTGGATCAGGTTGCGCCCCTTCCAGTAGGTGGGCATACTCCAGGAGATCTTCTCCCTGGCCTCCGGGATGCTGGCCTTGATGGCGGCGTTGATTTGCCGCAGATAGTCCTGCGCTTCCTCCGGCTGGGCGGCGATATACTCCTCAATCGTCGCCGGAGGCTTGCCGCAGTAGTGGCTCTGCTCCGTGTTTTTGAATGACCGCCCGCACTTGGGACATACCCACATGGCTGCTCCCTCCTATTTCCGCAGGATCTTCTCCATCGGCCTCCCCTTCTCCAGCTCGTCGGTCAGCTTGTCCCGCATGATCGTATTTTCGATTTCCTCTACCCGCACGCCGCAGATGGCGCCGGTGACCAGCAGTCTGGCCGGGTTTGGCTGGGGAGCCTTGAGGAAGAAGCCGCCATAGCAGACAGCAGCTGCACGGCTGTCCTCGATCTCCTTCTCGTCGTATCCTGTCAGCCAGGAAATAACCTGATCGACCTCGGCCTTTGTGCGGCCCTTTTTGACCGCTTTGTTCAGCAAAAGGCCATAGATTTTGCCGAAATCCATCTGAAAAGCTTTCTCTTCACTCATGTTTTCTCACGCTCCTGACAGAATACAAAAGTATCTTACCATATATCGCATTATTTCGCAATGAGCCGGCTTGAACTTGATTCAGGCCGGCTCTTTTATTGCTTACAGAAAGTTCGTGAAATCAAGGGCCCATTTCCTGATTTCGAGGGGCGTATTGAAATGAGAGTTGAAGACCGGACAAACCCAGCACACCCACACAATCGAATAAGGTTCCCCGCACAGAAAGCGGCTGTTATCGGCGGCTTTTGGGGGCGGTATGTCTGCGCAGCGGCTCTCGTCCACATAAAAAATCCACGAAAGAAAGAAGCTATCCTATGAAACGCATCGACATCAAGTGCCCTTACTGCGGCTCCCGGGCGCTCCTCCGGCCTGGGTCGATGGTGCATGAGCGCACCCTACCCGGCGAGGAGGTCTACGTCTGCGCTCGCTTCCCCATCTGTAACGCCTATGTGTCCGCCCATCGTGACAGCCATCTGCCTATGGGTACGCTGGCGGATCGGCCTCTGCGACAGAAGCGGCGGCAGGCGCACATCGCCCTCAGCCAGCTTTGGGAGCGGGGCCTGATGACCCGCAAGGAAGCCTACCGTTGGCTCCAGGTACAGCTCAGCCTGCCGGAGAGTGAGGCCCACATCGGCCACTTCTCGGCGTACCGCTGCGATCAGGTCATCGACCTGTGCGGCCGCTTCGCCGGGGCTGGCAGGCGGGCAGCTTAGGGGGTGCCGGTATGAACAGGCGGGATCAGCTGATCCAGGAGCATCTGAACTGTGTCCACGGGGTCATTCACAGCTCCATTCATGTCAATCCGAACGTCTGCGGTCTGGAATATGACGATCTCTACCAGGAGGGGTGTATCGCCCTCCTGGCGGGCGGCAGAAACCTTTGATGAACGGCAGGGCGTGCAGTTCCACTCCTACGCCTTCCCGGTCATCTGCAACCACCTGCTGGACTACTGCCGGAAAATTCAGAGCCAGACGGCGCCGATGGTGTTCCTGGAGGCGTGAGATATGGAGATGGCCCGGCGCGGCGAGACGGACTGGGACGGTGAGAGCAGCCTGTTTGTGGAACAGGTGCTGGAGTATGGCAAGCGCACCTACAGCGGCGTGGCCCGGCTGGGCGTGGAGGCGCTGGAGCTGAAGATCGCCGGGTACAGCGGAACGGATATTGCCAAGCTCTACGGCGTCCAGTCCAACCATGTGGGTGCGTGGATCTCCCGCACGGCCCAGAAGCTGAAAAAGGATGTCAACCTTGTTGAAAACGGTGGCACGAATCCGTAAAAGAAAATATCAGAACGAATTGGGGAGGTTACATTATGAGTTCTCGTACTTACTATACCGTGTTGGGCCACTTCCGCCGCAGGATCAACGGCCTGGGCCGTAGCTGCCCGGTCATTATCATCAGTGAGCAGGAATATGACATGGACATCCAGGAGATGGTCCTGTGGACCACCCTCAACTGGCGGCTGCTGGACTTCCCGCAGGCCGAGGCGGAGTATAACAAGCTGAACCAGGACTACGCTATCCCCGCCCTGCGGACACTGGAGAACTGCCTGGGCCGCCTCTGCACCCGGGGACTGGTGGCCTCCGGGACGGCAGGACGGACTTTGAGGCGCTGTACGATCTGCTGGGCGGGCTGTATGTGTCCCCGCTGTCCGAGAATCTGCTCCGGCGGCTGGCGGCGCTTTTTGCATTTCATTCCTCTGTTTCAGACCGTCTCTCTGCGGGCTTACATATCTATCAGGAAGATGATATACTAAGGACGGAACTGTTACAGGGAGGGAGCGGTTATGACAATTAAGCCGTCCACTGCGCTGTGCAACGAATATTTGCAGATCTCGCGTTTAGCCCGTGAGTCCGGCGAACCCATCTTCATCACCAACAAGGGCGAGGCTGACGGTGCTTATATGAGCATCGAGGCGTATGAGGAGCGGGAGAAGATGCTGGCGCACCGGGCAAGTATTCTGGCGGCGGAGGCGGCGTGTCTGGCTGGGGTGCCGGTTATCACTCAGGAGGATTTGGCTGCCAAAGTGGAGGCTCTGCTAAATGGCAAGGTATAAACTGGCGTACCTGCATCCGGCGGAGACGGACATTCTGGGGATCGTCCGGTTCCACGCCGAACAGGCCGGCGCTACATCTGCCAGGGAGGTCTATCGTTCCATCCGGGAACAGATTGGGCGGCTTCAGGATTTCCCGATGCTGGGGCCAATCCACCCTGACCCGGAGCTTGCGGCTTTGGGCTATCGGAAGCTGGTGCTGACTATGTGCGGTTTATCGGCTCATGGATGCTACTGTGACGGTCTATCGTGTGGTAAACGGGAAAACGGACTATCCCAGGCTGCTCAAGTAGATAAATGGAAATATCTATAGGGATAAATCCAAACACGCCGCCCATGTCCTATTGACACAGGCGCACATTTTCCCTTGAAGTAATCTTGAGTAGCTATTATAATCGGAGTAGTAGGAGGAACATAGCTTATGGGAAAAATAGTACCAGATTGGCAGACCTTCATCCGCTGTGATGGTGGGCATTTAATTATCCGGCATTTGAAAAGCGGTCTCGCGGAGGACTTAGAAATTCCTTGGCCCGAAAAACTCAAAGGTATTACATGTGAAAAAGTCCGGTTTCGAGCAGAAGATCTTCGTCCACTCTCTCAGTGTGGAAAAACACTGGATTTCGTGGATCTGAAAGACTGTGAACTTGAGCCAGGCGCACTGGCCGTTCTGTCAGTGGCCGAATCGCTCCGATGCCTGACAATCCAAAATTGTGGCGTTTCAGACCGTGATTTTGAATGGTTCCGTGGAACAGCGAAACTAGAATTAGTGGCTTTGAATGGAAATCCTCAATGCACAAGTTCCGTGATTGCACAAGCTGCTGGTTCTCCGCTTAATCGTCTGCATTTGCAAGGAACAAATATTCAGGACTCCGATATTCCTCTGATGCTCTCTTTTCCCCAACTGTTGATTTTGAATATCAGCGACACGAAGGTGACGGGAGCCGCCCTACAGCAGTTGTCGATAAACCGGGGGCTTTCTATCATTTGTGACCATGACCGGGAAGGTGTCGCTCAGTTCCGAGCGGCTCAGAGACAAAATTGGAAGAAAAAATTGCCCTTCGATAAAGAGCCAGCCGAAGAGGCAATGCAGTTGGTCAGAGATTTTTATGCAGCCAGTCAGGATAGAAAACAGCTCAGAAGCCGCTTTGTAACACAACGGTACTTAGATTATTGCAAAACGTACGGATATAGCGGTGTAGACCCTGGACAAAAACGTTCTTTCTGCGATTCATCCACTCCGCCATATCAGGATTGCCATGTGGTTGATGTGGAGCAGATTACTCGCAAAAAAATGTACGTTTACAGCGAATGTGACGATCTTACTTTTACCCAGTATCGGTGTCTTGTTATCCAGTCAGAGAATAATTGGAAAATTGATAAAAGCGAAGAGCTGATGGATGGAAAGTGGCGCTTTCGGAGTTTGGATTAGCGATTTAATTTGCTTTTTGGAACTATTTGCTGTTAAACTTCAGTCTGGAGCAAAAGCTGGACAGCTGTTCCGGTTTACTCAAATAAATTTTTCTATACACCGGATGCCTATTTGGGGCCTCCGGTTTTTGTGACTATTAAAATAGTCATTTTATCTTGACAAAGGGCAGATGGATGTGATAGTATTCCAACATGACTAGCGCGATAGTCACAAAGGAGACATAGCTATGGAAATGAAATTGTTTGATTCCGAATTAAAGGTGATGGAAGCCTTATGGAAGGAGGGCGATCTGTCTGCGGGCCAGTTGGCGAAAATTCTGAAGGAGCAGACCGGCTGGAACCGCAATACCACATACACGGTCATTAAGAAGCTGATTGAGAAGGGCGCGGTGGAACGCTACGAACCCAACTTCACCTGCCGGGCGATAGTGACGAAGGAGTGCGTCCGGCAGGGCGAGGCCACGGAACTGATCGACAAGCTCTTTGACGGCTCTGCGGAGCTGTTCCTGTCGGCCTACGTCAGCGGGAAGAAGCTGTCCAGCGACGAGATCGACGGCCTGCGGCGGATCGTGGAAAAGCTGAAATGAGGGGAACCATGGGTATTGTTGAAATGAGCGTGCAGGCGGGGGTGCTGATTGCGGCCATCGTGATCGTCCGCGCCATCACGCTGTACCGGCTGCCTAAAGCCAGCTTCCTGGCCCTGTGGGGGATCGCCGTCGCAAGGCTGCTGATCCCCTTTTCCCTCACGTCGAGGTGGAGCGTCTACAACCTGTTTGCCGGGCTTTGGGGCCGCAAGAACACAACGGTTCCCGCCGGCAGCTTTGTGGTGGTCTGGGGCGGTCAGGTCCAGGTCCCGGTGTCACCTGGAACCGCTGGCGGGCCGGCGGGAGCCGCACTGTCAAGTCCCCCACTGACAGCCCTGTGGATCGGCGGTATGGCGGTGTTTGTCGTAGTATTTGCCGCCCTGCTGGCGAAGAACTACCGGGCGCTTAGAACCGCCGTTCCCATGGAAGACCACGCCGTTATCACGAAATGGCGGGAGGAGTACCGGCTGCTCCGGCCTCTGGCAATCGTCCGCTCTGACAAGGTAAGCTCCCCGGCCTCCATCGGCATCCTGCGGCCGCGGATCATCTTTCCGCAGGGGATGGACCTGGACAATGAGCAGCTGGTTCGTTATATCCTTGTCCATGAATATGTTCACATCCGCCGCTTTGATACGCTGTGGAAGCTGCTGGCCCTGTGCGCGGTATGCGTCCACTGGTTCAACCCCCTGGTCTGGGTAATGCTGGTTCTTCTCAACCGCGATCTGGAGCTGTCCTGTGATGAAATGGTTCTGCGGCATTTCGGTGGGACAGAGCGGGTGTCCTACGCCTATTCGCTGATCGATATGGCGGAGCGGGGCCGTCCCTTCTCCTTCATGCACAGCTACTTTTGTAAGAACGCCGCAGAAGAAAGGATTATCGCTATTATGAAATACAAGAAAACCTCGCTGCTGGCCGTCGTGCTTGCCCTCGTCCTGACCCTTGGCATGGCAACCGGATTTACAACAGGAGCCGTGGCGAAGGAGAGCGATTCCGCCTTGCCGTCCGGCCAGCCCCTGGCTTCCGAGGGCAGCAACGAAGAGGCTGGGCCGCAGGATACCGACAGCGCGCTGGGCGGCTTGGCGTCGGTGAACCGTGGGGATGAGCACAAGTTCACCCCGGAGGAATGGGCTGAGATTCTGAAAAAGGCTGAGGCCGGAGAAATCCTGCTCTTTGAGACAGCGGAAGAGGAGCGGGCGTTTTGGGAGGATGAGGACAATGCCGCCCTCAAGGAATCTCTGCTCTCAAAGAGCAGCATCGACATGGCGCTTGTGGATAAACTGACAGGTGTAGAACTGGCTGGTGCTTTAGACGGCGCTGAGGGTACGATCCTGGTTGCCGTCAGCCCGGAGGACGAAAGCAAGTTTACCCCGGAGGAGTGGGCCGAAATCCTGAAGCTGGTGGAACAGGGCAAGCTCCGCTGGGTAGAGTTTGAAGCTGATATGATGCTGGAAGACGGTACAAACGGAGCAATTGTTTCGTTTATATCGAAGGATGATTCTCCGTTTGCTTTGGTGGATAAAACCGACTGCGGAGCTGAGAGCGGCGACGGGCCTTACTATATTGCAAACGAGGCCAGCGTCAAAGCGATAGAGGCTGGCTCTGGCCCAAAATGGATCCGTTCCGAAGGAAGCGCCTATATGGATATTGCTCCCGGTGCCGAAATGCCAGTTGGAATTGCGACTTTGGGCAAGGAGCAAAGCATCGTTGTGTCCTTGAGCTACGAGGACCCCTCCGATTGCTCTGTAATCGAGGTGGGGCTTAAAAAAGAAAATTCCAGCGAGAAGCTGGTCATCAAGGAAGCGGGCGGTGATTCCGACGGTCTGTCTGTGGAACGAACCGTTGAAGAAAGCGGCGAGTATGTCCTGTATGTGAGGAATACAGGGAAAACCAGTGCCGGCTTCTCCATCAGCTACCTCATTCGGTAAAAGAAGCAAAGTCCCGCTGGCTCTGTCCATTCGCTGGAGCCGCTTATAGGGATAAGTCCAAAAGCGCCGCCTGTGTCTTAGGACATGGGCGGCGCCTTTTCTGCCCTCTGGCAGCGGCTCCCGCAGCTTTTCTGTCAGCGCCGCCCGCAACGTATTTGTCCCTTGCAGGCCGGAGAAGAACTCCACGGGGCTGACCTCAAAATAAGCCATGATGTTGAACAGCTCTTTCATGGAGGGCATTGTGGTCCGCTGGTGATGGAGCGGATATAGGAACCGCTTTTCCCCAGCTCCAGGCTCAGCCGGTGCTCCGACACCCCTTTTTGACTTCGTAACGCTGTGATCCGCTCACGCAGATACCGCTCGTATTGCTGAACCTCGTCCATACTGTGCCTCCTCTCTGACTGTTCATGATTGTACCTTGAATTGTCAGAGAGATCATGGGGGACGACGATACGCCGCCGTTCCGGGTGGAGCTGTCCGCCCTGGCAAAGCGGCAGAGCAACCGGAAGGTGCTGGACACGCCCGGTATCTTTCAGAGAATCTTTACAGGCGGGATGCCGGCGCTGGTCAGCGGGCAGAATGAAAGTACGAGCATTTTCTACTCCAGCTACATCAGCACCTATCTGGACCGGGATGTGCGGCGGCTCTCCGCCGGGATTGACGACCTGAAATTTTTGAATTTCCTTCGCGCAGCCGCCGCCAGAGCGGGCCAGCAGGTCAACTACAAGGGTATCGCGGACGATGCGGAGATTGATCAGGTCACGGCCAAGAACTGGCTTCACATTTTGGAGGCCCTGGGCATTGTCTTCCTGCTTCGGCCCTACTCCAACAATGTGTTGAAGCGGACGGTATCCACGCCCAAGCTGTATTTCTATGATACGGGCCTCGTCTGCTATCTCACCCGCTGGAACAGCCCGGAGACCGCCATGAACGGCGCCATGAATGGGGTGCTGCTGGAGAACTACACGGTGGCGGAGATCATCAAGTCCTATCAGAACGCCGGACAGGAGCCGTTCCTGTACTACTACCGGGACAAGGATGCCCGGGAGATCGACGTGCTGATGGAGCAGGATGGAAAGCTGTTTCCTATTGAGATCAAGAAGATGGCGGCGCCGCCGAAGAAGCTGACAAGAGTGTTTGAGCTGATTAGTAAGTCCCCCCTGGAGCGGGGGACCGGCGCGGTGCTGTGCATGGCCGATCAGCTGGGGGCCTTTGACCAGAACAATCTGATTGTTCCGATCTCCCTGATTTGAGCAGAGCATATTTTCATAGGAGCTTCCTGCCCCAGATAGGGGCGGGAGATTGAAAAGTGAGCTGGCAGACTGCGAATGTCTGTCCGCTCACTTTTCGCAATGGATAAGGAGTGTAAAACATGGAACTGAATATGAGACCAGCTGGCGGGCCTATAGCCTGCCAGCGGTGCGGATATTGTGCGGGAATGGGAAAGACCTTGATAGGGGATATATCGCGGCGGCAAGCATCAAAAGTGAAACCCCCAGGGCGGCTCACGCCAGACAATCATCAGTAAGTAAAAGGCCACAACGGCGCAGGCCACAGCCAACAGTAAAGGAATGACAGCCAGGACCTTCAAGCGGATCTTTTTCCAAACCTCCCATGCGGCCCTCAGCAGAAGGACCGCAGCTCCAATGCCACCCAGTATCATGCCGAACAAGAAAAAATACGCTAATCCCATGGCTTTGCCTGTCCCCTTTCCGATTTCTTTTAAGAGGATTCGCCGTGATAGTCCAGATCGCACCATTTATAGCGTGCTTGCCGCCACGCTTCCTGCCCTTCCGGCTCTTCGCCGGTCCAGGGGAACTCTTCACGATAGACCTGTTGGAGTTCTCCATCAATCCGATCTTGCACACAGACAATGCTTGGCTCCTCCCATGATGAGAATGATTCGATCCGCCGCACACATACCAGCTCCCCGTTCTCCCAGCGATGGAAGGTGTTGATGCCATCACCAGCCCCGCTGCTGCGTGCCCAGCCAGTGATCACCTGCCGCTCCGGGTCAAATACGGGCTGTGAAATCTCTACAAGAGGCGCACAGTATTGGAATTGACCTTGCACCTCGTCCCACAGCCAGTAATGACAATAATATGGTTGATTTCCTGCATGAAAGAGATACCCAAAATCTTGAAAACCATCAAAATTGGCGTCCACCACATGATGGAACTCCGGCGCGACGCCCATCATAAATTCCTCTGAAAATGTTTGGATGGGCTGTTCCATATCAACCGGGTTCCAGACGGAAAAGGTGATGTCGCGGGTTCCAAATTCATTCTTGTTCTCCATAGCCAGCTCCGCCGTCACCAGCAATGTGCCCAGCCTGCCGCCTGTACTCACCAGGAAGGCATCGTGGGTATCATCTATGAGCTGTTGCTGGAAGACGTCATAGATCCCGCCCGGCTCGCCGTGGTAGTCCAGGTCGTGCCACACCATTTGCGCGTCCTGCCAGCCGCCGGACTCCAGAGGGAAATCTTCGTGATAGATCTCCGCCAGTTCACCGGCAGCGCGGTCCTGGATGGACATGCGGACCATATTGGCCAGACCGGAGTCAATCTTGATTTGGCGCACACAGGTGAGATTTCCGTTGATCCATTGGTGGAAGGTATGCAGTCCCGTGCCGCCGGCGCTGCTGCAGTTAAAGCCGTAGATGGTCCCGGTTTCCGCGTCCAGGTCGGGGGCAGAAATCTCGTCGTACTCTGGAACGCCCTCGAATTGCCGGTGTTCTTCGCACCAAATCCAGAGATGATCGTAATAGGACTGGTTCCCTCGAAGATAGGTGCAGGTGAAGTCTGCGTAGCCATCGAAGTTGGCGTCTATAATGCTCCAGTCCAGGAAGATGTTTGTGGCCGCCGCGATGGTTTGAAGGGGCTCGTCCATGGCGTCGGGGTTCCAAACGGTAAATCGCACAGTGGCGCGGCAATCCTTGGTGGGTGCTTCCTCGTCCAGTTCCGCCGTCACCAGCAAGGTCCCGAGCCTGCCGCCGGTGTCGATCAGGAAAGCGTCGTGGGTGTCATCAACAAGCTGTTCCTCCAATAATGCTTGCTGGGGTGTTTTTGTTGGTTCCATAGCTGGCTCTAACGGGATAATAAAAATAGGTACATGAAAAAAATATGCGACAACAATCGACTTCCCATCCTCGCTGATATAGATTTGACGATCCTCTGGACGCTCAAGAGAGAACTCACCAACGTATTCATCCACATCACACGCAAGGAGAAACGGCCCAAACCGTTCATATAGTTTAACGTGTCCGCGCCCCATCATGTTTTGTGCGTATTCTGCCGCGAAAGTGCGGTGTGTCTGGGGTTCCGTCTGTTCCACATAGACACCAACATAAACACATAGGACAATAAACATGATAACGGATGCCAATAATCCTACAAGCGTTAGTGCAATTACGGCGAGTGTCCTTTTTCCTGTGTTTTCACGGCTGGCCCACCTGCATAAACAGACAAAGGCCCAGATACCGGCAGTCAGCATATCCAGCACAAGAATGTTTATCCCTAATACTACGAACTTAATATCAAGGAAGAATAGAATCGTAAGTATGGACATTCCGGCTAAAAGGATGCACCGTGATAGTTTCAAAGCCTTTTCTTTGTTCATTATGAGGTTGCCTCCACAGTTGTTGTCATCTCCAAGTACAGCAAGAGTTCATCTTTTGTGAAGCACTCGCTGGTTTCCGAAAAGCAACTTCTTTCATCCGTCTGCAAGATGTTGAGGTCGGTCTCTATTTGATGATAGGCAGCTTCGTCAATCTCCTCTCCCTTGGCGGAATAATTGACCGTTCCTGTGCCAGTCCACTGGCCGTTTTCATCATAAACTGCCTTATAAGTAAACTCAAAATCCGGTATGGAGTCATCTGTCAGTGGTTCCGAATGCTGATCTATCTGATAATATGCGTTGGCATAGCTTCCTTCGTCCCCACCTCCATTCCACCTGTAAAATGCCGATATAACACCGCAGTGTTCATAGTAGGACATTTCTACGGTAGTTATATAGTCAACCAGACAAATGGCAGAACTGTCCTTTACGGTGTAAATGGAATATCTGTTGTAGTATCTGTCCAGGATCACCAGTTCTGGAACTGCGTCGTCATCCAGATAAATCATCGAAAATTCAGCGTTTTCTATATCGCAGTCGGTGATGATGGGGGAATATGCCTGGATGAGCTGTTGGGCCTCCGCCGTGCGGTCCTGGTCTGGGTTATCGGCCTGCCCGTCGCCTGTTTGACAGGCGCAGAGCAGCAGGATGAAAAACGCCGAAAGCAATGTCTTGAAAATCACTGTCATGGTTTCATTGATTCAAGGTCTCCTTTGCCAGAAATTATGATAGCGAATGGTAATATGAAGAACAGTAAAGGCAACGTCCCATAATTTAACATGGTTGGAACATATACTTCGGCTGTTCTTTGACTGCCCTGTATTTTGACCGACTCATAATGCCCCCAAATTTTCATGACTAAATCAAGCCTTTCAAATTTCTTGCTTTGATTATACCATTATCTCTATTCCGCTTCAATCCGTTTTCCGAAAAGAACTACCCGCCCCTCAGCTTGACAACCCCGTTGGTAGGGTCTACTATAAACGCAGAAAAGCGCCGGCGGGCGCTGTTGAACGGGAGGCGGCTTTATGAAGTATGTCAGGCGGATCATCTACGGCCTGTTGCTGACGGCGGCGGCGAACGCCCTGCCGCTGGTCTGGCTGCTGTACGCAGAATGGTCAGTTTCCGGCGCCGGGTGTCTGGTTCTGCCTCTGGCGGCGGCGTTCCTCTGGGTGAATCTCCGGCCTGTTCCGAAGTCCGGCCCCACCAAGCGCATCCAGCGGCTGGCGGAGGGCTGTGCGTTGCTGTGGCTGTTCTGCGTGACCGCCACGGCCACCGTCCTGCTCCAGCTTCTCTGGCTGAACGTACTGCGTGCCGATATTGCGGCGGACAGCTTCCTTGACTGGTGGGGGTATTTTGGGGGCGCGATGGGCGTGCTGCTGGCGGTGATCCTGGAGGCCATAGTCTTCTGGAACGGCATGATCCGGGTCTACCTCACCTCGGTTCAGTTGGGTATCAAGCACCGCATTCTGGCGGCGCTGTGCGGATGGATTCCCCTGGTGAACCTCTGGTATCTGGCAAAGATTCTCCGCATTTGCAGCGACGAAGTGGAGTTTGAGACCCAGAAGTGGGAGCTGGACGCAGTTCGGGCGGAGAGTGAGGTCTGCAAGACGAAGTATCCCCTCCTGATGGTCCACGGCGTGTTCTTCCGGGACTTCCGCTACCTCAACTACTGGGGCCGCATCCCCAAGGAGCTGATTCGCAACGGGGCCACGGTCTACTACGGCCAGCAGCAGTCCGCGGCGGCGGTGGAGGACAGTGGGAAGGAGCTGGCGGAGCGCATCCGGCAGATTGTGGAGGAAACCGGCTGCGGGAAGGTGAACATCATCGCCCACTCCAAGGGCGGGCTGGACAGCCGGGCCGCCATCGCCCACTGCGGCATGGCCCCCTATGTGGCGACCCTAACCACCATCAACACCCCGCACCGGGGCTGCATCTTTGCCGAGTACCTGCTGGGCAAGGTTCCCCAGGCCGCCCGGCTGAAAATCGCGGCGGCCTACAATGCCGCGATGAAACAAGTGGGCGACCCCAACCCGGACTTCCTGGCGGCGGTGACGGATCTGACGGAGAGCGCGTGCCTGGCCCGGAACGAGGCAATGCCCGATGTCCCCGGCGTGGTGTATGAGAGCGTCATGTCCTACTGCAAGAAGGCCCAGCATGGCAAGTTCCCGCTGAATATGACCTACCCCATCGTCAAGCACTTCGACGGTCTGAACGACGGGCTGGTGTCGGTGGAGTCAGCCAAGTGGGGGGAGCGGTTCACCCTACTGGAGCCGGAGGGGAAGCGGGGCATCTCCCACGGGGACGTGGTGGATCTGAACCGGGAGAACATCCGGGGCTTCGATGTGCGGGAGTTCTATGTAAAGCTGGCGGCGGGTTTGAAGCGCCGGGGGTATTGAGCGAGAAATAAATCAAGTATTGTTATTAGTAAAGGACAAGTTAAGCTGCCATGCCGATTTAAGGGTAGGAATTCTGATTAGCCAGGTTCCCACCCTTTTTCTATATCCTCTGGGAAAGGCTGGCTCCTGCGGACATAGCGGCCAGATCGCAAACTTTCCTTTATAGCTCCGCACAATGGATTTGAGAGCAGTCAAAGTTTCCTCTAAAATCATTTTATCTGTGATTGGAGGAAACGACATGAGCCAAAATGTGTACGGGTACATCCGTGTATCATCAAAAGATCAAAATGAGGACCGGCAGCGGATCGCTATGCGGGAATTTGGAGTCCAAGACTGCCATGTGTTCATGGACAAGCAGTCCGGCAAGGATTTCGAGCGTCCGGGCTATCAGACGCTGATGCGCAGAATAAAGCCGGCCGACACCCTTGTCATCAAGAGCATCGACCGGTTGGGGCGCAATTATGAGGAAATCATGGAGCAGTGGCGCATTATCACCAAGGAGAAGCAAGCAGCCATTGTTGTTCTGGATATGCCGTTGCTGGATACCCGCCAAGGGCGAGACCTGGCCGGAACGCTGATTGCAAACATTGTCCTGCAACTGCTCTCCTATGTGGCGCAAACGGAACGGGAATTTATCCGCCAGCGGCAGGCTGAAGGGATTGCGGCGGCCAAAGCGCGGGGAGTTAAATTTGGGCGAAAACCCACTGAACGGCCAGGGGAGTTCACAAATTTGCGCCATGAGTGGAGAAATGGGCAAATTTCAGCGCGTAAAGCTGCGGGGCAGCTTGGAGTTACACACCGGACCTTTCTCAAATGGGCAGCAGAGGATTCCCAGCTCTGATGAAAAAAGTACAGAATGGTCGCCATCAGCGGAGTGCCTTGATTGATGCAGGAACCATAACTGATGGCGTCTAAATTATAGCAAAAGCCTGTTCAAAATGCAATACCCAGTGTGGATACCAACCTGTACGTTTGTATCCAAAGCGATAGATAGGAGGTGAAGGATCTTGGAGGAGATGTATGACCCCACCCTTGGGCGGCGTCTGGCGGTGTGCAAGGCGAACCCAGGCACACTGTTTATTTTCGCCATTCCCGGGCTCATTGTAACGTTCTGGCTGATTGCCGGTGTCAAGGTTGCCCTGGAGGCGGGAACAATATCCAACAGCGGAAGTATAACTACGGTGTGCATCTTGGTTCTGTTGATGGTGCTGTGTTTCCTGCCGGTATTGGTTCGGGCCAGGGACCGGGCGGAGTTCTTTGAGGGGGGCTTCCGGTTCAAGGGCCGGGAATATGTGATTGCGGATTGTAAGGACATCGCAATCCAGCATCGGGGCAGCGCCTACATCCGCCTGCTGGACGAGACGGTGGTTACATTCCAGTATCAGGGCAGGCGGGTACGGCTGGCTACCCGGACACTGCGGGATTTTTCCCAGCAGCTTCATCGGTGCTACGGCAGCGGCGTATGATCTTGGACGTTTAAGGAGGAACACACCATGAATCCGACAGTAGTTGGAATCGTTCTGATTGTTGCAATCGTGGGCTACTCGATTTTCAGTGTGACGTATAAGCAGAAGGCGGGCTTGAAGAAGGCCCAGTCCGGGGAGGATAAAGCCCGTGTCCGGGCGTTGTTGGAGAAGACACTCCCGGAGGAAATGCCTTTTACGCCAATCTATGTCCATATGTCGATAGGCCGGCACACAGTAAACCATTATACCTATGCTCTGGCGGTGCAGCCGGAAAAGGATCAGCTGTGGGTTGTCTCCGTAGGGAAGGAAGGGGATCTGCTCTATCCTGGAAAGTCCTTTGTCCTCTCTCTGGAAGCTCTGGGGAGCGTGCATTTCAGTGTCAGCAAGGACAACTTGGGTAAACGGCTGAGCTATACATTTTTCTATGACCAGAACCGGGAGAAAATTTTCAGCCTGGAGGTCAAGGATTTTGAGTGCCGGGAAGATCGATACCATTGGCTTGACGTCTACCAGCCGGAAGAGGCCTCTGTTTTCTACCAGATGATGGAGAAATGGGCGGCGCAGAAACCGCTGAAGGCAAAAAAGAAGAAATAAGCAAGGCGGCCCCACAAGGGGCCGCCTTCAATTTTGGTTGTGAAACCTTTGGATACCTGCGGCGTCACTGAACCGTCCTTCGCCAAGGTGAGCGCATCCCCATCCATTCTCATTGTCACCGCGCGTTCCTTCACCTCTTCGGTAGCTTTATCTCTTATCTTTCGTCAAAATAAGAATATGGACAGATATCTATGATGGATAACTGCCCGATAAATTTGATTTGTTATCTCAGTCCGCAATAACTTTGCCGGTCTCGTCTGTCCTGTAAATGGATAGTGCTTCTAATCGGCCCGGAGGATTATCGCCTTTATTACTTGCCATTAGAACTTTTGCACATTCGTCTGCCACAAATTCAGGACATCCAGCTGCTGCTTCAACATCTGTCGAAACTTCAACCTTAGCTCCCTCCGAAAAATGGCTATTGCCTGTGTCAAACACTTCCAATATCAGATATTCTTCGTGTGCTTCAATAACCTTTGCGGTGAAAAAGGATTGCTTATTCCAGTCACCACCTTGCTGTAAACCGCCATCACCATCTTTAAGCAGAATCGCTTCCACAGCGAATATTATTAGCACACAGGCGGTTATGATGAATGCCCGTTTCCTCATTTCATCTTCAAGACTACGCAGGTTTTCACTGCCTTTTTTGCTTTCGGGGCTCAACTCGAAAGATAGATACCAGCAGCCAGATAGAACAGCCCAAGGCGAAAAACAGGAGGCTGAGGCTGATAAACAGATGGGAAAAGAAGGAGGCCAAGAGGGAATCGAGAGTTTTATTGCAGCTCAGAAACACATCCTGATCTCCCTTTTGAATCTGATAAATGGTGTGTTTCCCGCCGGTATTGGCATAGAGAAAGGTCACGTCATCTGACCCCGCCCATTGGAGGAAGGCCTTTTGGTTAAACCGAACGTTTTCGGGAATGGAAAGGAACCCCTCGTATCCCTGAAAGAACACACGATAGGCTGTCCGTGTCTGACGCTGGCCGCCCCGGCCGGTGGTAAAGGCCCGTTGGCTGGCCTCAACGGATTCTACCGGGGCCGTGAGTTCCTTTAGCCCGGCGCGCCCGGCGGGCCATGAGCGGAAAACAGCCGATAGCATGGGGAGGGTCAAGGCCAGAGACAGAGCCGCCAGGGGCAGCAGGATCATGAGCTGATCCCGGGGAGACAGTGCGGTCTTTTTTCTCCATTTCAAAAAGCGGAGGATACGCCAAAGGAGGAAGCCCGCCGCCAACAGGGAGGCGAAGCCCCAGAGCATAGCCGATAACAAAAACATACGTACTCCAGCCTTTCCCCGCAGCCAGTTTGGTTCATGGCCAGCGGAACCTTATTCTTCCTCGCTGCGCTGTTTCCGCTCTGCCTCGAAGGCCCGGTCAAAGCCCCGGTTATAATCCCAGCCTCCCAGCCCAAGAAATATCGTGGGCCAAATCAGAATCAGGATCATCAGCCAGTCGCTCCACGTTTTGGAGAGCCGACCAGTGAAGGACAAGACCGACAAAACCGCCAGCAGAATCCAGCCGGCATAGAAAAGCACGCCCCAGAGAGACAGTTTCATCCGATTGGCGGGGGCTGACAAGATAATACTTTACATGGATGTACCTGGGCTGCTTTTTCCCCCAATAAAAGGTGGTTTCGCTGGTGAGCAGCCGCCCCAGGCGTTTCCAGGGGATGGGCAGATAGAACCGGCTGGTGAGCAGGAACGGGAACCAGACGGCGATATGGCGGCCGAAGAACAGCCCCAGGGCCGCCCAGCCTGCGAACAGGTATGAGATGGCGAAATAGAAAAAATGCTGATTCACAAAGTCGTAGATGGCGTTCATATCCATTCTCCTTTGTTGGACTGACAGGTGGTCAGTCTTCCCTTTTGTGAAAAGTGGAGGCCTCTAAAATCAGCAGTTCTCCCGCCCGGCGCAGAAGCTCCACGTCCTTCAAAATGGATTGCTTCTGTTCAGGAACCGGTACATGAAAAGACGCGTCCAGAATGCTGTATAAACGGTCGATGGCTACAAACATGGAAGAGCCGCAAAAGGAGATGGCAATCTGAGCGTCGGCTTGGTCAGCAAATTGGGTGATCTGCTCCAGCATCTTGGGTGTCAGGATATAAAAGGCATTGTGTTCATCGGCGGCAAAAACACGGAAGCGCTGGTTAAACGCCTCATTTTCCGTATGAATCTCATGCTCCGCAGTCCACCCAATCAGAGTAGAGGCAAGCTTCTTTTCAAAAATCTGCAGGTGCCCGGAACTCTTTTTGATTTCATCAAAAGACGCGAAGTGCATGACTTGGCCGTGGAAAAGGATTTCTTCCCGGCGGTGTTTTCCGCTTCCCCTCATATGGGCAGTTGAGACATCGCAGTACCGGAACCGAAGACCCTGATAGCGGCCGGACAGCATGTCCTCACTTTCAAAACGCCATTTGTCTCCGCAGGCTACTACAGCGGCGTTGCGGATTTCGTCGTGAGTCAGGCCGCCCTGCGGCTGATAGCTCAAATCCTGAAACGCCCCGATTTCCTGGATTGTCGATATGACATACTTGTTTTTGAATAGGGTGTTGAAGCGGTCATACTCCGGCTTGACGATAAGCCAATAAAAAAGCGCCCAGGCCAAGACGGCAATTACGATGGGTCCGCCCAACGTCGTCACGAGTTTTTCCGACAGAGGGGCGTCAAGCCACGCCCCCATTTCCGGGTCTCCCAGGAAGAAGGCCCAAACCGTGAAGCCCAGAACGGCCAGGTAGACGGCCACAGCCAGGATCACGCTGATTGTTAAGCGGAGCTTGCAGATTTTCCGCAGCCTTTCCAGCTCCTGGTTGCTAATGGTATATTCCATGACGCTTGCCTCTTCAGTCAAAGTTTACCTGGAAGTCACGCTTGCGCTCCTCCACCTCATAGAAGGCGGCCTTCTCCATGCGGCAGATCGAGGCCACGATGGACCAGGGAATTGAGGCAAGCGTTTGATTATATATAGACACATTTGCGTTGTACAGCCGCCGGGCCGCCTGGAGATGCTCCTCCGAGCCATAGATGCTTCTTTGGAAATGGTCCATGGACACCCAGGAGTTGAGAATGGGGTACTGCTCCGCCAGACCGTTGATTCCGGCGCCTACGCTGGATAGATCCCGGTGGACTCCGGCCAGAGCGCCTACCTTTTGGCTGAGAGCGGCGCCGCGCCGTTCCTCCGCTTGGGCCAAAGTTTCCTGACGGCCGGCGTCACGGGAGGAGTCCTCTTCCCGCATCCCATTCCGGCGGCGGATACGCCTTTGAATACTGCCCAACTTGCCCCGGATCTGCTCCATAGCCCGTGTTTGCCGGGCAATTTCCTGGTCGATACTTTTCAGGACCTCCTCAGAAATCTCCTGCTGCTGGGCCATACGCTTTTCCTCCAGGTCAGCGCCTACTCTGGCGGCGGTCAGGTCTGTCATGATTCGATACTCGTGGGAAAGGTATTTCTTCACCGCCTCAATTTCCTCCGAGAGCAGATCAAACCGCTTTTCCAGGGCCACGTCAATGTCGGCTCCCGCCTCTTCCACCTTAATGCGCAGCCGATTCAGACGGTTATACAGCACGATATAGGCGATTATCAGCAAGATTATCAGTATCGGAATCCCAACCATCAAGTAGCTGTTCATAAACATATGTCCTCCCTTTTCATGGTTGCGCTGTCAGTAATATAGCATATTCAGGCATTTATCGCAAGACTGCGAGGGATGATGGACCGCTTCCATGCCCGGAGCGAATGCTCATGTGCGGTAAAGTATCACAAAGAAACTTTGTCGAATTGACAGCCACCCCGCTATTCCGAAAACACTCAAAAACGCACCGCACAGCCATAGGGCCATGCGGTGCGTTTTATAGGGCTGTCTCCAGGGTTGCTCACTCCAGCGGCAGGGCAAGTTGCCACTGTTCCCTATAGTACCCGTCCGGTTCCAAGTCGGAGCCGTCAAAAAGGTTCGGCCTCTCTCTCTGGAGAAGGGGAAGAATGTCCACGATGTATTCCACGCACCGGGCTGGTTCCCCTTGGAGTTTTACTGCCTCATAAACAGTGTAGTCTTCGGTTTCCAGCACCACATCTCCCAAGTTGTAGTCAGCATTCATTACCGGGGAGTAGGCAATAGCATAGGTAGTTCCATCTACCACAAAGGTCACATCAAAGATTTTCTCGTAGACCTCCATGCCATTGATGTGAATAGCGATGCAGTTAGTATGCCCCTCCACCAGATAAACAGTATGAGTATAATGGGTATTGAAAAGCAAATTCTCGCTTTCCGAGGGGGCAAAACGCGGATTGTCCAGTTGGCCCTCGCCCACAACACCATAAAAACCGCCCTGATAGGAAATGAAAATCGGAACTGCAAGGCCGCTGGAAATTATCCCTTCCGAATTTTCCAATCCCAGTTCTTCTGCGGTCAGCCATTTTTCAGCCCGAGTATCCCCAACTTGGACAGTACCAGGTTCAACCGACTGGGACGAGTCTGCGTTGGAGTGATTATCACCATCGCTGACCGCAGGCCCAGGCACATTAGAGTAAGGAGGCGACACAACTCCACCTGGCCCTTTCAAAATGCCCGGTAATGCTGCTATAGCTACTGTGACAATCAGGCCAAAACACGCCACCGCGCCCGCCCATTTCAGCCAGTTAGACTTTGCCCCGCCTCTGCGGACAGCGGTTTCGCACCGCTCCAACAAATCGCCATCCACCGTACCGATGGCCCGGTACAGATTTTCAACATTCACAGATAGCCCTCCTTTTCCAGTTCCCGCCGGAGTTTTTTTCGCGTCCGGCTGAGGATTACCGTCACATTGTTTTTTGTCATTCCATACTCCCGCGCAATCACAGCGGCTGGCTTATTGAAAAAATATCGGCGCAGGAATATGTTTCCCTCCTGCTCCGGCAGCGTCCGCACGAAACGTTGAATGCACTCCTCCAATTCTTTGGACTCGTATTCCACTGCCGCATCCTTCCCGCCGGAGAGGCACTCCACCAGCTCGTCCAAAACCAAGGTGATCTCACCGCCGCCCCGCTTTTCTGTATTTCGTGCGCGAAAACGGTCAAAGGAGAGATTGCGCGTGATTTTCGCCAGAAACATCCGAAGCACCTTGGGGCGCTGGGGCGGAATCGCGTTCCAGGTGTGAAGCCATGTATCGTTGATGCACTCCTCGGAATCTTCCACGCTGTGCAGTATATTTTCGGCGATGGAGAAGCAGTAAGCTCCGTACTTGTTGGCGGTTTCGGATATTGCTTCTGCGTTCCTATGCCAGTACAACTCTATGATTTGGCAGTCCTCCAAGGTTGCGCCTCCTCTCCGATATTTGAAGGTCCCTTCACCCCTATAAGACGTAAAATACCGAAAAATCTTACAAGGGCTTTCAAAAATTTTTTGAAGACTTCATTCTATTGTATCAGCTATGGTAACTGAGAGCAAGTATCGACCCGTGGCCCAAATTTCGCTCCGCTCATTTGTTCCCCTGGTCTGCTACTTGTTGGGGAGTGCCTTCCCCAAACCCTGCTGACCGGCGCGGAGCGCCGGTGTTATGGCGCAGCCGCGCCACAAAAATCCGTCAGCCTCGCCCGTTGCGTTCTCGCCTGACCGGGCGGAAATCGGAGGCCGTTTCCGCAATCGCCGCAGAGCGGCGCACCCGCCGGAACAGTACACCCGCTTCGCGTCTGTACTGTTCCATCGGGTCAGAAAGGGGTACGACAAAAGTAGACACCAAAACGCATTGACAATGCTTTTCGTTCGGCCTATAATAGTCTTGACGATGAGCGATGTAAGAAGTGAATATTGAAAAATCCCTTGCACCCAGACGGTCTTGACCGCCTGGGTGCATTGTGTTTTTCCAAAGCCTAATGTTCCCTTCCAGTCGCGTAACAGACCGCCCATGACAACTGAATATGGAAAACTTGAAAAGTGTATAATGGGCGAATTATACCCAAACGGGAATTTCAAAATAGGAGGTAAAAATTATTGTCCAAACGCTACAACACGCCCCACCGCACCCGCATCATCAAGACCCGTGTCACCGAGGAAGAACACGCAGACTTCATGGAGCGCTTGACCGCCTACGGTATGAGCCAGTCCGAGTTTATCCGGCAGGCAATCACCGGCGCGACCGTCAAGCCCATCATCACCGTGTCCCCGGTGAATGACGAGCTGCTTGCCGCTGTCGGTAAGCTGACCGGGGAGTACGGCAAAATCGGCGGCAACCTCAATCAAATCGCCCGCTATCTGAACGAGTACGGAACGCCGTACAACACCCTCGCCGCCGAGGTTCGGGCGGAGCTGTCCGACCTTGCCGCCCTGAAGTTTCGGGTGCTTCGGGAGGTAGGTGAAGCCATTGGCAACACTGAAACATTTAAGCTCTAAAAATGCCGACTACGGGGCGGCGGAGCAGTACCTCACCTTCGAGCATGACGAGTTCACCGGCAGGCCCATCCTGGACGAGCAGGGGCGGCTTGTCCCCCGCCAGGACTACCGCATTTCTTCTTTGAACTGCGGCGGGGAGGACTTCGCCGTGGCCTGTATGCGGGCCAACCTCCGCTATGGCAAAAATCAGCGGCGGGAGGACGTAAAGAGCCATCACTACATCCTGTCCTTTGACCCCAGGGACGGTCCCGACCACGGCCTGACGGTGGACAAGGCCCAGGCATTGGGGGAGCGGTTCTGCGCCGAGCAGTTCCCCGGACACCAAGCCCTGGTCTGCACCCACCCGGACGGCCACAACCACAGCGGCAACATCCATGTCCACATCGTCATCAACTCCCTGCGGGTGGAGGAAGTGGGGCGCAAGCCGTACATGGACAGGGCCAGCGACACCCAGGCCGGGGCCAAGCACCGCTGCACCGCCGCTGCCATGCGTCACTTCCGGGCCGAGGTCATGGAGCTGTGCCAGGGGGCGGGGCTGTACCAGATAGACCTGCTGGGCGGGAGCAAGAGCCGTGTCACCGACCGGGAGTATTGGGCGCAACGGAAAGGACAGCTTGCTCTGGACAAGGAGAGCGCCGCCCAGGGTAAGCCGCCTACCAAGTTTGAAACGGACAAGGAGAAGCTGCGCCAGGAGATACGAGCTGTTCTTGCCGTGGCTGTCAGTTTCGAGGATTTTGCCCAGCGATTGTTGCAGCGGGGCATCACCGTCAAAGAGAGCCGGGGCCGGTTGTCCTACCTCACCCCCGACCGCACCAAGCCCATCACCGCCCGGAAGCTGGGGGACGAGTTCGACCGCGCCGCCGTCGGTGCCGCTCTGGAACGCAACGCTGCCCGTCCCAGCCGCGGAGCCAAGCCCAGCATCCGGGAGCAGCTTCGCCAGCCCCAGGGTGTTCAACGTATGGTGGACATTGAGGCCAAGAAAGCCCAGGGCAAGGGCATCGGCTATCAGCGTTGGGCCTCCACCTTCAATCTGAAACAGGCGGCGCAGGCCCTCAACCTCTACACCGAGCATGGCTTTTCCTCGCCGGAGGAATTGGACGCCGCTGTGTCCGCCGCCTTTGCCGCTGTGCATGACAGCTCTGCCAAGCTGAAGCCCATCGAAACGGCCTTGAAAGAGAAAAAAGAGCTGCGGCGGCAAATCATCATCTACCGGGACACCAAGGCTGTCCGGGATGGCCTTGCCGCACAAAAAACACCCAAGGCCCGCGCCGCTTACCGACAGAAGCATGAGGCCGACCTGCTCCGCTCCGAGGCCGCTGTTCGTTTCTTCAAGGCCAAGGGCATTACCAAGCTGCCCACCATCAAACGGCTGACGGAGGAGATCGAGGCCCTGCTCTCCGAGAAGAACGCCGGGTACACCGAGTACCATTACCGCAAGCGGCAGGCGGACGAGCTGCTGACCGTCAAGCGGAACATCGACCAGGTGCTTCACGGCGCACCCAGCCAGCGGAGGGACGAGCATGACCGATAACATCATCCGTCTGGACTACCAGCAATACCGAACCGTCCGGCGGTTGGTGCATGAGTGCTGCAACTACCAGGACGGCAACTGCCTCCTGCTGGACAATGGGGAGGAATGTGTCTGCCCGCAGAGCATCAGCTATTCGCTGGTCTGCAAGTGGTTCCGGGCGGCGGTGCTGCCCCTGGACGAGAGCCTGTGCGCCGCCCTGCTCCACCGCCGGGAAAGAAAAAAGTGCGTCCTGTGCGGCGGCTGGTACATCCCAAAATCCAACCGGGCCAAATACTGCCCGGAGTGCGCCAAGGAAGAAGAACGCCGCAAGACCTGTGAGCGGGTGCGCCGCCACCGGGCCGCTATGTAACGGTTTAGGCCCTTGAAAAGCCCGGTATCACGGGACTTTTGGGCCGTCCTCAACAGGAGGGCCGTATGTTATCATTCCGAGCCTCAAAAACGGCCCTCTGAATGTCCACAACAAAAATTTGAAAGGAGCCGCCTATGACCGATACCCCCAGCAAGACCAAGACCACCCGCCGCCCGGACTGCGTGACTGAAATCCGCATGGGCAACACCGTCCTCACCGTTTCCGGCTACTTCAAGCAGGACACCACCGACACCGCCGCTGACAAAATGGCGAAAGTCCTGGAGGCCGAGAGCCGCTGCCAGACCAGTCCCGGCCTGTGACCTCCTGCCGGTAGTTCCGCGATAAGCCCCAGCTTAAAACTTTTTCTTGTAAGGAAGTAAAAAGCACTATACAACCGCCCCGGCCTGTGCTATACTGTTGCCATCGGAATAGCGGGGCCGGGGCTGTCGGAACGGAGGAACGATGATTAGACAGCAAACCATGCAAGCCCCTATCACCGCCTTGTACTGCCGCCTCAGTCGCGACGATGAGCTGCAAGGCGAGTCAAATTCAATTTCAAATCAAAAGCGCATCCTCGAAAGCTACGCCCGTGAGCATAGCCTGATGCCCTATCAGTTTTTCGTGGATGACGGATGGAGCGGAGCCAACTTCCAGCGGCCCGGCTTCACCGAGATGATGGACGCTGTGGAGAGCGGCGCGGTCAAGACGGTCGTGACGAAAGACCTCTCACGCCTGGGACGGAATTATCTGCAAGTGGGCCTATTTACAGAAATTACCTTCCCCAAGAAAGGCGTCCGCTTCATCGCTATCAATGACGGCGTGGACAGCGCCCAGGGCGACAACGACATGAGCGCCTTGCGGAACCTATTTAACGAATGGATGGTGAGGGACACGAGCAAGAAAATCAAAGCGGTTTTCCGGGCTAAAGGCATGAGCGGAAAACCCATCACCAGCCAGCCGGTCTATGGCTATCTGAAAGGCGAGAACGGCGAGTTTATCATTGACCCGGAGGCCGCACCTGTTGTAAAGCAGATATTCAGTCTGTGCCTTGCCGGGAACGGCCCCACCAAGATTGCCCGGATGCTGACCGAGCAGAACATCCCCACGCCGGGGACGATGGAGTACCGGCGCACCGGCAGCACCCGCCGCTACTACCCGGACTACCCCTGCAAATGGTCGAGCAACACCGTGGCGCACATTCTGGAACGGCGGGAGTACCTGGGGCATACCGTCAACTTCAAGACGGAGAAGGTGTCCTACAAGGTCAAGACCAGCGTACTCAATCCAGAAGAAAAAGTGATGGTTTTTGAGCATACTCACGAGGCCATCATTGATGAGGCCACCTGGGAGCGAGTGCAGGAGCTTCGCAAACAGCGTAAGCGGCCCAACCGCTACGGCGAGGTTGGCCTGTTCTCCGGCCTGTTGTTCTGCGCCGACTGTGGGAGTGTCATGTACCAGCAGAGGTATGAAACAGACAAGCGACGGCAGGACTGCTATATCTGCGGCAGCTACAAAAAGCGTACCGCCGACTGTACGGCGCACTTCATCCGCACCGACCTTCTGACGGTGGGCGTGACCGAAAATCTGCGGAAAGTCACCAGCTACGCCGCCAAGCATGAGGCCCGGTTTATGAAGCTGCTGATGGCGCAGAACGAGGACGGCGGCAAGCGAAAGAACGCCGCCCGCCGCCGGGAGCTGGAGGCGGCGCAGAAGCGCATCGGAGAGTTGAGCGGCATCTTCAAGCGTCTGTATGAGGACAGCGTGAGCGGGCGCATCACGGACGAGCGTTTCATGGAACTGTCCGCCGATTACGAGCAGGAGCAGGCCACGCTGAAAGCCCGTGTCGCTGAGTTACAGGTGGAGCTGGGGCAGGCGCAGGAGGCCGCTGTGAACGTAGAGAAGTTTATGGCAGTCGTTCGGAAGTACACCAGCTTTGAGGAATTGACCCCCACCCTCCTGCGGGAGTTCGTGGAGAAAATCGTGGTGCATGAGTGCTGGAAGGACGAGCAGGGAACGCGCCACCAGGACATCGAGATTTATTATTCTTTTGTGGGCAAGGTGGACTTGCCTGACGATTGAGCCAGACCTATCCGGCGAGGCCCCGCCGGATAGTGACGGCAAAAATTTTTAACCTCTCTTTGCTTCTTTATCCGTAGTGAGCTAATGCTCATGGCGTTGAAGCATAGGAATAGAGAATGGCGGCTCCCTCCTACACGAAACAGCTTGCAAAAGCTGAAGAATATAGTATAATTTGTGACAGGCTAGAGGAGATTTTAACAATACCGAAAAAGTGAGCGGCGCAAAAGAGAAATGAAGGGAGTCCGTCGTGAAACTGTTAGACGTGATTCGATTGGCGGAAAGGGTAGAAAGACCTAACGGTGAAGAGCTCTACCGTATAGCGGGTTTCAGAGAGCAACTGAAAGCTCTGAATGAGGGCATCCTTATTGTTGAGGACTGCATTCTCACCCCCTATTACATCCATGATGGGGCGCTGTATGAGCTGTACGAATATGAGCTGAACATCCGCTTGACCGATCAGCCGGACTTTCGCCGGTACCTGCTGAAAAAGACGGGTAAAGGAACGGTGGAAGGGGTCCCGGACCAGATTGTGCGTCTGCAAAGAGAATGCTATATCGAAGTTTTAACAGCCGACGGCCTGCTGCCGGTGGGACGGCTCCTGCAATATATAGACTTTCTGTTTGCGGAAGAGACTGTGATTTCCCAGGTACAGCAGGTGTTTGGCGTTTATCAGCCGGATGGCCTGTGGTTTTCTGTTTATTGATTATCTTTAGAGCAGGTGAGGCAGGTGGGTATGAAGCCTGAATGGTACTGCAAGCTGTTCATCCGTGCGGAGATGCCGGAGGAGGAGCTACTGGATTTAATCAATCTCCGTCTGCGCGGTGCTAGGCGGGGAATACGGACTGTCCGAACCGAGCTGCTGGAGCTTGATCTCATAAGGAACCACGAATATGTGCCGGGCTCCCAGGACTTCCTGTTCTGGAGATACTACGCCGATCTGGAGGCGGTGACGGAGGAGCGGTCGGCGTATGTCCGCTGTATTCGGGGACTGATGGCCTTTTTACAGGAGCGGCAGATTGAGACAGTGGCGGCCTGCGACTTTGAGCAGGAGCTGGTATAAGCAGGCCAAAGCCCATTTGACAGGAGAAATTGCGATGGAAAAGGACAGAAAGACTGCTATCACCAATGCGGAAGTTGACGCTATGACCAACGAGGAGCTGCTGCGGCTGGCAAAAACACGGGGGAAGTACATAGATCGGTGGACCCGCGGCTTCCATGAGGACCACTACTGTGACCGGGTGCTGGACGTGCCCTATTTCCTTCGAAGGCTGCTCCAAGTACATCCCAAGCAGTTCACCAGAATCCTTGACAAGCTCACCTATCCCGACTCCGCCCACTGGAGTGCCGTGGCCCTTTCCCAGGGGCTGAGCGTCCATAACCTGTCTGTGATGGAACGCCGCATACCCTCCGGCTTCTTGGATTCCGCTCTTTTGCTGGAGGTCAGCGCCGTGGCCCGGCAGGTCTGGACGGATCAGTACCCGCAGTACCATTTCCAAGAAACTAAGTGCCATCAGCTGGTCCGAGCTATGGTGATGAGGAAGTATTGGCTGCAAAAGTCCCACGGAGAAACGGCCCGGCTCTTCTATCAACTGGGCTGGAAGCCGCTGGACGTCATGCTGGCCTGGATCATTGGAGACTATACTACTGCTGGAGAGCCGATTGACCCGGACTGCGCCGCCGAGGCCGCCAGAGAAGACCCGGAAACGGCGGTGTGGCTCCTGGACCCGGACCACTACCGGGCCTATTTCACCGACCAGTTTCATCCCGCCTACGACTCCGTGATGGCCCAGGCGTGGACTACCTTCCTCTACTGCTACTGCGGCTGGACGGACTTCGCGCCGCTGGAAAAGGGACACCGGCTGAAAAGGATGAACGCCCACTACAAAGCGACCCTGGAGCGCTGCCGCACGCCGGACTGGACACGGCTGGAGCTGGAGAAGGAGCTGCGAAAGACCGGCCTTCTGACATCCGAAACGCCCCCGGACTGGAGCAGTCCCAAGCTGGCAAAGGCCCAGCGGCTGGCTCTGACGAAGGCCCTGGTGTGCCACTACCAATGGCGGGCTTCGGACCTCCTGGCGGCCCTGGCGGCGGCGGAACAGCCGGAGGTCTTCACCAGCCTCTTGTGGGGCGTCTATCGGGAGGATCAGCTGGAGACCGCCTTCCTGCTGAACCGGGACGGCGCCGCCAGCGGAGAGGACGGCCAGCCGGTGGACCTTCCCGCCGATGCCCGGGTAGGCCTTGCAGCGACCACAGAGCTGGAGAAAAAGCAGCTGGCCCTCTGGAAAAAGCGGGTCAAGGACGCCGGTGGAAAGCCGCCCATCCGCCAGCTGTCCATCCCGGCCCAGCCTCTGGACTTCGACGACATTGGAGGCCGGAACACGAAGCACATCACCATCTACACCGTGTCCGGGAAATGGGGGCTGGACATGGGCAATCTGCGGGACACAACCGGGCGGACCTGCTGGACCCCCTCCACGGCTACGGGGCGCGGATACTCTTCGATGGCGTCAGCAACGGCCCGGAGTACAACAACGACGACGTGATGGTCCACGGCGCGGCCTTCTACCGGCTGGAGGGGATGCCCTTTGGGGACTACCTCCCCCAGCGGGCCGTCGTTTCGCCGGAAGAACTTCCAGCCCGGTTCGTGTCCATGGCGGGAGCCGCCTTCAAGCAGCTGGCGGGATTGAAATGATGGAAATAAATGAGCGGCAGGGCTTTGCAGGCCCTACCGTTTCGTTTTTATAGCCACCTGTGGACTTTATTTCTCCCTGCTCAAGATATGTGCTGCTGACAGCTATTTCACAAAAGGATTCGTCAAAGCATCAAAAGCGGGTGGTTACTTTTGGACGGTGGCCGCCCGATAAATTGGAAGTTTTCAAATTATTCCTTATACTCTTTTCGAATTGTGTAGGTATGTAATAATCCGGCGATGTAATAATAGTCCCATCTTCCAATATAATCATCAAATGGTCCATATCTTCATTTATATCGATCATTTTTACATCAAGTCTGGAAAAATTACCTGCATAATAGAAGAATATGTTTTGATAGCCATTTTGCCAATTGATTTTTGCTTGCACCCCATCTCTACATGATGGTTCGTAATATTCTATTGCAAAAGTTCCAACGAAACTTGTAGAAAATAATGTTTTTTTGAGGTTGCCTGAAATTTCAATAGAAGATGCTATGCTGGACCAGTTATCATCTTCATAGACGTCCACACTTATTGTCCTATCAATTGTTTCGTTAATTCCATATGTGCTTAACCATACGACTATAAGAATTAGTACGCCAACAACTAAGAAAAACAATTTTACGCGTTTGTTTTTCAAATGAAGTCCTCCTCACGATTTCGATGCAATGCCGCAGCTCTTCGGCATCGCGAAAGGCAAGATGCAGCACATCTATGAGAATCCGGCCGTCACTGGTGATAAAATAGTCAGCTACTCTATTCCAACGCCGGTCACAACCAGATCCCCATGCTCCAGGCCTGGCATGAACAAGCGCCAGCACTCTTCCTGGGAGGAAGCGTTGACAAAGCTCTCCAAGCACAACCCGTTGGAAAATGTGATGGTCAAATCGCAGTTGCCGCTCAGCCCGACAGCGGTGACTGTGATTTGTGAACCTTCTGGGAATAAAAGTTTTGCCTTCTCGTCAAACAGGTTGTTCCCTTGCACATCCCAATTAAAATCTTCATCTAAGACATGCCTGCTGGCTGGAACAAACATATCCGCTGACCCCAGCTCTATGCCGCCGCTGCTGTTTCTGATTCTCCACGGGCAGTCCAGGTCCAAAGCAAACTCGCCCAGTACGCGTTTCCGGCCCAGCAGCTCTATCTCCATCGGCCACCCAAAGTGAATCCAGCACATGGCGGCGGCCCGGCCGATCTTGCAGACACTCTTGCCGACCAATTCTTCTGGCTGGATCATTTGCCCACCAGCCCTTCCGAACCGCCCTCCCGCCGCTCCTTAACGGCAATTGAGCGGATGACGGCCTGATATTCGGCCCGCATGGCCTTTCGGGCCTCCAGCGGAAGGGCTTGCTCTATGAGGCATAGGACCTCCATGGTTCCCTCCCCATCCCGGTAGACTTGGGACGCGATCTCGGCCTTCGCAGTCTTTCCCTGCATGGACGCCAGCATCGGCGGCTTCCTGCGGCGCTGGAAACGGAACTCGGAGAGCGGCCCGTACTGCTCCTGCCATTTCTCCAGAATCGCCGCCTTACTCAGTTCCTGATAACCGCTGTCGATCAGAAATACGAGGTGGCTTCTAGGAGCGTCCTCCAAAGCAAAAACCTGATAGGCGTCCGTGTGGCCGTCACCGCAGTCTGCGAAGGCATCCGAGGGCCTTCGATAAGAGACTATGCCGCCATGGATAGTCTCAAAAGACAGCGTTTCATTGGCGGGGATCTCCAGGCCGGGGGAGAACAGGGACAGGATTTCCGCCCCCATCTGAGCCGCAGAAGTATCTGCGGGAATCTCCAGAGGAGGCTGGTTCTCGGGCCAGACATACCCGCCGTCCGATTCCCGAATCAATTTGAAGGCCTCCAGAATGGGGCCTCTCTCCCGGAGATCGACGCATTGGAACTGACCGCTGAAAGCGCCGAAGCCACGGATGCTGGTGACCTGCCAGAAGCGGCCCGCGCCCATATCCACCCTGGGAACAGGAGGGGCGGTTCTGGAGCGCTCCAGGGCGGCTAAAATGGCCTCACCCAGAGAGACTTCGGTGAAACCCTTCCGCAATACGGCGACCGGCTCAATGACCACCCGCATGGGCGTGTTCCCTACCGTGGCCTGCGGGCAGACGATGCAGCCAAAATCGGCGTTGTAGTAGACGTCCATAGCAAGCCTCCTTGATTCAGACAATGCCGGAGTTCGGTTTGGACACCCTTCCCGCCGCCTGGGCGATGAAGGCAATGTGTTTCCGGAGCTTGTATTTCCGCAGGCGTCGGACCTCTCTGCTTCCGCCCAAGGCCAGCAAGGGCGCGTAACCGAAGCATTCGTCAAAGCCAAGTGGGCCTAAAGTCTGGACAGCCTCCCGATACCGGGCCAGCTCCAGGAATCTGTCGTTGAAAACGCCGTCCACCAGATCTCCCCAAAAGAAGCCCAACCCGGCGCAGACGCCCTCAAAGGTGCCGCTTTGGTAGTTGACAAAGCGGAGGTAGCGGCCCTTCTCCCAGGTCAGAAGCCCGGCAAAGGCGGTGGCGAAGACGGGGATGGCGGAATCACCGAGGGCATAGGTGTCCCGGAGTAGGTCCTGAAACTCGTCCGGGTTGATGATTTTTAGACAGCCGTCCAGCAGGGTGCCGAAGCCATAGTCCCGCCAGACGTTCAGCAGTTCCGGCGGGAGGGCGGAGGCGTATTTCTCGCACAGCGCGGTTGGAGCCGGACACGCTCTTTGAAAACTCTGAAACAGATCCATCATATCCTCCGGCGGTATTCTTCCACCAATTCACCGAAGCTCTTTCCGTTGATGATAAAATCCCTCATGGAGTGCCGCTCCAAATAGGCGGCCGCTTCGTCACGGTTGCCGTCATGGAGCAGTAGGATCAGCCGCATGACATCAGACTGAAAATATCGTTCCTGCCTGGCCTCCATCTCACGGAACCAGGACAGGCCATCAGGCGACACGGACGCTATATGGGCTGAGAGGTATTCCAGGTTTTCTCTCAAACCCGCCTCAAGCTCCCCGGCATCCAATACGGAGAGGGGATGGTTGCTTACATGAAAATTGACCGGCTGCGCGGTAAACGCGCCTGTGACCCGCAGACTGAACGGCTCGGACTTGTTTTCTTCCATACCAAGGATGTCCCATAGATAATCGTCTGCGAATACCGGCTTCGCCAAAAAGGTGGTGTGCAGGATAGCGGCGTCTTTTATGTTGATCAGAGGGATCATCACATACTGCATGTCGTCCTTCCTGCCCCATACGCGCCCGCTGGTGATGCGGAAACCATACGGCTTTATCAGCGGTTTTGCGATTTTGGGCAAGTCTTTTTTTAATGTATTGACAGCTTTTCTTTCTTCTCTTGTCATGGCGGCTGCCTCTTTTCTCCATCGAAATCATTACGGTGAAATTTCCGTCAGTTTATCATATTTTGTGCCAGATTTCCAGTGACAGCTGAAAAGCGGGATTGCCGAAACCTTGTTGACAGACTATTCAGAATGAATAAATTCCCTCTTTCAAAATGATTGCTAAGAAGTAAAGTGCGAAAAAAGCGCAGAAGCCACCCAAAAGCAGAGGGATAATTGCCAAAATTTTGAACCGTGCCTTTTTCCAGATTCCCCACGCCGCTTTTAGCAAAACAACTGCTATCCCCGCCGCCCCTAATATCCCAATAAAAATGGAAAAATAAGCTAATCCCACAGTTCTTACCTACTTTCTCTGTTGAGTTGATTTTATTTATCTACGTTCATCCAAAGTAACCGAAATTGTTTCGTTCCATCCGGCTCCATTTGCAACAGATAGCGTCACTGTATCCCCTTGCCAAACGAGCGAGTATTTACCGGCGCAGACCGGCCTATATCCATCATCGGTGATGATGCGTTCTTTTGGATAAATCAAAAGTGGATTGACCCGCTCATATAGAGTTACCTGTCCAGAGATTAAGCTGACATTTTCCATGATAACGATGGTATGTATTCCGTCTGGTGAAGTGAAGCTATGGTATTCCTCAAATCCATTAAAAAAGATGCAAAGAAAATTCCCACACAACAATAAAAAGGCCGTACCAGAGGCAATCACCGCAAGAATTATTTTGTTTTTCAGTGCTTTTTTAGTTTCTCGATAATGCAGAAACGCAAGCGTTATTCCACAAACCGCCGCAATGCAGTTTAGTATGCCCTGTATACGAAATGCCGTCCCCGTAGTCCCAATCAACAGAGTATAGTCCATCATCCAAAGAATGATTGCGATGCAAGGGAAAGCGAGCCACAAGGCAAAGTATAAATACAAGAATTTTCTCAATTTCATTTCCGCTTTTCTCCAAAACAGCCTTTGTATGCTTTTTAGTGTATTGTATCATGTTTCAAATAGGATTTCCAGAGCCCGAAAAAACGGGATTGCCGGAAGGCCCCCGGAGGACTATAATGTAGCCAGATTTTCAAAGGAGGATTACCCCATGAGCACCTGGAAGGAAAAGAACGCCGCGCTGCTGTTCCAAGAGAAAGAAGCGGCGGAGATGTGGGACGCCTGGGGCCTGGAGGCGTTCCAGCTGAACCAGGAAAAACGGCCCCATTACATTCTGGACGGCTACCTCACTTACCTCCGCGCCGAGCGGAACCCCGATGCCCTGGAAAAGCTGCTGGCGGTGCGCCGGAGCCGCCGGAGGCCTTTCGACAAGGGCACGTACCACGACGAATATTATCCTGATGAGCAGTACGCTTATGAGGAGCTGCTGCTTCAGGGCCGGTTTTTCCAAGCGGAGGACAAACAGATACGCGGCGAGATTGAGGAGCTGCTTGTGGAGCTGTACCTGCTCCAGGAGTAAACGGGCAGTCCGGTATTACATAAAAGAGGAGATTGAACCATGGCAATCATCGGCATCGACTTAGGCACCACCAATTCTCTTTCCTGCGTCTACCGGAACGGCAGGGCGGAGCTGATTCCCAACGAGCTGGGGGACTGCAAGACCCCCAGCGCCGTCAGCTTATTGGAGGACGGGACCGTTCTGGTGGGCGCGGCGGCCAAGGAGCGGCTGGTGACGCACCCAGAGGCCACCGCCGCCTCCTTCAAAATCTGGATGGGCACGGAGAAGCCCCTGAACCTGTCCGGCCGGCGGTTCAAGCCGGAGGAGCTTTCCGCCCTGGTGCTTCGCCAGCTCCTGGAGGACGCGAAGCGTTATCTCGGTGAAGCAGTGGAGGAGGCCGTCATCAGCGTCCCGGCCTACTTCAACGACGACCAGCGCTGCGCCACCAAGCTGGCGGCCCAGCTGGCGGGGCTGAACGTGAAGCGGCTCATCAACGAGCCCTCCGCCGCCGCCCTCTACCACCGCTATTCCGCCCAGACCGGGGACTGCCAGATGATGATTGTGGACTTCGGCGGCGGGACGTTGGATGTGAGCATCGTGGAATGCTTCGAGAACATCATCGAAATCACGGCCATCGCCGGAGACAACCGCCTGGGCGGGGACGACATTGACCGGGCCATCGCCGCCCACTTCTGCCAGGAGAACGGACTGACGGAGGAACGACTGTCCCCCTCCCTTCGGGCCTCCCTCTACCGGCAGGCGGAGACAGCCAAGATCGCCCTCTCCAGCGCCCCGGCGGCGTCCATCTCCCTCCAGCAGGGGGAGACACGGTACAGCCTTCTCCTGACCAACGACCTTCTGCGCCAGCTCTGCGGCCCGGTGTTCCAGAAGGTCCGGGCGGTCATCACCCGAGCCATGAAGGACCGCGGCCGGGGCGGCAGGCTCAATGACGTGATTCTGGTAGGCGGCTCCGCCCAGCTGACGGTGTTCGGGGACTTTCTCGAAGAGCTCTTTGGCCGGAGACCCCATGTGGCCGCGTCGCCGGATGAAATCGTGGCCCTGGGCGTTGGCCTGTGCGCGGGCATCAAGGAGCGGGCGGAGGATTTGCAGGACCTGGTGATGACGGACGTGTGCCCCTTCTCCCTGGGGGTCTCCACCTACAGCCGCCGGGACGATAAGACGCCTCACATGGCGGTGCTGATCCCAAGGAGCAGTATGCTCCCCGCCAGCCACCAGGAGCGGTTCTACACCCTGAACGACAACCAGACGGGGCTGCGCTTTGAAATCTACCAGGGGGAGGGCTACTTCGTCTCGGAGAATCTGAAACTGGGAGAGGTGGAGGTTCAGGTGCCGCCGGGCCCAGCGGGGGAGCAGTCCGCCGTGGTGACCTTTACATACGACATCGACGGTATCCTCCACGTCAGCGCCCAGAGCAGCGGCGGGGACTTCCGGGAGCGGCTGATTCTGAACCCCAACCTGCACCTGACGGAGGAGGGCAAGGAGCGGGCCATGGAGCGCATCCGCCAGATTCAGCTGGCGGCCCAAGGGGACCAGCGGGACCAGCTTCTGCTGGAGCGGGCCCTGCGGCTCTACACCCAGACCATCGGACAGGGGCGGGAGATGGCCGCCAGCCTGATTGGCTATTGGAAGAACCTGATGGACCGCGGCGACCGTATCCAGCGGCGGCGGGACTATGACCGGATCAAGGAACAGCTGGATATACTGGAGGCCGCTGTGGAGGAGGACCCTCTGGAGGGCGGCATTTGGTTCGGGGAATCGGAGGAAGAGGATTTCGGCCAGTATTTTGACGGAGATTTGGAGGAGTGAGGGATGGATACCATTTGGACCACTCTGGGAATAGAGCCTACAAAAGACGTTTCCGCCATCAAGCGGGCCTACGCGGAGAAGGCTAAGACCTGCCACCCGGAGGAGGACCCGGAGGGCTTCATGAAGCTGCGGCAGGCGTATCAGGCGGCCTTGGACTATGCCGAAGGGATGCGGGAGGAACCGGGGTTCTCCCTGGCTGGGCCGGGACCGGACGAAATTCCGATCCCGGAGAACGGGAAAGTAACAGAGGACCCGGGCTGGTATCTACAGGAGCAGGAGGATGAGGGCCCTAACCCCTTTGAGGGCGGCGAGGCCATCACGAAGTTCCTGGAGCTCTACACCGGGAAGCAGAGGAAGAACCCGGCCATGTGGATGGATTATGTTACCTCCGCCGCCTTTCTGGACGCCGCCTGGGACCCCCGGTTTACGTCCTTGCTTCTGCAAAAGGTCCGGGAGCTTCGAGGGGACTTTCCCCCCAACAAGGAATTTTTGACCTGGCTGAACGTTGCCTACCAATTCTCCGGCAGGGAGGCCCGGAGCTTTGACGGCATGAAGGACATCCTCCAGATCGCCGCCCTGGGGCCCGCGCCCAAGACGCCCAAGGGGAACGAGTTCGCCATCCTCCAGAGCTTCCTGGACTACCGGCGTTTGAACGGCCTGGCCGCGGCGGGGCGCTGGGACCAGGAGGCCATCGAGGCGTTCCGGCAGGTGCTGAACAGCTACGCCCCCGCCTATATCCAGGAGCGCTGCGAGCAGCGGGTGACCCCGGACTGTGAGCGCCACCCCGCCGGGCTTCGGGTCTTCATCCACTTTTTGAAGCGGGAGGACCTGCCGGAGGAGGTCTACCGTTCCGCGTGGCAGAGGCTGGATCTCAAGAGCGCCGTGCTGGGCCGGGCCAAGGTCCTTTATGGCCCCATCCGGGAGCTGGCGGTCCAGCGGGTGCCGGGGATCGGCGGAGAGGTTCCGGTGAACTTCCTCCAGCTGAACCGGAACCTGGATGCCTACCAGAAACGCATCCGAACGGCCCCGGAGACAGAACCGTCGGAGTCCGAGGCGTTTTTCCAGACGCAGGAGCTGCAGAGGGCCCTGCCGGTGCCCCGGTTCCTGGAGGAGCAGCTTTTGACCTACTCCCCCTGGCGGCGGGAGAGCATGGGGGAGACCCTGGTTCGCCGGATGCTGGAATACTATCAGGAGCACGCCGATATTCCCCGGGCGGAGGAGGTGATCTCCGGGCTGAAAGAGGACCTCCGGCTCTGCGAGGCCAAACGCTGGAACCAGGAGGACGACGCGGCGGACCCGGAGGGAATTCCTTATTACGAGCGGCTGACGCTTTGCCACCGGCCCTTCTTCCGCTGGTGGCTGAACACCGCCTTTTACACCGCCAGGGACCCGGATTCTGGGGCGCCCCTGCTGAAATACCTGGAGAAGTACCTGCCCTATCAGGAGGGATGGAGCCGCCGCTTTACGGAGCGGGCGGACGGAACGCCCCGGACCATTGCGGCGGCCATGGGCACGGTGGAGATCGACTGCTATCCCCTGCATCTGGAGTACCGGGTAAACGGGAAGCCCGTGTACCGTCCCTGCCTCACCTGGGAACAGACGGCCCAGGAGAGCGGCGATTGGTTTGCCCTGCTCCTGCCCATCACGGCGGCGCCCTACAAGGACTTTGACAGGGTGGCGGAAGAGATTTTCCGCCGCCTGGATTACCTGCCTGTGCCGGAGGAGGACCGGGCCTTCATTGTCTGGTGCCTTGCGGACCATGTGTGCCGCCTGCCTCTGGACCAGGAGACCGGAGAGCCGGTGCCGCCGGAGGAGGCATTTCCCCTGGAGCTGTCCATGGAGGGCGGCGGGAAGCTCTACACCGCCGAATGGACAGAGGATGAGGCGGCTGTAACTATCTACAGGCAGACCTTCTCCGGGCGGCGGGTGCAGGAACAGCTGCTGCCGGACGTCGACGGGACCTGGACAGCGGCGCCCGGCTCTGTGAAGAGGACGCCGGACCATGAAAAGGACTTTCCCCCTATCCGCTTCACCGCGGACAGCGGCTTTGAGGCGGCGCGGCGGCGGCTGGCGGAGCTGACAGACCCCCGGTTCTTCGACCTCTCCCGCCTTCGGGAACTGCCCTGGAAAATCTTCTATACACCTGTCGGCGGCGTGGAGGAGGGCCTGTCCCACATCGACATCCTCCGGGAGCCGCCCAAGGTCAACGCCGAGGCGTTTTTGGCGAAGTGGGAAGAGGCCGGGGAGATCCCCCCGGACATGGAGCCCATCATCGCCAAGGTGCGGCGGGCCGTGGAGGAACAGCCGAAGGAGGAAGAACCGATCCCGCCGGAAATTTTAGTGACCGGGGAGGCCCTTTCCGCCCTGCTGTACCGTTTCTCTCAGGACGAACTGGAACGGCTGGAGATGGAGTGGATGGAGGGCCGTCTGGTACTCCGCCAGGACGGCGGCAAATACGCCTGCCTCTATTTCGAGAACAGCTTTGGCGGGGGGGAGAACTGGTATGCCCTGCTGGCCGACGCGGAAACCTACAAGACCGTGGACTGCGGAGACATCGCCTACGTGTCCTTCGGCATGGGGAAGCTGGCGGAATACTCCATCTTCCACAGCGCCCAGGACCTTCTCCGGGACATGGATCTGGTCCTGGGCCAGATGGGCTGGGGACAGCTCCAGGCCGGAGGACCGGGGGGCTGGCTCTGGAGCTGCGACGTGAGCCGCCACGACCCCAAGCACAAGGTCCTCATGGCCCAGCAGAAGCTGGGCGGCGTCCCGGCGGCGCGGGGGAGGAACTACAACCTGACAAAATTCGTCCTCAGCCGCCCCGCCTCGGAGCTGGAGACTGTGGACCCCAGCGGAGAGCGGACGGTCACGGCGCTGAGAAGCGGCAACTACGGCCTTGCGGCGGAGGGGATGGTCCACTTCATGATGGGCAGGCTGGCGGGCGTCCGTGTCAGCTGGCCCTTCCGCCCGGCGGAAGGGGAAACAGAGCTGCGGCATCTGGTGCTTTTACAGGACCAAGGAAACTACATGATGCTCTGGCTGGAGGACGGCGGCCGCCGGGCCCTGGCCTATGCTTCGGACGAACCCCGGCGGTTTATGGGCCGCGCCCTTCCGGCGTGTTTGGTCCATGAGGACCTCAAGCGGCTGCGGAACGGCGTCGACCTGCTGCTGGACGACATCGACAACACGGGCCCCGTTTTGGGCCAGCCGGGCCAGTTCGCGGAGGTGCGCGTGCCCTATGAGGAGCTGCGGGCGGCGCTGGTACATGAGACATAAGGAGGCAGGACCGTATGGATGAACTTTGGACCACATTGGGCCTGGAGGCCACGAAAGACGTTTCCGCCATCAAGCGGGCCTACGCGGAAAAGGCCAAGACCTGCCACCCGGAGGAGGACCCGGAAGGATTCATGAAGCTGCGGCAGGCCTATCAGGCGGCGCTGGCCTATGCCGAGGGCCGGGAAGAAGCTGCGTCCCCGCCCACCGTACCGGAGGCGGCGGAACCGGAAGATGAAGGCTGGACCCTGACAGACCGCCCCGCCGTTATCGACGAAGGCCCCAACCCCTTCGCGGATCATCCGGCGGCGAAGGCCTTCCTGGACCTCTACACCGGGAAGCGGCGGAAGGACCCCCAGGCGTGGAGGGACTACTTCACCTCCGGGGACTTCCTGGACGTTTGCTGGGAGCGCCGGTTTGCGGGCTTCCTTCTGGAGCAGACCGTCCGGCTGGAGGAGGAGTATCCCATCCATAAGGAGTTTTTGACCTGGCTGTGCGCCGTCTACCAGTTTGCCGTAGACCGGGCGGTGTACCGGAACCCGGATGGCAGTGAGCGGACGGAGTTCAGTTTCCGAATCGAACAGGACGCCCAATTCGAGGGACAGGAGTTCTTGTTCCAGCTGGCTGCCCGCGGTCCTGCGGTGAAGCCCCTCAAAGGGGCGGAGAAGGCAATCTCCCGGAGTTTCGCGGACTATCGGGCTCTTCTCCGGCTGGCGGAAAAAGGCCGCTGGACAGATGGGAAGCTGAGGAAGGCGGGTAAAATCCTGGACGGCTACATGCTCGGGAACTTCCAGGACAGAAATCCCACGCCGTCGGAGCGCCACCCGGCGGGTATGCGGCTCATCAACCACTTCTTCCAGCGGAAGAAGCTGCCCAAGGAGCTTTATCAAATGGCCTGGCAGAAGCTGGAGCTGAAAACCGCCCTCATGGGCCGGGCCAAGCTGCTCTATGGGGACCTTCGGGCCCGGGTGCTGGAGCAATTTCCCGACATCGCGGAGGGAGAGCTGGACATCCGAACGCTGAACAGGGAATTTGAGGTCTTCCGCCAAAAGGTGCGGGCCCTGGAGGAAACCGGGAAGCCGGAGGACTGGGAACAGGCCGGGACGGAGGTCAGGGCCTTTTTCAGCCGCCCGGACTTCCAGAAGGCTTTGCAAAACCGCAAGTTTGCGGAAGAGCATATGAAATACCATGTCCAGTGGAGCGGGGAACACTTTGCCCAGGAGGTTCTGGACCACTACGCGCAAAACCCGGACGCCCCCTGCGCCGCCCAGCTGACGCAGCTGATCGAGGACTCCCGCCGCCGCCGGAGAATCGACCTGCGGAACCATCAGGACAACGAGGCGGAGATACCGGAGACCTTGACCCTAGCTTATCGGCCCTTCTTCCGGCACTGGCTGAACACCGGGTTCTACCACTCCATGGAGAGGGAGACGAAGCAGCCATTGTTGGGGTATCTGAATCAGGAGTTTCCCTACCTGCCGGAGTGGAGCCGGAAGTTCCTGGGCGTGGAGGGGGAGGAGACCCCGGAGCCTGTTTCCGTGACACTGAAACTCGGGAAGGACCTGTTCACCGTCCAATTCCACCTTCGGTACATGAGCTTTTTGAGAAACGGAGAGCTGGTACGCCGCCCCTGCCTCATTTGGGACCAGCTGATGGAGTGGGCCCCGAACACCGACACGTTCCTCCGGCTTCTGCCCATCACCGCCGCCGACTACAATCAGTACGAAACTGTGAAAGTGGAAATCCTCCGCCGCCTGGAGGACACCGCCGCCCCGGAGGAGGGACGGGCCTTTATCGCCTCCTGCCTTGCCGATCAGGTCTGCGGGCTTCCCATTCCCGACGCGGTGGGCATGGAGGACGCGGAGGAACCGGAGTGGGCCCGGTCCCTGCCCCCGGTCAGCTTCCTGCCCTATCAGATTTTTGCCGAGAACACGGAGGTGCTGTACGTCTGCATCTGGTTCCAGCGGGACCGGGTGTTGGCCCTGTTCCAGCAGACGCCTTTTGGGCAGAAGCTGATGGAGAAATTCGATGACATCCAGGACGCCCAGGCCGCCGAGCCCCTGGCAAAGCAGCTTCTGGAGGACCAGCTCCACCCCAAGGGCTTCCCCATGGAGGCGCTGAAGGTCCTGCCGGAGGCGGTCTACGCCCAGTGGGACTATGCCGTCCGCAGTAAGGACAAGGACCTCCCGCCCCTGTGGAGTACCCCGGTGGAGCTGCACGGAGAGGCAGTCACGCCGGAGAAATTGGAGGAGCTTCTGACCCTCTTTTCCACGGGCCGGGTGGAGCGGCTGGAGTGGTCCTGGACGTGCGCCTTCCCGGTGGACGAGCCGCCCATGGACTACGAGCCCCGGCGGTCCCTGGTGCTGATGAAAAGCGGCGGTCGGTACGTCTGCCTTTACTTCGACGACTTCTGTGCCGAGAGCTACGCCCTCCTGGAAAAGCCGGAGATCTACGGGCAGGACAAGCACGTCCCCCAGGCCGTCCCCTTCCGGCAGAGCCGGTTGTTCCCAAACGTACTCCACCGGAGCTTCTTCACCATCCGGCGGCATCTGGAGGAGATCTTCTCTCAGGTCAGCTGGCCCAACAACGTCAAGCCCATGGCGGGCCGCATCTGGAGCTATGCCGTCAACGTGGATCATGGGCGGGTGAAGTACAATCTGGACAAGCAGCTCCTGGGCGGCTTCCCCATGGAGCGGGCCCACAACCGGCCCGACGCGCTCTTCTACTTCTATGAGCATCCCAGCTCCGCCGCCCGGGTAGATGACGGGGGGAGCGTGGAGACCCTGGCGGTGACGGAGGGGAACCGCCCCAAGGTTCAGCAGCTCCTGGCAGACTTCCTCCTGGGCGGCGGCCAAAAGCTCCGGCTCACCTGGGGGAAGACGGCGGGAGAGCGGTGGCACATCGTCCTCCGGCAGGAAGGCGGGCGCTTCCTCCTGGCCTGGGTCCGGGAGGACAAGAAGACGGCGGAGTTCCACGCGGCGGACAAGTGGACCTATATGGACGTGGAGGGGAAGAAGTATCCCAAGGACACCTTCCTGGGCAAGGTTACTCCCGCCTACCTCATCCACGACCTGCCCGCCCTGCGGAACGCTCTGGATTTGCTGCTTGCCAACCTGGACCGTCCCGAGCGGGTCACCAGCCCCATGGGCGAGTACGCTAGGGAAAACCCGGTGAAGCCCCGGCCCTATGAAACGCTGTGGGCGGAGCTGGTGGGGGATACGCTGGAATAGGCGGCCCGCCGGACGACAGGCGCGGTTCCATCCTCCCGGCAACCCAAAGTTGCGGAATAGTTGGTCGCCGCAACCGCCCTTGTCGGGATAAAATCGAAGCGAAAAGGAGGTGGCTTCATGGCCGCAGTATTTAAGGTTATTCTATTTTCGCTGCTGATTTTGATTCCCCTGGCCGCTCTCTTCGTGTACCTGATTCTTCTCGTGGTGAGGGCACTGCACAAGTATATCAAGGGCAGTCCGGCGAGAGCGGAGACCAAGGAAGTCCGGGGGACCCTTGAGGAGAGGCTCCGGGAGAACCGGGCCCGGTGCAGGATGTCCCAGGAGTTCGTGGCGGAGGTGGTGGGCGTCAGCCGGCAGGCGGTCAGCAAATGGGAGAACGGCACGTCCGACCCCTCCACGGCGAATCTGATCGCCCTGGCAAAGCTGTATGGCGTATCTGCGAAGGAACTTCTAAAAGAGCTGTAAAGGCGTAAGAGAAGGACGGAGGCCCTGAGATGCAGGGTCTCCGTCCTTTTCAGCCGGTCTTTGCTTAAAAGAGTGGGGCTTGACCATGCTCCGGTCCGTTAGTATGATAGTGTCAGGAGATAACAGCAATTCGTACCCCGGAATATTCAACCGGGATCAGATGCAAAAGTGATAGCAGATTTGAAAAAATGTGTAAGGTTTTATACACGCTCCTGTCCTATAGGATGAAGGGACCTTCAAACGATAGAGAGGTGACGACACATGGAGGATTGCCAAATCATAGAGCTGTACTGGCAGAAGAACGCGGACGCCATATCTGAGACATACAGCAAATACGGGGTCTACTGCTTCACCATAGTGGATCACATTCTGAACAATGCGGCGCCGCCGCTTTTTACAAACCTTGACTTTTTGACCAATTACCGATATGATAGAAACAGTATTCCGGCATATCGTTCTGCTTGGTTTCGTCCGGCAGTGAGAAGGATGAAGCTCAAAAGGCCCCTTAAATTCCCTGCTTTGGGGGGATATTTGCCAAAAACCTTATTTTTTAATGGAATTTGCCGATATGCAAGTAGGAAGGTATGTTTTCGGGCTCCAAACGCCTGTCAGGAGGTAGCGCCTATGCTGATGCTCTATCTGCAAATGCTGGATACACCGGAGGAAAAGGTCCGGTTTGAGGAAATCTACCTGAAATACCGAGACGCCATGTTCCGCGCGGCGGACGGCATCCTGCACAACGACCAGGACGCGGAGGACGCGGTTCACAATGCCTTCCTGCGGATCATCAAGAAGTTTTCCAGGTTTCAGAACATACCGGCCAAGGATTTGGCTCCGCAGGTCGTTGTGATTGCCAGGAACGAGGCGATTTCTCTCCAGCGCAAGAAGAAGGACGCCGCTCCGCTGGAGGATTGGGACGGCTTTGCGGAAACGGCGGAGTCCGTCAGCGATTATCACACCCTGGTGGAGACCTTTGCCCGTCTGCCCCTGTCGTACCGCGCGGCCCTGGAGATGAAGCTGGTGGGCTACTCCGATGGGGAAATCGCCTCCAAGCTGTGTTTGACGAAAACGGCGGTCAGCACCCGGATCAGCCGGGGCCGCCGGTTCCTGCGGAATATCGTGGAGCAGGAAGGCTTTTTGATGGATGCGTAACGACCTTCCGTCATGGCTCTGAAAAAGTTTTTTCAGGTTTTCTATTAAAATCATGTGAGAATCCGCTTCCTCGCTGCGTTAACATAGTGAGGGAGCGGATTTTCTGTTGCCTGGACAGACGAAACGAGTGGTTGGGAGGGACAAATATTGAATATATGGGCCTGCTTTGCAATGCTTGCGATTTTCCTTTGTGCCGTGATGTATTTCCTATACGGCCGGGGGATTGCCGTATCAAAGAATATCCGGGCGCTTCTGTTCATGTCCCGTCCCGGGAAAAACGCTGACAAGGTAGACCTGGATTCCTGCACCGGCTGGGTTCAGCGTGTGGGCAGATTTCATGAGAGCAGCACATATGAGCTGATACTGAATACGCAATTGTCAAAGGGGGAGGCAGAGTTTTCCTTACTTGACAGAAAGAAGCGGCCCTTATTAAAGCTGAACCGCCGCTGTCCTTCCAGCAGGGTGGAATTGTATGCGGACAGCAGGTATTATCTGCGCTGGCAGTTTATAAATGCCACCGGGGAATGCGAACTGCGATGGAAGCCCTGTCCGCTCATCATGGAAGGGGAGAAATGCAAATGAAAACGATAACCATACTGTTCTCGGCTCTGATCTGCGTGCTTGGCCTGACGGGTTGTGTGCCTGCTCCTGGGGCGAGCGGTCCAGGCCGTCCCATAGCGGCTTACATCGCAGATGATGTAACGAAAGCGGAGATCACACACCGGGCCGGGGGAACGGTGACGGAGTGGACGGTGGAGGGCGACGAACTTGACGCGTTGAAAGATTGGGCTTCCGGGCTGAAATACGAGCTTCTGGATTCGGAGGAGAATCCGGGAGATCGTGACGGCGGAGAGGTCTATGAGGTTGTGCTGACCGAAGGGTATTACCCGGGCTTTTCGTATGTGAGTTGTGGACCGGATGATTGCTATTTGTTGATAGAGGGATACTGGTACTCCGTGACAAATCCCTCAGAGCCGCCTGCAGCCTCCCCGGCGGACTGTGGAGCAGGGACGCTCGATGTCTCGAAGTATGTGGTAAAGGGAGCGGATGGAGAGGCGGCCGAGCTGTCGGAGGAGGACGCGGAGATTTTGATACAGGTACTTTCGGACGGCGCCTGGGCAGATGGAACGACGGACTGCGCCAGCGACTGCACAGTGGGCTTGGACGGCAGATGGTTCCGCTATCATTCCGAATGCGGCACATTCAATGAAATCGCCATTCCCGGCCAGCCGCAGTTGTCTTCCTCTCCGCCTCTGCCGGCAGAAGGGAGGAGCCTTCGGCTGGCCGGTGCGGAACGGGCCGCAGTCAATGCGGTTCTCGAAAAGTACATTACCCTGGGACCTGGCATTGTAGAGAATGTCGGATAATATCGGGTCCAAAGGAGGAAACCTGCTTGAAACGGAAGATTGTGTTGTTTGCCGCCGCCGCAGTCATATTGCTGTTCCCGCTTCGGCTGAGGCTGAAAGACGGCGGAACGGTTCAATACCGGGCGATTTTATACAGCGTACAGAATGTACACCGGCTGAACCCTGACCTGGAATCAGGGAGGGAATACCTGGAGGGGACCATTGTTGAAATCCTGGGAGTAGAGGTTTTCAACGATGTCTATTAAGAGCTGTTTTGGCCGCTGAAAATTTTTGTAAAATTCTTGAAAAATCATGTGAGAATCCGGCCTCTCGCTGCGTTAACCATAGTAAGAGGGCATTGACGCGACGGAGCGGCGGACTCCGCTGGGGAAATCCATAGATTATCCATAGATTTAGGAGGAATAACCGTGGATGAATGGATGGTTGCGGCAGTGATTGTGATGGTTATCTTCTTTTTGGGCATCCCGGTTCTGCTGGGGGTGCTTTTGTACCGCGCAGCTCAAAAGAGCAAAAAGCGGGGAATCTATTTTCTGGTGGGGGTTCTTCTTATCAGCGCGATCATGCCGGCTTACGCTATATACTTGGGCACGATTCTGGGAATTGTGTTTCAGATTTCGCTCCACAAGGCGGCGAACAAGAAAGCGCCCATAAAGGACAAGTGACTGGAAGTGCGGGAGGGAACAGACATGACAGAGCAAGCGCTGGACCAGCTGGCCCGGCGGGTCATACTGGACACGGCCCGGCTGGAATACGGAGTGCTGTTGAAAGAAGCGCCGGAGCATATCTTCTCCCCCGCCTTTGAGCGAAGGATGAAGAAGCTGCTGCGCCGGGGCAGGCATCCGGTCTGGTATAAGGCCCTCCGTGCGGCGGCGTGCCTTCTGCTGGCGTTGCTGCTCAGCGGGTGCGCGGTGCTGGCGGTCAGTCCGGCGGCCCGGGAGGCCTTCGCCGGATGGGTGCGGGAAGTCCATGATACCTATTTTAGTTATCAGTATGTCGGACCGGATCAGAACGTTCAAGAGGACTTGACAAAGATTGCATTTCTTCCAACATGGCTCCCAGAGGGCTACCAGGAAGCGGAGCGGCCGCAGCTGTATGGAATGGTGAATATTTCCTATGAAGCAGACGGCAAAGAGACCGCGATTTTTGGGTACGCGCCGGAGCTTTCCATGACGGTATACACGGAAAACGCTGAGGCGCATGAGGCGCAGGTCCATGGACGCAGAGCGGACCTATATCTGGACGGCCAGGAGGGTAACCGGAATGTGCTTGTTTGGACAGACGAAGATACGGGCTTCTTCCTCTGGATCTCCGCGCCGGTCTCCGGGGAGGAACTGGTCAGGATGGCCGAGAGCGTGGAGGCCCTGCCCCTTGCCTACTGCCCCGCTTGGGTGCCGGAGGGCTATACGCTGCTCTCCGGCGGCGCCAAGCTGCCGGTAATACTGGATTATCAGGGCCAGGACGGAGACTATTTCACTCTCTTGGTGATGAAGAGTGCGAAGAGCACCAAAATGGAGATTGAGCTGGAGAAGGGAGACAGTTACCAGCCGGCCTCGGTTTTGGGAAAGCCGGCGGACATGTATCTGGGCGCGGAGGGACATATATCTGTCCTGATTTGGATGGATAATGAAGAACAGTTGACGTTCAACCTGTGCGGCACGCTTACGGAACAGGAACTGATGAAAGTCGCAGAGAGCATTGGAAAAGCGCAGTAAGAAGCGGTCCCAACGGGAGAAGGGGAGAAAGCTGTTATGACAGAGCAGGCGTTGGATCGGCTGATTCACGGAGTCATATTGGACACGGCCCGGCTGGAATACGGAGTGCTGTTGGAAGAAGCACCGGAGCATACCTTCTCCCCTGCCTTTGAGCGGAGGATGAAAAAGCTGCTGCGCCGGGGCAGGCATCCGGTCTGGTATAAGTCCCTCCATGCGGCGGCATGCGTGCTGCTGGCGCTGCTGCTCAGCGGGTGCGCGGTGCTGGCGGTCAGCCCGGAGGCCCGGGAGGTCTTTGCGGGCTGGGTGCGGGAAATTCATGACACCTATTTCCTCTACAAGTTTTTTGGGAACGAGGAAAGAGAAGCCGTTTCAAAGGAGGAGGTTCTCTATCAGCCCACCTATGTGCCGGCCGGGTATCGGATCGAGCACCGGTTTGTGCTTTCTGCCGGTATTGTGTCTGTCACTTATATAGACGACCAAACCGGCAATATCGCAGTGTTCACCTATTTTTCGGACATGTCGTCGCCGGTCCTCCAGATTGCGGGAGAGAATGAGATCATCTATCAAAAGGTCCAGGTCAACGGGCTCCCCGCCGATCTGTATCTGGATTCGGAAGAGGGAGAAGCCAACGCTATCGTATGGGTGGACGAGAGGAATGGGGCTGCGTTTCGAATTGGCGGCGTCATAAGCGGGGAAGAGCTGGTTTGCATGGCGGAGAGCGTGGAAGCCGTTCCCCGGAATGTGCGCTTCCGTCCGTCCTGGCTGCCGGAGGGGTACGATGAGACCTCCGCCCAGGACTGCCCGGCGAAGGGGGATAACGTCCCCAAGGGCCTGGACGCCGGAAAGAGCGTCCTGACCTATGAGGACGGGAAGGGCGGACGTTTGACCATCACCTATGCCCAGGAATTTGATGTAACCGGCCTGCGCCCGGACAAATGCGAGGCGGACGCGGTTTCCGTGCTGGTTGGGGAGGACCAGGCGTTTTTGTTCCTGGGTCAGGAGGACCACCATCTGGTCTGGGTGGACGGAGAGAGCGGCGTCTTCTTCTGGATTTCCGGCCCCTTTACCGGAGAAGAACTGATTCGGATTGGGGAGGGTATGCGCACCGCGCCTCAAGAAGTGATGTTCTACCCATCCTGGCTGCCGGAGGGATACTATGAGACCACTACCGATGATTTGCGGAGACAAAGTATCCTCCGCTATGAGGACGGAAAGGGAGGACTTCTGACCATTCTCCATCCCGAAGATTTTGATCCCGGAACACTGATGCTGGTTGGGGAAGCGGAGATCGTTTCCGTATTTGTCGGAGAGAATCCGGCGGATCTGTACCTGGATCGGGTACCGGGCAATGCCAACAATTTGGTTTGGGTGGATCGGGACACGGGGATTCTCTACTGGATTTCCGGCCCTCTTACCGGGGAGGAACTGGTTCGGGTTGCGGAGAGCATGGAGAAACGAGAGGAGCCGCCGCCCCTGGAGGAGTACTGGCTGACCTGGACGCCTTACGGGTATCAGGAGGCAGAACGCTCCCTGCGGGAAAATCGAGGCCATGTGCTTTACCGGGATGAAAAGGGCCGTCAGATTACCCTGGCCTACCGGCGGGGCTCAGAAACCGCCAGCCTACAGATCTCCTCCACTCTGGGCGGGACGATGGAGGCCCGGCCCGTCACAGTGGACGGCGCTTCTGCGGACCTCTATCTGGAGGAAACGCAGGAGGCAGGGAACGCTCTGGTTTGGGCCCGGGACGGGCTGCTGTTCTGGATGATCGCCCCCTGTTCCCAGGAGGAGCTGACCGCCATGGCGGAGAGCGTGGAGGTTCTGCCGGTGGAATACAGGCTCACCTGGGTGCCGGAGGGCTATGAGCTGTATTTGCAGAATGATACCTTCGGTAATTCGTTCTCGTTCCTCTACAAAAACCCGGAGGGCCGATTGCTGCATTTCATGGTTCAGCTGGACCTTGAGGGGGCCAGGGCGTATCTTTACCCCAACGAAAACGCTGAGGAAAAACAGGTGCTTGTAGGCAGAAATCCGGCCGATCTGTATTTGGTGGACACAGGAGGCGCAAATAGCGAGCTGGTTTGGCAGGACCCGGAGGCAGGGGCACTCTTTTACATCAGCGCGTTTTTGCCGGAGGAGGACATTCTCAAAATGGCGGAGAGCATCGAGGGGGCAGCGCCTTCTCCAAAAGTCCGGCAGCCCAACTGGCTTCCTATGGGGTATCGCTGTACGGGAGGCTCTGCCGGTTCCAGCTCCAAGGAACGCCAGTATGAAGACGAAAACGGCGATGAAATCCAATTTGCGTTCCTGGGTCCTCCAGAGACAGAGGAGAAGGAAAAACTCCAGGAGGCCGTGAAGGGCCTGGAGTCCCAAAGCGTCCTGGTGAACGGACAGGCGGCGGAGCTGTACTCCGCGGCCGATGGCGTTCTCTATCTGGTCTGGGACGGCCGGGAGCCGGGGGAGGTTTTCTGGCTTTCTGCGGCGCTGGACGCCGGAACACTGATTCAGATCGCTGAAAGTGTGTTCTATCCACCGTAAGGCAGAGGAATTGCCTGCTCTGCTGGTGTTGTTCAAACGAAATTCTAAAATCAATCATTCAATGATTTAACGCCTTTTACAGCTGCTGTTCCTGCGGAGTTGGATTTTTGATGATAGGGTAGTAAAGAGTATTTTGCGCGTAGGCGTAGGAAATGGCGGAATCACAGTGTTTGCGCCACTGGAAAGCGAACGTGCCGGCAGCAGGGCTGTCAGTCAGGTTTTCCAGTGGATATGATCCCAGGGTTAAGAGGCGTTTTGTATTGTGCAGCAAAGTTACAGTACAAAATGCCTTCCTATTTTTGGAATATTGTTTGGGGGGATCTGTTTGGGTCATTACTCGTTGATCCTGGAAAAGCGTTATCAGGAATTTTGCGATGTATACCGGGAAAAGGGGCATCTGTGCAAAACGGACCCGGGAGAGTATGGAGACTTACAGCCGGACAGTCAAGTGCGGGCGCTGCTGGCTCTTGGAGAGTATGCGGAGGCTGCTCGGGTCTGCCGGGATATGATGCGTCAGGAGGTGGAGGAGTCGGCCCGAAGGGGCTATGACGCCCATTCTTCCATATGGCTGATTGATCTTGCCATCGCATGTATGAAGCAGGGGCACTATGCGGAGGCGGCCCAGGCCATCCGGGAGGCGCCGCATACGAATTACCAGCCGAACCGCATCCAGGCTCCATGCCTGATGTACTACATGGCCGTTGTAATGGAGGGCGAAGACCTCAAGCGGGAGAGTATAAAGGTACTCAACGCCCGGCTTCGGACAAAGGCGGGCACGGAACCGGCCTTTGCGCCGGTCCGGTTTCTCCGGGACAAAATCGGCGAGGCACAGCTATTATCGGAGACAGCGAAAGAAACCAACACAAAGCTCTATCTGCGGGCACTGGTTCCGGCAAAGTTTCTGATAGCAGTGAAGAGGTATGAAAAGGGTGAGCTGGAGGGCTGCCGGCAAGCCTTGAAGGAGACTTGCTGCCTTTATGAGCAGGATCGGATTGCTGTTATGCCGGTTGAATATTTTCTGGCGGAGTCCTGGCTGGCGGAGCTGGAAAGCCAAAAAATGGATTCGGGCAGCCAATCGGGAGGTGCGGATACATGCTAGAGAAGCTGTTCTTGTCGGGCAATGTAATATCTCAATTTATGCAAGTTCTGCCCATCAGCCTGTTGGCGGCGGTTGTTTTCGTACATGTCCGCCGTTGCAGCTGGAAAAGAAGGTTTTCTTCCGTCAATAAGGAGCGGGAAGCTGTGCTTGCGGTATTCGTCTGCTATTTGACGGGTCTGCTGTCGCTGGTTTGGACCCCCAATAACTTCTGGACGTACATCTGGTTTTACCTGTTCAACGGTTATCCAGGCACAACGATTGGTCCACTGTTCAAACTTGAATACAGCTTGATTCCCTCCATTGTCAGGTATTGGCGCGGAGAATTGACAGGCGGTTCCTGGGTGCGGTTCATGGCAGTCGGTAATGTATTGATGTTTATTCCATTGGGCTTTCTGCTCCCGCTGCTTGACCGAAGGGTCCAAGCAAAGAATATGGTGTTTGTGTTCTTCAGTTGCTCGCTGTTGATTGAGATTATTCAGCCGGTATTTGGGCGCAGTTTTGATGTGGATGATCTGATTTATAACACCATCGGGGCTGCCTTGGGATTTGCGCTGTTTACTCTGTTCCGTATGCTTTGTCCCAAGATTGTGGCTGGCTGCCGTGATCCGGGGGAATAGATCACAATTATAAAATAGAAAAAAGTCTACTGTTTTCAATATCTAAGGAGGAACTCAACATGAAACGCTTACGCAAAATCAAGGTCCTTTTCGTTTTGGCCCTGTGCCTGACGCTCACCGCCTGCGGCGGCGGGACCAAACAGGAGGCGGCGGATTCAGCGGAGGAGGCCACTGTCCATTTCCTTACGAACCTGCAGAACGGGGAGTTCGAGCAGGCGAGGACCTACCTGGAGGAAGAGAATCCCCTGCTGACCGTTTTCCCCGTGGCCGAGGGCGAAGCCGCCCCGGAGCTGGACACCGTGTACCGGCAGTTCCGGGAGAAGATGACCGGCCTGACCTTCCGCGTGGGGGACGAGGGAGCCGTGGGAAACAGCATGGTGTACATCACCGCCGCCCAGTATGATTTCCGCTCCGCCATCAACGAGGCGATGCTGGCGGCCATGGAGACCCAATGCCGGGAGGGCGGGACCGACTTCGCGGACTACGCCGGATGGATGAGCCAGGGCATTGCCAACGCGGCCATGGGCGAGGAGGAGACCGTCCGGGCCATGGCGACGGATAAAAACGGCGGCTATGTCATCGACCACCGGGGGTACACGGACCACGACTTTATGAACCTGTTCACCGGCGGCTTCTACGACTACGCGGATTTCCAGATGGCGGTCTGCACCAATACCATAGACAATGTGGAGCATACCTACTACTTTGCCGCGTTAGGCGATGAGATGATCGCCTGCGTTGAGGAAGTGTCGGAGGCCAATAACGGAGAATTGGACGACGAAACGATAGCCGGGCTGAATGAGTTCTATGCCCAGGCGGCACAGCAGACGCCCGGCATGTATATGGGCGTTACCAAGGACGGAGACCGGGTGGTCACCCATATGGGCATCGACTTCCAGACGGCGAACCAGAACGCCCTGGTAAACTCCGGCATGGTCAGCGGCAGCTACCAGGGTAACATGGCCGACGGTAAGCTCAGCCTCTCGGCTACCATCAGCGAGTTTGAAGAATCGGGCATGACCAGCTCCGTCACGCCGGTCTATAAGGCCGAGAAGTAAAAAAAGCGCCGCCCCTTCCGGGACGGCGCCATGGGAGAGCCGGTTTTAAGGAGCTTGCCCCAGGTCGTCGTCAATGTATTCCACAATATCGGGAAGATCGCACCGGAGAATCCGGCACAGGGCGTTCAGCGTGTTGGTGGACACGGATTCCCCGGCCTTCAGCCGCCGGATGGTGGAGCTGCTGATCTCGCCCTTGAACTGGAGCGTGTAGGTGGTGGCGTGCTTTTTTTCCATGGTGGCCCACAGCGGCGCGTAGGAAATCATTCTCTCCACTCCCCTCTTGCAATTATCTTCATTATTGCCTATAATGAGAGAAAATCGTTATAGGCAATAATGCCTATATGAGGGGGAGCGCAGAACCAAGCATTAAATAACAGGAGGAACGACTGGTATGAAAAAGAAGCATCCGATTCTGGGGGTCATTTGCCTGGCAATTCTGATCTGCGGCGGAATCTTTACTTTCCGGGCCGGAGGGGCCAAGGCGGAGATCACCATTGGCGAAAAGACCTATGAGATGCGGACCATGACCGTGCGGGAGTTCATGGAGGACGGCTATATCCTTGCCATCATGTCCACGGAGGGCAATTCTGTCTATACATATAACTACAGCGGTGCGGTGATGGAGGCCAAGACCTATTACAATACGGCGGTGCCCTTCAAGCCCAAGGACGGCGCGGGCGCGCCACTCTCCTGCTGGCTCTACAATCCCACCTCCGAGCAGGTGGAGATTCGGGAGGGAAAAATCTGCGCCATCTCCTGCAAGGTGGCCCAGATGCGGGAATGCGGGCTTCCGGTCTCCATTGCCGGGCTGGGGCTGAACCGGCAGAGCAAGGAAGAGATAAAAGACTATATGGACGGGGCGCTGAAAGGCTATCAGTTCAGCGAAAATGAGGACGTCAACGCTATCTCCTACACCAAGGGGCAGGTGTCCTACACCTTCTCCTTCACCGAGGAGGATGTCCTGAAAAACGCCGTCGCCCGGAACAACGTGTGACGGCCATGGATAGAAATGAATTTTTCAGGCCCCTGGCGGAGCTGGCGGACCAGGGGCAGTGGGACGACGCCTACGTCTGGTTCCGGGAGCATCAGGAGCAGTTCTCCCGCCGGGAACGGCGGCTGGTCCGGGAGGCCCTGGCGGCCCGGCTGTCGGCCTCCCGGCTCTGGCGGGCCCCGGCCCTGCTGGCGGCGGTGACGCTGCTGTTTCAGATGGCGGCGGGCGGCATCTTTGAAAACCAGCTCCAGGACCTGTTCTCTTTCCTGGGGCGGTCCTTCCGGCCCTATATGTACATCGCTTCCGTGGCCCCGCTGCTGGTGAATCTGGCGCTGGACGCGCTGCTGGCCGTCCAGTGCTATGAGCGGCTGGTGCTGACCTATCGCCTGTTCGGCCGCCGTCCGCCTTGGGCGCGGGCCTGGGGCGCCTGGGCTTTGGCTCTGGCGCTGGCCCTCTGGTCGGCGTGTTCCCTGGTCCCTTATGCCCGGGATCTGCCGCTGGTTCTGGAGGGGAAGTGGAGTACCGGCATCGTCACCCTGGAGATGGAGGAGGACACCGCCTGGAACAACGCCATGGCCCAGCTGGGCCGGGAGACCCGGGAGGGCTACGACCCCATTCCCTGGTACTCCAATCCCCGCTGGTCCAGGCTGCTGATGCCCATCATGCCGGGCATTTACAACCGCTGGGTGCTGAACATCCACATAGACGGCGTGGACTGCCGCATGGGCCAGCTCCAGTTTGATTTGACGGACTACGAGATGTATTCCTACCCGGTGCGGATCGACTATCTGCCCAACAGCCGCCTGGTGCTGTGGATTTCCTGCGGGGAGGAGAGACTGCGATGAAACGAAAATGGCTGCTCCTGGCCTTCCTGCTGACCTTCACCCTGCCCGCCGCCGCCCTGTGTGCGCCGGAGCTGCTGGAGGCGCTGTGGTGGCGGTTCGGTTCAGACCCGGCGGTGTCGGTCCTTCGGGGCGAGCATTGGGGAAGAATCATCTGCGGCGTCCTGCTGACGGCGATGCCCTTTGCGCCCCTGGCCTGCTTCCTGCTGGAGCGGGCGGCCCTGAGCCGGGCCCGGCGGCGGCGGGAGAGCGTCAAGCCCCCAGAGTTTGCCACGGCGGAGGAGCGGCGGGCCTTCTACCTCCGGCAGCTGGAGGAAGAGCGCCGGGAGCCGCCCAAAACGCCGTGGATCGCCTACGCCGCCCTGTGCGGCCTGGGGGTGCTGGTGTTTGGCTTCGGGGTCCTGGGAATCCGCCTGAATGGGAAGATCGAGAAGACCGGGCGGGACCTGGAGCTGTACCGGGCCGGGACCCCCGCCCTCTACGTGGGCCCCCTGCTGCTGGTGGACCGGCCCGTGCGGGACGGGGCCAAGCAGATCCCGGACGAACGGTACGTGTACTATCGTTCCGCCACGGAGGGAGACCTCCAGTGCGCCGTGACACTGATCGCGGAGAAGCAGCTGATGCAGCCGTCCTACCGGGTGGAGTATCTGCCGGAGACAGGGACGATTCTGTCCATCACCGACATGGCCGGACGTCTGCGCACCGGCGGGGAGGAGATGGAGCTTCCCACGCCGGTGGGGTGCTGGCTGTATGGAGATTTGGTGGTGCCCATCTGCGATGAGGTGGAGGGCTACGACGCCCTGACCCGGGAACAGAAGGCGCTGTTCGACCTGCTCTATTCCCAGGTCCTCAGCGGCGACGTGGCGGCGGGGAACCTGCCCACCCGGAGTTTTGATCTGCCCTATGAGCTGAAAAAGGCGGAGTTCAATCAGGTGCTGGAGCTGTATGAGGCGTCTGTTGGAAAGGACGACTACCCGAATCACGGCTATCGCACGGACGACGGGCGTATCGTCCGCCGGGCCTATTGCTACGGCATCATCCATTCGCGATGAGATCATGGAGACAGGAGTGAGAAAAATGGAAAGGAAACAGGACTGGATGCGGGGCCTGACGCTGGCGCTCTGTGTGGTCCTGCTGATATTGAGCTTTGGGCAGCGCCGGCGGATTTCCGATTTGGAACAGGACGTATGGAATGCCCAGAACAGTATCATGGACAATGTGAGCAGCTTGGAAGCGCAGGTCGCTTCCCTGCGCTCTGCTTTGGAAAATGCGGATAATCTGGTCCTGGATTGGAGCTATACGCCTGCGCTGAACCGGGAAAGGCGGGGCTTGGACGTGGAAGTGACCGTCAAGCTGAAGGAGTGGACGGAGGACACCGCTCTGGAACTGCTTTGGACCTCTATGGGAAGCACGAACAGCAAGGGCAGCCTGCCGATGGTTTACGACGGCACAGGGAGCTTTACCGGGAAGGTGGAGATTCCCTTAAACGGCTCCAGGATCGTCAGCCTGGACGCCGCCATCCAAAACGGCGAGACCCGGCGTCAGGAGAGCCTGGGGGACCTGAGAGACACCGCCATGCTGCTGCCGGTCCAATGCGACCTTTATGGTGTCAGCGGACCAGAGTATGAGCAAAGCAAAGACGGCGGCGGGGCGGTTACGATTTCAAATTTGCATACCGGCGTGTATGGCTATTTCGAGAAGGTCCCCAAGACGACGGACAACACGTTCCGCCTCCTGCGCAACGGGGAGCTTGTGGCGGAGCTGGCCGCAAATCCGGGAGGTGAGGAGAGCAATTATGCTGACGGGAAACTCTCGGCGGAGCCGGCCGCGAGGCCGGAGCGGCCGCAGGGTGACTATTTTGGCAATGGAGATCTCACGACAGAATGCCAAGAGGGGGATGTGCTGACCTGGACCTTCTTCTGCCGGGACGAGTCCGGCGTTGGATATGAGTTTTTCTTGGAGGAATGGACGGTTGAACAAGATGGGCTTTCTCCGAACGCGCAGGGGATGGAGTGGCCGAAGCTGACTTGGGACTGAGCCGCATAAGCTGATAATCAATTTTCATAGGAGGATTTTGTCATGACGATTGCAGAACTGGTGAAAAATCAACAGCAGCAGCGAATTGGAGAACTGAACCAGCGGCAGCAGGGAAAGCCCCATGTCAACCCTTACGGCACCCCCGGCATGAGCTTGAACGACGCCGGGGACTACCGGAAAATGGTCCCTGTGGATGAAGGGGTGGTGCGGCAGGTCAAGCAGATCGCGTTGGACCACATGAAAAAAGGCTATGGGGTCAGCGACGGTGAGGACATCAGCAAGGCCATCCGGGATTATACGATGTCTCTGGCGCCGGAGCAGCGGCTCAGCGCGTCCTGGACGCTGAATGAGATTTTCCACAGTGAGGCCGCCCGGCTGGGTGAGTACGTCCACCAGCGTGTTCCCGGCTGGGATTGGGGCAAGCCCTTTGACACCAGCATTTTGGAGGGCTACCGGCAGGGCGTGGATATGCAGGCATAATGCCGATAGACATCAACGATTCCCTGATTATTGAATTAGAACAATCTGCCAAGCACAGTATACAGGCTACTACAAAAACAATCGTCCATTCATTTCATACTTTCAGAAAGGAGGATGGAATCATGCCTATGCCAACAATTCTTCCTACAGGCCAGCTTCACCCGGATTTGTTTAATGGTCCCTTTGTTAAGCGGATCAGCAGCACTCCTGCCGCCACAGGCGAACCCGGCGTGAAAGTGACCGGCGATGCTATGGCGGAGCGTTGGAAAGCGGAGGAGAAACGAGTCAACGAATATTGGCGGGAACACCGGGACGAAGCCATCGACCTGACGCCCCAGCTCCGGGGAAAAGGAACCCCTTCCACCGATTACTATAACGGCAAAACCGTCGTAGAGAACAAAGGGATGGGCTTCATCATCGAAACTATCGACCCGACGATCTACACTGCTGAGGATGCAAATAAAGCCGCAGCCTCTGGCGGAGCTACGCACGGCTTCTTTTACCGCAAAACCGATTTTCTGTTCAGCGCCGCACAGGAGTACACTGCCCTCGGTGAAAATGAGGTCTTCCGTTACAGGAATATCAACGATGTGAACTTTGTCCGGGATACGCTGGATTTCTTCACCAACGGCAATTACTCTCAAACCGATGTGAACCGGATGCAGGATCAGATGACCTCCATTGTACGGGAACTGGCCCAACAGATCAAAGACGGTGGAACGCCGGATCTTAGCAAAGTAAAAACCACGCTTACGGTTGGCGATGCGGAAGTCTCCATTTCGCAGCTGCTGGAAATGCAGAAAACAGGACAGGAACTGTCGGAGTCCTTCAGCGGAATGACCTCTGGCTCCCTGACTGCACATAACACGGAAGCGTTTGCGAAAATGGGCATCGCCAAAGCCTTGGGCAACTACTACGGCAGCGATAAGGGTGCTATTGGGCAGATGTTCTCCCAGAGCATGGACCGGCTGTATGAGAAGGGCCTGGACCAAGTGGAACGCGCCCATGCCTGGGCGCAGTCGGTGACCTATGGGGCCAAAACCGCCGGAAACCGTGACGCGGTGAAAACCGAATTGGGTTTGGCGAAGCTGTTCTCCCAAATGGACACTGGGAGCAAGAGCGGCCTTGTCCAGAGTTTTTCCTCTACGCTGACGCAGGCTCGGGCACTGGTGCAGCAGTATTGCAGCCAGTACAATATGCCGACTACTCATGTGGGGCTGGCTGGGGCTACAGTAGGAATTGAAAAGTTCTTCCAGAGTTGGATGGCGAAACTTTAAGCGACCCATTTTAGAATCCTAAGCGCAATTTATGCGCAAGAATGTTTAACGCACGAAATGGATGGGCAGGCGATTTTGTAGTAGTCTGTATGCTGTGTTTGGCAGATTATTCTGATTTTCTGTGCTTAAAGACAATTTCCAGCTATAGTTGGGAGGAAACCTATGAAAAAATCTCGGTTCTTTTACTTGCCTTATCTCTGGCGCTGAGCCTCTGCGCGTGTTCCAAAGCAAGCCAGATACCCTCTCTCGCGGAAATCGTAGAGAATGGTGCAGAGTGGGGCGGTGAGCAGATCCAGCAGGTGCAGGGCTGTACGCTGGCGGACCTGGAGAAAGCGTGGGGAAAGGCTGACGGCGAACTGCCCGGAGAGTACGCCTAATAAAGCATTGTGTAACGCACAACTATCGATTTATAGGAGGAATCACTATGTCAATCAACAGTATTTCAGGCGCTTACAATTCTTATGGCTCTTACAGAGCTACCAGCAGAACCACCAGCGTGAGCGCACCCAAAATCTCCGTCAGCGAGGACGGCTTATTTGAGCCGATTAGCAGCAAGGTCAGCGGAGCCCTGTCTGACGAGTATGTTGAGCAGATCAAGGCGTGTGCCCGCAAAGCCGCCGCAGATGGTACAAACATGGTCAGTAGTGGCTATGCGTCGATGCGGGATGCTCAGATGGGGAAGCACGTTTCCCCTGATCGGGGTAGAGCCATTTCGCAAGTGTCCACCATGCTCAACAATCCAAACCTTGTTTTGCGACCAGGAGAAAATCTCTTTGACTTGTTAAGCATTCCCTTTACTACCACCATATCCAGAGGCCCAATGTTTGGCACAACAGCAGAAATCTATAGCAAGAACGGCGAAATGATTGCAGGCTATCGTGACTCTTGTGGTTGGTTCGATGTTCCCACGAAAGACGAAACGCGGTTCCAGTATGAATCTAATCAGATTTACCGCGAAGCATACAATACGGCCAAGGCAGAGCTGTCTAACGGCGCCCAGCAGACGACAGCTCCGGCGGTGAGTGGGGATGTAGCCGCAAGTTTTGATGTAAAGGCGTAGAGCAGGAACGAGGCAGATAAAAATGAATGTTACAAACTTTGCCAATCTCTTTCAGAAAAACAGCATTTTCCAGCAAAGCCGGCCGCTGGGCCAAAAGCTCGGACAGCCGCCGATCAGCGACACGCTCCACCAGCTGTCCCAGAACTTCCTGACGGCCCAGGAGCAGGGGCAGGACTTGCGGAAGCGGTTCGACACGCTGGAGCTGTCGGCGGAGGCCGTAGGCAGCAAGGCGGACTCCGCCCTCAGCGAAATGCCCAATGAGTTGCTGGAGGTCTACTTGAACCAGTACAAGGTCGCCGCCAACCTGAGCCATCAGAACGAGGCGGCTTTGATGGAGTACCGGGACCAGCTCTCCGCCTTTGACCAGACCATCCAGGAATATCAGGAGATGCTGGACGGCAAGGTGGAGCTGCCCCAGCAGATGAAACTGGAGGATGTCTCCATGCTGCTGGAGCGGACCAGGGCGGTGCGGGAGCAGTTCTTGCAGGAGGGCGCGAAGGAGTTGAACCACAGGGGAAGCGAGGGGCTGGATCTGACGGATAAGGCCCGTCAGACGGTCCTGGGCGATCTGGACGACGGCCATGACTTCCAGTGGAGCATCAACGCCTCTGCCAAGGACATCTCAGGTTCAGGAGTGGCTGGTGGAGATCTATCAGGATGGATGGAGCCCCTTTGGCTGGATAGAGAAAACGCCGTGACCGACAAGGGAGGTAGTATCAATGGGAAAATACTTCAGTGACGTGGTGGAGCAGGCTATCGCGGACATCTATTACTGCTATGACAACACCCGGGCCAAGGCGGCGGAGGCCGCGCTGGCTCTGGCTGTGGAGCAGGGGGACGGGGACGCCTGTTACTTTTTGTCCCGGTGCTTCTCTGGAAGGTTCTACCACTGGGAGTACCACCCCTTTGAGGAAAATGACCGGACAGCCTATGAGCTGCTGTGCAAGGGCGTCCGCCTGGGCAGCGCCGCGTCTGTGCTGGGGGCGCTACGCAGAAATATGCTGACCCCGGCCCTGCGGGAGGAAATGCCCTTTTCCAGTCTGGAGGAGGCCTGGAGAGAGATCTACCGGAAGGCGGCCCACGGGTGCCCCTTCTGCCAGAACATGGTCGCCAACGCCTATTATTATCTGGATATTATCGAGATTGAGGAGCGGGGAGAGAGCGAGTTCCCGGACCGCTCCGCCTGGGAGGACTGGAAGGCGGAGCAGGTTCAAAAGAGCGCCCAATGGTACGCAGAGGCCTTTGAGGGCGGCATGGGCATCGCCGGGCGGGGCCTTCGGGCCTACTACCAGGAGGGCAGAGGAACACGGATTCCGCCGGATCAAAGGAATTTTCTGCTCACGCTCCAGCAAGGGGCGGAGCTGGGATACCCGGACTGGATGTTTCACTGGGCCTTTGAGCTATACTTCCATCTGGGCCGGAAGCAGGAGGGCTTGGACTACGCCCGGAGGGCTGCGGAACAGGGACATCTCAAAGGCTGGATGATTCTGGGACACGCCTATCGGTATGGAAATGTGGCGAAGCAGAGCTTTTCAAAGGCCCTGGCTTGCTATGAGAAGAGCGCGGCCTTTGGAAACGACTCTTACGCCAGCAGTCAGCTGGGAGAGCTGTACTTCCTGGGCCTGGGTGTGAAGCAGGACTATGCCACTGCGGTGCAGTATCTGGAACAGAGCTATGCTCTGGACTCGGACAATACGAACCTGGGGATGCTGGGTGTATGCTGTCTCCTGGGCTGGGGCTGCAAGCAGGATTCCGTCCGGGGCCGGACGCTGTTGACGCAGATGAACTGCCGGGACTCCCAGTACAAGTCTTACGGCCTGGGGCGGATGTACGCCGAGGGGATCGGGGTGCCGGAGGACATAGAGAAAGGCGTCCGGTATCTCCAGGCGGCGGGCGATTATGAACCGGCAAAGGAAGCGCTGAAGCAGTATAAGAAAAGTATCTTCGGTGTATGGCGGCGGAGGCGGTAGTGGAAGAAAAATGGCGCAGATAGTTTGACATAGGATTGACCTGTTTCCTCCGGCTGTGATTCCTGGAGGCAGACAGTTTAATCAATACATATCAAAAGACAATGGAGGTAGTATTCATGGCAAAACCAGTATTTGAGGCTCAAACCGGCGAAACCGTATTTGCGGAGAAGGTAGCGGTGGACTGCTGGAAGACGCCCGGGCAAGCTGTGGGACGGCAGGTGTCCGGGAAGGGCTATTTCACGGACAAGCGCATCGTGTTCCTGGCCTCCGGCCTGATCGGAACGGCCGGCGCCAGCTGGGAGATCCAGATGAAGGACATTCAGTCGGTGGAGACCTGCATGACGCCGCCCTGCTTCCCCTTTGGCGTTCTGCTCACTATGCGGGACGGCGGCAAGTACAAGCTGGGCATCACGAAGCGCGGCAAGTACGTGGACTGGATCACGCGGCATATTTCCTGAGAGAAACCGGACTGCCCTGGTGGGGAGGAATCCCACCAGGGCGGCGCGGCGGATAGGCCGGGAGAAGATGTCCTGACGATGAAATTGAGGTGAACAGCTATGGGCAAAGGCGCTCAAGGAAAAAAGATAACCTATCAGACAAAAAGACAAAAGGAATATCTTCAGTCATATGAAAAAATGGATAAGGTTTCATTTCTTCAAAAGGCAGTGTCGGAATCATTGGAGAAGCTCTCTTTGCCGGAAGCAAGCTGGACATTGCCGGAGCTGAAAGCCACCGGGCGGAAATTCACCTATGAGTTTGCGGGAAAGACAGAAGAAAAAACACTATATAACAATTTCTTGACAGGGTATAATACCCTCCACAGCCTTATCAGCCTTTACCGCTTTTTAGCTGAATTAGCGTGGTGCATGGAAAGTAATACAAACAAGTGCAAGGAGTATCTTTACTTGGCCGCCTATTGCCAAAAATGTATCTGTCAATGGCCGGACCACGACGAAAACCATAATAGTATCGGTCTTGTTTCTTTATCCCGTCTGGACCTGTTTTATATGGCGCTGATCGCGGATGCGAATACAGAGTTTATCAAAAAACTAGGAGAGCTTCTTTCCATTCCAGAGCGGACGTGGAATCCGTTTCTCACATACCGGGGCAACGCGGTGATCCGCCTGTCAATGGGAGACAAAGAGCGGGCAGTCTATTATGCGGAGAAGATGCTCAAAGAGGATTCCCACCCTTTATGGCTGAACTACGCGCACTGCATAGAAGCGATTGTGTCCGGGGATGCCGATACTGTGAATGGTACTCTTTGTGCTATCGTCAGCAGTTGGCGGCGCACCTCCGGCCCGCCCAGACTCTTGGTTATTCACGCAATCGGCCTGGCAAAGTTGGCGGTCAAGAACGGCCTCCAGGTCACGATTGACACCATGGACTGTCCCCAGGTGCTGATCCAGCCCGCGCAGATGGACTACAGCCGCCTGGAGTTGCCCAGGCCGAAGTACGGCTTCCCCTGGGAGAAGGAGGCAAAGGATTGACGATGCGCTCTAAAATTCTCAATACTATCGGCTCCATCGCGGCCCTGCTGGCGGTGCTGACAGTCTTCTTTTCCATCCGCCCAGAGGGTTTCCTCCGCCGGAATGAGGCCACTGTGACCCAGGCCGAGGTGGAGGCTGCCGGAGCAGCCGTTTCTTTCACCGGGAAAAAGGCCGGGGTGGACATCCCCCGGGTCACCGGGGCGGAGGACTTTATGGCGCAGTACCCATTCGAGCAGTTCACGGTGGAGCCGGTGAACGCCGTCCCTACGGGCGTCTATGAGCTGGCCCGCTGGCGGAGCACCGCCGCCGTGGTGGGCCATCGTACCCGAAACTACTCCCAGGCCACCACGAATCGCATGTGGGCCATGACGGGTTACAATGAATACACCATCATCGAGTTCCCGGACGGGACCCATGCCCTGGCCCTGTTTGACCATGGGCTTGCTGCCGATCTTGCCAAGGGAAAAGCCATCACGCTCCCCATCAGCGCAAGGGCGGGGGTGAATACATATGCCAAGCCGTACTTACAGGACATCTGCGCCGAGTACGGGGCGGACTTGGAAAACGTGGTATACGCCTTTGACGACGGCTGGTATAAGGAACACAGCGGCCGGATCTTGCTGATACGGCTGGGCGTGACGGCCGGCGTCATTGTGGCCGGGGCGGTCTTGTGGGCCTTTGGGGATGGATTACTGAAACGAAAGAAAAGATAGCAGTTCATTTGGAGAAGTGGGTATGGAATATAAGATTATCAATACTTCTAAAACAAGTGAAAATGTAAAATGGCGAATAGTTCTCCCTCCGGGCATGGAGGTTTTGGAGACTTTTTTACTTACAGAAAGTGTTTCTATACTTTCAGCATTTCTTCAAGATATAGAGAGTGTATTAAATGGGAAGTACGAACATTTAGAGGATTGCGGAGACGTTTTTTATCTGAACATTGAGAGAGCTACCACACAAATCAAAGACACATTAGCAGAGTTTTTGGAGCCTATTCCTCCCATTCAAGAGACAGAATTGACAGTAAACACAAATGAGTTGAAAGATATTATGAAAACTTGGATTCAATACGAGAGAGGTGTTTAGTATGGATATGGATTGTCCGGATCAGATTAAACAATATATGGCATTTCCGTTTGAGTTTATCAACCCTGAATATAAGGCTGGCTTGGATTTTTCCATGGAAAGCCTGAAACTTGCCAATCAGGGCTTGGGAGAACTGAAAGCGGGGATGAAAGACTGGCCTCAAGATAATTTCCAGCAAATGCTTAACATGGTGGTTTTAGGCTGGGGAGCCTATATTGGAGAAACAGTACGCCGTTCTTATCCGGCCTGGACTTGGGACTTTCCCGATCCGTCAACGGGAGAACTCCCTCAACTGGTACATGAGGGACTTGGTGGTGTAGGACGAATGGTTTGGCCGGCGGCCAAGATGGCGTTGGCCCGCTTGCATGATGATGAACTGGATGTAGCCCTGTGTACCCGGATACAAATGGAGGAAGTCGCACAGGCGATTACTCGCTATGAAAATAACCGGGAGCTTTGGGAGAAACAGTTAGAGGAGCCAACTTAAAATATGAAATCAGATGTCAAAACGCAGGTTGCGGAACGGCTGGATATTGATAATCAAAACATACTTCTAAATAAAGTGGCCGAGATAACTGACCAGCACGTACTTCATTTGTTAGGCCGCAGCTATAATTGGGATGATGGTTTTGCTGTGCCAGAAGCGATTATCAACAACCCTAACTGCTGCCTGAGTACAGCACTTGAGTTATTTTATCTTGCTGATGGCGCAAGGTATCTTAAAGATAAATTGGATGTTGAACAGAGCGCCTTAGGGCTGTGGAAGCATTTTGTTATAGGGCTTTATGAGCAAATCATTCAGGGTAGGTTTGAGCGGAACGGCATAGGATTTAAGCCGCCATTGAGCAAGGTGGAAATCTACAAATTGAAGAAGAACTTGGAACCCTCCGAGTACATTTTCATCGAAGTGGTTGAGGAAGAAAACTTAACACTGTAAACCTATGAGACAGCTTGCCGCATCTTGTCCCCATCTGTAAGATGTGATAAGCTGGACCTGACAAAACGCACCAACAGGAGGCATCCACCATGAAACTAGAACGGGAACAGGGATATTCAGCAGGCCGCGACGCTCTTGCCATACCGGGGGCCATCCTGGGCGCGGCGCTGGGGGCGGACTGCCTGGCGGCAATGGTGCGGTTTGGAGACGTGCCGCTGATCCTCTGCGGGGCGATGACCGCCCTGTTCGCCGTTCGGACCGGAGCTCTGACCGCCGGGCGGGTCGGTCGGACCAGGACGCAGCTGGCCCTGCCCTGGGTGCTTCTCTTTGACTGCCTGGGGCATCATCTCTATTTCGCCCTGGAGACCGCCCCCGGCGACCCGGCGGGCGTGTGGCGGGCGTTCCTCAGCCCTCTGCCCGGCCGGTATTGGGTCCGGCTGGCGGCGCTGCTGGCGGTATCTCTTTGCGCCTGGGCGCTGCTGTTCCACGGGGCCGGGCAGGACCGGAAGCGATTGATCCGGGCCCTCCAGCCTGTCCGGCTGGAGCAGGACCCGGCTCCGGCGGAGATGGAGTTTTTTCTGCCGGACCTCGGCTGGATTCGGCCCCACCTCCTGGTGCGGAAGTTTTCCCGGGGAATCTGGCTGGCACTGCTGTTCCTCTGCCTCTGGATGGGCCGCCTGACGGGTACAGAGGCACTTTGGGACCGGGCCGCCGTGGGCATGGGGTTCAGCCTGCTGATCACCGGCTCCCTCCAGGGGCCCCCGGCACGGCTCTGCGCCGGGGCGCACTGGCTCTATGTCCGGCAGGAAAACCGGCTCTGGCGGGTGCCCTTGAACCAGATCCTGGACCCGGAGCTTCGGGTTTCCCTGGCTTGGCTGGCCGGGGCGTGGGACATACTGCCCCAGGTCCGGCGGACGGCCTTCCGGTCCACGGTGGCGGCGGTGATTGCCGGGGGGAAGCTGGAGACTTGCGAAATCAAGAGGCCCACGCTGATCCGGCAGTCCCCCTGGGAGTGGGTGGTGTCCGACAGCCAGGGCGGTCAGCACATGATCCCCAAGGTCTATCCCGGCTTCACCCCGATTCCCGGAGAGGCGGAACGGGCTCAGTCTGCGCCGGCCATCCGGTGGTTGAATCCCGCCGTCACGGCGGCTGTCACCGCCGTGTGTCTGGCAACGGGGCTGTTCATGGGCGTTCAGGAGCAGCGCCGCCCCGAGGCCCCGCCGCCGAAGCTGCCGGTGGAAGCGCCTGAGAAGACAGGCCCCGCCTCCACGGAGCCGGTTGTCCCGGAGGTCATTGGAGACTACATATTGAACGGCCTGACCCTGCGGACCGATGATGCCTTCGAGGCCAGCAGCAGCGGGTTTGACGACTCGGAACATGGCGTGTTCTATCAGATCGAACTGCGCTTCGGCGTGGGAGAAGACGCCGCCCGTCTGGCTCTGACGGAATCAGAGGGAGAGGATGTCCGCTGGCTGCGGCCGGAGGGGGACGGCTTCCTCTGGCGGCTGGGAGAGAACGGCGTGGCCTATCAGTACAACCTGCGGACGGTCCGCCTTTCGGACGGGCGGCTCTCCCACACCGGCGCGGCCCTCTCGGAACGGGGGACCATGCTGATTCTCACCTGTGACCACGGGGAGGAGATCGAGGAGGAGACCGCCCGGGGCACCATGCTCTACATGCTGGAAAACCTCCAGTTCACCGGCCCGGCCATAACGGAGGAGAACTATCAGGACCAGCTCCGCCCTGCGGTGAGCATGGGGTTCAGCCACTGCGGACAGGCGTTCTTCAAGGCCCCGGAGGGCCTGTTTCCCTACAACGCTTACCTGGATACCTTCCTGCCCTGCGGCGGAGAGGTAAAATATTTTGACGGCGGCATCTCCATGATGACCAAGGCCCACGGCCTCCGGGTATCCGTCGCCGTGGTTCCTAATGAGGGAACCGCCCTGGACGTGGTGCGGGAGGTCTACGAGGACCTGAAAGCCGCCGGGCGTCAGTACGACGAGCGGAATTTCCTGGAGGACGCCTACAACGAGGAGGGCAACAACGCCTGCCGGGTGGCCGTCTACTACGACGGAGGCCGGACCCGTGTTACGGCGATGGTAGCCATGGAGAAGTGGAAGGGCTGCTACCTTTACAAGGAGCTGACCTGCCTCCCCGAGGAAATGGACGGGGAGTACAGGGCGGTTTTCAAGGAGATGGAGAAGGTCTGCGGCATTACGGTGTCCGTCATGGAGGACCTGGGCCGTCAGCAGAATTAGGAGGCGGAGAGATGAAAACGAAAGAGCGGGTATTCCTGGGGATTCTGGGCGCACTGCTGGGGTCTATCTTGGGGAGCGTCAGCATTGTGCTGGAAAACCAAGTATCGAACACCTTTTCCCTGATTGGCGGGGTGGTCATGGCGGCCTGTACCCTCCAGGGCTATATTCAGTTTGCCGGACGGCTGAGCAAAAAGGGCGTGGCGATTTCCCTGGTACTCATGGCCGTGATGTGTGCCCTTGCTAATCAGGTCAACTGCACCATTGAGATTATGGAGACCGTGGAGGCCGTACAGGGGATGGACTTTCTGGAGGCCTTCGGGCGCTTTGAGGAGTTGCCGGAGGTTCAGGAAATCCGCTCCTGGTACGACGGCCAGTTGTTGTTATTATATCTCCTCACCCTTTGCGGAAGTCTCTTGATTCTGGTGCGGAGCCTCTGGAAGCCCAAGAAGGAAGCGCGGCGCAAGGCAGTGTTGGAGGAGGTGCTGCTGGGCAAGGAGCCGGAGGAAGAGAAGCCGGAGCTCCAGGGGACCCTGTATCCCTTCCGAAAAGCGTGGATGAGGCCTGTGCGCGTCAGCGCCGGCGGGGCCGCTGTGGCGCTCCTGGTGGCGCTGGTCGCCTTGATGATGCTGCTGCCAAGGCTGGAGGAACGTTTTCAGATCCGCTTGGAGTTTGGAATGATTTTGGGCATTTTCCTCAGCTTCATTCCTCTGATGTGGATTTCTCTGACCATTACCCGGTACTGCAATGCCTTCCAGATTCTCTATGCCCGGGCGGCGGGGCGGCTCTGGCGGGTGAACCTGATGAAGCTGTGCCGTGTGGGGGACTGGGAGGCCCTGCCCCCGGCGCGGCAGGCTGTGGTCCGGGACGACATTCTCTGGGAGCTGGAGAACATCTTGAACGGCGATCTCGCCGCCTGTGATTCCGGGGCCGTCACCGAGCTGCGGGACATTCAGGCGGAGAAGGAAGACCGCTGGAGCTGGACCATTTCCTATGAAACAGACTCCGGCAGCCGGAAGAAGCTGAAAATCCCCAAGGGATACCCGGACTTCGTGCCCGTCATGGGGATGGAGCGGGCGGAGGGGCCCACGCCCTATCGCTGGCTTCCGGGTCTGGCGGCGCTGGTCTTGACGGTGGTTTTCCTGGGTGGGGGCTTTGCCGTTGACAGCTGGCGGGCGTCCCAAAACGAGGGGGACGCCCCTGCACAGAATATTCGCGCCGTCCCAGAGGAACCAGCCCTCCCGGACGTCCCCGTCCGGGTGCCGGAGACCGCAACAGAATTTGTGATTTCAGAAATCAGGTTCCGGATAGACAGAGAATTTCAGTACAGCCGCCGCCGGTTCCTGGACGGCAAAACGGGGACCTCCTACCGGGTCTATACCCAGTACGGCGTGGACGCGGCGGACGCCTGGGATACCCTGACCAGTCATATCCATTCGGATGACCCGCTCTATGACCGCTTTCAGGCGGTGTGCACCGGCGAGGACCTGCTGGCCCCGCTGGGCGAAACGTCCAGATATAATATCGTGTCTGTGTACCGGACCGACGGGACCATTTGCCACACCGCCGCCGCCCTCTCCGATACCGGGGCCCTCTTTACCCTGGAGGCGGAGCATACCCAGGCGGGCCAGTCCCCGGAGGAGGTCCTGGCGAACCTGATGTATACCCTGAAAAGCGTCCGGTTCGAGGGGCCGGAGGTGACAGAGGAGAACTACCAGATGAAGATCCATCTGTCGGAGATTCGGAACTGCGCCTATATGGCGGCGGCCTACATCAAAACGGACCACTTCGGGCACGAGGCCTTTGTGGACGTTTACGTCCCCTACAGCGACGCGCCCATCTACGCCTCCGAGGGCCGGGCCATCCGCACGGAGGCCCACGGGCTGCGGGTCTACGCCTCCATCTTCCCGGGGGAAAACGCCAAGGAGGTCGTAGAGGCCCGGCAGCAGGTCCTGGCCTCCACGGGACAGGTCTATGAGGACGGCGTGGATGACCAGACCTACCGGGAGGATTTGGACGTCGCATGTATGCTGACGGTCTATGAGGAGAACGGCCAGAAGCGAAATGCCGTGCTCTATGCCGAGAGCATGTGGGAGGGTTATTATCTTCTCCGGGAGATCACCGGACTGCCGGAGCAGATAGACGAGGAATACCTGCCGCTTTTGAAGGAGCTGGAGGGCATCTTCGGCCTGACCATGCCGGTGCTGGAGCAGCTGGGGGAGTAAGGACGTATGTGGAACACACTAAGGGAAATCCGAAAGTTTACGCCGAAAGCCGAAGTGGACCGGATTTTAGGGGTATCTCCGGTGCAGATAGAAGACCGGCCCGCCTGGTATTACGGCGGGGGATTTGTACTCCACTACTCCCCTGTGCGTTTCCGGGTCGAGGGGATTCAGCGGGTGGAGTACGGCGAGCCCGGGGAGTATGTTGTGGGCGGCTGGCATTTCCCGGACGTGGATACATTGAAATTGGAGCTGGGCCTGACCTGCTTTGACGCGGAGGACGCGGCACCGCTGGAAGAGGACATTGTGGACGGCGTGATCACCTATCAGTCCACCTTCCAGGAAATCCAACGGTGCGCGGCGCGGCACTCCCTGGAGTATTACAGTGAGGGGGAGACCCAGCGTCTGGTGGAGGGCAGCATGGCGTTTTTGAGGCGCTGGATTGCCTGGGAAGAGTATGAGTTCTACTTTTACGGCAAGTCCAGGAGGACAAAGGTGACAGGCTTCCGTTTCGTCCAGCCGGAATGAGCCGGATATACAACAGGAGTCAGGAGGCGAAGGGCTTGAAAAAGGATAAAAAGGCGGCGGCCGGCATTCTCAGCCTTGTTTTGTGGGCGGCGCTGCTGACCGTGCTGCTGCACCTGCTGGATCGCCGCGGCGGCGGGCATCTGATAGAGGGGCTGGGGCATGTAGTGTACTGGCTCATGTTGTGTATCGCAGTGTTCTTCTTCTGGTGGCTGCTGATGGGCCGGCGGCTCCGCAAATTTATGAAGCGGCTCGACAGAGCGGGCCTGGATTACCTGAGAAGCCGCGGTGTGGACGGGTATCTGTTGAAGCTGGACGCCTGTTGCGAGATGGCGGGAGTTCGGAACATGACATTGGGTGGAATCCCAGCCCTGGATTATGGGACGATTCTCAAAATCAGAACCTTGCGGGAAGCCGGGCGTGAAGAGGACGCACGCGCTCTGCTGGAAACTGCAAAGCAGGAGATGAAGGGCGAAAAGACGCTGCTGCTTTTGCGGGACGAAGAGGAGAAGCTGGATAGGAGGCAGAAATGAAATATACACTCGATACAGATTTTTCGGCTCTCAATAGGCCAAAAGCGGCCAACTGGCTTCGTAATTTTGTTGATTTGACAGAAAGCGCCTTTGCGGACTGTGACTCCTGTTCCCGTTTGCTGGGGAACCTGCTGGTAATGGAGCTGTGCGCTTGTACGCTTCGACAGGGACTGGACGCACAAGGAAACTCCTTTCCCCCAGTAATCCAGAGGGGCCTGGATATGCTTTGGAACTGCCTGAAAGAACAGATGGTTTCCACTGATATGCAGGATTTTGCCAATGACCTGTACGCCTGTAGTCTGGAACACAATGTAGGTGAAGATTTGACTGACACTCAGGAAGTGTTTTTCAAAAAGCATTTCGGCGGTTCAAAGAAAAGCACCTATGAATGGAGTGTTACCGACGATATTGCGGTTTTATTGATGAAATGTACTGCCATCTATGGTGGAAGTTCGGATTTCGAGGAATTTGAGGCATGTGAGCAGATTGATTTCAGAGAAATTTCATACTCATTGGATTTCTTCCAAGACGTCTGCATTGGGTTCACCAACACCCCTTGTCCAACTGCCCGGGCAAAGGATGTCGAGAAGGCGCTGGAGCTGGTCTATCAGACGCCCCTATTCCGGCAGTTGATGGGCTTGATTCAAGGCGCGTTGAAAACGGCTCTCACCGCCACACCGGAACAGTATTCGGCCCTGCGGACGGAGTACCAGTCAAAGGGGATTTTGCCAGAGGAGTACGCTGCCGGTCTGCTGGCTTTTTGACACAAATTGAGATAATGAATGTTTGATTTGAAAAGTTCTAGCACAAGATCAAAAACAGGAGGAAATTTGTATGATTTGTTTGGATGCACCTGTTTGGAAAAAGCTGAGTTCTGCGGGAAATGACGCGAACCGCTGGCTTCGGGAGTTGATGGAGGGCAAAGGGGACCTTCGAGAAAGCATAGAAGTGGTAGCGGAGGACCTGAGCCACCAGTTGAGCTGATACAGTGCCACGGCCTATGCGCTGCCGCATTTGGCCGCTCTGTGCCCGAGACTTTCCACAAGGAGGACAAAGTTTTCCTGATTGCCCAGATGGGCGCGGCCATCGCGGCGGAGGCCGTGGAGCCCCTGACACCGGACACGGAGGCGTATTGCGAGTTTCAGGAGGGCCTGGAGGGACTGCGCCGGGAGACTGTGCCCCTGCTGACGGACCCGGAGGTACATAAGCCGCTATGCGGAGAAGCGGAGCTTGGCACGATGTTCGCCCTGGGAGCGCTGGCGGTTGTTGGGGACAGGAAACACGCCTATGACCTCTGGTATCTGTCCGGCTCCACTTGGGAAGAGGGCCCCGCCGCGTGTGAATGCGGATAGGAGGACGAAACAATCTCCCTCATAGAGCCGCCGGAGTTTCTGGAACCTGTTGAAATCGACTTGTGGGACAGGCGTTCCCTGGAGGATGAGGCTGTCTGGCCTGTTGTCTTTGATTGGGGATGAAATGATCGCGCCGGTCCTGCCCCTTGTCTACGGCACGGGGACCTGCCCGGAATGTGGGGAACGGAAACCCTATTGGACATGGATGGACCGCCTTGTGGAGGAGTGCTGAAAACCTTTGAGGAGGCGGAGAAAGTGTTTATGAGAAAACCGGCGCAGCCTTATGGGGATGCGAGGGGGATTGCAATGGGAGTATTGAGCAGTCTGAAAAGGAAGGACAGAACCCCCAAAAAATTGAGCGATTATGTGGAAATCCCTGCTGGCAATGTTATAAAGGAATCTCGAACGAAAATCCCCGGCTTCTGTGATAAGCCATATATCGTATACATCTATCCTGGTGAGTCCCGTATGAAAATTCATATCAATACCGATTTTTCTCCGCAGGGGAAGAAGGTCCGTCTATGTACGCATTATGACCGTGGCTTATGTGAAACCTTGGAAGAATACAAAAGCCTGCCCATCGACCGTATTGAGAACCAGGCGTATGGCTCCTGGATGGATGGCGCTAGGTAGTATTCTGCTTCTTGGTTAAACAGCGGATACAATCTGGAAGGAGGACTACCCATGGGAGTATTCCTGCAAACCGCCCTGTTCCCCGGCTGCGAGGAATCCGTCGCCCGTGATGCCTTGGAAGCGGCGGCAAAGAATCCGGCGTTTCAGATCGACCCGAAAACCTGCCGGTATGCGCAGAGCTTTGAGGGCACGCAGGTTCTGATGGAGGGGGACTGCCTGGGCTTTGCCACGCTGGCCAAAGCGCTGGCCGGCCTCTCCGAGAATCCCGTGATGCTGCTGTACATCTATGATGGGGATTTTTGGGGTTATGACTTCTACGGCGGGAAGGAAGAGGACCATTTCAGAACCCGCCCGGACAGCTTCGGCCCTGTCAGTCCGCGAGAAAAACAGCGCCTGTCCGGCAATCCGGCGGCACTGTCAGGCTGGTTCCCCACCTGGGACACTGGCATGATGCGGCGGTATCTTGTTCACTGGCCCGATCTGGACGAAGAGGAACTGGAGGAGACCGCCTGCCCCGGCGACCAGTTCCCCTACGGCGACTGCTGGCAGATGACGGACTTCATGGCCCGCTTGGGCTTCCCCTGGGCCTTCGACCAGGTGCGGGAGGCCCCGCCCCTCCAGCCGTCCTATCCCAAGCTGCGGGAGATTCTGGAGCGGGAACTGCCCCCTGTTTCCAAGGAAGCGCCGGCGGCGGGACAGGCTCTGCTGGATAAGCTGCCCACCGCCCTCTCTTATGACTACATCCGGCGTTTGCTGGAGGAGGATGGCGTAAGGGAGTTCGGCTTCCCGGAGAAGACACCGCCGGAGATTGTGGAGGAGGTTAAGCAGTACCGCTGGACGGTGAATCTCCCGGAAATGAATCCTCTCTGCCGGCGGCTGGCGGTGCTGGCGGCCTTCTGCGCCTTCTGGCTGCGGGGGAGCATCGCCTGGGGCCTTCTGGACTATGCCACCTATGAGCCGAGATACGGAAACTTCCCTAAGCCCACCGACGTCTATGTACTCCGGGCCCGGGCGGCGCTGGCGGACTATTCCAAGCGCCATCGGGCCTGGAGAGACCTGGAACGGCTGATAGAGCTGGACCCGGACAACCAGGCGCTGTATGAGGCGGAGAGTAAGCGGTGGATGGACATGGAGCGGGCACGGGAACCGAATATGTCCCAGTATCACAATAGGATCATGCGGGAGTTCGCGGAGGAAAAACGCAAGGAAGAGGAGAAGGAGGCCCGGCGGCTCCAGCTGATTCTGGAGAAGCGGCGGAAAAAGAAGACTTAGGCATTGACAGCCAAGGAGCTGTCTTTATGCTGGAGAAGAAGTGATGTTAAGTGTTTCAACTGAAGCTTAGGATACAAGCAACGGTTAGGGAGGAAGGTTAATATGCGGTATGAAATAATTTAAACACAACCGTATAAAGAAGCCGTTTTTGTAATTCAGAAAAGAAGCGGGGAAACCATTGGAAAGGCTGTGCAGGTTCAAAAAGGAAATAAGAAATTTACAGGTTTTGAACTTGAATTTTTAGATTATCACATTCGTATGAAGTATGTGGGATCATTATTGTTCGAGTGGAAAAAGAGACTCAAATTTTGGACTCCCTTGAGCTATGCAACCTACTATCTCTTTCAAAATGGAATCAAATATGGCGAACTCTGTAAATATCCAAACCGCACCTATTTGATGCAGATGAATGGCCAGGTTTATACCATGTGTACAGTTGGTTTTGGAAGCGAAGGTATAAAATTCCCCGTTTTTGAGGGGGAATTTAAGAATGCGGCAGAACGAGGAAAACAAATTGCGCTAATTGAAACGCCCAATCTCGCCCAGAAATTAAATAACTATGACTCGTATTATAGAAAAACGTACCTTGAGACATTTAAAGTACAAAATTCTCTGTATGACCCCACTTTCAAGCAACACATAGCCGGCTAAAAAGGAGGGAAGCGGCCATGAAAGAGCTGTTGGCGGAAGTGAAAGGTGCTTTTTTGCCAGAGAAAGGATGGGTTATACTTAGCACGATTTGTGGACAAGGCAGGGAAAAGGCATGATAAATGTTTCCGAAAGCTACCAGAAGCCAGAAACTGGCTGGAGGAAGCACGGGCGCCCGACAGGCAGGGAGGACAGGGTGCTGAGGTTCGTGAGGAAAACTTTGCTTCATCGGATATGACGGTAGACGCATGGTTTGAGTTTTGGATTGAGAACATTGTAGGCGATTTGGCCCCTAATACTCGCCGGAACTACCGTGAAAGGTATGTAAACAACATTCAGCCGGTAATTGGCAAAATGCCCCTGCGGGATGTGCGTCCCATGCACTGCAAGAAAATTTTGATCGAAATGGATGCTGATTATGCAGGATCAACCATCCGACAAACCTATATCGCTATGGGTACTATGTTTCGTTCTGCTGTGATGAATGGCATGATCCCTAAACATCCTATGGACGGGGTTAGATACACCAAGCCGGTGCGTGTTCCCAGCGATATTAAGTAACTCACTGTTGAAGAGCAAGAAAAGTTTCTGGAAGCGGCAAAGGGGCCACCCAAAACAGTTACCAGTTACCGCACAATCCCACTGACTAACAGAGTGTTTGATATTCTCATAGCAGTTCATGCCTCCAAGGAGTTTCGGAAGCAATCTCCCGCGCTGGATCAAACTCTGACCTACGTTGATCGACGTACCGGGCAAAACAGTACACTGGTAATGAGAGATTTAGTCTTTATCAATTTTCGGACAGGGGAGCCCAGTAAGAATAGCAGCTATGACACCCATCTTTACAAAATCTGTGATGAAAACGGAATCAAGCGTTTCTGTATGCACACTCTGAGACACACTTATGCTACCCGTGCGATTGAAAGCGGGATGCAGCCGAAGGTACTCCAGAAGCTGTTGGGTCACGCAAGTATCCAGACCACTATGGATAAATATGTCCACGTGACGGATGATTCACTGGTTGCTGGTGTGCGTCAGTTTGAGGCCAACAAGATGTAACTGCACATAAGTCAATGACAAAATGGTGAAGAAATGGTACAGTAATGGTGCAGCGTCAAAGGGCCAAAACACGGAAACCCTTGAAAAATCAAGACGTTTTAAGGAGATGTAGAGCAATATGAAATTAGGAATCGTAGTTTTTTCCCGATTTCATTTATGCACTCAAACCTCTATGAAATGTCATAAAGCCCGATGGCGCAAGGGGTGCAGGACTTGACTGCTTCATGTACTCTCATGTTTCAATATGAACTGCAACGCGAAAATGTGGCGGAAATGTGGCGGGCATTTTGCCACAGGAGGAACCCTGCAACAAAGCCTATGATGAACATGAAACACCGGGTATCCACATTGGAATACCCGGTGTTTCATGTTTAGCTCATAGCTTCGGTCATACCTGTCCGCCCTCTTCTATGCGCAGACGCTCTACTTCTTCGTAGGTAAGGCCAGTGAGTTTTGCTATATCAGCCGCAGACATTTTCATTTGTAGAGCTTGGCGTGCAATCTCAATATTCCGCTCGACCCGGCCCTCGGCGCGACCCCGCTGTACCCCTCTATCCTCAGCGGTCGCTATATTGGATTGCTGATCGGTCTGGTACATCCTCCGGCTGCGGAACACAGCCCGTTCCCGTTCGTCCTGGCTGATGCTCATTAAAAGGTTCCCGGCCATTTGCAGCACCTCCTTCGACGCTATGACCTTGTTGACTGTCTCCCGGTGGGAGGGTTCGTCAGCATACCGGAAGAACACAGCCCACTTCTCCAAGTCCGTCATATCACCGACAGACTTCTTTATGATTTCCTGTAGTTTGCTCAACTCCACATAGACCACTTGGATGGCGTTGCATAGCTGCTCGCTGTCTTCATCGTGCCGCAAGGAAAAGGAGTTCAAATAGGATTTCCGTTCAGGGAACACCGTATAGGAGCAGAAGGTCACCTGATACGTCCGGGCCAATGTATCATACCTGCGGATTCCCTTAGCGGGCTGAGAGGAATGGAGATCGCATAGATAATATACGCTTTTCCCCTTCAAATTCCTATGCTGCCCATCTGAATCCTCTTCAATACGGCTGGCCTGCATCTCCAAATCAACCTGAGAGTTATCGTCAATGTAACAGTTTACATCTAGCCGCTCCGCCTTCTCTTGGGTATCCTCGGGCGGTATCTCGTTATTGCGCACCACTACGTCCACGACAGGCCGCTTGATAATGGATGAAACCAGGTCGATTAACACGGGCTTTGCCTCTGGTGAGGTCAAGATCAGCTTGAATACCCGGTCATCAGATGGCGGCAGTATATCCGCTTCCATTGGTAGAAGTCCCATAAGGCAACACCCCCAACAAATTTCTCTCTAACATCAGTATATCACAGATCAAGCTGAATTTCCACTACATTTTCCGTCGCAAATTTTTTTGACTGTGCAATATGTCGTATGAGCCGCATCCGCAGCGATATATTATTCTCATGATACCCAGGAACCGCTCCGTGCCTTAAATGGCATGGGCGGTTTACTTTATTGCGGAAAGGGATGAGAGTTATTGAGCAAATTATCAACGAGAAGGGAGGGTGGCACAATGCAGATTGCAGTTACGATAAAAAGAAATATTTGACGCAATCCGAACTATATGCTACAGTTTGTTTTGAAAGGGCAGTGATGGTATGGATATTACAGAAACCAGTATCGTCCATAATGACATTCTACAGCAAATCGAACACCTGCGATTGATGGATGATGTGTTAATGGTCAAATGCTTTGAGGATAATCCAAAGTGTGCGGAGTTACTCTTGCAACTGATTTTCAAGAAGTCAGGCTTTCGGGTAGACCGGGTAAAAGCCATGTGGTATGGATCTTCTGCTGGACTTAACATATTAGCGACAAACAACGGCGGATGGCGTTATAAGATTAGAGTATTTCGGGATGATACAGCAGATAGAAAGCAGAAAAAAGGAACCGAACTCTTTCAATCAGAATTTTCGGCGGCTCAGGCAGGTACAGATCAGAACATAGCAGGATATTACGCCGTATACATCATCGAACATGGCGTTGCGCGCAAGCCTATTGACCGTGGGGGGATTCTGTTAGACGGATGGAATGAACACGGTCCCTGGGGGTTTGGAACCAGCGCATTTTACGTCAACTGTGATCGAAAAAACAGAAGTCCGCTCGGCCAGCTCATGTGTGACTTTTCCCGTACAGACCCATCCTATATGAACTATCCGCAGTTAGCAGACAGGGTACGCTATTTCAAGGAAAATAGGCAGGGGGTTCGGGAAATATGCGAGATGCTGGAGCAAAAAAGGCAAAGAACACAAAATTGAGAAGCACCCAAGGACAAATGCCCTTGGGTGCTATCTTTATGCTGAGGTGGTGGTTTATGATCGAACGACTCGCAGTATACCGCAAGCCAACTATTCATCAGGGACGCCCAAGGGCAAAACACCAAACTGATCCAGCAGGTCGTTTGCATCGTCAATAGACCTTCCGTGCTGAATCGCAAACAAGATTGCAGCGTCGCGTTTATCCCGTACATAAAGTTCCAAATTGCCGGACAGCTTTAACATTTTCTGTGTTTCCTCGTCAGAAAGATGTAGACCGAAGGCAATCGCCAACAGTTTGTCACGGGATGGGGTCTTCTTCCCGGAGAATATCTGATAGACATAGGTGCGGTCAAGATGCGATCCCCGTACTACATCCGCCCGTCGGAGGTGCTTCTGTTTCAGTTGAAGCGACAGGTATTCCGGGAGCGTTTGAGCAAGCATATTCTGCGCATTTCTTAACAGGAAATCCTTAAAATTTGCTGCATTGACAAGGCTTTCCTGCACATCAGCCGTCGTTGGTTTACCCTGGCCTGTGGTTCCTGATGATTCGGCTTTCATATTGTGTCCTCCACTGGTGCTGTGTCCTTATCATACCAGATTATGACGCATTTGAAAAGGCCCGAGAAAAATTTGGATTTGTATGCTGGCGGCACACCTTTAGAGGCAAGGACTCCTTTATACTGGGTATCAGAAAAGAGTTACATTTCAAGGATTTGGGTAAAAAGCTCGGAGAGTACGTTCCGGGCAATACGATAGGAGGATGCCGAATGACTTATGCCGTGTCAGACATCCACGGCTGCTATGACAAATACATTGACCTGCTGCGCAAAATCAGCTTTGGCCCTCATGATACGCTCTATGTCCTGGGTGACGTGATCGACCGTGGCCCGGATGGGTTCAAGATCCTGCTGGACATGGCCCAGCGGTCCAATGTGATAAACCTGCTAGGAAATCATGAAGTTATGGCGATAGACACACTCCCCCGTATACTGCGTTCTGTCCAGCCAGATGGAAGTGTGGAATTATCCGAAGAGGATGCGAAGGCCGTAGAACGCTGGTTTTATAATGGAGGGGAATTGTCTCTTGCTGATTTCCTCTGGCTCAACAAAGACCAGATGCAGACCGTATGGAACTATCTGTTGAAAATGCCGCTCTACCAGGAGGTGAACGTAGGAGGTCGGCAGTTTGTTTTGGTACATGGCGGTTTGGAGAATTTTTCTCCTTCGCGTCCCTTGGAGAACTACACTTCCGACGAGATCCTGTGGTGCCGCCCGGAATCGGATACGGTCTACTATGAGGACAAGATTGTTATTTTCGGTCATACCCCTGTTCAGCTTCTGGAACCTGGTGCTCCAGCAAAAATCTACCGTAGGGGCAACCTGATTGACATTGACTGCGGCTGTGCGTTCCCTGGTGGTCGGCTGGGATGCTTGTGCCTGGATACTCTTGAAGAAATCTATGTATAAACGCACATAGCAACAGAGCCGCCGCCCGCATATGGGACGGCAGCTCTATACCACCTAATCATCATCTTCCAGCAGCTTTGAGGCCGGGATTTGAAGTACAGAAGCCATCTTGAACAGTGTTTCTAACGATACCCCTCTTGTCGTGCCAGTTCCCTCGACCTGTGCAAGAAAGTTGACACTCTTATTGATCTTTTCCGCAAAGACCTCTTGTGTATAGCCAGCCTTCTTCCTGTAGTAAGCAATCTTCAAACCAAGTATTCTGTACTTTTCTGGAAATTCGGTCTGCATACAGCATCACTCCCTGATAGTATGCTACCAATTCTCCAATACAATTAAAATTTCTTAAAAAGAAATGATTATTTACTTCAAATCAACAATCGGCTATAATAGCAGAATACAACGAGGAAAACATTTCGCTTACACAGGAGGGAGACTATGCCGACCTGTTTCTTTATTGGACATCGAGAAGCACCTGATAGCCTGTTGCCTCAACTGTCTGCCGCAGTAGAGCGCCATATCATAGAACTTGGAGTAACTGAGTTTGTTGTAGGAAGCTACGGATGGTTTGACTCAATGGCAGCGAGAACCGTCAGAGCCACTAAAAAGAACTACCCAGAGGTGACACTCACACTACTACTACACTATCACCCCTATGATCGGCCCATTCCAACGCCAGACGGCTTTGATGGCACATTTTATCCGCCTGGAATGGAAACTGCACCGAAACGGGCCGCTATCGTCAGAGCTAATCGCTATATGGTAGAACACAGCGACTACTTAATCGCTTATGCGTGGCATCCGGCCAGTAACGCACGGGATTTGGTAGAGTATGCAAAAAGGCGTGAAAAAAGAGGGCTGATTCAAGTCACAGAACTGCAACGACCACTGTAACCCTACACACTTTATCAAAGGAGATGGAAAATTGAAAGTCGAACTTACAAACCCCATGCTGGGTGATAAACTGCATACCCTTTCAGTCGAATATGACCTGCCCGAAGAATTATTGGTCAACGTGGCGGTCAAGCGGCTGGTGGATGATATTGAATTTGTGCGGGATCTCCGTATTGGCAAAACGGAGAGGGCGTAGCAGTCTACGCCCCCTCCGTGTCAAAGTATGCAAAAATCGTCCGAAGTACATTGATTGCCATTTGCTTACGCTCCATCGGTTGGTTGTCGATGATCTGCTTGAACTGCTCCATGATGTTGGAATCGCTGTCGGATACGAAATCAGCCAGCAGATAATCCACAGTCACGCCCAACCGATTGACCAACCGCACCAACGTATCCAGCGTCAGGCTCCGCTCTCCTCGTTCAATAGCACCCATATAGGTATCCGATATGTCAACCGATTCTGCAAGCTGGGCTTGGGTCAAATGCAACCGGAGGCGTTCTTCTCTGATCCGCTCGCCTAACCTCTTATAGTCCATGTGTTCACCCCTTGCTTATTGTACCCAATGGAATCTTCACCAAGAAATATCTGATAGGGGTATCTATATTGACTAATAGAGGTTTTCATGATAACATGATGTGGTATTGTTCGATTCAAGACACTGATTCCAGGCTTCTCCTGGTGATATTTTGCGGAAAGGAAGAACCACAAATGGCCAGAGTTTGCAGGACGGCGAAAGAGTTTGCCGAAGCGGTGAAAGACAATGAGGAGTACATCACAATCGAAGGCGACCTAAAAAACGGTGTTTTGCGCATAAAGGCTACCGGGAAGATTGCGTGGGGAGTATGCGCTGGTTCACTGGCAATAGCAATAACATTATGTATTGCGGCTGGGCCAGCCATGGTTGTGCCTCCGGCTGGCGGTCAGGCTCTTGTTGGTGGAGGAGCTGCCGCAGCATTGGCCGCTGCTACGCTGGGGCAGGCTGTTGTACCGGCTATTGCAATAGGCGTCTGTGCCGGGGGCGTTGGTGTGTTGAATACGCTGAGGGATAAGTACAAAATCATAGAAAAAAACGATAAATACATAACCCTCAAGCGAAAGTAAATTGTTTCACCACAAATAAAATCTGGAGGTCATGATAATGGGCGGCGAAAAGGCGATGGCAGTTCTTGCAATTATACAGCAGCTAATACCGGAAGCTAAAAAAATCTCAAAAGCTCACGGGTTTGTCCACAAGCGGACCGAAGCAGAAATCAATGGCATACGGGGATTCCTGGTTTGGGATTTTATCGTCTACAACGAGATTACTTTTGACGATTCAGAGGGAAATATTATGTCATTCTTTACCTCTATGTCTGATGACGATACCGAGGCCGAGTGGAATCGACTCGTGAAAAAGTATGGAGTCAATACGGACAAATGATTTTGGCAGGATGGAGTGTTCATGTTCAAAAAGAGGCTGAAGAAAATACCCGCAGATTTGGTATCTTACATCCAGATTGAAACAGAAGCCATCAGAGATGCCAACGATAAAATGATGATTTCCTCCTACTGTCTCGGCAAATTGGAGTTGGTCAACTGGTATCTTGAACTTCTGGAGGTTGGCTCCAAGAAATACATCGTCCCGCAAAGCAAGGCATACTTGGAGATGGTCAGAGATCAACTTATGGCCTGTCACAAAGAGATCATGGCCGTAAAAATAACAAAACCTGGGGAACGTCCACTACTGGACATCAAGTACCCAAAAGGATACGAAGGATAGGTGATTTTTATGAAGAAAATGATTGCATTGCTGACAGCTATCGTGTTATTGCTGTCGGCCTGTTCCAGCGCCACACTGGACGGTGCGGGTAAGGAACTGGAAGATACCATAGCAAACGCCACTGATGCCGACAATAAATATGTTCAGATGGTCAAGGGAGGATATAGAGCCGACAATCCCAATGTGACTTATGAGGACGCATTTACCTCCTTCTTCGGTACGCCGCGTTGGAAGTATTTCGAGAGCGAAGACGGGCAAGACGTTGTGGAGTTTACAGGTGACTGTACCTACCAGGACGTTCCGGTAAAAGCTCGGATTCAATTCGTAGTCGATGAAGAAAACGGAACCTTTGAAGCATCCTATCTCGCGTTTAATGAAGTCCCGCAGGATGCCTTGACGTTGGCTGCGGTGATCGCAAAAGCGTTTGAAGGCGCCCAGGCAGTTGAGACGGGAGACGGTCAGGGGCAATCTACCGATGCCACAGGACAAATTCTGATTCGCCAAGTTCCTACTCAGGATGTAATTGGAATGACAGCGGACGAAGTTATTGCCGCCTTTGGCGAGCCGGAAATATATTCCGAAAATGATAGCATTGAATATGGTGCTGATGCTCCGGAATGGATCTATTTTGATGTTTCCAACGGAAACACAGTGGCCAGTTTTAGTGCCAACGCAGGGGAATTTACATTGAATGGTCAGAGCTTGAAGCTGGATTTTGATTCACTTATAGGTCTGATAGGAGATGACTACGATAGCCTTGGTGCAGGTGGGTATCAATGGATTCGGAACGGTATCTGCTATACTTTCTATATCCCGGATGATACTGAGGAGTCCTATAGCATCAATGTTTATAGAATTGATGACGATGATCCGATTGATAACGATGCCTATTTGGGCGATGAAGGCAATTATGGGACTTACGGCAATTTGGATTCCGCACTGGTCGGTAGATGGCGGTCAAATGACGGCGGTACACTCCAATTTGACGATAACGGGATGATAAGCTCCTGTGACTTTAATTGTTGGAGCATGGTAGGGGACACACCAGATCGGGTCTATTGGGAAGCTGATAATGGCAGGGTTACTTGTTCCGCATATTTCGATGAAGATGTCACTTATAAAATTGCAGGCCCATCTAGTGGGTCTGAAATGGAGTACATTACCTTTTCGAGCAATAGCAGGCATAGGTATGAACGTGCTTCAGGTGAAAACGGCGACGGAATTACCGGGAAGTGGGTCAGTGTGGAAAACAGCATTTGGTCATTCCAGTTTAATTCGGATGGCACCGGAATGTACAATGGAAAATATTCATTTACTTGGAACACTTATACAGTGGATGATGGTTCCAGCGCATTGAACTATATCCTGCTGGATAGCTCATTCTTTGACTATTCTGTATCAGGAAATGCGCTCACCGTATTCCTCTCAGACAGCAGCCGTGTATATACCAAAGTTGGAAACTAATCACTGATTGACAGCGGGAGGGCGGCTGCGGTCGCCCTCCTGCCGTATCTATCGACGAAAAGAGAGAGCAATAATGTACTCAAACAAAAAGGAAGTATAAAAAAGTGAAGATGAAAGCGATACTTTACACGATGAAGCCGCCTTGTCCCCGCTGTCCTTATAAGCTGGGGCTGGTGCATACGGTAGTCAACCCCTGTCCTCAGTGTAAAGAGAACAATTACAAAACCTACGAGCGGTTCAAGGAGAAGTTCGCTAAATAGAGTGGCCATCGTATCAGACTACATTTCGGCAATATATTCTATCTATGTCATCAAAAAGGAAATGGGGGTGTTCAAAATTGTCCTATCGCAGAACCCTTGAAGTAGTGCTGGTGGTGCTTACCGCCTTGCTTGCAATGGCAAAGGCCATCAGCGAAATGGACGATCCGCCCGAAGCCGCTTAGAACCAAACACCCAGCGTAAACAGGGGGCTTCCCGCATGGGAAGTCCTCTGTTTATCTATTTCAGCGCAAAAATCATTCACATATTCAAATCTAATTTAGGAGGTAAAAGTTATGCCCGCTAACGTCGAAACTATGTTCTATGTCCGTGAGAAGCCCTGGCACGGCCTTGGCACTGAGGTGCAGGAGGCTCCCATGTCGATTGACGCCCTGATCCTCGCTGGTCTGGATTGGACTGTGGAGCAGAAGAACGTCTACACGCAGGACGGCTCCCTAATCCCCGGCTACAAGGTCAATCTCCGCAGTACCGACAACGCCGCCTTGGGTATCGTCTCCGACCGCTACAAGGTGGTGCAGAATGAGGACGCTTTCCAGTTCACCGATGATCTGCTGGGGGCCGGTGTGACCTATGAGACTGCCGGGGCCTTGCAGGGTGGCCGCAAGGTCTGGATGCTGGCCCGGATGCCCCACCGCTACATCATCGCCGGGGACGAGATCGCGCCCTATCTGGTGGTAATGAACTCTCACGACGGCAGCTCCGGTATCAAGGTTGCCATGACCCCAATCCGGGTTGTCTGCCAGAACACCCTCAACCTGGCTCTGAACAGCGCAAAGCGCATCTGGACCACCAAGCACACCGAGAACGTCATGTTCCGTGTCCACGAGGCAGAGGAAACCCTTGGGCTGGCCGAGAAGTACATGGGCGAGCTGGGCCGGGGCATTGATGCCCTTTCCCGGATCAAACTGACCGACAAGAAGGTGGTGGATTTCATGCAGGAGTTCTTCCCGACCACCGCAGACCTGCCCGATGTCCAACGCAAGAACAACCTCCGTCTGATGGAGGACATGAAGCGGCGGTATTGGGACGCTCCCGACCTGTCCAATATGGACAAGAGCGGCTACCGTTTCATCAACGCCGTCAGCGACTTTGCCACCCATGCTGACCCCATCCGCAGGACGAAAAACTACGATGAAAACCTGTTCCTCCGTACTGTGGAGGGCAACCCCATGATCGACCGAGCCTACAAGATGGCTCTGGCGGCGGCGTGATGCACTGTGTCAGATAGGGGGCGCATGGCTGTATGGCTGTGCGCTCCTTATCTTATTTTGAGGAAAGTAAGGTAATTCTATGTCGGCAAAAATTCTGGTTTCTACCGAGAATATGCCCTATGAGGAATGGTTGGAGTACCGTAGGCTGGGTATCGGCGGTTCGGATGCCTCCGTGGTCTGCGGTATCAACCGCTACAAATCCCCCGTGGAGCTGTGGCTGGACAAGACGGGCCAGATCCCGCCCCAGGAGGCCGGGGAAGCTGCTTACTGGGGTACGCAGTTGGAGCCGTTCGTTCGGGCCGAGTTCACCAAGCGCACGGGCATTGAAGTCAAGCAGGTGAAGGAGTTGCTGCAAAGTGATGAATACCCCTTCATGCTGGCGAATCTGGACGGTATCTGTGAAGTCCCGGACTACGGAACGTGCGTATTCGAGGCCAAGACCGCTTCGGCTTACAAGGCTGGCGAGTGGGAGGATACCATCCCTGACGAGTATATGTGCCAGATTCAGCATTACATGGCTGTCACCGGATACGCCGGAACCTACATCGCCGTGCTGATTGGCGGCAATACCTTCAAATGGCGGTTTGTGGAGCGTGACGAGGAATTGATTTCTATGCTCATTGAACTGGAATCGGCTTTCTGGAATCATGTGCAGGACGGCACACCCCCGCCGCTGGATGGCTCCGAGGCCTCCGCCAAGTTCCTGTCCGAGCGTTTCCCTGTCAGCAAGCCCACATCTCAAATCACCCTGCCCGACAACGCCGCCGAGCTGCTGGCCCAGTATGACGAAGCCTGTGAGGAATTGGAGATCGTCACCGAGCGGAAGCAGAAGGCCGAAAATCTCTTGAAAGAGATGCTGGGTGATAATGAGGTAGGCACCGCCGGGGGCCGCATCGTCACTTGGAAAAGCGTGTCTCAGGAACGGCTTGACGGCAAGACCTTGAAAGCCGAGCACCCTATTCTCTGCAAGAAGTACACCAACACCACATCGTACCGCCGTTTCTCCATCAAGGCGGCAAGTTAAGGAGGTTCATCATGGACAATACGAAACTGAAAGGCCGCATCAGCGGCAAGGTACAGGAGTTGCAGCAGCCCACTGAAAATCAGAACATCACCGTTACCTCTGTGCCGGAAACCTCTCTGGCCCCGGTGGAATCCAGCTATCTGGCCCTGACGAACAACGCTCTGGACATCATCAGGGCCAACTTGAAGAGCCAGCCGCTGACCCTTGACCTGTTTGACATCGTGAAATCGCCGTCCGGTGGTTCCACAATCTTTGAGGTGCCGGGGCTGGCGGGAAACGAGGCGGCAACGGAGCTGTCGGGCATTGTGCTGGACTACACCACGCCGAGGGCCTATTGGGACACCCCAGACCCGGTGGAGGGTACGCCGCCCGTCTGCATGAGTCAGAACAGCATCATTTCCCATGATGGGAAGTCCTGCGCCATGTGTCCCTACAATGATTTCGGCTCCAAGGACGGAGACAGCAACGCCAAGGCGTGTAAGGAATCGGTGCTGCTGTTCCTTCTGCGGCCCAACAGCATCATCCCTCTGCTGGTGCGTGTCCCTGTCACCAGCAAGCCCAGGTTTCTGAAATATTCCACCCGTCTGCTGAGTACCCTGACGCCGATTTCCAGTGTGGTCACGAAGATTACCTTGGAGAAAGCCACCAGCAAGCAGGGCAAGCCCTACGCCCTGTTCAACTTCCAGACCGTTGGCGCTCTCAGCCCGGAGGAAGCTGCTCAGGCGAAGATGTTCGGTCAGCAGTTCATGGAGATCGTGAACGCCGCCCAGTTGGTGCCCGATCTGGCCGAAGCCAGCTAAGATAAAATACGCTATGATGGCCCGGTGTCCCTGCCTTACGGTGGGGATGCCGGGTCATTTGCTTTTGGAGGAATGTCTATGAACTATAGCGAAGTAAAACAGATCTTCCAGAAATTGAAACGCACTTCTCCGAAGGAAGATCTGACTGCACACATCATTTTCACAGAGGACAGCTTTGCCACATCGTATCCGTTGTTGAGCCGTACCTACCGTGTCAGCAGCGATAATAAAGGGTTCCGTCCTCATATGTTCAGCAACTCCATCTTTGCCTACTGTCTGGACAAGACCTCCGATCAGGGTGTCCGGCTGGACTGGTACATGGCCGAGGAAGGGAACAAAGACGGCTGGAAGGTAGAGGATTGCTACATCTTGGAGCAGATGCGGGATGTGAAGGCCATCCCTAATGCTGCCAGGACGGAACAGGGGGATGGGACCACCTGCTATTTCTTTGGTGATACCTGTATCCGGGTTCGTGAATCCTGCGAGAACGGGAAGATTCACTTGGAACCTGTAAGCGGAGATCAGACCGCTTGTGGTGAGTGGGTGGAACTGTCCATCGACCGGGTATATGGTTACTGCACGTTACTGGAACGGCATCTCAATAGGAAGGAAGGTTGAACATGAAGGTTGGCGATTCTATTTATACGCCCCGGTTCTGCACAGTTCGGATTGCCGCTATCTTTGACAATGAGATGGAGGCCCGTACTGCTGGATTTTGTGAGCCGACCTACTACAAGGGCGACTACATCATCTTAGGGAAATCCCTGGATATGTACCACATGGAGTTTGCTGCTGTTTCCAGGAGCGTGACCCATGAGTAGAAAACATAAAAAGGCTCACGACACCCCCAAGCCTAAGAAGTTCTGTGATCCTGGTGTTTGCGACTGCTGCCAGTACATCGGCGAGGGCGACTTCCTGTGTGATAAACACATGGAGATCGTAGTTTCCGACTGGACACCAACCGAAAACTACCTGATGTGCCAGAACCGAAACAATGCCATTGGAGATCGTGAAAATGAAAGGAAAGCCTAAAATCCAGCGTGTCAGTTCAGAGATTCTAGGGCGGGTCATAGAACATCGTACCCCTTCTGGCCTTTTTCTGACGAAGGAAGGCCATAAATGGGTGGCGGTGGACAACACCACCGGGGACGCATGGACAGAGGAATTTTCCCGGAAGCGTCAGGCCGTCCGCTGGCTGCGGGGGAAATTTGAGGTGGGCGTATGAGTAAAGCTGTTGTTGCCCGCCCAATAGACGGTATTACCATCAACACCAACCTGGAATTTCTGCTTGACGATGATGGCGAGGTGCAAATGTTCGGTAGTCCAGAACAGGCAGGGTCATTCCTGGCTGCCGCTGGCGTTGAGCTGGAGGAACTGCGCCACATGACCATCATGGAGAGCTGCGGTATTTGCCGTAAATGCGGCAGCCCGCTATTCAAAAGCCTGTCACCGGGGTACACGTTTCAGTGTTTCACCTGTGACGAGGACTTTTACCAATTTGAACAAGACACATGAGGAAGGGAGCGTTGCTATGCGTGTTTTAGTAGTTGAACCTGAAAAGAGACCAGAAGAGAGGGAAATCGACGATTCTCTCAGAGCTGTGCAGGGTATCGTAGGCGGCCATATGCAGGCTATCTATCCTTTTAAGGAACCTGTTGCTCTGGTCTGCAATGAAAAGGGTCAGCTTATGGATTTCCCGCCGAATCGAGGATTGCGGGATGAACATGGGCAGATATACGACATCGTATTTGGCACCTTCTTCCTCTGCGGCGCACCAGAGAATGACCATCTTGTCAGCCTGACTCCGGAGCAGATCAAACGGTATCAGGAGCGATTCTATACCCCGGAAATGTTCTGGGGCATGGATGGCCGTATCGTCTGTCTGCCGTTGGAGGTCGATTAAGCAAATCTGCCTTTGAGGGAATCCTTTGCGCCGCAAGGGGTTCCCTCTTATTATGCCCTATCATCGAAAGGAGTTGAAAAAGCATGAGGGCCTTGCGTCCCATGACGAAAGAGGAACGGGAGTTTGCGGAGCAACACCACGATATGGTCATTGATTATCTCCGCTATAAACGTCTCCCAATGGATGATTTCTATGACATCGTGATCTTTGGCTACCTCTCCGCTGTGCAGCAGTATTTCCGTAATCCGCCCGTTGGCGTGGAGTTCAAGGCGATGGCGTTCCGGGCTATGAAGGATTCCATTCTCCGGGATGGTGAATACCATGCCCGTGCCAAACGTTGCGGTATCACTGTGGGCCTGGACGATGCTGAGCTTACAGACCATAGACAGGATACCGAGCAGCAAATTGAGGGCAAGGCCCTCTTGGAGCAGGCGGCAAAGGTAGCCACGCCAAAGGAGGCGAAGATTATCGGCTTTCTGCTGGATGGCTTTGCGCTGCATGAAGCCGCACGGCTCTTGAAGATGCCGAGGGCTGCCGCTGAAAGCTGCATGGATAATTTCTGTTTCCGGGCCAGAGCTGCTATCGGCTGATGTTGGAGGTGTCTATGAAAGAACTTTGGATTCGGCTGGGGGTAGTTATCAAGATCACCGAGGCCGAGGAACAGGCCATCTTTGGCGATGACGAGGAAAAAATGAGAGATGCCCTGCGGCTCATAATTGCCGAGGGCCGTTTCTGCCCGGACGAGGAAACCTACATTCCCAGCGAGGCCGTGCAGGAGTTCAACCGCACCTACGGTACGGCCTATGAGGAAGAAAATTGGTGCTGTGATTTGTAACGCATGGCTGGGGCCGGTGTTCATCGGCTCCAGTCAATTACTATTTTATGGAGGCAGAACATGAAAGTCAAGGCATACATCCATAGTCTGAAAGACCATGAGCATGACCGCCATGTGCTGGGCGAGGCTGAGATCATCCGGCAGATCGGGGACAATCGGTATCTGGCCGAGGTCAACGGCGTCCGTTGTACGGCGATTTTCAACTTCTTCACCGGGGCCTACTATGTCGATGATGTGTACGGCATCGTGAAGGAGGTGGGCTGAGGATGAAACCGTATATCTTCAATCTGGAAACGACCAAAATTGAGCTGCATTTTGAGAAATCCGAGTATGCCGCCCTGACCGCAGACCAGAAGGCCGATCTGAAAAGTGCGTTCCTCTGGAGTCGTACCGGGAGCTGTTGGGTGAGCAGGGCCAAGGAACCGAATCTGTGGTGGGCAAAACAGGTCGCTGCCAAGCTGGGCTTCACCGAGGAACAGCGGGAGGGTGAGCGGCTGTCCTTCTCCGAACAGGTGGAGCGTCAGGCAGAACGGGCCGAGAGACGGGCCGAGCGTTACGAGCAGTACGCAGAGAGCGCCGAACGCCGGGGCGCAGTCTTGCAGCAGCCCCTTAACCGGATGCGTGGCGATATTGCGTTCTTTACCCAGCCGATTATTGCTGGTCATGCTGGAAGTCAGGCATTTGCACGTCGGCGGGAAAAGATGTTTGCTCAGTATGAGAAAGGCTTTGAGGAATATCGCAAGAGTGGCTACTTTCAGGATAGAGCGCGGACAGCCAGAGAGACCGCAGACGGAGCCAAGTACCGGGATGTTGCCTATCTTGATCGCCGTATCAAGGAGTGCAAGCGTGAGATCAAGGCCAGGAAGAAGAATATCATCCACTATGAGGAAACTCTAGCTGCCATCGAGAACGGCGAGAAGAAAAGGCGGATTGATGGTACTCCTATCACTGCTGAGACTGTCACGGGCTGGATGGAGCATGAATTTGAACTGATTGAGAAGGCCATGGATAAGCAGGGGTTTCTTGAAGCCTGTGTTGACCAGTGCGGCGGCATTCAGTTCAGCAAGGATAACATCAAGGCTGGCTTTCAGGTCCGGTTGAATGATGGATTTGATTCCGAGGTTGAAGTGATTGGAGCTGGGCCGCAGAATATCACCTACCGTATCCTGACCGGGGGTGCGAAGGGAATGGTTCTGACAGCCGCTTATGCGGAGATCGCCGAGATCGTCCAGGCTACCGAGCAGACAGAGACACATCCCTTCACCGTTGGCGAGAGGTTTACAGCGGAGCAGTATATCCAAGAGGATGATTCCCGCAAATGGAGCCGTGTCCGCATTACCTATGAGATCGTCAAGGCCAGCAGTAAGACAATCCAGTTGAAGCCCATTGACAGGGATGGGAATGTCATCACCCGTAAGCCCAGAAAGTCCTACAACGGTGATTGGTGTTTCAGCATTGACGATTCCTATACCAACACATTCCACAAGGCGGCGAAGGTAAGTGAGGCTGGTTAAGATGGAGCATTATGTACCTTACGCCCGTTCAGATGTTGGCAGCAGTCAGGTGGAGTCCGTTGTTGAGTGGCTGGGGGTTCATGAGCTTTTGGCGAGGATGCGCCAGCTTCCACCAGAAAGCGAGTTTCCTATCCTGCTTGATTTCCTGGTGGAGTTTGCTGGTGCGCTTGAGCTGGCCGAACATCGGATGACCGAGACATTGGTAGAACAATCGGCCATCAGCTACAAGGCCCACGCCGAGGTCGTAAAGATGGTTAAGTGCCGGCTGACTGAGCTTTACAATGACGCAGCTATAAATTGTTCCAAAGACGAATGTTAAGGATGGTGAAGAAAATGCAGAAAAAACAGTCAAAATCTGATGGTGCTAGTGCCCAGCGGAAAGAAAATATCACCATGGAAAATAAAAACAGCGTAACCTACAGCCCCTTCTACGGCTGCACCATCGTTGCCACGGGCAAGCTGGAGCACTTCACCCGTGACGGCATCAACAGCAAGATCGCCAGTCTCGGGGCCACCGCTGGCAGCTCTGTGACTCGCAAGACCAGCTACGTTATCTGCGGGGAGAAGCCCGGCAGCAAGCTCACCAAGGCCCGTGAGCTGGGCATCCCCGTTCTGACTGAGCAGGAGTTTCTTTCTATGATCCCCGCATAAACTGTCCGATTGGAGCGAACGGAGGGTCGCTGATATGAGCATGGATGTTCTCTACGAAATCAACTTTCCAGATGGTCGTTGCTGGACAACCACGGCACTTTATTCCCAGGCGGTGGACGCTGCCAAAGCGAAGTCAAAGAAAGACGGCGTACCGATGGAAGTTGCAAAGCACAATTTGAGGACAGGAGAAGTCCACAGAGATACCTATTTCCCGGATGGAAGGGTTGAAAAAGATTGGAAAAAGAGGTGATAATATGCAGCGATTCAATATCAACTGGACGGCAAAAGCCCTGGTGAATCAGATGGAGAAGGGCAAAGTCAATTACGACAACGCCGTACAGCGCAATCTTGTGTGGGACACAGAGAAAAAATCCCTTTTGATCCACAGTATGATCTACGGCTATGCGATCCCCGCCATGTACTTTACCCGTGACGAAAACGGAGTTTATGACAGCCTGGACGGAAAGCAGCGGTCCAATGCCATCAGCGAATATCTCCATGATGAATTTGCGCTGACTCCCGACACCCCCACTGTTGTAGATGACAACGGGTGCGTGGAAGATGTAAGTGGATTGTACTTTTCGCAGTTGCCCGAATGGGCGAGGGACCGGATCAAAGATTACAACCTCACGATCTACTATTATGAGGGAATGACTGAAACGGAAATCAGAGAGTTCTTCCGCAGGCTGAATAACGGCAAGCCTTTGAGTGCTATTGAGCTGACCCGTGCCAATGTCCCCAGCCTGACGATCTTCCAGCAGCTCGCCAAGCACAAGGCGATTCAGTTCGTAGTATCGGAGGCTGGCCGGAAACGGTTCACGGACGAGATGATTGCCATGCAGCTTTACCAGCTAATCACAGAGGAATCCCCTGACTTCTCCACCAAACCCTTCCGGGAGTGGGCCAGCAAAGCCGAGGTTGACGGTGAAATTCTGGACACGATCAGCTCTGGGCTGGACGCCTATGTGGTGTTCGTAAGGAGCCTGATTGATGTCAACAACAAAGTCCTCCGCACCGTCAAGGGCAGGACACACTTCATCAGTTGCGCCTATTACTGCTGTCTGGCGGTCGAAAATGGCGTGAGCCAGGACGAAATAAACCGCATCCTGACCGAGTTCTTCGGTGGGCACCCTTCTATATCGCCGGAGTACAATCACACGGTATCTGCTGGCAGCGCAAAGCCTACTTCGGTGCAGACACGGCGGGATGTTATGCGGTCTTTGCTCCCAGCAACAGACGAGACGGAAGGGCCTGACCCGAAAGGCGTTGATGATATGAACAATTCAGAACAATTCGAGGAGGAAGATCATGCGGTGTATGGCTCCGCTTTCCCGGAGCAGACCGCATAATTGCTGTTGGAACAGATATTGCCCCCGGTAAATCCGGGGGCAATATCTTATTCGTTATTCCATCGGAAAACTTCTTGTATCAAATTGACCATTTCGCCAGTTGTTACGATTCTTCCTGGATCAAATATTTCTGTGTATTCTAACCATCCAAGGGTAAAGGCTTTGTTTACAGAGTCCTTCGCCCAATGCTCCCCTGTATAGTATTCTGTAAGCGGTTCATCCTCAGTAAACCGGGCGAACACTGTGAGCAATTCACCCCATGTCAATGTGCGATCCGGGCAGAATAGATCATCTCCGCACCCGACCATGATCCCGGCATTTTGCAGAGTGCCAACTGCCGCTTCGTACCATGCTCCAGATTCCACATCACGAAAGGGGGATTGGGTTACTCCGTGAATTTTCAAGCTCTCGGTATCCATCATGAAATAGACAAGCTGGGCCAAGTCTGCCCGTGTGACGGTTCCTGCACCGTTATCCCTGCCAGTTTTATATCCTCCCCAAAACGAATCATTGGGAGCAATAAGCGTGGTTTTTCCGTTAGTCAGTGCGGGTATCTGAACTTCTATTCGGAATGGCAGCGAAGTAGTGGTAGGTTGGGTATTGCCACCGTTCGGACGATATGAGGTAGATGGTGTTCCGGGGACATATGTTGAATCTGGCCCGGATTGTGGAATCAGTTCAAAAACAGCAACTAACGTCCGATCTGTTTCTGCTGCGAAAGAATATCGGGCCTCTGTGCTGACCTGTACGCCGTTTTCCTCCCAACATTGGAAGCGATAGCCGTTATCAGGTACAGCGTTTACGGTAACAGCTTCCCCCTCTTTATAACTGCCGCTACCTTCTGCTACTCCTCCTTGCGTGGAGCTTACTTGAACTGTATAGGTAGGCTTGGGAATCGGTGTGAATTTAGCAACAAGTGTTCGGTCACGATCCGCTGTGAACGTAAAAGTTTCATCAGTGCTGACTTGCTCACCATTTTCTTCCCAATATAGAAAGCGGTAGTCATTATCAGGTGTTGCGTTCACAGTTATAAGTTCCCCTTCCTCATAACTGCCGCTACCTTCTACTGTCCCGCCTTGTGCGGAGCTAACATGAACAGTATAAGTTGGCTTGGAAATTGGCATAAAGATAGCAACAATCGTTCGGTCATGATCTGCGATAAACGTATAATTTTCATCGGTGCTGATTTGTTCATCATTTTCTGTCCATGCGATGAAACGATACCCGTTTTCGGGTGTGGCGGTAAGCGTTACGGAACTTCCTTGCTCATATTCACCCCCACCGCTGGCGGTCCCTCCTTCGGCGGTAGATACGTTGATGGTATAGGTAGGCTTGGGAGTAGGCCCGGGGGCAGGCTCGGAGATGGGTTCAAAAATTGCTGTCAGCGTTCGGTCGTTGGTCACTGTAAATGTTAAGCTGGCCTCTGTGTTGATCTGTGTGCCGGCTTCTGTCCACTCCAGGAAACGGAAGCCCTCATTGGCAACGGCAGTAACCGTTGCGATGACACCTTCCTCATATTGCCCGCTGCCGCTGACTGTGCCTCCCTCCGTGGGGCTGACACTGATGCTAATAGAGTAGGTTGTTGCTGGCGCTTCTTGAACAGTTACAAGGCATGATGCGGACGCTCCGCCAACCGTTGCCGTAGCAGTAATTGAGGCTGTTCCTGCTGAGTGCGCAATTATAAGCCCGCTCTCGGTAACGCTAGCAACAGATGGATCACTGCTTGTCCATTGAACGCTGCTGTTTGTGCCTTCTGGGTGGAGCGTAGCCGTCAATGTGTCTGTTTCTCCAACGTCAAGAGTCAGCTCTGTTTTATCCAGAGTTATAGAAATAGGTTCTGGCGAGGGGGAAGGTTCATTGTCTGCAAAAGTCATGAAGAAAATCATATTTGCATGGTAGGGATCTGACCCATAAGGCCCATCAAAGCGGCTATCCACAGTCCACCTGTTAGGAATCATCCCATCATATTTATACAGCCATACCAAGTTGGCGTAATCATCCATCAGAGACAAACAACTACGGTAGTTCTTTGCAATATCATCCGCAACACCGTTGGCTGTGTTGCCGTAAATCTTACATCCAGAGATACTTAGTCCTCCTTCGTCAATATAGACACCACCGCCTAATTCTCCTGCCACATTTCCAGAAATGGTGCATCCAGTCAAGAAAGATTCTTCCGTAGTGCTTATATAAACTGGACCTCTGCGATTAGCGCATCCGCCTGTAAACGTGCAATTCTCAATGGTAGCTTTGCGACCGCCAGCATATAAATGCGCACCATAAAGTCCCGTATTATCGGCAAAATGACAGCCTGAAATAGAAGTATCGCCCGTTCCTGTCGATAATGCGGAATTGCCAACGCAGTTGATAAAGTTGCAGTTCTCAATAGTTTGCATAGAGCTGTCGATTTCCAGAATTGAAAACATTGATTGAATCCCCGCACCATCAAACGTAATGTTTTGAACTTTGATATTTTCCTCCCTGTCGCTCCAAAGATAGATATGAGCCTCAGAGGAAGCGCGCCGAAGTGTTACCGGACAATCAGCACGACCGAGTACCAATTCAAGCGGTGTCTGTAAGTAACCATCAAATTCAATCACATCGTTTTCGTTGGCATGAGCAATAGCGTCAACCAATTCTTCGATGGTTGATACGGGGCCAGAGGTCGGTGCTGCTGCTGGTTCGGATGCGCCATCTTCATCAGTGGGATTTTCAAGCAAATCGGGTGCCGAAATGCAAACTTCCGCATCGGGTGTGCTTTCGCTCACCGCTGTTTCCACAGCAAAGGCGGGAAGGGTCAAAAGCATCACCATGACCGCAACAAATAAAGCGGTCAAAAGGTGATTTCTGTGGGGATGCCTGTTCTGCGATCCTCGCTTGCAACTTGTGGTGTTCATCGTTGTACCTCCTGTGTTGTTTCACCCGTGGTTTACGGGCAAGTATTAGATTTCACATTATGATAGAATATCACAGCAAAATACATCTACACAGAGGGGTTATAGGGTATTTTTACAGAAATTACAGAAAGGATGTCGAAACTATGAGTCATGAGTGGGGAAACTACCCCGAGAACTTCACCCCGAAGATGTACTGGGGTGCCAGGGCTATCCTTGAACGGGATAGTGTCGGTCCCGGGAAGGCATTGTACCTTCTGCCGGATCGCCAGAGCTTTGAGAGGCTGGATGGGAGTCAGAGGGACCAGGATGCTTTCTTTGCCTGGATCAACACAAAGGCCCTGCCCGAGCTGAGACGCCTTGCCAGAGAAAACCGCTTTTATGGGTGGAGCGATTTGGCAACGATCCAGTCCGAGGACGGAGCCTTTATGTGTCAGGCCACGCCGAAGGGCAGCTATGGAGAATATCTCTACATCGGCTGCTGGGAGGTAAATGCGGAGAAATGAAATACTACAGTACACAGCGTCCCGTTGCTCCGGGTACGTTTCCAAAACCGGATGGCAACAGGGTTATCGAAATCGTGAACTTTGATAAGCGGCAGTATTGTAGGGAGGCTGGCCGTGACTGCTGGGGCTACATTGAATATGAACACCCCCTGAGTGAGAAACAGGCTGCGGACTACGAACTTGTCCGGGAACAGCTTCTGGATTTCACACAGCGGTACATGGTGGGTGCGGGGACATCGGTTCTCCGCACCTTGGCTACGGCTGCGGAACTCAACGAGTGGTTCGATGCGCAAGTTGTAGAGGATCGTCACTTCTGCCGTCTCTATGACCGGGTAAGGATGGTGCATATCCTCGGATGCCGTTATATGTGGCTAAAGCCAGAGGAACGGTGGACAGACGATCCGCAGGACAGTTTCCCCAGTCCATCGCTGCTTTCCAGAGAAGAACCGTGGAACTGAATAGGGGGAGTGTAGGTATGGTTGAGTTTATCGAGAAGGAGCGGTACTACGACGATTCGACTTTTACGGGCCAATGTTGGATGTACCCCACGTTCATGGTGAAAGACGGTATTGAGTATTTCATGTGGAACCGCCGGGAACCGGATGATAGCTGGAAGCTGAAAGAACGGGAGAGTCAGAAAGCGGAGTTGCTTGCCAATGATGGGGCGTATTTCCATTTTCACGGCATCTACGCAGACCCGTTTGAGATGCTGGCCGAGATGGAGCACCGGGGACACACGTTCACAGAGCCGGATAATCTCTTTGTCGATTGCCGTGAAAGAGGTGGTTTTGTGGACTTTCACGGGAACCGAAACGAGGTGTCGGCGGCTTTCCATTACCGAATCTATGATAAGGCTCTGATAGAGAGAATCCGCACGGCTGTTGCACCAATCGTCGAAAGGAGCAGAAAGAAATAAACATGGATACCTATAGAATACCGCTTGTTTGGCAGATGTACGGTCACTGTGACATTGACGCCAACTCGTTTGAAGAAGCAGTCAAAATTGCACTGGGGCCTGAGACTCCGCTTCCCGATGGTTCCTATGTCGATGATTCCGTTGCCGTAGATTATGAAGTCCTTAAACTGGGCCAGGATAAGAAGGACGGCACACTGACAAAGCAGGAGTTGAGGTCACAGCTCCAACAGGGTCATACGCTCAATAATCTTCTGGCATTTGGTCCCGGCCAGGACTGCGAGATATTCAAGGCCGATAAATTCTATCCTGGAGATGTGGTTATCTATGTTCCTGATGTGGCCTTGAATCATATCCCTCTTGACCGCCCAATCACAGACCAAGAGGAATTTTCTGAGGTCTTATCCAACTGCTACACAGGCCAGGATTTCATCGACGAGTGCCACGGTGATACAGAGAAAGCCGAGTGCCTGTTTTGCTACTGCGACTGGCAGCATCCGTCCTCTGCGGTGGACGAGTTAGCCGATGACGGGGAGGAATCCTAAATGAAGTACACGCTTATTGATGAAAACGGGCAGTATGCGCTTATCCTGCGTGGGGAGAGTATGACCCAGTATGCCGTTGTAAGCGGCCTGGACAAGAAAGCTGGAAGCTGGGACTGGACCTGCTGCTACTACGATTTCGGCAAGTTCTCCAGTCTGACGAAAGCTGAGGCTCTTTTCAGGGCGTTGGACTACTACCTGATGCGGACAAACGAGAAACATATCTCCTGGGCCAGAATGAGTGAGATCGCCACGGTCCTGAAAGATGGTCTGATTGAGGATGACGAGGAAGAAGCCTGCCGCTACATGGCTGATGTGGCCGAGCTGTCGGACACCGAGGCTGAATACTTTGGGCTGGATATGGAGCAGTACAGAGAAGCCACAGGTGAAGATGCCGATACCCCCACAGCTCCATCCAGCACGGGCGGCGATTACGGCCCGGCCCATCCGTGGGATGCACCCGGAATGAGTGCGTCCGATTTCATATAGGCGTTCCATTAGGGTTTACCCTAACGGCACGATGAAAAAGCGTCCATTAGAGTCGGTTTTCGAGTTTTGGCACGTTCCAGACTTGAAACCGACCCTAATGGGACTTTTGCCGATTCACCTCTTAATGAAGGGGCGACGAGTTGGAAATCGGATATATTAAAGTCAGTTCCCAGCGTAAAACACCACTGGAAATCAGTGGCAAAAACAATATGCGTCATGCCCCGTATGCGTTCAAATAAAATGACCAACTGACTATAACCTTTTTGTAAATTACATTTGTATTGGAGGCGGTTTTAGATGATGCTAAATCCAAAATTCGAGCTATCTATGACACTAAACACAAACAAATTTCAAAGGGTTTTCGATAATTGTTGCAATAAGTCCTTATGCTTGGAAGAACTTGATAATGGTGAGTATGCAGACCGCTCATTGGCCGCAAAGGGTATCACGGTCATTTTCCGGGATAGCCAATATAAGAAGAAGGTGCGCTTGCTTGTCAATCCATGTGTGGCGCTGGATGACCCATCCGACATAGACAGACTGATTCGCAAGCTGGATAAGCATATCTTTGAACACTTTGACCGTAGATACACGCTGAACGATTTTATTTTGTCTGGCATGACCATCACCGGAGACATTGACGTTGGTAGCCGAGTAAACGTCTGCAACTATTTGAAGGTCATACGCCGGGTAGGGAGGGTGAAGGGATTTTCCCCAATCTGCTATGAATGTTTCGATGATAAAGCCAGCTTTTGCCTGAGCGGAAACAGTAATGACACGGATTTTCTTTTGTATGGTTTGGAGAAGTTTGTTGCAGACCAACTACGAAGTGCAGATGCAGGACAAAAGAAGTTACAAACGGCAGGTGAGCAGACCAAAGGAATCCTCCGGGCAGAGGTGCGGCTGACGAAACAAAAGGCCATCCGAGAGTATACAGATACCACGGATACGTCCGACCAAATTGTGGAGATGATGAAGAACAGCAAGGAGATTTTTATAGAAATATTCGCACGAGTCGTTCCCTTTGGGGACTTTTACAAGATGGATGCCGCTGTCGAGATCGTTCGTAGCGAGGTCAAAGATCATGTCATGCGAAGAAAGATGCTGCGGCTTTTGGCGCTGATTCCAGAGAAGAAGTCCCTACACCTTGCTCAGAAGGCTATGAACTGCCGAGACATAGAGAAGGTCATGGACACCTTTGCTAAGTTATGTTTGTCACCAGTGACTATCAGCAAGCGTCATGAGGTCAAGCAACTGGAATGTCTGTATGAGTACATATTAGGCAAGAAACAATAGGCGGGTGTGAAAAATGTTTGGAGAGGTAAGCTGTGCTAGGGATTCAGCAAGCGTTTTAGAGGAACGAAAACTTTTACAGCAGTTGGTGTCTCTTGGGGTGGGCTATCCCTATGGAAAATCATGGTTTTCTAAAGCGGCTATCACGGATACGAATACGCTGCAATGTCAAATTTCAAGGGAGTTATATTCCCGGAAATATTCGGATGCCGGTAGTATAATTCGGGAGATCAAAGACCGTATCCGAAATGGGGATGATGGGTATTACTTTCTTGATTTGGACAAAGGCCGCATACTTGCTAAAGGGCAGCATCCAATAGAGGACATGATCGTTGACTTTACCATATCGGGTGCAGATGATAGGGTTCTGCTCCGAAGAAGAATAGGAGCCTGCCTACATAACGCAGGATTTTTGATTGTGCCGGATGCAGTATATTTCTTGTGGGAAAACAGAGTTTGTATGCCACTTAACGAGTTCCATATGCTATCCTTCATCAGTTCAGAGGATACTTCCAAATCTGGCTTTGTGGTGGACTATGATGCTGTACAAAACAACAGACCGTTGGTTCTCTTTCCATGTGAAGAAAACAGCAACATCATACAATCCCAGTTAGATCATGATGACCGCTGCTGGACAGAGGAGCACGAGTCACTCATCGGGAACACTAGCTTTTACTGGAGGAATATATAGGAGGACGATTATATGCAGTTCAAAAATTATGCCCGTAAGACAGTAAGTTACGAAAAACAAATGCAAATTGCGGAGAATAAAGCAAAGGTAGAAATGACACTTGATCCTCTGCGCTCATATCTCCAATGCGCAAATATTTTTAATGTAGAGACTGACAGCTTATACAATCAGATTGCTTCCGTTGTTGACATTTCCAACAGGAGCAACTATTTTATTGACCAGCGGCAAGGCCCCCAAACAGAGGCCCAGAAGAAAATGATTTACAATATTGAGCACATCAGCGATTATGCGCAAGATGGGGTCAAGATGAACTTCATTGTGGATATGGAGAAGAAGAAATACTTGTCGGCGGCCAAGGATGAAGAAATTGGGACTTGCCTTTGCTGCCTTTATCCAGTCAACGCAGCTAAACCTATCATGCTGTTGGCAGAAGAAGATCAACGGATCGGGATGTACACCTATGTTGGTACGCCATCCAAAGAGGGAGTAGCGTATCTCTTTGCCAAAGAGAAAGCAGGATCATTCTTCATTCAGCTACAGGAATTTCATTTTTTGTCTCTAAAAAAGGACCCGGTACACAACTACGACCACGGCCTACTTCTCAGCTATAACCCTGAGTGGGGATGGAAGAATATTTCTTTCGGGATCATACTGAAAGAAAATCAGGATATGGTTCGACAGTTGTTTGATTCTGTCAGGAACCCAACAAAGCCTGCGGAATTGCCCGACAGCAGAATGAACGTAGAAACCGTGAAGCACCCCTACCCGTGGCAATAAGTTTGTGTGATTGCTATACAATGACTAATATACCCTCCATTTTAATTCAAATCATAGTTGACAAGGCTTCTCTTTTTGCTGTACAATAAACGCATCTTTTTACAGTAGGAGGGTACACAACATGGCTGGAAAGACCGCAGAGGAACGTATCACTGTAATTGACGAGAAAATTGCTAAGAAAAAAGCTGAAATTGAATCACTGGAAGCTCAGAAGCAGAAACTTTTACATCCCGTCAACATGAAAACGGTGATGGCAGCGGCAAAGGAAGCTGGGCTTACACCGGAGGAGATTGCAGAGAAATTAGGTTTAGAGGTTTGAGGTAAGAGGGGCTGCGTATGGTGCAGCCCCTCTTGGTTGAAACATATTTCGCTGTAGGAAAGGCGACACCGGGTCGCATATCAAGTGCTTCCAGCTATCCTCACGCAAATACCACTTTGCAAGAATTTAATATTTAAGGTTATGATTTAATGGGAAATAGCAACTTACAACAATCTGATTTTCTTCTACAGACAGCATGGCAAAATGAAGAATACATAGCAAAGCAGATTGCTCATGTTAGAAAATATTTGGATTCTAAGGGCGTTAACATCAACGCTTTGCATTATAAAGATGACGAAAACTACATAAAAATCAGGGACAAAAGGATAGGTGGATTCCCTGGCGGGGTTATGTCTCTTGAAGAGTTTGTTGATCGGTTCATGCACACTAATCGTGCTTTTGACAGTATATACGATATGGGAAATCCAAATGAAATTGAGGCAGATTTGTGTACTAACCCCGCTGTAGCTTCCGAAATCTGGTACGCATTTTATTCTGACAGTGACGAGATAACAGAAGCAAATATTCTTGATGAGCTAGAAAGGAAAAAAGGTCTTATTGCCCGTATAAGAAAATATTTAGGAATTGATCTAAATGAATTAAATAGAAATGATGATCGTGAAAAATGTGAACGCAGCAAAATCCTCTACTTTTTCTATATGCTGGAGCACAAGTACTATCCTAAGACCAATGTACTTATGCTGCTTGACAAGCCGTCGATGGAAAATATTGATAATACATTTTTGGGATGGGAAACTCAAAATGGTGAAATTCTTAGAACAGTAAAAGAATCTCTAGGGAAAGAGCTTTCTTTGGAGGAAAAGGGCCGTATTTATTTAGCTATTTCAAATATATCCTTTGCATGGGATAACATCCTAAACAATGTACGGCTCCTTCTGGACTTTTTACATGACTATGGATTTGACTACACCTCGGTAGAGGTACTTCAATCGCCGATACCTATTTTTATAAGTAATGAAGGTAGTCAGGAGAACACCTACCAGTACCCAGTTGAAAGGCTATATTTAATCGTATCCCAGAGGGAGTATTTGGGAAACTTACTTGACATCGCCTTTGTAAACAAAATTCAAAGCAACAATAACTACGATGTTCCTCCTGAGCTTGTTGAGGAAATGAGATTTCTCATCCATAAGCCTGTAGATTTTAATAATGTTGAGGAACACATCAAAGACAATGCTCTGAGGTTATCCCACTATGTCTATCTTGGGAAAAAGGTAACCAGGGAGGACGTTCGCCGTATACGCACATTTGCACACAAATTTCAAAAGTTTCTGAGTTTTTGCAATCGTGCGAATTGCGTAATGCCTATACAAATGATTTCAAATGAACTACAGATCGTATCCTTTTTACAGACATTGATATTGGATAATCAAAGCGAAGTATTTGACTATACTTATCATGGCTATCAAAAAAAATCTAAACATATGATGCGTGTTCAAGCAGCCTTAAAAAATGATAAAAGTGTACCTGATGCATTACAGGTCTATTGGGTTCGGAAAGTTACTGATCGTTGGTACGCAAATGTTGGTAAATATGCTGTCCGGTCGAAGCTACGGCAAATAGAACAAGTCTGCGATGAAATCAGGAAGCAAATATTAAACCAATCTACTTTGAATGGAATGGTAGCCGCACATGATTTCTATTTGGACCAGATTGACCCTGGCTTCTTTGAGGTCAGCAATCAGATTCAGTCAGTCATTCGTGTGCTTAACTATTTACAAAGTATAGGGTTTAGCTATGAAGATCATGAGTGCAAAATTCGGTATGCCTTTTTAGATTCAGATGATTGCGAGGGCATCTGTGATGCGATCCTGGTGAACATCCAAGACGCAATTCGAGGCCGTGACTCATCCTGCCAGATAGCGTGTGAAGCCAAGGGAACTACTATGAGAGATGCAGGATTCCTTTTGGAATTGGCGTTTGATTATGTAGAAAAGACGTGCAAATTGATGCGATTTGACCCTGTTTTGGGATAAAAGAATATGGTGGGAATTTTGGAGTGCTCCGCTTTTTGCGGAGTGCTCTTTTTTGCTGTATACTGACTGCACGCAGAACCCAAGAAGACCGATTTTTGTACCTTGAAAACTAAATATTGAAAGGAGATCGAAGTCATGAAACAGGAAAATGACAACCTCTGTACCAAATTGGAGGAAACTGTGAATGGTCCTCCCCGTGTTGGGGACAGTGACGTACTCGGCGATTCTGCTGCATCTGATGTCAGCCAAACGCCTGATGACAACACCGATGATTCCTGGGAGCATCGGCTCGATACGTTCAAGCTGAAGATCGAGGAGCTGCAAGAACGCTACGAGCAATCGTACCTGGAAATCGGCGGGCTGCTCATCCAAGCCAGAGATGTCTACAAGGGCCACGGTGACTGGATCAAATGGCTAAAAGTGAATGTGCCTTTCTCGGTCAGGCACGCGCAACGTCTGATTCGAGTTGCGGAGATGTTTGACGATGCGGCCTTGGTGTCGCAACTGGGACTGACATCCTCGAAAGCCTACATACTCACGAGGATTGGGAAAAATGACATTGCCCATTTCCTGCATACATTTTTTCCAGTTGGAGATAGGCCGAAGATGGTTCAAAAAATGACCAAGCGGGAACTGGAATTTGTAGTCACACGCTATTTGAAGGGCAAGCTGACCGCAACAGATCACGAGGAGGTCACGCCATCAAATCAAGGTGAGGAAACTCCAAGGGACAGTGTGGAGTCGAATCTGGAGAGGCTGAGAGAGGCTTTGAGCAGAGCGATCATCTCCATCAAGGATTCTGATTCCGATACCCGTGAATCATGGATTTCCGAGTTGGAAGAGATGTGCAAAGAGGGTTTGGATCAGCTAACATCAGCATCCGAATGACGGAGGGAAAACGGTTCTTGTGGTCGGTCGAGTGGCCGACTGCAAGAATCGTTCTCATTTCGCATTGCAACGTGGCAAATGAGGCTGAATTTTTTCGCCAGACGAAAAGGGTTCGGACAACGTGAAATCTTTTAAGTTATGCCGGATGGAGAAAAAATTCGGGCGCAGTTGGTACGTTGCAGGAGGCACACTGATTCAAATAATCCGAATTGTACCCAAGCGAAACGGCGAATGAAAACACAGGATTATCACTGTTGCTCCGGGTGCAATGTTCGCAGGAGGCGACTACCATGGGAAAGAAGAAAAAGGCGGAAATGATGTTGTATAGCGGCATTATGTCAGCATATCCAATGATCTCACAGATCGACAGGCCCAAGATTGAGCCAGGCAGAAATATTCCAGATGATATGATTTTGGATGTTGAAGATTCCGGCGTGTTTCTAGGATTGGATACAGGCAATGGCAAGGGGTACTATGTGGGGAAACGCTCAACCGATGATGGAAATATTCTGGTTGTGGGAATCAACGGTTCTGGCAAAAGTCACTTTCTTGCTAAGTCAACACTTAGGACGATGGATGATCCTGCTGTGGTTCTTGACATAAAGGGCGAAATGTCGAGTTGCTATGAGATTTTGCAGCATAGGGGGCTTGCAAGAAGGTCGTATATCGTATTCGACCCGACCAACGGCGGAGTTCACTATGATGTGTATGCGTTGTTGGAGAGAGATGACCCACATTTAGTCCAGTATGTTCGAGAGATTGCTAACGCCATTATCCCTATGCCGTTAGATGTGAGGGAGCCGTACTGGATCAATATGGCACGAGATTTTCTATCGGGTGCGATTATCTACTATTTTGAAAAAGGGTACGACCTCATTGATACCATTTTGTTGGTGCAAACTACATCTGTGGCCGACTTATGCAAGAAGATCATGGCAGGTAATGTACCTCTCGCTAAGACGTTCGTCAGTGATATTTCTTCCTTGAAACCAGAGCATCAGGCCGCTATTGGCACGGATGTTAAGCAGCACACCATGATCTTTGCTACTGATCCCGATATTCAGTATGCGTTGTCACGGGATGAAAATGCGGTATCTTTTTCGTGGAAAGATATTGTAATGAGCGAAGATGCTCCTAACGTATTTCTGTGCCTGGATCAGTCCCGATTGGAGCAGTGGAGTGGTGTTATTCGGTTGATGATTACACAGTTGATCCGGCAGATTGAGCGCCGTCCCGACAAGTATAGTCCCCAGGGAAAAGAAACGAAGCCACTCTTGTTACTGTTAGACGAGTTCCCGTTATTGGGGCGGATGGACGTAATCACCGAAGCTATGACAACATTGCGCTCGAAGAAGGTCACTCTGTATCTCGTAATTCAAAGTATAGCACAGCTTGATGCAGTCTATGGTTCTGACATTCGTAAAATCTTGGTGGATAATTGTCAATACAAGGCAATCCTGCAAGTCACAGAACCAGAGACACAGGAGTACCTAAGTCGAATGATCGGCACCATTCCAACTGCAAAGATCAGCGTGTCTCAGAGTTTTAATTCCATCATGGAACGATCAGCTTGGGGAGCGCAAGTCCAGGAAATCCGTGAACCCTTGATTCACCCACATGAGTTCAGCACTAATCAAGACATATGGCTGTATACGCCATACGGATTCCTCAGTACAATCAAGCTGCCAGCCACAGTGACAGACCAGCCAATTCCCACATTCAATGAAACTATTGCGGAATATTTTAGGAGGTACACAGAATGAGAATCAGTGTTGAAGAACGACTTGCACGAGCTAGGAAGAGAGAGGAACAACTCGAACAGAGGAACATTTTGGTCGAGAATCAGGCAAGGGAAGCAAAGAAGAAGTTAGATAGCCGCCGTTTGTTTATCATCGGGGAACTGTTCTGCAAACATTTCCCCATTGCTCTGGAGATTACTCCAGGCAGATCGACCGAGGAAGACCACCTCAATTTTGAGCCCCTGGACAATTTTATGGAAGCCTTGGCAATGTGCCAGGAGTGCTACCAAGAACTTGAAGAATCGTTGTTTGGCAATCAGTAATGCAGCCCGCTGACTGGATGCTATGTGTATGCGCACTTACATACCAGACGTAGGCAACACCTGAAAGGAAGGATATTCATGGAGGTCATATCATTTCATGTCGGTATTATCAGCCGAAGAGAAGGCAGGTCATCCGTGCAGATGGCGGCGTATTGTTCCCGAAGCAAACTGCTCGATGAACGTACCGGGGAGACATACAGCTATGCCGGACGCTCAGACCTGGTTCATCACGAAGTTATGCTGCCGGATCATGCACCAAACGAATTTTACAGTTCGGAGATTCTTTGGAACAATGTTGAAAAAATCGAGAAGAGCCGCAATGCGAGGTTAGCGCGGGCAATCATCATCGCCTTGCCGAAAGAGATTGATGCCAAAAACCATATTGCTATGGTTCGGCAGTATGTGCAGGAATACTTTGTGAAAAGCGGGATGTGCGCCGATGTGTCCATCCATGACAAAGGGGACGGAAATCCGCACGCACATATTCTACTTACGACCCGGCCCTTAGACTGCGCTGGCAGATGGATGGGCAAGCAGCACAGAAATTATCTTCTCGACAAAAATGGGGAAAGAATTTTTGATCCAGTTAAAGGGCGATACAAGCTCGGTAGGAGCATCAAGACCCATAATTGGGATGATTCTGACCGGGTCCAGGAATGGCGTGCTGGTTGGGCAAAAGCCTGCAACGCACAGTTCCGACAGTACGGTATCGACAAAGAGGTCACTTGTCTGAGTTACGCAAGGCAGGGCATCGACCGTGAACCCACCAAGCATTTGGGTGCAAAGGTAAGGGCCATGGAAGAACGTGGCGTACTGACTGATCGCGGCAACGACAACCGCAGGATCATAGCTGAACGTCAACGCCTGGACCGGCAGCAGTTCAGGCAGCGCATGGAACAGAGCCGTGCTCGGAACTTGGAGAGAGATTTTGAACGGGGCCGGTAACTATTTTCAATCTATATGGAGAGGAGGCGAATCAAAATGCAGGATACTCGCAAGGCCAAAGCTGTAGTCCCCATTGAACAGAAGGTCGCTTTGACAAAGTATGAGGCCGCTGAATACAGTAACATCGGTATCAACAAGATTGAGGCGATGCTTCGTGAACCCAACTGCCCCTTTGTCCTTCATGTGGGGCAAAATAAGAAACTTGTCAAGCGTAAAGAGTTTGAAAAGTTCATTCGTACAAGTTTTGTGATCTAAACGTAACTTCATTCTTGCCTGATAGGGGCCTCTGTGATACAATGGGTGTGTTGCAGGGGCTCCTTCCAACATAGAAAGGAGTTCCCCATGGGTAAATATATCAAGGGCAAAAAACTTCCCAAAGGTATTTCGCAGAGGAAGGATGATGGAAAATTTATGGCCGGCTTTGTGGACAAGGCCGGCAAACGGCATCAGCGGCGGTTTGATACCGTGGTTGAGGCTGACAGATGGCTATATGAAGTGCGTCATCAGGACGAGTTCGGGGATGGCATAGATGCTGAGGATATAACCGTTGATGAGTGGTTTAAGTTCTGGCATACAGAACTTATCAAGGATTTGGCGGCAAATACTCGGAGAAACTACGCCGAGCGGTATTCCAAGAATATCAAGCCCGTTATTGGTAGGATGAAGCTCAAAAACGTGAAGCCCATGCACTGCACCAAAATTCTGAACAGTATGGATGACGAATATGCCGGGTCTACAATCTATCAAACGTATATCACGCTTGGGACCATGCTCAAATCTGCCAAGCTGAACGGCAAGATCAAGGTTCATCCGCTGGACGGCGTAAAGTTCTCCAAAAGCACAAAAGCAGTGGATGACCTGAAGGTTCTCACCGTGGAGGAGCAGAAGAAGTTCCTTGAAGCCGCAAGAAGGTCGCACAACTATTATCAGTATGCCTTTTTGTTGGAGACGGGGTTGCGGACGGGTGAGATGATTGCTTTGACGTGGGATGATGTTGACTGGGAGAGACGGACGCTGACCATTCGGAAAACAATGGAGTTCCGTTATAAGCAGCAGTTTTGGGTCGCTGGGCCTCCAAAGACGGTGGCGAGCTATCGTACCATCCCGCTGACGAGCCGGGCATACGAAATCTTGAAAGCGGTCTATGCCACAAAGGATACCCGCAAGCAGTCCCCCGATCTCGATACTGTTTTGGAGTACGCAGACAAGCGGAAGGATCAAAAGCAGAAAAAGAGCTTCAATATGAAGGACCTCGTTTTCATCAATTTCCGCACGGGTATGCCGAACAAGAACAGCTCCTATGATACCCATTTGTACAAGCTCTGTGATGAAGCTGGAATCAGGCGGTTCTGTATGCACGCTCTTCGCCACACCTATGCCACCCGAGCCATCGAAAGCGGGATGCAGCCCAAGACCCTGCAAAAGCTCCTCGGCCATTCCAGCCTGAAAATGACCATGGACAGGTATGTTCATGTTACAGATGACAGTATGGAAATGGGAATCAGGCTCTTCGAGCAGGGACAGCTTGAAAATGGGTTGTCGGCAGCAAATGGCGCATAATGTGGCGGAAATGTGGCGGAAGCCATGAAGAAAGTCTTGAAACCCTTGAAAAATCAGGAGGTAACGATAGAAATGAAATTAGGAATCGTGGGACTTCCCAATGTAGGCAAGTCCACTCTGTTCAACGCCATTACCAATGCCGGCGCGGAGAGCGCCAACTATCCCTTCTGTACCATCGACCCCAACGTGGGCATGGTGGCCGTTCCCGACGAGCGGCTGGATAAACTGGCGAAGATGTACGAACCGGACAAGAAGACCCCGGCGGTGATTGAGTTCGTGGATATCGCCGGCCTTGTGAAGGGCGCCAGCAAAGGCGAGGGCCTGGGGAACAAGTTTCTGGCGAACATCCGGGAGACCGACGCGGTGGTTCACGTGGTCCGCTGCTTTGACGATGAGAACGTCATTCACGTAGAGGGCTCCACGGACCCCCGGCGGGACATCGACATCATCAACATGGAGCTGGTGATGGCGGACCTGGAGATGGTCCAGCGCCGGGTGGAGAAGGCGGCGAAGGCCCTGAAGGGCGATAAGAAATTCGCGCACGAGGTGGAGCTCTTCACCGCCCTGCAAAAGCACCTGGACGGGGGTAAGCTGGCCCGGACCTTCGAATGTGACGCGGACGACGCCGCCCTGCTGCGGACCAGCGAGCTGCTGACCCTCAAGCCCGTGATTTACGCCGCCAATACCGACGAGGACGGGTTCTCCCATCTGGACAACAACTCCTATTACCAGCAGGTCTGCGAGATCGCCTCCGCCGAGGGCAGTCTGGTTCTGCCCATCTGCGCCAAGCTGGAGCAGGATGTGGCGGAGCTGGAGGGCGAGGAAAAGCAGATGTTCCTGGCGGAGATCGGCGTGGAGGAGTCCGGCCTGGACCGGCTTATCAAGTGTTCCTACACCCTTCTGGGTCTCATCTCCTTCCTGACCTACGGCAAGGACGAGTGCCGGGCCTGGACCATCAAAAAGGGCACCAAGGCCCCCCAGGCCGCCGGGAAGATTCACTCCGACATCGAGCGGGGCTTCATCCGGGCGGAGGTCATCGCCTACAGCGACATGGCCGCCTGCGGCAGCGTGGCCGCTGCCAAGGAGAAGGGCCTGCTCCGCAGCGAGGGGAAGGAATATGTGGTCCAGGACGGCGATATGATTTACTTCCGTTTCAACGTCTGAGGGCCGCGTAGATGAGGGACGTCTGGAGGATGCTTTGTGACGGATTTGAAACGCCTGGCGGCCTATGACCGGATGTACGGGGATCTCTTAAAAGAACGGGACGGCGTCCTGGCCAGTATGGACAAGCTCCGGGAGGCCGGGAAAGAGAAGGGCGCCACCTACCAGCAGCTGCTGGCCCAGAAGCTGACGCTGCAAAATCTCCTGAGCCGGTTTGAGAGCTACGGCATCCGGCCGGAGTAAAAAGAGAGGACGGACGCACCGCGTCCGTCCTTTTCGATGAATGGAAAACGAGGGCCCGCCAAACCGGCAGGTCCTCGTTTCTGTTTTCTCAAAAGCCGCGTGCTGCCTCCGGAGTCAAGGGAATCCCCTTGCCGGAGGACCGGCGGTGTGCCGGCCCGGTTTTCACCGGAGAGACCGCTGACGCGGGATTACTTCATCAGCCCGCACACCAGGTCGGTGTACCCGGAGGGGTCCTCCAGGGGCAGGCCCGCGATCAGAAGCGCCTGGTTATACAGCAGGGCGGCATAGGTTTTGGCCTTCTCCGGATCCGCCTCCACGGCGGTCTCCAGCGCCTGGAAGGCGGGATGCTCCACGTTTAACTCCAGAATCCGGTCCGCTTTCAGGGACGCGTCGGGCTGGACGGCCTGGAAGTATTTCTCCATTTCAAAGCTCAGCCCCTCTCCGGCGGTGAGGCAGACGGGGTGGGATTTCAGCCGGGCGCTGGCCTTGACCTCCTTGACGGCGTCCCCCAGGGCCTCCTTCACAAAGTCGAAGGTTCCCTTGTGAGCCTCGGCCTCCTCCTCGGCCTTCTTCTCCGCCCCCTCTTCGATCTCCTGATCCAGAACGGAGCGGAACTCCTTTTCCTTGTAAGTCCGCAGGGCCTGGGCGCAGAACTCGTCCACTTCTTCGGTGAAGTAGAGAATCTCCGTTCCCGCGTCCCGCAGGCCCTCGGTCTGGGGGAGCTTGTCGATCTTGTCGACGGTGGCTCCGGCGGCGTAGTAAATATATTTCTGGTCCTCCCTCATCCGAGAGACGTACTCGTCCAGGGTGACGGGCTTTTTCTCTGTGGAGGAGTAGAACAGCAGCAGGTCCTGGAGCAGGTCCTTGTGGCGGCCGTATTCGTTCACCACGCCGTATTTCAGCTGCCGGCCGAAGTTCTTCCAGAAGGTCTGGTAACCCTCCCGGTCCTCCGCCAGGAATTTGCCCAGGTCTGCCTTGATCTTCTTTTCCAGGTTCCCAGCGATGACCTTCAGCTGCCGGTCGTGCTGGAGGAGCTCCCGGGAGATGTTCAGGCTCAGATCCGGAGAGTCCACCACGCCCCGGACGAAGCGGAAGTGCTCCGGCAACAGGTCCGCGCACTTGTCCATAATCAGCACGCCGTTGGAGTAAAGCTGGAGGCCCTTTTCAAACTCCTTGGTGTAGTAATCAAAGGGGGTGGCCCCGGGGACAAAGAGAAGGGCCTTATAGGTGACGTTGCCCTCCACGGAGACGGGGATGCAGCGCTGGGGGTCGGCGTAGTCGTGGAACTTGTCCCGGTAAAACTTGTGGTACTCCTCCTCGGTGACCTCGCTCTTGGCCCGCTGCCAGATGGGCACCATGGAGTTCAGGGTCTCCACCTCGGTATAGGTCTCATACTCCGGCTGATCCTCCGGCGAATCCTCCTTTTTCCGGGTCTTGGAGACCTCCATACGGATGGGGAAGCGGATGTAGTCGGAATACTTCCGCACCAGCTCCTGGAGCTTCCAGTTTTCCAGGAACTCGCCGTATTTCTCGTCCTCGGTGTCGGCTTTGATGTGCATGCAGATGTCGGTGCCCGCGGTTTCCTTGTCACATTCCGTGATGGTGTAGCCGTCGGCCCCGGAGGACTGCCACAGATAGGCGCTCTCCCCGCCGTACTTCCGGGTCACTACGGTAATGTGATCGGCTACCATGAAAGCGGAGTAGAAGCCCACGCCGAATTGGCCAATCACGTCGGTATCCTTGGCGTCGTCCCCGATTTCCTGCTTGAACTTGTAGGAGCCGGAGGAGGCGATGACGCCCAGGTTGTTTTCCAGGTCCACCTTGTCCATGCCGATGCCATTGTCGGAGACGGTGAGGAGGCGCTTTTCCTTGTCCACGGTGATCTCAATTTTGAAATCCCCACGGTCCAGGCCCATGTTGCTGTCCGTGAGAGCCTGATAGCAGAGTTTGTCACAGGCGTCGCTGGCGTTGGAAATGATCTCCCGGAGAAAAATCTCCTTGTGGGTGTAGATGGAGTTGATCATCAGATCCAGAAGCCGCTTGGATTCGGCTTTGAACTGCTTTTTTGGCATAAGTTGGATACACTTCCTTTTATATTTTTTAACAACTTTAAAATATAGCACAGCCTCCATGGAAAATAAATGACCATTTTGTAAATTTCCGCCCAAAGCAGTTGTTTGTCCGCCCGGTTGCGAGTAGAATGGAGAGAACCAGAAAACAAAGGGACCGGCAAAGGAGTTCAAACTATGGACATCTTCCAGAGAATCGGTGGCGCACTTGCCCGCTTCATGTACGGGCGCAACGGATGGGACCAGTTAAATCAGGCGTTGTTCCGGGGTTACCTGGTTTTGTGGGCGGCGGAACTGCTTTGCTTTTTCATGAAGAAGGAGATGGCGGTCCATATTCTGGAGGGCGTGCTTTTCTTTTTGATGCTGGTGATTTTGTTCCGGGCCTTTTCCAGGAACCTCTCCCGGCGGCGAACGGAGAACCAGAAGTGGGTGAACTGGTACTGCCGGGTGAAGAACCGGAATGCCGGAGCCCGGGCCCGCCACGCGGACAAGGAGCATAAATACTTCACCTGCAAAAGCTGCAAGGCCATTTGCCGGGTTCCGGTGGGGAAGGGGAAAATTGTCATCACCTGTCCGAAGTGCGGGGCGCAGATCAACGCGAAAACCTGAAAAGGCGCGCGGAGGCCGGGCGGAGACGCGGGCCCGCTTTCGCAAAGCGCTCGAAGTGAATTGGCGAAAAATGAAAGGAACCTTTCCGAGCTTCGAAGAAGACCGGAAAAACTTGCACAGCCAGACGAATGGCCATTCGTCTGGCTGAGAGCTGCGAGAGAAACTCATCAGGATTTCTCTCGTTTTCCATTCTCTGATTCAAACTCAAAACGCTTCGCGGCGTCTAAACCCTTTATCCCAGTGCAACATCCAGCACCATCATAATCAAAAACCCCCCGACGAAACCGCAGGTCCCCGCCCGGCTGTGGGCCTGAGGTACCAGTTCCTCCACCACCACGTACAGCATCGCCCCGGCGGCAAAGCTCAAAAGCCAGGGCATCATGGGATGCGCCCAGGCGGCGATCAATACCACCAGAATCCCAAACACCGGCTCCACCGCCCCGGACAGCATTCCGCCGGTGAAGGCCTTCAGCCGTCCCTGGCCCTCCTGCCGCAGAGGCAGGGCCACCGCCGCGCCCTCGGGGAAGTTTTGAATACCAATGCCCAGAGCCAGGGCCATGGCCCCGGCGGCTCCCTCTCCCGCCGCCGCCAGGGCGAAGGCCAGACCTACCGCCATGCCCTCCGGCACGTTATGTAGGGTGATGGCTGTCATCAGGAGGGTGTTCTGCCGCCAGGCGTCATTGACCTCCTTCTCCCGCCGCAGACGGGGTAGCAGCGCGTCCAGCGCCGCCAGGAATACCACGCCCAGCAGCATCCCCGCCGCCGCCGGCAGCCAGCCGGGGGCCGTTCCTTCCTCCGACGCCTGATTGATGGCGGGAAGCAGCAAGCTCCACACGGAGGCCGCCGTCATCACCCCGGCGGCAAAGCCCAGCATCGCCTTTTGAAACCGGGGCCTGGGTTCCCCGGAGAGAAAAAACACCATGGCGGCGCCCAGGGTGGTCATCAGGAAAGTGAAACCTGTGCCCAGGGCGGCCCAGCCAAGAGACCGCAGCATACGCATCAACGCCTTTATTTCAATTCGGTGCCCCGGACCGTCCGGGAGCGCCCGTATGCCAGTATAAGCGGAGAGGCCAGAAGTGGTGCTTGCGTTTTGACTGGGGATGTGCTATACTGAGGGCAACTCGATACAAGGAAAAGGGCCTCATATAAGCCCGCTGAATGGCGCGGGTGTTTCTACGAAGCCGCCGAAGGCTTCTCTATGGGTGTCTGTACGGAGTGGGAGTTCCATATCCGGACAGGCGTCCTTTTTGTTTTTGTACCGGCAAATTTGAAAAGGGGTTGTTGGCATGTCGATTACAATTTTAAAGGGAACCGTCGTCTCCGCCCCGGCTCTGGGGAAATTGGACGTCACGGAGAACGGCTATCTTGTGGCGGAGGAGGGGGTCCTCCAGGGGGTGTTTCCCACTTTGCCGGAGCGGTACGCCGGGGCGGCGGTGGAGGACTATGGGGACGCGCTGATTCTCCAATCCTTTGCGGACCTTCACCTCCACGCCCCCCAGTATCCTATGCTGGGCATGGGCATGGACCTGCCGCTGCTGGACTGGCTGAACACCTATACCTTTCCCACGGAAGCCCGCTTCGCCGACCCGAATTACGCCCGGGCGGTCTACAAAAAGCTGGCCCGGGAGCTCATTGAAAACGGTACCACAAGGGTGTGCATGTTCTCCTCTCTCCACCGGGAAGCCACGCTGATTCTGATGGAGGAGCTGGAAGAGGCCGGAGTCACCGGTTATGTGGGCAAGGTGAACATGGACCGCAACGGCATCCCCGCCCTTCAGGAGGAGACGGAGGAGTCGAAACGGGAGACCCTCCGCTGGCTGGAGGAGTGCCGGAGGTTCCGGCGGATCCAGCCCATGCTTACGCCCCGCTTCACGCCCTCCTGTACCGACGGGCTGATGGACTTTCTGGGGAAGCTGGCGGCGGAGCGGGGGCTGCCCATTCAGTCCCACCTGTCGGAGAACACGGGGGAAATCCAATGGGTTAAGGAATTGCACCCCGATTGCGGACAGTATTGGGAGACCTACAAGAAGTACGGACTCTGGAACGACCGGACCCTCATGGCCCATTGCGTCTGGTCCGACGAGCGGGAGCGGGCGGCCATGCGCACCGCCGGGGTCACGGTGGTGCACTGCGCGGATTCCAACCAGAACATTTGCTCCGGCGTGGCTCCCATCCGGCTGATGCTGAAAGAGGGCTTGAAGGTGGCCCTGGGCAGCGACATCGCCGGAGGGGACCGTCTGAATATGTTCGATGTAGTGGCGGCTTCCATCCGGGCCTCCAAGGCCCGGCGGATCCTGGACGGCTGGGAGCCGGATTTTCTCACCGTGGCGGAGGGCTGGTTTTTGGGCACCTCCGCCGGGGCGGCGTTCTTTGGGGAGAAGCCGGGATTCGCGCCGGGGAACCGGCTGCACGCCATTGTGGTGGAGGACGGGGACCTTCCCCAGCCCCATCCCCTGACGGCGGCGGAGCGCCTGGAGCGCTGCGTTTACCGGCGGCAGAAGGACGCAATCCGGGCGGTTTGGAGCGACAGCATCCTTGCTTTCGAGAGAAAAAGGGAGCGGTAGGGCGTTCATGCGCGCTGAGGGCCTGGGAACGGACTGACTTGAGGCGGCGGGAACGGAGAAAGGGACTGCGGAGGCGGTCCCGCAGGCTGGTGAAAGAGATTGTTCGCCAGCCTGCGCAAGGCTTCAGACCGTTTTAGGCTTTGAAATCAGATGAAAAGCGAGAGAAACCCTGGATGGGTTTCTCTCGCGGTTTTTTTCCTCTGTTTTCAGACGGCGCCGTCTGCCTTTCGGGCGGAAGCGTTTTTTCCCGCACAAATTCTATGCCTGGAAAGCAGGGCTGCCGGTAAGCCGTATCCCCCGGACGCGGTTAATCGGATGCTGGAGATGGCGTGTTCCCGGCTAGAACCCTTAAAAATAAATCCCGGATATGAGCCTCAGGGTAGGCGCCCAGACGCGGCAGCTGCTCCGGCAGAATCATCCCTCCGGCCATCGCCGCGTGACCGCCGCCGCTGCCAATGTCCTGGAGGGCTTGGCGAATCAGGCTCCCGGCGTGAACCTCCGGCACTTCGGAGCGGACGGAGAACTTCATGCCGTCTTCCCGGCGGGAGAAGACCACGGCTACCTCCACCTCCACCAGCGCCAGAATGAAGTCGGACAAAATCGCGATCAGGGCGTCCGGACAGGAGAAGGGCACGTAGGAAAAACCCACCTTGTCATAGATCTGGATGTTTTCAATGGCGGCCCCGTAGGCCTTCAGGTCGCGGAACTCCATGTTATTCCGCTCCAGCCGGGCCAGCTTCTCCCGGTGGCAGAAGCGAAACAGGAATTCGAACATCTCGATGTCTGTTCCAGTTACGCCCCGGGTGAATTGCAGCGTATCCATCTTCAACCCGTAGAGCAGGGCGGCGGCGGTGTCCGGGTCCGGCTCCAGGCCCAGCTCCTGGAAATAGCCCGCGATCAGGGTGGCGCAGGCTCCGGTCTGCCGGATGTCCTGATAGCGGTATTCCATGGGCACGAAGACGGGGTGGTGGTCAATGCAGGCCACCTCGTCGCCGATGAAGTCGGTGATGTTCCCGCTGAGCTTTTGGGCGTCTACGCAGATGATGTAATCCTGAGGCGTCATGGACGCCCGTAGGCGGTCGTAGGGGACCATCCGGATTCCGAAGGCCTCCAGCATCTTTGAGGCGCTGAGTTTGTCGATCCGGCCCTCATAGCAGAGGGTGGCCGGGATGCCTTGGGTCTCCAACAGCTTTTGCAGGCCGTAGGCCGAGGCAATGGCGTCGGGGTCCGGGTAGTTGTGGGTTTGGATAAAGACCGTGTGCCCCCGGCACAGGTCCGCCAGCGAAAGGAATTGAGACATGGTTTCGGATACCTCCTATTGCACAGAAGTAAAAACTTCAGGAATCCACGGGATTTCGTTTCACGAATGAGTAAACTATAGCACATTTTCCGAAAAACGTCGAGGGTTGATTTCCTTGCGGAGCTTCCGGAAGAGGAGTTTCTCCCGCGAAAGATGGAAAGTTAAGGAGAAAACCCGGCGCGGTTGTCGCTTTATTTCCAAAAAGATGAAAAAGCGCATTGAATTTTCCTGGCGTTTCCTGTATAATAAAAGACAACCGGGGCATGTCGTTCCCCATTCCATTCCATAATGAAGATCGATTAAAGGAGGAAAATCAGTATGAAGAAGTTTCTTGCAGTACTGCTGTCTATGATTCTGGCCTTGAGCCTGACCGCCTGCGGAGGCGGCGGCGGAGATAGCCAGACCTCCGGCGGCACGGATGACAAACCCACGGAGAGCAAACCCGACGAAAGCCAGCCCGCGGACGGCACGTCCGGCGACACCGAGGCCAAAACCATCAAGGTGGGCCTGATCTGCATCGGCGACGAGAACGACCAGGGCTATACCTATAACTTCATCCGGGGCAAGGAGGCCGCCACCGAGGCCCTGGCCGCCAATGGCATCATCGTGGACTGGGTGGTCAAGTGGAACGTTCGAGAGGATGTCAGCTGCGAGGACGCCAACATCGAGCTGGCGGACGAGGGCTGCGACCTCATCATCAACAACTCCTTCGGCTTCGAGCCCTTCATGCTGAAGGTGGCCCCGGATTATCCGGAAATTGAGTTCATCGCCTGCACCAACCAGGCCTCCTGGGGCGACAATCTGGAAAACACCCACAACGCCTTCGCCAACATCTATGAGGGCCGGTATCTGGCCGGCGTCGTGGCAGGCATGAAGCTTCAGCAGATGATTGACGAGGGGACCATCTCCGCCGACGAGGCCGTCATCGGCTATGTGGGCGCTTTCTCCTTCGCCGAGGTCATCTCCGGCTTCACCGCCTATTTCCTGGGCGCCCGGAGCGTCTGCCCCAGCGTTTCCATGAAGGTCCAGTTCGTGGGTTCCTGGTCCGACGCCACGGAGGAGGCCAACGCCGCTTCCGCCCTGGCGGACATGGGCTGCGTCATGATCTCCCAGCACTCCGACAACACCACCCCCGCCACCACGGCTGAGGCCAAGGGCGTCTTCCACACGGGCTATAACAACGACATGATCAGCGTTGCCCCCGGGGCCTCCCTCATCAGCACCCGCATCGACTGGGCTCCCTACTTCGAGTACGCCATCACGTCCGTGGCCAATGGCGAGAGCTTTGACCAGGATTGGTGCCACGGCATGGATATGGGCGCCGTGGTGATGACGGGCCTCAACGAGGCCATCGCCGCCCCCGGCACTGCCGAGAAGCTGGCGGAGGTAGAGGAGCAGATCCGCTCCGGCAAGCTCCAGGTCTTTGATACCAGCACCTTCACGGTCAATGGCGGCGAGACCTTGACCAGCGCCTTTGCCCTGGATACCGACGGCGACTTCACTCCCGATTCCGAGGAGGCCGTGTTCGACGGCGCTTTCCATGAGTCTCACTTCCAGTCCGCGCCCTACTTCGCGCTTTCCATCGACGGCATTGACTGGCTGAACACTGCCTTCGGCTGATTTCCGTAAAAGAACCTATAGGGGCCCCGCGGGGCCCCTGTTCTTTTCTCTTCGAACGGGGAAAAACGGCTGGTTTGTTTCCGGAGCTCCGGGACAAAACGCACGCGGCCCAAAGACGCCGGCTCCCTGTTTGTTTCCACTCCATCCCGACTCCGCCCGGCTCCGCTTGCCCGGGACCTCTTAGAAAGGATGAGCGTTTTTGGAAAATACGGTATGCGCCATTGAACTGAGGGGCATCACCAAACGCTTCGGCGAGGTGGTGGCCAACGACGGCATTGACCTGAAACTGAATTGGGGGGAGATTCTCTCCCTGCTGGGGGAGAACGGCAGCGGCAAGACCACGCTGATGAATATGCTCTCCGGCATCTACTTTCCCGACGAGGGACAGATTTATGTAGGCGGCCAGCCCGTCTCCATCCGCTCCCCCCGGGACGCCTTCGCCAACGGCATCGGCATGATTCACCAGCACTACAAATTGGTGGACGTGTTCACCGCCGCGGAGAACATCGTTCTGGGCTTGGAGGAGCCGGGCCGGCTGGATTTCCGGGCCGCTGGGGAACGTGTCCGGGGCATCTGTGAACGGTACGGCTTCGATATAGACCCCGACCAGAAGATTTACGACATGTCCGTCTCCCAGAAGCAGACGGTGGAGATTGTGAAGGTCCTCTACCGGGGGGCTGACATCCTGATTCTGGATGAACCCACCGCCGTCCTCACCCCCCAGGAGACCGATAAGCTCTTCGACGTCCTCCAGGCCATGAAGGCCGACGGCAAGGCCATTGTCATCATCACCCACAAGCTCCACGAGGTCATGGCCCTTTCCGACAAAGTGGCGGTACTCCGGAAGGGCAAGTACATCGGCACCGTGAACACCGCGGAGACGACCCCCCAGGCTCTGACGGACATGATGGTGGGCCACACGGTGACGCTGAACATCGACCGCCCCCGGTACGAAAAGCCGGTGAAGCGGCTGGAGATTCAAAACCTCACCGTTTTGGACGGGGAGGGAATCAAGCGCCTGGACGGTGTCTCCTTCACCGCCCTGGGCGGCGAGATTCTCGGTGTGGCCGGCATCGCCGGTTCCGGTCAGAAGGAGCTGCTGGAGGCCATCTCCGGCCTCTGCCCGGTTGGTGAAGGAGAGATCCTTTATACACCGGACGGCCAGGAGCCCTCCAATCTGGTAGGGAAGACGCCCATGCAGATTCGCAAGGCGGGGGTGGCCATGGCCTTCGTGCCCGAGGACCGGCTGGGTATGGGCCTAGTGGGCTCCATGGGCATGACGGGGAATATGATGCTGCGTTCCTGGAAAAAGGGGAAGGGCGTCTTCGTCAACCGCAAGGACCCCAACGCCTTGGCGATGCAGATCTGGAAGGATCTGGAGGTGGTCACTCCCGACACGGAATTCCCCGTCCGCCGCATGTCCGGCGGAAACGTGCAGAAGGTACTGGTGGGCCGGGAGATCGCCAGCGCGCCTTCGGTGCTTATGACGGCCTATGCCGTTCGGGGCCTGGACATCAACACCTCCTATACGATCTATAATCTGCTGACGGAACAGAAGATGAAGGGCGTAGCCGTTCTTTATGTGGGAGAGGATCTGGACGTGCTGCTGGAGCTGTGCGACCGGATTCTGGTTCTCTGCGGTGGCCGTGTCAGCGGCGTGGTGGACGCCCGGAAGGCCACCAAGGACCAGATAGGGCTTCTGATGACCCGCCTTGACGGAAAGGAGGGAAGGTCATGAACCACGAGAAGAAGACGCCCCTGATCCGCCTCGCCAAGCGGGACGGCATGGAGGGATGGAAGATTTGGTGCATCCGCTGCGGGGCCGTCCTGTTCGCCCTGCTGCTGGGAGCGCTGGTGATGGGTCTGGTGGGAGCCAATCCCTTTACAGCTTACGGCGCCATGGTTTCCGGGGCCCTTGGGAAGAAAAGCGCCATCCGGCAGACGGTGAAGATCGCTGTGCCCCTCCTGGGCTGTGCCCTGGCCATCGCGCCCTGCTTTAAGATGCGCTTCTGGAACATCGGCGCGGAGGGCCAGATCACCGCCGGGGCCATTGCCGCCAGTTATTTTGCCCTCTTCTGGGCGGACCGTCTGCCCGCTCCGGTGCTTTTGACGGTGATGGGCGTGGCGGGAGCCGTTGGCGGAGGCTTCTGGGCGCTGATTCCCGCCTTTTTCAAGGCCCGGTGGAACACAAACGAGACCCTGTTCACCCTGATGATGAACTACATCGTCATCGGCGTGGTCCAATGGCTCCAGGGGGGGCCCTGGGAGGGCCGGAAGGGCTCCCAGATCATCCCCCAGTTTGACGAGGCCGCCTGCCTTCCCCGGGTCTTCGGGATCCACTGCGGCTGGATCATCGTCTTGGTTTTGGTGGTGTTCATGCACATTTACATGAATTACACCAAGCACGGCTATGAGATTTCCGTCATCGGTGACAGTGTGAACACCGCCCGCTACGCGGGGATGAACGTGGGCTGGGTAATGATGCGGACCATGTTTCTATCCGGGGCCATCAGCGGCATTGTGGGATTTATTGTGGCCTCCGGGGCAAACAACACGCTGTACGACGGCGTGGCCGGCGGAGTGGGCTTTACCTCCATCACCGTGGCGTGGCTGAGCCAGCTCAACGCCTTTGCCATGGTGGGCATTTCCGTGCTCCTGGCGGTGCTGAGCAAGGGGGCGGAGACCCTGCAAACCCGGATGGCAGTGCCTGCGTCCATTTCGGATATCATCACCGGCATACTGCTGTTCTGCATGCTGGGCTGCGAGTTCTTCATTCACTACAGGCTGATTTTCCGGAAAAAGAAGGAGGCGCGGAATGGGTAATTTCATGAACCTTTTCATCGCCCTCATTATAGCCGCCATCACCTACGGCACGCCGCTGCTCTTCGGCACCCTCGGAGAGACGCTCACAGAGAAGTCCGGCAACCTGAACCTGGGTGTGGAGGGGATTATGTTCATGGGCGGCGCCTTGGGCCTGGGGGGCGTATTTTACTATGAGAAAGCGGCGGGCGCCGGAGCCAACGGGCTGGTGGCCGTGGTCATTGGCGTTCTGTGCGCGTTCCTGGCGGGAGTCCTGGCCTCCCTGATTTTCAGTTTTCTGACCATCACCCTCCGCGCCAACCAGAATGTGACGGGGCTGGCCCTCTCCATTTTCGGTACTGGCGTTGGGCAGTTTGCAGGGGAGTACATGCGGGTCCGAGAGAACGGGTATATTTCCATCGGAAACCACCTGAAGACCTTTTTCCAGAACTCCCCCTTCCCGGACGTTCTCCAGAAGATTCCGGTGGTGGGAGGTGTGCTCTTTGGAAACAGCGTGTTTTTTTACCTGGGGTTGATGCTGGCCGCCGGGATGTTCTTCTTCCTGAACCGCACCCGCACGGGCCTCTATCTCCGCTCTGTGGGTGAATCTCCGGCCACGGCGGACGCGGCGGGGATCGCTGTGGAGCGGTATAAGTACCTGGCGACGGTGATCGGCGGGGGAATCTCCGCCGTGGGCGGCATGGTGTACATCATGACCATCGCCGGATGCGTGTGGAACCACGAGGGCCTCAGCGGCGTAGGCTGGCTGGCGGTGGCCCTGGTGATCTTCTGCATGTGGCGGCCTCTGTCCGCCATCTGGGGCTCCGTGCTCTTCGGCGCGCTGATGATTCTGTATCTGCGGCTGGTGCTGCCCTTCATTCCCACGCAGATTTATAAAATCCTGCCCTATGTGGTAACGGTTGTGGTACTGATTGTCTCCAGCATGCGCAACAACAAGGAGAAGCAGCCGCCCGCCAGCCTGGGCTTGGCCTATTTCCGAGAGGACCGCTGAGACGGTTTCACTTGCAGGGAGAACGAGCGGCGTGGTTATGGACCGCGCCGCTCTCTTTGTGCCGTGGACAAGGGAGAGAAAACTGCCTGCGGGTTTGACTTGGAAAGATAAAAGATTTGTGCTATAATTCTCTGGAGAGAAACCCAAGAGTCTCCCAATGGGGGGCGAAAATCCAAAATGAAGGAGGTGCCCCGTATATGGCGGTGTTGCATCAGATTGAAGAAGGATTCCAATTAATCGTCCAATATGGCGTGCTTCTGCTGGAGTGCGCCGGTGTGTCGGTGCTGCTGGCGACAGCGGTGAAGAGCATGATCGGCTGCGTGAAAAACAAGCCTCACATCCGATTGTACTTGGCCCAGGGAATTTCCCTGGCCCTGGAGTTTAAGCTGGGAGGCGAGGTTTTGCGAACGGTGGTGGTCCGGGAGATGAGCGAGCTTTTGACCCTGGGGCTGGTTATTCTGCTGCGGGGAGCGCTGACGCTGATTCTCCATTGGGAGATCAAGACGGAGGAGGCCCGCATTGACGGGGCCGCCGGGAACCGGGAGCTGCCGGAGGAGACGGCGGCGCTGAAGTGAAGAACGATGAGGATGATTAAGACCGAGAAACTAGGGGCGAACTGGCTCCGCCTGAATGGCTGGAAGCTGATGGCCCTGGCGATTGCGCTGCACGCTGCCCTGTTCCTGGGCCTGGCCTGGATGGGCAAGCCTCTGACCAGCTATGACGCGGATAATTACCGCTATGTGTTCAGCGCGCTGCTCCAGGTGGTGGGAGGACTTTTCGCCTTCATTGCCAGCAGCACCCTGGTGGTGCTACAGCTGCTGCACACCAACGCTCCTCACAGCGCCCGCTTCTACCCGAAGAACGTGTTCACCCTTTTCCTGGTGGACAACGTGCTGGTGCTGCTGTTAGACGCAATGGCAATTTTGATGCTGGAAACGGAGACAAGCCTCTGGAAGTGAATCACAGTTAAAGATATCATTACAACGCAGTAAACAGCCCACACTTATAAATTATTTCAAATTTACGTAAACACTTTAATTGAATTATACAAGCAGTAGAACAAAACCGAATCGTTACCATACCGTCTTCATTTGCATCCGCAGCAGCAGGCATCCACTTAATCCCTTAGACAGGCGGGAGGAATCGCTCAAAATTGTCTTCTTGCTTAAGGGGAAGGCTGAGTACTGTACCCCGAAAGAACAGTTCTGGTGCTACATAAATTAAAACAACAGCCTCATGGATCAGGTATCTTTATACCGACATCCATGAGGCCATTATTTCCGATGAGTGATTCAGAGCAATACAGCAGCAAATGTCTGTCTATTCTCTTATCATAAACAGGGATTTTCTCAAAAACGCCTATGACAAGTTACTTTTTATGGACAACGCACCTATTCTCGAACATTCCCCAGGTCGTCCAATCATCATGGAACCACCTCCACGTCAGTCCAAGTTCTTCCACATCCGCCCACGTAGAACTGGAAATCACAAAACGCAGATGGGCCGGTTTCACTTGCTCCACAACGGAATAGATTTCCGACACATCAATATCCGCAAATTCGTCTTTTTCCCCCAAGAGTTCTAGTGAAAAGCTGTCATCGCCACGAACCATCACGCGGGCTGAATACCCTGTGATATGTTCTGCCAGCTCTTGAATCATTTTCTCGGTGGTATTACCACAAGCAATCAACTGCTTTTGGATGGCCGCACGTCTGGCAGTTTCGCTCATTGACTTGTCCGTTCGCAACCCTACTTGCGTTTCCCAGGATTCCAGACTCCAGGTAGCCGTGTTTACAAAAAACTGATCCAGCACATCCTCCAGGGCTTCCTTTACCGCAAGGCTGGCGTCCGTCAAGGTCTCCATGATTGCTCTGCTTTCCGGTGAAGCATAGTGATACTCCGGCACTTGCTCCCTCTTTGGCAGGGTTTTTCTCATGTGCCACCCCCAGTCTGCGTAACAGAAATTGTTCCAACGACCGGCGCGTCCTCTGCCCGGATCACAACAGACGACATCTGGCCATCTACCGTGAAAGCACTGTAATCCGCTACGCCGGGACAGCGCAGTAAACAAGCTAAAAAACGGCTGAAGGGTATCACGATTTCTTCTCCGAATTTCTGGCTGCTCAGCAGTTCTCCCACCAATGTTTCTAACTGGACTCTTACTTGCTCCGTTGTATACCCGTCCATTAATGTCACAGACGCGGTCAATGGAATCCTCCGTTCTTGGGCGCTGACGACGGTGACTACAGCACCAATGGGGCGTTCCTCTTCAATATGGAACGCACATGCGGAGCGAGTAGACTCATCGACAGCTTTTCGATTTGGACCCGCAATTACCACCTTCACAGTACCATTTCCATTCCAGAGGGGGACACAACTGGCATAAGACACTCCATCCGTTTCTGTGGCCCAGGTGACATAGTGATTTTTGTTCCCGGAGGTAATGGGCAGGGTACGACGGTTATGGTATCTGCTGTAAAAATCTGCGTCGCTTTCTACATCAGCGCCGCCAATGGCGGCTGTCGGATTATTCACACTCTTTACTCCAGCAACATTTGTGTACATAGAGGTAATGGAGTCTGCCGGAATGTTGTATTCTGTGCCAACTTCTGCGGCTTCTGCCCTTGCTTGTGCGGTTCCTTTCACAATTCTTACATCTTCTGTGGTCAAATATCGCAGCCCGGTTTCCGGGGCATAGAGATTGGTCCCTGCCGGAATGTAAGTCCCCTCTGTTCCAGTAAAGGACATTATAACGGCTGCCTTTTTACCGGTTCTTCGAAACATACCGATCTGCGCCGCATGTTTGTCAATGTACTCTCCGGCGTTCTCATCCGGAAATACCACAGACAACAGCTTGGGAAACTGCTGATATAGTTTGAAAATTTGATAGGCCGCCGTACTGACCAGCGTATTGGTATAGGAGCCCTCTCGTGTATCAATAAGAACTCCTTCCTCGTTTAATTCAGACAGCATCTCCGCTTTGATACTCTCCGGGGTTATGCTGTCATAAGGTGATGTCACAGCCATCCATACTTACCTCCCCATAAACAGTTGTCATTCTAAAGCTCATATGCAGACAAGAGGCCTCAAAAGAGAGCCCCACCTGCGTTACATCGGCGATATACGGATTGACCTGTAAGGTTTCTCGAATTGCGCGAATGGCCTCGGACTGGCGGACCTCTTCTGTGCAGGCTTGTCCCAGCAGTCCGCTGAAATCCAGTCCACAGCCGGAACTAAGCACATCGTGAGCAAATCGCTCTGTATGTAAGGCGTTCCATGCCCAAACCAGAACCGCTCTGGCACCGGAAACAAAAACCGGGTTTCCTCCCCGCCACACCGGACAGTTCGTCTGAAAGTTCCAGTCCACCTCTCGGTACACGGGAAGGCCGGTTCCCTGCGTAATGCCATCCGGCGTGTCAATCAATGGAAATAGGCTCATCGTATACTTTCACCAGCCTTTCCAAAAGGTAATAGGTCTGCCCATCCGGAGACCGCAGAAGGAGGACAGTATCGCCTTCCTTCAATGGGGTCTCATGGATAATCTCCGCCTCCTTTGGAGTCGTTCCCTCTACTGATTCCTCGGGGTAAATCACCCACGCGTCCCCCGTCGAAAGGCTGCAATGGCATTCTCCGTGGAGCTGTTTATAGGGAAGCTTCACCGATACGGGCCACGCAAGGCCGATCAGACGTTCCGTCCACCCTGCCGTCAGGTGTTCCGCGATAAAAAGGTCTTCCTGATCCAGATCCATTCCATCGGCGCGGACAACCAATGGCCGGACCGACAGCACTTGACCAACCGCGTAGTAATTAGGCACTTCTCTTTGGACTTGGCTTCGAATATGAGCATTCAGTCCAAGGAAAGGGTCCCTTGCATTTTGCTCTCTCATCATACCTCGCTTCCCGCCGACGCTGCTGCCATAACATTCCGGCAGTTCAGCGTCAGCTTTGTATAATAGTCATGATGTTTCCAGGTATGGATATCGGCGTCAATCCAAAAGATACCCGCCAATCCGGTCTTGGCCTCTTTTACCACAACCGTTTCTCCGGTCAGCAATGAGAGATCTCCTAAAACATTCACCGTGACGGTCTTCTGGACTTTTCCGTTTTCCAGAAGTTTCCTGGCACTGGCATCCGCCCCAGCACTTTCATTCTCTCGCTGAATAATGTGGCGTTCCATAACACCGTAGAGCTTTTGTGCCTCATCATCACCCATTTTACGGAGCAAGTTCCCATTTGTATCATAAATCGCCACACGGTTTATGATCCTCGCAGCGTCTTCTTTGGTCACCGCGTCCATCAGGTTTGAAGAAGTCCTCAACACTAAACTGGAACCGCCGGCATCCCGCTCCTTCACCAAAAGCCCCTCCGGCGTGTATCGAATCGCGTAGGACTTTCCAGTCTTCTCACCAGTCAATGTCCAGGCTGTGGTTATGATTTGGCTTAAACGCACCGCGGCATATTTTCTCCGCAGAGGAATCCCCGTAACTGGCAGCCCCGCCACCGGAATCTCCCGATCCTTGCAAACCGCCTGCGTCTGTGCCTCCGCGGCAGCGCCGGTAAATTTATAGGTGCCATCGTTCTGCTGCAAATAATAGCCATAGTCAAAAGCGGTAAACGATAAAGTGCTGGATTCGCTGCCCAAACTCCTCAGCAGAATAATCCCCACAAACAAGCGCTTCCCGTCATTGACCATCGTCACCACATCCCCCAGGGCGGGGACAGGCAAATTGCCGCCCTCCACATAGGAAATCTCCCCGGTCAGCTGCCTGGAAATCGAAGCCTTATCACCAGACCAGTTCCAGGAAACCATCAGCTCCGTGACATCTCGTGTACTTGTGCCATGGGTCATAAGGAGCTTCATGCGAACACCCCCAGCAGAACGGATTCCGGCGGAATGCGTAAAAGCGTTCCCGGATAGATCAAATGAGGATTCTTGATCTCATTAAACGCCGCTAGGGCATTATAGTACTCCGCAGAGGACTTCCCATAATACCGCCGGCAAATAATAGACAAGGTATCCCCCTTCGCAACTGCCACCGACTGCTCCTTCTCTCCGTTCCCCAACGCATCCCCTGGCCGGGTGCTGTTTTGCGCGGCGGTATTGGGATTTGTTGTCTCCACCGCCCCCAGTTCCACATACTCCCGAACGGAGACGGTGACATAGCGGTCCCCGGTTCCGTCCCGCTCCTCCTGTGCGGCCTCTTCCATGTATACCAGCGCGTTGATTTCCGTACCGGTGATCACCAGCCGCACGGGCTTGCCGTCCTTCACCCAGGCATTGAAATAGTCCAAATAGTACTGCGGCTCCGCCCGTGCGCCAGCCTCCATCCATGGATAAGACTGGGCGGGAAGCAAAAACTCGAAGCTCCCGGCGAACCGTGACCGTCCGCCGGGGCGGTACACATCTCCCAGCTGGCTGATGTTAATGGTTTCCATCCGCCGTCCATTGCTCCATTTATAGCGTCCTGGCGTCACCGGCATTACCAGGGACACGCCGTCCCGAATGAAACAAAACTGCATCTCGTTACCCCCTCATTCCCGCCAGCTCCATCTGGGCCAGCAGTTCCGAGGCCACTCTGGAGATGTCGGCCTCTTCTCGGACAGTAAAGCTGTTTCCGGTAATCGTAATCGCAGGCATCGTGCGTTCGCTCCTGGCTTCCACCGCGGTCTGCACCCGCTCTCCCTGGTGGAGCAAGGCCGGGAAGTTATCGTATGGTACATAGTCCAGGCCATAGGCATACAGTCCAAGCTCCTTGAGGGTTTCCAGCCGTTGAGCATCCTTCTTTGCTTCTTCCGGCGTAAGGTGCTCCACGATTTCAAACCCAGTCCCCCGTGTAAAAGCGTTGCTCATCGTGTAAGCATTGGTAACCGCTTCCAGCTTTTTTGTATTTTCCCGGATTGCCTCGATCTGGTCCAGCTCCGTATCCTGCATAGTCTGATACCAGCCGCTGGATTCATAAGCGGCTGTTGCCAGAGCCTCTGCCTCTTCTTTCAGGGCCTCCATCTTCAGTCCAGCCTCCTGACTGCCGTTTTCATAGACTTCGGAAGCTTCTTGGAATTGCTCCCGCAGACCCTCCAGCTTTTCTGCGTCCTCAGGCTGGAATACCGTAGTCTTATCCCCCAGCACCAGGGCGCTCAATGCCTCCCGCTGGAACTGCTCCGACAAATTCTCCGAGATCGCTTTATTCTCACCGATCACTGCGTTCAGCTTCTCCAGGGCATTGCCCAGCTCCCCGCCATAAGCGGCCTGTTCCGCCTGTAGTCCTTCCTTGCGCGTTTCATTGTAGGACGCGCCCCCGGCGGCGCTGATTGCTGTTTTCGCGTCCTCCACATTGCTTACCAGTGCGTCATAAGTGGACGCCAGTTTTTCGGACAGGCCGCCGAAGCTCTGCTCCATGTAGTCCAAAACCGCTTGGGCCGCTTCGCTGCCGGAGAAGCCGTCCCCAACGTTCGTCTCCATGCCAGCCGCCTTTCGTGCCTGTGCGATCTTGTCCAGTACCTGATTGACGTCTGCCCCGCTCCCGGAGAGGAAATTCAGGTCCTCCTGCGTAACCCTTTCGGAAGACTGCATCCGGCTGAGATTGGAAAGCAGCGTTTGGAATCCGGATTCATCCAGGTTCAGCCCCTCCATTGCGCCGGACAGCTTTTGAAGCGCGCCGATTGCTCCATCCGCGCCGAAACTGTTCAGAAGGGTCTTGGAGTAGCCGGTGAGCTGGTTGAAGGTGTAATTGCTGGAACTAGCCAGGGACTTCACGCTCTCCAGGTACTTTCCAGCGGCCTCGTTCCCTCCCAGCCTCTGGGCAAGGACCGCCTGCGTCTGTTCCCGGTCCCTGCTCACCAGGGAACCGCCGGTGATGGTATTCTCTGTGTTGGAGGATACGGTTTCGTAAAGGCTTTTGTAGTAGTCTTTGAAAGCATCCTCCTTTGCTTCTACAATTTTAGTAACACTGCTGATGGCTCCAGATACCACTCCGATTCCCCCGCCTATCAAAGCACCTGTAGGGCCGAAAATTGCGCCAGCCGCTGCGCCGTTTAAAGCTCCGGAAGCTATGCCGGATATAGCAGAGGCCGTCTGCTGGCCGAACTGGCTGGTCAGGCCGGTATTGAGCAGCCCCGATACGCTGTTGCTTAAGTCTCTAAAAATCCCTGAAGCATTGAGACCTTTTTTTAATGCATCAGTACTAGTCGTTCCTATGCCCGACGAATTACCAGCCGAATCAAAGGCATCTCCCGTTTTCATCATCTGCTTTTCCACATTGGCAGCTTCCTTTGTGACCAGAGAGAGATTCCGCCGTGCTTCCTCAAAAGTAAGCTGCTTTCCTTGCAAAATCAACTCATCAATCACATCTCCTGTTGACGCAAATTGTTTTTCTGCGGCCATAAGACTTTGTTTAGCCTTGTCTGTATCTACTTTCAGAGAAGCCTTTGTTTTATTCAGCGTATCTAGCCTTTTTTGCAGGCCATCCAAATCCTTTGTGAAAAGCTGACTGGCATCCCGCATCTTTTTCATTGCGTTTACAAAACTGTCCGATGATTGGACGATGGATGTTTCAGGCATTGTCCACCTGCTTTCTTGACAAATATTGTTAACTGCTATATACTAACTTAAAAAAGGAGGGAATCTGTTATGATGTGGGATGATTTTTGGCGTGAAATCCGTCAGTATTTCCAAGAGAATCCTATGATCAAATTTGCAGCAATATTGGCATGTGTTTTCCTTGTAATTGCTGTGCTTATGCTTCTTACTCAGGCAATTTAAGGCTGCCGAGGCTATGTAGGAGGAATCTATTATGATGTGGGATGATTTTTGGCGCGAAGTCCGCCCTTTTTTGACTCCTCTGATTTAGCAGCTTCTTTTTTCTTCCCATTCATCCTGCCGCCAGTCCTTCGCTCCCTTCCCTCCGTTCTCTGCTTCACCTCATAGGACGACAGTGCGTAAATCAGGTCATGCCACCCCGTCTCCCCCTCCCACAGGGCCCGCAAATCCGCAAGGCCCCAGTGGTGGACGGAGAACAGATAGTACAGCAGCCCCAATTCCCCGTCGCCGCCGTCCTCTAGGCGTTTTTTACTTCCGTGATCGTCATCCGGCGGTATCCGCTCAGCCGCTCAACCGCCTGGCTCAAATCCGTGATCTCCCCCGGCAGCAGCATCTTCTTTACCGCCTCCGCCGGTGTGGCCCCGCCAAACTTCTCCATCAGCCGCCCGTCCTTCAGGTCCGGCTCCACACAGCCCGCCAGCAGGATGTTCACATCCGCGTCCTGAGTGAACCGCTCCAAATCGTGGGTCTTGCCGTAAGGAAGGGCCCGCAGAGTGAATACCACGTCCTGTCCCGCCAGCTCGCTTAGCCGGTCCACCCGGTAGCGCGCGGTGGGCAGTTCTTTTTCCACATTGGGTGCCGCCCCCAGCAGCATCTCCAGTACAGAGGTTTCCGTTCCCTCTTTTTTGATCTGATCCGCCATATGCTCCTCCTATCTCCGGCCCCGTCCCTGACAAGAGGGACGGGGCCATTTCTTATGTTCGAGTAATTTCCTCAGGAATCCAGAATCTCGTAAGACTCCGCCGTAAAGGGAGCCTCGATGGTCCCCAGCTTGGCGGCTTCCCAGTCCGCCAGCGTCAGGTCGTCAAAGATCACGCCCTTGACGGCGATCCGCTGGTTGCGGGGGTTGTCCGGGTCGTCCAGGTTGCTGATAATCGTGTGACGGAGGTCCTCTCCCGCGGCCATGGCCCGGCTCTCTGCCTCCAGCAGGCGGCTGGTGGCGTTGTAGAGCTTCACGGAGCCGGTCAGGGAAACGCCGGTCAGCTTTTTCCCAGACACCAGTGTCCGGCACCGGGGCACGTCCTCCTTGTTCTTGTTGATTTTCAGCTGGAAGCCGTAGCACTCCGCCATCTGCTCCCCGTCCATCCACAGGGAACCCCACGTGCCGCTCCGTACCAGCTTGGCATCCAGAATATCAGACATACAAATTCCTCCTTTACTGTGCTTCCAGTGTGATGTGGAAATCCTCCATGGCGTCCAGCACCCTGCCATAGAGGTACAGGAACACATGGCTGCCGGTGTCTTCCTTCCGCAGTTCCTCGTCGGAGAGGGCTTTGACCCGGTTGACTTCCTCGGCATCTCCAGCGTCATTGGCCTGCTCCAGCAGGTAATTCCGGGTGGCCTCCGCATCCAGTTCTACGCCGGAGGAACCACTCTGCAGAATGTCCTGTCCCTCCAGTGCGTCGAGGAAATCCCGGAAAGCGGTCAGCAGAATGCATTTATTGTCATAACTGTTGGCGCACTTCCCCAGATATTGGTCTTCCACGGTCGTGATGGCGTAGTAGCGGATCAGGTCCACAGCAGCCACCATCTTGATTTTCTTCAGCAGCGCCGGTTCTCCCTCTTTCAGCGTGGCCTTGGAGTTCACCGCCCGGCCCAGCTTCACATGCCGCCCGTCGTCCACCAGAATCAGTTTGCCGGCATCCACGGCGGCGTCCGGATCCTCCACCGCAGTCACGCCTGTCACTTCGGGCAGAGCGGCATAGGTAGCGCTGCAATCTGCGGGGGTTCCGGCCAGTACACCTGCGATGCGGCCGGCATACTGAGCTGCGCTGAAAGTATCCTGTCCGATTTGAATACCGGATGCCATGAAGTTGATAATGCCCTCGTCGTCCGCGGCGGTACCCGGCAGCACCGCTTTGCCCACAAAACGTTTCTTCCGCTGAGCCTTTACAAAAGCCGCCAGAGCTGATGCTTCCTCGGAGGTGATATCCAGCGGCCCCGCCAGATAGTCGTAGCTGTAAGCCGCCAGGGCCTGAAATCCGGCGGAAATCCCGTCTTCCGGCCCAATAACGCTGACATAGACCGCGGAGGGACGGTTGATATATCCCTCCATCGCCCGTTTGATGGCAGCCGCATTAGTGGCACCCAACTCTGCGGGAATATCGCTCTCCCGGCGAATCGTATAGACGCCGTTCGCCTTGGCATCGCGCAGAATCAACGCGACAATACCGCTTGAAATACGCATAGCCGCTGTCGCGGCAGCTTTTTTCAGGGAAAAAGAAAGTTCAGGAAGTCCCATAAGTGTCTCCTCTCAATATGTTTGTATGATCCCGAATTCTCACGGTATAGCTGTCCGCCGCCGGGCTATCGGCTTCTTCGCCCGTTTCGGAACGATTATCAAACCATGAGGCATTGATTTGAATACAGTTTTCACCTTTCTCCGATTGCAAGGCTTTCAAACCCAGCTTCAGGTGCCGGGAACCCACCTGAAGCACCGGATTCAGCAACTCCATGATCTCACATCGTTCTCTCGCTGACTGGCGCGAAAACGCATCCGCCGACTGGCCTATTTGATCATAAATTGTCAGCTTCATTTGCACATCATGACAGATGAAGAGTCGATTAGCATCTGCCCACTCATCTTTTTCAACCGCCAAACAGTACGAAGGCGGCACAAAACCGGCAGGACAGGTGTCTATATAGACCGGTCGATCCGGCCAGTGCTTTTTTAGTCGTTGGATGATCATGTCCAAAATGTCCAGAGTTCTCAATAGCCCCTCCTCGCAGTTCTTTAATTCAAGCGCGCTCATACAATAGTCCGCATTTCCCCTTTTGTTGCACGTTTTTATGCAACAAATATAATAAAATTTTTTAAAAGTAAAAATTGCGAACATCAAATTGAGTCACATGATCGTGTGGATTGCCTGTACTACAGCGTAGACAGCATTCAAGCATTCATCATAATGGCAACTGCAAAGAAGCCCTATTCCCTCAAATTTTCTCAAGAGAAAAGTATTCTGTGGATTCCGTGGCGGCAACTTGCACCGTTAGCAGGCAACGAGGAAAACTACCGCCGACATTTTATTGTCTTGCCAAGACGTGGGTTTAGAAAAACGCTTGTCTCGGCGTAACGATGCAGGAAATGGATTTGTTGGAAGCTGCCGAAGCCGCACAGACACGCCCAAGGTAAAATCCGCTCTTGACAATCTTTCCCATCGGTGCTATGCTTTTCATCACAGCAACGTACTGGGAAAAATATTTTATTAACTGGTTTTATTCTAACAGGTTTTCTCGAAAGAGATTGGATATCATTAATAGGCTTATCGCTGTACCCTGAGCGCATTTGCGCTCGGGGTAAAAGTATATGACCGTCCAATCAGATACTTTTACGGGGAAGCCTGCCATAACTTCAGTTTGAACGAGCGGGCCTAGTGAGGAAACACGACACAGCGCCGAGCAGGGTTGCCTGTCAGGAACCGGATTGGATAGAACGGCAAACTTACGGCGAAGGCTCACAAAAAACAAACTGAAGGAGATGGTACTCTGCAAAACACAAAAATCGAATACAACAGTTCCGAACGGACGCCGACCGTCCTGTCGGCGATGGAACAACTGCTTCCGCCTCTCAGCGGTGAGCAGTTTTCTTCTTTAGAGAGTGACATCCTGGAAAACGGCTGCTACGCTCCAATCATCGTCAACGAGGATATGACCGTCATAGACGGGCATAATCGTTTTCGAATCTGCGAAAAACACAATCTTTCATTTACAATGCTGGTATTTTCGTTCGCCGATCTGCTTGAAGCCAAGCAGTGGGCAGTGGATACCCAAAAGGGCCGCCGCAATCTGGATAAGTGGGAATTAGGCAAGATCGCGCTGAAGCTGAAACCGGAAATCGAGGCCAGGGCACGGGCCAATATGTCCGCTGGGGGCGGCGACCACAAGAGCGATAGTGTGAAATCGGGTTTGGTGAATTCACCAAACCCGATTTTGCCTGTGGATACCAGGAAGGAAGCGGCCCTGGCCGTAGGAATCGGAGAACAGACCATGGGCAGGGTCGCACAAATGGCGGAAACCGCGCCCCAGGCCCTGAAAGACGCGCTGGACAGGAAAGAAGTGTCCATTAACAGGGGCTGGAAAATCCTGAAAGCGGTTCGGCAGTTGCCTCTGGAAGAGCAGGAATCCGCCGCCGCCGAGATGCTGTCGGCTGTGCGGGAAATTGACCAACTGGACGCTGAAGCGGAGCACAGAGGGAAAATCGCCAGCCTGTTCTGCAAAGCATATGAAAAAGCTGTTCTTCTGACTCCTACATTGGAAAATGTTCGCATTTGGGTAGAAAACACCCGCATGAGGCCGGATGAGATCGAGGGCGCTATGCGGGAATCTTATGAACTGGCCCAGACGTTTCAGGCCATTGGAGATTTGCTCAAAAATGAAGTTCTGCATGATTGTCAACAGGCTGTACATCCAGATAGAGCTTGAGCGGATAAGACTATGGACAAGGGGGTTATGTATGCACACCCAGCCTCCGTTTTTTGAGGATGCAGGGTAGGAGCAGGTGCATACATATGCCCCCACCATCGAAGCAAAGACTGTCCGCCAAATCATCTGGACATTACCGGAACAGGCTGATATGATGTGGCCTACCCAATAACAGGAGGTACGCCCGATGGAAGTAAGATTTTTCTTTGATAAAGCTGCAGCAGAGCGGCGCAGCTACACATTGGAGGCTGTGCATCAGACGATAAAAAGCCTGTTCGCCACCCACGACCTCCCCTGCGTCTCTGACGGAGATACCCTCGTCTTCAAGGATAAGGGTCACGGCGATGACTTTGCCGTCATGTGGGATATCATCTTGTCCCTGCTGCGGACGAATTGGTTCATGGACTGCGCCGCTTCCTGTGTTTGGCGGGACGAGGATGGTGAGGAAGACATACTCGCTCAGGCTGGGAAAGTAGGGAGCACCATGCGGCAATAATCTGCGGTGGGCCGCAGCCCCCACCGGCCCAAATTTCAATCACCCTACCACTGGAAAAGGCCCCGCTTCGGCGGGGTCAAAGCTCACGCCGACGGGGCGGCGTGAGCGCAAGCATCGCAAAAATGTACATTTTTATAGCTTGCAGGGGAACCCCCCTGTCCCCAATGCCGCCTGCGGGCGGAAATTTTGGGGAACCCCGCCGCAACCCAGCGAAGCGGTTGCGGTGGGGAGAGAAGGAAGGAATGGAGCGGGCGGAGTTTTCGCCGACAGGCGGAAACACAGCGGAGCGGAATTTCTTCCGACGAGGCGGTCAAGAGCCGCGAAAGGAGTTGACGCAACGTAGCTGTTACAAAAATTCTGGCAAGAAATACCCGACTGAATCAGGCCATTCAATATGTGCTGAATGGGGATAAAACCGACAGGCGGATCCTGACATACCACCAAAACTGTGACCCCGGCTTGGAGTACCGGGAGATGATGGATACCAAGCGGGCCATCGGAAAACTGGATGGCCGCCAGTGCTATCACATCGTCCAGTCCTTCAAGCCGGGAGAGGTTTCCCCGGAGCTGGCGCTGGAAATCGCAAAGGAATTCGCTGCTGAGTACCTGCCGGATTATGAGGTGGTCATCGGGACCCACGTTGACAAAAAGCACATTCACTCCCACCTGATATTCAATTCCGTGAATGCGCAGACCGGGAAAAAATATCACATTTCAACCCAGGAGTATTACCGTCAGATTCGGGCGATCTCGGAGCGGCTGTGCAGAGAACATGGGCTATCCGTGGTTATGGAAGGCCAGCCCTCCCAGACCGTCAGCTACATCGGATGGCTGCGGCAGTCCAAAGGCCAGCCGACCTTCCGCTCTATGCTGGAGGCGGACCTGCGGACCGCCATTGAGGACGCCAACGACCTGGGGCACTTTTTCATGCTTGTTGAGCATATGGGCTGGGAGATCAGCCACGGGAACCGCCTGGGCTTCCGTCTGCGGGGACAGGAACGATTTATGTACCCTGGACGTAAGAATCCATTGTTCACGGAGGATGGTATCCGCGCCGCTATTGCGGGCAATCTGGAGGAAATTGAGGCCGGACGCCGACCGGAGGTGATTCACCGGCCTTACTATCAACCCTATAAAGAACATCCGAAATACTCTGGATTTATGGCGCTGTATGTTCACTATCTCTACGTTTTAGGGAAAGTCGAAAAGCGTCAGTACCCTCCCCGAATGACGCCCCAGCTACGGAAAGAAGTCATGCGCTTCGAGCGGTACAGAGAGCAATTTTCGTTTCTTCGGGAGAACAATATCGTCAGCCAGGAGGATATGACCGCTTTCCAATCCAGTGCAGAGGACGAGCTGGCCAATTTTATGAAGCAGCGCACAATCCTGAATGTGCGGAAAAAGAAGCGAAAAGGGCTGTATGACGCTCTGGCTGATGTAGCGGCTCTGGAGCAGGCGAAAGCGCTCTATGAGGAAGGGCTGTCCGGCATGGAAGCGGAGTTCTCCCGGTACATGGAGGCGGAAGCTGTTCTGGAGCGGAGCGGCGTTCCTCGGGAACAGCTCACAGCAGAGAAAGCAGCGATATACGAGCAGCTGGCACAGGTCAACGCCGACATCCGAACGGCGAGGAAGAAGCTGGCGCTGTGCAAGGAAATTCAGAACCGCCTGCCTCAGATGGAGCAGACAATCAGAAATATTGAATCCAGAGAAACGGAAATCCATGAGAAGCACAGAGGGCGGTAAAACCGCCTCCTGTCGGCTTTTTAGGGCAATCTGAGTCCCTGACCGACTGAGACCACATAGGCCCACACGCCGCAACCTGTGGGCCGACACGGCAAAAAAGGAGTTAATGTATCTATGAAAAAATTATAAATCGCAAATCACGGTTGATATTTTAACTGTTTTGCGCTATAATCAGTTTTACAAAGAAGGTGATATAGTTGAAGCATTATGAAAAGCTGCTGGAGCTCGGCTGTTTTTCACGCGGCAAAATTGCCGCGCTGCTTGGCAACGATGAAACAGCGGGTTCGCTGTTGCGGGAGTATCAGAAAAAGGGCTATATTGAGCGTGTCCGGCGCGATTTGTATGTTGTCATAAGCCTTGAGACAAAACAGCCGGTAGTATCCCGGTACCAGATCGGATGTTCCGTTTTTGACGATGCCGTCATAGCCAATCACAGCGCCTTTGAGGTTTTCGGATTTGCAAATCAGGTGTTCTATGAGGTCTATGTCTGCACAGGTCATCGCTTTCCCGACTTCCAGTACAACGGTGTCTCCTATCATCGTCTTGCGCCGAAAAGCAGCATTGACACTGTTTACAGCGGCGGCGTCCGTGTCACAAGCTTGGAACAGACTGTGATAGACAGCATCGCTGATTTTGAAAAATTTACCGGCCTGGAAGAGACGCTGCGCTGTATAATGCTGATCCCCTCTTTAGACGAGGGAAAACTCCTTTGCATTCTCGGTGAATTGGGTAACGGCTATCTTTGGCAGAAGTGTGGATATGTTTTGGAGGAATTGAACGGCATACTCCATCTTTCGCCCGAATTTTTTAAGGCTTGTCATGACCATATTGCAGGCAGTAAACGCGCTCTTTTGAAGGAAACGGTCGGACCGGTAATCTGGAACAGGAAATGGGATTTATATGTCCCTGAATCTATACGCACTCTGACGGATAAGGGGGGAGATTTCCGTGATACAGTATGACCGTATGACTCTTGGCCGTCAGGCAAAGGACCTTGGCTTTGTAAGGGATACCTTCGAGAAAGTATGCCGTCTTGCCGGTGTTCTCGACTTTATGGAGCAGGACATGGTTCTGAAAAATTCGCTTGCCCTGAAAGGTGGAACGGCGATCAATCTGACGATTTTTGACCTGCCGCGCCTGTCTGTGGACATAGACCTTGATTTTGCCGAAGCTCTTGGCCGTGTTGAAATGCTGGAAAAGCGCGGAGACATAGCAGAGTGCATCAGAAAATATATGAAGGCGCACGGCTATACGCTCAGCGAAAAATCGAAAAAATACCACGCCCTGGACTCCTTTGTTTACGAGTATCAAAACGCCGGAGGCATGAGAGATAACCTGAAAATTGAAATCAACTATATGCTGCGCTGCCACATACTTGATGTCAGTCGCAGAATGGTAAAGCTACCTTGGCTCAGCCAGGAACTGACAGTTTTGTGTGTCGCCCCAATCGAAATATTTGCGTCAAAAATCGTGGCTCTGATGAACAGGGCCGCGCCCCGTGACCTTTACGATTTCCACAATATGATTTACTTCGGCCTGTTCGATGAAAGGGCGCTGGAACTGCTGCGAAAGAGCGTGGTATATTATAACGCCATCGGCTCGGATGAGACTCCAACATCATTTTCTTTTGATTCTATCCGCGCAATCACGCAGAACCGGATCAAAACCGAACTGTTGCCTGTGTTGCGAAACAGCCCTTTCTTCGATGTCAAGGCAGCACAGGGCGAGTGTATCGACTACCTGACGCAGCTGCTTAATCTGACTGACAGGGAGTACGAGTTTCTTCGCTTGTTCAAGGAAAAGCAGTATCAACCAGTCCTTTTATTTGAAGACGCCGATATTCTGTCGCGTATCTCTCAGCATCCTATGGCGCTATGGAAGTGTATGAAGGAGGCAGAAAAAGATAAACCCAAGGCGCCGAAACATAAAAACGGACCGGAACGATGAACCAAATCATGTTAGCCCGCCCCGGATGGCGCAGATAATCGAAAAAACTGAATCCAGCGAAATTAAAAACCATGAGAAGCACAGGGGGCGGTAAAACCGCCTCCTGCCGGCTTTTTAGGGCGGTCCGCATCCCTGGACCCATAAGGCCCCACAGACCCACACACCGCCCCGTGTGGGCCGACACGACAAGAAAAAGGAGGCAATGCCTATTAAAAAATTAAACCGCAGTCTGACCGACCAGGTGTTTGGGATCGGTCGATATCGGTGTTCAAAAGATGGACAATTATACTTCATCCATGGAAAAACCCGTATTAAAGTTACAGAACATTTCCCCGCGGACGGAAATCCCCTGCACACGCTGCTGGAGGATGTGATTCAATTTTCCGCCAAACAGGAAGACGAAAAGAACCGTCCGGCCTGTTAGGGAAAAGCGCTGGATATCCGCCCACGCTTGTGGTATTGTGGTGCCGTAAGCGTGGGTTGTTTCAACCAAAGGAGGGTCGATTTTTGAAACAACCGATTTATAACACAGCGCTCTACCTCAGACTCAGCCGTGACGATGAGCAGCAAGGTGACAGCGGCAGCATCCAGACGCAGCGCATGATGCTTCGGGACTACGCCCAGACCCATGGTCTCAACATAGTGTCCGAGTACGTGGACGACGGCTGGTCCGGCACGAATTATGACCGCCCCGGCTTCCAGAAGATGATTGATGACATTGAGGATGGAAAGATAAACTGCGTAGTCACCAAGGATTTATCCCGTCTGGGCCGCAATTACATCATGACAGGCCAGTATACGGAAATCTACTTTCCCAGCAAAGGTGTCCGCTATATCGCCGTCAACGACAATGTGGATACGTTGAACGGCGAAAGTGAGCTGGCCCCGTTCCTGAATATTCTCAACGAGATGCACGCTCGCCAGACCAGCAAGAAGGTAAAGGCCGCTCTGAAAGCCCGCCGGATGAACGGCGCTCACATCAGTTCGTTTGCCCCATTGGGCTATCGGTGGGATCCGGAGCAAAAAGGGCACCTGCTGGTAGACCCGGAAACGAAGTGGATTGTTGAAAAGATTTTTGACATGTCCTATCACGGAATGGGGGCGGCGAAGATCATGAAGGCGCTGATTCGAGAGCAGGTTCCAACTCCTGGGTGGATACATTACTCCAGAGAGGGTGCTTACTCGCACATCTACCAAAACGCACCTGAAAAAGTGCGGTACGCATGGAACGAAACGAAGATTAGGCTCATTTTAACAGATGAGAATTATCTTGGCAACAGCATTCACAATAAAACGTCTGTCAAATCGTTCAAACTGAAAAGGCAGACCAGAAATCCCGCCTCAGAATGGATTCGCGTGGAAGGAACTCATGAGGCCATCATCAGCAAGGACGTGTTTGACCAAGTCCAGCGGCAGATCGCCAGTCGCCGCAGGCAGCGCAGGGACGGCACGACACAGATATTCGCTGGTCTGGTCAAGTGCGCGGACTGTGGATGGACTATGCACTTCGCAAGGCAGAACAAGGGTAACCATCCCGGATATTTCTCCTGCGGTACCTACAGCAAAAAGGTGGACGAGTGTACCATGCACTTTATCAGCTACAACACGCTGTACGCCTATGTTCTGGAACGGCTGCAGTTTTGGTCGTCTATGGCGCAGAAGGATGAGCGGCAGCTCTTGGAACGGCTTCTCCAAAGCGGCGGTGAAAACCGGGCCGCTGAGCGAAAAAAGCAGGCATCTGAACTTCGAAAGGCCGAAAAACGTAAAAGTACCGTTAACGGTCTTTTTGTGAAGATGTACGAGGACTGGTCAGCGGGGCGTATCACGGAAAGCAATTTCAACCTTCTGTCTGAGCGATACCAGGCGGAACAGGCAGAATTGGATGATAAGATTGCTGCCCTGAAATTGGTCATGGAAAACGCCAAGCAGTCTGTGGAGGACGCTGAGAAGTGGGTCAAGCTCATCCGGCAGTATAGTGACATCGTTGAGCTAGATGCCCCACTGCTCAATACCCTGATTGAAAAGATCGTAATCCATGAGGCGACGAAAAGCCCGGACGGCATCCGGGAACAGGAAGTGGAGATTTTTTACCGCTAAACAATATTTTATGGTACATCCCTAACTATGATTAACGGAGGCAGGTTTTTCTGGAGTACACCATAACCTTCAATCTGTATCCGATGGTTTTGGCCTTTGTGTACATCTATTATGTCATCCGGTATCTGACGCCGGAGTATCAGGCCGCCCACATCCTCCGCCAGGCGGAACGGGCGAAGGACAACGAGGAGCGGCGCCTCGTCCTGTATTCGCTGGAAGAGATGATGCTGACGTCGGTCCAGGCCGGTCAGGGCGGAAACGTCCGTCTGTACCAGGACGCCTTTTCAGACATCATCGCCATTTACGCGCACACGAAGGAGGAGCTGAACGCCGGCAGCCAGTGGGAGCCCGAGAATCCCCTGCGGATGCTCCCGGACGTCATCGAACGGATTACCGACAGCCTGATAGACCACGGTATGCGGAATCTGCTGCACTTCAACGGGCACATTCTCCGGGAGCTCAGCGGAGCCAGCTACCAGGGAAACGCGGTTGTAGGAGTGGAAATTGCCGTGGCAGTGGAGCACATCGCCACCTCGTGCCTGGAGCGTTCCTGCGTCATCGATCTGACCAATTTCTGTGCAAACTTCATCTGGTGCGCCGACGAGGAGGACAACATCGACACCATCCTCTGGGGGACCCGGCTGCTGCTGGAACGGCTGAGCGACGACCCGTCTCCGGCGGAGATTACAGTGTTTAACAGCGTTGTGGGGGACCTGCGCCGCCTGATGGAGGAAAATGAACTTGAGGACGGGTTCCGGTACCGGCAGATGGCCGCCTATTTGAAGAGCCGGAAGAAGCTCATTCAGGCCTGTGTGGAATCCGGGCAAAACTACGCGGAAAAAGGCATTTCGGAAATTCAGAAACTGGTAGACCAGAAATACAGCCCGCCGGGTCGAAACAAGGACAGAGCAAACAAGACTTCCGCCCCTTCCTGAGAAACGGCGGAAAGACAGCAAAGGAGACAAGCGCTATGAAGTATGATTTTACTTCCATCATGGACCGCAAGGGGAGGGACTCCATTGCGGCGGACCGGATTCCCATCCCCGGAGGAATTGTGGGAGAGGGCTTCGATCCCATTCCCATGTGGGTGGCCGATATGAATTTCCCCACGGTTCCCACTGTTCAAGAGGCCATTCTCCAGCGGACCCAGCACCCGGCCTTCGGCTACTTTGAGCCCAGCCAGGAGTATTTCGACGCCATTATCCGCTGGCAGGAGACCCGCAATGGCGTCGCCGGCCTCACCCGGGACTGCATCGGCTATGAGAACGGCGTTCTGGGGGGTGTGGTCAGCGCCCTGAATGTGCTGTGCTCCAGGGGAGACAAGGTGCTGGTACACTCGCCCACCTATATTGGCTTCACCGCTTCCCTGGAGAACAACGGCTATCAGATCGTCCACTCTCCGCTGGTGCTGGACGGCGGGGGCGTCTGGCGAATGGACTTTGCGGATATGGAGCGGAAAATCGTGGAGCATCATATCCACACCGCCATTTTCTGCTCCCCCCACAATCCCTGCGGCCGGGTGTGGGAGCGGGAGGAGCTGGAACAGGTGATGGAGCTCTACCGGAAGCACGACGTGTTTGTGATTTCCGATGAGATCTGGTCCGACATCCTTCTATACGGCCACAAGCACATTCCCACGCAATCCGTCAGCCAGGATGCCCGGAGCCGCACCGTGGCCATGTACGCGCCCTCCAAGACGTTTAATCTGGCGGGCCTGGTGGGCAGTTATCATATCATCTATGACCCCTGGCTCCGGGAGCGGTTCCGGAAGGAATCCTCGCTGTCCCATTACAACAGCATGAACGTCCTCTCCATGCACGCCCTGATCGGGGCCTACCGCCCCGAGGGATATCAGTGGGTGGACGAGCTCTGTCAGGTGCTGACGGGGAACGTGGACTTCGCCTATGGCTTCATAAAGGAGCGCTTCCAGGGCGTGGAGGTCTCCAGACCCCAGGGGACGTATATGCTGTTTCTGGACTGCACCCAATGGTGCCGGGCCCATGGGCAGACCATCGATCAACTCCAGCGCGCCGGTGTGGCGGTGGGGGTCATCTGGCAGGATGGGCGGCCCTTTCACGGACCCTGTCACATCCGGATGAATCTGGCCCTGCCTCTGAGCCGGGTAGAGGAGGCTTTCCGGCGGCTGGACCAGCACGTGTTTCACCCATAACGAAGAGCGCGGAACGAAAGCTTCCCGCTGGTAAAACAACCGTCCCCGGCGGCCATGACCGCCGGGGACGGTTGTTTGTCCTTTGGAAGGCCGCTGGAAGGCCACCCAGGGTCGATTTCAACTTCTCTGACTATACCGGAGAAGGGCGGGCAGACTAGAGAGAGCGTGCGAAGGTCCTGGGAAAAAAGAGGGCTCAGCTCTGCGGGCAATACGAGAGGGAATCATGCCGGTGGGCGGCAAACTCACTGGGGTTGCAGTTAAACTCCCGTTTGAAGGCTTTGAGATAGTTGGAGTAGTCGTTGAAACCGCACTCCATGCAGGCAGTGGTGACGGAGGCCCCGCTGCGGAGCAGGTCCCGGGAGATGGCAACCCGCTTTTTGATGATGTATTGATAGATGCTCATGCCAGTATAGCGCTTGAACTGCTTGCTCAGGTAAAATTTGCTGATGTAAAATTCCCGGGCGATGTCGTCTAAAGACAGATTCAGAGCGATATTTTGATTGATATAGTCCAAGATAAGGTTGATTTTCTGGCTCTCGGTCACGTCCTCCCGGGGAAGCTCCGAGGTTTCGAAATAGCAGCGGCAGACCTCCACCAGAAACTCAAACAGATACGCGCACACCAGGGTATAGCTCCCCAGAGCCTGGCTGTTTTGGGCCATGGAGATCTGATGGCAAAGAGTCCGCATACGGATGAGGCCACCGTGACTGGGACGGATGCGGCGGTAGTCTTTCCGGGCGGCATCGGCAAAGCAGGAGGCCAGATCGTCCCCTCCGGCCAGAAGCTGCTCGAAAAAGCGGTCTTCCAGCCACACGATGATCCGCTCATAGGGTTTTCCGGGGAAAATCTCCGGCCGGTGAATATCCAAGCTGTTGGTCAGCAGAATATCCCCGGGGCGGAGCTTGTACGTCTTGCCCTCGATGGTGTAGTTCACGTTGCCGTCCAGAAAGAAGAAGAGCTCGTAAAAGGGGTGCTGGTGGAATTCCACCTTCGGGGGAACGCTGTCCAGATAGTGGTAGAACTCAAAGGCGGATTTTCCCAGCATGACCTGACGGTCCGTCCAAATGTCTTTGTTCATATCTGACAAAAATCACCCCGAGTTTTTTATTTTATTCTAGTATACAGCAATTTTCACCAGATTTCAAGCTGAAAATACCATGTGGAAAAGTGCCGTGTTTGCTACAATACCAGTATAGAAAACAAACGGGCCGGCCGGTTGTTTTCAAACTGCGTTCCATAAGCAAGGATTTCTCTTGAAGCCAAATCTCTCAAAAAGCGTTTTAAGACCATACGCTTTCAAAAAAGACAAAGGAGGACATAAGTTGCATGAGAATGTTTCCGAAGACCGCCGCCGCCCTGCTATGCATGCTTTTTCTGGCTGCCTCGCTGTCCGGATGTTCCAGCGGGGAGAAACGGATCGTCCGCATTGGACACAACCAAGCCACCGACCACCCGACGAATGTAGCGCTTCTGGCCTTTGAGGAGTATATCGAGGGCGAGCTGGGGGACCGCTACGAGGTGGAGGTCTACCCCAGCGAGCTCCTGGGCTCCCAGACGGATATGGTCCAGCTAACCCAGACGGGGGCCATTGACTTCTGCGTGGCCAGCAACTCCATTCTGGAGACCTTCTCCAAGGACTATACCCTCTTCAACCTGCCCTATCTCTTCGTCTCCAGCGAGGCCTATCACCAGGCTATGGACGACCCGGAGATCACCGGGCCCATCTTCGAGTCCACCCGGCAGGCGGGATTCCAGGCGGTGACGTGGATTGACGCGGGCACCCGGAATTTTTACACCGTGAACACCCCCATTGAGTCCCCGGCGGACCTGAAGGGTCTGAAAATCCGGGTTCAACAGTCCCCCACCAACGTGGCGATGATGAGTCTCCTGGGGGGCTCCGCCACCCCCATGGGCTTTGGCGAGGTGTACACCGCGCTGCAATCGAAGGTGATTGACGGCGCGGAGAACAACGAGCTGGCCCTGACCTCCAACGGCCACGGCGATGTCTGCAAGTTCTATTCATACGACATGCACCAAATGATTCCCGACATTCTCATCGGAAACTGCGGCTTTCTGGACAGCCTCTCCCCGGAGGAGCGTGCGGTCTTTGAGGAGGGCTTCCGGATGGTGAACACGGTGGAGCGCCAGGAGTGGGGCAAGGCCGTGGAGGCCGCCAAGGACCGGGCCGCCAACCAGCAGGGGGTGACCTTCCTCTACCCCGAGGTCCAGCCCTTCCAGGACATCTGCACGCCGATGCACCGGGACCTCCTGGAGGATTACCCGGACCTGGCGCCCATCTATGAGGGCATCCAGGCCTGGAATGCCGCCTGCGCGGAATGAGAAAGGAGAGAAGACGTATGAAGAACGTTCGAGCCCTTTTGACCCGGCTGCTGAACCTCCTGGCGGGGACCAGCTTTTTGGTTATGGTTGCCCTGACCTGCTGGCAGGTGTTTACCCGCTATATTTTGAGCAGCCCCTCCTCCTGGTCGGAGGAGCTGGTCTCCTATATGTTCGCATGGATGAGCCTTTTGGGCGCGTCCCTGGTGACGTCGGAGCGGGGTCACATGAACATCCCCATTCTGGTGGACCTGGCCGGTCCGGGGGGACGGAAGCTGCTGCAATGCCTGGGAGAGATCATCGCCTTTTTGTTCTCGCTGATAATCCTGACCTTCGGCGGCGTTCAGATTGCCCAGCTGGCCATGGGCCAGATGACCTCGTCCCTGGGGGTGCCCATTGGAATTTTCTACGTGGTGCTGCCCCTGTGCGGCGTCTTGAACATGCTTTTTATTCTGCTGAACATCCTGGAAATTCTCAAAGGCAACGATTCGGAAAAGGAGGCGGCGTAAATGGCGATTTCCTCACTGTTTCTCATTCTGGCAATTTTGCTTCTGCTTCTGGCCCTGGGGGTGCCGATTGCCTATTCCATCGGCATCGCGGCCCTGACGGCCATCCTGCCCACCATGTCCCTGGATGTGTCCGTGGTGACGGCGGCCCAGCGTACCTTCGTGGGCATGAGCAGCTTCAGCCTCACGGCCATTCCCTTCTTCATCCTGGCGGGAAACCTGATGAACCAGGGCGGCATCGCCAGGCGGCTGGTGGACTTCGTCATGGCGCTGCTTGGAAAGCTCCCCGGCGCCCTGCTGGTGACCAACGCCGGGGCCAACGCCCTCTTTGGGGCCATCTCCGGCTCCGCCTCCGCGGCGGCGGCGGCCGTGGGCAGCATGGTCCGGGAAGGGGAGGAGCGGCAGGGCTACGATCCAGCCCTCTGCGCGGCCACCAACGGGGCCTCTGCCCCCTCCGGCCTTTTGATTCCCCCCTCCAACGCCCTGATTACCTACTCTCTGGCCTCCGGAGGCACCTCCGTGGCGGCGCTGTTTTTGGGAGGCTACGTGCCGGGGCTTTTGTGGACCGTCTGCTGCATCTTCGTAGGGGTGCTCCTGGCGAAGCGCAAGGGCTACCAGGGTATCCCCGGCAAGTATGACTGGGGGAACCTGGGCCGGGCCACCTTGAGAGCCATTCCCGCCCTCTCCCTCATTGTCGTGGTCATCGGCGGCATTGTGGGCGGCGTCTTCACCGCCACCGAGGGCTCCGCCATCGCCGTAGTTTACGCGCTGATCCTGGGCGTGTGCTACCGCAGTATGACCTGGAAATCCTTCTGGAATATTGTGGTGGACAGTGCTAAAATGAGCGGTATGGTGGTCTTTCTCATCGGTGTGTCCAACATCCTGGGCTGGGTGATGTCCTTCAATCAGATTCCCCAGGCGGTTTCCGCCGCCCTGCTGGGTCTGACGGAGAACAAGTTTCTGATTCTCCTTATTATGAACCTCATCCTCCTGGTGGCCGGTACATTCATGGACGTGACCCCCGCCATCTTGATCTTCACGCCCTTGTTCCTGCCCATCGTTAAGACCTTTGGTTTGCACCCGGTCCACTTCGGCCTGATCCTGGTATACAACCTCTGCATCGGCAACATCACGCCTCCGGTGGGAAATACCCTCTTCGTGTCCATCAAGGTGGGGCGCACCACCCTGGCCAGGACCATTCCCTATATGCTCTGGTATTACGCCGCCATTCTGGTAGGACTGATGCTGGTCACCTATATTCCCGCCCTCAGCATGGGGCTCCCCGGATTGGCGGGGCTTGTGTGAGAGGCAGGCCGAATTCCCGGTTTTCTGTTCCGGAATTGGACCTGCGCGCAGGCGGACAAATTTTTGTTGCAGCCCGCCAGGGCGTTTGAACCCCTGGCGATGATAGAAAGGAGAACATTGTTATGAAAAGTTCCTTCCGCTGGTATGGGGAGAGCGATCCCGTCACCCTGGACGCCATCCGGCAGATTCCCGGTATGCGTTCCATTGTTTCCGCCGTCTACGACGTGAAGCCCGGAGAGGTTTGGCCGGAGGAGAGCATCAAGCGCCTGGCGGACCTCTGCGCCGAAAAGGGCTTGGTCTTCGATGTGGTGGAATCCATTCCCGTCACCGAGGAGATCAAGCTGGGCCGTCCGGAGCGGGAGCGGCACATTGAAAACTACTGCGAGTCCATCCGCCGCTGTGCCAAGTATGGTGTCAAGTGCGTCACGTACAACTTCATGCCCGTCTTCGACTGGACCCGGACCCAGCTGGACAAGGCTGCCGAGGACGGCTCCACCAGCTTGGTCATGTACTGGGAGCAGATGAAGGGCCTGGATCCCCTGAAGGACGACATTCACCTTCCCGGCTGGGACTCCAGCTATACCCAGGATCAGGTCCGGGATTTGATCCGGGCCTACGGCGAGCTGGGGGAAGAGGGCCTGTGGAGCAACATCGAGTATTTCCTCAAACGGGTTATCCCCGTGGCGGAGGAGTGCGGCGTGGTGATGGCGCTCCATCCGGACGATCCCCCGTATCCCATCTTCGGCCTGCCCCGGGTCATCACCTGCGAGAAAAACCTGGACCGCTATCTCTCCATTGTTGACAGCCCCAGCAACAGCCTGTGCCTGTGCACCGGCTCTCTGGGCTGCTCTCCGGAGAACGACATTCCCGCCCTGGTTCGAAAATACTCCGCCATGGGCCGCATCGGCTTCATGCATCTGCGGAATGTGAAAATCCTGCCGGACACCTCCTTCGAGGAGTGTGGGCACCTGACACAAAACGGCTCTCTGGATATGAACGCCATCATCAAGGCCCTGACGGACACCGGGTTCACCGGCTGGTTCCGCCCGGACCACGGGCGCATGATCTGGGGCGAGACCGGCAAGCCCGGCTACGGCCTCTATGACCGGGCCCTGGGCAGCGCCTACCTCAACGGCCTCATTGAGGCCAATGGCGGCGAGATCGAGGTGGTCTGACCGATGACAGGGTTCATGGACCAGGACTTCCTGCTCTCCACGGGGACGGCCAGAGACCTCTACCACGGCACGGCGGAGGGGCTCCCCATCATCGATTACCACTGCCACATCGATCCCCGGGAGATCGCGGAGGACCGCTGCTTCGACAGCGTCACCCAGGTCTGGCTGGGGGGAGACCACTACAAATGGCGGCTCATGCGGGCCGCCGGGGTGCCGGAGGAAAAGATTACCGGCGGCGCCTCCGACTGGGAGAAGTTCGAGGCCTTCGCCTGGACGATGCCTCAGCTCATCGGGAATCCGATTTACCACTGGAGCCATCTGGAGCTCCAGCGGGGCTTTGGGATCACCGAGCCCTTGACGCCGGACAGCGCCCGGAGAATCTACGACGAGGCCAACGAGAAGCTGAAAGGCCGCACGGCCCGGCAGCTGATGCGCCAGTTTGACGTGAAGGCCATCTGTACCACCGACGACCCGGCGGACGACCTCCGCTGGCACGAGGCCATCGCCGCCGACGGGACCATGACGGTTCGGGTGCTGCCGGCCTTTCGCCCCGACCGGGCCGTTCACATCGATAAGCCCGGCTTTGACAGCTATATCCGCCGCTTGGGCGAGACGGTGGGCCGGGAGCTGACCTCCGCCGCCGGCGTGGCCGTGGCTCTGGCGGAGCGGGTGGATTATTTTGACAAACGGGGCTGTCTCTGTGCCGATCACGGCTTGGACAGCTGCATGTACGCCCCGGCGGACCCGGAGACCGCGAATATCGCCTTTCGAAAGGCCCTGGCGGGCCAGACGCCCTCCCCGGCGGAGGCGGACGCCTATAAGACCTTCCTGACGGTTTCCTGCGCCCGGGAGTACGCCAAGCGGAACTGGGTGATGCAGATTCACTTTGGCTGCCTCCGGAATGTGAACCGGCCCGCCGTGGCCCGGATGGGCCCGGACCACGGACACGACGCCGTGAACAGCCGGAGCGGCGCGGAGAATCTGGGGGCTCTCCTCAACGCCTTTTTGGAAAACGGGGGACTCCCGAAAATGGTCGTATATTCCCTCAACCCCTCGGACAACATCGCCATCGACTCCATTCTCGCCTGCTTCCAGGGGGAAGGGGTCCCCGGCCGGCTCCAGCACGGCAGCGCTTGGTGGTTCAACGACAGCCGCCCCGGTATGCGGGCCCATCTGACCGACCTGGCCAGCAACGGCGTGCTGGGCCGGTTCGTGGGAATGTTGACGGATTCCCGCTCCTTCCTCAGCTACACCCGGCATGAGTATTTCCGCCGGATTCTCTGCGAGCTTTTGGGCGAGTGGGTGGAGAGCGGCCAGTATCCCCGGGACGAGGAGAGGCTGCGCCGCCTGACGGCCGACATCTGCTTCCACAATACCAATCAATTTTTCCGCTTCGGCCTTTGAGCCCGGCAGGGAACAACCTGCCTTCCGGGCCCGGCGGGAGAACGTCCGGGCCTGGAGACAGGCTTGCAGTTTTGAACAGAAAGGAACCATCCTAATGAACGCCATGAACGAAGCGATATCCAAGATCGGCGTGGTGCCGGTCATCAAGCTGAGCGATCCGGAGCGGGACGCGGCGCCGCTGGCCAAAGCCCTGTGCGCCGGCGGAGTGCCGGTGGCGGAGGTCACCTTCCGGGCCGCCGGGGCGGACCAGGCCATCCGGCTCATGCGGGAGGCCGTCCCGGAGATGATCGTCGGAGCGGGAACGGTTACGGAGACAAGCCAGATCGACGCGGTGCTGGCCGCGGGAGGCCAGTTCGTGGTCACCCCCGGCTTCGACCCGGAGCTGGTGGCCTATGCCCAGGAGAAAAATATCCCGATCTATCCCGGCTGCACCACCCCCACAGATTATCACGCGGCCCTGAAATTTGGCCTGGAGGTGCTGAAATTCTTTCCGGCGGAGCAGTCTGGGGGGTTGGCGAAGATCAAGGCCATGAGCGCGCCCTTCCCCCAGTTCAAGGTCATGCCCACTGGAGGCATCTCCCTGAAAAACCTGGGAGAATACCTCCGCTCTCCCATTGTCGCCGCCTGCGGCGGGTCCTACATGGTTACCGCCGACCTCATTGAGGGCGGAAAGTGGGACGAGATCACCGCACTTTGCAAAAAGTCCAGGGACATCGTGGAGGAGGCCCGGCGTGGCTGAGTACCGGCTGACCTCTGCCGCGGGGGTACCGGGCGGAGTGAGGTTCATCACCATCGGGGAGATCATGCTGCGCCTGACCCCGCCGGACTACGGCAAAATACGCGTGGCCAACAGCTTTGAGGCCAGCTATGGCGGCAGCGAGGCGAACATTGCCCTGGCCCTGGCCAATCTGGGGATCGACAGCACTTTTTTCAGCGTTGTTCCCAACAACAGCTTAGGCAAGAGCGCCGTGCGGATGCTCCGGGCCAACGATGTCCACTGCGCCCCAGTGATCTTCTCCACCCGGGAGGAGACCCCCACCCACCGGCTGGGAACCTATTACCTGGAGACCGGCTACGGCATCCGGCCCAGCAAGGTCACTTACGACCGGCGGCACAGCGCGATCACGGAGTACGATTTTTCCAAGGTCGACCTGGACGCCCTGCTGGAGGGGTTCCACTGGCTTCACCTCAGCGGTGTTACGCCGGCGTTGTCCCCCAGCTGTGGCCGGTTTCTTTTGGACTGCTTGAAAAAGGCCCGGGAGAAGGGGCTGACCGTCAGCTTTGACGGGAACTTCCGCAGCAAGCTCTGGACCTGGGAGGAGGCGCGGGACTACTGCACCCGGTGCCTGCCCTATGTGGATGTGCTGCTGGGCATTGAGCCCTACCACCTCTGGCGGGACGAGGGGGACCACCGCAAGGGAGACTGGAAGGACGGTGTGCCTCTCCAGCCCAGCTACAAGCAGCAGGACGAAATCTTCCGGCGCTTTGTAGAGCGCTATCCCAATCTTCGGTGCATCGCCCGGCATGTGCGCTTCGCCCACAGTGGCAGTGAAAACAGTCTGATGGCCTATATGTGGTACCAGGGCCAGACCTATGAGAGTAAATATTTCACCTTCCACATTCTGGACCGGGTGGGGGGAGGGGACGCCTTTGCCGCCGGGCTGATCTATGCCATGATCCAGGGCGATTCCCCGCTGGACATGGTCAACTTTGCTGTGGCCGCCAGCGCCATCAAACACACCATCCACGGCGATGGCAACATCACCGACGATGTGGAGTCCATCCGCAGCCTGATGCACATGAATTACGACATCAAGCGCTGATTTCGGGACAACGATTGAATCAAGGAGACGAAGCTTATGAAGCTGAACTATGAGAGTATTCAAAACCGGGAGGCCTGGGAAAAGGCCGGGGTCACCCTGCCGGGGTTTGACTGGAAGGACATGGCCGCGGAGACGGAGGCCCGTCCAACCTGGGTCCATTTTGGCTCCGGCAGCCTCTTCCGGGCGTTTCACGCCCTGCTCCAGCAGTCCCTCATTGAGCAGGGGCTGGTAAAGGGCGGCCTCTATACCGCCGAGACCTTTGACTATGAGATCGTGGACAACACGTATGGCCCTTATGACAACCTGAGCCTTCTGGTCACCCTGATGCCCGACGGGAACATGGAGAAGACCGTAGTAGGCTCCGTGGCCGGGGCCCTCCGGGCGGATCCCTCGTTTCCCCAGGACTGGGAGAAGCTGAAAGCCATCTTCCGCAATCCCTCCCTCCAGCTCATCACCTTCACCATTACGGAGAAGGGCTATGCCCTCACCGGCCTGGACGGGAGCTTCACGCCCTTGGCGGAGAAGGACTTTGCTGCCGGCCCGGAGAAATGCGTCTCCGCCATGGGTAAGGTGACGGCCTTGCTGCTGGAGCGCTTCCGGGCTGGGAAATACCCCATGGCCGTAGTCAGCACGGACAACTGCTCCCGCAATGGAGAAAAGGTCCGGCGCGGCGTGGTGACCATGGCGGAGAAGTGGCTGGACAAAGGCTTTGTCTCCAAGGACTTCACGGCCTGGCTGGAGGACGAGAGCAACGTCTCCTTCCCCTGGACCATGATCGACAAGATCACTCCCCGGCCTGCCCCTGCCGTGGAAAAGGCCCTGGAGGAAGCCGGATTTGAGGATATGAAGGTCAAGATCACCGGAAAGAACGGCTACACCGCTGCCTTTGTCAACGCGGAAAAGCCTCAGTATCTGGTGATTGAGGACCGCTTCCCCAACGGCCGCCCGCCGCTGGAGAAGGCGGGGGTCTATATGACGGACCGGGACACCGTAAACAAGGTGGAGCGGATGAAGGTGACGACCTGCTTGAATCCTCTGCACACCGCCCTGGCCATTTACGGCTGCCTCCTGGGCTACGACTCCATCGCCGCCGAGATGCGGGATCCGGAGCTCAAGGCGCTGATTGAGAAGGTGGGCTACGAAGAGGGCATGCCTGTGGTGACAGACCCGGGGATCATCAAACCCCTGGATTTCATCCATGAGGTCATTGACCAGCGTTTTCCAAATCCCTTCATGCCGGATACGCCCCAGCGCATCGCCATGGACACCAGCCAGAAGATCTCGATCCGCTTTGGCGAGACCATCAAGTCCTACGCGGAGCGGCCGGGCCTGGACCCGAAGACGCTGACCTATATTCCCCTGGTGATTGCCGGGTGGCTGCGCTATCTGCTGGCGGTGGACGACGAGGGGAAGCCCTTCCCGTGCAGCGGCGATCCCATGCTGGCGGAGCTCCAGGAGAAGCTGGCCGGTATTGCCCTGGGTCAGCCAGAGAGTGCCAAGGGCAAGCTGGAGGGGATTCTCCGGAACCCTGTGATTTTCGGCTCCGATTTGGTGGAGATGGGACTGGCCCATAAGATCGAGGGTATGCTGGGCGAGCTGCTGGCGGGCCCAGGCGCCGTGCGGGCTACGTTGCGGAAATATTTGGGGAACTGACCACAGGGAGGTTCCCGATGGCCTTGAAAAAACGAGTGGGACCCGTCATGGGTCCCACTCGTGGTTTTAAGGGCCGTAAAGCGGACATGCGGCAGCCGTCCCAGTCGGCGCGCAGCACGTTTTGTGCCCTGGCGGAAAGGCCCGCCTTGGATACCGTGTTCCGGTTTTCCAGTTTGTGAATCTTAAAACTCCTCTTCGGAGGGTTCCGCAGAGGCTCCGGCGGCCTCGCCGCTTCCCCCCATTTTGAGCTCTTGCCACTTCTCCTTTGTGATCAGCAGCTGCCGGGGCTTGGAACCCTCGAAGGGGCCTACGTAGCCCCGCTCCTCCAGCTGGTCCACCAGCCGGGCGGCCCGGGAGTACCCCAGCTTCAAGCGGCGTTGGAGCATGGATGTGGAGGCCTGTCCCGTCTCCAGAATGACCTCCACGGCGGCAGGGAGGAGCTCGTCGCTTTCCTGTTCCTCCGGCTCGGCGGAGGATTTTCCGCTGCCCTTGCCGCCCTTCTCCTGGACGGATTCCTCGATCTTGGCGATGACATCGTCGTCGTACTGGGCCTCTCCGGTCTGCTTGACGAAGGACACCACCCGGTCGATCTCCTCCGGGGTGATGAAGCAGCCCTGGACCCGGGTGGGCTTTCCGGCCCCCAGGGGAGCGTAGAGCATGTCCCCCCGGCCCACCAGCTTTTCCGCGCCGCCGTTGTCCAGGATGATCCGGGACTCCATGGAGGAGGCCACGGCGAAGGCAATGCGGCTGGGGATGTTGGCCTTCATGAGGCCGGTGATGACGTCGGCGGAGGGCCGCTGGGTGGCGATGACCAGGTGCATCCCGGCGGCACGGCCCATCTGGGCCACCCGGCAGATGGATTCCTCCACCTCCTTGGCGGCCACCAGCATCAAGTCCGCCAGCTCGTCAATGACCACCACCACACTGGGCAGGGGCTCCAGGTCCTCTTTCGACTTGGCCAGCCGGTTGAACTCCTCCAGCTTCTTCACACCGTGCTCAGAGAAGGTTTTGTACCGCTTCATCATCTCGAACACCGCCCACTGGAGGGCTCCGGCGGCCTTCTTCGGGTCCGTCACCACGGGGATCAGCAGATGGGGAATACCGTTGTAAGGGGCCAGCTCCACCATTTTGGGGTCCACCATGATGAAGCGCACGTCCTCCGGCGTGGATTTGTAGAGGAGGCTGATAATCAGGGAGTTGGTACAAACGGACTTGCCGGAGCCGGTGGTGCCTGCGATGAGGACGTGGGGCAGGGTGCCGATGTCCCCGATGACGTTTCGTCCGCCGATGTCCCGGCCCAGGGCGAAGGCCACCTGGGACTTGTGCCCGGCGAAATCCCGGGACTCGATGACGTCCCGGATCAGCACCGGGGTGACCTGCTTGTTAGGGACCTCGATGCCCACCACGGAAATCTTGTCGGGAATGGGGGCGATGCGCACGCCGGTGGCTCCCAGGGCCAGGGCGATGTCGTCCGCCAGATTTGTGATCTTGGAGAGCTTGACCCCCTGCTCCAGAATGAACTCGTAGCGGGTGACGGAGGGGCCGTGAATCACGTCCCCGGGGGCGGCGTCCACGCCGAAGCTGGTAAGAGTCTCCGCCAGGCGGCGGGAGTTGTTCCGCAGCTCCGCTCCAGCTTCCACGTGGTTTTCGCCCTGATTCATTTGTAGCAGGTCGACTGGGGGATACAGGTAAGCGCCGTCCTCGGAGGCCAGCTTTTCCTCGATCTCCGCGGCCACGGCGGCGGTCTGGGCCGCCACCTCCTTGGCGGTCTCGGCCTTGCCGCTGCGGGTGAAGGTCTCCGCCGTAGGCAGAGGCTTCTCCGGCTGAGGGGGGGCGGGTTCCGGGGGAGGGGGTGCCGCCGGCGCGGGTTCCGGCGGCTCAGGCGCCGACGGCGTCACCGGGGAAGCGGGAATGGGCTCCGGCACAGGAGCGGGAGGCGGCACGGGGATCGCCGCCCGGGGCCGCTCCGGCTCCGGCGCGGGAACGGGCTTCGGTTCGGAAGCGGCGGCCTGGAGAAGCTGGTCCGGTGTGGGCTGGGTGTCGGCCTTATGGCGGAAAAAGCTGGTGAACTTCCCGGACTTCTCGGGCTTGGCGGGCCGTTCCTCGCCGTCCAGGGGAATGTCAATCTGAGGCTTGGGTCCGGTGGAAGCCCGGCGCTTGGGCGGGTCCACAGGGGTTACCCGGATGGCGGGCTCCGGCGGTTCCTCGTACTGGGGCAGGGCCCGCCGCCAGTCGGTAAAGGCGGCCAGGGTCAGCCGCAGGGACACAAACAGCAAGGCGACAAACAGCACCGTGAACAAAATCACCGACGCCAGGGGGGAGAACACGGCGGCGGAACCGTTGGCCAGCACACCGGAGACGGCTCCGCCAGACTGCAAGGCTACGCCGTCGGCCCAGATGGCACCCAGCATTTGGAAGAAGGAGGGCTCGTAGACCTTCTTGCAGAACACCAGATGGGTCAGGCAGCCAAACAGCGGTGGCAGCAGCAGGGCGCAGGAGGTCCGCAGCTGGACGGGACGGCCCCGGTGAAAGATCAGGATGAGCCCCGCCAGTACCAGGGCGGGACCCGCCAGCCAGTAGCCATAGCCGAACAGGCCCTTCAGGAGCCCCGAGAAGAAGTCCAAAAACAGGGCGTTGACGCCGAAGTAACCCACGAAGACGCACAGGGCCAGCCCCAGAAGCACGCCGCCGGTGACCTCCCGTCGGATGGGCTGCTTCTGGGGGGGCTTTTTCGTGGATTTGCCGCCGGACCTTTTGGCGGCGGGTTTCCTCTGTGATGTGGAAGCCACGGTTATGTACCTCCGAGAATCGAAAATTTGTTACTTTTGCGTGAGGATCAGGGCCAGGGTGACGATGCCGGCCAGCCAGCAGTAATAGGCGAAGAAGCCAAACCTCCCCTTGTCCGCCACCAGCTTAATCAGGCGGATGCAGAGGTAGCCCACCAGGGCGGAAACCGCTACGCCCACCAGGTAAATAGGGACCTCCGCCCAGAGAATGCTCTCCTCCAGGGCGTCCTTGAGGCTCAGAATATTGGCCCCCAGAATGGCGGGGATGGACATAAGGAAGGAGTACCGCACGGCGAACTTCCGGTCAAAGCCCACGAAGCACCCCGCGGTGATGGTGGTGCCGGAGCGGGAGATGCCGGGGCAGGTGGCCAGCGCCTGACCCACGCCCACCAGCAGGACGTCCAGCAGGGTGGCGGAGCGCTCCGTCTTCCGTCCCTGGCAGACATGGTCGCTGGCGAAGAGGAGGCAGCCTGTGGCAAGCAGGGCGATAGCCACGAAGTACATATTGTCCCCCAAGGCCTCGATGGCGTCCTTTACCGGAAGCACGGCAAAGAGGGGCAGGGTGCCCACGATGATCAGCAGGATCATCCTCCGGGCCGGGGGGACCCGGCTGGGGGTGGAGCGGTGGACCAGATCGCTCACGCCGCAGAAGAACTCCAGAATCATATCGCGGATGTCCTCCCAATAGGCGGCGAAGACGGCGAGCAACGTGCCCAGGTGGAGAAGCACATCGAAGAAGGGCGGACACGACGACGCGCCGGAGATGTTCAGCAGATGCTCGGCAATGGCCAGATGGCCGGAGCTGGATACCGGCAGAAACTCGGTCACCCCCTGGATGACGCCCAGAAGAACGGAGGAAAGCAGGGTCAAGGGATTCACACTCCTAACTTGGAAGGATTTTCTCACGTAGAACACAGTATACCACGGACGGGCTGTAAATTCCAGTCATATTTCCAAAAGTCTCCCCGGAGGCTGAGGGCAGGAGAAACGGCGCGGAGCACAGGCCGCGCCGTTTCGAAAACCGATTTTTTGTTGGAAGGGCTCCATCGGAGGGGAAGGACTCAGACGTGGTAGCAGCCTCCGCCGATGAATTCTCTCATGAGGGAGGTTTTGGGGATGTTGTCCGCCGGGATGGGCAGGAAGTAGTTCAGGAATTTCAGTAGCCGCTTGGCCTCGATATATTCCTCGCTGTCCCGGGGGACGCCGAAGAGCAGGGGCTGAACATAGGGCTTCAGCAGGGCTGTCTCGTAAATCAAAGCGGAGTTGAAAATCTTGTCCGCGCTGTCCTGGAAGGGGAAGATGTTGTTTTCCTCCCCCCGCCGGACGGAGGGCCACATCTTAATGGTGGCCTGGGCGCTGTAGCCCCGGGTCCGGGCGTCCCGCTCGATGCGCCGGAGGAGCCGGGCGTCGGTGGTGGGGATGCGGTTGTGGTCGTCGATGTTCAGCGTGGTGAGGCAGCTGATATAAATCTTGTACTTGCTCTCCTTGGGCAGGGCGTGGGTGAACTGATCGTTGAGGCAGTGGATGCCCTCAATGACCAGTACGTCCTCCGCCCCCAGACGGAGGAAGTTGCCGTTGTACTCCCGCTGGCCTTTCTTGAAATTGTAGTTGGGGATTTCCACGGTCTCGCCGTTGAGAAGGCGCACGCAGTCCTCGTTGAACTGGGCCACGTCCATGGCGCCCAGGCCCTCGAAGTCGTAGTTCCCGTTTTCGTCCCGGGGAGTCTTGTCCCGGTTGACAAAATAGTTGTCCGTGGCGATGGCGTGGGGCCGCAGGCCGCAGGCGCGAAGCTGGGTGGACAGCCGGTGGGAAAAGGTGGTCTTGCCGGAGGAAGAGGGGCCGGCGATCATGACGAAGCGGACCTCCTTCCGGGCGGCGATTTCCGCGGCGATGTCGCCGATCTTCTTTTCCATCATGGCCTCGTGGGCCAGAATCAGCGGCGTTGCGTTGCCCTGGGCGATGGTGGTGTTCAGCTCCGCCACGTTGGCGGCGTTCAGCGCCTCGAAACGCAGGGTGGATTCGTGAAGCTCCTGGAAGACCTTCTTGGAGGGCCGGAAGTCCCCCAGGTGGTTGGGGTCTTTCTGGGTGGGCAGGCGCAGGACGAAGCCGTCCTCGAAGAGCTCCAGGCCGAAGCAGCGGATATACCCGGTGTCGGGAGCCATGTAGCCGTAGAAATAGTCCACAAAGCCGTCCAGAGAATAGACGTTGACGTGGGAGTTGATGCGGAAGCTGAGGAGCTGGGCCTTGTGGATCAGCCGGGCCTTGCGGAAGAGGTCCATGGCGTCGTCGGTGTTGATGGCTTGCTTTTCAATGGGCAGCGCCGCGGCGGACAGCTCCCGCATACGGGCTTCCACTCGGTCCAGCAGGGCCTGATCCAAGGTGAAGCTGCCCCGGGCCAAAAGGAAGAGGGCGCTGCTGAGGGAGTATTCCACGGAAAGGCGCTCCACGTTCTCCCGGCCCGCCACGTCGTAGAAGGCTTTCAGCAACAGGAAGACCGCGCTGCGCTCGTAGGTCTGGATGCCAGGCTTGTCCTGGGCGGTGACCATTTTCAGCGAGCAGTCCCGGTCTAGAACCTTGTGGAGCTCACAGAGCTTTCCGTCCCGGTTGACCAGCAGGATGTCAAAGGGGAAACGGTCCTGAAAGTCTGCCGCAATGGCGCGGTAAGGGGTGCCGTAGGGATAGGCATAGGTCTCGCCGTCCACCGTGACGTTCATCATTCTCTTCTCTTCCATGGGATGGCCTCCTTACATGTATAATTGCCCTTAGAGGGGCGGGGAACTGCCGGGGATTTACCTTTTCTTATCATACGACATTTCTCTCAAAAAAACAAGGTGGATTCGATGGCAAACGGGGAACCAATCCGGTGGAGGGCCGAAAGAGAACCGCGCCTCCGGACAGCCGTCCGGAGGCGCGGTTGATTTGACGCGGTGTTTATCCGTTGGAGAGGAATTCGCCCTTCATATAGCCGGTGGTGGTGACGCCGCCTACGGCGGTGAAGGTGATCTCGTACCAGTCGTTCCCCGCGCTGGACACCACCCGAACGGAACCGCCGTTGGGAATGGTGGCCAGGATCTCATGGTCGGTGCCGGGACCGGAGCGGACACGGACACCGTTGCCGCCATTGATGACAACGGCGTTGCCCGGCCGCAGGGAACCGCCGGAGGGAGTTTCGCCGCCGGAGGAGGTCCCGCTGCCGGAGGGAGTTTCGCTGCCGGAAGAGGTCCCGCTGTTGCCGGAGCTGCCGCCGGAAGCCGGGGCGGAGCCGCCGGTGACCCGGACGATGCAAATGCCCCGCTTGGAGCCGTCGGTGACGACGACGTGGGTAGTGCCCTTGGCCACCAGCGTCACGGTGCCGTCGCTGGCCACGGTGGCGATGGAGGGATCCTCGCTGATCCAGGTATAGGTGCCGCTTCCGCCGGAGACCCGGAGCTTGACGGTGCCCTTGGAAACCGACTCGGTGAAGTCCGTGAGGTTGAGGGTCAGACCGCTGGGCAGGGCGGCGGCGGTGGCATAGCTCATGCCGCCGGAGCTCCCGCCGGAATTGCCGCTGCCGGAAGTTCCGCTGGATCCGCTTCCGCCGGAACTTCCGTTGCCCTCCGGCATAACGCCGTCGTCGGGAACGTTGCCCTCCGGCGGGGTGGTGGGGTTTGTGTTCCCGGAGGCGTCGCCTTCCGGATGATCGTCCGGCTCTGTGGTGTCGTCGGGCTGGGCAGGAGTGTTGCCGGGAACCACGGGCTTCTGGGGCTCCTGAATACCAGGCTTGTCGCCGGTGGGGTCCTTGCCCGAGGGCTTGAGCTTGTCACCGTAGAGAAGATAAACCAATAAGGCCGCCATCAGCACGATCAGCACGATCAATACCGGCGTCACGATGCCGTAGGGACTCCTGCGGGAGGAACCCCGGGAGCCCTCCCGGAGAATGGGTCGGCGGGTCTCCTGTTCTTCCTCCCAATATTCCTCTTCCTCACAAAAGGGACAATTCTTATAAGTGTCGGAAAATCTCTCCCCGCAGACGGGGCAACGTTTCATGGCCATAATGGTCCTCCCGCGTTTTTATTCGAAAGCCGGCCGCCGTCCGGCAGCCGCGTGAACGGTCACAGTTTATATCATATCCATTTTCCCTTCCGCCGTCAAGCCCGAGTCCGTCAAAATTTGTGAACTTTCTTGGTTCTTCTTGCAATTTCGCTCCGGAGCCATATAATGGATATTGGGAGAACCAAACGAATTGGCGGGAGGTATGCGGTATGAGCGCGATTATCATCGGCATCGCCGGAGGAAGCGGCTCCGGAAAAACCACATTGGCAAAGCATCTGAAAGACCACTTCGGTGGAGAAGTCACTGTCATCGGCCACGACAGCTATTACAAGCGTCAGGAGGGCAAGACCTATGAGGAGCGGGCCCTGCAAAACTACGATCACCCCAGCGCTTTTGAAACGGATTTGCTCATCCGCCACCTGGAGGAGCTGAAAGAGGGGAGATCCGTGCAGTGCCCGGTGTATTCCTATGTGGATCACAACCGAACGGATGAGACGGTGGAGATCGCGTCCACGAAGGTGTTGATTGTGGAGGGCTTTTTGATTCTCCATGAGCCCAGGCTGCGGGAGATGTTCGACATCAAAATTTTCGTGGAGACCGACGCCGACGAGCGCATCCTCCGCCGGGCTCTCCGGGACGTGGAAGAGCGGGGGAGAACCCTTCGGTCCGTGGTGACCCAGTATCTGACCACGGTGAAGCCCATGCACGAGCAGTACGTGGAACCCTCCCGGAAGTACGCGGACATCATTGTTCTGGAGGGAGGGCACAATCTGGTGGCCCTGGAGATGATTATGCAGAGAATTCAGAACCACATTGATAAAGAGTAACTCTCAATTTACCTTTGTGCTCCTGGTGTATACGCCAACAAATCCTGGTAAAAGGAAAATACTATTATGAGAAAATGTATTCGGTGCGATGTAGAAATGTTAAATGTTAGAAGGGTTGGATATCATAGAACCAATGCATGGTTCTAAGTTATAAAGTGACCAGGCCGGAGACATTAGGGGTAATGCCCAAGAACAATTTTGGAAATATGAAAGGGGCGGTTTGCCCTAAATGCGGCTATGTGGAAACATATCTGTCACGTTTGGACAAAATTCAGCAGTATAACCGATAACTATACAAGCCGAACCGGATTTTTTCCTGGTGGGAACACGAAAGCGAATTGGGACAAGAATGAAAACAGGAGCGGCTGTAAAGCCGCTCCTGTTTTGTGGTGTGATTTGCAGGATTCGCCCCTCCCAAAAAAATCGAAAATTAGGGCTTGCAATTTCCCGTCCGCTGGCGTATACTAAGCCCAGGAAACAGAACTGAATACTTTGTCTTCAGGGCGGGGCGAAATTCCCCACTGGCGGTACAGTCCGCGACCGGAGGCCGTTTCCCCAAGCACGGCCCCCGCTGACCCGGTGAAACTCCGGGACCAACAGTTACAGTCTGGATGGAAGAAGATGAGTGCGGCTTGACCGCGCGTTGTTTGCGCGCTTCTTTGCTGCTTGTTCACCTTGGAGAAGTCAAAGCGTCCAGGGTGTTTTCAAGTTTGTAAAGGAGTGTTTTCTTATGTTCGACTTCAACAACGCCAATGCCCTCTCCACCGCCGGCCTCCGCCGGAAAACCAACGTCAAAACCCTCACCTCTCTGGCCATGCTCACCGCCCTGACCTACCTGGCGATGCTTTTGAGCAATCTGCTGCCCAAGGTGGCGGGATTCCTGCAAATGGAGATTAAGGGCACCGTCATTGCCATCGGCGGCTTCATCTTTGGGCCCCTCTCCGCCGCCATTATTTCCATTGTCGTGGCTTTCATTGAGATGTTCACCATCAGCGATACCGGCATCATCGGCTGCGTCATGAATTTGCTGGCAGCCTGTGCGTTTGCCTGCCCCGCCGCCTTTATCTATCAGAAAATGCGTACCCGGAAAGGCGCGGTGATTGGCCTGACGGTGGGAATCGTCGTCCTGACGGCGGTGATGCTTCTCTGGAACTACCTCATCACCCCGATCTACATGCACATGGAGCGTTCCGTGGTGGCCGCCATGCTGCCCACGGTGTTCCTTCCCTTCAACCTGGTGAAGGGCGGGCTGAACATGGCCCTGACACTGTTGCTCTACAAGCCCGTGGTCACCGCCCTGCGGAAGGCCCGGCTGGTTCCCGAGCGGGAAAGTACCCAGAGCAGTGACCGCTTTGACGCGGGCTTCCTGCTGTTTTCCTTCGCGTTGCTGGCTACCTTCGCGCTGCTGGTGCTGGTTTTGAGCGGGAAAATCTAAGGTGGAAACGACCTGGACGGCAGCGGGAATCTCTTGGAGCTTGGAAGGACTCATTCCGGCTCCTTGGAAGATGTTCAGCAATAAACCGTAAGGCGGAGCCTCCGGGCTCCGCCTTGTTCTGGACCTGGGCGTTTTCTCTCCCTTGTTTTAGGAAAAAATTTGAAAAAATATCGCGAACTGTGACGAAAGCCTCTTGCAATTTTTGGAAAGATTTGTTATCATGATTAACTTAACAAGAAGGGAGGCGCGGCAGTATGGTCATACATGAATCCGCAGAGGATTATCTGGAATCCATTCTGATTATACAGGAACAATCCGGCCAGGTCCGCTCCATCGACATCGTAAACCGCCTTGGATTTTCCAAGCCCAGCGTCAGCATCGCCATGAAAAAGCTGCGGGAGAGCGGCTATATCAGCATGGCTGTAGACGGGAATATTACCCTGACCGACAACGGCCTGGAGATTGCCACCCGGGTCTATGGCCGCCATAAGACGATCACCCGCCTGTTCGAGGTGCTGGGCGTCTCCCCGGAGCAGGCGGCTATCGACGCCTGTAAGGTGGAGCACGACCTCAGCGAGGAAACCTTCGGAAAAATCTGTAAGTTCATCGAGGACCAGGGGCTGTGCGCGCAGCCCGGTTGAAATTCGTGTCCGGCAGTTCCCCTCAAAGGCCCTGTGGAGGAGGTTTCGGCATTTTTTATAAAAAGCGCCAGAAATCTTCTCCGTTTGGGGGCTTGTATTTTGCGGACTTTTTCGCTATCATAAAGAAAATGCAAAAAAGCAAGGATAGATGGCTGCAACGGAGTGCCGTGCGCACGGGCCTGCACCTGTCTCTCCGTGCGGGCCGATAGGTGTTTCAAATCCGAGGTGGATTTGGGGCGCCTTTCTTTTTTACCGGATTTGATTAAGGAGGAATTTATTATGATCTTACTGGCAAACGGCAAGCTCATCACCCGGGACCCCAGCGGCGTGGGCTACCTGCCCGACGGCGGCGTGGTCACCGAGGGCGGAAACATCCTGGAGGTGGGGGAGACCGCCGCGTTGAAGGCCAAATACCCTCAGGCAGAGTTCGTGGACGCCAGGGGAGGGGTCATCATGCCCGGCCTTATTAACGCCCATACCCACATCTATTCCGCCCTGGCCCGGGGCCTCTCCATCAACGGCTATAACCCCACGAACTTCTACGAAGTGCTGGACGGCCAGTGGTGGTACATTGACCGTAACCTGGACCTGGCGGCCACCAAGGCTTCCGCCCAGGCTCTGGTCATCGACTCCATCAAGCAGGGCGTCACCACGATTTTTGACCACCACGCCTCCTTCTGTGAGATTCCCGGCTCCCTGATGGAGATCGCCGGAGTTACCCGGGAAATGGGTATGCGGGCCTGCCTCTGCTACGAGGTCAGCGACCGGGATGGGGAGGAGAAGTCCCTCCAGTCCGTACAGGAGAATAAGGACTTCATCGACTATTGCGAAAAGAATCCCTCCGACATGCTGAAGGCCATGTTCGGCGGCCACGCCCTGTTCACCATTTCCGATCAAACCTTCGACCGGATGACTGCCGCCAACGCCGGCCGCGTGGGCTATCACATCCATGTCTCCGAGGGCATGAACGATGTCTACGACTCCCTCCAGAATTACGGCCGCCGCCCGGTCCAGCGCCTTCAGGACCACGGCATCCTGGGCTCCAAGACCATTCTGGGCCACTGCATCCATGTAAATACCGCGGAAATGGATCTCATTAAAGAGACGGATACCATGTGCGTCAATAACCCCGAGAGCAACATGGGCAACGCCGTGGGCTGCTCCCCGGTGCTCCAGCTCTATAAGAAGGGCATCCTGGTGGGCCTGGGTACCGACGCCTATACCAACGATATGCTGGAGAGCATCAAAGTGGCCCTGACCATCCAGCGGCATAACGCCTGTCTCCCCGGCGTGGGCTGGTGCGAGGTGACGGATATGCTCTTCAAGAACAACGCCAAGATGGCCCGGCGGGCGGGCTTCCCGGAGATGGGCATGCTGAAAGCCGGAGCGGCGGCGGACGTCATCGTCATGGACTACAAGCCCTTCACGCCGTTCAGCGACGCCAATATTGACGGCCATATGCTCTTCGGCATGACGGGCCGCCAGTGCCAAACGACCATGATCAACGGCAAAATCCTGATGAAGGACCGCCAGCTCACGGAAATCGACGAAGAAGCCGTCAACGCCAAAATCCTGGAGGTTTCCAAGAAGCTCTGGGGCACCCTGAACCACTGCGAATACTAAAGTACGCAAGGTATCCCCCGCATCTCGCATTTCTGACGGAAAGGCGCCCTCACAGAACCGCCATCCGATTCATCCGCGAGGCCAGCGGCAGCGAAAAGAGCAGCTGGCCGATTCGATGCAAGCCCAACCCCCGCCCGCACCGCGCCGCGGGCAGAAGTCTTGCGTAACAAACCGTCCGTACCCTGCCGCCCCCCGTTTTCTCTCTTCCACCGTGCACGGCGCATTCTCTCTTTTCGCAAAAGAGAGAATGGGGGGTGCAAAAGGACCAGCCATCTTCATGGCTGAACCCCCACCCCCGCCGGAACGGCGGAGAACCAGCCAGATATTTTTAAGGAGGAAAAAAGAATGTCCGAACTGATGACCCCCATCCCGTTCCGGGAGTTAATGACCTGGGTAACCGCCGAGTACCAGAAGGAGGGCACCGTTTTCGGCGTCCATAAGCCCTACAAGGCGGGCGTAAAAACCCTGCCCATCTTCGGCGAGAAGATTGAAACCCCCTTCGGCCCCGCCGCCGGACCCAATACCCAGCTGGCCCAGAATATCATCGCCAGCTATTTCGCCGGTGCCCGGTTCTTTGAGCTGAAAACCGTCCAAAAAATGGACGGCGCGGATTTGGCCACCTGCATCAACCGGCCCTGCATTTTGGCGGAGGACGAGTGCTACAACTGCGAGTGGTCCACAGAGCTATATGTCCAGCAGGCCTTTGAGGAGTATGTAAAAGCCTGGTGCGCCTGTAAGCTCATGGCCAAGGTCTACGGCCTGGGCAACCCCGATGCCTTTGTATTCAATATGTCCGTGGGCTACGACCTGGCGGGCATCCAGGGCGAGAAGGTGGACGGCTTCCTCAACGGCATGATGGACGCCTCCCAAACCCCCATTTTCCAGGAGTGCCTCCGGGTCCTCAAGGAGTTCTTCCCCGCTGAGACCGCCTTCATCGACGCCATCACCCCCCGCGTCTCCGGCAGCGTCACCCTCTCCACCCTCCACGGCTGCCCGCCGGATGAGATCGAGCGCATCGCCAGCTACCTGATTGAGAAAAAGCACCTCCACACCTTCGTCAAGTGCAACCCCACCATCCTGGGCTACGAGACCGCCCGGTCCATTCTGGACGGCATGGGCTACGACTACATCGCCTTTGACGACCATCACTTTAACGAGGACCTCCAGTACGCGGATGCGGTGCCCATGTTCCGCCGCCTCCAGGCCCTGGCGGATAAGACCGGCGTGGAGTTCGGCCTCAAGCTTTCCAATACCTTCCCCGTGGACGTGAAGGGCGGAGAACTGCCCAGCGAGGAAATGTACATGGCGGGCAAGTCCCTCTTCCCCCTGACCACCACCATGGCGGCCCGGATTTCCAAGGAGTTCGGCGGCCGCATGCGCATCAGCTACGCCGGCGGCGCGGACGCACTGAACATCGATAAATTGTTCTCCCTGGGCATCTGGCCCATCACCATGGCCACCACGGAGCTGAAACCCGGCGGCTACCAGCGCTTCGTTCAGATCGGCGATAAGCTGGATACCCTGGAGTTCAAGCCCTTCACCGGCGTCGACGTGGCGGGCATCGAGGCCCTGGCACTGGCGGCCCGGTCCGACAAGTACCATGTCAAGGCCGTGAAGCCCCTGCCCCGGCGGAAGCTCTATGAGAAGGTCCCCCTGCTGGACTGCTTCACCGCTCCCTGTAAGGGCGGCTGCCCCATCGGCCAGGACATCCCCGAGTATATCGAGCTGTGCCGGAAGGGGGAGTACGCCTCCGCACTAAGGCTCATCTGCGAGAAGAACCCCCTGCCCTTCATCACCGGCACCATCTGCGCCCACCGCTGCCAGACTAAGTGCACCCGGACCTATTACGATGATTCCGTCCAGATCCGGGCCACCAAGCTGGTGGCCGCGGAGCGGGGCTACGATGAGTACCTGTCCAGGGTGAAGGCTCCGGCCCCCGCCAACAGCGGCAAAAAGGTGGCCGTCATCGGCGGCGGCCCCACCGGCATGGCAGCGGCCTACTTCGTGGGCCGGGCGGGCATCCCCGTCACCCTTTTCGAAAAAGCCGATCAGCTGGGCGGCATTGTCCGGCAGGTGATCCCCGGCTTCCGTATCTCGGACGAGGCCATCGACAAGGACGCGGCCCTCATTGCCAGGATGGGAGCGGAAATCAAGCTGAACACTCCCGCCCCCTCCGTTGCCGAGCTGAAGGCCCAGGGCTATACCCACATCTTCTTCGCCGTGGGCGCCTGGAAGGCCGGGCGGCTGGATATCCCCGGCAACGTGGTGCCCGTCATTGGCTGGCTGAAGGATCTGAAGGCCGGTAAGGACATGTCCCTGGGCCACGTGGCCGTCGTCGGCGGCGGCAACACCGCCATGGACGCCGCCCGGGTGGCGCTCCGGGCCGGGGCCAAGTCCTCCACTCTGGTGTACCGCCGGACGAAGAAGTATATGCCCGCCGACGCGGAGGAGCTGGAGCTGGCCATTGCCGACGGCGTGAACTTCCTGGAGCTGGTGGCTCCGGTGGAGCAGAAGGACGGCAAGCTCCGCTGCGAGAAGATGAAGCTGGGCGAGCCCGACGAGAAGGGCCGCCGGAAGCCGGAGCCCACCGGGGAGTTCGTGGAGATTGACTGCGACACCGTCATCTCCGCTGTAGGCGAGAAGGTGGAAAGCGAGCTCTTCACCGCCAACGGCGTTCAGGTGGACGCCAAGGGTTTGCCGGACTTTATGACCAATGTGGAGGGCGTCTACGCCGGCGGCGACGCCATGCGGGGCCCCGCCACAGTGGTAGAGGGCATTGCCGACGCCCAGTGGTTCGCCAACGCTGTCATTGGGGACACCTACAAGTTTGAGATTCCCGCCAAGGCCATGTCCACCCGGGAGGAGGCCATCGCCAAGAAGGGTGTTCTCTGTGAGTCCGCCAAGTGCGAGGGGGACCGCTGCCTGACTTGCAACGTGGTGTGCCAGGTCTGCGCCGACGTGTGCCCCAACCGGGCCAATGTGGTTATTGAGCTCCCCGACGGACGGCATGAGATTCTCCACGTGGACCGGATGTGCAACGAGTGCGGCAACTGCGCCATCTTCTGCCCCTATGACTCCGCCCCCTACCGGGATAAGTTCACCCTGTTCAAGACCCGGGAGGGCTTTGACGAGAGCGTGAACAACCAGGGCTTCCTGCCTCTGGGAGGGAACCGGGTGCTGGTCCGCCTGGACGGCAAGGTCTTCGAAGCGAATTTGGACAGCAAGAACGAGCTGCCCGCCGAGATTGAGGTGTTCATTCTCACGGTGCTGCATCAGTACGCATATCTGCTGGGCTGAGCCCAGTGAATGAAGCGGGCATGTTGAACGGTTTTATCAGACGGTTCAACATGCCTGCTCTTTTTTGAAAAAGAAACCTGCGTGCCGCGGTTGTCAAACACCGCGTAAATCTGGTCCCGGTTCGAGAAAAGGAAGGGGAGGTCGAAGACCTGGAGCTCTGGAATAAAGCACCCAGGTAAGGGGGCATACAAAGGACCTGTCCATGGCGTCCATCTCGCGGTCTGTGCCCGGCTGGGAGCTGCTGACGACTTTGATCTCAATAGCGCCGCTGGAGAGTTCGCTGGGTTTTTCCAAAAGCACAACTTGACCTGAAAGACTATTGGAATTATTTGATAAGATTATTCCAAAATTATATCCCAGCAAAATCTCTCGGTAACCTTCCGGAAAACAAGCCTGCCTGATTCGAAAGACGGACAACCGTTTGCTCAAATTAGGCAGGCTTTCGTTATAGATTCAAACGCGATTCCATATGGCGGCCAAGTTCGCTTTGCCGGAGAACCTTTGAAAAAGAGGCTTTCGCAGACCGCTGCCGCCTTCAATTCAACGTATCCACCGCCTCTGCAAACAGCTCCTCCATCCGCTCCGCCGTGGCGGGACAGCTCCGCAGCGCCGGGTCCCGCTCCAGCAGCGCGTCCGCCGCCGTCTGGGCTTCCCGAAGGAGCTGCGTGTCGCAGCCGATGTCGGCCACCCGCAGCCCGGGCAGCCCGTGCTGCCGCTGGCCGAAGAAATCCCCTGGCCCCCGGAGGCGCAGATCCTCCTCGGCGATCTGGAAGCCGTCGGTAGTTTTGGTCATGACCTTCAGCCGCCGCCGGGTTTCTTCGTTCCGGCTGTCGGAGACCAGTACGCAGTAGGATTGCCACGCGCCCCGGCCCACCCGGCCCCGGAGCTGGTGAAGCTGGCTCAGGCCAAAGCGCTCCGCGTTTTCCACCACCATAACGGCGGCGTTGGGCACGTCCACCCCCACCTCAATGACGGTGGTAGACACCAGGATATCCGTCTCCCGCCGGGAGAAGGCCGCCATTACCGCGTCCTTCTCCCTGGGCTTCATCTTCCCGTGAACATAGGCCACCCGGAGGTCCGGGAAGACCTCCTGCTGGAGCTTGGCCGCGTACTCTGTCACGGCCTTCCGGTCATCCCCGCCCTCCTCGCTCTCGGATACCTGGGGGCATACAATATAGGCCTGCCGGCCCTCCTCCACCAACCTCCGCAGAAATTTGTAAATCCGGGGGTGATACCGGCTGTCCACAAAGGAGGTCTGGACTGGCTGCCGCCCCGGGGGCAGCTGATCGATGACGGACACGTCCAGATCGCCGTACAGAATCAGGGCCAGGGTCCGGGGAATGGGGGTCGCGGACATGACCAGGGTGTGGGGGTGGTCTCCCTTTCCCGCCAGGGCCGCCCGCTGAGCGACGCCAAAGCGGTGCTGCTCGTCCGTCACCACCAGCCCCAGGCGGTTGTACTCCACGCCGCCGGAGATAAGGGCGTGGGTACCCACCACGAAATCCACCTCTCCCGCCGCCAGGGAGGCGGCCAATATCCGCTTCTCCTTTGCCGTGTGGGATCCCGTCAGAAGGGCGCAGCGGATTCCCAGGGGCTCCATCAAAGGAGCCAGTCCCTCGTAATGCTGCCGGGCCAGAATTTCCGTAGGGGCCATCAGGGCGGCCTGACGGCCATTCTTCACGCAGAAATAGACACAGGCGGCGGCCACCATGGTTTTGCCGCTGCCCACATCTCCCTGGCAAAGGCGGCTCATGGGCCGGCCGGACGCCATATCTCCCAGGGCCTCTTCCACGCAGCGCCTCTGGGCTTCCGTCAGGGTAAAAGGCAGGGCTCCATAAAAGCCCTCCATGTCCACAGGGCGGAAGGGATCCACCGCCGCCACCTCCCGCCGCTGCCGCAGCCGGCGGAGGCCCAACGTGAAGAGGAACAGCTCCTCAAAAGCCAGGCGCCGCCGGGCCAGGTCCAAAGCCCCGGCACTCTCGGGAAAGTGGATATTCTCATAAGCGTAGCCGATGCGGCAGAGCTGGTGATTCCGCCGGATCTCGTCCGGCAGCACGTCGGGAAGAATGTCGGCGCAGGCATCCAAGCCCTGCCGGATGGACCGGGCGAGGACCAGCTGGCTGACGCCGGCGGTGAGGGGATAGACGGGGACAATGCGCCCCGTGACTTCCCGACGTCCTTCAGGCTCCACCACGGGGTTCATCATCCGGCGGCGGGGGGCGTTACCCTCGGCCTTTCCGCAGAAGATGTAGGTTTCTCCGGTCCGGAGACTGTTTTTCAACCAGGCCTGATTGAAAAAGGTGACGTCCAGCGCCCCGGTCTCGTCCACCGCCCGGACCTTCACCAAATCCAGACCCTTGCGGATGTGGGAGACCACCGGCGGCGCAGCTACCATGGCGGCCACACAGGCCGTCTCCCCTGGGATCAGCTGGGAAATCCGGCGGGTTTCAGTGCGGTCCTCGTAACGCCGGGGAAACCAGGAGATCAGATCCCGCAGGGTGAGGATGCCCAGCTTTTCAAGGGCCTTGGCCCGCTGTTCGCCGACGCCCTTGATATAGCGTACGTCCGTCTTCAAATCCGCCATGAGGGACCTCCTCTCCGAATATACGAGTTTGATTATACCCTGGAGACCGGGGAAAAACAAGGGCCTTTGGGGGAACGACATTAAAGAGAAGGATCGAGCCATTGTCTCGCTCCCTGCCGGTGTCCCGCACCACAAATACCGGAAGATGCGGAGATGGAAGATTTGCGAAAAGCGATTGAGCCGGAAACGCGAGGAGCCGCATGACGCAAAAGCGTCATGCGGCTCTTTCTTACCGGAAAACTTTTATCGGCAGTTCGCGAATAAGTTTCTCTTGCGTTTCGATCCTGCATAGGCTGTTCAAACAACGCAAGGCCTTCTCCGGTTCCTCAACCCGCCAGTTTCGTGTTGACGTACTCCAGGAACCGGAACCTCAAGCCATTCTCCTCCATCATTTCGCCGGTGGACTCCACCTTCCAGTTGGGCAGCTTGTCCAGATTGGGGAAGAACGTATCAGACTCCTCCACCTTCGTTTCCACCCGGGTGAGGTACACCCGGTGGCAACGGGAGAGAAGAGCGGCGTAGACACTGCCGCCGCCGATGATCCAAAGGTCCGGGGTCTCCGGCCCTCCGGCCAGAGTCAGGGCCTTTTCCGGGGAAGTGGCGCCCTCCACCCCTTCCGGCAGGGAGGAGATATCCCGGGTGATGACAATGTTCCGCCGCCGGGAAAGGGGCTTGCCCTCCGGGAAGGAGTTCAGCGTCAGATGGCCCATGATGACGGTGCCGTCCATGGTCAAGGAGCGAAAGCGGCGCATATCCGTGGGCAGGGAGAAGAGCAGTCCGCCGTTATGGCCGATGGCCCAGCGCTGGTCCGCGACAACGATAGCGTTCATATCCATTCACCTCATACAGCAACGGGAATTTTGTCCTCGAAGGGAGTGGGGTTATAATCTTCCACCTGGAAACTCTCCAGGGTGAAGTCATAGAAATTCGTGACAGCGGGGTCCACGAGAAACCGGGGAGCCGGAGCTGGGGGCTGGGACAGCATTTTCTCAATCAGGGGCACATGCCGGTCGTAGATATGGGCGTCTGCGATGACGTGGACCAACTGGCCGGGGATCAGGCCGCTGGCCTGAGCGAACATGTGGACCAGGACGGCGTACTGGACCACGTTCCAGTTGTTGGCGGTGAGCATGTCCTGGCTTCGCTGATTCAGGATGGCGTTGAGCTGCCTGCCGGAGACGTTGAACGTCACGGAGTAGGCGCAGGGGTAGAGGCTCATCTCGTGGAGATCCTGAAAATTATAGATATTGGTCAGAATACGGCGGGAGGCGGGGTTGTGCTTCAGGTCATAGAGGACCCGGTCCACCTGGTCCATGTCCCCCTCGGGGTAATGGTGCTTCACGCCCAGCTGATAGCCGTAAGCCTTGCCGATGGAGCCGTCCGGGTCCGCCCATTGGTCCCAGATATGGGCCCCCAGGTCCCGGATGTTGTTGGACTTCTTCTGCCAGATCCAAAGCAGCTCTTTCACAGCCGTCTTCCAGTAGGTCCGGCGGAGGGTGAGCAAGGGGAATTCCGCCTGGAGATCATAGCGATTGATGACGCAGAATTTTTTCACCGCGTGGGCGGGCGCGCCGTCCTCCCAGCGTGGGCGGATCTCCTGGCCGGTATCCCAGACGCCGTTGGTCAGGATGTCCCGGCAGTTCTCGGCAAACAGCTGATCGGCTTGACTCATGGGCAGCCTCCTATCTATCGTATTCGGATTCTTCTTTAAAGATACTATAGCAAATTTCGAAGAAGTCGTGTGCCCAAATTTTTTCCCTCCGGAGGCCGGGTTTTTAGCCGCTTTCTCCAAAGATCAAATAAATCTTTTCGGAGGTTTGTTGGATATTGGAATTGCGGGGGTAGAAAAAGTGCGTTATAGTGAAGGAAGTTCGGACCGCGTGGGGCCCGGGAGCTTCCCCGGCGGCCCTGGGGCTCGCTGGCATGGGGTGCGGATCCTTTATTTGGGTAAAGTTCAGGCCGCGTTGACGGTTTTCCCCGGCGAAACGCCGCCGCGGAGTTCAAAAGAGGATGTCGGATGACCCTGGGATGGAGCGCGGAAGGAGAGAGGAGGCGGAAACCGTGGGGGAAAACGCGGACAAGAGAGGATACCTGAAGGAGGATTTTCGCCTCTTTCACTTAAAGGACAGCCGGGCCCAGAAGTTGGACTATCACTATCACGAGTTTGACAAGCTGATTCTGATGCTGGGAGGGAGAGTCACCTATCTGGTAGAGGGTGTGACCTATTTTTTGCAGCCCTGGGACATTCTGTTGGTCCAGCACAACCTGATTCACCGGCCCATCATCGACCCTTCGGAGCCCTATGAGCGGGTGGTCATCTGGCTGGGCCAGGATTGGCTGGCCGCCCGGAGCGACCCGGGGGAGGCGCTGGACGCCTGCTTCGACGCCGCCCGCCGCCGGGGCTTCCATCTGCTGCGGACCGGCCCGGAGCGCCGCCTCCAATACATGGGGGACATTCAGCGGCTGGAGGAGGCCCTGCACTCCGGGGAATTCGGCGCGTCCCGGCTGGCGGACACGCTTTGCCAGCAGATCCTGATTCAAGTGAACCGGGACCTTCTCCGGGACCGCACCGCCCAGGAGGAGACGGACAGCTATCGGGTGGACCCCAAGATCGAAGAAGTTCTCCGCTACATTTCCGCCAATTTGGACGGGGATCTGACGGTGGGCGCCCTGGCAAGGCGCTTTTACCTGAGCCGGTACTATTTGATGCACCGCTTCAAATCGGTCACCGGCTACACCATTCACCAGTACATCAGCCAAAAGCGTCTCCTCCAGGCGGGGGAGCTGATCCGCTCCGGCCTGCCCGTCATGAAGGCGGCGGAGCAGGTGGGCTTCTCCGAATACTCCACCTTCCTCCGCGCCTTTCGCAACACCTTCCACATGAATCCCCGTGACTTTCGCTGACCGTTTTCCGGAAAGATCCAGGGCCTTCAGAAGGCCCTGGATGCTTTTGGGCATAAGCAGGTGAAAGAGCCTTGGCGCGCTCCCGTGATCGCGCCGGCGCAAGAGATGAAAAGAGGTACTATGGAATCCAAACCGACACAAATTCAAATTGATTTTTCAAGACAGGACCTCCGGAGGCTCATCATCCCCCTGGTCATTGAACAGCTTCTGGCCATCACCGTGGGCCTTCTGGACTCCGTCATGGTTTCCCAGGTGGGGGAGGCGGCCATCTCCGCCGTGTCCCTGGTGGACACGGTGAATGTGCTGCTGGTCAACACCTTTTCGGCCCTGGCCACCGGCGGCGCGGCCATTGCCGGGCAATACCTGGGCCGCCGGGAGACGGAGAAGGCCGGGCACTCCGGCGAGCAGCTGCTGCTGTTCATGACGGAGGCGTCTCTGGTCATTATGGCGCTCTTCTACCTGGGCCGTGGCTTTGTGCTGAACGTGGTCTTCGGCCAAGTGGACGCCGACGTGGCGGCTTACGCCAACACCTATTATCTTATCGTCGAGGCCTCCACCCCCTTCCTGGCGGTTTACAGCGCCGGGGCGGCCCTCTTCCGGGTGATGGGGAACTCCAAGATCTCCATGTGGGTCTCCCTGGGGATGAACATCATCAACGCCGCGGGCAACGCCCTGCTGATCTTCGGGTTCCGCATGGGCGTGGAGGGGGTAGCCATTCCCACTCTGGTTTCCCGGATGTTTGCCGCCGGGGCCATGGTGCTCCTCCTGGGCCGGCCTGATATGCCGCTTCGGGTGAAGCGGTTCCAGTTCCGGCATGACCGTTACATTGTGAAGAACATTCTTCGCTTTGGCGTCACCAACGGTTTGGAGAGCAGCATGTTCCAGCTGGGGAAGATTCTCCTGCTGTCCACCGTCTCTGTGCTGGGCACCGCCTCCGTGGCGGCCAACGCCATCGGCGGCACCTTTGCCACGTTCCAGTGCGTGGCGGGGAACGCGATGGGCTTGGGAATTGTGACGGTGGTTTCTCAGTGCGTGGGAGCGGGAAACATTGAGCGGGCCCGGTTCTACACCAAGAAGCTGGTGAAGCAGGCCTATCTCTTCATGGGCATCTCTATTTTCCTGGTGTATCTGTCCATGCCCCTGCTCCTTCAGCTGTATAATGTCTCGGCGGAGGCGGAGCTCTATGCCCGCCAGATTGTCTGGCTCCACGGATTCATGGGCATGCTGATCTGGCCGCTTTCCTTCACGCTGCCCCAGGCCCTCCGGGCGGCGGGGGACACCCGGTTTACCATGACGGTTTCCTCCGTATCCATGTGGACCATGCGGGTGGGCTTCGGCGTACTGCTGGGACGGTATTTGGGCTTCGGCGTGGTAGGCATCTGGATGGCCATGTTCGCGGATTGGCTGCTGCGCATCGCGTTCTTCCTGCCCCGCTTTCATGGGCACCGCTGGGAGACCAAGTCTCTTTAAAAGTGGCATCGGATGACAAAACCCCCTTGAAACGGCAAAGCCGTTTCAAGGGGGTTCCGCTTGTCCGGGAAGCATGGTTTGCCTTTTTAATACCCCCTGCCGCGGTCCACCAGGCTGTTTAGCGGCCGCCCGGCGCCGTAGTTCCGAAGGTCCTCGCAGAACATCTCGACATTGCGGTCACAGGTGTAGCCCAGCGTCATGTTTCCGGAGACGTGAGGCGTAAGGATTACGTTTTTTGCACTCCACAGAGGATGGTCCTCAGGCAGAGGCTCCGGGTCCATAACGTCCAGGGCGGCTCCGGACAGACGGCCTGTGTTCAGAGCCTCGATCAGGGGCTCCTGATGGATGGCCGTTCCCCGTCCCACGTTGACCACATGGGCGCCGGAGGGCAGAAGCGCAATCCGGTCCCGGTTCAGAATGTGATAGGTCTCCGGCGTACTGGGAAGGGCCATGATGAGGTTTTGGGTTCGGGGCAGAACCGCGTCTAATTCCGAGATGGGCAGCACCTCGTCGTAGACCGCCTCCCGGGCGGTTCCGCTCCGGCTGAGGCCGGTGATCCTGGCCGCGCCCATGCCCCGGAGCCGTTCCGCCACGTGGAAGCCGATGTTTCCCAGGCCCAGAAGGGTAAATTGATTGTCGCGAATGGAGCGGACGGGGAGCTGATTGCTCCAGCTCCGGTTTCGGACGACCTCCTCGTACTCCGGCATCCGCCGCAGCAGCATCAGCAGCACCATGACCACGTGCTCCGCGATGGTAACGCCGTAGCAATTGGTGTTGGTGAGCAGGCAGTCCGGATTGGCGAAGAGTCCGGAATCGCCGCAATAGGGGTCCACTCCGGCGAAGGAGCAGCAGTACCACCGGAGAGAGGCGGGGGCGGTTCGCAGCAGGTCCGGGGAGTGGGCGTAGAGAACCTCACAGCGCTGAAGACAGGCTTTGGCCTCCTCGAATTGGTCCAGGGGGAAGAAGTGGGGGAGAAAGCCGGCGGCTCCGGCAGTTTCGCGGATTTGGCGCTTATGGTCTTCGGTGAGGAATTCCAGATAGATGCAGATTTCTCGCATAGGGGCCTCCTGTTTTCAATGAGATGGGGGGTTATGTGCCGCTTCTCAGCAGAGCCTCGGCGCAGCGCATGCCGTCGGCGGCGGCGGAGAGAATACCTCCCGCGTAACCCGCGCCCTCGCCGCAGGGGTACAGTCCGTGGATTCCGGATTGGCAGTCCGTCCCCCGCAGGATGCGGACGGGGGAGGAGCTGCGGGTCTCCACGGCGGTGAGCACGGCGTCCGGAGCATCATAACCCCGGAGCTTCCGGCCCAGGATGGGCAGGGCCTCCTCCAGCGCCGCCGCGACGAAGGGGGGGAGGCAGCCGTGGAGGTCCGTCCAGGTGACGCCGGGACGGTAACTGGGGCGGACCCGCCCGGGGCCTTGCGAGGCACGGCGGGCCAGGAAGTCCTCCACCCGCTGGGCCGGGGCCCGATAGCCGCCGCCTCCCAGAGTGTAGGCCGCCTCCTCCAACTGCCGCTGGAAGGCTACTCCGGCCAGGGAATCGCTGCCGAAATCCTCCGGTGTGACGTTGACCAGAATCGCGCCGTTGATGTTCTCCTTGTCCCGGGCGAACTTGCTCATGCCGTTGGTTACCACGCGGTTTGCCTCCGACGCGGCGGCTACTACCTCCCCGCCGGGGCAGACGCAGAAGGAGAAGACGCCCCGGCCGCCGGAGAGGTGACAGGAGAGCTTGTAAGTGGAAGCGGGCAGCCCTGGGTGCCCGGCGTACTGGCGGTACTGGGCGGCGTCGCAGTCCGCCTGGCGGTGCTCGATCCGCAGGCCCACAGCAAAGGGCTTGGCCTCCATGGGGACCTCGCGGCGGCGCAGCATTTCAAAGGTGTCCCGGGCGGAGTGACCGGGGCAGAGGATTAATCTCCGGCAGGGGAGGAACGCCTGGCCCGCCGGGCCGGAGATTTGGATTCCCGTCAGGGCTCCGTCATGGATCCGCAGATCCTCCAGACGGGTTTCGAAGCGGATGTCCGTTCCCAGGGCGGCCAGCTTCCGGCGAAGGTTCCCCAGGAGGGTGTGGAGGTAGTCTGTGCCGATGTGGGGCTTGGCGTCGATGAGAATGTCCTCCGGCGCGCCGCAGGCGGCGAGCTGCTCCAGGATAAAACGGTGGCGGATATCCCGGGTGCCGGTGTTCAGCTTCCCGTCGGAGAAGGCCCCGGCCCCTCCTTCGCCGAACTGGACGTTGGATTCCGGGTTCAGGGTTCCGGAGGACCAGAAGCCCTCCACGTCGGCCCGCCGGGTCTCCACCGGGCGGCCGCGTTCCAGCAGAATGGGCCGCTGACCGGCCTTGGCCAGGATCAGCGCGGCGAACAGGCCCGCCGGTCCCGCGCCCACCACCACCGGGGGCGGCTCCATCGGCGGCATCGGTTCCGGGAGGCGGTAAACCGGCCCCGGTTCGAAGCGGCTGACCTTTTTGCTGCGGCAGCGCCGGAGCACGGCGGTTTCGTGCTCCACGGAAACCGCCAGGGTGTAACGCAGGGTTACGTCCTCCCGGGCGTCCACGCTCCGGCGGAGAATCCGGAGAGAGCGAAGGGCAGGGACACGGAGCAGTTTTGCGGCTTGAGCGGCCAGCTCTGTTTCCCCCGCGCCGGGGGGGAGATAGAGGCCTTCCAGCTTGAGCATGGGCTGCCTCCTTTCGTGGAAAGAATGGGTGTTGCAAGTATAGCACAAATTTTGGAGAGATGGAATCTGTACTTTGGATTTTTCGACGGAAGAATTTCGGGAAAAATTTTGAAAACCCCCTTGACAAATTTGAAAGATTTAGTATAATAATAGCTGTTCAACGGCAATACAGCGGGTTTGTGTAAAGGTAGCACAGCAGACTCTGACTCTGTATGTGAGGGTTCGAATCCTTCACCCGCTGCCAAGAGGAAACGTCTGAATCAGTTATGGTTCAGACGTTTTTCTTATGCCCCAACTAGGAGTTCTTTTTTGTATGCTTGTGTTCCAATGGAACTGGCATTTTCATCACTGTTATAGAGAGACCAGCACAAGCGTCAATGTGAATTTCCAGATCGATGGGGTGATCGCAGACACCCAAAATTATTATGCCTACAGCAGGAATAGACCCTCAAGTCCATCTTGCGGGAGATGCACTCCGCCTGAATCCGTGTGACTTGAAACTTGCAAAAGGAAATCTGATGTGGTAAAATAAAATGCTATGTCAGATTTCCTTTCTTTTCCAGAAAAGAGACCGTTATATCCGAAAAACGCGGAGACAGCGTTATTTGCGGAAGCTGCGAAATATAGAGAAACGGAAACCAAAAGGCCTGAATGATTGCATTAAGGCCCGGGATGTGGTTTGGCGAAGCGTTTGATCTGAGATGGCGTGCCTGTGACTTTGAGACTGGTATTCTTTATAGAACCCAAACAAGCAGGAGGAGAATGGGGAATATCACTTTATGAAGTATCTGCCCCTAAGATAGAGGCTGGATACCAGGAAATCCCGCTGCCAGAGTATCAGCACTTTGTATAGAAGAAGATGCGGGAGCTCAGGAAGAGGAACCTCCATGATGCCATTCATTCAAGGCGCCACGGGGCGCCGGAATATGGCATCATAATGGAAGCTTAAATTTTATGGCTGCTTGAGCGAGAAAATATGCCAGGAAATGAGAAGATATGTTAAATGTAATGACCTCAAACCCATTATGGTGCAGGGATTTAAGGGGCTTTGAGAAGAAAGGGGTGGTTGTGTGTACCTAAAAGCATTGGAAATTCAGGGCTTTAAGTCCTTTCCGGACAAGACCCTTTTAAATTTCGCGGAGGACATCACCGCCATCGTCGGACCCAACGGCTCAGGGAAGAGCAACATTTCCGACGCCATCCGTTGGGTCATGGGAGAACAGAGCGCCAAGGGCCTCCGGGGCGCCAAGATGGAGGATGTCATCTTCGGCGGTACGGAGCAGAGAAACCAGGTGGGCTTCGCCCAGGTGACCCTGGTGCTGGACAACACCGAGGGGATCTTCCCCGCCTTGGAGGAGGCGGAGGTGGCCGTCACCCGCCGGTATTACCGCAGCGGGGAGAGCGAATACTACATCAACCGCCAGTCCGTCCGGCTCAAGGATGTGACGGAACTGTTTCTGGACACGGGTCTGGGCCGGGAGGGTTACTCCATCATCGGTCAGGGCAAAATCGACGAAATCCTCTCCACCCGCAGCAGCGAACGCCGGGAGATTTTCGAGGAGGCTGCCGGTATCTCCCGCTTCCGCCACCGGAAGGAGGAGGCGGAGCGGAAGCTGGAGAGGACGGAGGAGAACCTGGTCCGTATCAACGACAAGATCGGGGAATTGGAGCTTCAGGTGGAACCCCTCCGGGACCAGGCGGAGAAGGCGAAGCAATACCTCATCCTCCGGGATGAGCTCCGGATTCTGGAAATTTCCCTGTGGCTGGAGAATTTGGACGCGCTGAAGGTCAGCGCCCGGAAGCTGGAAATGGACTTCCGCGCCGCCCAGCAGGAGCGGGATGCCGCCCGGGCCGCTCTGGACAGCCTCTACGCCGAGGGGGAGCGCTTTGGTGAGGAGATGCGGCGGAAGGACATGGAGGCGGAGCGGGTCCGGACGGAGGCCGGGGAGCTGGACGCCCAGGCCAAGGATCAGTCCGCCGCCATCGCGGTGCTGGAAAGCGGCATCGCCCACAATCAGGAGAACATCCGCCGGGCCGAGACGGAGCTGGTGGAGTCGGACAGCCGGGCCGGTGGGCTGGCGGCCCAGTCCGCCGCCGAACGGGAGCGGGCCCAGGAGCTGGAGGCCCGTCTGGAGAAGCTGAACGCCGGCCTGGAGGCCCTGCTGGAACGGGCCCGGGACGCTGCCCGGCAGGCGGGGGGACAGCAGTCCGAGGCGGAGTCCCTCCGGGGCCGGGAGGCCATGGCCGTGGCGGCCGCTGCCGATTCCAGAGCGGAGGCCGCCGCCATTTCCGCTGAGAACGGACAGATGGAGGAGCGCCGGGCCGCCGTGGAGGCGGATCGGGCCGCTCTGGAGGAGCGCCTGGAGGAGACCCGGACAGAGGCCCGGTCCAACCGCCGGGCCCTGGAGAACGCCCAGGACGCCGCCACCGCCGCCGCCAATATCATCGCGGGACACAGTCTGCGGATGGAGGAGCGGGAGAAGAAGGCCGCTGCCGCCGGGGACAAGCGTATGAAGCTGACCATGGACGCCGGGGCCCTGGAGAACCGTATTCGGCTTTTGACAGAGATGGAAAAGGACTACGAGGGTTTCTCCAAGGCGGTGAAGCTGGTGTGCCAGAACCGCCTGCGGGGAGTCCATGGTCCCGTGGCGGGACTGATGAAAACGGAGCAGCGCTATACGGTGGCCATTGAGATCGCTCTGGGAGCGGGGCTCCAGAACGTCGTGGTGGACCGGGAGGAGGACGCCAAGGCCGCCATCGGCTTTTTGAAGCAGCGGGACGGAGGCCGGGCCACCTTCCTGCCCCTCACCGCGATCCGGGGAGAGGAGCTGCGGCCCAATGGGGTGGAACGGGAATTCGGCTTCGTGGGCATTGCCTCCCGGCTGGTGCGCTTCGATCCCAAGTATCAGAATATCTTTCAGAACCTTCTGGGCCGGACGGTGATTGTGGAGGACCTGGACTGCGGTATCTCCCTGGCCCGAAAGTACCGGGGCGCTTTCCGCATCGTCACTCTGGACGGGCAGGTCATTAACCGGGGGGGCTCCATGACCGGCGGCTCCGTCTCTCGGAACGCCGGCGTCCTGAGCCGGGCCGCGGAGCTGGAAAAACTCCACAGCCAGTCCGGGGAGCTTCAAAAACGCCTGGCCGCTGCCCAAGAGGAGGAGGCGGCCGCCGCCCGGGAGCTGGCCGCCGCCCGCTACGACCTTGAAACCGCCGGGGAGCAGCGCCGTCAGGCGGAGGACGAGGTCCTGCGGCTGGAGGGCGCGAAAAACCATTATGATAGCTTGCTGAAATCCTTAACTGAAAATCTGGAGAATTTGACAGGGGAACTGGAGAGCCTTACCGGCCATCTGGCGGAGAACCAAAAGAGAAAAGAAGCGGCGGAACAGGCCATCGCCCAGCAGGAGGCCCTGGCCGCCCAATACCGGGAGAAGGCTGCGGCGGTCCTCTCGGACCAGTCGGAGCTGCTGGCGCAGTCCAATGCCTTGAGCGAGGAGGTCGCCGGGAAGAAAGAGGCCCTGGCCTCAATGACGGCCGAGCGGGACGTTGCCCTCCAGAGGGCGGAGGACCTCCGCCATTTGGCAACAGAGCTGACAGGGAACCGCCAGCTCCGGGAAGAGACTCTGGAGCGCTATCAGGGAGACATTCAAAAGGCCCTGGACGAGATTTCCCAGCGGCGGGAAACCGCCGGGGAGCTGAACCGGCGCTGGCAGGCCTGTCAGGAGCGCTTGTCGGCCCTGAATGAGGAGAAGCTGGCCCTGGAGGCCCAGCGCACCGCCCAGAATAAGGCCGGCCAGGAGATGAACGAGAACCTGCTGAATCTGGAGCGCTCCGCTTCCCGGCTGGAGCAAAAGCTGGCCACCTCGGGCATGGAGGAAAAGCAGATTCTCGACCGCCTCTGGGAGCACTACGAGCTCAGCCACAGCGCCGCCCAGGCCCAGCGGGTGGAGCTGGAGAGTATTCCCAAGGCCACCCGGCGAATCGGGGAACTGAAACGGGACATCTCCGCCCTGGGCACGCCGAACATCGGCGCCATTGAGGAGTACGACCGGGTGAACAGCCGTTATACCTACCTGACAGACCAACGGGACGACGTGGAGAAGGCCAAGGGTGAGCTGACGGGCATCATCGGCGGCATCACCGGGGAGATGACCCGGATTTTTGCCGAGCAGTTCCAGCTGCTGAACGAGAGCTTCCAGAGTACCTTTATCGAGATGTTCGGCGGCGGGCAGGCCCAGCTGGAGCTGGAGGACCCGGAGGACATTTTGAACTGCGGCATCGACATCAAAGCCCAGCCGCCGGGGAAGACGCTGAAAACCATCTCCCTCCTCTCCGGCGGAGAGAAGGCCTTTGTAGCCATCGCCCTGTACTTCTCCATTTTGAAGGTCCACCCCACGCCCTTCTGCGTCATGGACGAGATCGAGGCGGCGCTGGACGACGTAAACGTCACCCGGTACGCCCGCTATATGCGGGGCCTCGCGGGGAAGACCCAGTTCATCGTCATTACCCACCGCCGGGGAACCATGGAGGAGGCGGACGTGCTGTATGGCGTGACCATGCAGGAGAAGGGCGTCAGCAAGATTTTGACCATCAATTTGAACGATATGGCGAAGGAATTGGATATCCAATAGGTATAGGGAGTGAGAAAGATGAAGCGGTTTGTATTTGGCTTGTGGCTGTCCCTTTTGGGCTTCCTGGGGACGATGACCTGTTTGGTTTGCGGAGCGCAGCATAGCTGCGACTACAACGGTTTATCCGGTGTATGGGGCGGCTTGGAGGATACGCAGCTTTATATACCGCTTCTTGTGTTCCTGCTGGTGTTGATTTGGGGACTGTTCGTAGCGGCGCGGGAATCGCGGCGGGGCAACAAATAGAAGGAACAGGCCGCCGGGAGCTCCAAAGGGATATTCTATCGGCAGAAGAGCCGATGGGGAAAACGAAATCCAGGCCGATTCACCCACCAGGCCAGCGACAGCGGAAAGAGAAATACGCCAAGTCGACAAGCACCAGCCCCCGTTTGACTACGCCGCGGGGAAGTCATTCCTGGCTTCAGCCAGTCATTCAGGCGCGCCCCCGTATCGTAATCCCCGTACTTCTTTTTCTCTTTTGGACCGTGCACGGCCCGTTTTCTCGTTTTCTTCTGGAAGAAAACGAGAAAATGGGGGGTGCAAAGCACCAGCCATCTTCATGGCTGAAAACCACCAGGAGGCATCTATGGGTTTTTTTGACAAGCTGAAAAAGATTACCACCAATCTATTTTCCACGTACACCGAGGCCGACGAGGCCTTTTTCGAAGAACTGGAGGAAACCCTGATTTTATCCGATTTCGGCATGGAGATCGCTGTGGAAACCGTGGAGAAGCTCCGGGAAAAGGTCCGCAAGGAAAAGCTGGTCAGCCAGGAGGAGGTCCGGGCCGCCCTGCGGGAGATTATCGTGGAGACGCTGAACGTGGGCACCACCGAGGTGAACGTCTCCACCTCCCCCTGCGTCTTCCTCTTCATCGGCGTTAACGGCGTGGGAAAAACCACCTCCATCGGCAAGATGGCGAACCTTCTCCGCTACGGCGGGAAGAAGTGCCTCCTCTGCGCGGGGGATACCTTCCGGGCCGCCGCCGCCGATCAGCTGGAGATCTGGTCCCAGCGGGCCCAGGCGGAGCTGGTCCGCCAGCACGAGGGCGCGGACCCCGGAGCGGTGCTCTTCGACGCCCTCCAGGCCGCCAAGGCCCGGGGCGTGGATGTGGTGCTTTGTGATACGGCGGGACGGCTCCACAACAAGGCGAACCTCATGGCGGAGCTCAGCAAGCTCAGCAAGATCATCGACCGGGAGTGCCCCGGTGCGGCCCGGGAGACCCTGCTGGTGCTGGACGCCACCACCGGCCAAAACGGCCTGGTTCAGGCCAAGACCTTCAAGGAGACGGCGGGGTTAACGGGGATTATCCTTACGAAGCTGGACGGCACCGCCAAGGGCGGCATCGCCGTGGCCATTGCCAAGGAGCTGGGTGTTCCCGTGAAGTTCGCCGGTGTGGGTGAGGGGATCGATGACCTCCGGCCCTTTGATTCGGAGGAATACGCACAAGCGATAATATAAGTGGAACAGCAGGGGAGATTTTTATGGATAAAGGGATTTTGAGCCTGAAAATCATGCTCCTGGGAGCGGTTGTGTTTCTCGTCGGCTGTATGTTCATTGATCGGAACAGCGCCCTTCCGCTGCTTTCGATTTTAGTGGGGCCGGTGATCATGCTGGCTGGTTTGCTGATGGGAAACCGGAATAAAACAAGAAAGGATGAAACGCCATGACCAGAGAGGATGGCCGGGTATTCAACGAGCTGCGGCCCGTGAAGATCACCACGGATTTCATTAAATTTGCCGAGGGCAGCTGCCTCATTCAGTGCGGAGATACCATGGTTCTCTGCTGCGCCAGTGTGGAGGACCGGGTCCCGCCTCACGTTCCCTTCGGGGAAGGGTGGGTCACCGCCGAATACTCCATGCTCCCCCGGGCCAACCGGGAGCGGAGCCGCCGGGATGTGGCCAAGCTGAAGTTATCCCCCCGGAGTGCCGAAATTCAGCGGCTGGTGGGCCGGTCCCTCCGGTCCGCCGTGGATATGAAAAAGCTGGGGGAGCGGACCATTACTGTGGATTGCGATGTGCTCCAGGGAGACGGCGGGACCCGGACGGCCTCGGTCACCGGGGGCTTTGTGGCCCTGGCGCTGGCCTGCCGGAAGCTGGTGGAGGAGGGAGAGCTGGCCACCAGTCCCATCCGGCACTGCGTCACCGGTGTCTCCGCCGGCATCGTGGAGGACACGGCCCTTTTGGACCTTCGCTACAGCGAGGACAGCCGGGCTCAGGTGGATTTAAACTGCGTGATGAACGAGCTGGGAGAGCTCATTGAAATTCAGGGCACCGGCGAGGGCCGGGCCTTTAGCCCCGCGGAGCAGCAGGAGCTGGTGCGATTGTGCTCCAAGGGCTGCAAGGAATTGCTTGCCGTACAAAAAGAGGTGTTGGGAGGTGCGTTTTAATGGCGGAGAAATTTGTGCTGGCCACTCAGAACCCCGGGAAGCTGGCGGAGATGAGAGCGATCTTGTCGAAGCTCGGCGTAGAGGTAATCAGCCCCACAGAAGCGGGGGCGGAGGTGAATGTGGAGGAGACCGAAACCACCTTCGCGGGAAATGCCATGCTGAAGGCGAAGGCCATCTGCGCCGCGGCGGGTCTTCCGGCCATCGCCGACGATTCCGGCCTCTGCGTCGACGCGCTGAACGGCGGCCCTGGGGTCTACTCCGCCCGCTACGGCGGGGAGGGGCTGGATGACCGGGGGCGGCGGATGCTTCTCCTCCAGGCCATGCGCGGCCAGACCACCCGGGCGGCCCATTTTACCTGCGCCGTGGCCTGTGCCTTCCCCAATGGGGACACCCTGGAGGCGGAGGGACGCTGTGACGGGGCCATTGCCTTTGCCCCGCTGGGAGACGGCGGCTTTGGCTATGACCCGGTGTTCCTGGTGCCGGAGAAGGGGAAGACCTTTGGGCAGCTCAGCCCGGAGGAAAAGAGCGCCATCTCCCACCGGGGAAAGGCTTTGGCGGCCTTTGTGGAAAAACTGGGAACCTATCTCAAAAAGTAAGCGTCTAAAAAGGAGGGTGCGTCATGTTTGAGTACAGCAAGGAAGACGCCGCCTATCTGGCTCAGCTGAATGGGATTGAATTTATCTGCGAGGAGCCTTCCGAGGAGCTGGAGGAGACGGCGAGAAAGCTGGCGGAGCTCTATGAGGACCGGCTGCCCGCCCTGGCGGAGTTTATTTTGGAGGAGATGGAAACCGACGGACTTGACTTCGGACCGCTTACCGTTTCCGAGCTGATGGACGCCCTGGGAAAGCCTCAGATCGATCTGGATACAAGCGTGGTGCACTATTTGGAGCAGACGCTGGACGACCATATTTTTGACGTCGAATTTGACGGCGACCTGGAGGAGTTCCTGATCTTTACTCTGGACGGCTGAGAGGAGGGTTCTTATGAAGAACACCCGGCGCTGCCCAAAGTGCGGCGGCTCAGATATCATACGCGGTACCACCGCGGTGAACGGAGCCTATGACAAGCTGCAAGCCGGCGTATTCAAGGCCGCCAGGACGGACCGCTGGGTTTGCTGTGGCTGTGGCTATTGTGAGTTGTGGGTGGCCCAGGAATCATTGGAAGGATTGAAAGAATTTTGGGGAAGCCCCGAAGGGGACGGCCCCTGAACCCAAAAGAAAGGCGGCGCTGACCGCGCCGGAAAGATGTATGGATTTAACGAGCAAGCAGCGGGCCCAGTTACGAGGCCTGGCCAACGGCATGGAGACCATTCTGCAAATCGGTAAGGACGGCCTTGGGGATAACCTCATAAAGCAGGTCAACGACGCGCTGGAGGCCCGGGAGCTCATCAAGGGCAGAGTGCTGGACAACAACCTGGATTACGACGCCCGCCGGGCGGCGGAGGAACTGGCGAAGGCTACCCGCAGCGAGGTGGTCCAGGTCATTGGGACAAAATTCGTTCTCTACCGGGAGAGCCATTCGAAGCCCAAGGAAAAGCGCATCCAATTGACAAGGCAGAGGGAGAAGAAAGAGACCATTCAGAATTCGAAGTGAACGGCAGAAGATTGGGAGATTGAATGGGGAAGACCTCTGGGAGAGCGAACCATCTCCGGACGCCTCATTCCGCACTCCCATCGGAAAAAGGAGTGGTTTTTTGAAGATTGGCGTATATGGGGGGGCGTTTAATCCGCCCCATTTGGGACATATTACCGCGGCCCGGACGGTATTCGAGCTTTTGAAGCTGGATAAACTCTTGGTGATTCCCACAGGGCGCCCGCCTCATAAATCGCTGGCTCCCGACAGTCCCTCGCCGGACCAGCGGCTGGAGCTGACCCGCCTGGCCATGGAACAGACCGGCCTGGAGGACCGGGTGGAGGTGCTGGACCTGGAGCTCCGGCGGGAGGGGAACAGCTATACCGTCGATACCCTGAGCCGCCTTCGGGAGCTCTATCCCGGGGAGGAGCTGTGGCTGCTGCTGGGGGCGGATATGTTTTTGACGCTTCAGACCTGGCGCGAGCCGGAGCGGATTCTCTCCCTGGCGGGAGTGGCCGCCTTTGGGCGGACGGAGATGGATATGGAGGAGCTGTTTTCCGTGCAGAGGAGCTACCTGTACCGGACCTATCCCCAGGCCCGTCTCGTTACCCTGACCATTCCCGGCGTAGTGGATATAAGCTCCACAGAGTTGCGGGAGCAGCTGGCGAGGGGAGAAGGGGGAACGCTGCTGGCCCCGGCGGTATATGGCTGTATTCTTCGCGAGGGCCTGTACGGCACGACGGCGGATTTGAAGAGCCTGCCTTTGGAGCGGCTCCGGCCTGTGGCCCTGAGCTGCCTGCATCACCGGCGCATCCCCCACGTGCTGGGCACGGAGCAGGAGGCCATCCATCTGGCGGAGCGCTGGGGAGGGGACGTGGCGAAAGCCCGGCGGGCCGCCCTGCTTCATGACTGCACGAAGAAGCTGAGCCTTGCGGAGCAGCTGGAGGTGGCGGAGCGCTTCCAGGTTCCTCTGGACGAGATGGAACGGCGGGAAATCAAGCTCCTGCACGCCAAAACCGGCGCGGGCATCGCGGAGACGGTTTTTGGCACGGACGAGGAGATTACCAACGCCATCCGCTGGCACACCACCGGCCGGGGCGGCATGACGCTGCTGGAAAAGATTATCTATCTGGCGGACTACATCGAGCCCACCCGGAGCTTCCCCGGCGTGGAGAAGCTGCGGCGGGTCTGTTACGAGGACCTGGACGCCGGGCTGCTGCTGGGGCTGGAGATGACCATCGAAGAGATGGAGAAGCGGGGAGCCTCGATTCACCCCAAAACCCTGGAGGCCAGAGACGCACTGAAAGGACAGAGAGAATAACATGAGCAAGGTTGGAAAGCGTCTGGCGGGGGCCCAGGAGCCCAAGCCTTCCCGGAAGGGGAAACTGAACCGCCGGCAGATCATTTTGATTATCGTGGTCGTGGTGCTGGCGATCGCTCTGGCGGCGACGCTGGCCATTCGGAGTCTGTTTGTCCGTCCGGAGCTGCCCACCCGAAACGACCCCGAGAACACTCAGGACCTGGACGGGGACGGCCAGCCTGACGGCCCGGAGGCCATTGACTACGGCGAGGGCATTCGTCCCCGGGGTGGCGGCGGAGAGCGCAAGAGCAAGGACTACTGGACCGTTTTGATTCTGGGCCGGGACACCGGCGGCGGCGGCAACACGGACACCATGCTGCTGGCCAGCTATGACGTGGTGAACCAGAAGGCCACCGTCATGTCCATCCCCCGGGACACCATGGTGAACATCCCCTATGACATCAAGAAGATCAACGCCGTATACAATTACTATGGCCAGGACGAGAAGGGCATCCAGCATCTGTACAAAGAGATTGCCCAGCTGGTGGGCTTTGAGCCGGACTTCCAGGTGGTGGTGGAGTGGGACGCCGTGGGGGAGATCGTGGACGCCATCGGCGGCGTGTACTTTGATGTTCCCCGGGACATGAACTACGACGACCCCTATCAGGACCTCCACATCCACCAGACCAAGGGTTACCGCCTCCTCAGCGGGGACGACGCCATGCAGGTCCTCCGCTACCGCCATGACAACCGGAAAAACGGCGTCAGGCTGGGCTACCCCGAGGGGGACGTGGGCCGCATCAAGACCCAGCAGGCCTTTTTAAAAGCCATGGTGGAGCAGGTCCTGCGCCCCAGGAACATGACTAAGGTGGGCCCGCTGATCGAGGCCTTCAATAACAATGTGGAGACGGACCTGTCCTTCCAGAACATCCTCTGGTTCGGCCAGGCGGCGGTGCTGGGAGGCTTGAAGATGGAGAACGTCAACTTCGTCACCATGCCTCACACCACCAAGGACGTGTACAGCCGCTCCATCGAGCGGGATACCAATGGGCGGCAGAGAGTGGTGAACTACGTGCTCCCCAAGCCGCAGGATCTGCTGGATTTGGTGAACAATGAGCTCAGCCCCTTTACGGAGGTCTTCACCCTGTCGGATCTGGATATTATGTCCGTGAATTCCGACGGCAGTATTCGCTCCTCCACCGGCTATGTGGAGGACAAGAAGGCGGCGGCCACGCCGCCCAGTCCGGAGCCCAAGAAAGAAACACCTGAGGTGGACGAAAACGGCAACCCCATCGACCCGGAAACCGGTCTGCCTCTGGATCCGGAGACCGGAGAGCCGATTGCCGCAGACCCGGAGACCGGAGAGCCGATTGCCGCAGACCCGGAGACCGGAGAACCCTTGACGCCCGGGCAGCCGGGCACGGCGCCTGGAAGCGGCGAGGGCGGGGGTGGCGAAACCGGGGACCCCAATGGAACAACCGGAAATTCCGTGCCTTCCGATCCCTCCGGCGGAGGCGCGGGGACACCTTCCACTCCGGAGGCTCCCGCTCAGACTGAGAACCCCGCCGGACAGGAGCCTGCCAATCCGGAGACGCCTCCGGCCCCTGAGGAGCCCGCCCCGGAGACTCCCACGGACCCGACGGCTCCAGCGGACCCGGGCTTCACCTTCATTGAGCCGCCGCCTAATGCGTGAGAAACACCATTCACATATTTTCAGGAAAGAGAGGCATGTTTATGACACCAAAAGAGCTGGCGATCATTGCCGCCAAGGCCCTGGACGAGAAGAAGGGCAAGGAGATCTCCGCCATTGAGATCACGGATCTCACCACCCTGGCCGACTATTTTGTCATTGCCACCGGCTCCTCCAATACCCAGATCAACGCCCTGTGCGACGCGGTGGAGAAGGCCATGAAGGAGCAGGCCGGGGAGGTGCCCCTCCACCGGGAGGGGCACCGGGACGGCACCTGGGTGCTGCTGGACTATGGTTGCGTAGCGGTCCACGTGTTCTCCCAGGAGGCCCGGGAGTTCTATGACCTGGAGCGCCTGTGGTCCGACGGGAAACCTCTGGATTTGAGCGGCGTGCTGACTGCGGATTGAGCTGCCCGGAGGGGCGAGGAGAATCGAGGAGAGGGAGGCTTTAAGCCTCCCTCTCCTTTTTTGCTTCGGTGTTCTGTTCTCAGGACTTGGCCGACTGCTTTAACAGGTTCTCCAGGGTTTCCAGCAGCTTGGCAATGTCGATGGGTTTGGAAATATGGCCGTTCATGCCGCACTTGAGGGCCTCTTGTTTGTCCTCTTCAAAGGCGTTGGCCGTCATAGCCAAAATGGGGATGGAGGCCAAGTCCGGGTTCTCCAGGTTCCGGATAACCTTCGTGGCCTCATAGCCGTTCATCACCGGCATTTGAATGTCCATCAGCACCAGCTGGAAATACCCCGGCCGGGACTGGCGGAGCAGTTCCACGGCCTCCTCGCCGGTTTGAACGATCTCCACGGTAAAGCCGGCCTCTTCCAAAATGGCCTGGGCAATCTCCTGGTTCAGCACGTTGTCCTCCGCCAGGAGGATGCGGCCCAGAGAGAGGGCGTGATCCGGCTGGGTGAGGGGCTCCTCCTCCTTTTTCTCCTCGGCGCTGACGATGGAGAGCAGACAGTCCCGCAGTTCGGAGAGGAACAAGGGCTTGCCGCAGAAAGCGGTGACGCCCGCCTCCCGGGCCTCGTCCTCAATATCGGCCCAGTCATATGCGGTGAGAACGATGATGGGAACTTCCTCGCCGCACTCCTTGCGGATGCGCCGGGTGACCTCGATGCCGTTCATGTCCGGCAGCAGCCAGTCGATGATATAGACGCAGTACTGGTCCTGCCGCATATTGGCCTGCCGGGTGCGGAGCACCGCCTCCTTGCCGGAGAGGGTCCACTCCGCCCGCATGCCGATTTGCTGGAGCATGCAGCTGACGCTGTCGCAAGTGTTGAAGTCGTCGTCCACCACCAGGGCTCTGCATCCCTTCAATTCCGGGATATCGGTGACCTCCTTGCCTCCGGTGGAGAGGCGGAAGGTGATGGAGACGGTGAACTCCGTGCCCACATCCTGCTTGCTGCGGACGTGGATGCTGCCGTTCATCATGTCCACAATGTTCTTCGTAATGGCCATGCCCAGGCCGGTGCCCTGGATGCCGCTGGTGGTGGAGTTCCGCTCCCGCTCAAAGGGCTCGAAAATGTGGGAGACGAACTCCTCGCTCATGCCAATGCCGGTATCCTTGATGCAGAACTCGTAGGAGGCGTGGCCCGCCGGCGCGCCGGGTTTCTCCGTCACCCGGATGCTGACGATGCCTCCGGCGGGGGTGTATTTGATGGAGTTCCCCAGGAGATTCAGGAGAATCTGGTTTAGCCGCAGCCGGTCGCAGAAAATGTTCTCGTGCATGACGTCCACGGCATCCATGTACAGCTCCAGCTGCTTGGAGTGGACGTCGGCCTGGACGATGCTGCGCAGGCCGTGGAGAATGTCCGGCAGGGAACAGGGCTTCTCGTCCAGGTACATTTTGCCGCTTTCAATGCGGCTCATGTCCAAAACGTCGTTGATCAGGCTGAGAAGGTGATTGCCGGAGGTCATAATTTTCTTTAGGTATTCCTCCACCTGCTCTCGGTTGTCGATGTGGGTGGAGGCCAGGGCGGTGAAACCGATGATGGCGTTCATGGGGGTCCGGATGTCGTGGGACATGTTGGAGAGGAAGACGCTCTTGGCCTTGCTGGCCCGGTTGGCCTGGGAGAGGGCGTCCTCCAGAAGGTTCTTTTTCTCCATCTCGGACCGGGTTTCTTCATCCACGCTGCGGAAGCCGATGACCACGTCCCGGCTGCATTGCCAGTCCCCAATCCGCACGGCCTTCATCTGGAAATAGCGCACATCGCCGCCGCAGATGGTGCGGTAATTGAGATAATATATGCCCCGCTCCTGGAGTTCCTGAGCCAGATTGTCTCCCTGGAAAATCGTCCGCAGAAGGTCCTGGTCATCCACATAGACGCAGGTCCGGATGTAGTTCTCCATATCCTCCTCCATGGAGAGTTCCTTGGAGAAAAGCCGGTCCAGCACGCCGTAAGGGCAGGCGTGGGTCCGCAGGGCGGTTCCGGTGCGGTTGTCCAGGTCGAAGTAACAGACCAGATTGTAGTCGGTACTTAAGGCCTGCACCAGGGCCTGATGGTGGCGCTCCTTCCGGAGCTCCTCCTCCTGCTCCCGCTGTTTTTGGGCGGTGCAGTCCAACAAGAAGCGCTGATAGAAGAGTTCCCCGTTCTCCTCCATGAGCTTCACGTTCCCCATCACGTGGATGAGAGAGCCGCTGGCGTGGAGGACCCGGTATTCCACACTGACATTGTCTCCCACGTTTTTCAGGGATTTGATGGAGGCGAGAAGCTTTTCCCGGTCCTCTTCCATGACGGAGGCGGCGATGGTTTCAAACCCGGCGTTGGACAGGGCCTCCTGGGACTCGAAGCCCAGGATTTCCAGCGCGGCGCGGTTGACGCTAAGAATCCGGGTTCCGTCCAGACTGTGGCACAGCACGCCGCAGTCCATGGTGGTAAAGAGCGCCTCCAGCGCCTGGTTCTCCCGCTTGAGCTCCTCCTCATAGGCCCGCTCCCGGGTCACGTCGATCGCCACGCCTACCGTACCCATGACGCTGCCATCCACATCGTAGAGGGGGGACTTATAGGTGGTCAAAAGCCGGGTGCCCTCGCCGGTTTGAATGGTTTCCTCGGACACGCGGGTTTTCCGGGTCTCCATGACGATGCGCTCGGATTCGATGCAGGCGGGGTCGTCGTGTTCCACGTCCCAGATATAGGCGTGACGCTGGCCTTGAACCTGCTCCTTGGTTTTGCACACGGTTTGGCAGAAGCTGTCGTTTACTTTTACATGGACGCCGTCCCTCGTCTTGTACCAGACCAGGTTGGGGACGCTGTTTATGGCCGTTTCCAGGAACTGCCGGGCCTGCCAGAGATCCTTTTCCCGCTGGAAGTTCTCCTGCCAGCGCCGGAAGCGGAAGGAACGTTCCTCCGGTCCCATGGGCAGGAGCCAGACGTCGTCGGCGGTGGAAAACACATCCGGCAGAGCGTCCAGCGTCTCCCGGTCCGCCAGGACCACCAGTTCCCCCTGGCCCGCGGATAGAATCGAGAGCGCCTCCCGGGTGTCCAGTCCCGTGAGATCGGCGAAGATCACGTCAGCCCGGGCGGCCAACGCCGGGTCCGGCCCGGCACTCTCCGAAAAAGCGTGGGTGAACCGCTCCAGGGGAGGGGCCTCCCGGAGCGGCTGAAACAGCTCCTGTTGACAGCCAACGAGGTAAAGCTGAATACGGCAATGATACATAGGTTATCTCCTCCATATGTTTGCGCGTTTCCAGCGGGCCTGAGGGGAACGGATGACCCGCGCATTTTCTCCTACTTTACATTTTAACGGTTCGGGAACACCGTGTCAACCATGCAATGCGCTTCCAGAGCCAGAGAATTTCTCAAAAATGCGGGAAATTTCCTGAAAAAGGAAAACACGCGGCCTTTCGGCCGCGTCAATGTCGGATTTTCGTTTCGTCTGCCGGCCGTCCGGGCGTTAGACACTGAAATTCAGCTGTCGGTAATACCCGTCGCAGACCCACGAAATGGGCTTGTCCGCCACGGCAGGCCGTTCCGGTCCGTAGAGCAGGCGGCCGATTTTATATCTCACGCCGTTGATACAGACGGATTCTCCGGCGGTGTGCCCACCGAACTTTGTCAGCCAGGCCAGGGCCTCGCGTACTGTGCAGCCCCGGCGAAGCTCGCCGCGCTCGTCCCAAAGCGGATCGTAACCCAGTTCCATACTACCATATCCTCCATTCCATGTAAACAGCACCGCTACATATTGTAGCGAAGTCCCTTTGTAAAAGCAAGGGCCGGGGTGGAGAAAAAACGGGGAGATATTCGTGAAAAACGCGGACTTGACAAATCGGCCCAAAAGGTTTATAGACCGTCAGGACACCTCGCTGGTTTCGTCCCGCCAAGGTCCGGTTCGATAGAAGCGGAGGGACATCAGGGTAGCCAGAGTCCAGCCAATGGGCCAGGCGCACCAGATGCCCGTGGAACCTAGGGCGGTTTTGGACAGGGTGACCGCCAGAACCACCCGGAGAATCAGGTCTGTGAAGGTGGCGGCCATGAAGTGGAACATTCTTCCGGAGCCCCGCAGGACGCCGTCGGCCACCAGTTTGGCGGAGATCACGAAGTAGAAGGGGGAGAGGATGCGGAGGAAGCGGATGCCGGTTTCCAGGGCGGCCTCCGTGGGCTGTTCCAGGAAGAAGAGAAGGACATAGCGCCCGGCGCAGAAGTACAACAGGCACAGCGGCAGGCTCAAAATCCACACCAATTTCACCCCCGCCCGGAACCCGGCCTTCACCCGGGGGAGCTTTTGCGCGCCGATGTTCTGGGCGGTGTAGTTCGACACCCCGTTGGCCAGGGTCGTGAAAGAGGTGATGACCAGATTGTTGAGCTTCACCGCCGCGGAGTAGCCCGCCATGACGCCGGTGCCAAAGCCGTTGATGGCGCCCTGGATGACGATGTTTCCCACGGAGATAAAGCTCTGCTGAAGGATGCTGGGAACGGCGACCGTGGCGATCTTCTTCAGCAGCAGAGGGGAGAAGAGGGGCGCCGGCTCCCGGGTCTCCACCTGCCGCAGCCGGGCAAACACCACCCCTATGGCCAGAACGCAGCTGACCCCCTGGCAGAGGAAGGTGGCCCAGGCCACGCCGGCTACGCCCATGTCAAAGACGGTGACGAAGAGAATATCCACGGCGATGTTGGCCGTGGAAGAGACGGCCAGGAAGAGGAAGGGTGTCCGGGAGTCTCCCAGGGCGGAGAAGACGCCGGTGGCGATGTTATAGAAAAAGACGAAGGGCAGCCCCCAGACATAGATGTCCAGATAGAGCCTGGAATCCGCGAAGGCTCCGGCGGGGGTGTTGATGAGCCGGAGCAGGGTCTCGCAGCCTAGAATCCCGGCGGCCATCAGCAGGGCGCAGAGCAGGGCGCTGGCGATGCAGGCGGTGGAAACCGCCGTCTTCATCTTTGCGTACTCTTTTCCGCCGAAGAGCTGGGAGACAATGACCGAGCAGCCCATATTGCACCCGAAAGCGAAGGCCAGGAAGATCAGCGTCACCTCATAGCTGTTTCCCACGGCGGCCAGGGCCTCTTCGCCGATAAATTTCCCGGCCACCAGACTGTCGGCGATGTTGTAAAGCTGCTGGAAAATGATGCTGCCGAACAGGGGAAGACAGAACTGCCGGAGAACGGTTTCCGGCTTTCCCACGGTCAGGTCTTTGTTCATGGGAGCGCACCTCACTTTTCAGGATTTCAACGGTTTTTGATTATAGTCCCAAAAATGGAAAGTGTAAACCGTCATTTTGACGGATTTGCTCCGGAAAATCCGGCCTAGCTGGCGCTGCTCTGGAGGGGGCGGAGGCTGCTGGGACGGCAACGGCGGACCGCGTGTGCGGTCCGCCGTTTTGGTCAGATTTCTCCCAGGTATTCCTCCAGGCAGAGCCCCTGGCCCATGATCTCCCCAGCGGCCTCTTCTCCGACGTAGCGGTAGTGCCAGGGCTCGTAGCCTACGCCGGTGATTGTGCTTTTTTCCGTGGGGTAGCGGAGGATGAAGCCATATTCGGCGCAGTGCTCCATCAGCCACTGCTGCACCGCCGTGTCCTCCTGGCCCTCGTCCAGAAGCTGATAGGACTTGTCCACAATGTCCACCGCCAGCCCCGCCTGATGCTCGCTGGTTCCGGGGCGGGCGACCCACTGAGCGGCCAGCTCCTCCGCCCCTTTCCGGGAGGCGGCTTCGGAGAGGCAGGACTGAACCTTCTTTTCGAACAGCTCCTCCTGCTTTGCCCAACTCCGGTAAGAGGAACAGATGGTGGGGCTCAGCCCCGCCGCCCGGCAGTCGTCCATCATCCGCTGGAGGGCCGGGTAGACCCGCTGATCGATGGAATGGCCGTTGACCAGCTGAGTAAAGGATGGGACCTGGAAATCCTCTGGCAGGGGGTGGTTCCGGTTCACCAGGAGCAGGTTCCAGCCGTCCTGGGAGACGTCCCGCTCCTTGTCCTGGGAGGCGCCGCTCTCTCCGCTGGAGCGAACGGCCCCGGGAACCTCCAAAATATGGACGGGACCGCTCCCGGCGCCTGCCGCGGGGTAGGGGGCAGTCCGGTTTTCCGTGGCCTCAGCCCGGCCCAGCAGGAAGCCGCCTAAAAACAGCGTCAGCCCCAGGAGAAGGAACAGCGGCAGGAGAGACCGCCGCGGTTTCTGCCGGGAGGGCGCCGGACGGCGGCGGGGCCTGGAAATTGTGGGCTCGTCCCACTGAGCGGGGGCGGCGGCGTAATACTCCCGGTCCGGAAGGGGAAATTCTTGGATAAGGCAGGAATGTGGGCTTCGCATAAAGACAGCTCCTTTGTTTTGGATTCTGTCTTTATCTTAAGGCCTGTCCCCGTCGAAACCGAAACATTCCTGCATCGAGGTTCCACCTTTTTTGCATCGGATCGGCATCTACGTCGGTTTCGCGGAAGGGAGAGTAGCCCATGGCGACGCGGATATCGTCATCCACAGCCTGCCAGTCCATATCCAGCGTGAAAAACAGCGTGTCTCCCAGCTGCTGCACCAAGTAAAGAACGTTGGTGTCCGTCAGCCGGAAAACGGCGATGACGTCCTCGCAGGGCTCCAGGAGTTCATAGTCCAGTCCCAGCCGGTCAAAGAAGGCCCCGCCAAGGGCTTTCGATGAGGCGCGATACTCCCAGAGTAGTTCTGAGCGCATTTCCAGGGACAAAATCTGTCCGGACTCCCCGTCCAAATAGAGGGAAAGCGATTCCTCCGTTTCCTTGTTATAGACGTTCAGGGTGGCGAAGGCGGCGCTGGACAGGTCCTTCTGGTCCCGGAGAAAGAGGACGCTGCCTACAAACGCCTGGTCGTACAGCGGGGACCCCTCCGGCAGAATCCCCAGCTCCACCAGCTCCTCCAGTTCTTTCCGGGCCTGGGCGGACAGCGTTTCCAGCTTTTCCTGCTCCGGCTCCTGGGACATGATGCTCAAAAAGTTGGGAAGGAACAGATATTGGGCCAACAGCCACACCCGCCCCGGAAGCTCCGGGGGCTTGGAGGGAAAGTTGTTTTCCGCCGTCAGGGCCTCGACGTGAACCGTCCCGGTGAGTTCCCGGTCCTCCAGAGTGGACAGCCGCAGGGGCAGCAGGGCCAGGGCCGCCACGGCCAGGGCCGTCAGGATGGGGAAGAGCCAGTTTTTCCAGTTTCTCATGGTTCCGTTCCTCCCTTCCAATGAACCCGGACCCGGGTACCTTGGCCGGGCTGGCTCTCGATTTCTATGGCCCCGCCGTGGAGCTCCGCAATCCGGAGGCACAGGGCCAGCCCTAGTCCCGCGCCTCCCTGGGCCCGGGCCCGGGATTTGTCGACCATGTAGAACGCCTCCGTTACCCGCTCCAGCTCCTCCGCCGGAATTCCTTTGCCCTGGTCGGTGACCTGGATGCACCAGCTGTCTTTTTCCGCGAAGCCCTCCAGCAGGATCTCCCCGCCCTGCTCCATAGCCTTCCGGGCGTTGTCCAGGAGGTTTACGCAGACGGTTTCCATCAAATCCGGCTCCATCCGCGCCGGGACGTTCTGCGCCCGGACCGTCAGCCGGAGGCCTGCCTGGCGGAGAGTGGGTTCCATGGCCCCGGCCACCCGGCGGAGAAACGCCTCCAAAGGCACAGGGCGGAGGGGGAAGTCCTGCCGCTCCAGGACAACGAGATCCAGCAGCTTCCGGCTCAGAGCCTCCAGCCGCCGTCCCTCGCTGAAGATGTATCCGGCACTTTCCCGAATCTCCTCCGTCCCGGCGGGACGGGAGCGGAGAAGGTCCGCGTAGCCGATGATGGAGGTCAGGGGCGTTTTGATCTCGTGGGCGAAGCTGCCGATAAAATCCTCCTGGCGGCGCTGGGCGGCCCGGAGCTCCGCCACCTGCCGTTGAATCCGGTGGGCCATGACGTTGAAGTCCGCGGAGAGCTGAGCAATTTCATCGTCCCCGTCCACCCGGACCCGCTGGTCCAGTTCTCCCTCGGCCATCCTCCGGGCGGCGGCAGAGAGCCGCGCCAGGGGCCGGACCAGCATGGCGGCCACGGCCAGGGACAGGGCTCCCACCGCTCCGGTGAGGACCAGCATCAGGGAGAAGAAGCTCTGGTACTGTTCAGACCGGGCCTGGAACACCTCGCCCACCTCCCGGCAGTTCTCCAGGTAGAGAATTCCGTCCTCCAGGGCCAGGGGACTGGCGGCGTGGAGGTAAACGCGTCCGTCTCCCAGCGCTTCCATCCTCCAGCCCCGCTGTCCCGCGGGGAGCTGGGAAGTGAGGCCGGGCGCCTCTACCGGCAGCGTGCCGCTGCCGCCCAGAGCGACGCCGTCCTCGTCACTGAGGCGAAAGGAGACTGTCCGTCCTTGGCCGGTGGTGATGGAGATGCCCCCGGCGGCCTTGGCCAGTTCCTCCTGGCTGTAAAGGGGGTTAAAGGCCAGTTCCTGAGCCAGGGCAAACCGGAGGAGGTCGTTTTCCTCGTACAGCGCCGCCACCTCCCGGTCCAGGGAGGCGTGGAACTGAGCGCTGATAAGAGCGTAGCCCCCGGCGGAGCAGGCCAGGGCCGTGATGAGGACCATACTGCAAAAGAGTTTCCAGAAGAGTCGCACAGATAGAACACCCTTTTTGTAATCAGAAGTTTGGGGTTAGGCCTGATGGGAAAACACAATCCCAGGTGAAAACAGCTAAATCTCCAATCGGTAGCCCACCTTATAGACCGCTACCAGACGGTTTTCCAGTCCCAGCTTCTTCCGCATACGCTGAATGTGGAGATCCACGGTCCGGCTGTCCCCCAGGAACTCTTCGCCCCAGACTTTTTCGTAAATCCGGTCCCGGTAGAGGGCGATGTTTTTGTTTTGCAGGAACAGAAGCAGCAAGTCGTACTCCTTGGCGGTGAGGGCGATGGGGACGCCGCCCTTCCGCACGACATGACTGGCGGTGTCGACCTCAATGTCCGGCGGCAGCGTGAGGACCCGCCCGGTCTTTCCGCAGCGGCGGAGCACGGTCTCCACCCGAGCCAGCAGCTCCATCAGCTCGAAGGGTTTGACGATATAGTCCTCCGCTCCCAGGCGAAGGCCTTTTACCCGGTCCTCCAGCTCACCCTTGGCGGTGAGGAAGATTACCGGGACTTCCAGGCTTTTGCAATACTCCAGCACTTCGTAGCCGTCGGCCTTGGGCAGCATGATGTCCAGCAGGGCCAGGTCGAAGGGCTGGGCTTCCAGCTTGTCGGCGGCCTCCGCACCGTCAGGGGCCCAGGCGCAGCGGTAGCCCGCTCCCTCCAGGGCGGTTTTGATGAGATGGGCGATGGGAGCCTCGTCTTCGGCGATGAGGATTTTATTCACAGAGATCACATCCTTAGTTATGGAGAGGCTTGGAGTCGACGCGTTTGAAAAAACACGGACCGCGATTTTTACCCGGAGGGCCATACCCACCGGATATTTGTCTGGCACACAAGAGGAGGCGATAAAGCTCGCAGGGAGTGGGACGGGGCTGCCGCGAACCTCAGACCGCCCTTCCGGATTCTCCGAAAGTGTTTCCACGATAGTTTGCGTCCTGCTTCCATCATTCTTGCATCATGAACCGGGAGCCGGGGTCCGGCATAGACTGTCATAGCCCCAATTGAAAGGAGGACGCCGGAATTATGATTCCGGCTGCATATATGGATCAAACTATGATGCGGCAATTTGCCTCATCCACCGCTCGGACCGGCCGGTCGGTGGATGCTGTGATTCCTCTGCCCAATCCCGGCGAGGGCGGTCCGGTTTACCCTGGCAACATGAATGGCGGCGAGGCCGTGATTCCCCTGCCGAACCCCGGTGAGGGCGGCCCGGTCTATCCCGGTCCGGACGGCGGCGGGGCTGTGGAGCCTGTGATTCCCCTGCCCAATCCCGGCGAGGGCGGTCCGGTCTATCCCGGCCCCGGCAACAATAATCCCGCCTGGCCCTGCTCCGGCGGCGGCTGTGGGGGGATCATCGTCCTGCCCGGCGTGGTGGGCGGCCTGTGGCCCGGCGCGGCGAAGGTGCGCTTCTTGAACGCGGGCTATGGCTATCCCGCTTTCCGCGTTTTCGTTGGGAACCGCCGGTTTGTGAACTTGCTGAACTACGCCTCTGCCACTACCTACGGTCAGGTCAACGCCGGTTATCAGACGGTCACCATTACCGGCACCGACGGCTACGTCTACATCCAGAAGACCATGCCCTTCCAAGCGAACGGCATCAGCACCATTGCCATCATCAACACCGCCGGCGGCCTGGACCTGATGCAGATTACGGACAGCTGCTGCCCGCCCACCAACGGGTATTCCAGCTTCCGCATAGGGAATCTTGCCTACAACAGCGGCCCTATGGACGTGCTCATGAGCGACGGCCGGGTGGTTTATGCCGACCTGCGGTTCAAGGAGGTTGCTGCGTTCAAGCGCATCATGCCCGGGACCTACCAGTTCTTCTACGCCGACACGAATCTGACGCCCATGCCCGCCAATTATGACATCGAGACCATGGACTCCGCCTGGCTGGGAGTGTATCCGCCTCACGAGACCTTCGGTTCTCTCTACTTGGACGTGACCAGCAACGCGATTTACAGCGTGTATCTCCTCCAAAGCGGCAGCAATCGGAACAACATTCAGAATTTGATCCTGATGGACCGCTGAGGATCTGCGCGAAGCAGCGTTTGAGCTTTGAGGTGAACGGAACACGCCCGCGCCGGAAAACGGCGCGGGCGTGTTTGTCAAAACGAGAGGATCCCCAGGTGCTCCAGAAGAATTTTCAGGCCCATGAGAATCAAAATGACGCCCCCCGCCAGCTCCGCCCGGGCCTTGTAACGCAGGCCGAAGAGGTTGCCTACCTTCAGTCCGCAGGCGGAGAGAAGAAAGGTGGTGACACCGATCAAGGCGACGGCGGAAAGGATATGTACGTCCGGCAGAAGGGCGAAGGTGACCCCCACCGCCAGCGCGTCGATGCTGGTGGCCACGGCCAGGAGGAACATGGTGCGGAGGGAGAACGAGCTGTCGTGACATTCCTCGTCCCCGGACAGGCTCTCCTTGACCATGTTTCCGCCGATAAGGCTCAGGAGAAGGAAGGCGATCCAGTGGTCAAAGGAGACAATGTAGCCCTCGAAGACGGAGCCCAGCAGATAGCCGATGGAGGGCATCAGGGCCTGAAAGCCGCCGAACCAGACGCCGGTGAGCAGATAATGCCGGGGCTGCACCTGCTGGACGGACAGGCCCTTGCAGACGGAGACCGCGAAGGCGTCCATAGAAAGGCCCGCGGCGATGAGCAGCAGTTCAAAAAAAGTCATGGGTCGGCCTCCCGAACGACGTAATTGTGAGATGAAATCGTCGAAACCCCGGAAAAGACAATGGAAGATCGCGGCGGGTACCGCCGCGGGACGCGAAAACGGGATCTGCGTTTTCGGGTGTGTTGACTATACCATATCCATATTCCGGCTGTCAATGGATATGAGTGCGGAGGCGCGTTCCGCCGGACATTTTATGGGAAACTTTCGTGTGGGGACAAGCCCGTCCTTCTCCGCCGCTCAGGCCAGGATATCCAGCGTCTTGTATCCGGCTACCCGCTCCGCCACGGCCTCCCAGGAAGGGCCGGAGCGGACGAATTCGTAATCGCTCCAAATGCGTGCCAGCTCGGCCTTGATTTGGGGGATCTCCTCCAGTTGTCCCGCTCCGGTGCGCACATAGTAGTCCGGCAGCAGGGCTCCGGTGATAATTCCCGTCTCGGGCTCGGGGGGCGTCTCTCCCTGGCCGACGGCGGAGACCATTTCCAGATGCCCGCTGAGATAGGCCTCGGTTTCCAGATGGACCCCCATCATGCCGTTGAGGTCGAATACTTGGAAGGGCGCACCTCCTTCCACGGCGATTTCGCTTCCAGCTCCCCAGAAGGCCGGACTGTCCCCCAGCTCATAAAGCGCGCTGCTCAGGACCTCGAGACGCTGGAACTCCGCATCGCCAAGAGGAGCCCGGAAACTCTCCAGCACTGTGTCCGCCGCCCAGCCCAGGTCTCCCAGAGCCTCGCAGCCGGGAAGGGCCGCCAGCCGTTTTCCCAAAACGGCCAGTCTGGACAGGGACAAAAGGCCCCAGAGCCGGACCTTGGCGTCTCCCAGGGACTCCGCTTTTTCCTCCACTTGAGAAGGAAGATTATTATAGAGGATATGCGCCTCCTCCAGCTGCCCAATGCGGGCGGAGCAGTCGTCGGCCAGCTTCTCGCCCACGGCTTCGTAGACCTCGTCCTTTGCGCTGTAAATGGTGTCGGCCCGGTGAAGCCACAGTTGAGCCCGGTTTGGCTCTCCCCGCTCCATGGCGGAGACGCCCAACTCATAGCAGGCCCTGGCCAGCCCGGCCCAGTCCCGTTTGTCTCTGCAAAAGGCCAGCCGGTCCTCCGGGGCGGCGGGCTTCTTTTTTCCGAACAGTTTGAACATGGTACAATCCCTTCCTCTCCCGGCGGACGCCTCCGGAACGCCATGGGCAGCGGGGAGGGTCCGCCCTTGTGTTGGCCGGCGGATTTGCGCCCGGGAAAACCACCGGGAATGACCGACGGCTTGTAGAATTTCATAGACCGCAAGCAGGCCGCGGGCGCATCTGCGGAAATCGGCCAAAGGGACGCGCTCCCAGGTGTTTGGCGGCATCACCAATGATAGCGCGGCCTGCCTCAAAAGTCAAGGCGGTCTGACGGGGAAAGACGCCGACGGAGACTGGACAAGAGAGCCGCGAGCTGGTAAAATAACACATGGAATCTTCTCTCGCGCTGGCGGGGAATCAGGGAGGTATCAAGAGGCGATGAAGGAAAAAAAGGGGGTTTTTTTGCGCTGGCCGTGGAACGTGGTGGTCTATGTGCTGCTGTTCCTGGCGCTGCGTCTGTTTGCCGTGCCGGTGATTTTGCTGTTAATGGGCATGCAGCAGCGAAATAACCCCAACGGTGTGGCGGAGGGCTACTGTCTCAGCCGGACGCGGAAGCGGCTTACATGGCTCATTTGGGCGCTGCTGGTTCTGCTGGGGGCGGCTGGGCTGCTGTGCATGCTTTACGTGGGGCTCCAGCAGGACCGGGCCTATTGGGACGCCGCGGATTACGCGACGCTAGCCTTTTGCGGCGCCGGCGGTCCGCTGCTGCTGGTGGGGGGACTCTATTTGAGTTACGCCGCCATACGGGATGCGTGTTTCCCTGGGAAGAGCTCCTTGGCAAAGTCGATACGCGGCCAGCTGCCCTATCCGGAGGAAGCGCCGGAGGTGGAGGCCCTCTTTGCCATGGTGGATGAGGATTTAAAGGAGAATGGCCGGTGGTTTGGCCCCGTGGGCATTGGCCGGGAGTGGGTCCTGGGAGATGGGGCGAACCGTATCGACCGCGTTCGGGGTATTTTTGTCATCAATGAAATCCACCGGCACCAGACCCAGACCGGCACCCGCACCAGCCGGAATATGGAACTGGTGCTGGTGGATGACCGCTGGCGGCGGACGGGCACCAGCTTTCGGAATCTGAGAGACCTTCAGGCGGCGGCGGACTGTCTGGCCCTCCGGGTCCCCGAGGCCCGGCGAGGCGGCGGGAGCCAGTGCTCCGCTTTCCTGGCCATGGACGAGGAGGACCGGGAGACCTTCGAGCGGGACTTCCGGCGGAAGCGGCAGACCGGGGAGGCCGCCCGCCGGCAGAGAGAATCCGGGATTCCTCAGGACATGATTTTGAAGGCTGGGGACGAGGTGACCTCCCGGGTGGACGGGGAGGCCGTCGAAGAACACCTGGGCCGCTGCCTCCGGGGAGAGGAGGCGGGCTTTACCCTGACGCCCACCCGGCCCATCGAGGGCGGAGGGCAGACCTTCCGGGCTCTGCGGACGTCGGCGCAGGGGGAGACGGTGCGGCTGATTCTGGAGCTGGCCGTCAAGCCCGGTGAGGAGAATTTGGGCATGGCCCGAGAGCTGGAGAGCCGGGAGGCTTTGACGGTGCTGATGGGCTGGCTGCGCCGGGAGGTCCCGGATTTGGAGAACTGGGATCTGCGGCGGGTCTATGGCGAGGGACCCCAAAAGTCCCCGGCGGCGCCGTCCCGCTCCCCACAGGCCAGACTGTCCCTGGTCTACGCCAGCGGCGCTGCCGAGAACCACACGACCTTCACAGAGGAGGACGTCCAGCTGGCGGCGGAGGGCTTGGTCAGCGGCGAGTATCAGCTGGTAGACCTGACCCATCCGGCGGGATACCTTTGGATTCGCGTCATGGCGGGCGGCCGGGAGGACGGCCGCTGCACGGTGGAGGCCACCCGGCCCGAGGGCGAGGAGCTGGGATTTTACATATCGAAGATGTCGCCCAGAGAGGCGGCGGCATGGCTGACGGGATATCCTCACGGACAGTATCTGCCGGGAGGCCAGGGCTGGAAGAGGGTTCGAAAGCCCTCCTGAGACAGCGGGGAGAGCATTGCTTTCGGAGCCGGGGAGGAACCGGCGTTTTGGGAAAGCGACTGCGTAAGGCAGTGAAATTACAGATAAAAGGAGAAGGGAAGTCATGGCGGCAGTTTTGAGCAGCGAGGTAAAACAGGCCCTGGAGGACATCTACTACAACGTCCGCACGGGTAGAGGCAAGGAGGCGTTCGCCCTTTTGGAAAAAGCCTCCGCCGCCGGAGACGGAGACGCCAGCTGTGTGCTGGCCCGGTGCCTCTGCGGCTATCAGTACGTCTGGGGATGGCACGGCTTTCCAGAGGATGACCGCCGGGCCACAAAGCTCTTACACAAATCCGTAGAGCAGGGCAGCGCCCTGGGGGTGCTGGTGGCCCTGCGGAGCGGGGAGCTGACGCCCTCCGTGCAGAAAAAGATGCCCTTTGAGAGCCTTCAACAGGCCTTCGATGAGGTGGAGGCCATAGCCAGGGAGGGGGACGCCTTTTGCCAGTACATCGTTGGCAACAGTTACTTCTGGTGGGATTTTCTCCGTATTCAGAACAAGGGGAAAGACTCTTTTCCCAGTCAGGCGGAGTTCAAGGCGTATATGAAAGAGCAGATTTCCAAGTGTGAGGACTGGTTCTGGAAAGCGTTCCGAGGCGGGATCTACTTCGCGGCCAACAACCTCAACCGCTATTACACCCAGGGGGACGAGGACATCATCGCTCCCCAGCCGGAGAAGGCGAAGGACCTCTGGAAGATTGGCGCGGAGCTGGGGTATCCCACCCATCAGTATCTTTACGCCGAGAAGCTGGAAAAGGAAGAGAAATTCGAAGAGGCCCTGCGCTGGTATAAGGAATCCGCCGAGGCGAACAACGGCGTCAGCTGGTATAAGGTGGGCTGCTTCTACTTCGACGGAAAAGGCGTGGAGCAGGACGAAGCCTACGGAGTGTCCTGCTTTCAGCGGGAGCTGGCCCGGGACCCGGCCCATGTGGGATCCTGCAATATGATGGGCAAGGCCTACTTTTATGGCCGGGGAATTCCCCAGGATTACGCCAGGGCCTATCAGCTTTTGACGCTGGCTCACGACAAGGGCAACACCAACTGGGGCGTATACTATCTGGCCAAGTGCTGTTTTGAGGGCTGGGGCACGCCTCAGGATTACGGCCAGGCCCTCCGGTATCTGGATGAGATGGACTGGAACTACTGGGAGGCGAATTACATGCGGGGAGTGATCTACGCCCGGGGCCTGGGCGGCGTGACGGCGGACATTCCCAAGGGCGTGGCGTACCTCCAAAAGGTGGCGAGCCATCCGGAGGCCAAGGAGGAGCTGCTGCACTACAAGAAGACCCTTTTCGGCAAGTGGGTTCGCCGCTGAGGGCCAAACACAAAAACCGGGAGAATGTTCTCCCGGTTTTTGTTCGTATTCCTCAATCAGCCAGATTGCGGAAAATATTTGGCGATATGACGAAAAAAGTTGATGTTTGTGTTGGCTTACTGGTGAAATTGTGATACAATCAATTCCAATCTATTCCAGTCAAGAAGGGATGTGCGTTTTGCGTGGAAAATTATTCCTTTTCCGTCTTTCCAAACGAGAACTTTTTGGACCTGCGGCTCTACCAGTACGGCTGGGAGCAGTGCGCGCCTCTGCACTCCTTCGGACCCTATGTCCGCAACCACTACCTGTTTCACTACGTGATTTCCGGCCGGGGCCATCTGGATAACAAGGACCAGGACGGCGTGCGGCGGGACTACGAGCTGGAGGCGGACCAGGGCTTTCTGATCTGTCCGGGCCAGATCAGCACCTATGTCGCCGACAAGGACCAGCCCTGGAAGTACGTTTGGGTGGAGTTCGACGGGCTCCGGGTCTCAGAGTATCTGGAGAGCGCGGGCCTGGACTGGGTCCAGGCGGTGTACCGCCCCCAGAGCCCCGCCCAGGGCCAGCATGTGCGGGACATCATGCTTTATATGGCGGAGCACTCCGACGCCTCCAGCCTCCACCTGATGGGGCACCTGTTCTTGTTTCTGGACGGGCTGATTCAGACCTCCTCCACCCGCCGGGCCCTTCACGGCGTCCAGCTGAAGGACTTCTATATGCAGGAGGCCATCAACTATATGGAGCACAACTACCAGCGGGAGCTGTCGGTGGAGGAATTGGCGGACGTGTGCAAGCTGAACCGGAGCTATTTCAGCAAGATTTTCAAGGAGAGCATGGGCTGTCCGCCGCAGGAGTTCCTGATCCGCCTCCGGCTGTCCAAGGCCGCCGATATGATGAAGGGCACCAGTAAGTCCATTGGCAGCATCGCCATCCGCTGCGGCTACCCGAACCAGCTCCATTTCTCCCGGGCGTTCAAGAAGCGTTACGGCGTTTCTCCCCGGGAGTGGCGGGCCCGGAACCAGATCCAGGTCCGAAAGCAGGGCCGAAATTGAGGGCGTAGGCCATACCGGACATGAAAGCTTGTAAAAAGGAGACGGCCAGTTTCTGGCCGTCTCCTTGGTTTTCAGATGGCGGAGAGATAGAGCTGCGTGGACTGATAGTCGTTCCAAGGGAGGGGCAGAGGCCATCCGGCCTCCATCAGCAGATCGCCGGGATAACGGCCCTCACCGTTGACCCGGTAGTCCAGATTCGGGTCCAAGCCCTTCAGCCGCAGGGAGAGGAAGGGGAGCCCGGCGTGGACGGACCCGGTGACCAGAGAGACCAGGGCCTCCCGCCGGTCCGGGGAAACCTGCTCCCAGGCGGTGTAGGGCCCCTCCTGGAAGGGGTCGCTGAGGCGGTAATAATCGCCCCGCTGAATCAGGTCGTAATGCTCCTTGAAAAAGGCGGTCTGGCGGCGAATGATCTCCCGTTCCTCCGGGGTGGCTTTGCTCAGATCCATCTCGTAGCCAAAGGTGCCTCCCATGGCTACCACGCCCCGGGTTTCCATAGACACTGTCCGCCCGGTCTGGGCGTTGGGGGCCGCAGAGACGTGAGCGCCCACGGCGCTGAGAGGGTAGCCGAAGGAGGTACCGAACTGGATGCGGAGACGGTCGATGGCGTCGGTATTGTCGCTGCACCAGATCTGAGGGGTGTAATAGAGCATGCCGGCGTCAAACCGCCCGCCACCGCCGCTGCACCCCTCAATGAGCAGATCCGGGTAGTCCTGGCGCAGGCGCTCCAGGAAATCATAGACCCCCAGGACAAAGCGGTGATAGACCTCCCCCTGCCGCTCCGCCGGAAGGGCGGCGGACCAGACGTCTGAGAGGCTCCGGTTCATGTCCCACTTGACGTAGCGGATGGGGGCGGAGTCCAAAACCTTTTGGATATCCCGGTAGATATGGTCCCGGACGTCCTTTCGGGAGAAGTCCAGCACCAGCTGGCCCCGGCTCACGGTTTGGGGCCGTCCCGGAGCGCCCAGGACCCAATCCGGATGGGCCCGGTAAAGCTGGCTGTCCTCATTGACCATCTCCGGTTCGATCCAGATGCCAAAGCACATACCCAATTCCTGAATCCGGGGAGTCAAAGCCTCCAAGCCTCCGGGAAGCTTCTCCTCGTTAACGGTCCAGTCCCCCAGGCTGCTGGAGTCGCTGTTCCGGTTGCCGAACCAGCCGTCGTCCATGACGAAGAGCTCCATGCCCAGAGGGGCCGCCGCCCTGGCGATGTCCAGAAGCTTGTCCGCGTCGAAGTGAAACTCAGTGGCCTCCCAGTTGTTAATCAGCACAGGTCTCCGTTTCCCGGCGTAGGGATCCCGAATCAGGTGCTCCCGCAGGGCCCGGTGGAACTGCGTGCTCAACTGGGCGAGGCCCGTGGGGGAGCAGATCAGCGCGGCCTCGGGGGTGGTGAAGGACTGCCCGGGAGCCAGGGGGAAACGGAAGTGGTGAGGGTGAATACCCAGAGTCAGCCGGGTGTTCTGGAACTGGGCCAGCTCCGCCGCCGCCTCGAAGTTGCCGCTATAGAGGAGCATGGCTCCGTAGCAGCGCCCGTGGTCCTCGGTGGCCTCGTGGTCGCAGAGGATGACAAAGGGGTTGTGGTGATGGCTGGAGGCCCCACGGGTGCTGCCCACGCTCTGGATGCCGGAGCGCAGGGAAGAGCGGTGGGGACAGCGTTCTACAATGTGGGCCCCGTCGAAGGTGATGAAGTCCAAGCCGTCCCGCTGGAAGTCCAGACACAGGGAGGCGGCCCGGCAGAGGGTCACAGGCTGGTCTCCCCGGTTGATGACCCGCAGGGCCCGGGTGATGAGGTCCCGCTCCTCCAAGACGCCATAGAGAAGCTCTACCTCCAGCTGGGCGGCCTGGTCTTTGAGAGTAATGCGCAGGGTTTCCCACTCCTCGCCGCCGAAGAAGGCGGGGAGACCCTCCAGACGGTATTTCCCCCTCTCCAAACGGAAACCCTGATAGCGGAAATCCGTCAGGTGGCTGCCGTCGGACAGCTCCAGCTCCAGAGAGGGGAGCCGGTAATCCCCCACGCCGCAGGAGGAACACTCCTGGGGCAGGTTGTCCAGGGAGTAGCTCCGGTTTTCCCGGGCGTCCCAGGGGTTGGGAGAGAAGCCCCGGTCGGCGTATTGAATCAAAGTGGAGAGATCGCCGCCCCGCAGCCGGGGACCGTAATAGGTGTGCAGCAGCACGCCAAGACCGTCGGCTTTCATTTGATACGTCGTGTGTTTTGTGTGCAGGGTAAAGAGACCCTTGTCGCAAAGTATCATAGAGGTTCCCTCACAATTTCGTTTATTATCCATTGGCCGGAGCCGAAAGGCCCGTATCCCCCGGCAATCCGGCAGAGGGCACCGCAAGCGTGCAAACGTCTGTTCCGGCGCACCGGCGATTCCAGTGGAACTGCGGCAATTGTAGGCGTTTTCCGCTCAAATGGCAAGAGCGGAAAGTGGACAAATTTTCCGCCCCTTCCACCTTATCCCTTGGTAGAAGCTCACAGCATGGCATAGGGAACCCGCGAAGAGCTCTCCGGGTGAGAGGACAGCCCCGGCAGGGCGAATCGCCGGGCCGGGGCTGTGTGGAAGAAAGGTGGATGATGTATAAGGGCCGTCGCCGGCAGCGGGAAAGCTCCCGCCGCCAGACACTGTTTGAAGCTGGGCAAAGGGCCTTTGTGAATCGGCGGTTCTCCCGGCGCTTTCAGGCGAGGTTGGAAATCCGGCTGGATTCCCGTGGGAAACCGGGCCTTCCTCCGACGTTCCGTCCGGTCTCAAACAGGGTCAATTGATGTGAATCTCTGCGGCGATCCGGCGTGCCGCCGGTTGCGCCGCGGGCAGAGGCTTTCGAAAACCCGCCCTTACTTGCCGCCGGTGGAGGCGATGCCTTCAATGAACTGGCGCTGGAAGATCAGATAGAGAATGACCATGGGCAGCATAGCCAGCAGAGAGCCTGCCATCAGCACCGGGAAGTTGGTGGTGAACTGGCCCCGCAGAGTGGCCAGACCGGAAGAAAGGGTCATCATCTTCAAATCGGAGTTTACCACCAGGGGCCACATCAGGTCACTGTAGGCAAAGACGGCGGTGAAGATGGTCAGGGCCGCCACGGAGGTGCCCGTCAGGGGAAACATGACCTTGGTGAAGGTCTGCCACTGGTTGCAGCCGTCCAGGTAAGCCGCCTCGCCGATCTCATTGGGAATCCCCATGTAGGTCTGGCGCAGGAAGAACACGCCAAAGGCACTGACAATGCCGGGGAAGACCAGGGCGAAGATCGTGTTCGCCAGGCCCATGTGGGCGATCATCTGGTACTGGGGAATGATGAAAATCTGGCTGGGCAGGGACATCTGAACCAGCACGATGCCGAAGAGAAGGTTCTTGCCCTTGAAGTTCAGCTTGGCGAAGGCATAACCCGCCATGGAGCTGAACACGATGGCGCAGAGCACCCGGAAGAGGATCATCAGCGCCGTGTTCCAATAGAGGTTCAGAAACGGCAGACTGGCCATGGCGTCCTTGAAGTTGCTCAGGATCAGCTCCTTGGGGAAGATGGTGGGGGGAATTGCCAGACTCTCGGGAATGGTCTTGGAGCTGGTGAGGATCATCCACACAAAGGGAAAGACCATGATGGCGGAGCCCACAACCAGGGCCGCGTAGGTCAGGAAGGTGGTGATCTGTTTGCTGCGGGTCAGAGAAGCGCTGCTTTTCATTTCCGTCCCCTCCTTACACGTCGTAGTTGACCCACTTCTTCTGGCCGACGAACTGGATGATCGTCACAGCGCCGATGAGAAGCACGGTCCAGATCACAATGGCGCTGCCGCTGCCGCGGCTACCGGCCACGAAGGACTCGCGGTAGAACAGGTACATCAGGCTCTGCACGCTGGTGACGGCTGGGTTCGTGTCCTCCACCATCATGTAAATCAGGTCATAGACCTTCACGGAGGCCATCAGCCGCATAATCATGACCACAAAGAGCGTGGGAGAGACCATGGGCAGAGTGATGTGGAAGAACTGGGTCACCTTGTTGGCCCCGTCGATGCTGGCTGCCTCGTAGTAAGACTTGGAGATGTTTTGCAGGCCTGCCAGGAGGAGCACCGCGTCATAGCCGATGTTGCTCCAAATGGCCACCAGGGCGCAGGCGATCATCACCACGTTGGGGTCGGTGATCCAGCCCACATGGGTCCCCATGGCCTGGTTCAGGATACCGTACTCACCGTTGAAAATCCAGCGCCACACCATGGTGACGGCGGCGGGGGCGCAGACCATGGGCAGGAAGAAGATGGTCCGGAAGGCGCCCTTGCCCTTGATTTTAGCGTTGAGAAGCATGGCCACCAGCAGGGACAAGAACAGGCCGATGGGCACGGTGAGAATGCAGAAATAGATGGTGTTCCAAGTGGCCTTCCAGAACTCGGGGCGCTGGAAGATGTCGATGTAATTCTGGAAGCCGACGAACTTGTAGTGGCCAAAGCCAAGATGCTCACAGAAGCTGGTGTACAGCGTCTGAACGAAGGGCCACAGGTTCAGCACCAGCAGGCCAATGATGGTGGGGGCCACCATGATATAGGCCCAGTTTTGCTCCCGCTTGGCGGCGGCGGACATTTTTACTCCCTTATTCACGGAAAACCCTCCTCTCACTCATTCGCCAGCTTCTTGGCGGTTTCGGTATTGATGATCTCCTGGATGTTGTCCATGCCTGCGTCAAAGCTCTGTTGGCCGTTGTAAACCTTGTTCAGCTCATCCAGCAAAGGCGCCTTCCACTTGGGGCGGGCGGAGTTGTTGACGCTTTGGACGCCGTAGGCGAACTGCTCGTTGAGGATTTCCAGATCCAAATCGTAGCCCGCGTTGGCAAAGGCGTCGAAGTAGGGCTGCTCGGTGCCGTCGTAAGCGGAGATGGCCGCGCCGTAGCCGCTGGCAATCAGCTGGGCCTCCTCGGTACCGAAGAATTTGATGACCTCCAGAGCGATATCCCGGGTCTTGCCGCGGGCGGCGGTGGAGTAGCACAGGCCGTTGGAGATGGTGGCCCGGCCGTCACCCTGAACGGGATCGGGGCAGACCGGCAGGCGGGCGATGCCCCACTTGCCCTGCATGTTGGGGAAGCTGGTCATGTCGTTCCACAGGTTCCAGTTGCCCTCCAGGAACATGGCGCCCATCTCGGAGAAGAAGGCGGTCTGAGGCGTGGTTTCAGCGAAATAGGTCTGGTCCGGGCACCAATCGGTCTTCTGCATGCCGATGTAGAAGTCCATGGCCTTCCGGGTGCCCTCCTGGTCGAAGCCGCCCTTGGTCTTGTCCTCGGTGAGGATGCAGCCGCCAGCCTGATAGACGAAGTTCCAATAGCCCATCTGGTCGTCGTTATAGGCCATGAAGCCATACTTGCCCGTGGCGGCGTGGATCTTTTCGGAGGCGTCTACCATGTCGTCCCAGGTCCAGCCCTCGCTGGGATAGGGCACGCCCGCGGCGTCAAACATCTCCTTGTTGTAGCACAGGACGATGTTGTCCTTGTCCTTGGGCACGCCGTACATCCGGCCGTCGGAGCCCTGGGCGTTGCCCCGGGAGATCTCGGAGAAATGCGTTTCGTAGTAGGCGGGGTCCACGTCGTCATAGAGGTCCGTCACGTCCGCCAGCATGCCAAACTCCGTGTAGTACAAAATCTGGTTTGTGTGCATCCAGAAAATGTCGGGCATGGTGTTGGACTCGGCGGCGGCCTCCAGCTTGGTCCAGTATTCGTTCCAGCTGGTAACCTGCACGTCGATCACCACATCCGGGTTCTTCGCCGTGTAGGCGTCGCAGATGGCCACCATACTGTCCCGCTGGTAGACGTCCCAGATTTGGAATGTCAGGTGGGTCTTGCCATCGGCGGCGCCGCAGCCGCAAAGGCTCAGCAGCAGCGTGAGGGCCAGAGCGATGGCAGGAGCGCGGGGGATTCGTTTCATAACTCCACTCCTCTGCTTTGTATTTCGCGCGGGATACGTTTACAGCCAGCCCATTTTAAAACGGAGACCCGCTTCTCTGGCGGACCTCGGTCCGCCAGACGGAAAGCGGCAGCTGCCGCTTTCCAATACCGCTGACTACACTATGTGCATGATAATACCAACGCCGCGTCCGTGTAAATGGACAGGATTTTAGGAAATATGCCCAAATGTTAGAAAAGTCGCTTTGAACGCAAGTCATCCAACGATTGGGCATATTTTTGAGAAATTCATTAGAATTTACTAGATATAGCGTTTTTCTTTTGTGCAAAAGAGAAAATCCAGGTAGGGTTCCCCAGGAAATACCGGCAACTCTCTTCCATATTCTTACATTATATACCAAAATGCGGGATACTTGCGCCGGAGTGACTGGGGGCGCTCTCCAGGTATTCGCTGGGGGACAGCCCGGTCTCCCGTCGGAAGACCTTGGCGAAGTAATTGGCGTTGGCAAAGCCGGAGGCCTCGGCCACATAGCCAATGGTGGTGTCCGGGGCGCGGAGGAGAAGCTTGGCGTATTCGATGCGCACCCGGGTGATGTACTTCCCCGGGGAGACGCCCACTTTCTTTGTGAAGACCCGTCCCAGATGGGCGGCGGAGACCTCCAGCCGCTGGGCCAGCTCCTCCAGCCCCTCCAGGAAGGGAAACTCCTCCTGAATGATGGCTACGGCGGCCTCTACCAGAGGGGACCCGGCGTCCACCCGGACCCGCTCCGGCAGAGCCCGGAGTTTTAACAGCAGGGAATAGGCCAGGGCGGAGGCGGCGTCGCCGGGAACCCGGCCCTGCTCCTCCTCCAGCACGGCCAGGGACACGGCGGCCTCCCGGACGGCAGCCGCGCCGCCGTGGAAGAGAGAGCCGCTTTTATTCAGCCGGTTCCCCAAAAGGCGGGGAACCAGGTCGCCCCGGAGATGGAGCAGCAGGTAGAACCCGTCGGAGATGGCTTGGAGGGTGTAATCGCCGGGCTCCTGAAGCAGAAAGGCCTGGCCCTGGTCCAGCAGGGCGTAATGATTATAGGCGGAGACAGTCAGATTCCCCTGTACCGTGGCTGGGAGAATGTAGTCGCCGGTCCGGCCATAGCCGGTGATTCGGTCCCCGGCGGAGAGCGGGAGCAGCCGGGCGGCGGAGAGGGCCAGCAGCCCCTGAACACTGGCGTCAGGGGCTGTCGGGCAGACGTCTCGTTTTTCAAAGGAACGAGAGGACATACGGTACCTCCGTGGTTAAAGTGGTCTCAGTGCGCGATGGCCTGTTCGGTTTCCTTGTCGAAGAGGTGAATCTTGTTCTTGTCCAGGGTCAGCTTGGCGGGATCGCCCACCCGGCCGGGATAAGTGGAGGGGGCCTTCACTACCAGCTTGGTGCCCTGGCAGTCCAGATGCAGGTTGATCTCCGCGCCCATAAGCTCGGCGATCTCAATGGTGGCATCCAGATCGTGGGCCTTCGCCGTGGGATCCAGATCCTCAGGCCGGATGCCCAGCACCACGGTTTTGCCCACATAAGCGCCCAGGGCGGCCTTGTCCATCCGCTCCGGGAGAACAATAGCGCTGCCGCAGGTCTTGGCCACGAAGCGGCCGTTCTCCTCGGCGATGACGGCGTCCATGAAGTTCATCTGGGGGGAGCCGATGAAGCCCGCCACGAAGAGGTTGCAGGGATAGTCGTAGAGGTTCTGGGGGGTGTCGTTCTGCTGAATAATGCCGTTTTTCATGACGACGATGCGGTCGCCCATGGTCATGGCCTCGGTCTGGTCGTGGGTGACGTAGACAAAGGTGGTCTGGAGGCGCTTGTGGAGGCGGCTGATTTCCGCCCGCATGGCGGTGCGCAGCTTGGCGTCCAGGTTGGAGAGAGGCTCATCCAGGAGGAACACGGCGGGGTTGCGGACCATGGCCCGGCCCAGGGCCACCCGCTGGCGCTGTCCGCCGGAAAGAGCCTTGGGCTTGCGGTTGAGCAAATGCTCCAGGTCCAGGGCCCGGGCGGCCTCGTGGACCCGGCGGTCGATTTCGTCCTGAGGAATCTTCTGGAGGGTCAGGCCAAAGGCGATGTTTTTATAAACGGTCATGTGGGGATACAGGGCGTAGTTCTGGAACACCATGGCGATGTCCCGGTCCTTGGGGGCCACGTCATTGACCACGCGGTCGCCGATATACAGCTCGCCGCTGGTGATGTCCTCCAGACCGGCGATCATCCGAAGAGTGGTGGATTTGCCGCATCCGGAGGGGCCGACGAGGATGACGAACTCCTTGTCCTGAATTTCCAGATTCAGATCGGGAACGACGGTAACGTTGCCGGGATAGGTCTTTTCTACGTGTTTGAAGGTGATACTGGCCATGAGTGATTCCTCCTCATTGATTTTGGCAACAGGATAGCATGACCTCTTTTGAGATACAAGGGTAAATTTTCGATGCAATCGGTAAATATTTGACCTTCCCGGGAAAAGCAAAAAAATTACCCGGCAGGTCAGATTCTTGCCCTTGCGCCGGCAGAGGGTTTGTGATACAATACCCGCCGAACAGCCTGTTTATGTTATGGAATTTGCAGATCGCCCCGGGACTCCCCCTTTTTCCAGGGAGGAGTTCTGGCCGGAGGGGGAGGCTGTCTCAAAGAAAATCAAGGCCGGGAGGAAATGGGGATGTTTTTCCGAAAAGACTATGCCGCACCGGGACCCGGCGTGGACCCGGACGAGCCGGAAAAGACCGGCGCAGCCCGGCTGGTGGAGATCCTGTCGCTGGAGTGCGGAACGCTGGTGAAATTGAATCTATTGTTTCTGGTCAGCTGTCTGCCGGTGGTCACCATCCCTCCCGCGGTCTTCGCCATGAATCAAGTGACCCGTATGATGATTCTGGACCAGCCGGTTTTGTGCTGGTATCATTACAAGACCGCTTTCCGGAAATTCTGGAAGCGCGGATACGCCGCTTTTGCCGCCGTGACGGCGCCGCTGGTGTTCTCCGGCTGCGGCGTGTGGTTTTACCTGGGCCGGGCGGCGGCGGACCCGATTTTGTTCCTGCCCTTCATGCTCTGTTCAACGGTGTTTTTGCTGACGCTGCTGGCCTCCCCCTTCTTTTACGGCCTCCTGACCACCGGGAGGAACGTGGGAGAGTGCCTGCGTTTGGCGCTGATTCTGGGCGGAGCCCGGCCTCACCGGGCGGTGCCGGCGGCTTTAGCGGTTTATGGCACGCTGTGTTTCGCGGTGCTGGCGCTGCCTCTCAGCGGAATTTACCTTCTGCTGATCGGCTTTTCCCTGCCCAGCCTGCTGGCGGGATTTTTCATCCGCACGGAGGGCCCCCTGGGGGAGAAGGAGGAGGATTCGGATGCTTCTGGGAGTTGACTACTATCCTGAACAATGGGACCCCGCTCAGATGGACGCGGACCTGGACACCATACTGGAGATGGGCTGCAATGGAATCCGGATTGCCGAGTTTGCCTGGCATCGGATGGAGCGCACCGAGGGAGCGTACGACTTCTCCTTCTTTGACCATGTGATCGACAAGGCGGGAGAGAAGGGCCTGAGCGTCATTCTGGGTACTCCCACCGCCGCTATTCCGGCGTGGCTGGCGAAGAAACATCCGGACATCCTCTCGGAGAGCGAAGGGGGAAGGCGAAGGGCTTACGGCGGCCGCCATGTGTGCTGCTACAACAGCCCGGCGCTCTACGAGTATTCGGAGAAGATCATCCGGGCTATGGTGGGGCATTACCGGGGGGACTCCCGGGTGGTGGCGTGGCAGGTGGACAACGAGCTGGGCCACGAGGGCAGCGACCTGTGCTGGTGTCCCCGGTGCCACGCGGCCTTTCAGACCTACTTAAAGGAAAAATTCCATGGGGACATCGAGGCGCTGAACCGTACCTACGGCACCGCGTTCTGGTCCCAGGAGTACAACGGCTTTGACGAGATCCCCCTCCCCGGAGAGACCGTCACCACCCACAACCCGGCCCTGCGGCTGGACTGGGAGCGCTTCCGCTCCAAGACTTTGGAGGACTACCTGGCTTTCCAGGCACGGCTCATCCGCTCTTTATGGCCCGGCGTCCGGGTGACGCATGACTTTCCCGGCGGGGGACTGGAGAAACACGTGGATTACGCGAAGGCCGCCGGGCCGCTGGACGTGGTCTCGTATAACAACTACCCGGTTTGGGGGGGCCAGAGGGATCCGCTGCCGCCCCATGAGATTGCCTTTGGCCTGTCCCATATCCGGGGTCTGAAACGCCGGAATTTCTGGGTGACCGAGGCCATTATGGGCGCCCAGGGACACGACGTCACCGGCTATCTGCCCCGGCCGAATCAGGCGAAGCTTTGGTCCTATCAGGCCATGGCGCACGGCTGCGAGGCCCTGCTGTACTTCCGCTTCCGGGGAGCTACCAAGGGCGCGGAGCAGTTTTGCTACGGTGTTTTGGACGCGGACAATCGCCGGGGCCGGAAGTTCCAGGAAGTCCAGAGTTTCTTCCGGGAGATCCGCCAGTATGAAGAGGCGTTGACCGCTCCGATCCGCAGCCGGGTGGCCATTGTCTACGACTATGATTCCCAGGCCGCTTTCCGTATTCAGCGTCAGAGCGCGGCGCTGGATTGCTCCGGGGAGATGAAAAAGCTGTACAAGCCCTTTTTTGAGCGGAATGTCCCTGTGGATGTGATTCCGGCGGGGGCGGAGCTCGATTCCTATCAGGTGGTGCTTTTGCCCCAGATGCTTCTGGTGAAGCCGGAGTTTCAGGCCCGGGCCCGGGCCTTTGTCCAGGGCGGCGGCACTTTGGTGCTGACCTACCGCACGGGCGTCAAGGACGCGGACAACAATCTGCCCTTTGGCGAGGCGGTTCCGGTGGGCTGGCGGGACCTGGCCGGGGTCACGGTAGAGGAGACCGAGAGCCTTCAGGAGACGGACGTGTTTCCGCTGAGCGGCCAGGGGGCCTTCAAGGGCCGGACGGGCCGGGGTGGAATTTTCCGGGATATGCTGTCCGTTCAGGACGCGGAGGTTCTCTACCGCTATAACGACCCCTTCTATCAGGACTACGCCGCCGTGACCCGCCGGAGAGAGGGCGCGGGAAGGGTGTATTACCTTGGTTGCGGCCTGGATGAGGATACTGCCGCCGGATTGACGGAGGTCCTCTTAAAAGAGCAGGGGATTCCGATGGTATCCTCGCCGGAGGGAGTGGAGATTGTGACCCGTGGCGACGTGGGACAGCGGGTGCGAATGTATCTGAATCACAACGGCTTCCCCGTGTTGTTCAACGGAATTGCCATGGAGCCTTATGGCTGCCGGATAGAGGTTCTCTGAGTAACGTGTGTATTTATGGATGATGGAACGCCCGCAGGACGGTATTGCCGTCCTGCGGGCGTTTTCGTGGAATCGGAGCATTTTCGGATGAAAGAGTGGAGGGAGTTTTCTCAAGTCCAGGCGTCCTCCACGAATCAAATATGCCTGGATAAGAACTGGGATAAAAATTAATTACAACTGCCTGACCGCTTAGCTTGCAGGGCATACAGTTATGTTTTGGCTTCTTAGCGGATTCCTATACTTTGGAGAAATATTCGAAAGGGTGAGAAATGACCGTTTAAACAAGAACCCGAATTAAAGTTAAGTTCACAGGTCTCATCACCTGCCTCAGTTCCCCGTCGTTCCACCCCGGCAGGCTGCCACCAAGCTCTGATATCCCCGGATCAAAACAGACGTATCCAACCCGCAAGTCGCGCTGTCAAAGCCCTTCTCCAACCAGGGGCCGACGCCGTCCGCTTCCAGGGAGAAAATAATCGACTCTTTCCCGTTGGCCTTGCAGGCCCGGAGAATTCGCTCGATGGCCGCCGTGAGAATCGGGGAGTCAAACTGAAGGGGAATCCCCAGGGCGATGGACAGGTCGCAGGGCCCTACAAAAATCCCGTCCACTCCGGGGATGGCGGCGATTTCCTCGATCACCTCCAGGGCCTCCGCCGTCTCGCACTGGGGAATCAGTTTGCAGCGGCGGTTGCACTCCCGCATATAGGAGTCAATATCCTGCGCCCACTGGTCCTCCCCCCAGCCGCTGGTCCGGTTGGGACAGTAGCCCCGTTTTCCCACCGGAGGGAATTTCGCGCTGGACACCAGTTCTTCCACCTCCCGCACCGACGTAATGTCCGGCACAATCAGCCCCCTGGCCCCGATATCCAGCATCTGGAGCACATAGGGGCGGCGAGTGTCGCCGATCCGCACATAGGGAAGCAGATTTCCGTTCTCGGCGGTCTGAATGTAATAGGCCACCTGCTCCGTGGAAAAACAGTTGTGCTCCGTGTCAATGATCACATAGTCCAGACCCGTTCTGGTCAGGCACTCCATCGTCACCCGGCCGCCCAGCTCAAACAGGGTGCCGATCGTTTTGCGCTCCGGCATAGTCGTTCTTCTCCTCTCTGGTTTTCGGCGGAGTTTGTCAAAGAAAACTCCGCCGGTTCTTTCTCTCTCGTTCAGAGTGTGTTCTTCGGCGCGCGAACGCCGTCCCGCAGGGCGTCGTTCCATTCCGCGCTTTTTTGAAAGATCCACCCCAGTTTACACCTTGGGCCAAAAGAAGTAAAGCAGAGAACGAGAACGGGGAGTGCCCTATCGCGCATTTTAGAAGGGGACCATCGGTCCCTTTTAAGATAAGTGCTGCTGGAGTATGACTCCGGCGGCTTCTACAGAGGCACATTGATATGGCAGGAGGGGCAGTATGAAACTGCGGCTGCGATTGAATGCAAATCATTTAAAGCTGATTGCAATTATTGCCATGACGATAGACCATGTATCTGATCTGATCTATCGCGGTTTTCCCGCTGAACCGGGGGCAATGGCACTGCATATCGTCGGGCGGTTAACAGCGCCGATCATGTGGTTTTTCGTGTGTGAAGGATACTATTACACACGTAATGTAAAACGGTATTGGGCGGTTATCCGCCAAATGAATAGCTGCCCGCTTTGGATATTTTAACGAATAGTTTGACGAAACCACTTTCAGCAACACCAATCTGAAAAGAGAGGACCATCGTGTAGGGGCCGCCCAAGGGGCCGGCTCCTACAAAATAAAATCTCTGAATAGGACGCTCCCACGAGAACGCCGGAAAAGGTCACCTCGCCGCGGACTCGCGGATGCGCTCCAGTGCTTTCTCCACCGCCGGGAGTTTGATGACGATCACCGTCAAAAGTCCCTCGGCCAGCAGGTAGCTGTAATTGTAAACAATGGGGTATAGGTCCCGGAGGGTTTGGGGAAAAGTCTCCGGCATGTAGTCCATCCAATAGAGATACCCGCCCAGGGTGTGGAACACCCCCCGGGCCAAAACTGCCGCAATGTACCCCAGAAGAAGGCCGTTCCGCTTTCCCCGGAACAGTCCCGCCAGCCCCAGCGCCGCGAAGGCCAGCACATAGTCACAGCACACCTGGAACAGCGAGAGCACGTAGGGCTCCTGTAAAAATTGCAGGATTCCATAGGCAAAGCCCACTAAAAGGCCGGTTTTGACGCCGTACCAGTTGGCAATGAGGACGATGAAGAGCATGCTCAGCAGGGTGACGGAGCCGCCGTAGGGCAGCTGAAATACCTTGATGAAGCTGGTGGCATAGGCCAGGGCCACGGCCATGGCGCAGTAGGCCAGACGGCGGGCGTCTACCCCCCGCCGTTCTCCCCGCTCCGCCAGGGACAGGCCTGTCAGGAGACTGAGTACCAGCAATCCGGCGCTCAGGGCGTAGCCGGCGGCGGTGAGGCCGCCTTCCGCGTTGACGAACAGGTGCAGCATAAAGAGTTCCTCCTTGTTCCGACCATGAGCCCGGCAGTTCCGGAAAACAAAAACGCCCTCCCAAACGGGAGAGCGTACGGCGCACAAAGCTGCGCGCACTGATTCGTATCGGCTCCCTACGTTGGCATTACCCAAATCAGGTCACGGGTCGAAGCACTGCTTCCTCTCAGCCTGCTTACGCAAGCTCCCCGGCTCACAATCTCTGAAATTGTCATCATTATAGCACGGAAAAAGGCCCTTGGCAAGAAAAATTTCCGACGGCGTTCGCCAAGATGGGATGGAAACAGCAGAGAAACAGGGGCGGTACCGGCCCGCATTTTTGCATGCGCCGCGGGAATAAGCGAAGGCGGGGCGCGGGAGCTCCCGTGGCGGGGGACTGTCTTGAAAAACAGGCCCTTTCCTTTTCCTGCCGGTTGTGCTATCATGGAATCAATATCCAATCCCCGGGCTTTCGGCGGCGTTGCAAAAAGGAATGGCAGTCCCCGGGCCAAGCGCTCCGCCGCAAATGGCAAAGCCATACAGACCGGACGCTTCGCGGCGGCGGTTTCCGCTGCCGGCAGGCCCCGGTTTTTGGACTATAAAATCTACAGGAGGGCCAACCCATGTTACACGAGTTCAGCTTCCCATCCTTCAACCAGCGGGACCAGGTGCAGGCCTGGATTTACGTCCCCGCCGCCAAGCCCGTGGGCATTGTCCAGCTGGTTCATGGCTTCGGCGAGCACTCCCGGCGCTATCTTCACATGATTGTCAAGCTCCTGGACGCCGGCTTCCTGGTGGCTGCCGACGATCACGTGGGCCACGGCCGGACCGCCGCTCTTTCCGACACCTGGGGCGATTGGGGCGAAAAGGGGCCGCACACCATGATGGAGGACGAGCACACCCTCACCCGGCTGGTGAAGGAAAAGTACCCCGGCCTGCCGTACTTCCTGTTTGGCCACAGCATGGGCTCCTTCATCGCCCGGGACTACCTCACCGTCTATGGGGAGGAGCTTGCCGCCGCCGCCCTCTGCGGCACCAGCGGCGTCTTCCCCGGCCTTTCCGAGGGCATGGCGATGCTCCAGGCCGCCGTGGACGCCGGGAAGGGCCGGGAGTCCGATCCCGCCGCCGCCGGAGCGCTGCTGGGCTGGATGACAGAGCGCTGCCCGGAGGAAATCCGGTTTGGCAACGAGTGGATCTGTGCCGACCCCTTTGTGCAGGCGGATCACGCCCTGGATCCTCTGGACGCCTTCTCCCGTCCCACGAACAACCGCTCCTTCCTCTGTTTCTGCCAGATGATCGACTGCATCACCGGCCCCGCCTGGGCGGAAAAGGTGCCCCAAAAGCTGCCCATCTACAACGTCGCCGGCGGCGAGGATCCGGTGGGCCAGTACGGAGACGGCGTCCGGCAGGTCTCCGCTTGGCTGGAGGACTCCGGCCACAAGGTCACGACCAGAATTTACGAAGGTTACCGCCATGAGATTCACAACTACACCGGTCTCCGGGACCAAATGGAGGCGGAGCTCATCGCCTTCTTCCTGGAAAACACCTGAGACTCGCGTTCCAGGAGAGACAAGGGGGAATTTGATGAAGGAAACACGTTACATCCTCGCCATGGACCAGGGAACCACCAGCTCCCGCTGCATCCTGTTTGACCGTCAGGGCACCCCCCGCAGCGTGGTTCAGCGGGAGTTTGCCCAGATCTATCCCCAGCCCGGCTGGGTGGAGCACGATCCCATGGACATCTGGGCCACCCAGATGGGCGTCGCCATGGAGGCCATGCAGAAGATCGACGCCCAGGCGGAGGAAATCGCCGCCATCGGCATTACCAATCAGCGGGAGACCACCGTGGTCTGGGACGCTGCCACCGGCAAACCCGTCTGCAACGCCATCGTCTGGCAGTGCCGCCGGACGGCGGACCGGATCGACCAACTCCGGAGGGACGGGCTGGAGGAGACTGTCCGGCAAAAGACGGGACTGATTCCCGACGCCTATTTTTCTGCCAGCAAGCTGGCCTGGATTCTGGACAACGTCCCCGGGGCCAGGGACCGGGCGGAGCGGGGGGAACTGCGCTTTGGCACCGTGGACGCCTGGCTGATCTGGAACCTGACGGAGGGCCGGGTCCACGCCACGGATTACACCAACGCCTCCCGGACCATGCTCTTCGATATTCATAAGCTCTGCTGGGACCAGGAGCTGCTGGATTATTTCCGTATTCCCGCCTCCGTACTGCCGCAGGTGCTGCCCTCCAGCCACCTCTTTGGAGCCACGGAGAAATTCGGCGGGTCCATTCCCATCGCCGCGGCGGCGGGGGACCAGCAATCCGCCCTTTTTGGCCAGTGCGGGTTTTACCCGGGGGACGTGAAGAGCACCTACGGCACCGGCGGCTTCCTGCTGCTCAATACCGGCGGGGAGGCAGTTCGCTCGGACCATGGGCTTCTGACCACCATCGCCGCCAGCGCCGACGGACAGGTTCGTTACGCCCTGGAGGGCAGTGTTTTTATCGCCGGGGCCGCCATTCAGTGGCTCCGGGACGAGATGAAGCTGCTGGAGAGCGCTCCGCAGACGGAGGAGCTCTGCGCCTCGGTGGAGGATGCGGGGGGCGTCTATATGGTCCCGGCTTTCGCGGGCCTGGGGGCCCCTTACTGGGAGCAGTATGCCCGGGGCACCGTGGTGGGGTTAACCCGGGGAACCACCAGAGCGCATTTTATCCGGGCGGTGGTGGAGGCCCTGGCCTATCAGACCCAGGATCTGCTCTCCGCCATGAAGGAGGACTCCGGCCTGTCCCTCGGCGCGCTGAAGGTGGACGGCGGCGCCAGCGCCAACGGGTTTTTGATGCAGTTCCAGGCGGACTTGTCAAATGTCCGAATTGAGCGCCCCCGGAGCGTGGAAACCACGGCGCTGGGAGCGGCGTATCTGGCCGGATTGGCCACGGGCTTCTGGCGGGATCTCGCGGAAGTTCAGGAGAACTGGACCTGCGGACAGGTCTTTCAGCCCGCCATTTCGGAGGAGCGGCGTCAGAAGCTGCTGCGGGGTTGGAAAAGGGCGGTTCAGTGCGCCGTCAGCTGGGCGAACTTGGATCGCGAGGATGGTTCTGCCTGATGCAAGCTTATTTTTAAAACCACACTTCCCGAGAAACGAAAAATCGGGGGACTTTGCGCACAGACCGCGCAAAGCCCCCCGATCTTTTTGAACAGGATACCAGTACCGGATCCTCGAATTAAACGTTGATCTCCAGCGTCTCCTCGTCTCCGGCGTCCTCCAACAGAGGGGTTATATCCGCCAGGAAGGCCTCCACCTGAGCGGCGCAGCGGCCGGTGTACCGTTTCGGCTCCAGCACTGCCTCCATCTCCGCCTCCGTCATGGCAAAGGCGGGCTCCGCCGCCAGACGGGACAACAGGTCGCAGGCTTCCCCCTCCTTCATCCGGGCGGTGGCCGCCATGGAGCAGGTGCGGATGATCTCGTGGAGCTCCTGCCGGTTTCCGCCCCGCTTGACGCCCTCCATCATCAGGTTTTCCGTGGCGATAAAGGGCAGATATTCCCGCACCGTCCGGTCCACGATCTTCTCGTTGACATGGAGGCCGTCGGTGACGTTCCGGCAGAGGCGCAGAACCGCGTCGGCGCAGAGGAAGCCCTCGGGCATGGAGATGCGCCGGTTGGCGGAGTCGTCCAAGGTCCGCTCCAGCCACTGGACGGAGGCCGTCATAGGCGCGTTCATGGCGTCCGCCATCAGGTATCGGGACAGGGAGCAGATGCGCTCGCAGCGCATGGGATTGCGCTTGTAAGCCATGGCGGAGGAGCCGATCTGGTTCTTCTCAAAGGGCTCTTCCACCTGCCGGTCGTGCTGGAGAAGGCGGATGTCGTTTGCCATCCGGTAGGCGCTCTGGGCAATGGCGCTGAGGCAGTTCAAAATCCGGCTGTCCACCTTCCTGGGATAGGTCTGGCCGCAGACGGCAAAGGTTTTTTCAAAGCCGAACTCCCCGGCAATCTGCCGGTTCATGGCGTCGATCTTTTCTCCGTCTCCCTCGAAGAGGTCCATGAAGCTGGCCTCCGTGCCAGTGGTGCCCCGGCAGCCCAGGAACTTCAGATTCTCCAGCACAAAGTCCAGCTCTTCCAGGTCCGCCAGGAAATCCTGCATCCAGAGGGTGGCCCGCTTGCCCACGGTGACCAGCTGGGCGGGCTGATAGTGGGTATAACCCAGGGTAGGGGTGTCTGCATACTGCCGGGCGAACTTCGCGAGGTTCCCCAGCAGGGCCAGGAGATCCTTCCGGAGGTACCGCAAACCCTCCCGGTAAAGGATGAGGTCGGCGTTGTCAGTGACATAGCAGCTGGTGGCCCCCAAGTGGATGATACCCGCCGCGGAGGGCGCGGCCACGCCATAAGCGTAGACGTGGGCCATGACGTCGTGGCGGACCTCCTTTTCCCGGGCTGCGGCCAGCTCGAAGTCGATGTCGGTGAGATGGGCCTCCAGCTCGGCCACCTGTTCCGCCGTGACGGGCAGGCCAAGGTCGTGCTCTGCCCGGGCCAGGGCCACCCAGAGCTTCCGCCAGGTCTGGATGCGGGTTTCGGCGGAGAAGAGGTTCAGCATGAACCTGGATGCGTAGCGGGAGGAGAGGGGGGATTCGTAACGGTCCTTCGGCATAAAACACCCTTCTTTCAAATTCGGAATGGATTGGAAATTGGAGAATCGCTGTTTTTAAGGGCGGGCCGCTGGCCCGCCCTCATGTTAAAGCAATTGCCGGGGGAGGCCCTCAAACAGCTTGTCCAGTTCCGCGTGGGTCATGGCGCGGATCAGGATCCAGCCCTCGGATTCCGCCAGGGAAAAGGGGCGGAGGCGTTTCATGGCCTCCGGATACGCCATCTGTCCCAAGACGCGCTTCTCCGTGACGCTGACCATGCTGAGGATCCAGTCCCGGACAGGCTGACCGTCTACAGCCCACTGGCTTTCCGGGTAAAGGGGGAGGAGGGTGTCCACATCCTCCGTCAAGGTGCAGTTTCCAAACAGGGTGTCAGTGTCCTTCCTCCCGTATACCTTCGGGCTGGCCCGATAGGCGTCCTTCCAGCGCCGGGCGGTCTCCTCCCGGCTGAGGTCCGCCTCCGGCTTTTTCTTTCCAAGGCCAAACAGTCCCATATGAAACCTCTTCTTTAGCGGAGGATGATGGCTTCCCGCTCCGGGCCCACGGACACGTAGCCGATGCGGCAGCCGATTTCCTTCTCAATATACTCCACGTACTTCCGGGCAGCCTCCGGCAGGTCCTCCCAGGTCCGCACGCCGGAGATGTCGCAGCCCCAGCCGTCCATGTACTCCACCACCGGCTTGGCCTCGGGGAGCAGGGCGGGGAAGGGGAAGCGGTCCGTCTGCTGGCTGCCCAGCTCATAGCGGACGCAGACGGGGATTTTATCCAGATAGCTCAGCACATCCAGCTTGGTCAGGGCGATGTTGGTAGCCGCCTGGCATTGGACGCCGTAGCGGGTGGCCACGATGTCGATGGGTCCCACCCGGCGGGGGCGGCCCGTCTTGGCGCCGTATTCGTTTCCGGCCTCCCGGAGCTTGTCCGCTTCCGCGCCGAACCACTCGCAGGTGAAGGGGCCCTCGCCCACGCAGGAGGAGTAGGCCTTCACCACGCCGATGACCTCGTCAATCCGGGCGGAGGGCAGACCGGAGCCCACCGGAGCGTAGGCCGCCACGGCGTTGGAGGAGGTGGTGTAGGGGTAGATGCCGTAATCCAGGTCCCGAAGGGCGCCCAGCTGAGCCTCGAAGAGGATGCGCTGATTTTCGGACTGGGCCTGTCGGAGGAAGGCCCCGGTGTCCCGGATGAAGGGGCGGATTTTCTCGCCGTAGTCCGCCACGTAGTCCATCAGCTGTTCAATGGTATAGGGCTCGGCGCCGTAGACCTTCGTCAGCGTCAGGTTTTTCCACTCCAGAAGATCCTCCAGATGGGAGCGGAGCTGCTTGGGATAGAGCAATTCGCCGGCCATGACGGTCTTCTTCTGGAACTTGTCGGAATAGAAGGGAGCGATGCCCTGCTTGGTGGAGCCGTATTTTTTGTCGGCCAGACGGGCTTCCTCCAAGCCGTCCAAATCCCGGTGCCAGGGCAGCAGCAGCGAGGCCCGGTCGCTAATCATCAGATTGTCCGGCGTGATGGCCACCCCTTTGCCGGTGACTTCCTGCATCTCCTTCCACAGGCTCTCGCAGTCCAGAGCCACGCCGTTGCCCAGGATGTTCACCACACCCTGGCGGAAGATGCCGGAGGGCAGCAGGTGCAGGGCGAATTTGCCCTTCTCGTTGACGACGGTGTGCCCGGCGTTGCCTCCGCCCTGATAGCGGACGACCACGTCGTAATCCTGGGTAATCAGGTCCACCATACGACCCTTGCCCTCGTCGCCCCAGTTGATACCCACGATGGCGCAATTTGACATAATGAAAACCTCCCCGCGATACCGCCCGGTAATCGGGCGGCGTTCCGCTGTTTGCGGCCAGCGGCGCGCCGGTGATAGGGCCTGTCCGGCCCTGGGGGCGCTTTTGAAGGCAGGTGAACGCCTCCGGCCAGCGAAAGAGGGGCTCCGCGGTCCGCGGGGCCCCAAAGTTTCCCTTCCCTATTATAGCGGCAGTTTCACCATAAGTAAAGCAAAAAGCGAAAGTTCCACAAATTTTTACAGATTTGAGGCGGCTTCCTATGGTGGGGGACCAATGGCATGAGGGGACGGGAGCTTTGCAGGGGCGCTGCCCCTGCACCCCGCCATCTTTTGAAAAAGGTGGACGAAAACTTTACCGATGTTCTACCGGTACACGGTCCTGGGGGGCGGAAGCCGCAATACCAAACTTTTTCTCGCGGTTCAGTAATAACGGATAATACTGAGCCACCAGGTCGGACATGGGCAAAACCTCCGGCTGCAATGGGATTCCTAACTGCTCGGTGATAAATGAACGGCGATTTTGCATGCGCTCCCATACCTCCGGGTAGTCCTTTTTCAGCACGTCTCTGAGGGCAGCGTCCGCCAGGCAAACGCCATCCTCCGCGTTGGCTCCGGCATACACCCTGGAAGAGGGGATGATATCCATTTGGACGACCATTCCGCTTTTGAAGGGAATATTTGATCCCTTTTTTATGGGAGAGGAGAGCCATTCTTCCGTTGCGGTCAGATGGCCCGGATTCAAGATCCACCCAAACTCCTCGGCGGGAATGATGGATTGCACCAGGTCAAAGAGTTCTTCGCCGGTAACGCCAATGCCGATGGTGGCATACCAGGAGGCGACCGCGGCAAAATACGGCTTGGCAAAGTCCTCCACATACCCTTGCTGCGCCGGGGGAAGCTGATCCGGCTCCGCTGCCAGACAGCCGGTGCGGCAGGTAAGTCCTCCCTCCAATCCCATCGCCACCGTCAGGGGGTCTCCAAGCTGAGTGGGATTGGTAGAGGGGCTGATTAAGCCTTTTTTGGTATTTTCGCCCGCCACAAGGAAAGGATGGCAGGTCTGCTGCATCCCCCGGGAATCCAACAGGGATGCAAGCTCTTGCTCGTTCTTCATGAACGGCAGCTGTTCCAAGACGTTTCGCACGCCCCGGGCCGCCCAGGCCGCGCCATACTCCAACAGTGCGATCTCCTCGGCGGAGTTGCAGACCCGCAGGCCTTCGGCCGGGTCGATTAATAGCCATGTGGCGTTAAATACCCGGTCCTCCCCAGCCACATCGATTAAATCCTCCGCCAGGAACGCGGGAATATCCAGCTTCCGACTCTCCGGGCAGTCGAAACTGCTGCAAAGAAGCTTCCATCCGACCACGCCGACACGGCGGTTTTTCAGGCCGGCCTCCACGAATATTTCTTTCCCGCTGGTCATGCCCCGGACGGGCTGGGACGGGAGAGACAGGAAGGAGGCCAGGATGGGGCGAACCGGAATCCTGGCATAGGAATACATCGGATAGCACTCGTTGCCAAGGGCGATGACGGCGTCTAGGTCCTTGTATAGAATCAAAAGTCCTTCCTCAAACCGGGGCTCAAAACCGGCGAAGTATTTAAAATTTGAGTAATGTTCCCGGTCTCCGTAGATTACCAGCGCGTCCAGATCGTGTCGTTCCATCTGCCCGCGGATTTGCTCCAGCCGCCGGGCAAAGCACTCGTCGGACAGTACCGGCTGCCGGGAAGGCGGCTCCTGGGAAAAATAGGGAGCGTCAAGGGTCCGAATATGGTTGGCTGTAAATTTCATCATAACATCCTCCCTGAGTCCGTTTTGGTTTGAAACACGTGGAGACGGTCGGTGGGGGTTCCGTTGCTCCGCGTGAGGGCGGGCGTTTTGCCTTGAATCAGACAAGACCTAGATTCCCGCCCGCTCGAAAATTTTCCTGGCCCTCCCGGCACATTCCGCAAGGATGCGCTCCTCATCCAGGGTCAGGACCTCCCGGTTCCGCATGACGATGGTGCCGTTGACAATGGAGTCCGTGACGTCTTGCGCGTTTGCCGCTTCGGCAAGGGTGTTTGTTAAGTTGTGGGAAGGATACAGATGGGGCTGACGGATGTCTAAAAGAATGATATCGGCTTTCCTTTGGGGTTCCAGCGCGCCGAGGTCCTGCTTCAGGCCCAGCGCCGAAGCGCCGCCTTGAAGCGCCATTCGCAGAATTGCGCGGTTTGGTAAAACGGTGGAATCAAAGATGGGCAGCCCCCACGCGGCGGTAAGACCCACCCGGATGGTCTTCATCTCCTCAAAAATACTGATGTCGTCCCGAGCTGCGCCGTCGCTGCCAAGTCCCACAACCGCTCCGGTCTCCAGGAGGCGGGGCGTTTTCGGAAAGCCCTGGCAGCAGAAATTGGCCCGGGGACAATGAACAACGTTCATTTGCTGCCGGCTGATGAGATCGATCTCCGCCTCTGAAATTGCCACGCAGTGGGCCGCGAGGAGGTTTTCTCCCACCAGCCCCAGGTGGTGGAGATACTCCACCGGACGGAGGTGGAAGTTTTCCAGACAAAAAACGACTTCGTCCTTGTGCTCCGCCAAGTGGATGTGGACGCCGGTTTTCAGCTGACGGGCGTAGTCGCCCGTCAAACGGATCAGTTCCTCAGAACAGGACATGAGCTGCCGAAGGCCGAAATAGATTTGAATCCGCCCGTCTCCTTTTCCGTGGTAGCCTTGGTACAGGTCTGCGGTTTTCTCAATACAGTCTCGGGTGTGGTCTTTCATGGAGTCGGGGATGTTTCTTCCCTGGTCCATGACGGAGCGGGCAATGGCGGCCCGCAGGCCGGACTCGAGGACTGCGTCGGCGGCCCGGTTCATGTGAGTGCCCCCCGCGTCGGCAAAGGCGGTGGTCCCGGAGCGTATCATTTGCAGGCAGGCCAGCTGTGTGCTCCAATAGACGTCGTCTGGTTCCAGGCTGCTTTCAAAGGGAACCAGGAACCGGGTCCATATCATGGGGAACTCGTCGGAGATCCGGCCCCGCAGAAGATGCTGGCAGACGTGGGTGTGCCCATCCACCAGTCCCGGCATGGCGAGCTTTCCCCGTCCATCGATGGTTTCCTTGGCGGTATAGGTTTCCGAGAGCAGCTCTGCCTTGTCTATGGCGGCGATGCGGGAATCCCGGATGGCGATGGACATATTTTCCGCGATGTTGTAATCTGGTGTCAATACGCTGCAATTGGAGATCAGAATATCACAGGTCATAAAAAGCTCCTTTCCCGGCCCTGGCGGTCAGCCTTTCAGCATGCCGCTGACGATGCTCTTTTCCACTTTTTCCTGGGCCAGAAGGTAAAATGTGACGGTGGGGATCAGGGAGATAATGACGGCGGCGAAAATAACGGAGTACAGAATGCCGAAATCGCCTTTAAAACTGAGCAGCGCCACGGAGACGGTTCGAAGCTCCCGGCTCTCGATCAGCACATTGGCGATGGCCAGCTCGTTGTAGGTAAACAGGAAGGTGATGATGCCGCAGGTGGCCAGGGCCGGTTTGCTGACGGGGGCGATGATCAGAAACACAACCTGTAGAAGATTGCACCCGTCAATCGTCGCCGCTTCGTCCAGCTCGGGCGACAGGCTCTCAATGGAGTTTTTCAAAATAAAGAAGACCAGAGCCATATTCAGCCCCGCGTAGACGATAGTGAGGACCCACAGCTTGTCCTTTAACCCAAGGCCGCTAATCATCTGCACGATGGGCACGATGGCGCTTTGCACCGGGATCATGAGTGCGGCGATGAACAGAAGGGAAAAGAAGCCGGAAAAGGGGACTTTCTTTCGCGCGACCACGTAGGCCGCCATGAGACAAACCACCAGCATAATGGCGATGGCACTCAGGGAGACGGCCAGGGAGTTTATGGTAGCGTGAAAAATATCCGCCATTTTCTCCGCCATAACGTAGTTTTCCAGAGTGGGATGGACCGGTGGGACCAAAAAGTCCTGGAATATCTCGCGATTGTCTTTAAAGGAGGAAATGAAGCATGGCTCCGGAGGGGCCGTCCCAGTCCTCGGCGCCGACGAGGTCGCTGAGGTCCTGAACAATGCCGCTGGCCACCCACTGGTCCAGAGGGAACCCGTTGTTGGCGATGAACAGGTCTGGCAGGTCCCCGCTTGCGACGCCGGAGTTGATTTTTGCCTTGAAGGCCTCGGAATCGTCTCCGATGGAAATGTCCTCAATCAACATAGGGTCCGAAATCAAAATCGCGGAGCACTATCTGCAAATCATGCAGAGGCGATATCGGGAGAGCTTCTCCTTTCGGATCGACATCAGCGAGGGCCTGTGGGAGTATGCTATTCCCAAATTGACGCTTCAGCCCCTTTTGGAAAACTCCATAATTCACGGATTTGTGGTTCCGGGCAAAAGTGGTCAGATCCTGTTGATCGGCATGGAACAGCAGGAGGAGATTTGCATCAAAATCATAGACAACGGGGCCGGCATCTCCGATACGCGCTTGGGGGAGATCCGTGCCATCAAGGAGGGCAGGAAGACGTCCTTTGGAATCGCCAGCATTCAGGAGCGGCTCCAGCTCTATTTTGGCAATGCGGCCTGGGTGCGGGTCCAGTCCCGCGTGGAAGGGGGCACAACGGTTTCCGTGTGTTTTCCAAAGAAAAATATGTTGAACTCGGATTACGATGAGGACTGGCTGTAAGTGTCGCGTCCCCGGTGGGGCGGCGGCCGTGTTAGAGGAGGACTCCGTTGGTTTACCGATTTTTCATTCTGGATGACGAATACTATGTGAGACAGCGCATCCGCCTTTGTATTCCCTGGGAGGAGTATGGTTTTGAATACGTCGGAGAGGCGTCCAGCGTGCAAAAGGCCCTGGAATTTATAGGGGAAAACAGGTTGGACCTGGCGATTGTGGATATTTCCATGCCAGGACAGAGCGGGCTGGAATTTATCCGGCGGGCCCGGGCGCTTCAACCTAAGATGAAATGCGTCATCCTAAGCGGCTTTGCCGCGTTCGAATATGCCCGGGAATCCTTTCAGTATGGAGTCAGCCGGTATTTGCTTAAGCCCGTTAACACGGAGGAACTGGTGGAGTGCATTACGCAGCTGAAAAGGGAGATGGACGAGGAAACCGAACGGCGTCTGGAGCGCCAACAGCTTTTGCAGCGAAACCAGCTGGCGGAAAAGGAACTGAAAAACGCGTTCTTCCGCAATCTTTTTTCCAATAAGCCCTTTGGGGAGGAGCCCTTTCAGCTGGAGTGCACCGGTATCGCGGAGGACCAGCAGTATCTCCTGTTTGTCATAGACATTTCCTCCGGTAAAACGGGCAGCACATACGACCAAAAGGCGGCCGCCCGACTGGCGGTGGCCAACATGCTGGAGAGCCATTTCGCCAACCGGGCGTTTTGCCTGCTGACTCACGATGTGTACGACCATGTGGTGCTGCTGCTGGACAGGCAGCAGCAAAAGTTCTCTGCCGAGGAGCTATTAAAAGAAATTTATCAGCCCACCCGGATTCTTCAGCTGGACGTCATTTGCGGATACTCCACGATGCAGGAAGGGACGGCCTCCCAGCTGCATCAGGCGTATCAAAAGGCACTGGACTTTTTTCTCTTCCGGGCGATTTATGGAAACGACGCCACCGTGCTGGAGGAACGGCTTCCAAGCTCCTATATCCTCAACCACCTCCACGAGAGCAGAAACCAGATTCGGTATTACCTCTTTGCCGGGAATTGCGAGCTGACCATGGAATCGGTGGCCCGTATTTTCGAGATTATCGGGCAGGAGAAGATTTCCCTGACCACACTGGAGACCGTTCTTTTTACGATCTTCAACATCGCGGTTCACTACGCTGCCAGCAATCAGCTGGAGCTGTTTGACGGCAGCAAGCAATGGGTGGCGCAGACCTGTTCTGAGCTGATAAGAGCGGGGAAAAGCTTGGGGGAGATCGCGCACAGTTTTCAGCGCCTATTCGCCACGCTCTTGCAAAGCCGGGGGGTCAACGGCGTGCAGCGGCTGATTGAGGAAGTGGTGGAACAGGTAAAAACGTATATCCAGCAGAACTATAAGAACAAAAACCTGGGCTTGACGGAGATAGCCTCCGATTTTCTGATCAGTCCCTCGTATTTGAGCCGGAATTTCAAAAAGATTTGCGGAATTTCTCTGACAGGCTATATAACCCAGTGCCGTCTGGAGTTTGGCTGCCAGCTTTTGGAGAGTACGAATTTGTCTGTGGCGGAAATATCGGAGAAGATCGGGTATCAGGATTTGTTCTATTTTTCAAAGAAATTTAAAGAGGCCTATGGCATTTCGCCGTCTCACTACCGGGCCAAGTTTCAGGAAAAAGAGTGATGGGAGGGAACACGATGGAAAAGCTGCTGCTCAGTGTGGACACAGGAATTGACGACGCGCTGGCGATTGCCAGCTTACTGGCGCAAAACGTCTTTGAACCAATTGGGATCACCACTTCCTATGGAATGGCAACGAGAGAAAAGACCTACCGCAACACCCGCTATATTCTCGATTTGCTGGGGAGCACGCTGCCGGTTTTTATGGGAAGCGGCAAACCATTTTACAAAACGCGGACTTACAACGGAAATTTTCACGGCTTGGACGGAGCTGCCAATCTGCTGGGGGAAGTCCGGGGGGCGGACCTGAACGGCCTGCCCTCTGTGAATTCCGCCGAATTTCTCATCCAGTCCGCCCAGAAATACGCCGGTGAGCTGACCCTGGTTACCACAGGACCGCTGACGGATTTGGCGGTGGCGTTGGAGCGCGCTCCGGATTTGCCGGGGAACTTGAAAAATGTGGTGGTGATGGGGGGCGCGGTCCGGTGTCGCGGCAATTCCTCGCCCTGGGCGGAGGCAAACATCAAAGCCGATCCCCACGCCTCTAAAATGGTTCTTTCCTCTTCGCTGCCCATCGTTTTGGTCGGACTGGACGTTACCCGGCAGGTGCTGCTGAAACAGGAGCATATCGACCGATGGAGAGCGCTTGGAACCCCGAAGGCGGAGTTTTTCAGCAGACTGCTGGAATTTTATTTATCGGAGTACCGGAGGTTTTATCCTGAGCTTGGCGGATGCGCGCTGCACGATCCTCTGGCTGTGGCCGTCGCGGTAAACCCATCCTTAGTGGAGACGGAGCCGGTGTGTCTGGAGGTGGTGACAGAGGGGGAACGGGAGGGACAGCTCTGTCCCGCCGGGCCTCGGGGAGGCGGTCCCGGCAATGAGGCAGCCCTTCGTGTCAACGCGGAGGCGTTTCAAAAAGAGTTTCACCGTGGGATGCTGGCGGTTTTGAAATAGCCGCAGCGACGATAAAATAATAGGAGATGGAAGAAATTCCGCGTACAAGCATGAAAAAGAATTGGGGAATTTATGTGGCAGGGCCGATGGTCTTTTGGCCCGGCGGAGAGGAACTGGTCCGCTGTTATAAGGAGCTCTGCCGGAAGGAGGGCTTCGCGGTTCCGGAATGTGCCACGGAGTTGGAGGCTGGGGACGCACCTTTGGAGCGGGCTCGTAAATTGCGCAGACGGTGCGTGGAGCGGCTGGTTCAAAGCCATTGCGTGATTGCCTGTGTGGAGCGGTTTCGGGGAGAAGAGGCGGACAGCGGCACCTTGTTTGAAACGGGGATGGGAATGGCGCTGGGACACCGGATCTATCTGTATGGGCAGATGCCTCCCGCCTGGATGGGAGACGACGTTTATCCGGATTTTCCAACGGCCCTGGCGGCGTGCTGCCGGGATGAGGCTGCTGGTGTGAACGCGGCAGCCGCCCCGGATAGCAGGCCAGCTGCCCATGGATCCGCTTTGCTGGCGGAAGTGCCCGACGGCCTGGATTTCGGGCGCGCCGTCAGGTGGGCCTGGAAAGAGCGGGCTGGCTCCTCCCTTGAGAAGCTGCTGCCCAAGGATCTGCGGGAATTATCGGACGGCTGCCGGCGGGCCATTGTCAATTTGGAGGACGCGCCTGGCGGTACGGAGCCCGATTCCCGGATGGCCGTGCTGTGCGGATATCTTTACGGGAAGCGGATTCCCTATACCGCCTATATAAAAAATCCGGTTCCTATGGTACAGAGGATTCCGGGAGCTTACACGGATTCTGCCGGAAGGATGTCCGACGTTCAGGGGAATATGATCGAACCATTTGGGCTGCCGTTGAATTTGATGCTGGCGACTACCATGGAGGGGATTATAAGCGGGGAAGGGGAGATTCGATAGGTTTTATGTGATGATCGTTGTAAATGGCGGGGAGAGGAAGTTCCGGTGTCATACAGCTTTTACCGAAGATCGATATTTAGGCAAATTGGGAAATAGAAGTAGCGCGGAGGCACGTAATATGCTATACTGGGATCGGGAAACAAAATATACTGAAATCAGACTTTAATACGGTTTCATACATTTACTTCTATATCAAGGAGCATATTTGTGGATACCAGTTTGGAAAAGCAGAAAAAATTAGCCTATGTGGCCCGGCGGTATTACCTGGAGGACCAGAGGCAAAGCGACATCGCCCAGGAGTTGGGGGTGTCCCGCCCGCTGATCAGCCGGATGCTTTCCGAGGCCCGGGAGCTGGGCATCGTGGAGATTACCATTCACAAACCCGGGGCCCGTACGGCCCGGCTGCTGGAGCGTCTTCGCCTCTCCAGCTCTATCCGGGGCGGTGTTCTGGTGGAGGACGGGAAGGACAACGACGCGACGAATCAGGCCCTTTCCCAGGGGGCCGTGGAACTGCTGGGCCAGTTAGGCGCCCGCCGCCTGGGGGTGGGTTGGGGCTACTTGATAGGCCAGCTGGTGACCTGGCTGGAGGAACATCCCCAGCCAGACAGCGCCGTTACCGATATCTGTCCTCTGGTGGGCAACGCCAGCATTCCCGCCCGGAATTACCAGTCGAACGAGAACGTCCGCCTGATGGCCCAGCAGCTGGGGGCCACGCCGCACTTCCTCTACCTCCCGGCCCTGCCGGAGAGCCTGGAGGAAAAACAGGTCCTATGCTCCACAGAGGTTTACCGCCAGACGCATCAGCAGTGGGAACGGCTGGACACCGCCCTGGTCAACATCGGGGACTATCCCTCCAGTCCCGATTTTGCCTCCTTGGTGCGCTATGGCGGTCTGCTCCAGCAGCAGCGGGCCTGCGGGCGAATGCTGATCTATTACTTCAACGAAGGGGGAACGGTCATCCAGTCGGACCAGGATTTTGCCATTCAGATTCCCCTGGAGACCTTGAAGCGCTGTCCCAATATCATCGGCGTCTGCTCTGCCAACACCAGCGCCAAGGCCCTGGGCGGCGCCCTCAAGTCCGGCCTATTCACCCACATTGTGGCCCGGCGGGATTTGGTGGGAGGTTTGCTGGAGTAACGGCACAGGATGAAAAGCTTCTCAGGCTTTACCTGAGAAGCTTTTTTGTGCAATATCCATAGTTTTCCTACTGCCTTCCTGTCCATTACAGGGAAATCTGGATTCAACGTTGACCTATGTTACACATTGTGATATTATAATGAACAAATGTTACACAATTCATAGGAGGCGAATGGATATGACAAAGGACGCACTTGCCGCCCGTCTGAAAAACGCCTGTGCATCCGTCGCGGCGGCGGAGCAGGAGCTGACGGAGATCGATTCTCTCTTCGGCGACGCGGACCACGGCCTGACCATGACGAAGATCGCCAAGGCGATCGCCGCCGCGGTGGATCAGGCCGAAGGGGGGATTCAGGCCATGCTGGACGACGCGGCTACGGCGGTTATGTCCCTCAACGGCGGCAGCGCCGTACCCCTTTGGAACACCTGGCTGGATGGAATGCAGGAGGCCGCCCCGGAGGGTGGGGAAGTGGATCTCCCCGGTCTTCAAGGCATCTTTGCCCAGGCCCTGGAGGAGCTGGACGGCATGTCCGGAGCCAAGGTGGGGGACAAGACCATGATGGATGCCCTGATTCCCGCCAGTGAGGCCATTGCCGCTTACACAGGGAATGACGAGGACGGGCTGTTTGCCGCCGCCGCCCAGGCTGCCATGGCGGGCGCCGAGGCAACCCGGGGGTTTGCGTCCAAATTCGGCCGGGCGAAGAGCTACGGCGGAAAGACCCTCGGGACTCCGGATGCCGGGGCCATGTCCATGGCCTATTTCTTCCAGGGGCTGGCCCTGAACGAGGAAAATGGAGTTTGAATGTTGGAATGAATTGACAGGAGGTATTTTAAAGATGAAAATGAAGAAGTTTATCAACGCCCCGGAGACCATCACCGACGAGGAACTCGTTGGCCTGGGCCTGGCCTATCCGGACATTCTGGATGTGGAGGGGCATCTGGTCATCAGCAAGGACTTGGCGAAGGCGGACCGGGTGACCATCGTTACCTACGGCGGTTCCGGACACGAGCCCGCCCAGGCCGGCTTCGTGGGCAAGGGCATGCTGGACGTCCAGGCCGTGGGCGACATCTTCGCCGCCCCCAACGGCCAGCTGGTGTTTGACGCCATGAAGCTGGCGGACAAGGGCCACGGTGTGCTGCTGCTGACGCTGAACTACGCCGGAGACCAGCTGGCGGGCAAGCAGGCCATGAAGCTGGCGAAGAAGGCGGGACTGAATGTCCGGCAGGTAGTCACTGGGGAGGAGATTCAGTACGACCCCAACGGCGAGGACAACAAACGGGGCCTGGCCGGCGCCGTGGCGCTGTACCATATTGCCGCCGCCGCCCCAAGAGGGCAAGAGCCTGGATGAGGTGGCGGACATCGCCCAGCGCTACGCGGACAGCATGGCCTCCGTCACCGTGAAGTCCACCGACGCCACCCATCCCCAGAACGGCATGTCCTTCGGGGACCTGGGCGAGACCGATCAGATGGAGATCGGCGCGGGCCAGCACGGCGAGGGCGGCGGCGTCCGGGTGCCCATGATGAGCTCCAAGGAGACCGTGGCCACCGTGGCCCAGGCCCTGTGCAAGAACCTGGAGCTGAAATCCGGCGACCGGGCCTTCGTTATGATCAACGGCTGCGGCGCGACGACCATGATGGAGCTGCTGGTGCTGTTTAAGGACACGGTGGAGTATCTGAAGGCCATGGGCGTGGAAGTTGTGGCCAGCATGGTGGGGGAGATTCTCACGGTGCAGGAGGCCGCCGGCTTCCAGATGAATATCGCCAAGTGGGACGACGAGTTCGTCCGGCTCTGGAGTGCCCCCTGCCATACCCCCGCTTACAGCAAGGAGTAAGGCATGGCAGATAACATTGGAAATAAGGCCGCTCATGACTATCACCTGGACGTCCCCGCCGCCCGGGAGGGCTTCTACGTCAAGGGCGCGGCCCACTGCGGCTGGGGCCTGCAGGCCCGGCTGGCCCGGATGTTTGACCCCAAGTCCGGAAATACGGTGATGCTGGCCTTTGACCATGGTTACATCATGGGGCCTACCGCCGGACTGGAGCGGATCGACCTGGTGATTCCGCCTCTGATTCCCTATGTGGATGTGCTGATGGGCACCCGGGGCATGTTCCAATCCTGCGTATCCCCCGCCGCCCGGGTGGGGCGGTGCCTCCGGGTGACTTATGACTCCACGGTGCTCTACGACGACATGTCCAACGGCGGCGGCTTTGCCAGCGATATGGAGTACGCCCTTCGGATGGACGTGGACTGCGTGGCGACAGACCTTCATCGGCTCTCCCGGCGAGAGCCGCTCGCTGGAGCTCCTCTGCCGGACCGCCGACGCCGGAGCCCGGTACGGCGTGCCCACGCTGGGCGTGGTGGCCGTGGGCAAGGAGATGGAGCGGACGGAGAAGTTCTTCCTTTTGGCCACAAGAGTGCTGGCGGAGAACGGGGCCAACATCGTCAAGAGCTATTACTGCGAGGGATTTGAACGGGTGGCCGCCGCCTGCCCTGTGCCCATCGTCATTGCCGGAGGCAAGAAACTGCCGGAACTGGAGGCCCTGGAGATGGCCTATAAGGCCATTCAGGAGGGGGCTCACGGAGTGGATATGGGACGGAACATCTTCCAGTCTGACTCTCCGGCAGGCATGGCCCAGGCCATCGGTAAGGTGGTCCACGAAGGCTATACGCCGAAGCAGGCTTATGAAGTCTACCAAGAGACCAGACATCAAAAATAGGAGGAACCGCCATGTCTGCCGAGTATATGCACATTGGAATTCCCGTCACCAACCGCAAGCCCAATATGACCTATAACGAGGGAGCCAAGTTCTGGGTCAGCAACGTGGACGACTACGACTATAAGATTGAGTATCTGAAGTTTGAAGAGGGCACGCCCTTCCCCGAGGAGATTCAACGTCACCCCCATGTGGCCTACAAGGTGGACGACCTGGAGAAGTACGTGGCCGACGCGGACAGCGTCATCTGCGGTCCTATGCCCGCCAACGACAAGGGCGACCGGCTGGCCTTCGTCTGGAAGGACGGCGCGATTCTGGAGCTCTATCAGGAAGCCTGAGGGGATGCTCCCCGGTTTTAATCCGAAGTTCTGAAAACTTACATAGACGGACGAAAATATGTTTTCGCCAGCCCGAGCAACCCGGTCAAGCAAACGCTTGACCGGGTTTTTCATGGCTTTACTGTCCTGGTTTTACAGAAATTTACAAAAAATCCGGCAAAATAGATAATTTCCGGTTGAAATTACAAAAGAAATATGTTATCATGAATAAAATTTGCGATACACCGGCCCGGCGTGGACCCGGCGGCGGCACGCAAGGAAACCTAAGCCCGAAGTGCGCCAAACGGGCGGCGGTTGAGAGAGAAGCATGATCGGTATTTTGAAAGAGAATTCAGGTGAGAGTGTGGACCGCGCAATTGTTACGATGAAGTATAAAAAGAAACTTCGTCTCCTGGTAACCAACCGCTGTTCCCAAAACTGCCCCTATTGCCACAACGAGGGAATGGCGAAATGGCCATTTGTGCATCTCGATCCCGGAAAATTGGAGCCTTTCCTGCCGGAGATCAAGAAATATACCAACAGGGTTGTGCTCTCCGGAGGGGAGCCCTTTGAATACGAGCACCTTCCGGAATTGGTGGAGCTGCTGTCCGGCTACGGCTTCGACCTCTCTTTGATCTCAGCGAACATCGATAAGGAGCGATTGTCCCGCGTAGCCTACGGTTTGAAAACCCTGCACTATTCCCTCCACGGGCTGAATTCCCTGGAGGCCGGCGGCAGGGTGGTTCGCTGGCTGAACGGCGAGTATCCCAATATCCGCCTGTCCTTGAACGTTCCCTTTGACCGCGTCGAGCCCCTGCGGGAAAACTGGGAGGCCTTATATGGCTTGGCAAAGGACACCGGCGCGAATTTGCAGCTGATCCGCATCTTTACCTGCGGCCAGAACCCCTCCGCCGGCTGGGAACAGCGCTGGCAGGAGATGGAGGCGTTTTTGGCGCCGAGGGCCCGCTTCCTGGAGGCCACGGAGCGGGAGGCCCGCTATCTGACCGAAGATCTGATTAAGATCGATTTATTGGACATCCCCTGTCGATCCTCCGGCCCGGACTTTGGAGACGGCGCGTGCCTCTATAATTCGGACCTCACCATTGATCCAGAGCTGCGGCTGTCCCTGTGCCGCTGGACGGACAGCACCGTTCCGCTCTACGAGGGGGAACAGCCCCTGGAGTGGGATGCCGTAGTCCGGAAGGCGACGGAGACGGGCCGCCGGAACTGCGTATACGGAGCAATCGGCGGCGGGCTCCAGGAGGCCCTGGCCGATTATTGGAACCGGCCCCATTACAGCTGGCCCAGGCTGGACAGGCGCGTGTTTGCCCGAATCGAGGCCGGCGACCTCTCCTATTACGGCAAGAGCGGTTCGGTGGCTCTGCTGGAAAACGAATTTTCAAGGTTTCTCGGCGTTCGCTATACACTGGCGGTAAACGCGGGGACGACGGCGGTGTATCTGGCTTGCATGGCCCTGGACCTGTCTCCCGGAGATGAAATCGTCATTCCCGCCGCCACCTTTCCAACTCTGGTGTCCGCCCTTTTGTGCGCGGGGGTCCGTGTCCGGCTGTGCGACATCGACCCTGTAACGGGAAATGTCTCCTTGGACAGCCTGGGGGCACAAATGGGCCCCCGGGTAAAGGCTGTGCTGGTCACCCACCTGTGGGGTCTGCCGGTGGATATGGAAGCTGTGAAGGAAATTTGCCGTCCCTGGGGGGCCTATATTTTGGAGGACTGTTCCCACGCCTACGGCGCGGAGTATCAAGGCCGGAAGGCGGGGACCTTCGGGGACATCGCCTGCTTCAGCATGCAGGCCAACAAGGCGGTTTACGCCGGAGAGGGCGGCCTGCTGGCCACCTCGAACCGGCGGTTTTACGAGAGGGCCGTCACGCTCTCCTCTTCGGTTCAGCGCATATTCGACTGCGTGAAGGAACCGGATTATCTCCAGTATTGGGGAACCGGCCTGGGATTGAAGCTGAAGCTCAATCCGCTGGGGGCTCCGCTGGCGCTGGACGCCCTGAGACAGCTGGAGGAGGTCAACCAAAAACGGCGGCACAGGGCTCTGATTATGGAAAAGGCCGCGGAGGACAGCGGAATCTTCGTCCTCCCGCCGCTTTGCGACGCGTCCTGCCGCCGGGTGTACTACACCTATAAGCTGGTCTTGCGGGAGCCCTATGTTCCCTATCGGGACGTCCTTCTTCGGGCGCTCATTCATCAGGGGCTGGAGGCGTGTACCACCAGCTTTATTCCGGCCTATGAGCACGCGCTGTCCGCCGGTCCGGGGGTCGTGAACGGACGGGAGTCCTTTCCGGGCGCGGAGACCTATTACAGCCGGATTCTGTCCTTGCCGGCCTTTGTCCACGAGCCGGTGGAATTGGCGGAGCACTATGGGGCGGTGATTCGGGCGTCCGCGAAAATGATCTTGGAAAACCGCGGTATTTCATGAATATAGAATGGAGGAAGGACCCATGGGCGGGGAAAAAGCAAGTTGGCTTCATATCTCAGATTTGCACATCCTGTTGAACAGTCCCTCGTGGGAAGTCTATCGGGACAGCCTGTTTCGCTTTTTTAAGGATCATCCGGATCGGAAGCCGGACTTTGTTGTGGTCACCGGCGACTACCATAATATACAGAAATTTGAAGCCTTTGCCCTGGCGGAGCGGTTCATCCGGGAACTTCTGAAGGAACTGGGGTTGTGCGGGAAAAACCTGTATCTCGTGCCGGGCAACCACGATATGTCTACGCTCCAAAAGAGCAAGGATACCGTTATTATCAACCCCCGGTATGCCGAGGAGCTGCAAAAGCTTCTCCCGGATGGGCTGGCGCCCGGTATGGCCTTGGACGACGCCGGGGTGGAGCGGTGGCTGAAGGAGTGCGAGAAGAATCCAGGTGATTACATCGACCGGTTGTGTTCCGTGAGCCGGGGCAGTGAGGACAGTGAGACAAAGGTACATATATCAACGCTGCTGGAGGGGTTCCGGGACTACGAGGATATGGCGAAGAGCTTGATTTCCTGGTATTCCGAGATCGGTTCAAACCCCGCCCAGCCTCATAACCGGAAGTGGAAGGGAACCGGAGAGCTTGGGTTTAACATTGTTCACCTCAACACCGCTCTGGCGGCGGACGGGAGCCGGGGGCATTACCAGGCGATGGACCTTGAGAAATCGCTGGAGGTTCTACAGGTGATTAACAACGGCAATCCCACTCTGGTTCTTGCTCATAACAGCTTCTATGACTTGCACCCGCAGATACAGGAGCACCTCAAGGAGCCGTTGAGCAAGGCCAGGGCCTGTGCCTGGCTGTGTGGGGACGAGCATATCTTTCGAACGGACCGAAGTATTCCGTGCCCCGCTGCCGGCGGCGTCTATTCGGTTCCCATCTACGTGTGCGGGAAAGGCGCGCCGGACCACGGGGACGATTATTCCGAAAATGGGTTTTGCCTCTTTGAATCCGACGGACAGAACCTGACGGAGCGGCGGTTTTTATGGAGCCTGGCGAAAGGAATTCAGGAAAAGGAGTCCGCGACGGGGCCTCTGGCGACGCCTGACATGCTTAATCCGGTTTCCGAGGAGAAAAAGCGTCTTCTGATTGGCTATCTGAGCTGTAATCCCGAGGTCAAATTTGAGGACAAGTACCATTTGGGCCACGCTTATTTCATCCGGTCCATGGACGAGAGACGGAAAACGGACCAGATCATGATTGTAACGTCCTCCTATGTGTTCAAGCCAAACAGGACCTTTGAGTCGGTTCAACAGCTGGACCGATACGCGCAGGAACTTGTTCGCCGGTGGGAGGACTGCTTTAATCGCGAGGTGCGGGTAATCGATATCAAGCAGTATTTGCAGAAATCCATTCCGAAGGGGGAGAAGGAACAACAGCTTCTGTCCTATGTGACCGAAATGGAGTTACAGTTAGATGAAAACAAGGAATGGATGAGCTTTATTGAAAAATGGGTAGAGACGGAAAAAATTGAACCCACTGCGTACGACGCCCTTTTGAAGGTGTTTGAAATCGATGATTCGGACTCCCGTTACACACAGGATGAGGTGATGTCCTTTGCCCACCTCCTGTACAAACGGCCAACCTGGTACAGCACGACTTGGATGGTCAATTTTATTTTTTTTTGGAACTCCCAGTTGTATCCTCTGGTAACGGGTGAATTTGGTTATGATGTTGATCCTGACAACATATTGATTTTGGAAGGGAGGAGAAACCACTATGTTTGGGACGCGATATCCTACTGCGCAAAGCGGTTTTCTTATGATAATTTTCCAAGGGTTGAATATATTGAGAATTTCCTGGACAATGATTGCAGACTGCCCATGAAATCGTCAAACCGCGATAAAGCGGTTTACCTGGCGGACTATGAAAAACCCCAAGAATACAGCGATAAATTTAAAAAACATGCCAGAGAACTATTTGGCACAGACAAGAGCCCAGACGAGCTTTGCAAGGAATTCAGCAAACGGCTGGGTCTGGACAAATAGGAGAAACGGCGTTCATGAAAACCGAAGACTTGGGGAAAAAGAATTCCTCCGCATGGTTCAAGAAAAATGAGGAATACCGATCACAACTGACAGGACATCAAATAAGGCCATTCGCGGCCCCGGTCCTTCTCTCGGCGAAGTTCTCACAGTTCGCCGGCAGGACCGCGGCCGCGATTCACTTGGTGGGAAACCCGAACTGCTGACGCATATCGAAGAGAAACCGAAGAAAGCTCTCGGGATAGGGGATGAAGGTTCCCGTCTCCATCATATCCAAAATCTCCTCCAGCCCCGCCCAGCGGACAGCCTGAACCTCCTCTTTTTGCAGGGTGAGAGAAGCCACGTCCAGGTCCCGGACGAGAAGGTAGAAATCATCGAAGCCGCCGTCAAAATTCACCGTCACTGAGGGTCGGATTCCACGGAGGTCCAGGGAATAGCCCAGCTCCTCCCGGAATTCCCGTTCGGCCCCCTGCCGGCTGGTTTCCCCGGCGTCCACGCCGCCGCCTACGGATACGTCCCAGAGGTTCGGCCAGATGTATTTTTCCGCCGCCCGCTGCTGGATCAGCAGCTGCCCCCGATGGTCAAAGACGCAGACATGGACCACTGTCCGGTATTCACCGGGGGCGATGGGCCCGCCACGCTCCCCAATCCTTCCCAGAGGAACGCGGTTTTCGTCATATAAGTCGACCAGTTCCATAAGAAGCCTCCTTTTGTTTCCGCCCGACGGCGTTTTTCACTGCTTGGCGGCGGTCTTGTAATCCCCGCCGGGGCGATAGAACGGACAGGCGGTGTTGGTTCCCTTCAAAAAGCGCTCCATCTCGTCTTCGTCCAGGTCCATAGTGCAGACAAAGGACTCCACCGTCTCGTCGTAGTCATAACAAACGCAGTCCTCGCAGATGTTGGACATACAGCATCACCTCTCAAAGGATCATAGCATAAATTCCCACCACATCCAAGTGTTTTTTCATCACCAGCTCTTCCAGGGCCTCCCGGCTTTCCGGCGGCGCGGCCCAGCAGAGTCCGCAGCCCGCGGTGATGCTCCGGGGCACGGGAATCAGCCGTCCCGGCAGCTCCGCCGCCTTGCAGGCGGCCTCCATGGCCATGGCGCCCGCCGTGGTATGGAAGGCCACCACGCATTTCTCCGCTCGAACTCTCATGCCTCCGCCGCCTCCCGGGCCAGAATACGAACCGCCTCTGCCGCGGCGTCCGTCTCTGCCTCCGTGTTGAACCAGGACCAGGAGAACCGGACGGCGCCCTGGTTCTCTGTTCCCAAAGCGCGGTGGAGTCTGGGAGCGCAGTGGGCGCCGGGACGGGTGGCGATGTCAAACCGCTCCGCCAGCTCGTCGGAGACCTCGGCGGAGTCCAGGTCCCGGATATTCAGCGTCACAATGGAGGCCCGGAGGGGAGAGGAAAAATCCCCGTAGACCGTCACCCCCGGCAGATTCCAAACCGCCTCGTAAAACCGCCGGGCCAGAGCGTCCTCCCAGGCGCGGATAGTCTCCCGCCCGGTCTCCGCCAGAAAGTCCAGGGCGGCGCAAAGTCCCGCCAGACCGTGGCCGTTGAGGGTTCCGGCCTCCAGCCGGGCGGGGTATTCCCAAGGCTGGGTTTCAGAGTAGCTCCGGACTCCGGTGCCCCCCACGGCGAAGGGCCGGATCTCCAGCCCCTCCCGGAGACAGAGACCGCCGGTGCCCTGGGGCCCCATGAGGCTTTTGTGGCCGGTAAAACAGACCGCGTCGATGTCCAGGGCCGTCATATCAACCGGCAGGACCCCCGCCGTCTGAGAGGCGTCCAGCAGGAAGAGCAGGCCATGTTCCTTCGCGAAGCGGCTCACCCATTCGATGTCCACGGCATCCCCCGTCAGATTGGAGGCGTGGGTACAGACCACGGCACGGGTTTCGGGCCGCAGAAGAGATTCGAACGCGCCGTAGTCCAGCCGCCCATGCCGGTCCGCTGGGACGAAATCCACAGCGCCTCCCATGTCCCGGAGACGGTAGAGAGGGCGGAGGACGGAGTTGTGCTCCCAATCTGTGGAGATCACATGGTCTCCCGGCCCAAGCAGGCCGGAGATGGCCATGTTCAGCGCCTGGGTGGAATTCTGGGTAAAGCACACATGGTCCGCCCGGGGGCCGCCCAGCAGAGCCGCCAGTTTCTCCCGGGTTTCGTAAATGGTCCTTGCCGCCGACAGAGCTCCCTCGTGGCCGCCCCGGCCGCAGTTGCCGTAGGAGGACAAGGCCTCCAGCACGGCCTGGGCCACGGCGGGGGGCTTGGTCCGGGTGGTGGCGGCGTTGTCCAGATAGATCATGGCTTTATCACCTTGCCCGCTCCCGCCAGCTTCTCCACGATGGAATACATGTTCGTCACACTCCCCACCGCCAGTTCCTCCGTCAGCCCGTAATGATTCAAACAGGTGCCGCAGGTGAGGATCTCCACTCCTTGACCTTCCAGATTTTTCAGGTCCTCCAGGGACTCGGAGCCCCGGCAGGTAAGACGGGCCCCGCCGTTGTAAAAGAGCATGGTTTGCGGCGGCTCCGGCAGCTGGCCCAGGGCAAAGAGAAAGCCCTTCATCAAAACCCTCCCCAGTTCGTCGCTGCCCTGGCCCATGTGCGCGCTGTCCACCGCCACCACCAGAGTACCTCCGCCCTCCGGCCCGCAGACCAGGGGCGGTTCCTCCACCGGAGCCTCCCCAATGGGGTCCGTTACCTCCATGGAGACCACAAACAGCCCCTCGCCCCGCTTTTCGGACACGGCCGTCAGCTTATGCCCGGCGGCCATCCGGGTCAGGTTCTGAACGGCAATCTCATTGTCCACATGGATCTCCAGGGTTCCGGGGTCGGTCATGGCCCGCAGGGCCCGGGTGGCCTTTACCACCGGAATGGGGCACTGCTCTCCCAAAGCGTTTACGATGATGTTTCCCATAGTCAAAACCTCCGTTCCGCCCAGAGGGCGGGTGCTTGCACTCCATTGTACCTCCGGAGTGCCCGGAATACAAGGGCTATTTTTTAAAAAGAATATCGGTGTATTTTCAGAAAATTCCTTGACAGAGGCGGAAGACGGCGGATACAATAGAAAAATCAGATTTTGAAAGATATGAGGCCGTTTGCTATGAAAACACCCTTTGTCACCAAGGACCGGCTGGAGGCCATTGCCGCCCGGTACCCCACTCCCTTCCATCTCTACGACGAACGGGGCATCCGGGAGAACGCCCGGCGTTTGAAAGCCGCCTTTGCCTGGAACCCCGGCTTCCGGGAGTATTTCGCCGTGAAGGCCACCCCCACTCCCGCCATTTTGAGGATTCTCCACGAGGAGGGCTGCGGCTGCGACTGTTCCTCCATGGCGGAGCTTCTGATGGCGGAACGGTGCGGCATTACGGGAGAGGAGGGGATCATGTTCTCCTCCAACAACACCACGGAGGAGGAGTTTCAGACGGCCTGCCGTCTGGGCGGAATCGTCAATCTGGACGACATCACGCTTCTGGACACCTTCACCCAGGCGGTGGGGAAGCTGCCGGAGAAGGTCTGCTGCCGTTACAACCCCGGCGGCGTTTTCACCCTGGGGGAGAGCCGGGACGGCGCCCAGGTGATGGACACGCCCGGCGACGCCAAGTATGGCATGACCCGTCCCCAGCTGGCGGAGGCCTTCCGGCGGCTGAAGGAGCTGGGTGTCAAATCCTTTGGTATTCATGCGTTCCTGGCGTCCAATACCCTGTCCAACGACTACTACCCCGCCCTGGCCCGCATCCTCTTCCAGCTGGCGGCGGAGCTCCGGGAGGAGACAGGCTGCCATGTGGCGTTTATCAACCTCTCCGGCGGCATAGGGGTGCCGTACCGGCCCGAGGAGCCGGAAAACGACATCGCCGTCATCGGTGAGGGGGTCCGGAGGGCCTATGAGGAGATTCTGGTTCCCGCCGGCATGGGGGACGTGGCGCTGTACACGGAACTGGGCCGCTTCATGCTGGCTCCCTACGGCCATCTGGTCACCCGGGCGATTCACGAAAAGCATATCTACAAGGACTACGTGGGCGTGGACGCCTGTGCCTGCAACCTCATGCGCCCCGCCATGTACGGCGCGTACCACCACATTACCGTGATGGGGAAGGAGGACGCCCCCTGCGATCACAAGTACGATGTGGCGGGGAGCCTCTGCGAGAATAACGACAAATTCGCCGTGGACCGGATGCTGCCCCAGGTGGAGCGGGGAGATCTGCTGGTCATCCACGACACCGGGGCCCACGGCTTCTCCATGGGCTACAACTATAACGGCAAGCTCCGCTCGGCGGAGCTGCTCCTCCGGGAGGACGGGTCCGTGGAGCTGATTCGCCGGGCGGAGACGCTGGAGGACTATTTCGCAACGCTGGTCTGGTAGTTCCTTTCCTTGAAAGGAAGCAAAGGAACTTTCGCGGGCTCTGGTTGTCCGGCAATCCACCGGGCCGGAGCAACGGCGACGGGGTCTGGACTAAAAAGAAGAGAGCCGCCTGGGACGTACAATCCCAGGCGGCTTTTCGCGAAAAGGAGTGCTGTCGTCGCGCCCTCCGGCTTGGAGGAGCTCCGGACAGCCGGAGCATGCGAAAGCTCTTTGTGGAACCTTTTCCTCTCGAGAAAAAGGTTCAGATCGTTCGGAGGGCGTCTACCAGGGCGGTTTTTCCCTCCGTCTTTTCGTCTTTCATCTTGATGACCCGGGCGGGGCTTCCCGCTACCACGGCGTTGTCCGGCACGTCTTCAATGACGATGGCCCCGGCGGCCACCACGGCGTTTTTGCCGATGTGGACGCCCTCAATGACCACGGCGTTGGCGCCCACCAGTACCCCGTCCTCCACAATCACCGGCGTAGCCGAGGCGGGCTCCACCACACCGGCCAGCACAGCTCCCGCGCCGATGTGGCAGCGGGCGCCCACGGTGGCCCGGCCGCCCAGCACGGCGCCCATGTCAATCATGGTGCCCGGGCCCACCACCGCGCCGATGTTGAGGACGGCCCCCATCATGATCACGGCGCCGCCGCCGATGGCCACCTTCTCCCGGATAATCGCGCCGGGCTCAATGCGAGCCTGAACGCCCTTGAGGTCCAGCAAAGGCACGCCGGAGTTCCGGCGGTCGTTCTCGATGACCAGATCGGTGATGCGGTCCTGGTTCGCCTCCAGAATGGGACCCAGCTCCGCCCAGTCGCCAAAGACGGTGAAGCTGTTTCCGGAGCCGAAGACCTTGGCGGAGCCGAAGTCCACGGGGCCGGTGGTATTGACATAGAGCTTCACCGGCGTTTTCTTCTCGGAGTTCGCGATATAGTCGATAATTTCCTGCGCGTTCATAAAAAACCAACTTTCTTTGAATATAGAAATGATGCGAGAGATGGGCGGTGCTTCCAGGGGGAAAGCCATCTAAACCGAAGATGTTCGATTGGAAGGTCAGCTCCCAAACAGGATTTTCTGTAGGTCGTACACGCCGTTGGGCTTTCCCGGCAGCAGCCGGGCCATGTGCAGCGCGCCGTTCACGAAAATTTGGCGGCTGGCCGCCCGGTGGGTGAATTCCAGCTCCTCGTCGGGGCCGAAGAAGTGAATCGTGTGAGTGCCCGCCACGGTGCCGCCCCGGAGGGCGTGGACGCCGATTTCGTCTTTCCGCCGCCGTCCTGTGACCCCCTCCCGGCCATAGACCGGCGTCAGGGCGTGGGCGGGATCCAGGGCCTTCAGCAGCAGCTTGGCGGTGCCGCTGGGGGCGTCGGCCTTCTGGTTGTGATGGGTCTCCGTCAGTTCGATGTCAAAGTCCGGCTTCAGCACCCCGGAGACTGCCGCCAGAGCCCGGTAGAGCACGGCGATGCCCAGGGAGAAGTTGGCGCTCCAGAGTACCGGGGCCCAGGCCCCCAGGGCTTCCAGCTGGCTCAGCTGCGCCGGGGTGAAGCCGGTGGTGCCGGAGAGCAGGGGGGTGCCTGTGCGGCGGACGTAGGACGCAATTTCCGGCAGGGCCTCGGGCCGGGAGAAGTCTATGACCACATCGGCCACCCGGCCCAGCTGGCCCAGCCGGTCCAGGTCCTCCCGCCCGAAGGCGGCCTCGATCTGGTCTCCGGCGGCCTGGGCGGTCTCCTGAATCAGGCGGCCCATCTTGCCCCGGCCGGTCAGAATGTACCTCACAGCAGCCCCGCCTCCTCCAGCGTGGCCCGAAGGATGGCCTGGTTCGCCTCGCTCATCTCGCACAGAGGCAGGCGCATGGGGCCCACGTTCAGGCCCATCATGTTCATGGCGGACTTGACGGGAATGGGGTTCACCTCCAGGAAGAGGTCGTTCATCAGTTTCAGGTAGCGGATGTGATTTTCCAGAGCCCGGGCCTGATTCCCCCCGGCATAGTCCGCCACGATCTGGTGGCACATGCCGGGCATCACGTTGGCGAAAACGGAGATGACGCCGCTGCCGCCAATGCTCATCAGGGGGAGGGTGATGTCGTCGTTGCCGGAGTACAGCGCGAAGCTTGGCCCCACGCAGTGGGCGATCTTCATGGCGTAGCTCATGTCGCCGCTGGCCTCCTTGATGCCGCAGATCCGGGGGTGCTTGCTGAGGATTTCCACGGCGGAGACGGGAATGGAGCAGCCGGTGCGGCCAGGGACATTGTAGAGAAGGCAGGGAATGTTCACCCGGTCCGCCGTCTCGGCGAAGTGGCGGACCATGCCCTCGGCGTTGGCCTTGTTGTAGTAGGGCGCGATGAGCAGCAGGGCGTCGGCTCCCATGTCCTGATATTCGATGCTTTTTTCCACCTGCGTGGCGGTGCAGTTGGAGCCGCTGCCCACGATGACAGGCACGCGGCCGTTGACTACCTTGATGGTGTGGGCCACCACGGAGGCGTCTTCCTCGTGGCTCATGGTGGGATATTCGCCGGTGGTGCCCAGGGTGAGGATGCCGTCGGTGCCGGCGGCGATTTGGCGCTCCAGCAGCTCGGTGAGCACGTCGAAATTGACGCTGCCGTCCGGATGGAAGGGGGTGATCATGGCGACGATGGAGCCGGTGGGATTGTTGAATTTCATTTGAATGTCCTCCAGAGTTCTTGAAATGGGGAGTTTTGAGGAATAACGACATTGGGAATTTGAAAAACTGGACTGTGCGGCTGAGCGGGGAGAGGGGAATCTGCGGAACCGGGAGGGCTCCACCCGGATTCGACAAAAAAAGCCGGTAGAGACTGCGCTCCTACCGACAGGTTGCACGCCGGGGACGGCGTGACGGTTCTGTAAGCGGATAGCGCCCCCGCGGCGCCGGGCCGCGGACAGTTCCGGAGGTGTTTCCCCCGGACCCACCTCCCGTCCATGCCTGTGCGGGGGGTTCGGCGGAGCTGCCTCCGTCGCGTTCTCAGCCTGCCGGCTCCCGCGACTTCTTCGTCTCCGCGCCTCTATCTCTATTTTTGTGGTGGCCAGCAAACCGGAACCTCGCCGCGGCGGTGGCTTTCAACGCCTCGGGATGGGTTTGCGGAACGTCCCGGCCCTCCGCGCGTCAAAAACCCTCCGGTTCGGTTTGGAAACGGGGCGGTTTGCCGCATTCTGACCTTACGAAGCTTATCATAGCATCTTCAAATCCCAGTTGCAAGGGGGAGGACGGAAAAAATTCTTGTGGAAAGCGACGAAAACGCCGCCGCCTCTTGCCTGCCGCCGCCGGAGCATGGTATATTGTCAGGTGTTGAACAGAAAAAGGAGGCCATACGCCATGCTGCCCGTTGTTGAATACCGACGCGCCCTGCACCGCATCCCCGAGTTAGATGACCGTCTGCCGGAGACCTGCGCCTATGTACGTTCCGCCCTGGCCAGTTTTGAGCTGGAGGCGTTTTCCCCCATTCCATCCAGCGTCTGCGCCTTTTTAGACGCCGGGAAGCCCGAGACCGTGGCCTTCCGGGCGGACATGGACGCCTTGCCTTTGGAGGAGGCCACGGGCCTTGCCTATGCCTCGGAGAACTCCGGGGCCATGCACGCCTGTGGACACGACGGAAACACCGCCATGGCCCTGGCCCTGGCGGAGTACGCCTCCGCCCACCGGAAGGAGCTGCCCCGGAACGTCCTCTTTCTCTTCCAGCCCTCCGAGGAGACCACCGGCGGCGCGGAGCGGCTTTGCGGAACCGGGATTCTGGAACAGCATCGGGTCGCGCGGGTCTTTGCCATGCACCTCTGGCCAAAGCTGGGACAGGGGGAGGTTTACTGCCGCCCGGGCCCCATCATGGCCCGGTCCAACGAGGTGACCGTCACCCTCACCGGCAAGAGCGCCCACATCGGCAAGGCCCGGGAGGGCATCGATGCTCTGGCCGCCGGGGCGGAGTACCTCCGCCGGGCCTATGCCATGGTGAAGGCCCTCCCAAAGGAGGAGCCGGTGGTGCTGCACTTTGGAAAGATGGTCTCCGGCCGGGTGCGAAACGCCGTCAGCGGCAAGACGGTGCTGGAGGGGAGCCTCCGGACCTTCCGGGATGAGACACAGGCCCTCTGCCGCCGGGGGTTGGAGACGATTGGCCGGGAGATCGGTTTGGAGACCGGCTGCGGCGTGGAGGTCTATCTGAACGAGGGCTACCCCGCCACCTGGAACCATGAGGCGCTCTACGAGACCGTCCGGGCCGGCCTGGGGGCCGGCGGGCCCCTGCCGCTGGAGGCTCCTACGCTGACGACGGAGGATTTCTCATTCTACCAGCGGCGGGCCCCGGGACTGTTTTTCCTGCTGGGCGTGGGAGACACGCCGGAGCTGCACTCGCCGGAGTTCTGCTTTGACGATGAGACGGTGCTGCCCCGAGGGGTGGAGTTTCTGAAACGGTTGTTGTTGCTGGAGTGAGAAAAGGCTGGCTTTCAGGATTGGCCGATGGGGGGACGGACCGGCCCTCCCCGCCCAGGCGTTTTCCCGCCGGAAACATGCCGAACAGAAGGGATACCCCTTGAAAAAGGGAAAAAATGGAGTATAATACGGAACAGAAGTCCGGCGGAGCCGGACGATTGGATGAGCGTTGGCGGCTTTGCCGCTTGCGGACGTCCCAATCCCCTTTGGGTGAATGTGAATGGAGTGCAGTTTGTAATGCCGAAAAAACGCCGCCCCAATGCCGTACAGACCCTTGCTTTGAGCTTTGCCCTGCTGATTCTGGCGGGGGCTTGCCTGTTGTCCCTCCCCCTCTCCTCCCGCAGCGGGGAGAGCATCCCTTGGACCAACGCCATGTTCACGGCGGCCTCGGCCTCTTGCGTCACAGGGCTGACGGTATATGACACCGCCACCCAGTTCAGCCCCTTCGGCCAGGTGGTGTTGCTGTGCCTGATTCAGATCGGCGGCCTGGGCTTTGTTACCGCCTCGCTTCCCGCGGCGCTGCTGACCCGGCGGCGGGTGGGCCTGCGGCAGCGGGCTTTGCTCCAGGACAGCGTGGGCGCCTTGCAGCTGGGGGGCGTGGTGCGGCTGGCCCGGCGGGCGCTGCTGGTGACGCTTCTGAGCGAGGGCGTGGGAGCGGCGCTGCTGGCGCTGTGGTTCTGTCCCCGGTACGGCCTGGGAAAGGGGCTTTGGATGGCCCTGTTCCACGCTGTCTCCGCCTTTTGCAACGCGGGCTTTGACCTTCTGGGCACCGGAACGTCCATAACGATGGTGGCGGGAGAGCCCCTGCTGAACGTCGTGCTGATGGCCCTGATTATATGCGGCGGCCTGGGCTTTCTGGTGTGGGACGACATGCTGACCCATGGGCTCCGCTTCCGCTGCTGGCGGCTGCACTCCAAGATGGCGGCCTCCGTCACCGTGAGCCTTTTTGCCGGAGGGGCCCTGGCGTTCTACTTCCTGGAGGCGGACCACGCCTTTGCCGGGGCCTCGGGTCCCGTCCGGGGACTGATGGCCGCGTTCCAATCGGTGACGGCCCGGACAGCGGGCTTCGCCTCGGTGGATCAGGCCTCCCTGAGTCAGGGCGGCGTGCTGCTGATGCTGCTTTTGATGTTCGTGGGCGCGGCCTCCGGGTCCACCGGCGGCGGCGTGAAGGTCAATACCTTCGCCGTGCTGCTGTTGAGCGTCCGGGCCAGAATCCGACGGCAGGACGATGTGAACGTATTCCGCCGCCGTCTGGACGAGGCGGACATTCACAAGGCCTACTCCACGGCCGGGATGTACCTCACCGGCGCCCTGGCGGGGTGCATGGTGCTCTGCGTTCAGGGGGTGGACCTTACGGACGCGCTGTACGAAACCGTCTCCGCCATGAGCACCGTGGGTCTCAGCCGGAACCTGACGGCGTCGCTGCCCCTGCTCTCCAGGTGGACGGTGATTCTGATGATGTTCGCCGGACGGGTGGGGAGCATGTCCGTGGCGATGGCGGTGACCAAGGGCCGGGAGAAGGGCCTGCGCTACGTGCCGGAGAAAATTTTGATCGGATAATTTGGACAGGAGGACCGCGTCTATGAAATCCTTTTTGGTCATCGGTATGGGCCGCTTCGGCGTGCATCTGACCCGCTATTTGCTGGAGCTTGGAAACGAGGTCATGGTGCTGGACCGGGACGAGGACAAGGTGGCCCGGGTGGCCGGGCAGGCCACCGCCGCCTGCGTGGGGGACTGCCAGGACGAACAGGTGCTGGCGTCCCTGGGCGTGCGGGACTTCGACGTCTGCTTCGTCTGCGTCCGGGACGATTTCCAGTGCTCCCTGGAGGCCACGGCGGCCCTGAAGGAGCTGGGGGCCAAGTTCGTGGTGGCCCGGGCGGACCAGGAGCGGCAGATCAAGTTTTTGCGGAAGATCGGGGCGGACTTCGTGGTGCATACCGAAATGGACATGGCCCGCCGGGTGGCCACTCGCTTTTCCGCCGAGAACGTCTTTGACTACTTTGAGCTGACCCCCAAGTTCGCCATCTTCGAGCTGGAGGTTCCCCGGGAGTGGGAGGGCCGCACGGTAATGGAGCTGGAGGTCCGCCGCCGGTACAACGTGAACATTCTGGGGGTGAAGAGCGGCGACGTGGTGGTGCCCTTGGTGGACCCGAATTACCGCTTCCGGGCGGACGCCCACCTGATCGTGGCCGGGGACAAGGAGGCGGGCATCCGCCTGATGAATTTACATTAAATGCCGGCATAGGGACCGGGGTTTCTGCGCATGCTTCCTCTGAGGTGATAATATGGCAGAGGACCGACGCGCGGTGAACAACCTTGACGACGGAAAACCCTTTCTCCGGCTGGAGCCGGAGAAGCGGATGTGCCCCATTGTGGACCCGGTCTCCATTTACAAATACCCCTTGGCGACTTCGGAGGAGATGGGCTTTCGGGTGCTGGACAACTTCCCCGAGGAGCACATTCAATAAAGCGCGGAAAAACGCCCCCTCCGGCCTGTCCGGAGGGGGCGGAACGCAGCGGGGTTCAGCGGGGGTCGGTGCAGGCGGCCAGATCCCGGAGGAAGTTCTCCACGGCCTGCTCCGGCGTGGCCCAGCTGGTGACCAGACGGATCAGGGTGTGCCGGTCGTCCACGGCGTGGTCCACCTCGAACTCATAGCCCATGGCCAGAAGCCCCTCCACCACGGCGTTGGGCAGCACGGGGAATTGCTGGTTGGAGGGGGATTCCACCGGCAGGGAATAGCCCAGGGCGGCGATGCCGTCCCGGAGGCGGAGGGCCAGGCCGTTGGCGTGGCGGGCGGCGTCCAGGAAGGTGCCGTCCTCCAGAAGGGCCTGGAACTGAACGCCCAATAGGCGGCCCTTGGCCAGCATGGCCCCCCGGCGTTTCATGTACCAGCGGAAATCCGCCCGGGGCCGGGGAAGAACCAGGGCCTCGCCGAAGAGGGCGCCGTTTTTGGTGCCGCCGATATAAAATGCGTCGGTAAGGGCGGCGTAGTCCCCGAGAGTCAGGTCCGAGCAGGCCAGAGCGGAGCCCAGCCGGGCCCCGTCCAGGAAGAGGAGGAGGCCGTGGCGGTCGCAGCACTGACGGAGGGCCGTCAGCTCCGCCTTGGAGTAGACGGTGCCGGTTTCTGTGGTGTTGGAGACGTAGGCCATGGCGGGCTTTACCTGATGCTCGTTGCTGTGGAGCTCGGATACGGACTCGATCATGGCGGGGGTAAGCTTTCCGTCGGGGCTGGGAACCGTCAGAACCTTCCGCCCCGTGGCCTCCACGGCGCCGGTCTCGTGGACGTGGATGTGGCCGGTGTGGGCGGCGATGACGGCCTCGTAGGGCTTTGTCAGCGCCTCGATGGTGAGGAGGTTTGCCTGGGTGCCCCCCACCAGGAAGTGGACGTCCGCGTCCGGGGCGGCGCAGAGGACGCGGATGAGGTCCGCGGCTTTTTGGCAGCGGGGGTCCAGGCCGTAGCCCTGGGTTTGTTCAAGATTGGTCTCGGTGAGAGCCTTTAAGACCTTGGGATGGGCACCCTCGCTGTAGTCGTTGCGAAAACTGTACATGGTTGACCTCCAGAAAGTAACAACCGGGCCAGAGAACTGTTACGGAATGTTACAGATTTGATGTTGAAATTATAGCGCGAATCTAGTATAAAAACAAGGAACAGGAGAAGAAAATTTTCCCGGCGGCGGGTCCGGGAACTGGGAGCGGGAGGAGATCGGTAATGAAAAAGAGAGCGGTATGGGTACTGGCGGCGCTGGTTCTGCTGCTGGCCTCCGGCTGCGGCGGGCGGAAGGAGGAGGCCGGGCCGGGATCGGCGGAGGTGTCCGCAAACAGCCTGTACGCCTCCATGGCGGAGGAGTGCGGCTGGGAGGAGGACTACATGGCGGACGTGGAGGGGGAGCTGCTGGAGAGCTACTATCCCGGCCTCTCTGAAATCCCCGCAAAACAGCTGGTCGCCAAGGTTCCCGCCATGAGCTCCGACGTGAACGAGATTGTCCTGATGCAATGCGAGACGGAGGAGGACGCGGAAAACGCCGCCGCCATCCTCCAGGCCCGCGTCGACGCTCAGGTGGAGGGTGGGGCCTGGTATCCCGAGACCCAGGCCGCCTGGGAGAAGGCCCAGGTGCTGCGCCGGGGGGCCTATGCCGCCCTCATTGCCTCGGGGGAGTTCCAGGAGAGCCTGGAGGAGCAGTTCAACCAGCAATTTTCGTGAGGAGAGCGTCCCATGGTTTTCAGCAGCCTGACGTTTTTATTCGGGTACCTGCCGCTGACGCTGGCACTGTACTTTCTTACGCCGCTCCGGCGGCGTAATTTTATGCTGCTGGTGGTCAGCCTTTTTTTCTACGGCTGGGGAGAGCCGGTGTACGTGGGGATCATGTTCCTCTCCACCTTCATCGACTACACCCACGGCCTCCTGGTGGAGAAGTACCGGGAGCGGGACCGGCTGGCCCGGTGGTTCGTGGGGCAGTCGGTGGTGTTCAACCTGCTGCTTCTGGGCTTCTTCAAATACTGGGACTTCCTGGCGGCGAACCTGTCCCTGCTTCCCGGGGTGAACCTTCCGAAGCTGGGGCTGCCCCTGCCTCTGGGCATTTCCTTCTTCACCTTCCAGACCATGAGCTACACCATCGATGTTTACCGCCGGGACGCGCCGGTCCAGCGGAACATCTTCGACTTCGGGGCCTACGTCACCCTGTTTCCCCAGCTCATCGCCGGACCCATCGTGAAGTACAAAACCGTGGCGGCGGAGCTGGTGGAGCGGACGGTCACATCCCGGGACTTTGCCGCCGGGGCCTGCCGGTTCACGGTGGGCCTTGCCAAAAAGGTCCTGCTGGCCAACGCCGCCGGGGCCCTGTGGGAGAGCTGCCTGTCTTCCCAGAGCGCCGGGGCGCTGACGGTGGCCGGGGGTTGGACGGGGCTCTTCGCTTTCGGCTTCCAGATTTACTTCGATTTTTCCGGATATTCCGACATGGCCATTGGCCTGGGGTGGATTTTGGGCTTCCGGTTTGACGAGAACTTCGACCATCCCTATCTCTCCACCTCCGTGGGGGAGTTCTGGCGGCGGTGGCACATGTCGCTGACCTCCTGGTTCCGGGAGTATCTGTATTTCCCCTTGGGGGGCAGCCGGGCGGGGAAGGCCCGGACGCTGCGGAACCTGCTGATCGTTTGGTTCTGCACCGGCTTCTGGCACGGGGCCAGCTGGAATTTCATTCTCTGGGGACTGTACTTCGCCCTTTGGATTATCCTGGAGCGCTTCGTGCTGAAGGACGTACTGGCTGGAACCCCGGTCTTGGCAAAGCGGGTTTACACCCTGGCTGTGGTATTTGTGGGCTGGGGCATCTTCGCCATGGAGGATCTAGGGGTTTGCGGGCACTATCTGGCGGTGTGCTTTGGCGGCGGGCCGGCCTGGTCCCCTCTGGACGGGTACCGCCTGGGAAGCTGGGCCGTGGTTTTGCTGCTGCTGGCCCTGGGCTCTACCACGCTGGCCGTCGATCTGTGGGGAAAGCTCCCGGAACGGGCCCGGCGGGTACTGGCGCCGGTGCTGATGCTGTTGGGGCTGACCCTTTCCACCGCCTACCTGGTGGACGGCAGCTACAATCCCTTTTTGTATTTTCGGTTCTGAGGGGAACCGGCCTTGCCCAAAGCGCCTGACCATCCATCTATGAGAATGAAGACCCCGGCTTCCGAACCGGGGGATGCCGGATGGGAGGGAAAAGACCGTCCGAACGGCGTGCGGCCTTTGGGAATACAGGGCTTAAGAAGGAGGCGTCGGAGTGACAACGCGATACAGCCGTTTTCTCGCCGCACTGTTCTGCCTGTTTCTGGGTGGACTGCTGGTGTGGCATGTCCTTCTGCCGGACCGGGACCGCTCCGAGGTGGAGAACCGGACCTTGAATCAGTTCCCGGCCTTTTCCTGGGAGCGTCTGCGGGACGGCAGCTTCACGGAGGGAGTGGAGAGCTACTTCGCCGATCAGTTCCCCTTGCGGGACCAGTGGACGGGATTAAAGGCCCGGACGGAGCAGTTCCTGGGCAAGCGGGAGTTCAAGGGAGTTTATCTCTGCGGGGATACGCTGATCTCCAAGACAGAGCCCCCCCGGGACGGCCTGGAGAAGAATTTGAGCTATGTGGCCCGTCTGGCGGAAGGGACGGAGCTTCCGGTGTACCTGGGCCTCATTCCCTCGGCGTCGGAAATCTGGCGGGACCGGCTGCCGGAGGGGGCGGAGAGCTGGGATCAGGCGGCCTTCATCGCCCAGGCGGCGGAGCTGGAGGGCGTGAGGCCGGTGGATTTCCTGCCGGCCCTCAGCGCCCGGGCGGGGGAAGACATCTTCTACCGCGCCGATCACCACTGGACCACCTTGGGAGCCTATTATGGTTACGCCGCCCTGATGGAGGCCCTGGGCCGGGGGGAGGAGGTCCTGGAGGCTGGGGCCTTCCAGCGGCAGGTCTATCCCCACGCCGACGAGTTTCAGGGGACCTTGTACTCCCAGTCCGGCGTCCATTGGCTGCCGCCGGATACAATCGAGTTCTGGGTGGAGGACGGCTTTGAGGTCACCTCCTGGAGAGAGGGCACGCCGGAGGCCTCGGCGCTGTACGACCTCTCGAAGCTCCAGACGAAGGACAAATACTCCGCCTTCCTCGGGGGAAATCAGCCCCTGTGTATACTCCGCAATCCCGAGGGAAAGGGAAAACTGCTGGTGATTCGGGATTCCTATTCCGACGCCTTGGCTCCCTTTCTGGCCCTGCACTTTGAGGAGGTCCATTTGCTGGATCCCCGGTATTACCGCTATTCCGCGGCGAAGTATGCCCGGGACAATGGACTGGAGGCCATCGCCGTGGTGTACAGCGTGCCGAATTTCATTACCGATCGGAATCTGGTGCTGCTGACGCAGAAGGGATAGGGGCGGCCCTAACATGGCCCCCCTCTTCTCTTGCGAAGACCTTCTTTTTCCGCTATAATCAACGCTGCACAACCAAAGAAACGAAAAGGGGAATCGTTATGAATGCCACCCGCATCGAGCACGATACCATGGGCGAAATTGCCGTTCCGGCGGACCGCCATTGGGGCGCCCAGACCCAGCGGAGCCTGGAGAACTTTAAAATTGGCGGCCAGCGCCAGCCGAAAGAGATCATCACCGCCTTTGCCTACCTGAAAGAGGCATGCGCCCAGGCCAACGCCGCCGTGGGCAAGCTGACGGAGAAACAGGCCTCCGCCATTTCCACCGCCTGCGCGGAAATCCGGGCCGGGAAGTGGGATGGGGAGTTTCCCCTGGTGGTCTGGCAGACCGGTAGCGGCACTCAGACGAATATGAACGTCAACGAGGTCATCGCCCACCTGGCGGCGGACCAGGGGACGGCCCTTCATCCGAACGACCATGTCAACGCCTCCCAGTCCTCCAACGACACTTATCCCTCCGCGCTCCACATCGCGGCGGCCCTGGCCCTGGAGCAGCAGGTGCTGCCGGCGGCGTCCCGGCTGGCGGCGGCGTTCCGGAAGCTGGAGGACGCCTATCCGGACCTCATCCGCATTGGCCGGACCCACCTTCAGGATGCCACGCCCCTGCGCTTTGCCCAGGAGGTCTCCGGATGGCGGGCCCTGGTGGAGAGCCCCTGTTTGATGCTGGAGACGGCCCAAAAAGAGCTTTGCCGGCTGGCCATTGGCGGCACCGCCGTGGGCACCGGGCTGAATTCGCCCAAGGGTTACGACGAAATGGTCTGCAAGGCGCTCCGGGACCTGACGGGCCTGGACTTCCGGCCCGACGGGAACAAGTTCCACGCCCTCACCAGCAAGGACGCCCTGGTTTTCGCCCACGGGGCCCTGAAAGCCCTGGCGGCGAATTTGATGAAGATCGCCAACGACATCCGCTGGGAGGCCAGCGGTCCCCGCTGCGGCATGGGGGAGCTCCACATTCCGGAAAACGAGCCCGGCAGCTCCATCATGCCCGGCAAGGTGAACCCCACCCAGTGCGAGGCCGTTACCATGGTGGCGGTGCAGGTCATGGGAAACGACACCGCCATCGGCTTTGCCGCGTCTCAGGGGAACTTCCAGCTGAACGTCTTCCTGCCCGTCTCCGCCTATAATTTCCTGCTCTCGGCCAATCTGCTGGCGGAGGCCATGGACTCCTTCCGGGTTCACTGCGTGGAGGGAATCACCCCCAATGTGGAGCGGATGGAGGAGAACCTGAACAACTCCCTGATGCTTGTCACCTGCCTGACGCCGAAAATCGGCTATGAGAAGGCGGCGGAATGCGCCAAGAAGGCCCTGCATGACGGCACGACGTTAAAAGAGGCGGTGCTGTCCTTGAAACTGCTGACGGCGGAGGAGTTTGACGAAACCGTCCGGCCGGAAAAGATGGTTTGACCGGAGGCGCCGTAAAAACGAATCAGCGGCGGGAGACCCTTTCGCCTCGCAAACGGGGTTCCCCGCCTTTGACCAGAGAGCGTCCCGGTACCGGGGCGCTCTTTTTAGGGCCTGAAATTGACCGCCGTGGGTTTTTGTGCTATACTGAACTTCCAAAATTCCCTGGATGTGCTCCTGTTCCGGCGGGCATTTGGGAGAGCCGGCTTTGAAGATAGAAAGGGGCATTGCCCTGAGCAAGCCAAAAAGGTGGGGAGTCCTCTCCGTTCCTGGGGTGGCTGCCTTCACCGTGTGGCACGTCCGGGCAAGCGCGTTTGGGCCCAACACCTTCGGGCCCGGAGAGGAGCTCAAGTACCTGAACGAGTGCTTCGGCCAGGAAATCACGGTGTTGAAGACCGCCCAGGCGGGCGGGGTCAAAGCGCTGCTCTGCGCGGACGGGGGAGGAAGAACGCCTGGAGACGGGTTCGTGGTGGTGTTTGAACGGCGGCTCCTGGGCCTGCGCTGGGAACAGACGGGAATGAACCATTTCAGCGGAGAAGGCCTTTGCCACGCCGGGAGCTGGGAGAACGGGAGCCACACCCGCTGCGACGTGGAGGTCTACGGAGGTAACCGGACCGGCGCCTTGGAGGCGGATTACATCCTGGATATTTACCTCCCGGACGGAATCGACAGCCTGCCCCAGACCCCTCAAATCCACTCCTCCCCGTGAACCGGCGTCCGGTTGTCCACGGACATGTCTCGCCGCCTCCGGGGCACAGAGATGGCTTCCCGGACTGCCAAATTCGCAGGGGCGGGGCCACCGCTTTTTGTGGAAAACAGAGATTTTACTATATTATCGAATTAGCGCTTTACTATGATAAAATATTGGAGTACACTGGGAAGCATCACGGGGCGTCGCCCCAATAAGGAGGAGCTCCATGGAATTGGATTTGAATATGCTGCGGCCCCAGGAGCGGCTGTCCCTCCAGCTGCGCCTGCTCTATGAACAGGCGGGCTTCCGGCAGTACCGCATGGGCCGCTTTGAGGAATACGGCCTCTACCAGCAGAACCGCCGCTTCCTGGCCAGCGATCAGGTGATTACCTTCACGGATTTGGACGGGCGGCTGTTGGCCTTGAAACCCGACGTGACCCTCTCCATCGCCAAGAACGCCCGGGTGGAGGAGGGGGGCTGCGGACGCTTTTACTATGCTGAGAACGTTTACCGCCCCAGCCAGGAGAGCCACACCTTTCAGGAGATCAGCCAGCTGGGCCTGGAGTGCATCGGCGCGGTGGACGGCGCCGTCACCGTCCAGGCGGTGTCCTTGGCGGCCAGGAGCCTGGCGCTGACGGGCCGGGACTTCGTGCTGGAGGCCAGCCACATGGGCTTTGTGGCGGGTTTGCTGGACGCCGTGGGGGCCCCGGAGACGGTTCGGCCCCGTTTGCTGGCCTGTATCCGGGACCGGAACCGCCATGAGCTGCGGACGGCGGCGGAGGCGGCGGGCTTGTCCCGGCAGGGCACCGACGCCCTTTGCCGTCTGGACACCCTGTCGGGGGACTGGGAGGAGGTCTTGGCCCAGGCGGAGCCCATTGCCCTCAATGCCGCCATGGGCGGTGCGCTGACGGAGCTGCGGACGCTGTGCGCCGCTCTGGAGGGGCAGAGGCTTCGGCTGGATTTGTCCCTGGTGAACGATATGGACTACTACAACGGTTTGGTTTTCCAGGGGTACGTGACCGGCTTGCCCCGGGCGGTGCTCAAGGGCGGGCAGTACGACCCCTTGGCGGAGCAGTTCCGCCCTGGAGCCAAAGCCATTGGCTTTGCCCTGTATCTGGATGAGCTGGAGCGCCTCACCGACGCGCCTCCGGAGAAGGGCAGCATGTTAAATGTGGCCCTGCCCAAGGGAAGACTGGGGGACAAGGTGTATCAGCTTCTGGCGGGAGTGGGGTACGGCTGCCCGGAGGACTATAACGAGAGCCGGAAGCTGGTGGTGGAGAACCCTGCCGCCGGGATACGATACTTTTTAGTGAAACCCAGCGATGTGGCCATCTACGTGGAACACGGCGCGGCGGACGTCGGCATCGTGGGCAAGGACATTCTGTCCGAGTCCGGAGCGGACGTGTATGAGCTGCTGGACACGGGCCTGGGGAAGTGCCGCATGTGCGTGGCGGGGCCCGAGGACTTTCAGGACGACCCGGCCCGGACCCTCCGGGTGGCGACGAAATTTGTGAACATTGCCAAGGCCTACTATGCCGCCCAGGGCCGGGACATCGACATTATCAAATTAAACGGGTCCATTGAGCTGGCCCCCCTCCGGGGCTTATCCGACGTGATTGTGGACATTGTGGAGACCGGCGCCACGCTGCGGGAGAACCATTTGAAGGTGCTGACCGAGTTTCTGCCCATCTCCGCCCGAGTTGTGGCGAACCGGGCCAGCTTCCAATTCAAGCGCCGGGAGATTGAGACGCTGCTGGGCAAGCTGGCGGAGGTGACAGGGAGATGATGCGGATTTTGGATTTTGACGCCCTTCGACCGGAGGAGTTTCTGAACCGGGACATCCGGGCGGAGGAGGACGTGAGCGCCGCTGTGGACGAGGTCATCGCAAACGTCCGGAAGAAGGGGGACGCCGCCCTTCGGGAGTACACCCGCCGCTTCGACGGGGCGGACCCGGCGGAACTGCGGGTGACGGAGGCGGAGCTTGACATTGCCCTGGAACAGGTGGACCCCGCCTTCCTCCAAACGCTGGAGGAGGCGGCGGAGAATGTCCGTCGTTTCCATGAGCGCCAGCGGCACAACGGCTTCCTTCTGGCGGACCGTCCCGGTGTGGTCATGGGCCAGCGGTGGACTCCCATTGAGCGGGTGGGCGTCTGTGTGCCCCGAAGTCCGGAGGCCTTTCCCTCCACGATTTTGATGAACGTGATTCCGGCCAGGATTGCCGGAGTGAGATACATTGCGCTGGTGACGCCGCCCCGGAAGGACGGAACCGTCAGCGCGGGAGCCCTGGCGGCGGCGCGAATCGCCGGGGCGGATGCGGTGTTCAAGGTGGGCGGCGCGCAGGCGGTGGCCGCTCTGGCCTATGGGACGGAAAGCCTCCCGCGGGTGGACAAGATTGTGGGGCCCGGAGGGATTTTTGTGGCCACCGCCAAGAGGAAGGTCTTCGGGCAGGTGGCCATTGACATGATCGCCGGTCCCAGTGAGATTCTGGTGCTGGCGGACGGGAGGATGAATCCCAAATGGGTGGCGGCGGATCTTCTGAGCCAGGCGGAGCACGACGTGCTGGCCTCGGCGGTATTGGTGACGGACAGCTGGGCGCTGGCGGAGGCCGTCCAGGCGGAAGTGGAGGCCCAGCTGGAGGCCCTGCCCCGAAAGGATATTGCCCGCCGGTCCATTGAGGACAACGGAAAAATCATCGTCACGGACAGCCTGGACAAGGCGGTGGAGGCGGTGAACCGCATCGCGCCGGAGCATTTGGAGCTCTGCGTGGAGGAGCCCTTCGCCCTGCTGCCCCGGATTCAAAACGCCGGGAGTATTTTCCTGGGCCGAACGACCCCAGAGGCCTTGGGAGACTATTTTGCGGGGCCGAATCACACCCTGCCCACCTCCGGCACGGCAAGGTTTTCCAGCCCCCTGGGGGTGGACGACTTCATGAAGCGCTCCAGCTTCCTCTGCTACGATCAGGAGGCTCTGAAGGACTGCGGAGCGAAGATCGCGGAGTTTGCCCGGCAGGAGGGATTGGAGGGACATGCCAGATCGGTTCTTCTTCGATAAACGGGGGATTCAGCCGGGAGGACGGCGGGATTCTTGTATCCGCCATATCGCTGGCGGAAATCCCGATTTCGCCGCCGCCGGCGCGGCACTGGAGAGAATTCTGGCCTCCTTCACCGCTTTGAGGTATGTCTGTGCTTCGGAAAGGAGAGGATGCTGATACTACTATGAGAGAAGAAAATTACGAGCCCGTCAAGGCCCTGGTGGAGACCTGGGACGAGGAATGGGGCTGCGGCCCCTATGAGGATTGTCTGCCGGAGGCGGAGGAGCTTCGGAGGCTGAATGAGCTGACGGGACGGAACTGGAAGGCGGAAGACGTTCGGGACGTCTGTTTTGAGTTTTCCGCGCATAATTCCTTAGAGGAGACGGTCTATTTCCTCCTCCATGGCGAGTATCCGCCTGTGTACCAGGTGCGCCTGGTGTTTTACCGGCCAAAGCCTGGTGCGGCGCTGGACCCCAAGGCGGTTTATGAAAAGTACCGCTTTGGCGGTAAGATGAAGGCGCTGGAAAAGCTGCCCTATGAGCAGATTGTGGAAAAGCTCCGGGGCTTCTCCGGTTGGGCGGAGTGGACGCCGGAAGGCGGCGGGGATATGGGACGGAACCGCCGCTTTGACTGCGTGGAGCAGCGGAAATACTGGAGCGACACTCATTTCTGGATCTTTGAGTACGGGAGGGAGACAGAGACGGAGCATGAAACCCAACTGATCTGCCTCTCCTGCCGGAATTTAAGCGAGGAACAAATCCAAGCGTTGACAGACATCCTGGCGGCCTTCGGCCTCTCCGTCCAAGACCGGGAGGAAGATCACGCCTACTAAACGAAAACGAGGTGCCCTATGAGCCGGTTTTTATCTCCGGAGGCCCGGCGGCTGGATCCCTATACCCCTGGCGAACAGCCCCGAGACCAGAAGTACGTCAAGCTGAACACCAACGAGAGCCCCTTTCCGCCTTCACCGAAGGTTCTGGAAGCTCTCAGCCGGGCGGAGGCGGAAAAGCTCTGCCTCTATTCCGACCCCACCTGCACCCTTCTCAACGACGCCATTGCCCGGCGGTACGGGCTGGAGCCGGAAAATGTGATCTCCGGCAACGGCTCCGACGAGGTTCTGGCCTTCGCCTTCCGGGCCTTTTGCGGAGAGGGACGGGGGGCGGCTTTCGCCGACATTACCTATGGGTTCTATGAGGCCCAGGCGGCCCTCTTCGGGCTGGAGGCCCGGCGGGTTCCGCTGCGGGAGGATTTCTCTTTGAACGTGGAGGACTACATGGATTTCCCCGGCACGGTGGTCATAGCCAATCCCAACGCCCCTACGGGCATGACAGTTTCCGTGTCCCACATTCGGAGGCTGCTGGAAAGGAACCCGAACCGGGTGGTCCTTGTGGACGAAGCCTATGTGGATTTTGGGGCGGAGAGCTGCGTGCCCCTGATTCGGGAGTACGGCCATCTTCTGGTGACCCAAACCATGTCCAAGAGCCGGTCTCTGGCGGGGGGACGAATCGGATTCGCCCTGGGCTCCCAGGAGCTGATCGCGGATTTGAACCGGGTGAAGTACAGCTTCAACCCCTATAATGTCAATCGCCTCTCCCTGCTGGCGGGAGCCGCCGCCATAGAGGACGAGGACTATTTTCAAAGCTGCTGCCGGACGGTGCGGGACAACCGGGCCTGGACGGTGGAGGCGCTGGAGGCCCGGGGATTCACCGTGTTGTCCTCCTCCGCGAATTTTATCTTTGCCCGGTCAAACCGCCTCTCCGGAGAGGAGCTGTACCGGCGATGGAAGGAGAACGGCATCCTGGTCCGCTGGTTTGGCCAGGACCGTATCCGGGACTTTGTACGGATTACCATCGGCTCCCGGGAGCAGATGGCGGCGCTGGTGGAGACCCTGGACCGGCTGCTGGAGAACGACGGCTAACCCGAATGAAAGAACCGCGCAAACGGCCTCCCGCGGTGACGTTGGCCGCGGCCTTTGACGGAAGCGCTCCGGCTTCTTTGGAAGTATTTTCACACATAGGAGGGAAGGAACATGCGCGCCACGACGATTGAACGAAACACCCGGGAGACGAAGATCCGCCTGACTTTGAATCTGGATGGGACCGGCCGGGGGGAGCTGGCTACCGGCTGTGGCTTTTTGGACCACATGCTGGAGCTCTTCGCCCGGCACGGGGATTTTGACCTTGCCGTCGTCTGCCAAGGGGACATCCAGGTGGATTACCACCACTCCGTGGAGGACGTCGGCATCTGCTTGGGCCAGGCGTTTCAGGAGGCCCTGGGGGATAAACGGGGCATTGTCCGTTACGGGCAGTTCCTGCTGCCCATGGACGAAACTCTGGTTCTCTGCGCCGCGGACCTCTCGGGACGGGACTATCTGGGCTGGGCGGTGGACCTGCCTGCGGCCAAGGTAGGGGATTTTGACACGGAGCTGGCCCAGGAGTTCTGGCTGGGGTTTGTGCGGAACTGCCCCGGGTCCATCCACATCCGCCGACTGGCGGGAGAGAATACCCACCATATTTTAGAAGCCGTGTTTAAGGGCATGGGCCGGACGCTGCGGTCCGCCGTGGCCCTGGATCCCAAGCACGCGGACGAGATTCCAAGCACGAAAGGGCTGCTGTGAATGATTGCGATTGTAGATTACGGTGTGGGGAACCTGTTTTCCCTACAGTCCAGCCTCCGGTCCCTGGGGCTGGAAACAGAGGTCACCGGCGAGGCGGAGCGCCTCCGGCGGGCGGAGCGGATCATCCTTCCCGGCGTGGGGGCCTTTGGAGACGCCCGGGCCAAGTTGGACGCCACCCGGTTGGTCCCGGTTCTGTTGGAGGAGGCGGAACAAAAGCCCCTCCTGGGCATCTGCCTGGGGATGCAGCTTCTCTTTGACCGGAGCTTTGAATACGGGGAGCACCCTGGCCTGGGACTGATTCCGGGGGAGGTAGCGGATTTACGGGAGGCCTTGGACAGCCGGCGCTGGAAGGTGCCCCACATGGGCTGGAACCGCCTGGAAATTGTGCGGGATGACCCGCTGTTCCGGGAGTCCCGCAGGGGCGAATATGTTTACTATGTACACAGCTTCTACGCCCGCCGCTGTGAGGACAGCGTTCTGGCCACCTCGGAGTATGGCGGCGTTGCCGTTCCCGGCGTGGTGCGCCGGGGGAATGTTTGGGGCGCGCAGTTCCACCCGGAAAAATCCGGAGAGGCGGGACTGCGGCTGCTGCGGGCTTTTGCGGAATTGTGAGACAAGAGAGGAGAATGGTTATGAGAAGAGACGATCGGGCCGTTACGGACCCCATTAGAATCCGGGAGATTATCGCCGGCTGTACCTGTTGCCGTTTGGGGCTTTGCGACCAGGGGAGGGCTTACGTGGTTCCCCTGGACTTTGGCTTTGTAGAGCGGGAGGGCCACTATACCTTTTATTTTCACGGCGCGAAGGAGGGACGGAAGATCGACCTGATCCGGGCCTCCGGCTGGGCCGCGTTTGAGATGGACCGGGGGCATGAGTGGGTTCGGGGAGACCGGGCCAGCGCCAACACCTCCCGCTTCCAGTGCGTCATGGGCGGCGGCCCGGTAACGCTGCTGGAGACGGCGGAGGAAAAGCGGGAGGGCCTCCAGGCCATTTTGGCCCATGTCACCGGCCGGGACGGCTGGGACATCGACGACAGCGCGTTGGAAAAGACCGCGGTCTTTCGCCTGGACGCGGAGGAAGTGACCTGCAAGGTCCATCCCTAGGAAGAGGAGGCGTACCATGCAGATTTTTCCTGCCATCGACCTGCGGGGCGGACAGGTGGTCCGTCTCTACCAGGGAGATTACGATCAGGAGACCGTCTACGGCGCGGATCCCCGGGCCCAGGCCCGGGCCTTTCTGGACGCTGGGGCCCAGTATCTCCATGTCGTGGATCTGGACGGGGCTCGGGACGGGACCCTGGCAAACTTTGACAGCATCGCCGCCATCGCGAAACAGGGCGGCCTCTACATCGAAGTGGGCGGCGGCATCCGCACGGAAGACCGGGTCCGGCAATATCTGGACATCGGGGTGAGCCGCTGCATTTTGGGCACCGCGGCGGTAAAAGACTTTGATTTCACCGCCCGGATGGCCCGGCGGTACGGAGACCAAATCGCCGTGGGGGTGGACGCCCGGGAGGGCTATGTGGCTGTCAACGGCTGGAAGGAGCTCTCCCAGGAACGGGGGGTGGATTTTTGCCGCCGCCTCCGGGACGCGGGAGTGAAGACGGTCATTTACACGGACATCAGCCGGGACGGCGCGGGCCTGGGGACCAACCTGGAGCTCTACGAGGAGCTGGTCCAAATTGAGGGGCTGGACATCACCGCTTCCGGCGGCGTCAGTTCCCTGGAGGAGCTGGAGCGCCTGGAACGCCTGGGCGTCCGGGCCGCCATCCTGGGCAAGGCCCTGTACACCGGGCGGCTGGACCTCCGGACCGTCATTCAGGAGGTGGGAACATGTTAGCGAAGCGGATCATCCCCTGTTTGGACGTGAAGGATGGCCGGGTGGTAAAGGGCACCAATTTTGAGGGCCTCCGGGATATGGCGGACCCGGTGGAGATGGCCCGGTTTTACAACGCCTCCGGCGCGGATGAGCTGGTGTTTTACGACATCACCGCCTCCGCAGAGGGACGGAACCTGTTCACGGATATTCTGCGCCGGGTGGCCTCCGATATTTTCATTCCCCTCACCGTGGGCGGCGGCATCCGGACTCTGGAGGACTTTGACCGGGTGCTGAAATGCGGTGCGGACAAGGTCAGCGTCAACTCCGGGGCCATCGCGGACCCCGCGCTCATCGCGGCGGCGGCCAAGAAGTACGGGGACCAGTGCGTGGTGCTCTCTATGGACGTGAAGCGGCTGGATGGACAGTTCCGCCTCTTTGCCAAGGGAGGCCGGGAGGACACCGGCATCGATGCCATGGACTGGGCGGTCCGGGGGGCGGAGAGCGGCGCGGGGGAGATCGTGCTGAACTCCATTGACACCGACGGTGTGAAAGACGGCTTTGACCTGGAAATGCTGGACGCTCTGGCGGCCCGGGTCCGGGTGCCCATTGTCGCCAGCGGCGGCGCGGGGAATATGGCTCACTTCGCGGAGCTCTTCACCCACCCCGGCATTGACGCGGGTCTGGCGGCGTCGATTTTCCACACGAAACAGGTGGATATCAAGGACTTGAAGCGCTATCTCCGCGGCAAGGGTGTGGAGATGCGTCTGTGACGGAAAACTTGGAAAGGAGCGCGTAAGAATGGATAACGATATTCGCTGGTGGTTTACGGGGTTTGAGGAGGGCCTGGGGGCCCTGCCGGAGGAGGAACGGGGAACCCTGCTCTGCCGCTGCGCGGAGAACTGCCTCCAGATGGGGATGCTGGAGTTTTACCGAGGCGTGTGGGAACGTTCCGGTGGGGATATTGACGGGTTCTTCCGGGCCCTGGGAGACATGGGGGGACTGGAGACGGAGATCGTGCGGCCCGGGAAGGAATTCTGGCTCATCTTCCATCAGTGCACTTGCTCCCTCCACACCCAGGGCTACATCCACTCCGGCCTGCTGTGCGAGTGTTCCCGGCAGAGTGTGCTGTGTATTCTCCGGGAGTTGTGGCCGGAGCGGCGCTTTGCGGTGGACCCGGAGGGCACCATTTTGAACGGGGCCCAGGACTGCCGGTTCCACATCATGGAGCAGGAGGGGGTCTGAGATGGAGCTGAAATTCGACGAGAAGGGCCTGATTCCCGCCATCGTTCAGGATCACTACACCAAGGAGGTCTTGACCCTGGCCTACATGAACGCGGAGAGCTTGGCCATTACCATTGATGAGAGGCGGACCTGCTTCTGGAGCCGGAGCCGCCAGGAGCTCTGGCGGAAGGGGGAGACCAGCGGGAACCGCCAGCACGTGGTATCCATTACCGCTGACTGCGACGGCGACGCCCTGGTGATCGAGGTGGTGAAGGACGGTCCAGCCTGCCACACTGGGGCGGAGAGCTGCTTCTTCAACGAGATTTACCTTTCCGATCAGCTAAAGCGCTTCAGCTATGAGGGCCTTTATCAACTCATCGCCGGGCGCAAGACCAATCCCAAGGAGGGCAGCTACACCACCTATCTCTTCGACAAGGGTCTGGATAAGATTCTGAAAAAGGTAGGGGAGGAGTGCACCGAGGTGATCATCGGCGGCCGGAAGGAGGACCGGGAAGAGACTGTCTACGAGATTGCCGATCTGTGCTATCACGTGATGGTGCTGATGGTCCAGATGGGCATCACCGTGGAGGACGTCACTCGGGAGCTGGAGAAGCGTCACGTGGTGGACCACAAGGTTAAGCAGGAGCGGATGCAATGAGGGAATTCTGCTCTGTCCACACCCACTCCACCTTTTGCGACGGGGAGAGTACCTTGGAGGAGATGGCCCGGGCCGCTTTCGCGGCGGGGGCGGTTTCCTTTGGCGCTTCGGGCCACAGCCACACGCCCTTGCCTGAGGATCAGGACGGTGTGCTGCCATTGGACATGACGGCTTACCGGCGGGAGGTGCTGCGTCTGCGGGAGGACTACGCCGGACGGATGGATGTGCTGCTGGGCATCGAGCTGGACAACTGTGCCGATGTGACGGCGGAGGGCTTTGACTACTGGATCGGCAGCGTCCATCGCATGGGGATTCCGGACGGGAGCCTCCGCACTGTGGACTGGTCCCAGGAGCTGCTGGAGGCCTGGGAGGCCTTTAGCCGGGACGGCTGCGCCATGGCCGCCAGCTATTATGCCGAGGTTGGGCGGATGGCGGCCAGGAAGCCCACGATTTTGGGGCACGTCGATCTGGTGGCCAAGTTCAATGAGGACGGGCGTTTTTTCGACGAGGGAGACGCCCGCTACCGCTCCGCCGCCCTGGAGGGACTCCATGCCGCGGACCCGCGGGAGACCCTGCTGGAGATCAATACCGGGGCCATGTCCCGGGGCTACCGGAGCGTGCCTTACCCGGCCCTCTTTCTCCTGCGGGAGTGGCGGGACATGGGAGGGAAGGTCATCCTCACTTCCGACGCCCACAGTGCCTCCGCCATTGTGTGGGGCTACGGTGAAGCGGCGGCTCTGGCCAGGGCGGCGGGCTATGAACGGGCCGCCTTGCTGACGGCCTCCGGCTGGAGGGAGAGCTCCCTTTGACGGGGAACTCTCTGAATCAAGAGGGCCGGTGGTCGTTCCGGAAACCATAAAAAACACGGAAGCCATAACAACGGCTTCCGTGTTTCCATTTCTTTCACGGGGACCCCTCCTCACCGTCTTCCACCACGGTGAGGAGCAGGTCCCTGTTGTTACATATGCTCGAGGCACGAAGCCCCGCGCATCCCTGATGGGTTCGGTCCTGACCGCAGTTATGCTCCGGTCCGCATCCGCTTCAAAGGGATACGCCTACGAGGCGTTCACGCGGGACAGCTCTTTCATACATCTGGGACAGACGCTCTTGCCTTTGAAGAGCGTAATGTCCTTGGTGGCGTCGCAAAAAATACAGCTGGGCTTGTACTTTTTGAGAATAACGGACGAACCTTCCACATAAATTTCCAGTGCGTCTCGTTCGGCGATGTCCAGGGTGCGCCGCATTTCGATGGGAAGCACAATCCGGCCCAACTCATCCACCTTTCTTACGATTCCAGTTGATTTCACAGCTCTCCTCCTTTCCCTATGTCCACGGTCTCTTCCAACAGGTGACGTAACCTTATCACACATATGTTGAGTTTGTCAATTCTTTCCTAGGAAAATTTAAGAAGATGTTCATAATTTGGAGAAAAAAGTAAATAATTGGAGGAATAATATGGAAATGGCATGGGTGTGGACAGGGATGGTAACGCTGTCGCTGCTTTTTGGAGCGGCTCAGGGGCGGTTGGACGCGGTGGCCGCCGCCGCATTGGAGGGAGCTCGCTCCGCCGTGGAATTGGGGATTTCCATGGCGGGAATTCTCTGCCTTTGGAGCGGCGTCATGGAGATCATGAACGCCAGCGGCGTCTCGGCGGGCTTGGCCCGGCTCTTCCGTCCGCTGCTGCGGCGTCTGCTGCCGGAGGCTTGCCGGGACGGGGAGACCTTGGCGGCGGTGTCCGCCAATGTGTCCGCCAATCTCCTGGGTCTGGGAAACGCGGCAACCCCTCTCGGTATCCGGGCTGCCCGGCGGATGGCCCGAGGTTGCGGCGGCGTGGCCAGCGATGAGCTGTGTTTGCTGGTGGTGCTGAACACGGCCTCCATTCAGCTCATTCCCGCTACCATCGCCTCGGTCCGGGCGGCGGCGGGCTGCCGGACGCCCTTTGATATTTTGCCGGCGGTGTGGCTGGCGTCGGTGCTGTCCGTGACAGCGGGACTGCTGGCGGCCTGGCTGCTGTCCCGGGGGAGGAGGAGACTATGAACCTCAGTTCTTTGGTAATTCCCCTTCTGCTCTCGGCGGTGGCGGTCTATGGCCTGGGGAAGCGGGTGGACGTCTACGCCGCCTTGACGCGAGGGGCGGAGGAGGGGCTGACGGTGCTGCTGCGGGTGATTCCCGCCCTGGTGGGCCTTCTGACGGCGGTGAGCATGTTCCGGGCTTCCGGGGCCATGGAGTGGTTGTCGGGCCTGCTGGCCCCGGCGCTGGAGTCGCTGGGCATCCCCCAGGAGACCGCGCCGCTGCTGCTGGTCCGGCCCGTCTCCGGGAACGGCGCTTTGGCGGTGGCCAGCGACCTGATGAGCGCCTACGGTCCGGACAGCTACATTGGACGGGTGGCGGCGGTGATGCTGGGCAGCACGGAAACGACCTTCTACACTATCGCCGTGTACTTCGGCTCTGCCGGGGTTCATAAAACCCGCCACACCTTGCCGGCCGCCCTGGCGGCGGATCTGACGGGCTTTGTGGCGGCGGCGCTGGCGGTGCGGCTGTTCTTCGGGGGAAGCTGAAAGACGGCAGGAAAGGGGAGAAGCCCTTTCCTGCCGCTTATTGATTGTGAGCTATGAATTTGTTTATGGAGACTACTGCACATTCTGTTCTGAGAGCCATTGAAGGAAGCTCTTTGCCATCTCCAGCTGCTTGGGGTTCATGAGCCGGAGGTATTCCGCGACGTTTTTCCACTCCTCGTCCCGGACGCGCATTGTGCCCACCAGGAACTCATCTGGTGTGGTTTCCAAAGCCAGGGCCAGACGCATGATGACTTCGGTAGAGGGGATGGAAACGCCTCTTTCCACGTTGGAAAGATATTTATAGCCCATGTTCGCCTTTTCTTCCACTTGGGCCTGCGTCAGATTCAACTGTCTCCGGCGGCGTGCAATCCGTTTTCCAATATCCAGGTAGTCCAGAACCATGATCCATCCCCCTTTTGTCGTATCATAAAGAGGATATCCAGTTTGAAGAACGACTAATCGGACGAAAAACCATCTTGACAATTGAGCGGATTCGATTTATAGTAGGATTACGGCGTGTAGCATGAATAGGGAGGGATTCCTATGTATAAAAAAATGTACAAAATACTCTTTCACTCGATCACAGAATCGCTGAGATTTTTGTCGGAGGGTAAGGTGGACACCGCCGAATGGCGGCTGGAAGAGGCCCAGAGAGAGACGGAGAGCATTTTCATGGAGTGGGACGAGCGAAATAAATAGTTGTTTGTGCAACCAGCTGCGTTCCCGTCCCACGTTCCTCCCATATGAAGGGGCGGACCGATGTATCCACCCCTACACGCCGGTTTGCCGCGAAATAGGCGCGCCCTGTTTGGGAGTGTCCTATTCAGAGATTTTATTTTGTAGGGGCCGGCCCCTTGGGCGGCCCGTTATGAGGACCCGTTCTTGTGCCGGCGGGCCGCCGAGAGCGGCGGCCCCTACACGATGCTCCTCTTTTTAAATGTGCGATAGGGCACTCCCGCCCTGTTTTCCCCTCTTGACAAGTGACCGCGCCGGTGTTATAGTGAAATCCGTCAAATTGGCAATGACGGAGAAGAACCGCCCGCATCCTCCCCAGAGAGGGGCGCACTTGCTGGAAGCGCCCTGCGGGTTACGGCGGCTGTACCACTCCTGAGCCGCCCGGGAAGACCGGGCCGGGCCCTCCCGTTACCGAGGACACGAGCGGTGGTCCGCATCCGGGCCGCAAGCAGGGTGGAACCGTGGAATACGTCTTTCGTATCTCACCCCTGATCTTTCATCAGGGGTGGGATTTTTTTGCCCGCCCCGTAATATAAGGAGGAATGGACATGAGCGAAGAGCTGTACACCTTTGAAAATGAGACCTATCGGAAAACCTATTGGCACACCTGCTCCCACATCCTGGCCCAGGCCGTCAAGCGGCTGTACCCGGAGGTGAAGCTGGCCATCGGCCCCTCCATTGACGAGGGCTTTTACTACGACATGGATTCTCCCTTCCCCTTCACCCCCGAGATCATGGAGCAGATCGAGGGAGAGATGCGGAAGATCTGCAAGGAGAAGCTGAAGCTGGAGCGCTTTGAGCTGCCCCGGGCGGAGGCCCTGAAGTTCATGGAGGAGAAGGGGGAGCCCTTTAAGGTGGAGCTCATCAACGACCTCCCCGAGGACGCCGCCATCAGCTTTTATAAGCAGGGCGAGTTCACCGACCTCTGCGCCGGACCCCACCTGGACTCCACCGGCCGGGTGAAGGGCAACGCCATCAAGCTCACCGCCTGCAACGCCGCCTATTGGCGGGGAGACTCCAGCCGGGAGACCCTCCAGCGCATCTACGGCATCGCCTTCCCCAAGAAGGACGAGCTGGACGAATACCTCAAGCGCATTGAGGAGGCCAAGAAGCGGGACCACCGGAAGCTGGGCAAGGAATTGGGCCTGTTCATGCTCCGGGACGAGGGCCCCGGCTTCCCCTTCTTCCTGCCCAAGGGCATGACGCTGAAAAATACGCTGCTGGACTACTGGCGGCAGGTCCACAAAAAGTACGGTTACGTGGAGATCTCCACCCCCATTATGCTGAACCGCCAGTTGTGGGAGCGCTCTGGTCACTGGGACCACTATAAAAACAACATGTACACCACCGTCATCGACGAGGTGGACTTCGCGGTGAAGCCCATGAACTGCCCCGGCGGCATGCTGGTCTACGCCAGTGAGCCCCACTCCTATAAGGAGCTGCCCTTGCGGGTGGGGGAGATCGGACTGGTCCACCGGCACGAGCTCTCCGGTGCCCTCCACGGCCTCTTCCGGGTCCGCTGCTTCAACCAGGACGACGCACACGTCTTCATGACCCGGGAGCAGATGCAGGACGTTATCCAGGAGACCGTCCGCCTCTTTGACGAGGTCTACTCCACCTTTGGCCTCAGCTATACCATCGAGCTCTCCACCATGCCGGAGGATCACATCGGCACCGTGGAGGAGTGGGAGCGGAACCAGGATATCCTGAAAGCCGCTATTACCGACATGGGCAAGGACTTTGTCATCAACGAGGGAGACGGCGCGTTCTACGGTCCCAAGCTGGACTTCCACCTGTCCGACTCCCTGGGCCGGACCTGGCAGTGCGGCACCATCCAGCTGGACAGCCAGCTTCCGGAGCGCTTTGAGCTGGAGTACACCGGCGAGGACGGAGCGAAGCACCGCCCCGTCATGATCCACCGGGTGGTCCTTGGCTCCATCGAGCGCTTCATCGGCGTGATTACCGAGCACTTCGCCGGGGCCTTCCCCCTGTGGCTGAGCCCGGTTCAGGCGAAGGTCCTCACGGTCACTGACCGGGCGGACGCCTATGCCGCCGAAGTGGCCAAGGCTCTGGACGAAAAAGGCTTCCGAATGGAGACCGACGTCCGCAACGAAAAGATCGGCAAGAAAATCCGTGAAGCCACCCTGGAAAAAATCCCTTATATGCTGGTGGTGGGAGACCGGGACGTGGAAAACCAGACGGTCTCCGTTCGAACCCGCAGCGGAGAGGACCTGGGCGCCATGAGCCTGGAGGCCTTCGCCGCAAAGCTCCAGGACGAAGTCGATACCAAGGCCATTCACTAAACAAATCGTATAAAACAAAGGGACGTATCCAAAATGGATACGTCCCTTTTCACATAGTATGCAATTCTACAGTTGCCGTCGATTCGACCCAAACCACATTCAGACAATCAGAGCGCGCGAACGTTCTTTTTGCCTGCTGTTTCTTTCAAGAAAAAGTACGGTGGGGGACGTGCCAGATGTTGTCGGCGTATTCGGCGATGGAACGGTCGGCGGCGAAGATACCGCTGCGGGCGATATTGTGGAGGCTCATGCGGTTCCACTTCACGGGATCGGCATAGGTTTCCACCATGCGGGCCTCCGCGTCGCAGTAAGAGGCGAAGTCCGCCAGGAGCAGGTACTCGTCGGCAGGGCTGCCGCCCATGCCCAGAAGGAGGCGCTGATAGAGATCATCATACCGGACGCCATCCCGGAAGCCGTTGCGCAGAGCGTCCATGGCCCGGCGGAGGCGTTCGTCCTTGTTGTACCAGCGCTGGGGCACATAGCCCTCCCGCTTCAGGGCCTCTACCTCGTCGGCGTGGAGACCAAAGAGGAACATGTTCTCGGTGCCAAGCACCTCGTGCATCTCCACGTTGGCGCCGTCCAGAGTGCCAATGGTCAGAGCGCCGTTCATCATGAACTTCATGTTTCCCGTGCCGCTGGCCTCTTTGCCGGCGGTGGAAATCTGCTGGCTCACCTCGCTGGCCGGCATCAGCACCTCCGCCAGGGAAACCCGGTAGTTCTCCAGGAAGACCACCTGCAGTTTGTCCTTGCAGACAGGGTCGTGCTCAATCTGGTCCGCCAGGGAGTTAATAAGGCGGATAATCCGCTTGGCCACGGCATAGCCTGGAGCCGCTTTCGCGCCGAAGAGGAAGGTGTGAGGCTGGACGATGGCATTGGGGTTGTCCTGGAGCTTCTGATAGAGAGCAATGATGTGCAGCACATTTAGAAGCTGCCGCTTGTACTCGTGGAGCCGCTTTACCTGTACGTCAAAAATCGCGTCGGGATTCAAAAGAACACCCCGGCTCCGCTTGGCATGGACGGCGAAAGCCTCCTTGTTTTTCCGCTTGATCTCCGCCAGACGCTCCAGCACGGCCTTGTCGTCCGCGAAGGCGTCCAGCTTTTGGAGAACGGCAGCGTTGGACAGATAGGCGTCCCCACCGGTCAGGTCTTTGATGAGGCCGTCCAGACCAGGGTTGATCTCACTGAGCCAGCGACGGTGATCGATGCCGTTGGTGACGTTCTGGAACTTCTGGGGCTCCATGTTGCAGGCGTCCTTAAAAACGTCGTTCCGAAGAATGTCGGAATGGAGGGCGCTGACGCCGTTGACGGCCATGCCGCCGGCGATGCACAGGTTGGCCATGCGGACCTCGCCGTCCCAGATGATGGCCATCCTTTTCGTCTTGGCGGGGTCGTGGTAAAAGTCCTCCACTTTCCGCTGCCAGCGGTTGGAAATCTCCTGAATGATCTGCCAGATGCGGGGCAGACGGCGCTCCATCAGAGTCTGGGGCCAACGCTCCAAGGCCTCCGCGAGAACGGTGTGGTTGGTGTAGGCCACGGAGTGAGTGGTAATATACCAGGCGTCGTCCCAGTTCATGCCGGTGTCGTCGATGAGAATACGCATCAGCTCCGGAATGACCAGGGTGGGGTGGGTGTCATTGATCTGAATGACATTCTTCTCATGGAAGTTTTTCAGCGTCCCGTAAGTATCCAGATGCTTGGCGGTGATGGACTGGATGGTGGCGGAGACGAAGAAATACTGCTGCTTCAAACGGAGGGATTTGCCCTCAATGTGATTGTCCTCGGGGTAGAGAACCTTGGCGATGGTCTCGGCCATGGTCTCCTCTTCGGAGGCTTTCAGATATTCGCCTTGGCCGAAGAGTCCCATGTCAATGGCCTTGGTGGGACGGGGGTCCCAAAGGCGGAGAACGTTCACATGCCCGGTGCCGTAGCCGGCAATTTCCATGTCATAGGGAACCGCCTGAACGGTGGTGGCGTTTTCGTTGACGGTGTGAAGGTATCCGTCGGCCCAGAATTCCCGGACGGTGCCGCCGAAGGAGACCTGCTGCGCCTCGGCGGGCTTGGGCAGAAGCCAGGCGGCTCCCAGGTCCTTCCAATGGTCGGGAAGCTCCACCTGCTGGCCCTCCACGATCTTCTGCTTGAACAGGCCCAGCTCATAGCAGATGGAATAGCCGGTGGCGGGAATCTCCAGGGTGGTCATGGAGTCCAGATAGCAGGCGGCCAGACGGCCCAGTCCACCGTTGCCCAGGGCGGCGTCGGGCTCCATTTCGAAGATGTCCCCGGCCTTGAAGCCCAGGTGGTCCAGAGCCTCTTTCAGCTGGGGCAGCAGGCCCAGGTTGTAGGCGTTTTTCATCAGGCTCCGGCCCATGAGAAATTCCATGGACAGGTAGTGAACCTGTTTTTTCTTGTTTTGGCGGGTCTTTTTCCGGGTTTCCACTTCCCGCACGGCCATCATGTCCCGCAGGACTAGGGCGCTGGCCCGCATCATCTCACCATCCGTGGCCTCATCGGCAGATTTGCCGAAGTTGGTCATGAGTTTGGCGGACAGGGCTTCTTCCAGTTCTTTCGTCGTAATCGATGCCATAAGCGTTCATCACTCCGCCGACTTCTTCTTGCCGGCGGTTCCTTTCTTTGCGGATGTCTTCTTCTCGGTTTTCTTGGCGGCTTTCGCAGCCTTGGCGGTGGTCTTCGCAGAGGTCTTCCTGGTTTTCTTCTCTTCCGCGGGAGCGGTTACAGGAACGGTTTCTTCCACAGGAGCGGCCGCCTCGACTGAGGTGGTTTCTACTACAGGAGCAGCTTCCTCAACGGGAGCGGCCTCCACAACAGGAGCGGCTTCCTCAACAGGGGCAGCCTCCACTACGGGAGCGGCCTCTATCACAGGAGCAGCTTCCTCAACGGGAGCGGCTTCCGTGACAGGAACGGCCTTTTCAGCCGGCGTAGTTTCCCCCTCGGGAGCTTCCGCCGCCCGGCGGGTGTCGTTGGGGATGGGCCAGGTCTGGCCGGTGATGGTGGCGTAAATGCGCAGATATTCCCTGGCGCTGCGGGCCCAGCTGAAATCCCCGGCCATGGCCCGCTGGCGCAGACGACCAAAGACATCGGGATAGTCCTTGTACAGATACACAGCCTCCCGAATCACGTGGAGCATATCGCCGCTGGAGTAGTTGGTGAAGCTGAAGCCGTTTCCGGCGTCCCGCCAGGACTCGCAGGGCTGAACGGTATCCTTCAGGCCGCCGGTCTCCCGGACGATGGGCACCGTGCCGTAGCGCATGGCGATCATCTGACTCAGACCGCAGGGCTCGCTCTTGGAGGGCATCAGGAACAGGTCCGCGCCGGCGTAAATAGCCATGGACAGGTCCTCGTTGTAGTCCATGCGGACGGACATCCGGCCGGGATACTGCTGGGCAGCCCAGTGGAAGAATTCCTCATACCGCTGATCGCCCGTACCCAGGACCACCAGCTGAATGGGGAGCTCCATCATATCATGAAGCACTTCACAAATCAAGTCCAAACCTTTGTGGGAGACCAGACGGCTGACCATGGCCACAATGGGGGTGTGGGCCTCTTCCCGCAGGCCCACCATCCGCTGGAGTTCGGCCTTGCAGTCGTCCTTGCCGGACATATCCTCGGCAGAGAAGTTTTTCAGAATCCGCCTGTCGGTTCTGGGGTCATAGAGCTTCATGTCGATGCCGTTGAGAACGCCGTAGAGCTTGTCGGAACACCGGCGCATGATGCCCTCCATCCGGTGGGCGAAATAGGGCATTTTCAGCTCGTTGGCATAGGTGGGGGAGACGGCGTTGACGGCGTCGGCGCAGAGGATGGCGCCCTTGAGCAAGTTGGCGTCGCCGTCCATCAGCAGGGTGCCGTCCTTGGCCCATCCGGCGTCCAGACCGAAGAGGTCGCCCAGAACGTAGGGGTTGTAGCGGCCCTGGTACTCGATGTTGTGAATGGTCACCACGGTTTTAATGGAACGGTAGCGGTCCTCCCGGACGCCGTCGTCCTTCAGGTAGATGGGAACCAGGGCGGACTGCCAGTCGTTGCAGTGGACCACCTCGGGCCAGAACCTGAAATGGTCCAGCATTCGCACCACGGCCCGGGAGAAGAAAGCGAAACGCTCGCCGTCGTCCACCTGTCCGTAGAGGCTGGCGCGGTTAAAATATTGTTCGTTGTCCAGGAAATACCAGGTCACTCCGTCTTTTTCCATGGAGAACAGACCGCAGTAGCTATGTCTCCAGGCCAGATCTACGTAGTCATAACATTCGAATTTCAGCTGGCTGCCAAAACGGTCCCGGATCCGCTGATAGAGAGGCAGGACCACGGCCACCTCGGCTCCCTGCTCCGCCAGCGCGGGGGGCAGAGACCCGGCTACGTCCGCCAGACCGCCGGTTTTGCAGAAGGGGACCGCTTCGCTGGTTACATACAGAATTTTCATAAGCAACTCCTTTTCATACGCTCCCGCTTCTTTGGACGAAGCGGGAAATCAGAGTGATCGCCTCATGTCAGAGAGTGCACTCTTTAATAATCAGGGCGAAAGGGGGACACCGTCCCCCTCCCGCACGTGATCGACTTAAATCTTGCTGCCCTTGGCCAGGACAATGGGATACGTGGCGTGGCCCATCAGGGTCCGCCCCGGAAGGACCTCCACGTCTTTGTCGGCAATGATGTAACTGAGCTGGGCATCCTTCCGGATGACGGTCTCCTTGAACACCACGCAGTTGCGCACCACCGCGCCAGCCTCCACGGTCACGCCGGGGAAGAGGATGGAATTTTCCACCACGCCCTCAATGGAGCAGCCGTCGCCCACCAGAGAGTTGATGCATTTTCCGTTGGAACCCACATAGGTGGAGCTGAGGTCCGCGTTTTTGGCCCGGACCGGGCGCTGGGCGCAGAACAAGTCCGCCCGAATGGCGGGGTCCAGCAGCTGCATGCTGCGGTCATAATACTCCTGGACGGAACGAATCTGGGCGGCGTAGCCCTTCCAGACATAGCTCTGGATGTGCAGATCGTCCCTCTTGGCCTGGAGCACGTCGCTTCGCCAGCTGATCTGGTCCTTGGCGGCGCAGTCGTCCACCAATTCCAACAGCAGCTTCTTGGAAACCAGATAGGTGCCCAGTCCCCGGAGGCCCCGGGGGGTGTGGGGATGGACAAAGACCTCGTTGACCCGGCCGCCCTCGCCCACTTGGAAATAGGTGCCGTCCTCGGTCATGAAGCTGTCGTTGGCGCAGATCACGGTGATGTCCGCCCCGGCCCTCACATGGGCCTCATAGACTTCGCCCAGGGGCAGGTTGGCAACCAGGTCCCCGTCGATCATCACGACGTAGTCCTGGCGGATTTCCTCCAAATAGGTCCGCACGGCGGCCAGAGCCTCCATGTGGCCCCGGTAAGGCATGGCGCCCCAGTCGCCCTTGTAATTGAAGGGAGGCAGCAGCCGCAAACCGCCCCGCTTGCGGCTCAGATCCCAGTCCTTGCCGGTGCCCAGGTGGTCCAGCAGACTCTGATAGTGGCCGTGGAGAACGATGCCCACGTCGGTGGCCCCGGCGTTAACGAGGCTGGACAGGGCGAAATCCACCGCCCGGAACCGTCCGCCGAAGGGAATGGAGGCGGAGGAGCGGATGGCGCCCAACTCCTGGAGATTGCCGCGGCGCTCATAGGCGAAAATAATTCCATGCAGTCCGTTCATTTGGACACCTCCTCACCGTTGCGGTTCAGCATTACGCCGGCGTTTACGTTCCGGCCCTCCGGCAGCTGGCAGCCTGGGGCCAGCACGGTCAGTCCCCAGCCGGACGGCGTGTTTTCCGGCGTGCCGCCCACGTGGCAGCCCGGGCCGACTTTACAGCCTTCACCCAGAATCGCGTACTCCACCACCGCTCCCGGGGCCACCTGGACGCCGGGGAAGAGAACGGAGTAACGGACCGCCGCGCCCTCGCCTACGGTGACGTTGGGAGAGAGGACGGAGTTTTCCACCATGCCTTCCAGCACGCTGCCCCGGTTCACGGCGCTGTGGGTGACAACGGAGCTGCCGCCCAGGAAAGCCGGAGGAGCGTTGACGGAGCGGGCGTAGATGGGCCAGGACTGGTCCCGGAGGTCCAGGCCGGACTCGGGGGCCAGCATATCCATGTTGGCGTCCCACAGGGACTCCAGGGTGCCTACGTCTTTCCAGTAGCCCTCGAAGCGGTAGGCGGCCATGCGCTCCTGCTTCGCCAGCATGTTGGGAATGATGTTTTTGCCAAAGTCGTTTTCAGAGTCCTCGGTGTTTTCGTCGTCGATGAGATACTGCCGCAGAGCTTTCCAGGAGAACACGTAAATGCCCATGGAGGCCAGATTGCTCTTAGGCTCCTTGGGTTTCTCGGCGAACTCAGTGATCATGTCCTCGCTGTTCACGCTCATGATGCCAAAGCGGGGCGCCTCTGCCCAGGGCACTTCCATGACGGAGATGGTGCAGGCGGCGTTGGCCGCCTTGTGGCGGGCCAGCATGTCGGAGTAGTCCATCTTATAAATGTGGTCGCCGGAGAGGATCACCACGTACTCCGGGGCGTACATGTCGATGAAGCCGATGTTCTGATAGATGGCGTTTGCCGTGCCCTTGAACCAGGTGCCGCCCTTGCTGCTCTGATAGGGAGGCAGGATGTGGACGCCGCCGGTGGAACCGTCCAGGTCCCAGGGCTGGCCGCTGCCGATATAGCTGTTCAGCTCCAGAGGGCGGTACTGGGTCAGAACGCCCACGGTATCGATACCGGAATTAGTGCAGTTGGAGAGGGGAAAGTCGATGATGCGGTACTTGCCGCCGAAGGGGACGGCGGGCTTTGCCATGTCTCCGGTGAGGACATAGAGACGGCTGCCCTGTCCTCCGGCCAGCAGCATGGCAATGCATTCTTTTTTCATGTCTCTTTCAGCTCCTTTGCCTGTTTTTTCGCTCTGGGCTTTTTCGCGGTTTTCTCAGACTGATCCGCCTTGGAGGCGTTCCCCTCCTTGGCAGAGGACCTGACGGCTTTGACCAGGGTCTTGGCGGAGGCCTTGGCTGTCTTTCCCACAGCCTTGGCGGTTTTCTCCGCGGCCTTTACAGCCTTGGAGGCTTTGGCGGTTTTAGAGGCCTTTTCGGCCTTGACGGCTTTGGGCTTCGGGAAGGTTCCCTCTCCCCGGAGGAATACCGCGCCGAAGGCTGGGATGCGGATGGCGGCGGAGTGCTCCTTGCCATGGGACTCGATGGCCTCCACGGGAACCGGCGACCAGTCGCCAAAGCCGTCTCCGCCGTACTCGGCCGCGTCGGTATTGAACACGGGGGTATACTGCTTGTGGGCGGGGACGCCCATGCGGTAGCCCTCGTAGGTGTTGGGGGAGAAGTTGATGGCGCAGAGAAGATCCCGGCCCTTCTTGTCCTTCCGGAGAAAGACCACGACGTTATTGTGGTTGTCGTCCACCACCAGCCACTCGAAGCCCTCCCAGCTGAAATCCACCTCCCACAGGGCGGGTTCCTTTTTGTAGAAGGCGTTGGCCTCTTTGAAGAAGCGGTGGAGCTTTTGGTTCTCCAGGTTGTCCAGAAGGTACCAGTCCAGCTGCTCCTTGTCGTTCCACTCGTGCCACTGGCCCAGCTCCGCGCCCATGAAGAGGAGCTTCTTTCCCGGGTGGGCCAGAAGATAGGCATAGAATCCCCGGGTGCAGCGGAGCTGATTTGTGTAGTCTCCAGGCATCTTGCCCACCACGGAGCCCTTCATGTGGACCACCTCGTCGTGGGAGATGGGGAGCACGAAGTTCTCGGAGAAGGCGTACATCATGGAGAAGGTGATGTCCTTATGGTGATCCTGACGGAACCAGGGGTCCAGCTTCAGATAGTGGCACATGTCGTTCATCCAGCCCATGTTCCACTTGAGGTTGAAGCCCAGGCCGCCGATGTCGGCGGGACGGCTGACCATGGGCCAGGCGGTGGACTCCTCGGCGATCATCATGACGCCGGGCTTCACGGAGAAGGCCATGGCGTTGAGCTCCCGAAGGAAGTCGATGGCCTCCAGATTCTCGTGCCCGCCGTACTTGTTGGGGGTCCAGGCTCCGCCCTGGCGGCTGTAGTCCAGATAGAGCATAGAGGCCACAGCGTCCACCCGGAGGCCGTCAATGTGGCACTCCTCCAGCCAGAACCGGGCGGAGGAGAACAGGAAGCTCTTCACCTCGGGCCGGCCGTAGTCAAAGACCCGGGTGCCCCAGGAGGCATGCTCCCATTTATTGGGGTCGCTGTATTCGTAGCAGCAGCCGCCGTCGAACTCATAGAGCCCGTGGGAGTCCTTGCAGAAGTGGGCGGGGACCCAGTCCAGAATGACGGCGATGCCATTTTTGTGCATATGGTTCACAAACCAGAGGAAGTCCTTGGGAGTGCCGTACCGGGAGGTGGGGGCGAAGTAGCCGGTGCACTGGTAGCCCCAGGAGCCGTCGAAGGGGTGCTCCAGCACGGGCAGCAGCTCGATGGCGGTGTAGCCCATCTCCTTAACATAGGCGGCCAATTCCTTGGCCATGTCCTTATAGTCGTAGAAATCGCCGTTTTCCCGCTTCCGCCAGGAGCCCAGATGGACCTCATAGATGTTCAGGGGAGAGTCGTAAACCTGGCGCTTGTTCTGCTTGGCCAGGAAGGCGGCGTCGGTCCAGGGGAAGCCCTCAATATCATAGAGCTTGCCGGCGGTGGCGGGGCGGGTTTCCGCGTGGAAGCAGTAGGGGTCTGTCTTCAGCCGCACCTCTCCGTCGGGGCCGGTGATGGCGTATTTGTAGGATGTGTATTCCGAAAGGCCGGGGATGAAGCCCTCCCACACCTCGCCCTCCCGGGTGAGGCTGTGGACGCCGTTGGTCCAGCTGTTAAAGTCCCCCACAACGCAAACGCTTTGAGCGTGGGGAGCCCAGACCCGGAAGCGCCAGCCCTGTTCGTCCTTGTGCTTCTCAGGGTGCGCGCCAAACCAGCGCCAGCCGTCGGTCAGGGTGCCGGAGTGGAAGCGCTGGGCCTGATCGTTTTTTGCCATAGTCAACCTCCGTACAAAGCCACGGGGGCGTTTGGACCCGCGGCTGCCGCTTACAGGCGAGCGGCCCGCCAATTTCCCGGGCGTTCCCAAAGAGCGCCCTCTCCGCCGTCCGATTCGCGGCGGGTTGTCTTAAAAGCAGCGCCTAGTTATTCCTGATTATTATACTTCTTTTGGAAAAAAGCGTCAAGGACGGTCCTGTCGAAAAATCCAGGTCTCTTTTAGCATGTTCCCCCAAATCTGCTTCAAGTTTCACAATTATTTTTGGTTACCTTCGGCAAAACGTATAAAAGTGAGGGAAAAAACTGGGAATGTATGCTAATAAAAAAGTGGCTAACCGTTGCTTTTGCCCATTCCGGCTGGTATAGTATGGGCAAAACACCGCGTCCGGGACGCCGGGCGAAAGCGCCGCCTCCGGTTTGGGCCGGTCCGAGCGCCGGACGTCTCTCTTAGGAGGTTCCTTCCATGTTCCATACTCTGACGGACAACACCATCAACGGTTTCCCCCTTTGGGTGGTGCTGCTGATCTGCGTGGGCGTGTTTCTGGCGTCCTTCATGGACGCCATCGCCGGGGGCGGGGGAATCATCTCCGCGCCGACCCATCTCATTGCCTTTGGAGACATCCCGGCGCCTTACGCTCTGGGGACCAACAAGGTTTCCGCCTGCATCGGCACGGCGGTTTCCACGGCCCGGTTTATCCGGAACGGCTATGTGGACTGGAAGCTCTTTGGCCCCTCCATTTTCTGCTCCCTGACGGGCTCCGTGATTGGCACCTGGCTCCAGCACCGGACGCCGGACGCGGTTTTGAAGTACATGCTGCTCCTGGTGTTGCCGGTGGTGGCCTTTGTCACGCTGCGCAACCACGACTGGCCCGATGAGCCGGGAGAGATCGACCCGGGGGTACAAAGGGCGGTGGTCTGGCTCTCCGCCTTTTTCATCGGCGGCTACGACGGGTATTACGGCCCCGGCACGGGGACCTTTCTCATGATCCTTTTCATCCGGGCCGCCAAGCTGGACACCCGCCACGCGGCAGGAGGCGTGAAGGTCATCAACCTGGCCTCCAATGTGGGCAGCCTGGCGACGCAGCTGGCCTCCCGCTATGTGTTCCTGGGCGTGGGACTGACCGCCGCCGTGGCCTCCGTGGCGGGGCATGCCATCGGCTCCGGCTTGGCCATCAAAGGCGGCAGCAAGATTGTCCGTCCTACGGTGATTCTGGTGTTGATCCTGCTGACACTGAAAGTGGGCAGCGAGCTGCTGTTCCCCGATTTTTGGGGATAGGGCTGTATGACTGCGGAATACCGGCAGGCAGAGGGACCGCCGGCCCAGTTGAAAAGAGACCACCCTTTTTCGGCCGATGGGAACGCCCTCCGAAATTGCGCGCCGCGCCCGGGCGTGACGGTGCGGTTCAAAACGTGACGGCCTGAAAACCGCCGTGTTACATGTTCCGCCTCCTCCCTGGGTATAATAGGGAGAGCCGGCGGGGGAGCGCCCCTGCTCCGGCTGTGGGAGGTGCGGGCGTGAACGGAAAAAACAAATTGCCCCTGCGGATTCTGACTGCGCTGGCTGCGGGTGTGCTGGTGGGAGTGGTCTGCCATTTCGCCGGGTGGAGCGGCTGGGCGGCCGCATACTTAAAACCCCTGGGCGACATCTTTGTCAACCTCTTAAAGCTCCTGGTGGTTCCTGTGGTGCTGCTCTCCATGATCGATGGGATTCTCTCCATGGGCGATCTGAAGCAGGTGGGTACCGTGGGTGTTCGGGCGGCGGCCTATTTTCTGGCTACCACTGCCATTGCCTGTGTCATCGGCCTGTTTTTCGCCAGCCTCTTTCAAAACGCCGGGTGGTTCCCCGACCTCCAGGGGCAGTTGGGGGAGGCGGAGTATGAACCCATCCCCTTCGAGGGCTTCCAATCCGTGCTGGTGAACATCTTTCCCAGCAACCTCTGGAGCGCCTTTGCCAGCGCGAATATGCTACAGGTCATCGTGATTGCCCTGCTCTTCGGCGGTTCCATTCTGGCGGCCGGGGAGCGGGGAGAGCTCTGCCGGGACATGGCTGGGGCCCTCGGCGCGGTGATGGAAAAACTGATGGAGTTTGTCATATCCCTGTCGCCTCTGGGCGTGTTCGCCTACATGGCCTGGATCACCGCCACCCAGGGGGCGGTGATTCTGGGCTCGCTGTTTCTGGTGGTCCTCTGCGCCTATCTTGGCTACGGGGCCCACGGTTTGCTGGTCTACTCCCTGTCCGCCCGGCTGTTCGCGGGAATGAGCCCGGCCCGATTCTTCCGGGGGTCTTTTGCCGCCATGGTCTTTGCGTTCACCTCCGCCTCCTCGGCGGCGGCGCTGCCGGTGTCCAGACAGTGCGCCCAGGCTCTGGGAGCCCGGGAGGAGGTGGCGGCTTTCGTCCTGCCCCTGGGGGCCACCATCAATATGGACGGCACTGCCATCTACCAGTGCGTGGCCACCGTCTTCATCGCCTCCTGCGCGGGGATTCGCCTGAGCCTTGCCCAGATGGCCGTAGTGGTGGCTACGGCGACCCTGGCCGCCGTGGGTACCGCCGGGGTTTCCGGCGCGGGCATGATTATGCTGGCCATGGTACTGGAGGCCCTGGGCATCCCTGTGGCCTACATTGGTCTGATTGTGGCGGTGGACCGGCTCTTCGACATGGGACGGACCTGCCTGAACGTGTCCGGGGACATCGCCTGTGCTCTCTGCGTCTCCAGGTGGCAGGGCGGAAAGAGAAGGGGACTACACTGGACAAGGGCATAAAAGAATAATGGCCTGACGGTATGCCCGCCGTCAGATTTTCCATTCAATTTGCAGCTTCTCACTGGTGGCGCGAATAACGGTAATCATCAAATCCACCACCCGCTGCTTGTCCTCAAAGCTGACATTTTCCCAATCATCCAGGTAATTGGAAATCGTGTCAATCTGCTCCGGGGATACGGCCTCGGCGGTCAGCTTGGCAATCTCGCTGGCAAGGGCCTGGCGGCGGCTGTCCAATTCCTCAATCTTGGTGTTGGCGTAGGAGATCAGCACCGGGGTCGCGCCCGTCAGCGTGTCCAACAGCTTTTCAATCTCGCTTTCCACTTGGGCCAGCTCCATCTGCTTTGCCGTCAGCTTCGGGCTGGCGGCTCTTTTCTTTTTGCGGCCCGTCAGCGTTTTGTAGTTCTCCAGCTTCTTCACCATCTGCTGGTAAACTAATTCTTCCAAATCGTGGAGCCGGACAGCACCACAGCCAGGGCAGGATTTATTTTCTGCGTGCTTCGAGCAGCGAAAATAGAGATGCCCACAAGAATGAGCTGCCATCAGAGCGTAGCCGCAGTTGCCACACTTGATTTTCCCGGCCATCCACGAATGGCGGGCTTTCCTCGCGGGCTGGTAACTTTGGCTTGCCATAATTTTCTTTCGCACCCGAAGCCACAACTCAGACGGGATGAAGCCCTCGCTGGGGGCCAGCACCAACATCTGGCCTTGCAGATACTTGTGCTTGTTATCGGTGCTGCCCTTGCTCCGATAGTAGTAGCAGCCGTTTGTCCCTACGAAATCGGCGGCATCGTTGTAAATCTCCGTCCCCTGACTTTTGAAAAACTCGTATATATCCAGGTCAGCCATTGCGTAAATTGGATTGCGGAGGATAAGGCTGATCGTTGACCTGGAAAACGGCTTTCCAAAGAATGACCTCACACCTTGGGCCGTAAGCTGGGTGGCGATATCGTGGAGCGAAATGCGAGGGTCGATGTACATATCGTACATCTTGCGAACAAACGCCGCCTCGGTTGGTTCAATTACCAGCTTCTTTGTATGGATGCCGTCAATGATGATCGGCTCCGTCCGAAATCCATACGGCGCTCTCCCGCCCATTTTGAAACCGCGCTGACACCGAGCATACCATGCGTCCTGCACTCGCTTCTGGATAGTTTCTCGCTCCAACTGCGCGAACACAATGCAGATGTTCAGCATGGCCCGGCCCATCGGCGTGGACGTGTCAAACTTCTCTGTTGAGGATATGAACTCCACGTTGTATTCCTGGAACAGCGCCATCATGTTTGCGAAGTCGAGAATGGAACGGCTGATGCGGTCGAGCTTGTAAACAACCACCCTGGCAATCAGTCCGCGCTTGATGTCCTCCACCAGCATTTGAAACTGGGGCCTATCCGTATTCTTGCCGCTGTAACCCTTGTCTTGATATTCCTTACAACTCCCGCCTCTCAATTCGTATTTGCAAAACTCAATCTGACTTTCGATAGAAATACTATCTTTCTTGTCGATGGACTGTCTTGCATAAATTGCGTCAATTCGATTGTTCATTTTGCGCTCCCTTTCTGAAAAGAAACGGAGCTGCTGACGCTATGATTATACCATCAGCAGCCCCGCAAAGCAACGGCGCGGCGAAAATTTAGCTGGCCGGTTCCTCCGTCTGCCGGTGGCTGGCGTACTTGCGGAACACCTCATAGAGCCGCTGCTCCAACTCCCGGCGCTTCACCGTCTCCTGCTCCGGGGTGAGAATGGGCGTGAGGTTTTCCAGAGGGATTTCCCGGCCCTGGAAATTGACAATCTCGGTCTGTTTCTTGTAGCTGATATGCTCCATAGGCAACTCCTTGTTTTCAAAATTTTCATGGTGGACATTTGTCCGAAAAGTGGGCGCTATTTACTCACACTCGTTTTATTTATACTTGTTATTGTTCTTATAGTTCTTATTAGGGGCCAGGTTTTTTGCCTGCGTCAGCCGGGTTTCTGCCCTATTACAAGAACAGTTTTCCGGCCATGGTGAAGGACAAATTTTTATCCATCAGGGGCGGCTAAATTTTTGTCCATCAGGCAGTTTCACATAGATATGATTGGGCTTGGAAAACTGCTGCCGTTTGCGCTCAATCAGACCCGCCGCCTCCAACTCAGCCAATACATTCTTGGCAGTGGTCATGCTCTTGCCGAGCATTTCGGCTATCTTTTCAATCGGGAAAATGATATAAACTCTCCCCGCCTCGTCCGTCCACCCGTTGAGCTGGGACAACCGCGCCCGGTCAAGCAAAAGGGCATAGGCCAGCTTGGCGGTAAGGGTCAGGCCCATATCCAGCAGGAACCAGGGGAAGAGGAAATAGGGCGGCAATTCGGTAGTTATCATCATGTAGTCGGTCATGGTTAGCCTCCTTGGTGTGGGGCTGTCAGACCGCCGCTGTGGGCCGTTAGAGGCCCGTTTTCGGGGGCGGAAAGGAAATGTACCAGGCCCCCGTTGAGGGCGGTCTTGAAAGCCCTGATATTACGGCATTTTCAGAGGGTACTTTTTCTACGCATCAGCCCGGTTTTTCTTTGCCCAGGCCCGCTTGCTCCGTTTGGCACGTTCTGCGGCACAGGTGGAGCAGTAGAGGGTGTTGTGCTTGGATGGGGCAAACGGCCTCCCGCACTCCCGGCAGCGCCGCCGTCTGACAGCGGGGGCCGGGAACAGCGCGGCGCACAGGCCAGCGTCCAGGGGAAGGACGGCGGCGCGGAACCATTTGCAGATTAGGGAGTAGGTAATGCTCTGCGGACAGACACATTCCTCGCCGTTGTCCAGGAGCAGGCAGTTTCCGCAATCATAGTTGCAGCACTCCCGCACCAGCCTCCGGGCTGTACGGTATTGCCGATAGGTCATGTGGGGGATTTCGGATGCGCTCATGCTCCACGCTCCCCCCGGCAAAATTCTAAAGATGCCAAATTGGCATTTTTAACGTGAGTGCCAATCTGGCACTGACGATACCTGACCCACAGGAACAGAACAGACGCGAAGCGGGTGTTCTGTTCCTGCGGGTGCGCAAGGGGTTTGGGGAGTGCAGCTCCCCATCGCGTCCGAAGGACGCAACGCCCCCGGCAGGGCGCACGACACCGGAACGGTGTATAAGTGCGCCGTTGGAAACGGACGCACTTTTGCCGAAGCTGATTTATCGCTGACATTCTGGCCTCCTTGACATAGGAGGGACAAGCCGCCGGGGCAGCTTGTCCCTCCCGGTGATAGGGCAATTGCCCCTCACCTGGTAGCCATCATGCCGGGGTGATCGTCAGGGCGGTCAGCGGAAAAATTTGAAAAACTTTTTCCGAACGCCCTCGATGCTCTCATGGACTGCGGCCTTGGAGCAGCCGCACCGCCGACCAATCTCCGCATAGCTGAAATCATACAGCGCATAGAGCAAAAACCGCTCCCGCTGGGTAGGCGTACAGAGGGCCAGCACTGCCAAAATTTCATCCAGCGTTTCCTGCTGGCAGACCAACTCCTCCGGGGTGGCGCAGTAGGGCAGAACGCCCTGGGCGGCAATTATGTACTCGTCACACTCGCGACCGTCCCAGTGCCGCCGCTGTTCCCGGTCAAGGCTCCGCTCGGTGCGTTTGGCCAGCTCCCAGAACTCGTCAATGGTGGCAGCGTCCTCATAGGTCAGTTTGCGGCTGTATCTTTTGATGGTGATTTCCATCTTGTTGTCCTCCTGTTCAGATTTGGGGTAAGCGAAATCTGAACAGAAGGGGCGGACCTCGACACCGGGGCCAGATGGAGCGGCCCTCGGAAAAAACAAAAGCACCCGAACAGCACAAGGCTATTCGAGCGCTGGGGGTGACAGTATGGACAGACTGGAAACGACTATTTTCGCAAGCCTGGGTAATATTCGCCACCGTAGGGGGCAGGCTTTTTTTGACCGTAGTTTACACAATAAAGAGGACACGGCAATACCTCCTAACGGTTGCCGTGTCCTTTCAAAGCAAAAGAGCCGATAACCGCATTTTACATCTGCGTGTTATCGGCTCTGCGTCTGTGCGTCTGGCTCTGTGATAACTGAAACCTTAAATTTTTCTACATGAATGAGCGTTTCTTTCCGGCATTTGGGGCAGAACAGGGGGAAATTTATCAACTCCGTATCGGAACGCATTTTGATACGGGTCTTACTGCCGCACACAGGGCATAGCAGCCATTCAAAACTTCCCTTGGCGGTATCACTGTTCATCGTTTCTGCTGCCGCTTTCGTGGCGCAGTACAACGCTGCTGATGATGCCGAGGCCACCCAGCACAGCGCACCACTTAGACGGAAACACAACGCCCACCGCCACCAGGCCAGCGCCGACAGCGAAATTGCACACCGAGGCCGCTTTCAGCGTTTTCTTTTTGGGGTTGGGGAGCGATACCGAAATCCCCAGCTTTTCATTCAGCTTTTCGCAGGCATGATTGACTTCTTTTACCATTGTCTTACCTCCTAAAAATCAGTTGTATGCCATGATTGGCTATGAGCAGTACGCCGACACAAATCAAAATCCATGCAAGCGTGTTCTTCTCTTTCCCTTTTCTCTTATTTAAGAACAGGAAAAGCACCCCCACGACCGTAACGCAGATGCCGACGATCAGCGAAACGATTGAGATAAGCTGCATCGTTTCCGCGCCGGGAACGGGGATAAAGCTGGGAATGGGGAAGTTCATATAGCCGCCTCCTTTCTGTCAGTTGCTCAAATCAGAAGAAACCATTTTGTGGACGGTGATTGCGGAAAAGCCCGCGCCGATCACACCAGACACGATAGCCGCAATCGGAATGGACATCAGCCCTGCGCCGCTGCCCTGGGAATTGGAAACAATGGCGGCGATAGCAAAAGATGAAACGATGGTCGCAATCGTGGACTTCTTTATCATGCCGATGTAGAGTGGGAGCAGGCCCAGTAGAACAGACGACAACGCTGTAACGGCTTGTGTCATCAGATTTACGGGGCTAACGGTGACAAAGGGGAAATACTTGCTTGCAAGGGACAAGCAGGCAAATTGAAAAACGCCGGACAGCGCGTGAAACAGGAGCATGACGCCGCATATCAAAATGATTTTCACAGCAATCAATTTCCCGCGCTGGACAGGATAGGTAAAGAGCAGGTTTATCGTTTTGTTCCGGTATTCTTCCACGATAAATACCGAAATCAAGACCGCCTCCCAAATAATCAGCGTGGCCCGGACAAGCATGATTGCCAGCGTCAGCGTATCCAACTGCGCGGGCGGCAGGCCGGTCACAGCAACCCCGCCGCCTGCGTTCAAAAGGGAGGATGTAAATGCGCTCAACAGGGCAGTCACGATATTTGCGGCCAGCAGTCCGATGAAATGTGATTTGAGAGAAACCCTTTTCAATTCCAGCTTAATGAGGTTTAGCACCGTTTTTACCCCCTCCCAGCAATTCCAAATAGTAGGTTTCAAGGTTCATGCCCTTTTTCTCAATTTCCGCCATGGATATTTCCGCAAGCATGGAGCCGTGGTCTATGATACCGATAGTGTCCGCGATTTTGGATAGTTCGTCCAGGATATGACTGGAGATTAAAATGCTCGTGTGGTACTCCCGGTTGATTTGCCGGAGAAGTTCCCGGACTTCAAGAATACCCTGGGGGTCTAAACCGTTGATTGGCTCGTCCAGAATGAGCAGCTCCGGCCTTGTCAGAAAGGCCCTTGCAAGGGCAAGCCGCTGTTTCATGCCCAAAGAAAACTTCCCCACCGCCTTGCCGCCTGTTTCCGAGAGGCCCAGCATCGCCAGCGTTTCCCCGATGCGTTCATGGCCTGCGCCCATGTAGCCGCAATGCAGCTCCAGATTTTCGCGGGCGCTCAAATGCTGATAAAAAGCGGGGCTTTCGATGATGCTCCCAATCCAGGAGAAAACAGGGTGGTTTCCCTTTTCAATGCGCTCCCCCAATAGGGTAATCGTTCCGGCGTCTGGGGTGATGATGTGATAGAGCGTTTTCATCAGCGAGGTTTTACCAGCGCCGTTTGCGCCTAAAAATCCGTAAATCTCCCCCTGTTTCACACCCATGGTTATATCGTTCAGTATGGCGTTTCCGTCAATACTTTTGGATAGATGGCAGGTTTCAACTGCATAGGTCATGCCTGCGCCGCCTCCCCGGATTGGTTCAGCCGCTTGAAAATCAGCGTGACCCGATGGGCGAGGCCCACAAGAGAATACTGCGAACTGCCCAGGTAGGGGTGGGTGAGGGAGGACACCAGTTCCCAGCCCTCTTTGCCCCAGCGGTTTAACTGCGCGGTCAGCTTGTCCTGGGAATGTTCCATGTCCTTACAGTCCACAGTGACGGTTTTGTACTCGAATGTTTCCATGAAAGCTCCTTTACTCAAAGATACTGCTCACAAGAATATCTGCCATACGGTCAAAGACGGCGAAATAATCACAGGTGACAGCCAGCGTTTCTTTTGCGTTAATAGTTGACAGCAGAGCACTCAAAATCCCATATGCCTGGGACGGTTCCACCTTCAAAGTGAGATTTGCGGCCTGGACAGCCTGCTTGAAAAACTCAAAGCTATCAAACTTGATTTTTTGCATGGTTTCTTCTGGGAGTTTTGTCACGAAAGACTGAAAATCCGGCGTGTTGACGTTATACAAAAACGGCTTGCTGTCATACTCCCGGAACAGTTCTTTCATGGACTGGGCAAACCCCTCCTTGGTTTGACTGCTCCTGTTAATGGCAAGGACTTTCTCGGTCAGCCTTTTTTGTATGTGTTCGATGGTTTCTGAAAACAAATCTTCCTTTGTGGGGTATAGCGTGTAGAATGTGCCGATGGAGATGCCTGCATTGTCACACAGGTTTTTGATGCTGGTCTTTTTGTAGCCGTGCGCGATCCAGCACTCTTCGCACAGTTCCCCCAATTTCTTTCGGATCGCCTTTTTATCAGCATCTGAAAGAACAGGTTTTGATGGCATAGGTCTTTTCTCCTTTCTTGCGACTTTATATTGCGAACATTCGTTAAAAATATTCGCAATTAGATAATAACACCTGTGCGTACTCTTGTCAAGAAAAAACTCTATGCTCCATGAGAACAGCAAAATCGTCAGCAGCTCCGCTTCATAATTTTTGTGGTCTTGTCCATATCAGTGAATAACCATTTCCGGGGAATCTGTGCAAGAATAAAACAGGGGGGGGCGGAACGTGCCCTCTGGCCGGGACCCTGGGCGGCGTCCCCATTTTTTTTGAGAAAATTTTCAGCTTTGTGAGATATCATGACCTCCTGAGGGATATACCGTTCAGAAGGGCCCTTCCAAACCAATCCAAAGGAGGTGAGACACATTGACGGACCAACGGTTCCAGGAGGCTGTGGAGCGCTATGGCGACATGGTGTTCCGGCTGGCGTACAGCTATCTGAAAAACCGGGCGGACGCGGAGGACGTGATGCAGGAATCCCTGCTGAAGCTCTACGTGGAGCCCCGGGACTTCCTGTCGGAGGACCACGAGAAGCACTGGCTTCTCCGGGTGGCAGCCAATGAGTGCAAAAAACTCCTCCGCTCCCCCTGGCGGCGGCGGACGGACTCTCTGGACGAGGCGGCTGAGGCTGCGGCCTTTGACCAGCCTGTCCAGACGGAGATGTTCCGGCAGGTGATGGCCCTGCCGCCCAAGTACCGGGCGGCGGTGTACCTTCACTACTACGAGGGATACTCTGTAAAAGAGATCGGAGAACTGCTGGGGGCCAAGGTGTCCACCGTCCAGACCTGGCTCATGCGGGCCAGAGGACAGTTGAAGATGAAACTGAAGGAGGCAGAAGCTTGATGATCGATGAGAAATTGTATCGAGAAACCTTTTCCCGGCTCCGGGCCTCCGACGAGGCGAAGAAGGAGGTCCTTGTAAAAATGAACGAGATGAATAAGAAGACTGCGCGGCGGCCTTTGAAGGCCCTGCGGGCGATGGCTCTGGCGGCTATGCTCACCCTTGCTCTGGCGGTCAGCGCCAACGCCGCCACCAACGGCGAACTGTTTGAGAACATGCGCATCATCTTTCAGGACGATTCCCGCATCGTGTTGGAAAGCGACGAGGGAGCACGGGTGGAGGTCACCGGTGTCTTTGCGGACGCGAAGCTCGAGGACGGAAAACTGATCCTGTTCGTGGACGACGCGCAGTTTGACATCACCGACGAAATCGCGGAAAACGGCGTCTATACCGGGACGGTGAAGACCGCCGGAGGCGAGGATGTGGGCGTAACGGTCACCGGCACCCTGGAGGACTGCGAGGTTCAGCTGTCCTCCCAGGATGGGGACACCGAATACAACGTTGCCACGGAGAGTTCCGCCGCTGCGGAAAGCTACACCAGCGTGGTTACCACCACCGTTACAGATTAAGCAAAAGACCGCCGGAGGACACAGTCCTCCGGCGGTTCCGTTTTATTTCTTGAAGCTGTCCTTCAAGCTGACGCTCCGGTTGAACACCAGGTGTCCCGGGGCGCTGTCCTTGCTGTCCAGGCAGAAGTAACCCTGCCGCAGGAACTGGAAGTTCGCCGGGGCCTTCGCCTCCGCCAGGGAGGCTTCTACCTTGCAGCCCGTCAGCACCTCCAGGGAGTTGGGGTTCAGGCACTCGATGAAATCCTTGTCGGCGGCGTCGGGGTTCTCGTCGGAGAAGAGATTGTCATAGAGCCGGACCTCCGCGTCCACGGCGGTGGCGGCGTCCACCCAGTGGATCGTCGCGCCCTTGACCTTCCGTCCGTCGGCGGGGTCGCCGCCCCGGCTCTCCGGGTCGTACTCGCAGAGAATCTCCGTCACGTTCCCCGCCGCGTCCTTCACGCAGCCGGTACAGCGGATCAGGTAGGCCCCCTTCAAGCGGCACTCCGGGCCGCCGGGATAGAGGCGCTTGTACTTGGGCACAGGCGTTTCCAGGAAGTCCTCCGCCTCCACCCAGAGGGTGCGGGAGAAGGGAACCTCCCGGGAGCCGGCGGCGGGGTCCACGGGATTATTCTCCACAGTGACGGTTTCTGTCTTTCCCTCTGGATAGTTGGTCACCGTCAGCTTTACGGGCCGCAGCACCGCCATAACCCGCTCCGCGATGGCGTTCAGGTCCTCCCGGAGGCAGTGCTCCAAAAAGCCGTACTCCACCACGTTGGCGGATTTGGCAACGCCGATGCGTTCGCAGAAATTCCGGATGGACCGGGGGGTATAGCCCCGGCGGCGGAGGCCGCAGAGGGTGGGCATCCGGGGATCGTCCCAGCCGGAGACCCGGCCCTCCTCCACCAGGCGGCGGAGCTTGCGCTTGCTCATGACGGTGTGGTCGATGCCGAGGCGGGCGAATTCGATCTGCCGGGGCTTGGCGGGCAGATCGCAGTTCTCCACCACCCAGTTGTATAAAGGCCGATGGGCCTCAAATTCCAGAGAGCAGAGGGAATGGGTGATGCCCTCCAGAGCGTCCTGGATGGGGTGGGCAAAGTCGTACATGGGATAGATGCACCACGTGTTCCCGTGGCGATGGTGAGGCAGGTGGTTGATCCGGTAAAGCACCGGGTCCCGCATGTTGAAGTTGCCGCTGTTAAGGTCGATCTTGGCCCGGAGGGTCATGGCCCCGTCGGGGAATTCGCCCGCCCGCATCCGGCGGAAGAGATCCAGACTTTCCTCCATGGGGCGGTCCCGATAGGGGCTCCGGGCGGGGACGCCCACGCCGCCCCGGTACTCCTTGAATTCCTCCGGAGTCAGCTGGCAGACGTAGGCCAGGCCCTTTTTGATAAGGCCCTCCGCCTGACGGTAGTCCTCTTCGAAATAGTCGGAGCCAAAGAAGAAGCGGTCCCCCCAGTCAAAGCCCAGCCAGTGGATGTCCTCTTTGATGGCCTCCACGAATTCCTCGTCCTCCTTGGTGGGGTTCGTGTCGTCCATGCGGAGGTTGCACAATCCTCCGTACTTCTCGGCGGTGCCGAAGTCGATGGTCAGGGCCTTGCAGTGGCCGATGTGGAGGTAGCCGTTGGGCTCCGGGGGGAAGCGGGTGTGAACTGTCATGCCCTCGTACTGCCCGCCGGGAGCCACGTCTTCCTCGATAAACGCGTGGATAAAGTTCCGGCTTTCCAATTCCGGGGCCTTGATTTCGTCTGCCATAGCGAAGTCCTCCAAAAACTCAATAAAATGACAATTCATTATACAGGACCGGTGGCGGGATTGCAAGTCCTTTTCAGGACGAGGCGTGCCGGGAAAAATCTCGGATTACACGGGCCGCGGGTGAGGGCGCGGTCTGCTAAAGGTCCCCTGCCTTCCGGCAGGGGACCTCCTGAATGTGAATGCTCAGAGAACATTTTGCATAAACCGGGTGAGAATCACCGCCGCCTGGGCCCGGGTGGCGTTCCCGGCGGGGGCCAGCCGGTCGGCGCTGACGCCGTTGATGAGCCCCGCCGCCGTGGCCCAGCGAAGGGGAGTCACCGCGTAAGAGGCAATTTGTCCCGCGTCGATAAAAGCGCTGAGGTCCGCCTCCCCGGAGACGTTCCGGCCCTTGTAGGAGGCGTAGCGGTGGAGAAACGCCGCCAGCTGTTCCCGGGTAATCAACTGGTTGGGGCGGAAGGTGCCGTCATTGTAGCCGTTGACAATGCCGCTGGCCGAGGCCCAGGCGACGGCGGAGGCGTAGTAGGCCGTGGGCGCCACGTCGGTGAAGAGGGCGGTCCCGGCGGCGGGGGAGCCCTCCAGCCGGTAAAGGATGGCTACGATCATGCCCCGGGTGGTGGGAGAGCTGGGGGTGAAGGTGGTGGCGGTGGTGCCGTTCATCAGCCCCGCCTCGAAAATATAGCGTACCGCGTCATAGCACCAGTCCCCCGGGGCCACGTCCAGGAAGGGCAGCCCGCCGCCCTGAACAAAGGAGGCCAACACCTCCACGTCCGAGGCGGGCATGGGGAAGGTATAGCGGTTCAGCCCATCCCGGCTCAGGGAGACCTCCCGGTTCCGGGCGTCTTTCGCGGTGATGGCGGAGAGGGCGTACCCGGCGTCCGGGGCAACGGAGAGGGTCACCGTCTCTCCCTCCTTGGCCCCGGTGGGCCGGACGGTGACGGTGCCGTGGTCCGATGGGAGAATGTGCACCCGGTAGGGGGCACCGGCGCTGCTGTCCGGACGGTCTGCGGACAGGGGAACCCGGCCGTCGGTCAGGGCTTTCAGATTCCGGTCCAGAAGGAGCAGGTCCGCACGGGCAGGCAGCTCCGGCCGTCCCTCCAGGTCCAGGGTCCCCAGGAACAGGCTCTTGCCCTCCAAGGGGGCCTCCTCCGCCACCAGGTAGACGGTGACGCTGGTCTCGTTCCGCCCGGTCTCCAGATGGCAGTCCGGGCTGTAGACGTCCCGCTGAGCCGGGGTGAAGGAGGCCCTGGAGAGCTCGCCCTCCAGAACCAGCTCCAGCTGGAGGGCGTAGATCTCCTCCTCCAGTCCCTCCAGGGTCAATCGGACGCCGTCTCCGGTCTGCTGATAGCGAAGGGTCAGGCGCTGGGACTCCGCCGCCGAGACCGGCAGGCAGCTGAGCAGGCACAAGGCCAGAAGGCCGCACAAAAAACGCTTCATTCGCCTTCCTCCAATACGATCATCGGCAGGTCCGTCCCGCCGGGGGTGTGAATCCAAAGGGTCTCCGCCGTCACCCGCTGGTCGTCCGGCAGGGTGGGCTGGTTTGTCCGGGAGAGCACCGCCCTCATCTGGGCGGGCAGGAGGCTGGCGTTGTTGCACGCGCTAGCCTCCCCCTGAAGGGCTGCTTCCTGCTGGACATCGGGAATAAAGATGAACAGGCCGTCGCTGATGTCGCAGACCTTGCCGTCGGCGGGCACCTCGGCAAAGAGCAGGGCCTTGCCTGCCAGCCAGCGGGACTCAGTCTCCGTTTTCACCTCGTCGTCGCCGGTGAGGATGGTCCGGTTGAACCGGCCCTCGATCTTCACGGTTTGATAGGCCGGATCTCCCCGGTAGGTGCCGGTGACAATCAGCGTACCGGCGGGGATAACCTGTCCGGCTTCCGTGCCGTAGCGGTACTCCTTGGCCAGCCGGCCCACGCTGCCCCGCTCTAGGAAGGCCACGTCGTCTCCGGCGTAGCTGATGAGCTGAGGAATCGCGCTCTCCGGAACGCCGGTGACGGTGACGGTATGGGCGTCATAGGTCCAGATGCGGGTGTCGGTTGTCTCCGCGTGAGGCTTCTGGAAGTAGGTCAGATAGCTGTTCGCGTCGTCAACCGCCAGGTTTCCGGTTCCGAAGTTGCCGGAGCGGGCGTCGGAGCTGTTACCATCCCTGTCCGTGATGGTGACGGTGAAGTCGCTGGGGGTCAGAATTCCCGTCAGCTTCAGGCCGGAGACGGGAGTCTCCTCCTTCATGGTGAAGGTGACGGTGCCCCCATTCCGGTCCAGGGTATAGGCGTCCGCCGGAATGGTTTTGTCATAGGCGATCCGCAGCTCCGGGGCCGAGGCTCCTTGGATGTAGTTCCCCAGGGTGTCATAGGCCCGGACGCTGTAGGTGAAGGTCCGGTGGTTGGCGGAGCCGAGGGTATCCGTGTAGGTCCCTTCCGCCGTGAAGCCGATGGGGACGTCGTTGCGGAGAATCTCATAGCCCTGGAGAATGCCCTGGCTGAGGTTGGAGGTGATGGTCAGGCGGACCTGATTGTCCCCCTCCTTCACCGCCTCCAGGGAGACGGTTCCCTGGCCCGGCGCGATGCCCGCCAGCCGGTCCCGGCGGCTCTGATCGTCCAGGTACCAGAGGGCACGGGTCTCCTCCGGGAGATCCGCCAGGGCGGCTCGGGTGCTCTCGCTGAGGGTCATGCCCCAGCGGGTGAAGAACTCCGTCAGGTTCCGGTTCGCCACGGCGGAGGCCGTCCGGGCCAGCCGGTCGGCGTAGGCGGTCTCGCCGCCGAAGTGGGTTCCGGCTTTCCAGGCCTGGAAGAAGCGGTTGTAGAAATCCAGGGGATTGGTTCCGCCGTCATAGGCCAGGTGGAGCTGCCAGTAGAGGGCCAGCTGGACGAAGACGTCGTTCGAGTCCCCGGGGAGTCCCTGGGCGGTCTTGGTGAAGACAGAGGGGTACTTCCCGCTGTTCTCCAGCCGGGAGGGGAGGGTGTTCTGCTTCCCGTCATAGGTCTGAACCATCAGGGAGTAGAGGTTGTTGGTAATTTCGGCCTTGCCCAGCTTGTCCATGTTATGGCCGATCTCGTGGGCGATGCCCCAGCCAAAGAGACGGTTGGCCCGATCCGTGGAGCCCATGGTTTCGATGGGCTTGCCGCAGACCATGCCGGCGCAGGAGCCGTAGCCGATGCCGATGTGGTTTCCCGCCGCGTACATGAAGGCACCGGTGAACATCTGCATGCAGCGGATGTTCTGGCGGGTCTGCATGTCGTTCAGGGCGTATGTGTTGTCAATGCCCTGGGTGGTCTTGCAGATGTGCATAAGGTCCTCCCAGGCCAGAATGGCCTGGCGCAGGGTCTCTATACGCTCGTCTCTTCCCCGGCCCGCGCCCTGAAGCGCCGCGCCGGCGGGCAGGGAGAGAAGCATGGTGGGGGTGGAAATCTCCGTGACGTTGAGGCAGTTGGTGGTCTGGGTGGCGGCGCTGAGCTTCAGGCCGGAGACGTAAGCGTCCAGCTCGTCCACATAGCGTCCCAGGAGATCCTGCCTCTGGCCGGCGGTGAGGGTGTGCCAGTCCGCCGCTTCCAGCACCGGAATGTCGGTGGCCCGGCGGATGTGGAGGCGGACGTTCTGGGGGTTGCTCCCGCCGTAGGTCAGGTAGAGGCTGCCGCCTCTGGGGGTATTCTGGCTGCCGATCTGAGGTATGGTAAGCACGTTCCGTCCATTGGACAGGGTGCCGATGGTTGCCTTCCACGCGGAGGCCTCGGCGTTAAACTGGCTGGCGTAAACCGTCAGCTTCTGGCCCTCCGGGATGCCGGAGGCGTAGATGGTAATCTCCTGTCCGGCGTTGGCGGCTGCCCCCAGAGGCTGGAGGTCGCTGCCGCCCTGGGCGTACTTCTGCCCGTCATGCCCGCCGTTCCGGGAGTCCACCTCCTCCAGCACCACGCCGGAGGAGCTCCCGCCGCGGAGGAGCTCCTCCGCCAGGGCCAGTTCGTCCGCCAGGGCGTCCAGGTCCAGGTAGTAGTTCCCCTCGTCGCCGTTCAGGCGCTGGCGCAGGCCGTCGATCTCCGCCTGTGTGACGCCGGGGCGCAGAGAGGTCCGGAGCTCGTCGGAGAAGAGGCCGGCAATGTTGTCCGGCAGGCAGCGGGCGGGATCGTATTCCATGAACATCAGCTCCGACAGGCTCACCGCCGTATAAGCCACCTGCTCGATGGTGACGGCGATTTTCACCACGTCGGTAACGGGCTCAAAGGGCAGCACGGCGAACTTGGTGACGGCGGGATGATTCCGCACAGCCTGCCAGGTGTTGTGATCCGAGCCGCTGCCGCCCTGGAGCGGATTGGGGGATACCAGGGTGCCGGGGCCGGTCAGGTCGTCCCCTTGCCGCCAGACCGTGACGGTGTAGAGCCGCAGATTGGATGGGTAGCTGCCCTCCAGCCGGGGAACCCAGATGACGCTGCTGAGGTCCACAGGCCGGTTGAAGGTGGCCAGGACCTGCTTGTTGTCCCACCAGTTGCCGTCGTCGTAGGAGTGGGAGGTCCAGTGGGTGCTGAAATCGCCGTCGGCCATGAATTCCGGCTGGAAGGGCTTGCTGGCCGGATAAGTATTGGAGACGTTTTTGGGGTTGGCCAGCCACACCTGGTCGATGTCCTGCCAGTCCAGCACGCCGGCGGTGGGGATTCCCTCCGGACGGGAGTAGTCCACCGCGGCAGGGGTGCCCAAGGCGGTCCGGGAGTAACCGCTGACGCCTACGCTGTTCCCCGCCGTGACGCAGACGGCGTAGGTGACGCCGTTGGTCAGTTCGGTGATGGTGGTGTTGGTCTTGCTGAGGCGGCCGTCCCACTGGCGGAAGTCGCCGGTGCCGTCCTCCTTGTACCAGACCTCGTAGAAGGTGGCGTTTTCAGCGGCCTTCCAGGAGACCGACAGGGCGCCGTCCAGCTCGCTGAGATGAACCATGTCCGGGGCGCTGGGGGCCCTGGCGGGCTGAGGCGTGGCCGCCACGGGCTCGCAGGCGGTTCCCGTCCAGGCACCGTCCACCGGGGTGACGGTGAAGAGATAGGTTTTCAGGTTTTCCAGCCCCGTAATCTCCGCCCGGGGCACGTCTACCCACAGGGACCTGGGGCTTCCGCCGCTGCCCTGGAGCCAGTAGTCCACCCGGTAGCCGGAGACATTGGGCAGTTCCCTCCAGCGAAGGCTGACCTGCTCGCTGCCGGCGGTGGCGGTGAGGTTCCGGACCTGGTTGTTTTGGGCGGAGGGAATCTCCGGCACCACTTCCCGGAGGAACTGGATGGACTCCACGGTGGTATAGCCGCCGCCCTCGGTGCGGGTGACGGTGACGGTGATCTCCTTCACCGCCACCCGGCGGCCCAGAGAGATGGTGACCACGCTGCTGCCCTCCTTGGGGCCGATAGCCCGGATCCCTTGGGGCAGGGAGAGGTCAAAGGGGATGGACTCCCCGGTGCCGTCGGCGTACTCCACGGCGACGGAACCGGCCTCCATGGCGCCGGGCCCCTGGGGGGAGATGATTTGAATCTCCTCCATGTCCACCGGCTGGGAAAGGGACACGGAGAAGGCCAGGGGTCCCTCTCCGGCGGAGAGGGTCACCGGCTGGCCGCCACTGCGGAACAGATCCTCCAGAGTGCCGGAGATCAGCTGCGTTTTGCCCTCCAGCTGGACGCTTTCCACCGGCGGGGCCAACAGATTGGTGCTCAGGACTTCCGGCTGGCCCCCGGCGTTGAGATTCCGGGAGAGGTAGGTCAGGTCGTAGAGGTCGATGACGCCGTCGCCGTTGAGGTCATAGCGTTCCAGGTCCCGGCGGCCGTCGGAGCCCAGGGCCTGGGACAGATCCTCCCGGTCCCGGGTGGTGACCCGGCCGTCGCCGTTGACGTCGCCCAGGGTGAAGGAGGCGTCGGAGGTTCCCAGGATGACGTGCTGGGAGCACTCCAGAAGGGACAGCTCCTGGCGGCAGGAGGCAAAGCCGGTTCCGGTAAATTCCAGGACATAGGCTCCCTGGGGCAGGTCGGAGACCGTCAGGTCCAAAAAGCCCGGCCACCGGCCGCCGCTCAAAGCGCCGCCGTCCGGATTCCGGAGGGACACAGCGGCGGGATAGCCCCCCAGAAGGGCGCTCTCGTCCTCCTCCGTCAGGGGGATGGTGCCCAGAGAGCGGCCATCCTGAAACAGCTCCGCCTGAATATCCCGGTCCTGTAAGGCTTCCAGACTCTGGGGATAGTCGATCCGCAGTGTGGCGGAGACGGAGCCGGTTTCCGAACCGAAGGGCAGAGCCCGGGCGGCGGGCAGGCCAGGCAGCAGCAGGGCCCCGGCCAGCAGCAGGGATACGAGTCGTTGTCTGATACGCATAGGCGGTGTCCTCTCTTTTCTCTGTCCGGGGCGGGAATCGCCTCGGAAACTGCGATGATGTGGGAATTATAACAAGTTTCCCCAGATGCGTCAATGGGGAAAGTGGACCGGGAATCGCCTCGTTGGGCGTCCCCCGGGGTGGGAGGGAATTCCATGGTAAATACGGCCCCGGGCGTTCGCCTCTTTCCCCGGCAAAGGTTCCGCCGGGAGGCGGTCTCCGGGGCTGCCGTCATCGACGCTTCGAAGGGACGCAAAAATCCCCGGCTCCGGCTGGCGCCGGAACCGGGGGGTTGTTCGGTGTTCCTTTGGAGAAGAGCGTCTCAGCGCATGAGATAGCCTCTGGACAGCAGCTCCAGCTGTAAGGCCTCCACATGGCGGCTGTCCCGGGTCTCCAGCACCATGGTGACGATGCACGCGCCCACGTCGGAGTCCTTGTCCTCCCGGTTGTGGTTGACGCTGATGATGTTGGCCCCGCTGTCCGACACCACCTGGAGCATCCGCAGCAGGCTCCCCGGTTTATCCTCCACCTTGGTGGTCAGCTCCACCAGACGGCCCGCCTTGGACAGGCCCTTGGTGAGGATGCGTGAGAGGGTGGTAACGTCCACATTGCCTCCGGAGACCAGGCAGACGGTTTTGCGCTCCTCGGTGGAGACCTTGTCGAACAGGCAGGCCGCCACGCTGGCGGCTCCGGCGCCCTCGGCCACGGTTTTCTGCTCCTCCATCAGAGCCAGGATGGCGGAGGCGATCTCATCTTCAGTGACGGTGACCACCTCGTCCACGTACTCCCTGCAAAGGGCGAAGGTCAGGTCCCCAGGGCGCTTGACGGCGATGCCGTCGGCAATGGTGGCCACGGAGGCCAGCTCCGTGGGTTCCCCGGCGTTGAGGGAGAGGTACATGGACGGCGCGCCCGCCGCCTGAACGCCCACCACCCGGCAGGAGGGCTTCCGCTGCTTGATGGCGCAGGCCACACCGCTGATGAGCCCGCCGCCGCCGATGGGGACCACCACCTGCTCCGCCTCCGGCAGCTGCTCCAGGATCTCCAGGCCGATGGTGCCCTGGCCGGCGATGACCAGGAGGTCGTTGAAGGGATGGGCGAAGGTGTAGCCCTCCTCCTTTTGAAGGCGCTCCGCCTCCCGGGCGGCGTCGTCATAGACCCCGGGAACCAGCACCACTTGAGCGCCGTAGGCCTTGGTGGCCTCCACCTTGCTGATGGGGGCCCCGGCGGGCATGCAGATCACCGAGGGGATGCCCAGCTTCGACGCGGAGAGGGCGATGCCCTGGGCGTGGTTTCCCGCGGAGCAGGCGATGACGCCCCGGGCGGCCTCCTCCGCCGTCAGGGAGCGGATTTTGTTATAGGCTCCCCGGAGCTTGAAGGCCCCGGTGAGCTGGAGATTTTCCGCCTTGATGTACAGGTTTTTGCCAAGCTTTGGCGCGGGGGTCAGTGGAGTCCGGCGGGCCACGCCCTCCAGCGCCCTCTGGGCGTCCTCCATCATTTCCAAGGTCAGCATCGTTACCCCTTTCCGCGGGAGGTGTTCTCCCGCCTTGAAATCGATTCGCCGGAAGGCTCCCCGGTCTCCAGAAAGACGGAGGGATGGCGGCGGCAGGTGGCCAGGCTCACCGCCACCAGCGCGGCGCCGCAGGCCACAGTGCCGGGGACGGCGGCGCCCAGGCCGAAGGGCTGCCCCGCCAGCTTCCAGCCCACGCAGACCGTAAAGCCGGCGGCCATGCCGGCGATGACGCCGGCGCTGGTGGCCTTCCGCCAGAAGAGGGCTGCGAAGGCGGGAATCCCCGCCGCCGCTGCGTAGAAGCTCCAGGCGAACATGAGAATATTATAGGCGTTTTTGATGTAAAGCGCAATGACCAGCGCGCCCAGGGGCAAAATGACGGAGAAGAGCCGGGAGAGGAGGATTTCCGTCCGGTCCTTCATCTCCGGGAAGAAGGATTTTCCGATGTCGTGGACGCAGGTCTGGACGCTGACCAGCAGATAGCTGTCCGCCGTGGACATGATGACAGAGAGAATACCCGCCAGGGCCAGTCCCGTCAGGCCGATGGGCAACACGTGAATGGCCAGGGCGGGGACCACGGCGTCGGTGTTGCCGTAGGCCGCCAGGGCGCCATCCCCGATGACCTGATGGGCGGCGACGCCCATGAAGTAGACCAGGGCGATGGTGACGCCGTAGACGGCGGTGCCCAGGAACATGCCCTTTTTGGCGGCGCTTCGGTTTCTGGCGGCGAAGGCCCGCTGCCACATCTCCGCCCCGGCCATGGTGAAGACCAGATAAGTGACGATGTCTCCCAGAATGCTGCCGTCCACATAGGGCTTCGCCAGAGCCGGGTCCAGGCCCGCCAGGAAATTGGAGAAGCCGCCGATGCTGCGCAGGGAGGCCACGGGAATCAGAATGTAGACGAAGAGAATCAGCATGTAGAATTGCAGCACGTCGGTGTAGACCACGCCGAAGAGGCCGCTGGAGGCGGTGTAGACCATGAAGATTACGCAGGCGATGAGGGCCCCGGCCTCGAAGCTGAGACCCGCCTGGCCCCCCAGCATGTTGATGATGGTGGCGGTGGCCGTCACCTGGGAGGCCACCGTGCCCATCATGGTAAAGGCCACCAGGGCCGCCAGCAGAATTTTCGCCGTTTGGCCAAAGCGGCGGGAAAAGAGATCCGGAATGGAGGTGATGTCATAGCGCATGCCCAGATCGGAGATTTTCCCGGAGATGCCAGAGAAGAGGAACATGCCCAAAAGATAAGGGATGGCGGTCATCACCGCCTTGAAGCCGCTGGAGTAGGCCACCCCGGCCCGGCCCATGAGGCCGCTGCCGCCGATGATGGTGGCGCAGACCGTGGCCATCATCACCAAAGGGCCCAGGGTCCGGCCCGCCACATAGTAATCTCCGGAGTTTTTAATGCGCCGGACGAAGTAGATGCCCACTGCCACCATGGTGATCAGATAGAGGGCGATGATGCCCAGGTCCAATGAGCTGAGCTGGGTGTGATCCATGTGTACCGTACCTTTCTGTTTCCATTGCCTGCCCTCACGGCAAAGACCCAAAGAGGCCCTTCCGTCCGCCGCGCCGGAGGAGAAACGCCGTCTCCGTCGCGGGAGCCTTCCATTTATTGCCTGTCATTATAGCGGAAAAACGGACTTTCGTCGAGAGGCTTGCCAAATTTTTTCGAAAAAGTAAACATATTTGTAATTATCCGATTGGAAATTAGGCGCCGCCCGGAAAGGGGAGAGGCGCCCTTTGGAAGAAAAGCGGTTTTCCGGAGGGTTTTTCCGTTTTTGGCAAAGGCGCGTTGCGTTTGACGGACAAGGGGGTTATAATGCCCTTGTAAAGAAGCGCGCGGAGCCATGAGAACAAGAAGGAGGAACATCGGATATGCAGGCATTGCCAAAGGAGGAGCGGCGGCGGTTGGGCGCGCTGCTGGACCAGAAAAGCCAGGCGGAGGTGATGGCGGAGATTTCCCAGTTTTCCCAAGTGGAGATTCACAATTTGGCCTCTCCGCCGGAGAGGCCCCCGGAGGGGCTGGGGATGCTGGTGTTCAACATGGAGCGGGGCGTCCATCTGGCGGAGCTGGGGGACTTTTTGGAGACCTGTCCGGCGGTGCGGCCCTTTGATGTGATCCTGGCCAACGAGCTGGACGACGGCTGCGTCCGCTCCGGCGGGAAGAACACCACCCTGGCCCTGGCGGAGCGGCTGGGACTGAACGCGGCCTTCGGCTTGGAATTCATTGAACTGGTGAACGAGGAGGACCCCAAGGGCTTCCACGGCAACGCCGTCTTCTCCCGCTGGCCTATCCGGCGGGCCCGGGCCGTCCGGCTGCCGGAGCAGTACAATTGGTACTTCGACCGCCAGAGGCGCATCGGCGGGCGTCTGGCGGTGCTGGCGGAACTGGACGTGGCGGGAAAGCCGGTGGGGATGGGGACCATCCATTTGGAAAACCGGACCCATGGCCCGGGCCGTCAGGCGCAGCTGGAAACTGTGCTGGCCGCGGCGGAGGAGATGTTTCCCGGCATGCCGGTGGCGCTGGGCGGAGACCTGAATACCAACACCTTCGACGGCCGGGATAAGGACGCTATCCAGGCTGTGGCGGGAAGTCCCGCCCTTCAGCGCCGGTGTCTGGAGGAGGTGCCGGCCTGGGAGGGATGCCTGACCGCGGCGGAGGCCGCGGGCTACCAGCTGCTTCCAGACCGGCCTGCCGGTACCCGGCGCAAGCCCCTGCCCGGCGGCGGGCATCTGGACCTGCGGCTGGACTGGCTACTGGTCCGGGGATGGAAGGTTTTGGAGAGCCGCACAGCCTCCACCCGGCGGGCGGATTGCGGCTTCGCTCCGGCCGGCAGCGCTCTGGCAGCCTTTGAAGGGGAGGAACTTTCGGACCACAACGCGGTCTGGGCCTGCTGTGAGGTGCGGCCTTGACCGGGAGATGGACACTGGAAGCTCAGGCGTGTGTTCCCGCGTGTTTTATTCAGGAGGAAATCCTGTGCAGGGGCGGACCTTACGGGGCCGTCCTTTTTTTGTGAGGGGGCTTCTATCGAAAAGAGTGTTTGCCGGAGTCCGGATAGGCCTCCGCGCAGCCGGTTTTCGAGTGGGCGTTTCACCATGATTCCCGAGAAGAACCGAAGCGCCGGAGAGCGATTATCCGCCGCAGATTATCCCAGGAATGGGGGACCTTGCCGGAGCTTCTTATCTTTTTCGCCAGACAGCCGATATGATAAGTGAATGAAACGGCGGCTTGGCGAAAGGGGGCGCTTGGAATGGGCGAATTGAAAATCCGTGGAAACAGAGGGGTAAACGTGCCCCGGTATCAACCGGCGGACCGGACGGAAAAGACCTCCGGCACCAGCCGGGGCCTGGTGGAGACGAAGGGGTTCACTGTCTCGGAGACCTTGCGGAAGCTGATGACCCGGGTAGGTCAGGCGGAGAACCAGACCCGGGAGAGTCACCGGGTCCTCCAGACGGGGGAGGTGGCGCTGGCCGAGGTGCGGGAGAACCTGGACCGCATGGCGGAGCTGGCCCGGGAATCCGCCGGGGAAGGGACGCCGGACCGTGCCGCCCTCCAGGAAGAGCTGGAGCGCCTGGGGAAGGAGATTGGCCGGATGCTGTCCAGCGCCTCCGCCGGAGGCGTCCGGCTGTTTTTGGACGGGGACGCGGGCCTGGAGGGCGGCGCGCCGCTCTATGCGCTTTTGGGGGAAGAAGCATCCGGACAGGAGGGGACGCTGCCCGACTGGCTGCTGAACGCGGTTACGGAGGAGGACCTCACGCCGGAGAAGCTGCTGGAGGCCCTTGGGCTGGACAAAACCGCTACCGGCGCGGAGCTGCTGGCCGCCGTGATGAACGGCTCCCTGGAGAGCGATTCCGCCGTGGGCTATCTGGCCGCCCTGTACTTGGGCGCGGTTATCACCGGCGGCGGCGCGGTGGAGGCCGTGGATTTGAAGCAGGCCATGGAGGGCCTGCGGCAGCTGCTGGAGAAGGTGGCGGAGGGAGTTCCGCCGGACCGGGCCGTGGAGCTGCTGACCAACGGCGAGTTCACCAGCCTGGAGGATTTCCAGGGCCGCTTTACCGGCGGCGCGCTGCCGGGGCTCCAGGAGTTCCTGACGGATTTGCTCCTGAACGAGGGCGGGAACCCGCTGATGAACGGCTCCTCTCTCCTGACCCTGCTGGCGGGAACCGAGGGCGTTAAGCTGGATTTGATGATGGGACTTCTGGAGGCCCTTCAAAGCTCCGGAGCCGGCCCGGCGGCTTTGTCCGTGGAGGGCGGTTTGGAAAACGGCCCGGCGGCGGAGGGGGGAACAGCCCATCCGCCCCTTCTGACGGAGGCCCGGGGCCCGGTGCAAGCGGCGGGACGGGATCTCTCCGGCGTCGTCTTCGACCCGGACAGCGGCGTGCTGACGGTGAGCGGCAAGGCGGACGTAACCCTCCGGGGGACGGAGCAGCCCCTCCGGGGGATTTGGATAACCGGCTCCGGAACCGTAACCCTCCAAAATGTGAAGGCGGAGGTTCTGACGGTCTCCGCCGCCGGGGCCCGGGTGTTCAGCGCGGGAGAGGCGGCGCTGGGAGAGGTCCGGCTGGAAGAGGGCTCGTCCCTGACCCTGGACGGCGGAGGATTGATACGGCTGGGGAAGGTGGCGGCCGGGTCTTCCGGCACGTTGCGCCTCACCGGCGGCGTGGCTGTGACGGCGGAGGAGCCTCTGCCTCTGCCCGTGCTGGTGGATGGGCCGGTATCTTTGGCGGCTCCGGGGGGACAGGTGAGCAGCTTTGGCGGAAAGCCGCTGGACCCCTTCGATCTGATCTGGAAGACCTTCCTCCCGGGCTGGAGCGGCGTCACCGCCCTGTCGGTGAACGGGCGGCAGGCCCGGATGCTGCTGGATCCCTCGGTTCCCGCCCGGCTGTGGCTGGACCGTGGAGACCCAAACCAGGGCTCTCCCGTGTATACCCTGCTGATCCGGGGGCGGGACGGGCGGAACCACCCCAGGACCCGTTACGCCTATCTGCACTGGAACCAGTGGATCGAGACCTTTGAGGAGATTTCCATGTATCCCAATCCCTTCACCGTCACCGGCGGCGAGGCGGGGCAGGACTGGCTTTATGAGGAGGAGACCCATACTCTCCGGATTCTCTCCAACCAAGTGACCGCCATCTCCGGCGGCCCGGGGACCGATGGGAACCGGGAGCCCTTCAGCGGACGGATTGCCCTGTCCGACGGCATTGGGCCGGTGGAGCTGGCCCTGGACGGCGTGGCCTGCCAGGTGACCTGGGGCGGGGCTTTTTACCTGGGGCGGGACAATGCGGTGACGCTGCTTTTGCCGAACGGGACAGGAAATCTCTTTGAGAGCGGCGAGGGCTTCGCGGGCATTGCCCTGGGAGACGGGACCACCCTTTGCATCGACCGGGGGGAGCCGCCCAGCGGCGGAGTTCCCGACGGGACCCTCGCCGCCTCCGGCAGCGGCGGCGGCGCGGGCATCGGCCGGGACAGCGAGAGCGGCCGGGACCGGACCAGCGAAATTTTGATTCGCGGCGGCGTGATCACGGCCCGGGGCAGCGGCGGCGGCTCCGGAATCGGCGCGGGAAAGCACGGCTTCATGGGGCCGGTGACCATGCTGGGGGGTCGCGTGGACGCCACCGGGGAAAAGGGCGGCGCTGGGATTGGCGGCGGCCTGGGCGCGCCGGTGGGGGATATTCACATCCACGGCGGTATGGTGACTGCTGCGGCCACCGGCCATGCCGCCGCCATCGGCGCGGGCGTGCAGGGGGGATGCGGAGACATCCTCATTGACGGAACCGCCCGGATTCGAAGAGCCCGGGGCGGTAATCCAGGCGCGGACATCGGCGCCTGTCTTTTCGGCGGCTGCGGGAAGGTCCAGGTGTCCGGCGCCGCCGACATCGGGGGCGCGAAACTCCGGACGCAGAGCGGTGTCTCCCTCCAAATGGGGGAGGACGTGGTGACGCTGCCCCAGTTCCGTCTCTCCGCCAGGGCGCTGGGGCTGCATGAGCTCTCCGTTGCCACCCGGGAGGAAGCCCGGGCCGCCGGGCGGACCCTGGAGGCGGACTGCCTTTGGGTGAGCCGGATTCAGGAGGCCTACGGTGCGCTGTACACCCGGCTGGAACGGAGCCAGAGCGGACTTCGGGGCGTCTATCAGTATGTCAGTGTGACGGAGGGGCTGGTGCGGGATACCGCCGCCGCCGGGTCATTGCTATGGGATACCAGCCAGTCCATTCCCCGGTCTGCCGCCCAGGCGATGCGCACCCACGGAAGGCGGGGGATGGAGGATGTGGAGCGTCTGCTGCGTTGACAGGGCAATGGCTGGCGGGAGATGCCCTGGAAGATAAGCGAGGTGGGGAAGAGCGCTGGACATCAGCGGATCGGACCGCCGTCGCAATATACAGGGAAAAGCACGATGGAAAGGTCGTGCTTTTTCTTTTGCTTAGGAAGAGATGGCATGCGGGGAGAGGAACGAGGACATTACGCCGCACGGAAAAACAGAACGCAGGTTCCGTGAATGGAAAAACCGTTCACGGAACCTGCGTTTTTATCGGTTTACAGCGCCTCAAAGAATCCTTCACCCGCCCGTTTCCGGCTGGCTGCCATTCCCGCCAGTCTCCGGTGCCATTGGGGAACGCTCCTGGCCTTCCTCCGGCCCAAAAATGGCGTGGCAGTTCTCCAGAGCCTGGGTAAGGCGCTTTTCCAGAGCGTCCCCCGCTTCGCCGGAAGCCAGAGCGGCGTTTATGTCCAGAAGCTGGAAACGGGGAGTCGTCCCTGCATTCCGGTGGAGCATGTACATGGGATCGTAGCGGTAACCGGAGACCTGGGTTTCGCCGGTTTCATTGTCTCGGGTGAGGATCAGAGTCAGTACCGCCGTGGTGTCGGTAAGGGGCTTATTTTGGGAAGAGATGAAGTTTCCCAGAGAGTAGCAGACAAAGCCCTGCCGCCCGTCGGGCAGCGTGCGGAGCTCCATGGGCTGGGGGACATGGGAGTGGCCGCCCAGAAGAATGTCCGCGCCGTTTTGGAAGAGAAAGTCCGCCAGCTCCTCCTGATATCGGTTCTGCTTGGTTTTGTATTCCAGACCCCAGTGAATCATCACCGCCACCAAATCCGGTTTCAGGGCCCTGGCGGCCTCCAGGTCTCCGGCCAGGCGCTCCCAGTCCGGCTTGGAGAGGTTGGTCAGATAATCGGTGTTGAAGACGTTGATGGCATAGGGGTGTTTCTTGGGCACAGGGATGCCGTTGGTGCCGTAAGTGTACCCAAGGAAGGCCACGGAGATTCCACCTACGTCGGCCAGGACGATGTTGTTCTCCCGCTCCTCCTGGGTCCGGCTGGTGCCCACATGGGCCAGCCCCTGCTGGTCCAGCACGTCCAGGGTGCGGCTGAGGCCGGAAAAGCCCCGGTCCAGACTGTGGTTGTTGGCCGTGAGGCACAGGTCGAAGCCAAGCTCCCGTATCCCCCGGGCCATGTCGTCAGGGGAGTTGAAGGCGGGATAACCGGAGTAAGGAGGACCGCCGGAGAGAGTGGTCTCCAGGTTGACCACGGCGTAGTCCGCGGCCTCCACATAGGGGCCAGCCCCGGCCATGATCCGGGCGTAGTCATAGCGCTCCTGAGCGGCGTCCCAGGCGTCGTTGGTGATGGGCATATGACTCATGGCGTCGCCGCAGACGGCCAGCGTGGCCACAGTGGGCGCGGGGGGCTCTGGAGGCTCCGGTTCTTTTTCCGGCTCTGGGGTTGCCGCCGGTTCTTCCGGCGCGGAGTACTGAGAGAGCTCCGCGAGGGCCGGAGGCGGTTCAGAGCCGCCGCAGGCGCTGAGACAGAGCAGCAGGCAAAGGAGCAGCGCGGAAAGGCGCAAACGCATGGGAAGCACTTCCTTCCTGTGACCGGCTTTCATATTTTTGAGCCGGGCCCGCCCGGCGGTGGTCCGAAGAGGCGGAGCCGACTGTCAGAGCTTGTCAAACATCTTTTTCAGCTCCTCAATGTAAAAGTCCGCCAGGGGATGACGCTCCTGGCCCTTTCGGGTGACATAATAGTGAGTGAGCAGATTGTCCTCACCCCGCAGGGGGACGGAGGAGAACTGGTAGTGGTCCGGGTGCTGCCACTGTGTGGAGCTGATGAAAAAGGAATCCGTGTGAGCCACGATGTCCTGACTGGCAGCGCTGTCATTGATGGAGATGACGCATTTGGGCGGGGTTTGAAACAGCTCCTCAATGGAGCGGGAGGAGTCGTCGTAAAAGCGGCCGAAGTTCTCCTGGTTTTCCGCGATGACATAGGGGAATTCCACCACCCGCTCCTCGAAGGCCTCCGCGCCCTCCTCCGTCAGAAGGGGGTGGTCGTCCCGGAGGACGATGCTGATCTGGCTCTCCCCCAGCAAGGAGTAGTCCAGATTTTTCACGCCGCAGAGGCGCTGGATTCTCTGCTGATGGGACTTGGTCAGAAATACGACGCCCAGGTCGGAACGGCAGTGCTGCACATCGTCCAGCACGTCAAAAAAGGACTGCTTTTTCAGGCGGATATAAATTGTGTCCCCATAGCCGCCGGAGATGTGAGACCAGAGGTTGGTGATGGGCACGCTGAGAAAGTAGGAGCGCATGGACGAGACACTGAAATACTGCTTGCGGAAGTGGCTCTTGGCGTACAGGTTTTCCACGAAGTCCTTCTTTTCGATGATCTCCCGGGCGTAACTCAAAAACTCCCGGCCCTCCGCGGTGACGGAAACCCCTTTCTTCGTCCGCAGGAAAATCTGAATCCCCAGCTCCTCCTCCAGGGACTTGATGCTGTTGCTGACGTTGCTCTGAGACGTGTATAGCTGCTCGGCGGCCTTATTGATGGACTCGCATCGGGCCACCTCCACAACGAAGCTGAGCTGTTGAAATGTCATGGCGCACCTCCTTCGAGAAAACGGGGGGAGATCGATCCTCCGCCCCACAAAGCCAAATCCTATAGCCCGTTCTCCCGCGGCAGCGGGGAGCTATAGGATGGTTCGGCGGGCTTGCGGAGGTCGGCCGGGGGCCAGAGATATCAAATTCATATAATTAATTGAAAGAATATCATATAAACGGGTTTGCTGTCAATGTGATATAATAAAAGTCGAAAACAGGGAGCACTTCTTTGTTTAATTTGTGCAAAGGATATTACGATGGGGGGAAGCAACATGTTGAAGTTTGCAATCATCGGCGCCGGCGCCGGCGGCCAGACCATGGCGGCGGTTTTGTCCAGCCAGGGCTATTCCGTGAAGCTCCAGGACATTGACAGCGAGAAAATCCGCCGCCTGCGGGAGCTGAAAACCATCCGGGTTACCGGCAAGATCGAGTGCGAGGGAACGCCGGAACTGATCACCGACCAGCTGCCGGAGGCGTTGGAGGATGTGGACGTGATTATGGTGGTGTCCACCACGGACGCGCACCGCTCCATCGCCACCCAGTGTCTGCCCTATCTGCGGGACGGGCAGCTCTTCGTGCTGAATCCCGGCCACTGCGGCGGCGCGCTGGAGGTGTCCAACATCCTGCGGGGCCAGGGGGGCAGGGACGTGCTGATCGCGGAGGCGGGAGACCTGATGTACGCCTGCCGCAGCTATGAAGTGGGCGTTGCCTTCCAGAGCGGCCTGAAGACCACGGTGCCCATCGCCGCCCTGCCGGGCCGGGATACCGGACGGGTTATGGAGGTGCTGGGCCCCATCTTCCCGAACCTGACGCCGGTTTCCAGCGTGCTGGAGACGGGCTTTCAGGGAGGGGGAGCCATGCTGCACCCGATTCCCAGCCTCATGAACATCAACAAGATGGACCTGGGGGAGAGCTACGACTACTACATGGAGGGCATCACCCCCCACGTGGCCGACATCATCACCGCCTGCGACAGGGAGCGGGTGGCAGTGTGCCGGGCCATGGGCGTGGACGCCCTGCCTCTGGGGGAGTCTCTGACAAAGATCTACAGCCTGGAACCCCGGGAAAGCCTCTATGACCTGATTCAGCACATTGAACCCTATAAGGGCCTCCGGAATCCCACCACGGTGAAGCACCGCTTCATTGTGGAGGACACCATGTCCGGCCTGGTGCCGCTGGCGTCCATCGGAAAAATGCTGGGCATCGAGACCCCCATGATGAACGCCTTCATCAGCATCGCCGGCGCGGTCTGTGGCCGGAACTTCTGGGAGGAGGGCCGCACGGCGGAGAAACTGGGCCTGGCCGGAAAGTCCCTGGAGGAGATTCGGGCGATGGTGGGCTGAGCTTCCCGGGAAAGGCGAATCCTTGGCAGTTTCCGAACTCGCTTCGGATAATTGTAAATGCCCGCGCCGACGGTTTTGGCGGAGCTTCCCAGGCGGCGGAGAGGTCTTCCCGCCGGCGGGCACGGGCGCGACAGGTTGCGAAGAAACAATGAAAAGGAGAAACGACGTATGAAAAAGAGCTTGCATCGAATTCTGGCCATGGCGGCATGCCTCTGCCTGCTGTTGACCGCCTGCGGCGGCAACGGAGATTCCAACGGATCCGGCGGCGGATCCGACGGCGCGTCCTCCGGCGACGGGACCAGCGGGGGAAAGGACACCATGGTCATCGCCGCTCAGGCGGACATGGCCGATAAGGACCCCATCAACGGCAGCACCACCAACGACACCATTAAGATCAAGGCCCAGGTTTACGAGACGTTGATTGAGCGCACGGTGCCCGACCAGGAATACCGTCCTCTGCTGGCGGAGAAGTGGGAGTTCAATGATGACGCCACGGAGCTGACCATCACGCTGCGGGAGGGGATTCAGTGCCACAACGGGGAGACCCTCACCGCCGAGGACTGCCTGTTCTCCTTACAGTGCCTGCGGGAGAGCGCCAACAAGTCCGTCACGGATCACATGGATCTGGAGAAGAGCTACGCGGTGGATGAGCGGACCTTCGTCATCGTGATGGACGAGCCCTACATGCCCATTATCGCCAACCTCTCCTATCCCACCTGCGTCATGTTCAGCAAGAAGGGCTATGAAGAGGCCAACGGCGACTGGGCCAATATGGACGTCGGCACCGGCCCTTACACCTGGGGTGAGTGGTCCATCGGCAGCAGCGTGAAGCTGATTGGCTTTGACGATTACTATGTGGAGGGCCAGCCCGCCATTAAGAACGTGGAGTTCAAGGTCATCTCCGAGGACGGCAACCGTTACATTGAGGTGGAGACCGGCGGCGCGGATCTGTGCTACAACCTCTCCGGCGTGGACATCGCCGCCGCCGAGGCCAACGCCGACGTGGAGATTTTCCGGGAATTCACCATGGATAATTGCTACCTGAGCTTCAACCACCGCAACTCTCCCTTTAACGACGTCCGGGTCCGCCAGGCAATCGCCTATGCCCTGGATATCGACAGCGCCTGGCAGGTCTGCATGGACGGCGTGGGCCAGCCCGCCAAGGGCCTGCTCCCCGACAACATCACCGATTCCATCGCCAAGCAGGATTCCCCCTATCACGTGGATTACCCCGTCTACCAGTACAACCTGGAGAAGGCCAAGGAGCTGCTGGCCGAGGCCGGTTATCCCAACGGCTTCTCCTGCCGTTATCACGTGGGCCACATGGCGCTGCGGCAGGCCTACGGCGAGTTCTTTGCCAACGCTCTGTCCCAGATCGGAATCAACGTGGAGATCGTGGCCTTGGACGCCGCCACCAACGCCCAGGCGCTGAAGGTGGAGCACAACTTTGACATTTACACTTGGGGCATTGCCGCCACCAACGGCGACATCGACTTCGCCAACCGCTTCTTCTACACGGACAACGCCAACAACATCTTCGGCTACAGCGACCCCGAGATGGACGCCATGGTGGACGCGGCGGCCAAGGAGCCCGACGCCGCCAAGCGCAGCGAGATGAACGCCGCCATCCAGCAGAAGGCGCTGGACGAGTGCATCATCGTTCCCATCTATCAGCAGGAGGATATCCACTGCCACACGGCCAGCCTGAAGGGCTTCTGCAACGGCGCCTTCCAGTCTCCTCTGCTGAAGTATTGCTACTTTGAGTAAGAGCGGCGGCCCCGGCGCCGGACACCGGCGGGGTTAAGGCGAAATCACGCAAACCGGCAAGAGAGGATGGGTGGATAAAAAAAGGTTATTCGCCCATCCTCTTCTTGTGGGCTTCCGGAGAGCGCGCCGTCCCTTCCGGCCGCCGGGTTTCCTCAGTCGGGAACTCGAAGGACGGAGGCGCGCCCGGGAAACAGCGTTTCCCGCGGTTTCGACTGCGGCGACTCGAAAACACATATGGAGCGGGCAATTTTCTCGGTTGGCCGCACTGGCTGAATGGGGGTATGGACTATGCTGAAATACATAATCAAGCGGCTGCTGTGGATCATTCCCGTTTTGATCGGCGTTACCGTGATCGTTTTTACGATTCTCTATTTCTCCCCCGGAGACCCGGCCTATCTGGCCCTGGGGGATAACGCGACGCCGGAGGCCGTGGAGGCCTACCGAATTGAGATGGGAATCAACGGCACCTACTGGGAGCGGCTGGGCCGGACGCTGATGGGCCTTCTCCAGGGGGACCTGGGACTCTCCTATCGCTCCAGGACGCCGGTCCTGGACGAGCTGATCGTGCGGTTTAAGGTGACCTTTAACATTTCCGCCTGGAGTATTCTCCTGGGTATCGTGCTGGGCATATTCTTCGGAATTGTGTCCGCCCTGAAACAGAACACCGTCTGGGATTCTCTGGCCACGGGCTGCGCCCTCTTCGGCATCTCCATGCCTATGTTCTGGCAGGGGCTGATGCTGATTCTGGTGTTTTCCGTGTGGCTGGGGTGGCTGCCGGCCTCGGGCTACGGCAGCAGCTGGAAGCAGATGATTATGCCGGTCATCGCCCTGGGGGTGAACTCCTCCGCCACCATCATGCGGACCACCCGCAGCTCCATGCTGGAGGTCATGCGCCAGGACTATATCCGCACCGCCAAGGCCAAGGGGCAGAGCTACTGGGTGGTGGTCCTGCGCCACGCGCTGAAAAACGCCATGATTCCCATTGTCACCGTCATCGGCTTGCAGCTGGGCGTGCTGCTGGCGGGCTCCATCGTCACGGAGGTCATCTTCTCCGTGGCGGGGGTGGGCAAGTATCTGGTGGACTCCCTGAACGCCCGGGACTATGCCGCGGTGCAGGGGTGCGTTCTGCTGATCGCCTTTGTGTCCGCCGTTTTGAACCTGATCGTGGACGTGATCTACACGTACATCGATCCCCGGATGAAGACCATGTACGAGAGCACCAAGGTCTTTTCACTCTCAAAGAAAGGGGCGAAGAAAGACGTATGAACAAGCACAGTATGCTCTCCGAAATCTGGAGACGCTTCCGCAAGAACCGGCAGGCCGTGGCCGGGCTCATTGTGTTGGTCCTGTTTGTGGTGGTGGCTGTGTTCGCGGAGCAGCTCGCCCCCTTCGGCTATGACGATCAGGACGCCAGCCGGGCCATGATCGCCCCCTGCCTGGAATTCCCCTTCGGCACGGACAATCTGGGCCGGGATGTGCTGAGCCGCCTGCTCTACGGCAGCCGCTACTCCCTTTCCATCGGCTTCCTGGCGGTGGGAATCTCCGTTCTCACCGGCGGCTTCCTGGGGGTCATCGCCGCCTATTACCCGAAGCTGGACAACATCATCATGCGCTGCATGGACCTCTTCATGGCGATTCCGCAGATGCTGCTGGCGATGTGTATTGTTACGGCCCTGGGCTCCAGCCTCTTTAACCTGATGCTGGCGGTGGGCCTGTCCTCCACGCCGAAGTTCGCCCGGGTGGTGCGGGCCTCCGTGCTGGCCACCCGGGAGCAGGAGTTCGTGGAGGCCGCCCGGGCCATCGGCGCGGGAAACTGGCGGATCATCCTTCACCACATCCTGCCCAACTCCATCTCCGCCCTGATTGTTCAGGCCACGCTGGCCATGGCGGGCGCCATCATCTCCGCCTCCGCCCTGAGCTTCCTGGGCTTTGGTATCCAGGCGCCTATGCCGGAGTGGGGGGCGATGCTTTCCGCGGGCCGGAAATACATCCGGACCCAGGCCTATCTCACCGTGATTCCGGGCCTCGCGATCATGGTGGTGGTCTACGCGCTGAACGTGGTGGGCGACGGCCTGCGGGATTGCCTGGACCCCAGGCTGAAGAAATAAGCGGGAAAGGAGACTGGCATGGCAGAATCGATTTTGGAAGTGCGGAATCTGGAAATCCGCTACGTGACGGACGAGGAAACCGTCTGCGCGGTAAACGACATCTCCTTCTCCCTGGAGAAAGGAGAGAGCATCGGCCTGGTGGGGGAGACCGGCGCGGGAAAGACCACCACGGCCCTTGGCATTATGGGCCTGGTGCCGGACCCGCCGGGGGAGATCGTGGGCGGCTCCGTCCTCTTTGAGGGCCAGAACCTGCTCCGGATGCCGGAGAAGAACCTGCGGGAGATCCGGGGCGGTAAAATCTCCATGATCTTCCAGGACCCCATGACCTCCCTGAATCCCGTGATGACGGTGGGGGAGCAGATCGCCGAGGTGGTGCTTCTCCACAGCAAAATGAGCAAGGGAGAGGCCCGGAAAAAGGCCATGGAGATGCTGGAGCAGGTGGGCATCCCCGGGGGGCGCTGCGACGACTATCCCCATCAGTTCTCCGGCGGCATGAAGCAGCGGGTGATGATCGCCATCGCCCTGGCGTGCAGCCCGGAGCTCCTCATCGCCGATGAGCCCACCACCGCCCTGGACGTGACCATCCAGGCCCAGGTGCTGGAGCTGATGCGGAATTTGAAACAGGAGTACGGCACGTCCCTGATCCTGATTACCCACGATTTGGGCGTGGTGGCGAAGATCTGCGACAAGGTGGCGGTGGTTTACGCCGGGGAGATCATCGAGTACGGTACGCTGAAGGACATCTACACCGACAAGCGCCATCCCTACACCATCGGCCTCTTCGACTCCCTGCCAGACATCGAGAACGAGTCCGCCGAGCTGAAAGTCATTCAGGGCATGGTGCCGGACCCCTCCTGCCTGCCGGAGGGCTGCAAATTTCATCCCAGGTGTCCCTACGCGGAGGAGGGCTGCAAGCACGGACGGATGGAGCCGGTATCAGTCAGCGAGACCCACATGGTCCGCTGCGGCCGGTTCCGCGGCGGGGAGGTTTGAGTATGGCTGAGATTTTAAGAGTGGAAGACCTGACCAAATACTTTGCCACCAAGAAGGGGACCCTTCACGCAGTGGACGGCGTCAGCTTCCGCGTGGAGGAGAGTAAGACCCTGGGCATCGTGGGAGAGTCCGGCTGCGGAAAGTCCACCCTGGGCCGGGTGATTCTGCACCTCCACGAACGGACCGGAGGCCGGATTATCTTTCAGGGCCAGGATATCTCCAATGTCACCGCCGCCCAGCTGAAGGAGCTCCGGAAGGACATGCAGATCATCTTCCAGGACCCTTACGCCTCCCTGAACCCCCGGATGTCCATCGGGGACATCATCGCGGAGCCCCTGAAGATTTATAAGCTCTATCCCTCCAAGGAGGAGCGGCAGAAAAAAGTCCGGGAGACCATGGACGTGGTGGGCCTGGCGGAGCGGACTTACAGCCTCTATCCCCACGAGCTGGACGGTGGCCGCCGCCAGCGGGTGGGCATTGCCCGGGCGCTGATTCTAAACCCCAAGCTGGTGGTCTGTGACGAGCCCGTCTCCGCCCTGGACGTGTCCATTCAGGCCCAGATTCTGAACCTGATGATGGAATTACAGCGGGAGCGGAACCTCACCTATCTGTTCATTACCCACAACCTCTCTGTGGTGAAGCACATCTCCGACGACATCACCGTGATGTACCTGGGGCAGATGGTGGAGAAAGCCGGGGCCTCGGAAATTTTCGCCCATCAGTACCATCCCTACACCAAGGCCCTGATTTCCGCGATTCCCCAGCCGAAGTACAACGCGCCGGACCAGCAGATCATTCTGAAGGGGGAGATTACCTCTCCCATCAACGTTACCAGGTCCTGCCGCTTCGCGCCCCGGTGTGTTTACGCCAAGCCCGAGTGCTTCGAACAGGAGCCCCAGCTGGAGGAGGTCTCCAAGGACCATTTTGTCAAGTGCCACTTTGTCCGTGAGATCAACGGGCTGTAACGGCGGCCCGGAAGACCAAGCTCCTTCGGGGGGCGCGGTTTCCGCTGCGGGCCCGCGATCTCATGGGCGGGCCCTGTTTGTGGACGATATCGATTATGAAAGCTCTGAAGGAGTGTATTGAAATGGAAAATTTTAAGAAGTCCATGCTGATTGAGGAGAACGACAACGTCGCTGTGGCCGTGGAGCCCATACAGGCCGGGGAGAGCACCCAGGTGGCCGGAGAGACGCTGACCGCCAACGAGTTCATCAAGGAAGGCCATAAGATCGCCCGGGTGGACATTGCCAAGGGCGCCGAGATTATCAAGTACGGCGTACATATTGGCGTTGCCACCCAGGCGATCCGAAAGGGCGACTGGGTCCACGAGCACAACGTCTATGACGACTTCGAGGAGATCAACCAGGAGAAGCGGGCCTATTACCGCTCCATGGCCCCGGAGGCGCTGGACTACAGCGTGACCTACCGCTACAAGCCCGAGGAGCTGAACCTTCCGGAGACCATCCCCGGCTATAAGCGGGCGGACGGCTCCTTCGGCATCCGGAACCAGGTGGTGGTGATTTCCCTGGTCCAGTGCTCCAACAACGCCGCCCAGAGAATCGCCGCGGCCTGTGATGTGCCGGCCACCTTTGTGGACGCGGCCTGCGGCGAGTTCCCGGACCGCTTCGCCCGGACCCGCCGTGGCTTTATCACCACCGGCACCCATCCCAACACCTTCGGCGTGGTGCTGCTGTCCTTGGGCTGCCAGCAGACGGACCCGGAGGACGTGGCCGCGGAAATCCGGAAAACGGGCCGCCCCGTGGTGAACATCAGCATGCAGGCCGAGGGCGGCGCCACCAAGGCCATTCAGGACGGCATCGCCGCCGTGGAGGAGCTGAAGCGCCAGGCGGAGGCCCAGAAGCGGGAGCCCTGCCCGCTCAGCGGGCTGATCATTGGCGGATACAACGGCGGCTCCGACTGGACCAGCGGCCTCTCCGCCAATCCCGTGGTGGGGGAGGTCATCGACATGCACCTGGCCATTGGCGGAAGGGCCGTGGAGGTCTGCGGCCGGGGGGGCTATCCCACCGACGCCGCCTCCTATGAAATCGGTATGCGGCTGATGGACATCGGGGATTTCTTTAACGAGGATTGCACCCGCCGGGGCGGCAAAGGCCTCTCCCAGGTAAACCCCACCCCGGGCAATAAGGCTGGCGGCCTCACCACCATGACGGAGAAGAACCTGGGCAGCTTCCGCACCCAGGGCCACGGGCGGATTTTGGGCATACTGGACTGCGGAGACCCGGTGCCGGGCCCGGGGGCCTGGGGCATCAACCAGGCCCAGGGAGCCAACGACGCCTATGCTTCCACCACCCTGGCTATGAGCGGCTGTCACATCTGCCTCTTCACCACCGGCCGGGGCAACCCCATCGGCAACGCCTGCATGACCACCATCAAGATCACCGGCAACGTCCAGACAGCCTCGGCGCTGGCGGACATGATCGACTATTCCGCCGCGCCCATGCTCTACGGAGAGCTGGGCCTGGCCGAGAGCGGCCGGGAGCTCTACGACCAGATGCTCCGTGTGGCGGCGGGAGAGCCCACCAAGGCGGAGCTGCTGGGGGACTACAGCTGGACCACGCCCCACGGCACCAGCTATAACGGCGACTATTGAGCCGGAATGGGGAACGGATGACCGCAGGTTGTCCGTTCCCCCTTGCCGCCGTGAGGGCGGCGGTCCGGCGGGGGAAATGGAAGGATGTGTAATGGAGTCTTGGGAAATCAAAAGACAAAGGCCGTATGCCTGATGCTGCTGTCGGCGCTGTCCTTTTCCGTGATGCAGGTGTTTGTGAAGCTGACCTCCTCGGAGGTGGGGACCTTTGAACAGACCTTCTTTCGGAATCTGGTCAGCTTGTTCATTGCCGCGGGTATGGTCCGGCGGGAGAAGCTGCGGGTGTTTCAGGAGATGAAGCGGGGACGCTGGGCCCTTTGGGGACGGTCCTTCTTCGGGTTTTTGGGGGTGGTGCTGTTTTTCTATGCCACCGGCCAAGCCCGGCAGGCGGACGTGGCGATGCTGAACCGGGCCTCTCCGGTGTTCGTGACCCTCTTCGCCGCGCTTTTTTTGAAGGAGAAGATCACTCCGGTGAAGGTAGCATCCACGTTTCTCTGCCTCACCGGAGCTTATGTGGCCATGCAGCCCTCCTTCGACTCCAATCCCTTTCCGCTGCTGGCGGCGCTGAGCGCGGCGGTGGTGTCCGGCGTTGCCTATACGATGCTGTCCTACTGCAAGAATTATGTGAACCCCTCCGTGATTGTGTTTCACTTTTCCGCCTTCAGCACGGTGTGCTCTCTGGTGCTGATGCTGCCCCGGTTTGTGGTTCCTTCGCTGCCGGTGCTGGCCATGCTGCTGCTGATCGGCGTCTTTGCCGCCGGAGGGCAGTTCCTGCTGACCTACGCTTACCAGCGGGCTCCCGCCTCGGAGGTCAGCATCTACCAGTATTCCGGTGTGGTGTTCACAGCGGCGCTGAGTTATTTGGTCTTCGGGGAATCCCTCAGTGGCAGCTCGCTGCTGGGCGGAGCGCTGATTCTGGGGGCGATTTTCTGGGTGTTCCAGCACCACAGAACGCACCTGGAAGCGTGAGCTGCCAGGGACCGCAAAGCCCCGGGAGATCCGAAGGGCAAAACGCGGCGTAAACAGCAAAACAGCTCCCCCGCAGGCCAAGGGCCTGCGGGGGAGCTATCTATCTGCGTCAATTGCCGGGGATATCCCCAACGCCGCTGAGAATATAGTGGGGACGGTAAGGATACTGTTCGCAGGTTTCCCGGGTAGAGACGCCGGAGAGGACCAGCGCGGTATCCAGACCCGTCTCAATGCCGGCGATGATGTCGGTGTCCATGCGGTCGCCGATCATGACGGCATTCTCGGAGTGAACGCCCAGCATGCGCAGTCCGGTGCGCATCATCAGGGGATTCGGCTTTCCCACGAAGTAGGCGTGCTTTCCCGTGGCCAGCTCAATGGGCGCGATAAGGGCCCGGCAGGCGGGGACGATGCCGGCTTCTGAGGGCGCCGTCAAATCGTAGTTCGTGCCGATAAGCTTGGCGCCGCCGTTCACCAGACGGATGGCCTTGGTGATCTGTTCCAGATTGTAGGCAGAGGACTCTCCCACCACCACGTAGTCCGGGTTCACGTCGTTGTAAGTGATGCCCTTGTCGTAGAGGGCGTTCATGACGCCGTGCTCGCCCACCACATAGGCGCTGCACCCTGGGGCCTGGCTGTCCAGAAAATAGGCGGTGGCCAGGGCGCTTGTGTAAAAGTGGGACTCGTCCACGTCCAGGCCCATCCGGGCCAGCTTCTGCTGGAGTTCCTTGGGGGTGTACTGGCTGGAGTTCGTCAGGAACAGGTAGTTCTTCTTCTCCCGGGAGAGCCAGAGCACAAACTCCCGCACGCCCGGCAAAAGGGCGTTGCCGTGATAGATCACACCGTCCATGTCGCAGATAAAGCCTTGTTTCTTCCTTAATAAATCCATGGTAATCTCCTGTCTCATAAAGGGCAAGTGCCCGTATTGTTCTGTTTGAAGGGGAATTGTAGTATTCCCGTTTTTTCAAATCCGCTTTTTCATCAGTATCCCATATTCGAAGGGATTTGTCAAAGGAAACCATCCAGACCGCGGCCCCCTCCGTGTTTCTTTCGAAGGGGGATTCGCCATAGGGGCGGACCAGGGTCTCCGCCCGTCTTCCGGGAGCGCCCTTCCTCCGCGGGAGAGAGGGTGCAACCCCACAGGCGCTCCTCCGAATCATCGGATTCCCAAATGGAAGATTCCTGCCGCAAAGAAGGCTCCAAAGGTCCTTCCTCTAAAACAGATCCCCAGGCAGACGGATATCCTCCCGGGGCACCTGCTCCCAATCGAACTCCGACAGCAGCTCCGCCGCAGACCGGGGTTCGCCGGAGGGGTGAAAGCCCGCCAGCTGAGCCAGCTTTCCCAGCAGCTCCGCCGCCGTGACCCGGCCCTGGAGACGGTCCAGTCCCGCGTCGGCGTCCCGCTTGGAGAGCCGCCGTCCGTCGGGGGCCAGAAGAAGAGGAATGTGGCAAAAGGCCGGCGGCGTCAGGCCCAGGAGCTGGTATAAATAAAGCTGCCTGGGGGTGGAGGAAAGCAGATCCGCTCCCCGGACCACCTCGGTGATTCCCATAGCGGCGTCGTCTACCACCACGGCCAGCTGATAGGCGAACATGCCGTCGGACCGGCGGAGAAGAAAGTCCCCGCAGTCCCGCGCCAGGTTTTCCTCGTAGAGCCCCATATGCCCGTCCACAAAGGAGAACACCCGGTCCGGGGTTTTCAGCCGGAGAGCGGGGGAGCGGTGGGCGGCCCGTTCCGCCCGCTGAGCGGGGGACAGATCCCGGCAGGTCCCGGAATAGACGGCCTGCCCGTCCTCCCGGTGGGGGGCGCTGGCGGCGTGAAGCTCCGCCCGGGTGCAGAAGCAGGGATAGATCAGCCCCAGGTCCTCCAGACGCTCCAGGGCGGCCTGATAGAGGGCGGACCGCCGGCTTTGAAAATAGGGCGCATCCGGCCCGCCGCAAACCGGCCCCTCATCCCAATCCAGACCCAGCCAGCGGAGGTCCTCCATCATCTGCTCCGCATAGCGCGCGGGACAGCGGGCGGTGTCCAGATCCTCAATCCGCAGGACCACCTTTCCGCCCTTCTGCCGGGCGCTGAGCCAGGCCAGGAGGCAACAGAATAGGTTCCCCAGGTGAATACGCCCGCTGGGGGAGGGGGCGAAGCGTCCCACAGTCATGCCGGGACCTCCTTTCCAACATGAGAGGCCCGGACCCAAACGGTCCGGGCCTGCCGGTTATTCCATGGAGATGATATAGTAGTACACAGGCTGCCCGCCGGAGAGAACCATGACCTCCGCGCCGGGGCAGGCGCTCTCAAAGAGCTTCCCGGCGGCCTGGGCGTCCTCTTCCTTCACATCCTCCCCGGCGTACAGGGAGATGAAGGATGCGCCCCGGTCCGCGGCGTTGGCCGCCAGCTTCTCCAGGAGGTTGTGAAGGGAGCCGTCGGTTCCAAAGAGCTTGCCCTCTTCCAGAGCCAGGTAATCCCCTTCCTTGATGTCGAACCCGTCAAAGTCCGAATCCCGGGCGGCGTAGGTGATCTGGGCGGTGGTGACGCCGGAGAGGGACTCCGTCATGGCCCCGGCCAGAGTCTCGGCGTCGGGGGCCTCGAAGTCCACGTTCATCATGGCGGTGATGCCCTGGGGTACCGTCTTGGTGGGAATCACCACGACATTTTTTTCCGTCAGCGCCGCGCACTGCTGGGCGGCCATGATGATATTCCCGTTGTTGGGCAGGACGAACACCGTCTCGGCGGGAATCTGGTCCACGCCCTCCAGAATACTCTCCGTGGAGGGGTTCATGGTCTGCCCGCCGGACACCACGCTGTCCACGCCCAAATCCTGAAACACCGCCGCCAGGCCGTCTCCGGCGCAGACGGAGAGGAAGCCGTACTTCTTTTCCGCCGGGGCCACCACATGCCCGCCGTTCTCCGGCGCCTCCATTTCCAGGTCGTCCACGCTCTGGGCCTTTTTCCCGGCAGCTACGTCTTCGTACTGCGTCCGCATGTTCTCGATCTTGGCCAGCTCTAAGGTGCCGTACTTCTGGGCCTCGTTCAGAGCGCTGCCAGGGATGTTGGTATGGACATGGACCTTAAAAGCCTCGTCGTCCTCGCCAATGACCAGACTGTCGCCAATGCTGTTGAGATAGGTTCGGAAGGGCTCCAGGGACACGTCCGGAGAGGATTTCCGGACGATGAATACGGTGTCAAAGGCAAAGGTGATTTCCTCGGTGGAGAATACGTCAAAGTCCGCCTTGGCTTTCTGGGGCTCCTCCTCCCGGATTTCCGGCATGGGTTCCCCCCGGAGCTCCGCCAGCATGCCCTGGAGGATCAGCAGATAGCCCTTGCCGCCGGCGTCGACCACTCCAGCCTTTTTCAGCACGGGGTTCATGTCGATCGTGGCGGCCAGGGCCTCCTGGCCCTCCTGAATGGCGGCCTCCAGCATGGCCTCCACGTCCTCCGCCTCCGCCGCCGCGTCCACCGCCCGCTTGGCGGCAAGGCGGGAGACCGTCAGCACGGTGCCCTCGGCGGGCTTCATGACCGCCTTGTAGGCGGAGGAGACGCCCTCCTGCATGGCGGCGGCGAAAGCGGCGGCCCCGGCGGCCTCGCAGCCCTTCAGACCCTTGGAGAGGCCCCGGAAGAGCAGGGAGAGAATGACGCCGGAATTTCCCCGGGCGCCCCGGAGAAGGGCGGAGGCGGTGACGGACGCGGCCTGATCCAGGGTGGCGGGCTCGGTTTTCCGCAGCTCCGTGACGGCGGCGGCGATGGTCATGGACATGTTCGTGCCCGTGTCGCCGTCGGGGACGGGGAAGACGTTCAGGTCGTTGATGGCCTGCTTTTGCGCGGTGATGGCGGCGGCGCCGTGGAGAATCATCCGCTTGAACAGCGCGCCGGTAATTTGTTCATTCATTCGATCTGTCCCTCCCTCATAGGGTCATGGAGTCGACACAGACGTCCACCGCCCGGACGGTGACGCCGGTGTTCTTGGCTACCATGTAGCGCACTTCGTTCATGATGGAACGGCAGACGGCGGGGAGATTGACGCCGTTTTCCACGATGATGTGGAGCTCGATGGAGATGGAGTCGTCTTCGTGATAGGTGATGCTGACGCCCTTGCTCATAGCCTCGCGGCGCAGCAGGTGAACCAGACCGTCGGTCATAGAGCGGAACGCCATGCCCTTGACGCCGAAGCAATTGGTGGCGGCCATGCCCGTGATGTTGGAAAACACGGCGCTCGAGACGGAGATCTCACCTTGTTCAGACTTGAATTGAATCATGAGAACGTCCTTTCTTTCCCGGTATTGTCAGGGCGGCGGGGCCCGCCCCTGGCTGAACCAGCACTTGTACAGTATTATATACGATTCCGGGGAAAAGCACAAGTAGGAAAAGTGGAATTCCCGTTTCTCGTGTGTGCCTTGGAGGATGGCCCGGCCGTAAAAAAGTCCGGCCCCTGATTTTTTCAGATACTATCAGAATAGTATTGACAAAGAAAAACTACTGTGATAGTATAGCAATCAGAAAGAATCGCGATTGTTTCACAGGAAGGAGCACTGCACATGAAATTATTTGACTCGGAATTGAAGGTCATGGACGTTCTCTGGCGTCTGGGAGACCGCACCGCGAAGGAGATTTCCGCCATCCTGGGGGAGGAGATCGGCTGGAACGTCAACACCACCTACACCGTCATCAAAAAATGCATCACCAAGGGGGCTGTCCGGCGGAGTGAGCCCAATTTTCTCTGTCATGCCCTGGTGTCCAAGGCGGAGGTCCAGGCGGCGGAGACGGAGGAGCTCATAGGAAAACTCTTCGACGGGTCCCCGGATTTGCTCTTCGCGTCCCTGCTCAGCAGTCAGCAGTTCTCCCCGGAGCAGCTGAACCGGCTTCGGGAGATTGTCAACGAGATGAAATGAGGCGGCTATGACTCTTCTGAATTTGACCATCTCCGGAACCGCCTTCATTCTGGCCATCGCGCTGTTCCGGGCGTTTGCCCTCCGCTGGCTGCCCAAGGGGACCTTTGTGGCTCTTTGGTGGGCGGCGGCGCTGCGGCTGCTGCTTCCCCTGACCGTACCGTCCTCCTTCAGCGTCTATACGCTGCTGGAATCCCTGGACGCCCCGGCGGCGGCCGATGCACCGGTCATGGTCCCTCAAGTCCCGGCGGCCCAGGTGATTCCCCGAATCCCGGTACGGATGGCGCCCGCCGTCCCGGCGGATTTTCCCGCCCCGCCGCCGGAGCCCTTCCCCGTTTGGACGGCCCTCTGGCTGACCGGCGCGGTGCTGCTGGCGCTGTGGTTTTTGATTCGCTACCTCCGCTGGCGGCAGCGGTTCCGGGAGGCCCTGCCGGTGGAGAACTGCCCGGGTCTGGAAACCTGGCTATCCCTCCGGAGGAGGGTGGAGGTCCGGATGACGGACCGAATCACCGCCCCGCTGGCCTACGGGATTTTTCGTCCGGTGATTCTCCTGCCGAAAATTTTGGATCTGCGGGACGAGGAGGCGGTGACCTGCGTTCTGGCCCACGAGAGGGCCCATATCCGGCGGCTGGACGGCCTGTTTAAGCTGGTATTGGCGGCGGCGCTTTGCGTTCACTGGTTCAACCCAGCGGTCTGGCTCCTTTACGCTCTGGCCAACCGGGACATGGAGCTCCGCTGCGACGAGGCGGCGGTGCTGGCCCTGGGGGAGGATAGCCGGGAACGCTATGCCCTGACGCTGATCCGCCTGGCGGAGCTGCGAAACGAATGTGTGCCTCTGTGCGGCTTTTCCCATAAAAGCGGCATGGAAGAAAGGATTCGAGCCATTATGAGTATTAAGAAGCAATCCCTGCTGGCCTGTGCGGTTGCCCTGGCGCTGACGCTGGGGATTACCACGGCCTTTGCCACCTCCGCCAAGCCGGCGGACGAGACCCCGGAGACGCCCCGGAACGAGGACCTGACCGACCGCGAGCTGCACGCCCAGTCCTCGGCGGAGACTGCCGCCCAGTGGGAGGAGGTCCTGGCCCCCTATGAGCCTTTCGGCCTGACTTGGACCTTCGACGACCCGGACCTGGACGGCAACGGCCTCACCATGACCTGGGAGGGTCATGAGGTCCGGGGGATCTACGACGAGGGGAAGTATACGTGGATTACCGAGCACGCCGGAGACGGGACCTATGGCCCCGACGCCGTGGAGCTCTATACCGTCTATGAAAACGGGGAGCTCACCGGCCTCCGCCTCGCCACGGAGGAGGAGCAAAAGGCCTTTGACCGGGACCGGAGACTGTCCTCCGACGCCCGGATGACCATAGTCCTGGGAGAAAGCGTCCGCTATGACGACGGGCACATCTACTTCACCATCCCCGAGAGCGAGGAGCCCTGGAGCATCTTCATTCAGGGCCGCATCCGGATGGAGGACGGCTCCGGGATGAGCGTCCGCTATCTGGAGAAAGAGAGCGAAAAGGCGGAGTGGGTTCCCCGGATGACCTATTCCTTTGAAGTAGCGGACGCCGCCTATGACGAGCTGACTATGGACGTGAAGTATGGGAACGCCAGCTACTGCTATCCCCTGACCCCGCTTCTGCCGGAGGGCAAGCCCCTGACCCCGGCTCCCCTGCCGGAGGGCAAGGCGGACCTTCCCGCGGACGGATCCCTGGTCTGGCCCGTGGACGGCGGCTCCGTCAGCCAGGCCCAGCAGACCCGTACAAATCCCGGGACCGGAGAGACGGAAACCCATAGCGGCGTGGACATCGCCGTGGAGCGGGGGACCCCCGTCTATGCCGCCGGGCCCGGCACGGTGAAGGAGGCCGGGTTCAGCGCCCAGGACGGCAACTTCATCCGCCTGGACCACACCCGGGGCGAGGAGACCCTCTACGCCCACTGCCAGAGCCTTCTGGTGAAGACCGGGGATACCGTGGAAGCGGGGCAGACCATCGCCACCGTGGGCAGCACGGGGAGGTCCACCGGGCCCCACCTGCACTTTGAGTACCAGGTGAACGGCGTCTCTGTGGACCCGCTGCGGTATAAGAGGGAGAACCACTTCCGCTGCGCCCTGAACCTGGCGGACGCCTCCATAGGCGAGTGGACCGCGGGAAGTCCCATCGTCGCCCTCCTGGACGGCACCGTCCTGGAGGCCGGGGTGAGAGAGCGGGGATATGCCCTCGGCCCTTACATGGAGATCGAATACGAGGGCGGGTACTCCATGGGATTCAAGAGCTGCCAGAGCGTCCTGGTGAAGACCGGGGACGCGGTGAAGGCGGGGGAGATCCTGGGCTACACGGGCGAGCATATGCATGTATCCGGGCCCGCCTCCCCCGAAATGAGAGAAGCGGAAAAGGAGTCGGAGAAGAGAACCCGGCAGTGGATGGAGGAGGACCTGGTGAACGGAGAGTACCCCCGGAATAGCCTGGGGGAGACCTATGGCCGGGATTTCTTCGGTGAGCTGGGAGAGTCCCCGGACCTGATCGCCGCCGTCTCGCCGGAGGAGGGCCTGGAGGGGTATATTGCCAGGGATGAGTCAGAGTATACCTTGGGCCTCAGCCCGGAGCTGCGGAACGCCTTTAAGAATTGGTGCCAGGAAAACAAGGTCAAGGGCTACACCATGCCCCTCTATGACTCGGAACACAACCGGATCGGGACCTTCTATGGAAACGGCGACGGCAACGCCCCCGCCAGCTTCCGCCAGATTACCTGGGAGGAGTTGAAGGCCGCCGAGGCCCAGGGCTTCCCCAACTCCAAGGGCAGCGCGCCCTTTACCCGGGAGCTGCCCTTCAAGACCATGGAGGAGGCGGCAAAGGCCAATGCCGAGGGCTGGCACTGGCCGGAGCCCGAGGAATAAGCCCGAGGAGAACCGCCTGAAAACGAAGGAAAACCGCGAAGGGAACCCGTTCAGGGTTCCCTTTATTTTTGGCATATGTCAAAAATAATTCTTGACATATGCCAGAAACGTGATACAATGAACCCATTAACCGCCCAGGGAGGAGGGAAGCCTATGCCCAGGCCCAGAAAATGCCGGCGGGTGTGCCATTTTCCCGAGACGCTGGAATTCGGCCCGGTGGGGGCCCCGGCGGCGGGGCCGCCGGTGGTGCTGACGGTGGAGGAGTACGAGGCCCTGCGGCTGATCGACCGGGAGGGCCTGTCCCAGGAGCAGTGCGGCGCGTCCATGGGCGTGGCCCGGACCACCGTCCAGCAGCTTTACGCCTCTGCCCGGGAAAAGCTGGCGGACTTTCTGGTGGAGGGCCGGGCCCTTCGCATCCAGGGGGGCGATTACCGGCTGTGCCGGGGCGGGGAGGCCCGCTGCGGCGGATGCTTCAAACAGGATTATTATCTGCGCTACGCGAAAACGAAAGGAGAACGTACCATGAGAATTGCGGTAACCCATGAGGAGGGCCAGATTTTCCAGCACTTCGGCCATACCCGGGAGTTCAAGATTTACGACGCGGAGGACGGAAAGGTCACGGCCTCCCAGGTGGTGGACGCCGGGGACAGCGGCCACGGGGCCCTGGCGGGGGTGCTGAGCGCCCTTCACACCGACGTACTGATCTGCGGCGGCATCGGCGGCGGAGCCCAGGCGGCTCTGGCGGCGGCGGGAATCCAGCTGTACGGCGGCGTTTCCGGAGACACGGATGCGGCGGTGGCGGCCTTCCTGGATGGAAAGCTGCTTTACGACCCCGAGGTTCACTGCGACCACCACGGAGAGGGCCATCACCACGGTGATTGCGGCAGCGGCGGCTGCGGCCACCACAGCTGCGGCTGAGAAAACGAAGGCCCCACGTTTCAAACTGGAACGTGGGGCTTTTTCAAGTGAGTCAAAGGGGACAGGCTTCGGGGCGGCTCTCGCTCATATGGGCCAGTACCTCGTCCCGGGAGGGAATGGAGGGGGCGGCTCCGGGCCGGGTAACGGCAATTGCGGCGGCGGTGGAGGCGTACTCCATGGCCCAGGCCGGGTTTTGGCCGCCGAAGATTCCGGCCAGGAAGAAGCCGGTATAGGTGTCTCCCGCCGCCGTGGTGTCCACCGCCTGAACCGGCAGGGCCGTCTGCCGGAGGATTTGGGCTGCGTCCGCGAAAAGAGAGCCGTGTTTTCCCAAGGTCAGGAGTACTGTTGTCCCAGGCAGCCGCTCCCGCAGGGCGGCCACCATGGTCTCGGGGGCCCCTTCGCTCCCCAGAAGCTGGGCCGCCTCGACCTCGTTGAGCAGCAGATAATCGGTGAAGGGCAGCAGAGGCAGCAGGGCGTCCTCCATGGGGGAGGGATTCAGGGCCACCCGCATCCCCAGGCCCTTGGCCCGCTCCATCAGGTAGGGGAGCTCGTTGATCTCGTTTTGCAGCACCAGCGCGTCTCCCGAGCCAAAGCGGGACAGGGTCCGGTCAATCTGCGCCCGGGTGATCCGGCGGTTGGCGCCGCCGTAGAGGAGGATGCAGTTCTCTCCGGAATCGGTTTTCTGGATGATGGCGTGGCCGGTGGGCACGTCCTCCAGGATTTCCACACAGCCGGTGTGGACCCCCGCCGCTTGGAGCTCCTCCAGGAGAAAGCCGCCGTCCCTTCCGACGGCTCCGGCGTGAAAGACCTCCGCCCCGGCCCGGGAGAGGGCGACGGACTGATTCAGTCCCTTGCCGCCGCTGAAACGGTGAAGGCTCCCGGCGGCCAGGGTCTCTCCGGCGGAGACGAAGCGAGGGACCTGATAGACATAGTCGATGTTTAAAGAGCCAAAACAAAGCACCTTCATATGCCGTCCCCCATACCCGCGTAGCGGCGGAGTCCCGCCTCAATGAGATCCCAAAAGCGGGGAACGTCAATGTCTACCGCCACATCCGCCGTGGCGGGCAGACCCAGGTAGCCGAAAGCGTCGCAGTTTGTCCGTCCGTAAGACGGGCCGCCGCTGAGGTCGATCTCCACATGCATGGGCTTCGTGACCACCAGATCGGGGTCCAGCAGACAGGCGATGGTGACGGGGTCGTGAAGAGGGCCGCCCTCCCAGCCATAAATTTCCTTCTGGGTCCGGCAGAAGTGCCCCATTAAATCCACGAAGAGCCGGGAGGCGGAGGTGTTCACCTGGGCCATCCGCGCGACAATGTCGGGGTAGCAGAGGACCTTCCGGGTCACGTCCAGACCGATCATGGTAACGGGCCTGCCGGCGGTGAAGCACACATGGGCGGCCTCGGGGTCGGCCAGGATGTTAAACTCCGCCGCCGGAGTCACGTTTCCGTTGGAATAAGAGCCGCCCATCAGGACGATTCTTTGAATTTTTTCCCCGATACGGGGTTCCAGCCGCAGGGCCATGGCCAGATTGGTCATGGGACCGGAGGTGACGACAACAATGTCCCCGGCGGAGTTCAGCAGGGTGCGGATGAGAAAAGCGACCGCGTGCTCTGGTTCCGCCGCCTTGCGGAGGGGAGGAAACACTGGGCCGTCCAAGCCGGTTTTGCCGTGGATGTCCCCTGCCGTGAGCTGCTCCCGGACCATAGGCCGGCCGCAGCCCGCGTAGACCGGAATTTCCTCCCGGCCCAGCCATTGCAGGACCTGGCAGGCGTTCCGGGCGGTGTTTTCCAAGGTTTGGTTTCCGGAGGCGGCGGTGACGCCCAAAAGCTCCAGCTCCGGGCTGTTGGCCGCCAGCATGAGGGCCACGGCGTCGTCGTGCCCCGGGTCACAGTCGTAGATCAATTTTTGCTTTGCCATGTGGGTACTCCCCCTTTTTCAATCATTCTGTCAATCAACGGTAAGGCGTGGAACGCAAAAATTACGAATAGGAATTCGACGGATGTTACTTCCGGGTGACCAGAAGATAGCGGTGAATGGTGCACTCGATCACGCCGTCCCGCTGGAGGTCCTCTTGTAAGGCCAACAGACGGTCGAAGCACCGTTCCACGGAAAAGCCGGGAAATTCCCATGGGATGACCCGGGCGAACCAGACGAAGGTCCCTACGTCGTAAAAGCGAATGGGCCGGTAGGCCTCCTCTCCGCGAAGAATCTGAAAGCCCGCCGCCTCAAGGATCCGGCGCTGTTCCGTCAGATTTAGGTGGGGGAAGGGCTTCTCCGCCTCCGGCAGCACCCGCCGGGCGAGGTCGCGGTCATTGTCCTCGCCCACCTGTTCCGTGAGGAAGATGCTGCCCGGCTTCAAAAGCCGGAAGAGCTCCCCGGCGTGGAAGCTCCCGTGGCGGTTGAGGATGATATCGAAGGTTTCGCTGGAAAAAGGCATTGCTCCAGGGTCCGCGCAGGGCCGGAAGTCGATTCCCAGAGGCAAAAGGGTCTTCTCGCAAAGGCGCACGTTAGGGGGATAGCCCTCTGTGGCGGCAGTCCGGCTTGGGGGGTGGCCAAGGGAGCGCAGAAACTTGCCGCCGCCGGTGTCGTAGTCCAGAAGCACGTGCGATTCACGGAGGTATTCGCCAACGACAGACCGATATTGCCAGGGGAGATCCCGTTCCTCGTCAAACCGGCCCTGGATATGGGAAAAATCCCATCTGCGAATATGGGCCTGGGCCTCTTCGGCGGTCCAGAGGGCTTTCAGCTCCGAGGGATTCAAGGCTTTGACTTCTTTCAAAGGGCGGCTTGGGAAACGGATGGACTTTTATTCTTGAAAAGTATACCAGAAATCCGTTTCCTTGTCGAGACCGTATTTTCCGGCTTCCGTCGGGAAAAGCGCTGCGGGGCAATCGCTCCGGCGGTTTGCGAAAATGCACGATGAATATGTAATTCTGCGGTTTCCCGTCTTTACAACCGGTAAAAATACGCTAGAATAAACATGTAGTATTCAAAAACCTGAATACCCTTCTTTCGCCCGGACAGATCAATTGGATCGGAGGACCATCGTGATGAAAAAAACCTGGAGGCTGTTGTGGATTGTGTGCATCGTTTGGTTGACCGGGTGTGGGGCGGAGTACAGCTGTCTGGACCCGATTTCTCCCGATGTGCTTTCGCAGAACGTATACGATGATCTGCGTCATGAGTGGGACGCATGGAATTCGTTCAGTCTGGAAAAGAAAGCGTTGTCCAGTTATTCGCCGGGCTTCTGTCAGCGGAGCTTTGACGATTGGGCCGAAGGGGAAGCCTTTTTGGGATTTTCCCTCCTGAATCCCCTGGAAGAGAGTGCCTGGCTGGAACAGGCAACCTATGTGGCGATGCCGGTTGGCTTCCGTGACGCTCCCCGCGTAAAGGCAAGCTGGTATGGAACGGAGGACGGCCATGTGGAATGGATCAGCGTTCAGGGCGGTTATCGGAGCGGGGATATCCGCGTCACCATCAATGGGATGGTGTATGGAGACCCGGCGGATGCAAAGCCGTCCGACAGCGGGTGGAGCGTTGAATTGGAGCGGCAAAATTATCTGGCCGGCCTGGACGATGACCCGCTGCAAATCAGCTCGGACCGCACGGACAACTATTATTCCAATACAGTCTATCGCGCGTATGGAGCGATACTGTATTGTGTTCGTGTCACAGGCGATCCGGACGCGCAGTCCCAGGTAGAGCGTACATTGGAGCAAGTCCTAAGTGATTTTTCAGACAGCTTTGCCCAGGAACTGTAGCGGAAATGAGCCGGTCGGCCGTCCATGCGCAGGGACTGCGTGGATGGAAAACGAGAGAACCCCCGGATGGGCCTCTCCCGCAACGCTTTTCCGTACGATGCTTTTTTGACAAGCAGGGCCGGAGGGACAGACCATCCCTCCGGCCCTTTTTTGCTTATGGGGATCAACGCACAGTCTTCAGAAACCGGAGGAACGCCGCCTTCCCCTCCGGCGTCCGCTTATAGACGCCGGCGTGTTCCAGCACCTTGGCAAACACCAGGCCCGTCTCTCTCTTCACGATCTCCAGGGCGTTTTCCGCCGTGATTTGATCGTTCAGAGCGAAGCTCTCCGCCCAATCTGCGTGCTTGGCGGTCAGCTCGCTGGCCCGAAGGTCCTGCTTACCGGCGAGACCCTCCGCCACCGCCGCCAGCTCCTCTTTCAGCCGGGCAGGGAGGACCGCCAGCCCCATGACTTCGATGAGGCCGATGTTCTCCTTTTTGATATGGTGCAGCTCATCGTGGGGATGATAGAGCCCCAAGGGATACTGGTCCGTGGTCAGATTGTTCCGAAGAACCAAATCCAGCTCATACTTCTCCCCCCGCCGCCGGGCGATGGGGGTGATGGTGTTGTGAGGTACGCCCTCCGTCTCGGCGAAGATCACCGCCGCCTCGTCGGTATAGGCCCGCCAATGACCCAGAATCCGGTCCGCCAGATCAATGAGGCGCTCCGGGTCTCCGGAGGAAATCCGAATGACGGACATGGGCCACTTCACAATGCCCGCCTCCACGTCCTCAAAGCCGGGGAAGGTGAAGGCGGTCTCCACCGGGGCGGTCTCCATGGCAAAGGTGTACCGTCCGCCCTGGAAGTGGTCGTGGGCCAGGATGGAGCCCCCTACGATGGGCAGGTCCGCGTTGGAGCCCACGAAGTAGTGGGGGAACTGGCGGACGAAGTCCAAGAGCTTGCCAAAGCAAGCCCGGTCAATCTTCATGGGGGTGTGCTCCCGGTTGAAGCAGATGCAGTGCTCGTTGTAGTAGACATAGGGGGAGTATTGCAGGAACCAGGGGGAGCCGTTGATGGTGATGGGCACCACCCGGTGGTTCTGCCGGGCGGGGTGGTTCACCCGGCCGGCATAGCCCTCGTTCTCCGCGCAGAGCTGGCAGCGGGGATAGTCCGAGGCGGGGAGGTCCCGGGCGGCGGCAATGGCCTTGGGGTCCTTCTCCGGCTTGGAGAGGTTGATGGTGATGTCCAGGTCTCCGTATTCCGTGGCGGCCTTCCACTGCATGTCCTTGGCGATGCGGTCCCGGCGGATGTAGTTGGTGTCCTGGCTGAGCTGATAGTACCAGTCCGTGGCGGCCTTGGGGTCCCGCTGATAGAGGGCCTGGAATTTCTCAATCACCTGGGCGGGACGGGGAGTGAGGCGGCCCATCAGCTCTGTGTCGAAGAGGTCGCGATAAACCACCGAGGATTCCGCCAGCACGCCCCGCCGGTGGGCGTCGTCCAGCAGCTCCTCCAGTACCGGGGCCAGCTCCACGGCGCCCCAGTCCCGGTTGGGGTCCTGATAGGAATCCAATTTCAAAATGTCCAGAATCGTGTTGACGGCCCAGATGTATTCGCTTTCCGCAATCAGCCCAGTTTGCAGGGCGTAGGCGGCCAGCTTGGAAACAGCTTCGTTGACCATAGCGTTATTCCTTTCCAAAAAGGCTTGTAATTCATACTTTTGGTGTATCTCCCACTTGCCTGACAGGCAGTTCCCGTTCAACCGGCATCCCCCGCAGAGCGTACCGGTTTCTCAGTCGCCGTCGCTTCGGCCCGCGTGAACGCCAGACCCGCAGAGCGCGCGAACGTTCTTTTTGCTTCTTTTGCTTTCAAGAAAAAGAAGGGACCACCACGCAGCCTCCCTGGGGGCGGATGCGGAGAATGTGGCACATGCCGGGGCCCAGCAGCGCCTCCATGCCGGAGCGGAACGCCTCCAGCTTCTCTTGGGGGACGAAGGCCTGTACCGTCCCGGCGAAGCCGCCACCGTGAACCCGGATGGCTCCGGCGTCCCCCAGCAGCTCCCGGCCCAGGGCCAGAACCACGGGAATGGCCTGCTGCCGGGGATCGGAGACAGACCAGGTGTTCTGAAGGTGCAGGGAAGAGGAAAGGCCCGAGGCGTTCACCAGATTCAAAAAGCCCTGGAAATCCCCGCGCTCCAGGGCGTCGGCCTCCTGGACGGCCCGGCGGTCGTCGTCGTAGAAATGCAGGGCCCGGAGAACGGCCCGGTCTCCGCACTCCCGCCGGAGCACCGGAAGGGCCTTCCGGAACTCCGCCTCCGGCACGTCCCGCAGAACGGTCTTGCCGAAGTGGGCCGCCACGGTGCGCATCTCCCGGGTGATGTTGGAGTAGTCCTCCGTCAGGTCGCTGTGGTCGGAGCCGGTGTCCACGATGCAAAGCACGTGGCCGGATTGGGCAAAATCATACCCCACGGGCCGAACCAAGGGTTCCTCCTGGCTGCCAAAGTCGATGGCCACCGCGCCGCCCACAGAGGAGCCCATCTGGTCCATCAGGCCGCTGAGCTTTCCGAAATAGGTGTTCTCAGCGAACTGGCCGATTTTGGCCAGCTCCACGGCGTCCAGCCCCCCGTTGCAGAAGAAGTGGTTCAGAATACAGCCAATGAGGATTTCATAGGCGGCGGAGGAACTGAGGCCGGAACCGGAGAGAACGTTGGACACGGCGCAGGCGTCAAAGCCGGAGAGGGCGTAGCCCCGCTTGGCAATCCCCGCCGCCACGCCCCGGACCAGGGCGGCGGAGGTGTTGGCCTCCTCGGGCCGGGGGGCCAGGTCGCCCAGGCCCACCTCCACCGTCGGATAGCCCTCGGAGCGAATCCGGATGACGTCCAGCCCGTTAGGAGCGGCGCAGGCCAGCATATCCATGTCCACGCTGGCGCAAAGGACGTGGCCCTGCTGGTGGTCGGTGTGGTTGCCACCCAGCTCCGTGCGGCCGGGGCCGCTGATCAGGGCGGCGGGAGCGCTCTCCCGGGGGGAGTAGGTCTCTTGCAGGGCTTTGGCGACGCAGATGGCCCTGGCCCTGGCTTGGCCCAGACCCTCCTGTGTGTAGACGGCGGCGAGGGCCGGGTCGCACTGGCCGTTCTCCAGCGCCTGAAGCAGTTGGTAGCAGGAATACATAGGTTCTGCCTCCTTTTTCTAGTCCAGTCCAGTATAGAGAATTTCCGGACGGAATACAATGGTAATTTTATTGCTTTTCCCGGAAAATTCTCAGAAGATTTCCCCGGGCAATCTGCTCCCGCTCCGCCGGGGACATCCCCAGCCGTCCCAGACATTCCAAAAAGGCTCCGGCCCGGCCACAGTCCTCCAAGCCCGCCGCCGCGTCGTTGCCGGGGCCCATGAACTCGCAGAAGTCAAAGCCGCAGGCCACATGCTCCACCCCCATGATCTCCGCCATACGGGCGGCATGGAGGGCCAGGGTCTCCGCCGTCCGTTTGGCCGGGTCCTCGTGGACAAAGCGGTGGTGGGCGTTGAGTCCCACCACCCCGCCGCTGTCCCGGATGGCCCGAAGCTGCTCGTCGGAGAGGTTCCGGGGGTGAGGGCAAAGGGCGCGGCAGTTGGAATGAGAGGCGATGACAGGCCCTGCCGCCAGACGCATTACGTCCCGGAAGCCGCCGTCGTTCAGGTGGGACACATCTACCACAATGCCAAGCTCCTCCATCCGGCGAACCATTTGCCGCCCCAAGGGAGTCAAGCCCCGGCCGGGGTCCTGGGTGGCTCCGGAGGCGAAGCGGTTCTCCTCGTTCCACGTCAGCGTCCCCAGCCGGAGGCCCAGGGCCGCCAGGCGGTCCAGCGCCTCCGGGCCCTCCAGGCCATCCAGGCCCTCGATGGCCAAAAAGGCGTAGCGCTTTCCCTCCGCCCGGGCGGACTCCGCCTCCTCCGCCGTTCGGACCACCGCCAGCCAGGGGCACTGGGCAAACTCCGCCTGGGCGCAGGCCAGCATGACCTCCAGCCGGTGGGCCGGGCTTTCCCCGCCGGGGACGCCGGGCCAGAAGGTCCGGCCCCCGCCCCAGCCGTACCACAGGGCCAGCACCAATCCCTCCACACCGCCCCGGCGGAGCCGGTCCAGGTGGCGGCGCTCCAGAACCCGGCTCTCTCCCTCCAGGCGGCGGCGGGTCACGTCGTAGAGAAGATCGGAATGTCCGTCGAATATCGTTGCCATGGTCAGTCTCCTTTCGCCCGGCGAATGGCCGGTAGCTTATTTTATTCCGGAGCCGGGGAAAAGGCAAGGGAGGAGCTGCATCGTGAGTGCCCTATCGCGCATTTTAAAGGGGGACCATCGTGTAGGGGCCGCCCTCGGCGGCCTGTCGGCACAGGAATTGGTCCTCACAACGAGGGGCCGGCCCCCACAAATAAAATCCCTGAATAGGACACTCCCGCTGCATCCCGCCGCTTATTTACAGAGGGAACAGGCGACACGGCGGCCCATGGAAATCCTGTCTCCCGCGATGGAGCTTCCGCCGGAGGAATCCCCAAAGGGCGTGCCCCTCTTCCGGAGTCCCGCCCAGGCGGGAGGAAGGCCCGTCCCCCGGGAAAAGGGCATTTTTAGGGTCTGCGGCTCTTTTTTTGGAAAATCTCTTGGAACCCCCTATGCAAAACCGGAAAAATACGTTAAAATGAACTTGCTGTAAAATCCCAGACTTATTTGAAAGGGAGGTCACATGAATGGCAAAACCTGTATACCGGCGAGTGCTGCTGAAAATCAGCGGTGAGGCCCTGGCTGGGGAAAAGCGGACGGGGCTGGACTTCGCGGTCATCGGTCAGGTCTGCGACGTGGTGAAGCAGTGCCTGGACATGGGCGTTCAGATTGGCCTGGTTGTGGGCGGAGGCAACTTTTGGCGGGGCGCCAAGGACGGCGGAGGCCGCATGGAGCGCACCCGGGCCGATCACATGGGCATGCTGGCCACGGTGATGAACTGTCTGGCGGTGGCGGACGTCTGCGAGCAAAAGGGGATTCCCGTCCGGGTTCAGACGGCCATTGAGATGCGCCCCATCGCCGAGCCCTATATCCGCTCCCGGGCCATCCGGCATCTGGAGAAGGGAAGGGTGGTAATCTTTGGCTGCGGCACCGGCAATCCCTTCTTCTCCACGGACACCGCCGCCGTCCTCCGGGCCGCCGAGATTGGCGCGGAGGTCATCCTGCTGGCGAAAAACGTGGACGGGGTCTATTCCGCCGACCCGGTGAAGGACCCGAACGCCGTGAAGTACGACGTCATCAGCTACGACGACGTGCTGGCGCAGCATCTGATGGTCATGGACACCACCGCCACGTCCCTCTCCATGGACAATCATATACCTGTGCTTCTCTTTGCCCTGAAGGACCCCCAGAACATCGTCCGCGCCCTCTGCGGCGAAAAGATCGGCACGATTGTTCACGAATAACCTGCTTTCACAGATTCGAACGACCCTGAGATTTCGCGAAGCGAAATTTCGGAGAAGGAAATTCCCCCAAAGCGGGGAGAGCGGGCAGCCGGACTTCGGCGCGCGCTATAATTGAAAGGAGCGTCTCCATTATGCTAAAAGACGAGTACAAAGTATACGAGGACAAGATGAAAAAGAGCATTGACTCCGTGGCGGCGGACTTCGCCTCCGTCCGGGCGGGCCGGGCCAACGCCGCCGTGCTGGACCGGATCATGGTGGACTACTACGGCAGCCCCACCCCCATTCAGCAGATCGCCGCCATCTCCTCTCCGGATGCCCGGACCCTGATGATTTCCCCCTGGGACGGCTCCGCCCTGAAGCTCATCGAAAAGGCGATTCAGAACTCGGACCTGGGCATCAACCCCCAGAACGACGGCAAGGCCCTGCGCCTGGCGTTTCCGCAGCTGACAGAGGAGCGCCGCAAGGAGCTGGTGAAGCAGATCCGCAAGTACGCCGAGAGCGGCAAGGTCGCCGTGCGGAACATCCGCCGGGACGCCATGGACAACTTCAAGAAGCAGGAGAAGAAGTCTGAGATCACCGAGGACGAGCTCAAGCAGGTGGAGAAGGACTTCCAGAAGCTGACGGACGAGAGCTGCAAGAAGCTGGACGAGCTGCTGGCGAAGAAGGAAAAGGAATTGATGGCGGTTTGATGGCGGAGAATAAGAACGGGACGGGGCGGCTTGCGCCGCCCCGCCATATTGCGATCATCATGGACGGCAACGGCCGCTGGGCGAAAAAACGGGGCCTCCCCCGGACGGCGGGCCACAAGGAGGGGGCGGAGACCTTCCGCCGCATTGCCACCTACTGCAAGGACATCGGCGTGAAATACCTGACGGTTTACGCCTTCTCCACGGAGAACTGGAAGCGCTCCGAGACGGAGGTTGCCGCCATCATGGCCCTTTTGAAGAAGTATCTGCTGGAGGCGGTGGACACCATGGAGCGGGACCACATCCGGCTCCACTTCTTCGGGGACATGACGCCCATCTCCCCGGAGCTCCGCCGCCTGGCCCGGGAGACCGACGAGATCACGGAACATCTTTCCAAGGACGATTTCCAGGCCAACGTCTGCCTCAACTACGGCGGGCGGGATGAAATTCTCCGGGCGGCGAGGCGGTTTGCCGCGGACTGCGCCGCCGGGAGACGGAGCCCGGAGGACCTGAGCGAAGCGGTGTTTTCGGATTATCTGGATTCCGCCGGGATTCCGGACCCGGAGCTGATTATCCGCCCCAGCGGGGAGCAGCGAATCAGCAATTTTTTGCTCTGGCAGTGTGCCTATTCGGAGTTTTACTATACGGACACCCTCTGGCCGGACTTTGACCAGGCGGAGCTGGACCGGGCCATCGCGGCCTATCACCGCCGGGACCGCCGGTTTGGAAATGCGAAATAATCTGACACAATAAGGGGTTTTTGAGATACTATGGGACTGTTTTCAAAATTATTTGGCGGAAAAGACAACGCCGCGCCCGCCGGGGGCGCCGATTCGCTGCGGAGTTATCTCGACGGGAATCTCCCCAAGAACTACACCCAGTCCAAAAAATACGCCGTCAGCATCCAGGAGGAGGCGGGGAAGGCCGCCGCGAGCATCACCCTGGACATGCTGGCGGATGGATCTGATTACAGCGGCTTTGGCGAGGGAGATTACTGGAATCTTGCGGAAATGGAGTCCGGCTATTTGCTGACAGGCTGCATTGCGGAACCGCCGGTGCCCACGGATTTCACGCTGGAGATGGTCTTCGGCGGCGGGCAGACCGTCACGGTGACGAAAAAGGCCGGGGAGGACTGCGGCTTGCTGTCCTGCGGGGGAAAGAGCAAGGAGATTTGTTTCTGAGGTCCTGAGAGGGGAGGAGGCTTTATGAAGTCAAGGGTTCTGGTGGCCGTGGTGGGCGTGCCTTTGCTGCTGTATGTGGTTCTGGCCGCGCCCTCCATAGTGATGGGGCTGGCGCTGGTGCTTTTGGCGGGCATTGGCGGCGTGGAATTGCAGCAGTGCGTCAGTGGGAAAGGCAAAAGAGAGCTGGTGGCCATGAGCGGCGTCTGCGCCGGTTTGACAGTGACTTGGTATTACGGCATGTTAGATGCCGTGGAGGGCTTCTTTTTGCTGGAGCTGCTGGTTTTCTTCGGTTATGCCATCCAAAAGGGCGGGGAAGTCAAGTTCAACCAGATCATGGCGGGCCTCTTCGGGAGCATCGCCATTGGCTACTCGTTTTCCTCCTTCCTTCGTCTGGAGGCTAGCGGGGTGGGCCGGGCATATTTGCTGCTGCCCTTTCTTTTGAGCTTCGCCTGCGACACCTTCGCCTTCTTTGCCGGGCTCACCCTGGGCAGGCATAAGCTGGCCCCAAAGGTCAGCCCGAAAAAGACCGTGGAGGGCTCCGTGGGGGGCCTTGCGGGAAACCTTCTCTGCGGCCTTTTGTTCGTGTGGGTGATGAACCGCTTTTTCGGCGGCTCCGTCATCGGCTATGGCCCCATGGCGGCGCTGGCGCTTCTTTGCGGCGTGGTGGCCCAGATCGGGGACCTGAGCTTTTCCCTCATCAAGCGGGAGTTTGGCATAAAGGACTACGGGCATTTGTTCCTGGCCCACGGCGGCGTGCTGGACCGGTTTGACAGCGTGCTGTTTGTGACGCCGGTGATTGAGATTATTTTCAGTTTGCTATCATAGAATAGAGATGAGACGATGAGTAAAACGATTTCAATTTTAGGCTCCACCGGCTCCATCGGGCGGCAGACCCTGGAAGTGGCGGAGCAGCTGGGGCTGACCGTGGCCGCCATAACCGCCCATAACCGGGTGGAGCTGGCGGAGGAACAGGCCCGGAAATTCCGGCCCCGCCTGGTGGTTATGACGGACGAGGCGGCGGCGAAGGACCTCAGGACCCGTTTGGCGGACACGGACGTCAAGGTTCACGGCGGCGTCTCCGCTCTCTCCACGGCGGCCACGCTGCCGGGGGTGGACACGGTGGTCACCGCCGTGGTGGGCATGGTGGGGCTGAAGCCCACCCTGGCCGCCATCCGGGAGCGGAAGCGGGTGGCCCTGGCCAACAAGGAGACCCTGGTTTGCGCCGGGGAATTGGTGATGGCGGCGGCGGAGCGCAGCGGGGCGGAGATTATCCCCGTGGACTCGGAGCACTCCGCTATTTTCCAGTGCGTTCAGGGCTGTTCGGACCGGGGGGAGATTCGCCGGCTCATCCTGACTTGCTCCGGCGGGCCCTTTTACGGCATGACCGCGGAGGAAGTGGGCCGGAAGACCCGGGCGGACGCCTTGAAGCACCCCAATTGGAATATGGGGCCCAAGATCACCGTGGACTGCGCCACGCTGATGAACAAGGGTCTGGAGGTCATCGAGGCGATGCGGCTCTACCAGCTGCCCCTGACCCGGGTCCGTGTGGCGATTCACCGCCAGAGCATCGTGCACTCCTTGGTGGAATTTCGGGACGGAGCCCTGCTGGCCCAGTTGGGGACGCCGGATATGTGCCTCCCCATCCGGTACGCCATGACCTATCCCCGGCGGGCGGAGTCGGCGGCGGAGCCCCTGGATCTGCTGCGCTGCCCGCCGCTGACCTTTGCCGAGCCGGACCGGGGGACGTTCCCCTGCCTGCGTCTGGCGGAGGTGGCGGCGGCCAAGGGGGGGACGGCCTGCGCCGTGCTCAACGCCGCCAACGAGGAGGCGGTGCGCCTGTTTCTGGAGGACCGGATTGGTTTTCGGGATATTTTCGATCTCACCGCCCGGGCGATGACGGAGCTGCCGGTGATCCGGGAGCCCGGACTCCCGGATATTCTGGAGGCGGACGCCGAGGCCCGGCAGGCGGTGCTGAAAAATTTTTCAAATTGAGAGGCATGGTTCCATGAGCGTTGTCTATGTTCTGGCGGGTATTTTCATCTTTGGCTTTCTGGTTGCCATTCACGAGCTGGGCCACTTTTTGGCGGCCCGGCTCTGCGGCGTGCGAGTCGACGAGTTCTCCATCGGTATGGGGCCCTGCCTCTGGCAGAGGGAGACGGAAGAGACCCAATACTCCCTGCGCCTCTTGCCCATCGGGGGCTTCTGCGCCCTGGGGGAGGACGAGGAGGACACCGGAGATGAACGCTGCTTTGCCCACCAGGGCTTTTGGAAGAAGCTGATAATCCTGGCCGCCGGGTCTCTGATGAACCTGCTGGCGGGGATGGCCGTCATCGCCTGTGTGTTCGCCACGGCCAGCGGTTTCTATCTCGATCAGGTGGCTGGTTTTTCCGAGGGCTTCCCTTTGGAGGGGGAAGAGGGCCTGATGGTAGGAGATATTTTCTATAAAGTGGACGGCTGGCGGACTTATCTCCGGGGAGACGCGGCCATGTTCCTTCAATTCAACGACGGCCGGGGCGTGGACCTGGAGGTGATCCGGAACGGGGAGAAGGTGGTATTGAAGGACCTGCCTATGTACCGGGGAACCTATGACGGCGCGGAGGGAAGGTTTGGCCTGTCGGTGGGGGCTGCGATGGTTCCCGCCAGCTTGGGGACCACCCTGCGTTTCGTTGTCTATCAGACCCTGGACTTTGTTCAACAGGTCTATTTCAGCCTGTCCCAGCTGATTCGGGGGGCTGTGGGGCTCCGGGACCTCAGCGGGCCGGTGGGCATCGTGTCCACCATCACCGAGGTGGGGACCTCCTCCAAGAACGCGGCCAGCGCGGTGAAAAATATCGCCATGTTTGGGGCCCTCATCGCCGTTAATCTGGCGGTGATGAACCTCTTGCCCATTCCGGCCCTGGACGGAGGGCGGATTTTCTTCCTGGCGGTTGACGCGGTGAGCCTGGCGCTGTTCAGGCGCAAGGTGCCGGTGAGATACCAGGCGGCGGTGAACACCGCCTGCTTTGTGCTGCTGATGGGCATGATGCTGCTGGTGACGCTGAAGGATATTTCCGGTCTGGTCATAGGAAGTTAAACATTACAAACTGGGGAGCGGCGTTTCCCTGAGGGAAGGAGCGGTTTGGATGACAAGGCGCTTGATGGTGGGCTCTGTGCCGGTGGGCGGCGGGGCGCCGGTTTCGATTCAGTCCATGTGCAATACAAAAACCAGCGACGCGGACGCCACCGTGGCCCAGATTCGGGCACTGGAGGCCGCCGGCTGCGAGATTATCCGGGTGGCCATCCCGGACCAGGCGGCGGCGGAGGCGGTGGACAAAATCAAGGAGCGGATTTCGATCCCCTTGGTGGCGGACATTCACTTTAACTACAAATATGCCCTGGCCTGCGCGGAGCGGGGTATTGACGCCATCCGCATCAACCCCGGCAACATCGGCGGGGAGGACAAGGTGAAGGCTGTGGCCGACGCCTGCCGGAAGCGGGGGATTCCCATTCGGGTGGGGGTCAACGGTGGGTCCTTGGAGAAGGAGCTCCGGGCGAAGTACGGCGGCGTGACCGCGGAGGCCCTGGTGGAAAGCGCCCTGGGACAGGCCCGGCTGTTGAACCGGTTCGACTTTGACGACATCTGCTTCTCCGTCAAGTGCTCCGATGTGCCGCTGACCATGGCGGCCTACCTGGCCCTCAGCCGGCAGACGGACTGTCCTCTCCACCTGGGCGTCACCGAGGCGGGAACGCCCTCCATGGGCGTGGTGAAATCCGCCATGGGCATCGGAGGACTCCTCTGCCTGGGGGTAGGGGACACCATCCGGGTGACCCTCACCGCCGATCCGGTGGAGGAGATTTACGCGGCGAAGAAGATTCTCAAGGCGGCGGGCCTCCGGAAGACAGGGGTGAACCTGATCGCCTGCCCCACTTGCGGAAGGACGCGGATCGACTTGATTCCCATTGCCGAGGAGGTGGAGCGGCGGCTGGCGGATTGCGATAAGGACATCACCGTGGCGGTGATGGGCTGCGCCGTCAATGGCCCTGGGGAGGCTTCCGCCGCCGACATCGGCATCGCCGGCGGAAAGGGCGAGGGACTGCTCTTCCGCAAGGGGGAGATTTTGTACAAGGTCCCCCAGGAGCGGCTGGTGGACGCTTTGATGGAAGAAATTGCGAAACTATAAACTTTTTGTGGAAGAAGGAATCCGGATTCCCGTCAAAAAATTCCGGATTCCGAATTGAATGGAGGCCCCATGTCGAGAAATATCCCATTTTTTGAATTTTTCGCCGAGCTGTCGGTGGCTCCGGAGCTCCGGCTCCGGCTGGCGGGAGCGGAGCTGACCCATGGCTGCATCGATCAGGCGGAGCGGTCCATTCAATTGGATATGAAGGTGAAAAGCCCCTTGGACCAGGAGGCGCTCCAGCAGCTGCGGGAGGCTTTGAAAGGGGTCTACGGCTTTCAGCGGGTGGAGCTGAACGTCACCTGCGCGGCGCCGCCTCCGGAGCCTGGCCCCGCGCCCCAGGCCAGCGGAGGAGCCAAGACGGCCAAGAAGCCGGGCAAGATCTTGATGGGGAATCCCATCAAGGCCCGTCCCGGCCCCATGTCGGCGCTGAACGTGAAAATGGGGACGGCCACGGTCTCGGGCAAGGTATTCGCCTTTGAGTGCCGGGAGACCCGGCGGCCGGGACTCTGGCGGCTGAGTTTCGACATGAGCGACGGGACCGGCTCCGTCAGTATCCAGAAGAACCTTACCGCCAAGGAGGCCCAGGCGCTGGAGAGCGCCGTCAAGCCTGGTATGTGGCTGGTGGTTCAGGGGAAGATGGAGCCCACCTGGGACGGAAAGGACATCCAGCTGAACCCCCAGCACATCAACGTCACAGACCACGAGGAGCGGCAGGACACCGCCCCGGTGAAGCGGGTGGAGCTCCACCTGCATACCCGGATGAGCAACATGGACGCCCTGACGGACACGTCGGAGGTCATCCGGGAGGCGATCCGCTGGGGGCATCCCGCCATCGCCATCACGGACCACGGCGTGGCCCAGTCGTTCCCGGAGGCGTGGCACGCCGCCGGGAACAAGATCAAGGTCCTCTACGGCGTGGAAGGCTATTTTATTAATAACGTGGACGACCGGGTGGCCATTCACGGCGCCCAGGACGCGCCGCTGGACGGGGAAATCGTCTGCTTTGACATTGAGACCACGGGCCTCCGGGTGGACCGGGAGGCCATCACGGAAATCGGCGCGGTGGTGCTGCGGAACGGCGAGATCGCCGAGCGGTTCCAGACCTTCGTGAATCCCGGGAAGCGGCTGACGCCGGAGATCATCGGCCTTACCGGCATCACCGACGAAATGCTCAAGGACGCGCCGCCGCCCAAGGAGGCCCTGGCGGACTTTTTGAAGTTCGTCAACGGGCGTCCCCTGGCGGCCCACAACGCGGAGTTTGACATCGGATTCATCTCCAAGGGCTGCCGGGAGGCGGGGCTGGAGTTTCGGCCCACCTATATCGACTCCTTGATTCTGGCCCAGAACCTGTTGCCGGGCCTTGGGAAGTACAAGCTGGACATTGTGGCGGAGCATTTGGACCTGCCCGCTTTTAATCACCACCGGGCCAGCGACGACGCGGCTACCGTGGGCTATATGCTGATTCCCTTCTGGAAGATGCTGTACGAGCGGGGGATTCACACTCTCCAGGCCGTCAACGGCGAGATGGAAAAGCTGCGGCCCCTGGGGGGGAAGTCCAACCGCTTCCCCAAGCACATCATCCTTCTGGCCCGGAATAAGACGGGGCTGAAGAACCTTTACCAGATGATTTCCGCCTCCAACCTGAAATACTTCAAGCGGGTGCCCACCATCCCCAAGAGCCTGTTAAAGGAGCACCGGGAGGGCATCATCGTCGGGGCGGCCTGCGAGGCGGGGGAGCTCTTCCAGGCGGTGAAGGACCACAAGGCCTGGGAGGAGCTGAAACGGATTGCCTCCTTCTATGACTATCTGGAGATTCAGCCCTTGTGCAACAACGCCTTTATGCTCCGCAACGGCGACGCCCGGGACGAAGAGGACCTCCGGGAATTGAACCGGACCATCGTTCGCCTGGGGGAGGAGCTGGGAAAGCCCGTCTGCGCCACCGGCGACGTGCACTTTCAGGAGCCGGAGGACGAGGTTTTCCGGCACATTCTCCTGGCGTCGAAGAAGTTCCCCGACGCCAACGAGGCCCTGCCCATTTACTTCAAGACCACCGACGAGATGTTGAAAGAGTTCTCCTATCTGGGGGAGGAGAAGGCCTATGAGGTCGTGGTCGCCAACACCCGGCTGGTGGCGGACCAGGTGGAGACCTTCGAGCTGCTGCCCAAGGAGCTGTTTCCGCCGAAGCTGGAGAACTCCGAGGAGGAGCTGAACCGCCTGGTCTGGGAGAAGGTCCGCCGCCTCTACGGCGAGGACCCGCCCCAGCTCATTGTGGACCGGCTGAACGTGGAGCTGGGCGGCATCCTGGGAAAGTACGACGTGGTGTATATGTCCGCTCAGAAGCTGGTGCAGCGGTCTTTGGAGAACGGCTATCTGGTGGGCTCCCGGGGCTCCGTGGGCTCGTCCCTGGCGGCCTATATGTCCGGCATCACGGAGGTCAATTCCCTGCCGCCCCACTATCGCTGCCCGCAGTGCAAAAACAGCGAGTTCATTCAGGACGGCTCCTACGGCTGCGGCGCGGATATGCCGGACAAGGCCTGCCCCAAGTGCGGGACCAAGTACGAGAAGGACGGATTTGACATTCCCTTCGAGACCTTCCTGGGCTTTGGCGGCGGCAAGGTGCCGGACATTGACCTGAACTTCTCCGGCGAGTACCAGGCCCGGGCTCACCGCCACGCCATTGAGATGTTCGGCGAGACCCAGGTCTTCCGGGCGGGGACCATTGGCACCCTGGCGGAGAAGACGGCCTATGGCTTCGTGAAAAAATACCTGGAGGAGAACCAGATGACCGTGGGCCGGGCGGAGGAGAACCGGCTGACCCTGGGCTGCGTGGGGGTCCGGCGGACCACCGGGCAGCACCCGGGAGGGCTGGTGGTGGTCCCGGCGGACAAGAGCATGGAGGATTTCTGTCCCGTCCAGCATCCGGCGGACGCCGACGATTCCGACACCATTACCACCCATTTTGAATACCACTCCATGGAGGACAACCTCCTGAAACTGGACATGCTGGGGCATGATGACCCCACCATGGTTCGGATGATGCAGGATCTCACCGGGGTGGATCCCCAGAGGATTCCCCTGGACGACCCGGATACCATGTCCATTTTCGTTTCCAGCAAGGTGCTGGGTTATGAGAACGACGAGATTCTGGGGCCCACCGGGGCGGTGGCCATCCCGGAGTTCAACACACGCTTCACCCGGCAGATGCTCATAGATACCCAGCCCAAGGACTTCAACACCCTGGTGCGCCTCTCCGGCTTCTCCCACGGCACCGATGTGTGGATGGGCAACGCCCGGGAGCTGATTGTCAGCAAGACGGCAACGGTTTTGGAGACCGTGGGCTGCCGGGACGACATCATGCTGTACCTGATTTCCAAGGGGCTGGACCCGAAAATGAGCTTTAAAATTATGGAGTCCGTCCGAAAGGGGAAGGTGAAAAAAGGGGGCTTTGAGCCCGGCTGGGAGGAGGCCATGCGGGAGCACGAAGTACCGGAGTGGTACATCGACTCCCTGGCCAAGATCGGCTATCTCTTCCCCAAGGCCCATGCCGTGGCCTACGTCATGATGGCCTTCCGCATTGCCTGGTACAAGGTCCATGAGCCCCTGGCCTTTTACGCCACCTTCTTTTCCGTCCGGGCCAAGGCCTTTGACGCAGAGTTTTGCTGCGCGGGGAAGGAGGCGGTGAAGCGGAAAATCCGGGAGATTGAGAACAACAAGGACGCCACCGCCGTGGAGCAGAACCTGCTGACCACGCTGGAGGTGTGCTATGAGTTCTATCTCCGGGGCTTCCACTTCGAGACCATCGACATCTACCGCTCCGAGGCCACGAAGTTTGTAGTGACGGAGAACGGGCTTCTGCCGCCCTTTACCACGGTCCACGGCTTGGGAGAGGCGGCGGCCCTGGACACGGTGGAGAAGCGGCAGGGGAAGGAGTTCATCTCCATTGAGGAATTCGCCATGTGCTGTAGCAAGCTCTCGAAAACCCACATCGAACAATTGAAAGCCCTGGGGGCCTTTGCCGGCATGGCGGAGACCAGCCAGATTACCTTGTTTTGATTCCGCCAAGGCCGGAATAGGAGGGGGAAATGAAAAACCAATGGAGAGGAATTGCCCTGATCCTGCTCAGCATCACGCTGATGCTGGGGGCTCTAGGGGATGGGTGGAGATACTTTTTCGATTTGGACATGAGTTGGCAGCATGTGTTTGCGGCGCTTGGCGTTATTGGGGCCGTGATGGTGTTCCTGCCCGAGAAAAAGGGGAAGAAGTAAGGGCTTAGTAAAAAGAGAGAGGACGGCACGTCCTCTCTCTTTTGTTATGTATCCGCCTCCATGGCCCGCTTCAGCATCCGCTCCGTCATGCCCTCGCCCAGGTAACAGAGGCGGCGGAATTGGACGGCGAGATCGTAGCGCATCCCGCCGTTGAGCCAGGCCATGATCTGGCCGAAGCACTCGCATTGGTAGAAGCGGATGAGAATCTTGCGATCCTCCGGCCGGATGGAAAGGTTGCCAATGGCCGCGGAGGCATAGTCCTCCACCACCCGGCGGCACACGTCCATCAGGCACAGCTCAAACAGGTCCCGGTGAGCGGATTGATTGATGTGGAGCACTGCCTGCCGATGCTCCAGGGCGAAGCGGGCGGCGGTTTCCAGGCAGTCCGCTAGGGACAGGGCCTGGCCCTGGGCGGCGATGATTTGTTCCGCCTGGCCGGTGATGATTTCCTCCAGGAGGGCGGGGATATCTTTGAAATGATAGTAAAAGGAATTCCGGTTGACCCCGCAGTCTTTTACGATGTCTTTCACGGTGATCTCCCGAAGAGGCCGTTCTTCCAGCAAGCGGAGGAAGGAATTTTGGATGGCCGTTTTGGCGGTCATGAGGGTTTCCTCCCTTCCTCCCGGGAGAAGAGGCCGGCGGCGCTCCCCTCGGCCATGCGCTGGGCGGCGGCCAGGAGCTCCTTTCGGGAAAGGGCCATGCCCTGGTCGAACCATTCCTTCAAAAGGCCGATGAAGCCCCAGGCCAGAAAGTTCAGCAGATAGTCCGACAGCCGGGAGTCCTGGGGATGGAACCAGGCTTTAATCAGCGGCTCGCCTTTTTCGTGGACCAGCTGCTGGAGCGCCTGGAAAAAGCCGCTGGCCTCGCTGCCGGAGAAGAGGATGGAACAGGTCTCCCGGTGTTTCACCACGAAGTCCAGCACCGGCTCAAACACCGGAGCTATGCTGCCAATGGCCACCGTCTCCTGCATGTGGGCGTCGATTAAGGACCGGAGCTCCGACAGCAGGTCTTCCTCCACGCTTTGCAGAAGCTCCGTGGTGCCGGAGTAATGGAGATAGAAGGTGGCCCGGTTCATGTCCGCCACGTCGGTGATGTCCCGGACGGAGATGTCGGCGAAGGATTTCCGCTTCATCAGCTCCAGGAGACTTTCCTTTAACAGCTTCCGGGACCGGCGGGCCCGGCGGTCCTCTGGGTTCTTTAACATATGCGTCCTCCTTTTGGGGCGGGTTTTGCCGGGGATGGGCACAAGCTAGACACTCGCCCGCTTTTGTCTATTGACCCGGTTTCCTGTTCTTACTATAATCAACTCAAGTTAATAAGTCAACAAAAATATTTTAATCGACACTAGTTAATCAAATGGAGGAATCAGTATGACTTGGCGAAACCTGAAGCACCGTCTTCCCGCCCTGGCTTTGGCGGCGGTCCTCACCGTGACCTGCGCGGTTCCGGCGGCTGCGGCGGAGGAGATTGGGGACGGCGTGGTCTCTACTTATGACGAGGCCTATTATGCCACGCTGGATTATTACGGAAACCTGCTGGAGGGCAGCGTGGTGAAGAGCTACGCACTCAACGGCAAGGACGCCGTGACGGACTACGGGACCTATGACGAGGTGGTGAACCTTACCGACAGCACCCTTCCCGTGGCGGGGGAGGGGGAGACCTCCTTCCGCTTCAGCGGCGGAGCGCCGGACCACTTCTATTTCGAGGGAAAGACCCGGCGGCCTTTTGAGGAACTGCCCTGGACCGTCACTTTGCGCTATACCCTCAACGGGGTTCCGGCGAAGGCGGAGGACCTGGCTGGGCAGAAGGGTGTGGTAGAGATTCTGCTGGACATTGTGCCGAACGAAGCCGCCAGCGAGTACGCCCGATACAACTACACCCTGGAGGCCATGGCCCTCTTCAATCAGGACGATATCCTCTCTCTGGAGGCCCCTGGGGCCCAGGTGCAGCTGGTGGGCAACCTGCGGACGGTGTTATTCCTGGCTCTGCCTGGGGAGGAGCGGCACTTTACCATCCGGGTGGGCAGCGAGGATTTCTCCTTCGGCGGCCTGACGGTGCTGATGGTGCCCGCCACCCTGGCCCAGTTGGAGGAGGTTGCCAAGCTCAGCCAGCGGAAAGAGGACCTGGAGGAGGACTACCGGGCCCTCTCCGGCAGCATCGACGGTCTGTTGGACGCACTCAGCGATATCCAGAACGGCTTGTACGCCTCCGCCAAGGGGCTGGACCAGCTGGAGCTGGCCCGGAGTACCTTCTCCGGCGGCAAGGGCGCGCTGTACGACGGGGCGGACCGCCTCCGGGGAGACCTGAGCGGCATGGCGGACCTGCTGGACCCGGTGGAACAGCGAGTCCGGCTTCTCAGCCAGACTGTGACGGAGTCCAATACCGTCCTGAACAATCTGACCGACGGGACCGTGGTTCTTCAAAGTCAGCTGGCGGAGCTGGAGGAGGCCCTGTGGGCCTTGGAGAACGGGACCGGCGATTTGGAGCGGGTCATCGACCTGGCAACGGACATGGAGGGCAGCCTTCTCCGGCTGGAGCACGCTCTGGGGGGAAGCCACGTCAGTCCGAACAGTGTTTCCACCAACAGCAGGGCTATGGTGGATAAGGTGAAGAAGGTACACGGGATCTACGCTGCCGCCCAGGGAGACGACCTGGGGACCTTTATGGCCGGTATGCTGATGCTGAACAACATGGGCCAGGCGGAGGCCGTGAACAAGGCCACCGCCATGGGGGCGGCGCTGACGGCCTATCAGGCGAAGTGCGAGGAAGAGGCGAAGCGGTATTATCTGACCCATGGCAAGCCGCCTACGGAACAGGAGATGGAGGCGATCAAGGCCTCGGCGGCCCAGCAGACGTCCCAGAGTCATCCCAGTCTCTCCCAGGCCCTGGAGTTTACCAAGCAGAAGGAAGATGTGGGGAAGGGCAGTTTCCAGGATTTCTGCGGCACAGTGGTGAAGGACCCGGATACGGCCAAGAAGATGAACGATCTCTGGCTGATTTACAGCAGCGGTTCTTCCAGCCGGAATCAGGCTCGGATTCCCACGCCCTCCGTGAAGACACCGGAGAAGGATGCCGGCACGCCGGAGAAGGATTTGGGCGCCGTGGAGCCACCCGCCGGAGGATTGGAAGCAGGAGAGCCGGAGCAGCCCGATGAGGCGCCGGACGCCGGGACGCAGGAGCCGCCCGCCAGAGAGGAGGAACCAGGCGTGGAGCCGCTGGAACCGCCTGCCGGGGAAGAGAGTGGAGAGACCGGAATTCCGGAACAGCCCGGGGGAGAGATGGAAGAGGAGAAGGGAACCCCTGGAGCGTCGTCCGGGGCCTCGGATGAGGGGATTACTGAGGAGAGTCCGTTGGAAACTGAAGACCCTGCTGCCGGGGTTTCGGAAGTGACCGTGGGAAAGGGACACATGATGGCCAGACTGGTTGTCAACGAAGAGAATCCTGATGTTGGCGGCGACAGCGGCAGCAGCGGCGACAGCGGCAGCAGCGGCGACAGCGGCAGCAGCGGCGACAGCGGCAGCAGCGGCGACAGTGGCAGCAGCGGCGACAGCGGCAGCAGCGGCGATAGCGGCAGCAGCGGCGATAGCGGCAGCAGCGGCGACGGCGGCAGTAGCGGCGACGGCGGCAGCAGCGGCGACAGCGGCAGCAGCGGCGATAGCGGCAGCAGCGGCGACAGTGGCAGCAGCGGCGATAGCGGCAGCAGCGGCGACAGTGGCAGCAGCGGCGATAGCGGCAGCAGCGGCGACAGCGGTAGCACCGGCGACGGCGGCAATACCGGCGATGACGGCAGTAAGCCACCCGCTCCGGAGAATCCCGTCAAGCCTTCCGATCCCAGCAAACCTCCGGAAAACAACACTGTAGGCGGCGCGGTGGTGGACCTCATCACCGAGGGCCTGGATACGGCCAGCGCCCGCATTGATCAGATACAAAGCGGCCTTGCCGACACCCTGAACGAAATTAAGGCCCCCACCGCCGTGGTGGCGGGAGACCTGGCGGACCTGTGCGGGTCCTTGAACAGCCTGATTCCCATGTTAAACGACGCGGAGGACCTGGCTGCCGCCCTGCGGCAGTCTTCCGGGACGCTGCGGGAAATCCTGACCCAGGTGGATGTCCTGAGGACGGTTGTGAACAGCTATGAACCCACCCTTCAGGAGGCCCTGGCCAACGCCGGGACCCTCAGCACCGCCGCCGCAGCCACCATTCGGGACACGGAGGTCCTGCTGGGGGACACGGAGAGCTTGGCCCGTTCCACGGGGAAGAATCTGGACGCTGGAACCCGGCAGTCCCTGGCGGGCCTCTCCGCCGCCCTGCGGCAGACCGCCCGGGCCCTGGCCGCCGCCGATGAGGTCCGGGCCGCCAAGACTACCATCACCGATATCATCGAGGACACCTGGAGGGACTACACTGGGGAGGTTAACAACCTTCTTCTGATGGACGTCACAGCGGAGCCGGTGTCCTTGACGGACAGCCGGAATCCCTCTCCGGACAGCATCCAGGTGCTGCTTCGCACCCAGGAGATCAAAGAGGCGCCGGCAGAGAAGGCCGGGGAGGACGCCGGAACCAAAGAGTCCACCACCTTCTGGGAACGGGTGGGACAGATGTTCCGGGATTTCTGGAACGCCATTGCCGGCGTCTTCCATTGACGGGAGGGAAAGGCCATGATTGAAAAAATCGCCCATAAGCTCACCCGAAAGCCCAAACTGGTGGCCCTGATTGCCGTGCTGATGCTGTTTCCCGCCCTTCTCGGCTATGCCGCCACCCGCATCAATTACGATATTCTCTCCTATCTGCCCCAGGACCTGCCCTCCTCCCAGGGAGAGCAGCTGCTGGAGGAACCCTTTCAAATGGCCGCCACCAGCATGCTCATTGTGGAGGGGATGCCCGCGGGCTATACCAACCGCCTGATTCAAAGGATTCAGGAGGTCCCCGGTGTGTCCAGCGCCGTGTGGGTCAGCAATCTTGTGGGGATTCAGGTTCCGGTGGAGATGATTCCGGCGGACTTCCGGGAGATGTTCTTCTCCGGCCAGGCCACCATGATGCTCATTCAATACGACCACCCCGGGGCGTCCGACGAGACCATGGAGTCCATCCGGCAGGTCCGGGAGGTCTGCAACGAGCACTGTTTCCTGGCGGGCTTCTCCGTGGTGATTAAGGACACCCGGGACGTGATGGACGGGGAGCTGCCCATCTTCGTGGGACTGGCGGTGCTGCTGGCCCTGGCGGCTATGAGCGTCACGTTGGAGTCCACGGTGCTGCCCCTGGTGTACCTGGCCAGCATTGGCATGGCGGTGGTTTACAACTTTGGAAGCAACGTCTTCCTGGGCCAAATCTCCTATATCACCAAGGCCATCGCCGCCGTGCTTCAGCTGGGTGTGACCATGGACTACTCCATCTTCCTCTACCATCGCTATGAGGAGGAGCGGGAACGCTACGACGATCAGCGGGACGCCATGACCCAGGCCATCGTGGCCGCGTTCCGCTCGCTCTCTGGCAGCAGCCTGACCACCATCGCGGGCTTTCTGGCCCTGTGCTTTATGCGGCTGACCTTGGGAAGGGACATCGGCATCGTCATGGCCAAGGGTGTGGTGCTGGGGGTGGCCACGGTGATTCTGGTGCTGCCGTCCCTGGTGCTGATTTTTGACAAGCAGATCACAAAGCACAAGCACCGGACCCTGATTCCCTCCTTTGACAAGGTGAACGCCTTTGTCCTTCGGTACCGGATTCCGCTGGTGGTGCTGACGGTTGTGCTGTTTTTCCCTGCGGTCTACGCCCAGAGGCACGCCGGCATTTACTACAAGCTGGATGAGTCCCTGCCCCGGGACCTGCCCTCCATTGTCAGCAACGAGAAACTGAAGGACGACTTCGACATGGCCACCAGCCACTTCGCGGTTCTGCGGGACGACATGAGCGCTGTGGATATGGGGGAACTGGAGCGGCGCATGGAGGAGGTACCGGGAATCACCTCCGTGGTGTCCTTCCACAAGATGCTGGGCTCCGGAATCCCGGATTTCTTCATCCCGGAGGATTTGAAAAACATGCTCCGGCAGGAGGGGTGGCAGCTGATGATGATCAACTCCAGCTATGCCCCGGCCACCCAGGAGGTCTCGGATCAGCTGGACGCCATGAATGAAATTCTCCACAGCTACGATCCCGGCGCCATGATCACCGGCGAGGGCGCGATGTACCGGGATTTGATCGATACCTCGGCGGTGGACTTTCAGGTGACGAATTACATCTCCATCGCAGCGATTTTCCTCATCATCGCCTTTGTCTTCAAATCCATTTCCGTTCCGCTGGTGCTGGTGGCGACCATTGAGTTGGCCATTTTCATCAATCAGGGCGTCTGCTATTTCACCGGCACGGAGATTCCCTTTATCGCCCCGACCATCATCAGCTGCGTTCAGCTGGGAGCTACGGTGGACTACGCGATCCTGATGACCTCCCGCTTCCAGGAGGAGCTGAAACGGGGGCTGGACCGGAAGGAGGCCATCCGGATTGCCGCCTTGTCCTCCGACGCCTCCATCGTCACCAGCGCCCTGGTGCTGTTCTGCGCCACGCTGGGGGTTTCCTTCGTTTCCTCCATCGATCTGATTGGGGCCATCTGCGTCATGCTGGCCCGGGGCGCGTGCATTTCCGCCCTGGTGAGCATCTTCCTGATGCCCGCGATCCTCTGCGTCTGCGAGCCTCTGTTCCAAAAAACCAGCTGGCATTGGAAGACGCCGGATACCCCGCCGGCCCTGCCGGAGGAGGAGACGCAGGAGGCGAAGGCGGTGTAGGGAAGACCCGCCCGGACTCCGAAAGACAACCGGCTCCCCGCCTTGAGGCGGGGAGCCGATTTGCGAAGAGAGGGAAAACCGGGAAACGGCGAAATCGAAGATTGGTTTTTCAGAGGAAGTCCGTGCATTTGCCGGGTTCTGACGAGGGGGTAAGACGGGCGGACACACAGGTCCGTCCCTACATGGAATGACCTCTTTGGAAGACGTGGGGCGGGACGGGGGGGGGACGACCGGGATTTGTCTTCCTCCGGTGGCCTGAAGAAGACCTGTTTTTGGAAATCCGCACCAAAATATTGACCGGAGGACGGTTTTACGCTATAATAAGCGATTATCAGCGAGGACCCTCTGCCGCGGCCCCGGTGGGCGGCGGCTGTTTGTCTTCATCGCCGGAAATATCGGACCAGCTTATTCCCCCGATCTGGACGGAGCTCCCAGCTGCGCGGCCTGCGCCGCCGGGAGGTTCGGGCAGGGGGAACCAGGAGGCGGTATCCGCCGGTGATGGAGACGAGTTCTTGCATACCATTTCGACAAAAACCGACGAAAGGAAACTGCCATGCCTCACATTCGACTGCCGAAACGCCTTCTTTCCGGCTTCCTGGCCGGGGCTCTGATGCTCACTCCCGCCCTGGCCTTTACCGACACCGGCGGCCACTGGGCCGAGGCCGCCGTCAACAAGTGGAGCCAGGAATACGGCGTGCTCCAGGGCTATGAAGACGGGTCCTTCCGGCCGGACGACTCCATTACCCGGGGAGCTTTCGCCGGAATCTTGGACCGCTTCCTCCTGTTCCAGTCCGCCGCCCCCGTTGGAACCTTTTCCGACACCGGGGACAGCCGGTGGGAGGACTCGATTTTGAAGCTCAACGCCGCCGGAGTGTACCTGGGCAGCGAGGGCAAAGCCCTGCCGGGGGACAGCATCACCCGCCAGCAGGCCATGACCATGGTGGCCCGCGCCTTCCAGCTGGGCGGGAGCGAGGACGCCCTTCCATATCACGACGAGGCCAGCGTGGCGAATTACGCCCGGCCTTACATCGCGGAACTCACCGCCCGAGGCTGGATCACCGACGCGGTGGAGGGTGGCTTTCGTCCCGCGGAGCCGCTGACCCGGGCGGAGCTGGTGAACCTGCTGAACAACATGATCCAGGTTCTGATACAAACCAGCGGGGATTATTCCAGCAATGTGGAGGGCAGTCTCCTGATCAATGCCGCCGGAGGCGCGGCGCTGTCCAATATGACAGTTACCGGGGACTTGCTGATTGCCCCCGGCGTCACCGGGGCCGTTACCCTGGACCATGTGACGGTGGCCGGGGAGATTCGAAATTTCAGCTCCGTCACCCCTCAGATAATCAACCCGCCGGAAAACCCTGTTGTGCCGGCGGAGCCCAATCCCGCCCCGGAGCCGGAGACGCCGGATCTTGGAGACGATTTTAACTGGGGCATCGTGGTGGTGCCGTCTCCGTCGGCCCCCAGTGACCCAGTGACCCCGGAGCAGCCCGCCGGGCCCGGTATTCAGCCCAGCGAGGTCTATACGCCGGGACTTCTTACCGGTGAAACCGTGGAGTACGATGGGCGGCAGATTCCCGTCTACGCGGGGACGGAGAGAAGTCAACTGGCTCACGGCGATTTCGTCTGGTCCGGGGACCGGCTGGTCTACACCGGCAGCCAATTCCGCACCCGCTTTGGCATCGACGTGTCGGCCTACCAGAACCGGGCCAGTGAAAACGAGACCATCGACTGGCGGGCCGTCCGGAACGACGGCGTGGAGTTCGCCTTTGTCCGGGTGGGCCTCCGGGGCTATTCCTCCGGTAAGCTGGCGGAGGACGCCTTCTACCGCCAGAACATCGAGGGGGCCATGAACGCCGGAATTGAGACCGGCGTGTACTTCTTCTCTCAGGCCATCACTGTGGAGGAGGCGATTGAGGAAGCGGACTTCGTCATCGAGCGTCTCCGGAGCCTGAACATCAACGGCCCTGTGGCGTATGACTGGGAGATGGGCAACGACTCTTACCGGGTCTACGGCATCGCGCCGGAGATGGCCACCGCCTGCGCCATCGCCTTCTGCAAGCGAATTCAGGAGGCGGGTTATACACCCATGATTTATCAGAGCACCTACGTCGCCTATATGAAGTACGACCAGGGGGCTGTCGCGCCTTATCTCTGCTGGTTCCCGGAATATAAGAGCGATTCCTCGGAGAAGCTCTGCCCCACGCTCTATTACCAGCCGGATTACTGGCAGTTCTCCAGCAAGTGCTCCATCGCCGGCATTGGTGGCAACGTGGACGCGAATATTCAGTTCATCCGGTAAACGAAAGCGGCGGCGCATGGAAAGGGTCCATGCGCCGCCGCTGTGCACCGCCGGTATGAGAGGAGGGGGTTTGTGAAACAGCATGACGGGACAAAGCCGAAGCGCCGGTTCAATCTGCCCACGATCATGGCCGTTTTGTTTTACGGAATGTTTTTTCCCCTGGCAATTCTCCTTTCCGTATTACCGGATTCCTGGTTTACCGCCGGGGGATACGAGGATTTAGGGGAACACGAATTTGTCGCCAGCCAGGTATCCTCGCGGGTCGAACGGTCACGGCGCACACGGCGGTACGTGATCTACCGCGCGGCGGATGGGAGTGGGCTGGAATTCAAAATGCAGTACCTTGGCCGCTTGTCTGCGAAGCAGGCTGTGGAGAACCAGGAGACGGTCCGCCGCCATGTTTACGCCGTGCTGGAAAAGCCCGTAACACGCTTCTTCTTCCATCAATTCGAAATACAGTTCGTCCCTCCCGGCACGGATTTACAAAGCCACCTGGACGCTCTGCGCAGGGAAGTCCTGCTTGCCCGCTGGCTCTCTCTGACCTACTCCGCCGTGTATGTGGGGGCGTCCTTCCTCCGGCGCCGCAAGCGAAAGAAGCAGGCCGTTATTTCCGCTTCACCGGATAGCACACCTCGGTGACGAACTCGTCGGGATTCCGGGTGTCGTGGGGGCTGACGTGGTAGATGAAGAACGCACAGCCGGCCAAGGTCCAGCCGTTGTCCGCCACCCAGGCGGCCACGGCCTCGTTCACCGCGTTGAACTGTTCATAGCTCCCCCGGAAGGTGGCGGAGGCCACCTGTACCGCCGGAACGATTTTGAACTTCACGCGTTCTGTGTCCGGGTAGGTTCCCACCACGCTTTTTTGAATCTCCACATCCACGTCCTGTTCCTTGAACTCGCCATCGTGGTATACGGCGGTGCAAAGGGCCGGGTCCCCGTCCTGGATGTTCATCCGGGCGGTTTCCTGGCAATAAATGCCCCACAGGTCTCCCTCGCGATCATAGGAGGGGAGAATCTGCCGTACGCTGGCGACCTGCCGCTCCGGCAGGGTTTTGATGGTCACATCGTATTTCATGGTGTCCTTGTCCTTTCTCAGCCGTTCCAGGGCCGTGTCCAGCAGCCGAAGCCGCCGTTCCGCCTCCTCCATGATCTCCCGGGCCTCCGCCCGCCGGAGCAGCAGACAGCGTTCCAGCGTTCCGGGGTCGTCGTAGCAGTCCAGTACCTCCCGCACGGCGGCCAGGGGGAACCCCATGTCCCGGAGGGCCCGGATGCGGTTGGCGATCGGAAGCTGACGTTCGCTGTAATAGCGGTAGCCGGTGAAGGGGTCGATGGAGACTGGGGTCAGCAGCCCCGCCTCGTCGTAACGGCGCAGGGTGCGGACGCTGACTCTGGAGAGTTTTGAAAATTCGCCGATCTTTAACATAGGGGTTCCTCCACAACGTTGTGAATGGTGAGCTCAGGAACAGGATAAGCCCTCCCCCCGGGGGAGAGTCAAGGGGAAATTTTAAAAGTTTGCAGATTGATTTCAAATCATGGGGACACAGAATTCGTCATGTAGAGTCCGTCTATAAGGAAGCCGTCGAAACAAAGAAAAAATTTTTCAGAAAAGTCAAAGAAAGGCTTGACAAAACCGGGGTGCTTCTGCTATAGTATCATTTGTCCGTTACGGATGGCAGACATGGCGGCATAGCTCAGTTGGCTAGAGCATGCGGTTCATACCCGCAGTGTCCCCGGTTCAAATCCAGGTGCCGCTACCAGATTTCCATGAAGCGCCCAACGGCGCTTCATGGAAGCTCCGTCCCAACGTCTCTATCCTCGTAGCTCCTTAAAAATCCGCAGGTTTTTGAGGAAGAGGAGGGGCAAAGAAGTGGAGCACAGTTTTCGCCGGAGGCGGAAACGGAGCGGAACCGATTTCGCTCCGACGATGGCCCGTTGGTCAAGTGGTTAAGACACGGCCCTTTCACGGCTGTAACATGGGTTCGAATCCCGTACGGGTCACCATCCCATAAGGTGCCGTAAGGCACGGTGCCTTATGGGTAAGACAAGTCCATAGTTCATTTGGAGGCTTAGCTCAGCTGGTTAGAGCGCATGCTTCACACGCATGAGGCCACTGGTTCGAGTCCAGTAGTCTCCACCATGATAAGTTGACAAACTCTGAAGCCTAAAAGTGATAGGTTTCACGAGTTTGTCAACTTTTCTTTAACTTTTTAGCACGTTCAAAATATTGAAATGAATTTAGAGGGACTCGAACCTTCCGCCATTACTATTAATCTCATGGATTTGGCACAGCCTTCGGGCTGTGCCTTTGTTATTTGGAATTGAAATCTGGAAAGGAATATGTTACCATGGAAATGACAAAAGGTGAGCAAATTCGAGCTGGACTCCAAAAGAGTTTTCAGAGTGGGACCTTTGCCAAGGCGTCAACTGCCTACTATGGCTATAAAATTACCCAGTCCGGAGAGCTTGTGATTGATTCCGCAGAAGCAAAGGTTGTAACCTTTATCTTTCGTCAGTTCATGAGCGGCAACAGTCTTGGGAAGATTTCTGACACATTAGCTCGCATGGGTATCTCCTCCCCTACCGGCAAAGCCACATGGAGCCGTGAGACAATCTCGAAGCTCTTGAATAACGAAAAATATGTGGGTGATGTTGTTTTAGGCAAAACCAATGTGATTGCTGGTATTCAGGTAAAATCTTATGATACCAGAAAACAGGTCCTCATGAGAGCTCATCACCCAGCAATCATCTCTCATAAGCTCTTTAACGCTGTACAACAGGAAAAACAGAAAAGGAGCAAAAGTCGAGCTGCCAGCAGATGAGCGGTTAGGGGCTGAAACCGTGGCTACTGTTCGAGAGATTCCTCCTCAAAAAAAGAGCTATCTTTAAAGAAAGTGGCCGCTTACTGCCGTTTCAGCACGAAAGCTCAGAATCAATTAGACGGCTTGACCGCACAAGAGCGATACTACGAAGAACAAATCAATGCAAACCCTAACTGGCAATTTGCAGGATCGGGAAATCCTATCTCCTAGAGGAAAAGTGGTATGGAGCAGGGAGTCTTTGAAGAAGATTTTAAATAACGAAAAATATTGAGGATCAGTAGTTCTTCAAAGAACGCTTGTGATAAACTGTTTAAGCTATAAACAGATAAAAATATAGGTCAAAGGGAACAATATGAAATCTTTAATAACCATGAGACAATTATTCTTAATACATAATTTATAAATACATTAAATTTACTTGGAATATTGGAATTTATCTGCCAATGGGAAAATGATATGAATGCGGAATTCGACGATAGGGCCTGCGAGGAACTGATCCGCCAAAGGTATACAACATCGCTCACCATTGCGTCATCTTTGTGGATTCGAAGAACTGCCGTAGGAATATGCGTGTAAAGCAAGGTAACGATGGAGAAGTGAGGGCTTATCCAGAAATTGCAACAGACTTTCATTTATAATAGAAGCATAAAGTCCCGTATTTCCAAGGCCTAAACGGTCAAGGTGTAGGAGTAGTCAAGGAATAAACGACACTCCTACACCTTTTTCCGCTTCTAATTACTGTTTGCCGGTCCTGCC
>CAJTFN010000002.1 GCA_910575815.1 Oscillospiraceae bacterium
GGAGAGCGCACGACTGCCGCAGGCAGTACCACCACCCGCTTGCGGGTGGTGGGTAAGTGCGCTCTTCGAGAGGGTCGGCAAAGAGAACGGAGCGCCCAGGTCACCCCCGGACGCTCCCGCTTCGGTTCCCTCCTGCTGGTTGATCACCGCCTTTCCAGCCTGTGTCATTTTGCCACAAATGAACCATCAGCCAATGTGTATTTGGATGGTGAAACCATCCTTTACACAATACATCTCAAAGGGCTATTTTAGAGAAGTTCGCCGCAGACAACCACTTGCCAAACCCCCGCTTTATGTTCGACGACGGATACTCGGGGGTTACGTTCGCAAGGCCGGCCTTCATGGAAATCATGGAGTTGGCCGAGCAGGGGCTTGTGGCAAATTTGGTGGTCAAAGACCACTCCCGGCTGGGCTGCAACCGCCTTGTGGTGGGGCAGCTCCTGGAAGAAGATTTTGTCCGGCTGAATATCCGCTATATCGCCATCATGGACAACATCGACACCGCCAACAGGGTCAGCGACATCGTTCCCATGCAGGATTTGTTCAATGAATGGCACGCAAAAAATACGAGCGACAAAGTACGCCGTGTCATGCAGAGCCGTGGCAACGCCGGGATACCGCTGACCACCAGCGCCCCCTACGGGTACAAGAAAGCCCCGGAGGACAAAAACCATTGGATCGTAGACGAGCCAGCGGCGAAGGTAGTGCGGCAAATCTTCCAGTTGTCGATCAGCGGCCTGGGGCCTACTCAAATCGCCAAGAAACTACGCTCTGAGGGCGTGATGACTCCCAGCGAGTATTTTCAAAGCGTGGGTATCAATTGTCCGACCAAACCTCCTGCACACCCCTGTAACTGGAGTTCCGGCACAGTGGCGGGCATTCTGGACAGGCAGGAGTATGTAGGCGATACTGTCAATTTCCGTACCTGCCGCCAGTCTTTCAAGCAGAAAAAGCAGTTGGACAGGCCGCAGGAGGATTGGAAAGTATTTTCTGACACCCACCCCGCCATCATTGATCGGGAAACCTTTGCCCTTGTCCAAAACCTCCGTCAACACCGCCGCAGACCAGACCGTACCGGCATCGTAAGTATGTTCTCTGGGTTTCTCTATTGTGCTGATTGCGGTGAAAAACTGTATTATGCAAGCAGCAAGAGCAGTAAACAGCCACAAGCCTATTTCTTCTGTTCCAGCTACCGCAAAAATTCCAACGTATGCTCCGCTCACTATATCAGGGAGAGCGTTGTGGGGCAGTTGGTGTTGGAGGGCCTGCAAAGGCTGTTGTGGTACATCCAGGTCTATGAAAAGCGGTTTGCCCAAGAGCAGATGGAGCGGTTTGGCCTGCAAGAGAAGAAAGAGTTGACCACCAAGCGCCGGGAGTTGGACAGGGCCAAACAGCGGGTAGCGGAGATTGACCAGCTTATTCAGAAAAGCTATGAGGACATGACCAAGGGCCTGTTGTCCGAGGAACGTTTCGCTACGCTGACGGTATCGCTGGAAAATGAACAGCGGCAGTTGAAAGCGGATATTCCAGCGTTGGAGGACGGCTTGAACGCCACCGCTGACAAAGCCGATGATTTGCAGAAATTCATCCAGCGGGCCAGACAGGTGACCCGGCTGACGGAGTTGACGCCTGAAATCGTCCACGAGTTCATTGGCAAGATCGTGGTATCCAAGCCGGAGAAAGTAGACGGCAAGCGGCATCAGCGGGTGGACATCTACTACAGCACCATCGGTCTTTGGACAGCGCCGGAGCCGGAAACGCTGGAACGGGAATATATGGCCTACTATCAGGCTATGCAGAAGCGCAAGAAAAGGACGGCATAGCCGTCCCATATAGAGAGATTTCTTTACAGGTAGCCCGAAGGGTGGCACTTCTTTACGAAGTGCCACCCTTCGGGGGAGCTTTTCATATTACCAAGCGCACGCTTAAAAATCCGCGCTCCCCACGGTACGGGGATGGGGCAGCACGTCCCGAATATTACTCACTCCCGTGAGATACATCACCAGCCGCTCAAACCCCAGTCCAAAGCCCGCGTGGCGGCAAGTACCATACCTCCGCAGGTCGCAGTACCACCAATAGCTCTCGGGATCCATATCCAGCTCCCGAATACGGGATTCCAGAACCTCCAGCCGCTCCTCACGCTGGCTTCCGCCGATGATCTCCCCGATCCCGGGAACCAGGCAGTCCGCCGCGGCCACGGTCTTCCCGTCGTCGTTCAGACGCATGTAGAACGCCTTGATCTCCTTGGGATAATCCGTCACAAACACCGGGCGCTTGAAAACCTTCTCCGTGAGATACCGCTCGTGCTCCGTCTGGAGGTCGCAGCCCCAGAACACCTTGTAGTCAAATTGATCGTTGTTCTTCTCCAGAATCTCCACGGCCTCCGTGTAGCTCACCCGGCCAAAGTCGGAAGTGGCCACATGCTCCAGCCGCTCCTTGAGGCCCTTGTCTACAAAGCTGTTGAAGAACTCAATCTCGTCCGGGCAGCGCTCCATTACCTTCTTAATCACATACTTAATCATGCCCTCGGCAATGTCCATGTCCCCCGCCAGGTCGCAGAAGGCCATCTCCGGCTCGATCATCCAGAACTCGGCGGCGTGGCGCTGGGTGTTGGAGTTCTCCGCCCGGAAGGTGGGCCCAAACGTGTACACGTCCCCAAAGGCCATAGCGAAGTTCTCCGCGTTCAGCTGGCCGGAGACCGTGAGATTGGCGGGCTTTCCAAAGAAGTCCTGGGAAAAGTCGATCTTCCCATCCTCGGTCCGGGGCGGATTCTCCGGGTCCAGGGTGGTGACCCGGAACATCTCCCCCGCGCCCTCGCAGTCGCTGGCGGTGATGATGGGGGTGTGGACGTACACAAAGCCCTGACTCTGGAAGAACTCATGAATGGCAAAGGCGGCGGCGCTGCGCACCCGGAAGGCCGCGGAGAAGAGGTTCGTCCGGGGCCGCAGGTGCTGAATGGTCCGCAGAAACTCCACGCTGTGCCGCTTTTTCTGGAGGGGATAGTCCGGCGTGGAGACCCCCTCCACCTCGATTTTCGTGGCTTTCAGCTCCAGAGGCTGTTTCGCCTCGGGGGTAAGGGTCACGACACCGGTGACAATGAGAGCCGCGCCCACATTCTGGGCGGCGATGTCCTTATAGTTCTCCAGGGCTCCGGCCTCCATGACCACCTGGAGGTTCTTGAGGCAGGAGCCGTCGTTCAGCTCGACGAAGCCAAAGTTCTTCATGTCCCGGATGGTCCGGGCCCAGCCGCCCACGGTGACGGTCTGGCCGGCGAGACGGTCCCTGTCGGCGAAAACCGCCGCGATTTTTGTGTAACTCATAACGTTCACCTGATTTCCTGTTTTTCAATGGATGATATATTATACCATATTTTTTTGTTTTTGCAAGGGTTGGTTTGGAAAAGGGGACCCTTCGGTGTGCGGTTTCTCGTTATCGCAGTTAAACAGGAACCATGAAAGGGCTTGCCGGGGGACCTCGTGACGGTAAACTCCCGGTCCCCGGAAGTCCGGAGGGCCGGGAGTTTGATACGCGGCGGTTTTCAGACGGAAAACGTGCCCCTCAGTCCTCCCCTTCCCGAATCGCGCGGAGGGCCGTCACCAGGGCGGGTTCCCCCGCCGGGGAGAGGATATCCGGCGCCGTCCCCGCCTCCTCGCTGCTGGAGCCGTCAGGGTTCAGGCCGTACATCATGGTAAACTGAATCAGAATGCCGCTGTTGGGCAGGCGCATCAGAATGGGGTCCAGGGCCCCGATGCCGTCCCCGCCGGTCTGGCTGCCCACCAGGGTGGCGAAGCCTGTGGCCTGGCAGAACACCGCGAAGGACTCGCTGGCGGAATACACCGCCGGACCCACCAGCAGCCACACCCGGCCATGAAAAGCCGCCCGCTCCGCCGCCGGCTCCACCCGGAGGGCGCTCTCCACAAAGTGGGTGGCGGCCTCCAGGCCCTGCCGCTCCAACCGGGGGAGATCCGGCAGCTCCGAAATCGGGTGGAGGTCTGAGGGAGCGAAGACATTGTCGATATAAGGCCGGTTGTTCGCGCTGTCCGCCAGGAGGGCGTAGTTCGTACAGGACAGGGGCACGTCCGTCAGGGGAGCGGCCAGCAGGTTCTGCCAATAACCCTCGTTGCCGCCGCTGTTGTCCGTCAGGTCGATGATGAGATCCGCGCAGTCCCCGGCGGCGTCGTAGAAGGCCCGGATGGCCTCCGCCTCTTGCTGATAATCGGGATCGTAGTCCGTCAGAAAATTATCCACCTTCAAATAGGCCACGCCGGCCTCCGGCAGAAGGAGGGTATGGAGATTCTCCCCGGCCTCTCCGGCGCTCCAGGAGCCAACGTCCTCCTCACCCAGGGCATCCAGCAGAGCTCTCAGCTTTTCGTAGCTCTCCTCCGACGCCTCAATGGCGGCCTTCCACTGCTCCCGGCCCTCCGTATCCTGGGTTTCGCACCAGTCCAGCATGTCCGCGTAGGCCTCGGGCTCAATTATCCAGAAGTGCCCGTAGCTCCCAAGCCTGTACCAGGAGCTATAGAGGGCGGTGTAAAAGGCCTGGTCGCTGTCGCTCTCCAGAATCAGCTCCCGGTACTTCTGGAAGATGTTCTCCGCCGGCTCTTCCGGGTTCTCCCGGTCCCGGAGGCCCAGGCAGAGATAGCTGTCTTTTAAGGTCTTGACAAAATAGTCGTAGTCCTCCAGCCGCTGCTCCTGGGTCAATCCCAGGGCATGGGCCAGGGCGGGGTCCCATTGGCTCTCCTTCTCCGGTTCCGCCGCCGGGGCGGCGCAGGCGGACAGCAGCAGGGCAAGGGCCAGCAGCACGGAAAACCATATGCGTTTCATAAAATCGTCTCCTTTTTTCGGGGCGCAAAGGCCCTCGTTCCAAATACAGGAAAACCGGGCGAAAAGCGAAGATCGCAGTTTTGCGGGGAGGCAGTCCGCCTCCAGCCCCTGCGCCTTCGCCCGCAAGCGTTTCCCACTATCGAACGGACGGCCCGCCCCTTTTTTCTCAGCTCCCGGAAGCTGACTTTAGCGTAGCAGGAAAATCTTACGAACAGGCGGACAAAATCCTTAAGAAATTCTTACAATTTCCGTGGACCAGCCCCGGCGTTTTTTTGCGGAGGCGACGAAAATGCGTTCCGCCCCCTAAAACTTGTTTAATAAAAATTGGCATGGAAGTAGAAGCGTGCTATACTAACTCCAATTATTTCATGGAATGGAGTGGGCACATGAAACGCACGGCTGAAGTCACGATTCCCGAAGAGCAGCTGGACCACATGGCCACCGCTTTCATCAAGGCGGCCAGCAGCTTTTCCTGCCAGATATCCATCACCCGGGACGGTCACAGTGTCAACGGCAAGAGCCTTTTGGGGTTCCTCTCTTTGATGCGGGAGGGCGGCGCCGTGGAGATCACCGCCGAGGGCGGCGACGCTGGGGAAGCTTTGGACACGCTGACGGGCATTTTGAGTCTTAGCATGTCGTAACACAAGCAAAAGGGACTGCCGGCCGGCAGTCCCTTCGCTTATCAAAATCACCATCCGAAAGAGGACGGAACGGAAAAGAGCTGCGAGAGAAATCGATCAGGGGTTTCTCTCGTTTTCAATTCGAAGTTTTCCGCTCAAATCGCCCGCTCCAGCAGACGGCAGACCATGGAGGCGGCCTCTCCCCGGGTGGCGGACCGGGTTCCGGCGTAGAAATCCCCGGTCATGCCCAGGCCCTGGGCGATGGCCGCGTAGCCCAGGCCCTCGGCGGGGATGGCTTCCTTGTCGGAATAGGTGCAGGCGTAAATTCCCCGGAGCCGGGCGGCGGGACCGTAACCCGCGGCGTCCAGCAGCATCCGCACCACCTCTCCCCGGGTCAGGACGGCGCTGTCGTCCCGGTCGGAGGCCTTGAGGGCTCCCATGCGGTAGGCGTTGAAATAGGCGTTGTCCCGCTCCCCGCGGTCCCCGCCGTCGGGGTTCAGGGCCGGGCCCTGGAGGCTGTAGAGCAGGGCCACCAGCTCCCACTGGGTCACGGTCTTTCCGGGGCGGAAGGTCTCCGTGGCGTAGCCCACGCCGTAGCCCGCCAGCTTTTCAATGTCCGCCTTGGCGGTGCTCCCCGCCAGGTCCTTGTAGGCCAGGGGTTCCCGGGTGGTCCCCCGCTCCTCCGGGACAAGCTTCCCGGTCTTGGCGTCCACGCCCTCGAAGCGGTCCTCCCGCTCCAGGCCCACCGTCAGGCGAAGGGCATAGGCATACTCCATCCCCTGGCTCAGCAGGGCGGCTTGGGCGGGGTCGGCCTTTACGAGCTTCTGGGGGACGTTCCGATAGGCCGTCACCGCCTCATAGGTCCCCACCCAGGCGGTCCGGGCCGTCTCCATGGAGACCAGGCCGTTGGCGTCGTCAAAGGTCACGTCTTCGTCCCAGCTGTGGGAGAGGGAGTAAACGGACCCATCGGCGCCGTCGATGCCCACATGGACGGCGTTGTCCCGGAAGGGCAGGCCGTTTACCGCTTGGGCAAAGGTGAACTGCCAGTAGGGCTGGCTCTCCATCCGCCAGGGCATGACCTCACGGTCCGTTTGATAGAGGGTCAGGTCCCAGTCCGGGCGCCAGGTCTTCAAAAAGGCCTGGGCCTTTTCCAAAGCCGCCTCCTCGGAGACAGCCTTCTCCCGGCCATAGGGGGCGGAGGACCAGACGCTTTCCACCGCTCCGGTTTTGGCGTCCACAGTGATGTTCCGGGTGAGCCGCTCCCCGGCGTCCGTCCGGGCGTAGCGCAGGGTGCACTGCACCCGGGGCTCCCGGCCCTCCTCTCCGGGGACGGTCTCATAAGAAGAGGAAATCAGGGCATAGCCCCGGAGGCCATAGGCGCTCTCGGCCCGGAGAGCCTTGTCCAGCTCCTCCTTGGAGAGGACCCCCTCCATCTGCTGAACGCCCTCCTGCTCCACCTTGGTCAGGCCCGCCTCATCGGCGGCCATGTTCTTGGCGGTGGGGGCCGCCCCCGCGCCGCTGTCGCCGGCGGGCATCCTCGCGCCTTGGCGCAGCAGCTCCTCCAGCTCCGTCAGATCCAGCAGGTCCCCGGTCTTGGCGTCCGCCAGGAACGCATGGGCCCCTTGGGCGGGCAGATAGCGCAGGACGGCTTTCGCGCTCCCGGCGCGCTCCCGGACGTACTCCAGCTGGAGTTCCAGGGCTCCGTTCAGGTCCTCCCGGACCTTGGCCATGTCAGCGGAGGCCTCGGGAGAGGGCACGCCGCCGACACCTGTGGTCTCCGGCAGATCCCGGCTGAACTGCTCCACCCAGCCGTTCTCCACCCGGATGGAATAGCGCAGGGGCGAGGGCAGGCCATTTAAGAGGACGGTCCCGCTCCAGGCGCTCTCCGAGGCTCCCAGCGCCTCCCCGCCCTCAGGGTCTTTCAGTTCCACAGTCTCTCCCTCCCGAAGAACCCGGGAGAGGAACGCCTCCGCCAGGGCCCGGTCCTCCGCCCCGGCGTTCTCAGGGAAGGTGGGGAACACGTCCCGCCAGGTGCTGGCGGAGCTGGAGTCCCGCTCCCAGCGGTAGAGGCTGGCCACGGTGCCGTCCTCCAGGGCGCTGACGGAGAGGGAACGGGCCTCCCCCTGCCAGCTCAGGTCCCAGACGGGGACCAAATCCTCGGACAGTCCGCCGCGGAAGGTCTCGTACCCGCCGGTGTCCAGGCCCAGGGTGTCCTTCACCGCCTGGGTGACCTGGGCCAGGCGGGCATCCTTGGTCTCCGCGGCGGCGGCGGGCAGGGTCAGCGCCGCCAGCAGCGCGGCGGCCACGGCCAGAGAAAGAAGACGTTTCATGACAATCCCTCCAACGAATCAAGTTGTAAATTTAGACGCTGGGGAAGCGGAAAAAGTTCCCGTTTATTTCAATTCATCCAAGGTCAGGGAAAAGCTCTCCAGGAAGGTGGCCATAAAATAGTCCACCTCCGGCAGGCCAAAGGCCTCCAGGGCCCGGCGGGTCTGGGCGGCGGCCTCCCGGAACTCGGTGTTTCCCGCCTTCAGCTCCTCGACGCACTTGACATAGGCCGAGAGCTTGTCCGCCGCCTTCACCAGGCGCTCCACCTCCGGGTCCACGTCGGTGAGCACCGGGGCGTAGGCGCCCCGGAGCTCCTCCGGCAGCATGGCCAGAAGCTTCCCCTCGGCCACGGTTTCAATGTGCTTATAGGCGCTGCGGATGGCGGGGTTGTCGTACTTGATGGGGGTGGGCATGTCGCCGGTGAGGATTTCACTGGCGTCATGGTACAGCGCGGCGGCGGCCACCAGGCCGGGGTCCACCGTCCCGCCGAACTTCTCCCGCCGGATCACCGCCAGAGCGTGGGCCAGAACGGCGGCCTGGTGGCTGTGCTCCTGGACATTTTCCGGCGCCGTGTTCCGCATCAGCGCCCAGCGCTGGATGAACCGCATCCGGGAAATGTACGCAAAAAAGTGGCTTCGCATCCAATCATCACTCCTCTATGATCGTTCCCCGCAGCGCGCCGTCCTCCACACCGGTAATCCGCACCCGGCGCAGCTGATTGTGCAGCTCCGTTCCCTCCGCCAGCACCTCGGCGTAGTTCGTCCCGTGGCCCAGGAAGAGGCCGTCCCTTCCGGCGGGCTGCTCGAAGAGCACCTCCTCCGTCCGGCCCACGCACTCCTCCAGATAGGTCTGGCGCATGGCGGCGGCAACCTCCGCCGCCATGCGGGCCCGTTCTGTCCGGAGGGCCTTCGGCACCTGCTCCATCTCCGCCGCCGGGGTGCCGGGGCGCTCGGAGTAGGGGAAAATGTGCATCCGGGCAAAGCCGCAGGCTTGAATGAACCCTAGGGTCTGCTGAAATTCCTCCTCCGTCTCCTCCGGGAAGCCGGTGATGAGGTCCGTGGTAACCGCCGGGTGGCGGAAGGTCTTCTTTAAAAGCTCCACAGACCGGAAATACCGGGCGGTGTCATACTTCCGGCGCATCCGTTTCAGCGTGGCGTCGCAGCCGCTTTGCAGGGACAGGTGAAACTGGTCGCACAGGTCCGGCAGCATCGCCGCCCGCTCACAAAATTCCTCCGTAATGGTCCGGGGCTCCAGGCTGCCCAGCCGGAGCCGCACACCGGGGGCGGCGGCGCTGACGGCCTCCAGAAGGTCGATGAGGGAGAGCCCCTCCAAAAGGTCCCTGCCCCAGGAGGAAATCTCGATGCCGGTAAGGACGATCTCCTTATAGCCCGCCGCCCGGAGCTCCGCCGCCTGCACGGCGGCCTCCCCCATGGGCAGGGAGCGCACCGGACCCCGGGCATGGGGGATGATGCAGTAGGAACAGAAGTTGGTGCAGCCGTCCTCGATTTTTAAGAGCGCCCGGGTCCGGCCCTCCAGCCCTCCGGCGGGAAGCCATTCCATGTGCCGCCGCTCCTTGGGGTGGTCGATGGACTCCAGGGGCCGCCGTTCCACCGCCGCCCGCTCCAAAAGGCTCAGGAAGCCCATTCGGTCCCCGGAGCCGCCCAGCACGTCGGCTCCCATCTGCCGGGCGTCGGCGGCGTGGGTCTGGGACCAGCAGCCGCACACGGCCACCAGGGCCCCGGGCCGCTCCCGGCGGACCCGGTGAATGACCTGCCGGGACTTCTGGTCGCTGACGGCGGTGACGGAACAGGTATTGACGATATAGGCGTCCGCCTCCGCCTCGAAGGGGACGACTTCATGGCCCCGGGCCCGGAGCTCCTGCTCCATGGCCTGGCTCTCGTATTGGTTTACCTTGCACCCCAAGGTGTAGATGGCAATCTTCACGCAGGTTCCTCCATAAAAACGTTGTCTTCCCGCCCGCTTCGGGCAAAACGGGGTTTGATTATAGCACAGGCTTTCCGCCGGCGCAAGAATTTCCTTTTCGGGAAAGCGAAGCCCGCATCCCCTGCGGGAGCGCGGGTTGCGCCTCCGCAGGAGGCGCAGGGCCGCCCCGGCGAAGGGGCCGCCGGTTTCTCTTTCGTTCCGGCCGCCGCGCCGTCCCGGTCCCAAGGGGATTTGCCTCCCTCTTTCCGCGAAACCGCCGGAGGTTCCGCCTCGGCACGTGCCTGGGAAAAGGCCCCGGAATATGGCCTTGCACTTTCTGAAATTTGCCTATATAATGGCTTGGTATGCTTATTATACTTGGATTTTACACTTTGGGCAAGTCCCAACGAAAGGAGTTTTCCATATGATTTATCTGGATCACGCCGCCACGTCCCCCGTCCCCAGGGAGGTAGCCCAGGCCATGTATGAAGTGCTGACGGAGCAGTACGGCAACCCCAGTTCTCAGTACCCTTTGGGACTGGATATGAAAAAACAAATCGCCCTCTGGCGGGACGCTGTGGCCAAGGCCATGGACTGCCCGGCGGAGCGGCTGGTCTTCACCTCCTGCGGCACCGAGGGGGACAACTGGGCCCTCCGGACCGCCGCCTGGCAGAACCGGCACCTGGGCCGCCACATCGTCACCACGGCGGTGGAGCACAGCGCCGTTCTGGAAACCTGCAAGCAGCTGGAGCAGGAGGGCTATGAGGTCACCTATCTGTTCCCGGATCAGGGCGGCGTCCTCTCCGCCGCCCAGGTGCTGGAGGCCGTCCGGCCGGACACGGTGCTGGTTTCCGTCATATTGGTGAACAACGAATTGGGAACCGTCTCCCCCATCGCCGAAATCGCCAGGGGCCTCCCCGCCCGGAATCCCAAAACCCTGCTCCACACCGACGCCGTCCAGGGGCTGACCACCTTCTCCGTCCGGGAGCTGGGAGCGGACCTGGTGTCGGTATCCGCCCACAAGATCGGCGGGCCCAAGGGCGTGGGCGCGTTGTACATCAGCCCCCGCCTCCGGAACCCCCGCCCCCTGCTGGGCGGCGGCGGCCAGGAGGGCGGCCTCCGCTCCGGCACCGAGGCCACGGCCCAGATCGCGGGCTTTGCCAAGGCGGCGGAGCTGCGCATGAACTCCCTCCGGCGGGACCAGGACCATCTGGCGGATCTGCGGGTCTACGCGGAGGAGCGGCTGCTGTCCATTCCGGACATGGTCCTCGTCGGCCGGAACGCGGCCCCCCACATTTTGTCCCTGTCCCTGGCGGGCTGGCCCAGCCAGAACATTGTCAACGATCTGGGCGCCCAGGGCATCTGCATTTCCGCCGGTTCCGCCTGCCACCAGGGCAAGCCCAGCCATGTCGTCTCCGCGCTGAAGCTGCCCAAACGGGTGGCCGCCGGAGTGATCCGCCTGAGCTTTGGCCCGGAGACCACCCGGGGCGACGTCGATGCCTGCGCCGAAGCCCTCCGGCGGCACCACGACCAGCGAATGCCGATGCTCTGAGAATCCAAAGCGGATTCCGTTCCCCGAAATTCCCGGAGCAAGCCTCCGAAGCATGGTATAGAAAGGGTTATTATGTTTGCATTTCTCCGCCGTGAGCCCGGCTTTTATAAGCGCCTGTTTAAGCTCTCCCTGCCCATGATCTTGCAGAACCTCATCACCTTTTCCCTGGGCCTCATCGATACCTTCATGGTCTCCCGTTTAGGCAACGCGGAGATGGCCGCCGTCACCACCGCCAACGTGCCGGTATTCCTGCTCATCAGCATCGTTTTCGGCGTCCAGAGCGGCCTGGGTATCCTGGTGAGCCAGTATTGGGGTAAGGGGGACTCCAAGAGCGTCAGCCGGGCCCTGGGGGTGGCCTCCATCATCGGCACGGGCATCACCCTGTCTCTGGCCCTGCTCTTCTTTTTCTTCCCGGTGCCGGTGATGGACCGGCTCTCCAACCGCCACGATCTCTCCCTGCTGGGCGCACCCTATCTCCGGGTGATCGGATTCTCCTACGTTTTTAACATGCTCTCCTCCATCTACGCCAGCGCCCAGAGAAGCATTGAGAATCCCTCCTTTGGTATGAAGCTCTTTGGCTTTTCCACCATTCTGAACACCGGGCTGAACTATCTCCTGATCTTCGGCCACGGCGGCTTTCCCGCCCTGGGAGTGGCCGGGGCCGCCATCGCCACCCTGCTGGCCCGGATGAGCGAGTTTGTGATCTGCGTGGTCTGCGCCCTGCGAAGCAAGCGCATCCCTCTGGACCTGGGCCTGTTCTTCCGCCCGGGGCTGGACATGGGACGGCGCTTTGTGAAATACGCCTCTCCCGTGGTGCTCAACGAGACGATCTGGGGACTGGGGAATTCCCTGCTCACCGTCATTCTGGGCTACACGGAAAATTCCGTGGAGATGCTGGCGGCCAACGCCGTCATGGGAAATCTGAACCGGCTGTTCCTGGTGGTCTGCTTTGGTCTGGGCGCCGCCACGGCGGTCATGGTGGGCAAGGCCATCGGCGAGGGGCAGGGCCGGGAGAAGGTCATGGCCCTGAGCCGGACCCTGCTGTGGTTCTCCGTGCTGGTGGGAACCGCCCTGGCGGTGTTCTCCATGGCCCTGGTGCCCCTGCTCTTCGTGCCGGTGATCTTCCCCATGTTCAAGCTCTTCGGCCAGTCCGCCGAGATTGCCACAGCCCTGGCCCTGATGGGCTTCGCCTCCATTCCTCTGCACGCCTGCGCCATCTCCGCCGTTGTCGGCGTCCTCCGGGCCGGGGGAGACGTGTTCTGGTCCACCGCCCTGGACATCCTCCCCCAGTGGCTCATCTGTCTTCCCGTCACAGCCCTGGTGGCCCTGGTGTTCCAGATGGGCTGCTGGCCCATCGCCGCCGCCATCCAGCTGGAGAGCGTGGTGAAGTTCCCCCTCTGCCTCTGGCGGGTCCAGAGCGGGCGGTGGATCAACGACGTGACGGGAGGCAAGGGAGGATGAGCCTTTTCCGATGCCCCCTCTGCGCCGCGCCCCTGGAACGGACGGAAGGTGCTTTCCGCTGCCCGGCGGGGCACAGCTTCGACGTGGCCCGGGAGGGCTATGTCCACCTGCTGCCCCCCAATCAGAAGCACTCCGCCCTTCCCGGAGATGACCGGGACATGGTGCTGGCCCGGCGGGAGTTTTTGTCCAAAGAGTATTATAGACAGCTGTTAAATACGATCTGTTATCAGGTTTTGTCCATATCCAGCGACGCCCCGGCAATTCTGGACGCGGGCTGCGGCGAGGGCTATTACACCGCCGGGGTTTACCGGGCCCTTCGCGCCGCCGGGCGGAGACCCCGAATGGCGGGAACGGACATTTCAAAATTTGCCCTCCGGGCCGCAGCCAGGCGGGAGCGAGAGGTGGAATTCGCCGTGGCCTCCTCCTACCGCCTGCCCCTGGAGGCAGAGAGCCTGGATGTGCTGCTGAATTGCTTTTCCCCGCTGGCTCTGGAGGAATTTCAGCGGGTTCTGCGGCCCGGAGGGTGGTTCTTTTACGTGGTCCCCGGCCCGGAACACCTCTGGGAGATGAAGGAAATTCTCTACGACGTCCCCTATCCCAACGAGGAGAAGGAGACCCCCTATCCCGGCTTCACCTACCGGGAGATCGTCCCGGTGGAGGGCGTGATTTCCCTGAAGGACCGGGCGGATATCGGCAATCTCTTCCGCATGACTCCCTATTTCTGGAAGACCCCCAAGGCCGGATCGGAGCGCCTGGCGGCCTTGGAGACACTGGAGATCCGGATTTCCTTCCGGGTTCACGTGTTTCAAAAGGAGGCGCTTCCATGAGCCCCGCCTCCTGGGCGGAGACCCGGCAGATTTCCGTCCGCATCCCCGTCCGCCGCGTCCTGCGGCCCTCCCGGGCGGGCCGGGGCCTTCCCTTTACCTGCTGACGCGGCTCCTTGCGCGCCGCGGGCCGTTCTATCAAACTATGAGAGGAGTTTTTCTTATGAGACCCAATCCAACCCGTTCCGCCCTGATTCTGATTGACATGGAAAACGGCTTTGTGGACCACCGGGGCGGCCACTGCATTCAGGGCGCCCAGGCCACCGTTCCCGCCTGCGCCCGCGCCCTGGACCTGGCCCGGTCCAAGGGTATTCCCGTCTTCTTTGTCAAGCGCATCTACCGGGCCGACGGCAGCGACGTGGAGCTCACCCGCTACGCCGCCTGGAAGGCCGGCGGCCGGGCCTGCGCCCCCGCCTCCACCGGCCCCAACAGCGCCCAGGCCCCGGAATCTCTCCGGCCCCAGCCAGGGGACTATACCATCATCAAGCCCCGGTGGAGCGCCTTCTTCCAGACGGAGCTGGACCTGATCCTCCGGCGGCTGGATGTACGGACCGTCATCCTGGCGGGAACCACCACCCCCAACTGCGTCCGCACCACCTGTTACGACGCCATCGCCCTGGAGTACAACACCGTCATCCTGACGGACTGCTGCTCCTCCCAGACCGAGGAGATTCAGCGGGCGAATCTGGAGGACATGCAGCGGGTGGGAGCCGTGCTGATGGACAGCGCCTCCTTTGCCTCCTACGGGCCGGAAACCAAGGACCTCTCCGCCGCCATTCGGGCCGAAATGCTGGCCTCCGACGCCATTCCCGAGCCCTTCCGGACTGACGGGGAGACCGCGGGCTGGACGGACTGCTGGTGAGGGGCGGAAGGATTGTGAACGTTTGCGTAATTCCCGTCGTTCCTTCCGTCAATCCGTAAAAAATGCCGAAAGTCCTTTGGCGAAATCGGAAAATTTTCTGTGGAGCCCCGAAAAAATATTGATTTTTCAGCGGGGAAATGTTACCTTCTTAATAGCGAAAACGCTTGCGGAGGCCGGAGGCTGTTTTCCCCGGCCTCCCGCTGGCTTTGGGGCCGGACTTCCGGCCTCAGGACGACAATTTTTCAAGGAGGTCGTTTCCCATGTTTGATCCCAAGAACGTTTCCCTGGGCATCGCGCCCATCGGCTGGTGCAACGACGACATGCCGGAGCTGGGCGCCGAGAACACCTTTCAGCAAACCGTCAGCGAAATGGCCCTGGCGGGGTTCACCGGCTGCGAGATCGGAAACAAATACCCCTCCGATCCCGCCGAGCTGAAAAAGGCCCTGGACCTGCGGGGCATGCGCATCGCCAGCCGCTGGTATTCCTCCTTTATCCTGACCCGGCCCTTCGAGGAGGAGGAGAAGGATTTCCTGGCCAATCTGGACTTCCTGGCCGCTGTGGGAGCCAACCGCATCAACGTCAGCGAGCAGAGTTACTCCATTCAGGGCAAGACGGACACACCCATTCTCACCGGCGGGCACAAGCATGTCATGGATGACGCCGAGTGGGAGCGTTTTTGTGACGGGCTAAACAAGCTTGGCAAGCTTGCTCTGGACCGGGGCTTCAAGCTCTGCTTTCATCACCATATGGGCACCGTGGTTGAGACCAGCCAGGAGACCGACCGGATGATGGCCAACACGGACCCCCGGTATGTGTTTCTCTGCTATGACACCGGCCACTTTACCTTTGCGGGGGAGGACCCCCTGGCCATGCTGAAAAAGTATGTGGGCCGGGTGGGGCATGTTCATTTGAAGGACATGCGCCTGCCGGTGGTGGAGGAGGCCCGGAAGAATCATTGGAGCTTCCTCCAGTCCGTGCGGAACGGGGCGTTTACCGTGCCCGGCGACGGGGACGTGGACTTTGACCCGGTATTCAAGGTCCTGTCGGACGCGGGGTATCAGGGTTGGCTTCTGGTGGAGGCCGAGCAGGACCCCGCCAAGGCGAATCCCTTGGAATACGCCATGAAGGGGCGGAGGTATATTCGGGAGCATACGGGGCTGTAAGCCCGGGGCTGGTTCTCGCCCTTGCGGGCGGGGGAGGATTCAGCCATGAAGATGGCTGGTGCTTTGCACCCCCCATTTTCTCTTTTTCTTGCCAGAAGAAAAAGAGAAAACGGGCCGTGCACGGTCCAAAAGAGAAAAAGAAGTACGAGGGGACGATGCGGGGGCGCGCCTGAATGACTGGCGGGAGACAGGAATGACTTCTCACGCGGCGTAGTCATACGGGGGCTGGTGGTTTTCGACTTGGCGTATTTCTGTTTTCGCTGTCGCTGGCCTGGTCATCGAATCGGCCTGGATTCTTTTTCTCTCAGCCGCTTTTCTTTTGATGGAACATCCCTGCTTTCATATCTCCTCTCCTATCTCATCTTTCACATTTTTTTGAAGGAGGTTTTTCCCATGGACACCATTCGTTTAACCATGGCCCAGGCACTGGTGCGCTTTCTGGAAAATCAGTACATCGACGTAGACGGCGAAGTCAGCCGCTTTGTCCGGGGTGTTTTTATGATCCCCGGTCACGGCAACGTGGTGGGCCTTGGTCAGGCCCTCTCTCAGGAGGCCCATGACCTGGAGATCTATCAGGGCAAAAACGAACAGGGCATGGCCCAGGCCGCTGTGGCCTTTGCCAAGCAGATGAAGCGGAAGCAGATCTTCGCCGTCACCTCTTCCGTGGGCCCCGGCGCCGCCAACATGGTCACCGCCTGCGGCACCGCCACCGCCAACAACATCCCTGTTCTCGTGCTTCCCGGCGACACCTATGCCTGCCGCCAGCCGGATCCCGTCCTCCAGCAGGTGGAGCATGTTCACAACCTCTCGATCTCCACCAACGACGCCTTTAAGGCCGTCTGCCGCTACTGGGACCGCATCGTCCGGCCTGAGCAGCTGATGAGCGCCTGTATTTCCGCTTTCCGGACCCTCACCGATCCCGCCAACACCGGCGCGGTATGCTTGGCCATGCCTCAGGACGTGGAGGGCGAGGCCTATGACTATCCCGTGACCTTCTTCCGCAAGCGCGTCTGGCGTCTGGAGCGCCGTCCCGCCACCGAGGCTGCCCTGGCGGAGGCTGCTGCGGCTATTAAGGCCGCCAAGCGCCCCATGTTAATTTGCGGCGGCGGCGTCCGGTACTCCGAGGCTCACGCCGAATTCCTGCACTTTGCCGAAACCCTGGGAATTCCCTTTGCTGAAACCCAGGCGGGCAAGAGCGCCGTGGACTGGACCCATCCCCTGAACCTGGGCGGTGTGGGTGTCACAGGCTGCTCCGCGGCCAACGAGATCGCCAAAGAGGCGGATTTGGTCATTGGCGTAGGCACCCGGTACACGGACTTCACCACCGCCTCCAAGTGGCTCTTCCAAGACGAGTGCGTCTTTGTCAATATCAATGTCTCCGAGTTCCAGAGCCTGAAAATGGAGGCCATTCCCGTGGTGGCCGACGCCAAGGACGCCCTGCCCCGGCTGGAGGCCCTGCTGGCGGGCTATGCCTACAACAACGCCTATGTACAGGAGGCCGGCCAGGCCAAGGCCAAGTGGCTGAAGGAGCTGGAGCGCCTGGACGGCATGACCTTTGAACACACCCCCGATTGGGCTCCCATCATCAACGATGCCAACGCGGACTCCGCCAAGCGCTTCGCCAAGGACCTGGAGGCCGGTCTGTGTCAGACCGCCGCCCTGGGGGCCATCAACGCCATGATGGCCGACGGGGACGTGGCCATTGGCGCGGCGGGCTCTCTCCCCGGCGACATGCAGCGCATGTGGCGGCCCACCGGAAAGGACACCTACAACATGGAGTATGGATACTCCACCATGGGCTATGAGGTGGCGGGTGCCCTGGGCGTCAAGCTGGCCGTGGGAGCCGGTCACGAGGTCTACGCCTTCTGCGGCGACGGCAGCTTCAACATGCTCCATGGCGAGCTGATTACCGCCATGCAGGAGCACCAGAAGATCAACATCTGTCTCTTTGACAATGCCAGCTTCGGCTGCATCAACAATCTGCAGGTGGGCCACGGCAACAAGACCCTCTGCACGGAGCTGCGCTTCCGGGGGGCGGACGGTCTCTTTGGCGATTTTATGAACATTGACTATGCCAAGGTGGCGGAAGCTTACGGCTGCAAGGGCTATTCCGTCCGCACCATGGCGGAGCTGAAGGCCGCCCTGGAGGACGCCAAAACAATTCACGACCGCCCCGTCCTCTTTGACATCAAGGTTCTGCCCAAGACCATGACCGACGGCTACGGCTCCTGGTGGCGGGTGGGGGACACGGAGGTCTCGGAACGTCCCGAAAATCTCGCCGCCTATCAGGACCACCTGGCCCACGTGAAGGACGCCCGGAAATATTAATCGCGCGCCAAGACGAAGAAAAGGAGGAACCAGAGCAATGGACCAAGTAGCAGACCTGCTTTCCGAGATTTTGGCTGAATTGAGGGAAATGAATGGGAAGATGGACGACATCATGGGGAGTGGACTGTACAACAGCATTACGGATGTATGCAATAAACTGGATGACGTGGAAAGTAAGTTGAGCAGCATTGATTTCAACACAATGTGATTTATCCAATATAAGGAAAGGTTGATTATCATGGACAAGGTTCTGAAAATTGGCATCATCGGCTGCGGCGCCATCGGCAAGGACCACTGCCGCCGCATTATCGAGACCGTCCCCGGGGCCACCGTCGTGGCCGTCAGCGACTATGTGGCCGCCGCCGCGGACGAAACCGCCGCCAAGTATGGCATCCGCTCCTTCGGCAGCGACTGCGACGGCATGATTAAGGACCCCGGGGTGGAGGCCGTGGTCATTACCTCCATCGATCCCACTCATCATGACTACGTGATGAAAACCCTGGCCGAGGAGAAGTGGTGCTTCTGCGAGAAGCCCCTGAGCCTCAACGGCAAGGACTGCGAGGAGATTATCCGCCGGGAGCTGGAAATCGGCAAGCGGCTGGTTCAGGTGGGCTTCATGCGCCACTACGACCGGGGCTACGCGGAGATGAAGCGCATCATCGACTCCGGCGAAATCGGCGCGCCCCTGGTCATCAAGGCCTGCCACCGCAACGTGGCCCAGGGCCCGGGCTTCAAGACGGAGAACGGCGTCACCAACGTGGCCATTCACGAGCTGGATATCTGCCGCTGGCTGCTGGACGACGAATATGAGGACGTCCAGTGCGTCAAGGTCCGCCAGTCCGCCAACTCCAACAAGGGATATGACAACCCCCAGGTCATGCTGATGCGGACCAAGAAGGGCTGCTTCATCGACGTGGAGGTCCAGGTGGCCGACGGGTATGGCTACGACATCCAGTGCGAGGTGGTCTGCGAGAACGGCACCGTGAAGCTGCCGGATCCTTACGCCGTGGTTCGCCGCTCCCGCCCCGCCGGCTGGGACTCCCTGAACCCCGCCGAGTCCATGCCCATCATGACGGACTGGAAGGAGCGCTTCATCGAGGCTTACGACATCGAGTTCTGCAAGTGGGTGGAGTCCGTCCATGCCGGGAAGCTTACGGGCCCCTCCTCCTGGGACGGGTATGTGGCCTGCGTGGCCGGAGACGCCATGAACGCCTCCCGGGGCACCTCCCAGTTCTTCAAGGTGGAAACCATGGAGAAGCCGGAGCTGTACAAATAAAAGCGCCCGGGGATTCTCCCAAAGCGCCTCTCCCAAATATGGCGGAGGACCGGCAAAAGCCGGTCCTCCCATCCTATAGAAACAACGTCAAGAACTCCACCTTCTCGTCGCTGGTCCTATCCTTCAAAGCCTGTGCCCCCAGGGGGCGCGGGCGCTTATTTTTCTCTCCAGTTCTCCATTTTGTCGCTGGTCCAAATGACCCGGTTGCGCCCCAGGCGCTTGGCGTCGTAGAGCATGGCGTCCGCCAGCTTCAGGTATGTATTGTAGTCGTCCCCCACCTTGGGAACCACGGTGATGCCGCCGATGCTGACGGTGACCCACGGGGAGACCTCCGGATTATGGGGGATGTGCAGCTCCTCCACCGCCTGGCGGACCCGCTGCATATGGGCATAGTCGCTCTTGGCGTCGCTGCCCATAATCAGGGCCACAAATTCCTCGCCGCCATAGCGGGCAAAGAAGTCCGTTCCCCGGCGCAGCAACGCGGAAGCCGTGTTGGCCACGGCGGAGATCACCTTGTCCCCGGCGGGATGGCCGAAGGTATCGTTATAGACCTTGAATTTATCGATATCGAACATGCAGATGGAAAAGGGGATACCCATGCGGATGGAGTCCTGCCAGCGCTTGACGCTGACCGTATCATAGCGCCGCCGGTTGAAGACGCCGGTGAGCTGGTCCACCGTGGCCTGCCGCTCAATCTGGGCCCGGTACTGATAGAGCTTGACGTGGGTATGTACCCGGGCCCGGACGATGACGGGGTGGAAGGGCTTGGTGATGTAGTCCACGGCTCCCAGGGTCAGGCCCCGTTCCTCGTTTTCGATGTCGTTGAGGCTGGTAATCAAAATGACGGGGGACCGCTGCTGGACGACGACCTCCTCCTGCAGGCGCTTGAGCAGGGCGAAGCCGTCCATATCGGGCATGATCACGTCCAGAAGAATCAGGGAAAAGTCCCCGGTTTTCGCTTTCTCCAGCCCGTCCGCCGCGGTGTTGCTGACACTGACATCATATTCGCTGTCCAGGATGGTCTTCAAAAAATTCGCCTGGACCACGCTGTCATCAATAATCAAAATCTTTTCCATACGAACTCCTCCAAGCATGGCCCTGGAGCCATGAATTCCGTTTTGCCGCGTGAAAAGGCACGGGAGTCCTCCTACTAAAGCGACATTATATCAAACTTTTTCCAGTTAAGGAAGCACTAACTTGCAAAATTCGGAAATTTTTTTCGCCACGCAAAACGATTGCTTTTTACCCGTGAACGGGGCGCAGGGAGACGCGGCCCCACCTCTGGGCCTATCCAGGGCCAGGCCCCTGAAAGGCCCGCCCGCCGAAAGCTGCCTTCGGTGGGCGGGCCGGATTTATGGCTGCATGGGATCGGCCTCCGTGGGACTGGGGACAGGGTGTTCCCTGTGCTCCACCATGGCCCGGATCAGCTCCACAGTACCGCTCAACCCCAGATAGCTGCTGTTCAGACAGAAATCGTAGCTGTCCACAGCGCCCCATTTCTGGGAAGAGTAATATTCGTAGTAAGAGGCCCGGCGCTTGTCGGTCTTGCTGATGAGGGTTTTGGCCTTCTCAGGGGTGAGATTCTGCCGCTTGGCCACCCGGCGGACCCGGTCCTCCAGGGGGGCATGAATGAAGATGCTGAGATGGTTGGGGTCGTCGGCCAGGGCATAGTCCGCGCAGCGTCCGATGATGACACAGGGGCCCTGCTTGGCGATCTGGCGAACGGTGTTGAAGGTGGCCAGATAGACCTGCTGCTCCAGGGAATCTCCCACGCCGGTGCCGGGGAGTGCGAACATGTACGAATCCATCGCGATGGAATAGAGCAGACTCTTGGGCCGCTCGTCAAAATTCTCCAATATTTTTTCGCATAAGCCGCTCTTCTTGGCGGCCTCCTGCAAAATTTCCTTATCATAAAATGGAATACCCAGCTCCTTGGCCACGCGGATGCCGACTTCTTTGCCGCCGCTGCCGAACTGTCTTCCAATGGTGACAATGGTTTTCATGGCGGAGCCCTCCTTTCTTCTTCGTTTTATTATACTCCGGTTTTTCGGAACCGTCAAATAAAAAACGCCGCCTGCCTCCCGATTTGTAAAAGATAGTAAAAACTGGAAGCCCCTGCCTGGGCGCGTCCCCTTCGGAACTCAGATGGAGCCTTGCGTGTCCTCGGTCTCCCGGGCCTCGTCGGCCTCCTCCTGAGCCATGTACATGTTCTCGGTCTGGCGCTGGGCCGTCTCCAGAATCTCCCGGGCCGCGGCGTAGTCCTCCTCCTTGATCTGGCGCAGGGCGTTGGTGGCGGCGTTAAACATAATCGTGTACAGCTTCTGATAGTTTTGCATGATTGCATCCTCCAATGAACCTATTTTCTTTTATTTTACATTCTCTCCCAACCCGAAAACCGAAAAAGCGATAAAACCACGCCATCATGAAGCCGAGGTGGTCCTGTGGCGGCGAGGGAGTTCTCCATCCCCATAGACGGGGAAACGCGGCACAAGACGTCCGTCCCAGCCGGTTGCGAGGGCCGGCCCACCGGATTTTCATCCGGTTTCACGGCACCTCAGAGCGCCGCGAGGAAAGACACGAGTACATGCCATTGGAGGGAGGGAAGCTCTTTTCAACAGAACTCCAACTCGCCGCAAAAAGGATCGAATGTTACAAAATACTTCGAGACAAGTTCATTATAGCACACCCTGGCCCATTGTCAAAGGTTCACGAAGAAATCCCCGGAAGGAACTTCCGGGGATTTCTTTATGACAATCTTCGGCCTCTAGGTTCGCAAAACATCCACTGTCTCCACGCCGTAATAGCGGAACAGCGACACCGCCGCCGGGCCGATCCGCTCCCCGGACACGGCGATGGGCACCGCCGGGGGGCAGCCCACCGTGGGCGCGCCGCAGATCCGCCCCAGGCTCTCTTCCGCCGGGACGGTCTCCTGAGGGGCAAACAGGGCCTCCCGGACGGACAGGACCCGCTTCCCCTTGGCCAAGGGCAGGGCGGGGCGGGGGACCGGCCGGCGGAGCACCGAGGCGCGGAGCGCCTGCTCCACCGCCCGGAACGCCTCCTCATCCGTGGCCCCGGAGGCCATCAGCACCGCGTGGTCCCGGTCCGCGTACTCCAGCTCGACGCTCCCGTCCACCCGAAGGTTCTCCGCCGCGGAAAAGCCGGACACACCGCAGGCGGCGGCGTCCAGGGTGAGCTTTAACGGCTCGGTTCCCACGAAGGACCAGCCCCATTGGGGCAGGTCCTGTTTCAACGCGGCCATTCTTCTGGCGGCGGCACGGATGCGCTCCGGCCCTTCTTCCTCCAAAAAGCGGTTGCACAGGTCCAGGGACGCCAGGGTCAGGTACGACGGGCTGGTGGACCCGAAGAGGGACAGGGCGGACCGGGCCTGCTCCTGAAACACCGCCGGGGCGGCCTTGCCAACGTGGAGATACGCCCCGCCGGTGAGGACCGGCAGGGTCTTATGGGCGGAGTCGCAGCACAAATCCGCTCCCAGATCCAGAGGATGGAGGGACGGGGAGAGGAACCGCAGATAGGCCCCATGGGCATTGTCTACCAGAAGCGGCGTTTGATGGGCATGGCACACCTCCGCCAGAGCGGAGACGTCCGCCATGTTCCCCAGATAGTCCGGGCTAGTGACATAGACGGCGGCCGGGGGTGCGGCCAGGGCAGCCAGAGCCCGTTCCAGCCCCTCCGCCGTAATGGGACAGGCGCAGAGAGAGGAGCTGGTTCCCTCCTCCGGCCACAGCCACACGGGTTCAAAGTCCAGCAGGGCGGCGGCGTGGACAAAGGACTTGTGCACGTTCCGGGCGGCCAGAATCACCGGCGGCGTGCCCGCCGGGCGGTTCTGGAGAGCCAGGTGCAGCATGGCCTTTCCGCACTGGCTGGAGCCCCCGGTGGAATAGAACGTGGCCCCGGAGCCGAAGAGGGCGGCAGCGTTTTCCTCGCTCTCCGCGAGGATGCCGGAGGCCTCATAGAGAGAATCCGCCCCTTCAATCTCCGTGATGTCCCAGACCTCGCAGCCCAGAGGTCCGGTCACGCCCTTGTGCCCCGGCATGTGGAGGCGGTACATCTCCGCCTGACGGTAGCGCTCCAGGAAGTCCCAGATGGGGGTGGTCATGCGTCCTCTCCCGCCAGGGCGGCCTGAATCATGATGGCGCACTCCATCCGTTTGCGGAAGAGCTCACAGCCCGCCTCATAGATTCCCCGGATGGACCCGGAGGCGTGGTAGGCGTTGGCGGCACAGCCGCCGGAGCAATAGAGCTTGGCCCAGCAGTCCGCGCACTCCGGGCGGGCGTAGGCGTTGCAGGACCGGAACTCCTCCCGGAGGGCAGTGTTCGTCACGCCCTTCCACACGTCTCCCAGCCGGTACGCCTCCTCCCCCACGAACTGGTGGCAGGGGTACAGGTCCCCCCAGGGGGTGACGGCCATGTACTCCGTGCCGGAGCCGCAGCCGGAGACCCGCTTGTAAACGCAGGGTCCCCCGGTGAGGTCCAGCATGTAGTGATAGAAGGTGATGGGGCGGCCCTCCTTGCGGCGCTTCAGCATCTCCACGGCCAGGAGCTCGTACTGCTCCTTCACGATTTCCAGATCCTCCGCCGTCAGCCCCGCCGGATCTCCCGGGGCGCAGACCACCGGCTCCATGGAGAGCTCCGTAAAGCCCAGGTCCGCCATGTGGAAGAGGTCCTTCGTGAAGTCCGGATTCCGGTGGGTGAAGGTGCCCCGCATGTAGTAGCGGCTCCCTCCCCGGGCCTTCACCAGCTCCTGAAACTTGGGTACAATGCGGTCATAGCTGCCCTTCCCGGCGTAGTCCACCCGGAGGGCGTCGTGAATCTCCTTCCGCCCGTCCAGGGAGAGGACCACGTTGTCCATCTCCCGGTTGGCAAAGTCGATGACGTCCTGGTCGACCAGCATGCCGTTGGTGGTGAGGGTAAAGCGGAATTTCTTGTGATGGGGTTCCTCCTGGGTCCGGGCGTAGGCCACCAGGTCCTTCACCACCTGCCAGTTCATCAGGGGCTCGCCGCCGAAGAAATCCACCTCCAGGTTCGTCCGGGTTCCCGAGTGGGCGACAAGGAAGTCCAGGGCCTGCTTTCCCACGTCAAAGGACATCAGGGCCCGGTCGCCCCGGTACTTCCCCTGGCTGGCGAAGCAATAGGAGCAGTTGAGGTTGCAGGTGTGGGCCACGTGGAGGCAGAGGGCCTTCACCACGTCGCCGGAGCGCTCCTTAAAGGTCCCGGCGATGTCCGAGAAGGTGTCGGGGGTGTAGAGCCGGCCGGACTTCGCCAGGGCCTCCACGTCGGCCAGACACTCCCGGAGCTCCGCCTCCGTCACATCGGGGCGGTCCCGGTATTTTGCCAGCAGGGTTTGCAGGATCTCCTCCGCCGGGTGGTCCGGGTAGAGGGCAATGACGTCATAGGCCACCTCGTCCACCACGTGGATGGCGCCGGAGCAGGTGTCCAGAACGAGGTTGTATCCGTTCAGCTTGTATTGATGTACCATGGATCCTCCTGGGTTGATCGTGTTGTGTTTGTGGGATGAATGGGGCGCCGCGTTTTGCGGTCACCGCCGCCGATCCGCGGAATACGGAAACGCGCCGCCCGGTTTCGGGCGGCGCATGTTGGTTACTTCTTCTCGCACTTCTGGTTGGCGACGCCGCAGCTGGTCTTGCAAGCGGACTGGCAGGAGGTCTGGCACTCGCCGCAGCCGCCCTTCTTGGCGCTCTCGCAGAGACTGCGGGTCTCAAGGGTCTGAATTCTCTTCATAATCTCTTCTCCGATCTGATTGAATTTTGAAAACGTTCCGCCATTTTCCAAGGGCGGCGGAAAACTTTTGTCCTGGAAAGTTTAGCATAGAAGGGGCCGAAAGTCAAGGGGATTCCCGCAGAGGGATTGCCCTATCGCGCATTTTAAAAGTGGACCATCGTGTAGGGCCCGCCGCCCTCGGCGGCCTTTCGGCACAAGAACTGGTCCTCACAGCGGGCCGCCCAAGGGGCCGGCCCCTGCAAAACAAAATCTCTGAATAGGACACGCTCCCCGCAGAGAGAAGGGCCTTTTGGCCGGTTTATCTCAAAAATGTACCCTCCGTGGCGGTCTTCCGCCCTTCTCCCCCGCCGGGAAATCCGCAAATTCGGCCCGCCCAATGGCAAGCATCTTCTGGACAGGCGGGGCATAGGGTGATATAATGATGAACCGGTTATGAAATACCCGTCCGGTTCTCCCGGCGGGAGCAAGCGCCTGCGTCTGTTTGAGAACGGTCGATGTGTCTTCTCAAGGCATCTTTGCCGGTTTTGGAACAAACGCCAGAGAAACAGTCCGGCGGCGGAAGATCCCTTCTCCGCCCCGGAGGAGAGGACGTATTCATGGGTTTATTGGAAACACTGCTGGTCACCGCCGCCGCCGGCGTCGGCGGGACCGGACTGGGCGGTGCGCTGGCCACCTTCTTCCGCCGGGATTCCGGCCGGGAGGCCAGCCTGCTGCTGAGCTTTGCCGCGGGGGTGATGGTCTCCGTGTCCTGCTTCGGCCTTCTGACCGAGGCCGCCGCCCCGGGGGCAATGCATCTGGTAGCCTGCGGGGTCTTTCTGGGCTGCGCCGTCACCGCCGGGCTGAACGCCCTTCTGGACCACGGCAAGCCCACCGGAGGGCTGGTCCTGGCCGGTCTGGTGATGGCCGCCGCCATCGCCCTGCACAACGTGCCTGAGGGCATGGTCATCGGCGCGTCCTTCATCGGCGGCACCGTCCGTCAGGGCTGGACCATGGCCGCTGTCATCGGCCTGCACAACGTGCCCGAGGGCATGGCCATCTCCGCGCCCTTGGTGGCCGGAGGGGAGCGGAGATGGCGGGCCGCCGGTCTGGCCGCGCTCTCCGGAGCCCCTACGGTACTGGGCGCCGCCCTGGGCTATTGCCTGGGCACCCTGGGCCCTGTGGCCCTGACGCTGACCCTGAGCTTCGCCGCCGGGGCCATGCTGTTCGTCGTCTTTGGCGAACTGCTCCCCGAAGCGGCCGGCCTCTGGAAAAGCAAGCTCCCCGCCCTGGCCGCCGTGCTGGGGATTCTGGTGGGTATGCTGATTGACGGCTGAGCGCTCTTTTGCCGAGTCTTTCGAATCGGGGGAGGCCCTTGGAAACCGAAGGGGGGCGTTTATGGATCGCATACAAAGTCCGAGATTATTCTACCGGGAAATCACCGACGCGGATTTCGATGCGCTGAAAGCCATGCTCTCAGATCCGCTGGTGATGTACGCCTGGGAGCACACGTTTACGGACGAACAAATTCGCCGGTGGATTCAGGACCAGCAAGCGGCCTATCAATCCGCCGGTGTGGGATACTTCGCCGCCGCTGCCAAGGAGGGCGGCCAGCTCGTTGGGCAAATTGGGCTTCACCGTTTTTCCCTTCGGGGAGGGGAGGCCTACGAGGTCTGCTACATGCTCAGGCGCGGCTGCTTTCATCAGGGTTATGCCCTGGAGGGCGTAACCGCCATGGTGAATTACGCTTTTACCAGGCAAAATCTCCCGGAGGTCTACGCCCAGATCAAAACCACAAACGCCGCCTCGGTCAGGGTTGCGGAACGGGCCGGCTTTGTGCGCGGCCCCATCTTCCCCAAGCATTACAACGGAAAAGACATGCCTCATTATCTCTATGTTACGCAGAGGCCCTGAGAGGGCGGCGTTCCGAAGCGCCCCGGTTTTTTGGCATAAAAAGTCCCGCAAGCCAAGCTTGCGGGACTTTTTATGTATCCCTTATGAATTACTCCTCGGGGACGATGGCGCCGTTGGGGCAGGTGTCGCTGCAAGAACCGCAGTCCAGGCAAGCGGCCGCGTCGATGACGTAAGAATCATCGCCCTGGCTGATGGCGCCGGCGGGGCAGGCGTCAGAGCAAGCGCCGCAGCTCACACAAGCAGAAGTGATCTTATAGGCCATGGGTAGCACCTCCATTAGAATTGTATTCCCATTGTAGCATACTCTCCGAAAAAAGCAAGAGATTTGTAAAAGCCTTAACGGAAATTTTTGCTTCTTCTCTCTGTTTACAATTTGTTTTCACAAACGTCAAAGATCGTCAAACTTTACCACTTGACTTTTTGACGGGCCGTGGTATACTGGCATCATCCAAAAGATCAAAGATAGTCAAAGTCAAATTGATTTGAAAAGAGGTGCTCCCATGGGGATTTCCGATTTAATCGCCAGCTTTTTGCAGAGCTGCCTGGACGAGACGGGGGATGGCGTGCTGGAGGTTCAGCGGGGCGAGCTGGCCCAGCGGTTCAACTGCGTGCCCAGCCAAATCAACTACGTCATGTCCACCCGCTTTTCCCCCGAGCGGGGCTACATCGTGGAGAGCCGCCGGGGCGGCAACGGCTATATTCGCATTACTCGGGTCCAGGTGGACCGGGAGACGCTGCTGATGCACGTCATCAACTCCCTCGGAGCCCAGGTAGACTTGCCCTCCGCCCGGGCCATCCTGGGCAACCTGACTCAGTCCGGGGCTTTGGAGGAGGACCAGGGCCGGTCGCTTCTGGCCGCCGTGGGGGATAAGTCCCTGGCCGCCGTTCCCCGGGAGCTCCGGGACCGGGTCCGGGCGGACATCCTGAAAAACGTCCTGATTCTCCAGGTCTAGTGGAAGCATAGAATGAACTGCGTTTCCCCCTTTCATCCGTCATCAAAAACATTGGTCATCTATAGGAGGTTCCGATTATGAAATGTGAGAATTGTGGTAAGAATGAGGTTACCTTCGTTTACCAGAGCAACGTCAACGGGCGCATCACCGAGAAGCGCCTCTGCGCCGACTGCGCCGAAAAGCTGGGCTACACCCAGAAGCTGGCCTCCCAGACCCAGCGCATGATGCGGGGTCTCTTCGGCGGCGGCCTCTTCGAGGACTTCTTCACCCCCTATCCCTCTCTCCTGGGGCCCATGAGCCGTATGCTGGAAGACCCCTTTGACGATTTCTTCGCCGACATGCCCGCCCTGGGGACCCCCGCCGAGGCAAAGCCGGAGCCTCCCAAGGCCCAGGACAGCCTCCTGGAGCAGGGGGAACAGAACGAGATCTCCCGGACCCGGCAGCTCAACGCCCTGCGCCTGGAGATGCGGCAGGCCGTGGACCAGGAGAACTTCGAACGGGCGGCGGAACTCCGGGATCAAATCCGCACCCTGGAAAACAGCGGCGGCTGAGTTCCGCCCAGACATTCAAAACCTGATTCATTCATCCGCCTACTTCACGAAAGGAAGTGTCATACACATGAACGAAAAGAAATTCAGCCCCGGCGCCGAGGAGGCCCTGCGCCTCAGCCAGGAGGCCGCCGGGGAGCTGGGACACGGCTATGTCGGCACCGAGCACCTGCTGCTGGGCCTCGTCCGGGAGGAACAGGGCGCCGCCCATGACGTCCTCCTGGAGGCCGGCCTCACCGACGATATGATCGTCCAGATCATCAAAAAGAGCGTGGGAGCGGGTCTTCCCGGGAGCAATCCCGCCCAGGGCCTGACCCCCCGGGCCCGCCGGGTGGTGGAGATCGCCGTGGAGGACGCTCTCCGTGGCCGCAGCCCCTACGTGGGAACAGAGCACCTGCTGGCGGGCCTCCTCCGGGAGGGCAACAACATGGCCGTCCGGATTCTCCGCACCGCCGGGGTAGACGCCCGGCCGCTCTACGCCGCCCTGATGCAAAAGTTGAACCAGCGGCCCCAGAGCCGCCAGCCCTCCGGCCCCCGGGAGGAAAAGAGCCCCTCCGGCGGCGGGGCCAGCGGGAGCGGCAAAACCCTCCGGGAGTTCACCCGGGACCTGACCGCCGACGCGGGGCACGGCAAGCTGGACCCGGTGGTGGGCCGGGACGACGAAATTCAGCGAGTCATCCAGATTCTCTCCCGCCGGACGAAGAACAACCCCTGTCTCATCGGCGAGCCCGGCGTGGGCAAGACCGCCATCGCCGAGGGCCTGGCCCGGAAAATCGTTCTGGGAGACGTGCCCGACGATCTTTTGGACAAGCGCATCCTCTCCCTGGATCTCTCCGGCATGGTGGCCGGGACCAAGTATCGGGGCGAGTTTGAGGAGCGGATTAAAAAGGCCCTGGACGAGGTGAAGAAATCCGGCGACGTGATTCTCTTCATCGACGAGCTCCACACCATTGTTGGCGCGGGGAGCGCCGAGGGCGCCGTGGACGCCGCCAACATCATCAAGCCCGCCCTGGGACGGGGAGAAATCCGGGTCATCGGCGCGACCACCCTGAACGAGTACCGGAAGTATATCGAAAAGGACGCCGCCCTGGAGCGCCGTTTCCAGCCCGTCCAGGTGGGGGAGCCCAGCCAGGAGGCCAGTCTGGAGATTTTGAAGGGGCTTCGGGAAAAATATGAGCAGCATCACAAGCTCCAGCTCACCGACGAGGCCCTGGAGGCCGCCGTCACCCTCTCCACCCGGTATATCTCTGACCGCTTCCTCCCCGACAAGGCCATCGACCTCATGGACGAGGCCGCCTCCCGGGTCCGCATGGAGCAGGAGGAGATCTCCCCGGAGCTCAAGAGTCTGGAGGAGAAGATCGCCGCCCTGTCCAAGGACAAGGAAGCCGCCATCCAGCGTCAGGACTATGAGACCGCCGCCCAGCTGCGGGACATTGAGAAGAACTATCAGGACCAGGTGGACCAGGAGCGGGAGAAACGCCGGAACAGCCCCCGGCAGCACCGTCCCGTCACCGCCGAGGACATCGCCGCCGTGGTGGCGGGCTGGACGGGCATCCCCGTCACCCGCCTTACCGAGGACGAGGGCAGCCGCCTTCTGCGGATGGAGGAGATTCTCCACAAGCGGGTGGTGGGCCAGGACGAAGCCGTCCAGGCCGTGGCCCGGGCCATCCGGCGGGGCCGGGTGGGGCTGAAGGACCCCAAACGCCCCACGGGCTCCTTCCTCTTCCTGGGGCCCACCGGCGTGGGCAAGACGGAGCTGTGCAAATCCCTGGCGGAGGCCATGTTTGGCGACGAGAGCGCCATCATCCGCATCGACATGTCCGAGTATATGGAACGCCACACGGTCTCCCGGCTTATCGGTTCTCCCCCGGGCTATGTGGGCCACGAGGAGGGCGGCCAGCTGACAGAACGGGTCCGGCGGAAGCCCTATTCCGTGGTTCTTTTCGACGAGATCGAGAAGGCCCATGAGGACGTATGGAACATTCTTCTGCAAATTCTGGACGACGGCCGGATCACCGACTCCCAGGGCCGGACGGTGGATTTCAAAAACGCCGTCATCGTCATGACCAGTAACATCGGCGCCAAGAGCCTCACCACCTCCGGAAACCGCCTGGGCTTCAACTCCAGCGAGCCGGCGGCGGAGGACGCGGAGAAGAAATTCCAGCAGGCCCGGGAAACCGTCATGGCGGAGCTTCGCCAGACCTTCCGGCCGGAGTTTTTGAACCGGATTGACGACATCATCGTCTTCCGGGCCCTGACCGAGGCGGACATCCACGAGGTGGCCCGCCGGATGCTGGAGACGGTCTCCCAGCGGATGGAGGCCATGGGCCTGCACCTGAACGCCAGCGACGAGGCCGTGGAGGAGCTGGTCCGGGAGGGCTATGACCCCAAGTACGGCGCAAGGCCCCTCCGCCGCTGCATCCAGAGCAAGGTGGAGGACGCCGTGGCCGAGCGGATGCTGGACGGGACCCTCAAGGAGGGTGACACCGCCGCGCTGACGGTGGAGGACAGCAAGCTGCTGGTGACAAAAGAGGAAGTGACCGCGTAACGAGCGACGCCCCCCGGGATCTCCCGGGGGGCGTTTTTGGGCGGGGTTCAGGGGTAATCCGGGGCCACAAAGAAGCCCGTCATGCCCCGGGAGGCGTTATAGGTATAGTCGTGCCGCCGGACGCTGTTGTTGGAATTGCCGTCGATGACGGTGATGGTCACGCGGTCCCCGTTCTGGGACACGCTCTCCACAATGGTGGTGTGGTCCATGCTGTCGGAGGGAGAAACGGCGCGGCTGGAGTGGCAGATGAGCATCAGGTCGCCGGGCTGGGGCATATAGGACCCGCCGGCAAAGACCGTGTCGCTCCAGGCGTGGGCGGTGCCGCCGAAGTTGTTTGGACAGGCGATGTAGCTGGAGTGGAGAATGCTGGTGGGAATCTTTGCTTGGCGGGCACACCAGCTGGCAAACTCGGAGCACCAGGCGCCGGCGCTCTCTCCGTAGAAGTTGAGGGCCCAGTTGTACTCCGTGTGGCTGCCGCCGCCCCGGGAGCCGTCCAGCTGGTTGGAATTGCTGCTGCCCCGGTATCCGATCTGGGAGGCAGCCACGGTCAGAATGTCTTGCCGGTAATTTCCAGTAAGGGTCACATTTTTCAGCTGCTGGTAATAGAGGCTGCCCCGGTAGGAGGGAGAGTAGAAGTCCTCTACCGGCACAGTTGTGCCGCCGGAAGCGCAGCTCTCCTGGTGCCGGTGTAACTCAAAGCCGGCGTCCGCGGTATACTGGGCGCACTGCTGGCAGAGATACCAGACATTGCAGGTATCACACATACCAAAGGCTCCGCCGGCTCCGCCGTTGTTGAAGTCCATCTGTGTGCTTCCCGCCGCCCGCATCAGATAGCCGCAGGAGGCACACCGAATCTCCGGGAGATTCGGTGTGCCGGTAGGCTGGGCGGGCTGGGTGGGCTGGGTGGGCTGAGCGGGGGTCTGCGAATTGGAAGCCGGGTCCGGCGACCACTCCTTGACCTCCGTCGGAGCTGTGTCCGACTGTACATAGGCGCTCATCCGGTCGATCACCACGCAGCCCTGGGCCCGGTTCATGGTGACCGTTCCGCCAAAAGAGCCGTCAGCGTAGCCGGTAATAATGCCCAGAGCATACACGTTGGCTACGGCATCCCGGTACCGGCTGGGAATATTATTGTAGTCCGTGATTTTGGCAATAGCCGCAGACTTGTCAGAGCTGCTTGCCGGGAAGCCCTGCTTGGTCATAATATTGGTGATGAGCTGGGCCATGTCGTATCGGGAGATACTGCGGTTCATTTCCTGAACATTATCCGTGTCGTCCGCAAAGCTGGTGTTGTTCAGCGCCTGGTTCGCCATCATGGCCTGATAGTTGGCCCAGAAGATTCCGCTGGAGATATAAATCGGGTCTTTGTATTTCTCGATATAAGACGCGAAAAACGCCCGGGAGAGCATCACGCAAAACTGCGCCCGGGTAAGGGTGGCGTTTGGCCGGAAGGTTCCGTTGTTATAGCCGGAGACAACGCCCTTGTCCACGCACTTGCCAATGGCGCCGGCGGCGTAGTGCCCCGCGGGCACATCGGAAAACCCGGCGGCGCAAGCCGGGGTGGCCAGGCCTGCGCAAAGCAGCAGCGCCAGACACAGGGAAATCCATTTTTTCATCTTTCAAGACTCCTTTCGTTTCGGGGCAATTATTCACCCTTCTATATATAAGTTCCATCAGGAGCCCGAAAGGTTTTATCATTTTCAAGATTTTTCAAAAATTTAAGGTCCGGAGCTTCCGCCCCGGACCTCTCGCGATTTAAAAAGAAGCTCAGCCCTTCGCCGCGTCCAAGTAGTCCACCGCGAACTGGGCGTACATCGCCACGCCCCGCACCAGCACGGGCTCGTTGACGGTATAGCAGTCGTTGTGGTTGCTGGCGGTATAGCCCATGGCCTCGTTCCGGCTGCCCAGGAAACCGAAGACGGCGGGAATCTTATCGGCGAAGTAGGCAAAGTCCTCGCTGCCCATGGCCATGGGCAGCTCGTGCATCGACTCGGCCCCGTAGAGCTTCTCCGCGGCCTTCTGGGCCACCTGGGTCAGCAGATCGTCGTCGTTGATGACGGCGCTGGGATAATACTCGTACTTCAGCTCCGCCGTGAGGCCCAGCGCGGCGGCGGTGTTTTTAATGATGCGCTCCAGCTGCTCCTTGATGCTCATGCGGAACGCGGGCTCGAAGGTCCGGACCGTGCCGTGCATCTCCGCGTGATTGGCGATGATGTTGAACCGCTGGCCCGCGTGCATCTCGCCCACGGTGACCACCAGGGGGTTCAGGGGGCTGTTGTTCCGGGAGACGAAGGTCTGGAGATTCATCAGAATCGAGGCCGCGCCGATCAGCGCGTCGGCTCCCAGCTCCGGCTGGGTGGCGTGGGCGGAGACGCCGTCCACGGTGATGGTGAAGTTGTCACAGCTGGCCATCCGGCGGCCGGGCTCGAAGTTCATGTAGGGTTCGTCCAGCTTGCCCCAGATGTGCTGGCCCATGATGGCGTCCACGCCCTCCAGAATGTTCTGCTTCACGTAGTATTCCGCGCCGTGGCAGGTCTCCTCGGCGGCCTGGAAGAAAATCTTCACCTTGCCATGGACCTCGTCCTTGTGCTCCATCAGGAGCTTGGCCGCGCCCAGCAGCATGGCGGCGTGGCAGTCGTGGCCGCAGGCGTGCATCACGCCGGGGTTCTCGCTGGCAAAGGGCAGGCCGGTCTTCTCCTCCACGGGCAGCGCGTCAATGTCCGCCCGGAGGGCCACGGTCTTGCCCTCGCCACCGTCCAGCATGGCCCAGCAGCCGGGATGATCTTCGAAGCGGTGCACGGTGTAGCCCATGCTCTCCAGCTCCGCCTGGATGTGGTCGGTGGTCTTGAACTCCTCCCAGGAGAGCTCCGGGTGCCGGTGGAACCAGCGGCGCTGTTCGGTCACATAGCTTTCAATCGCTTCGGCGGACTGTCTGAAATTCATACATATTCCTTTCCGCTCAAATGAGCTTGACTGTTTGGTGGTTACGGATTCGGCGGATCGTCAAGGGGGTCCACGCGCCCTCCTGAACCGTCACGGCGGCGGAGCCCCGCGGAAAACCGTCCGGGCGGCTATACCCCGGCTTCTCCGGAGCCGGCGCTTCCCGCCTCTTGACCCCGACAGTTCCGGGTCCTCTGCCCATTCTCTCCTGCCGGCCCCCTCCAAAGGCGGGCGCGGCACAACGGTCGAGAAAGGGACGGAACGTCCGTCCTGGTACATTCCGCCCCTTTGCCGTATCGAAAGCTTACTGCGCGTTGAAGTCCATGGCCGTCTGCGCATAGAGCTTCGCGCCGTTTATCAGGGCGGTCTCATCCACGCAGAAGTGGCCGGAGTGGTTCACCCAAACCGCGCCGCAGGCCTCGTTGCGGATGCCCAGGAAGGCCACGGCTCCGGGGACCTTCTCCATGAAGTAGGCAAAGTCCTCGCCGCCGTTGGTCTTGTCGTAAGCGGCCAGAGCGTCGGGGCCCATGACCTTCTTGGCGGCCCCGGCCACCACAGCGGCCATGGCGGCATCGTTCACCGTGGGCGGCACGATGTAGCGCCACTCCAGCTTGGCGTCCACGCGATAGGCCTCGGCCACGGATTTCACGATCCGCCGGAGGGCCTCCTCCATCTGCTTGCGCACACCCGGGTCAAAGCCGCGGGCCGTACCCTCAATGTGGCTGTACTCCGGAACCACGTTCCAGCGGGTACCCACGTTCACCACGCCCACGGTCATCACGGCGGGCTGGTTGGGATCCACTTCCCGGCTGACGATGGTCTGGATGGCCTCCACCATGGCGGCGGAGACGGTGGCCGCGTCGATGCCCTGGTGGGGGGCGGCGCCGTGACTGCCCTTGCCCTGGATGTCGATCAGGAACCAGTCCGCGAACGCCATCTTGGGGCCGGCCTCGATGCAGACCTTGCCCGCCTCCACGTCGGCCCAGACATGCTGGGAGAAGCAGCCGTCCACGCCCTCCAGGGCTCCCTCGTCGATCATGGACTTGGCCCCTGTGGCCACCTCCTCGGCGGGCTGGAAGGCCAGGCGGACCGTGCCGCAGAGCTCATCCTTCACCTCGTTCAGAATCCGGGCGGCCGTCAGCAGCATGGCCATGTGGCAGTCGTGGCCGCAGGCATGCATCACGCCGGGGACCTCGCTGGCATACTCCAGGCCGGTCTCCTCCTGCACCGTCAGGCCGTCCATGTCCGCCCGGAGGAGGATGGTCTTGCCGGGCTTGGCGCCCTTGATGGTGGCCAGGGTTCCGGTCTCCAGGCCGCAGGGACGCCACTCCACGCCCATCTTGTCCAGCTCGGCGCGAATGCGCTTGCAGCTCTCAAATTCCTGCTCGCTGACTTCCGGGTGCTGGTGGAACCAGCGGCGCTGTTCGATGATATAGTCTTTTGCCGCCTCAGCAGCCTGTGTGAGATTCATAGAGAACTCCTTTCCTTACTGCGCGTTGAAATCCATAACCACCTGGGCACAAAGTTTCACGCCGCCGATCAGGGCGGACTCATCCACCTGGAACTTGGAGTTATGCTGGGGCCAGATGGCGCCGCAGGCCTCGCAGCCCACGCCCAGGAACGCCAGAGCGCCGGTGGCCTTTTCCATGTAGCAGGACATATCCTCGCCGCCGTTGGTCTTTTCGTACAGATACAGCGAATCGGGTCCCAGAACCTTCTTGGCGGCTTCGCTGGCCAGGGCGGACATCTCGGGGGTGTTGACCACCGGAGCCACGATGGGCGTCCACTCCACCTGGATCTCGGCCCGATAGGTCTCGCCCACGGACTTCACCATCCGCTTCACAGCGTCTTCCAGCTGCTTGCGCACCCCCGTGTCGAAGCAGCGGGTGGTGCCCTGGAGGAATCCGCCCTCGGGGACGATGTTCCAGCTGGTGCCCGCGCTGATCTGGCCCACGGTCACCACGGCGGGCTGGTTGGGGTCGATTTCCCGGCTGACAATGACCTGAAGGGCATTCACCAGCTGGCTGCACACCACCACGGGGTCCACGCCCTGGTGGGGCTGGGCGCCGTGGCAGCTCTTGCCCGTGACGTAAATCTTGAACATATCGCAGGCGGCCATCCGGGGACCGGCCTCCACGGAGACCTTGCCGGAGGGAACATCGGCCCACACGTGGACGCCGAAGCACCCGTCCACCCCGTCCATGGCTCCCCCGGCCACCATGGACTTGCCGCCGGTGCCGATTTCCTCGGAGGGCTGGAAGGCAAAACGCACCGTGCCGCAGAGCTCCTCCTTCATGTCCTTGAGGACCTGGACCGTGGTCAGCAGCATCGCCATATGGCAGTCATGGCCACAGGCGTGGCTCAGCCCATCGTTGACGCTGGCGTACTCCAGCCCTGTCTCCTCCTGAATCCGCAGCGCGTCCATGTCCGCCCGGAGGAGCATGGTCTTGCCGGGCTTGCCCCCCTGAATGGTGGCCAGGGTGCCGGTCTCCAGACCGCAGGGACGCCACTCCACGCCCATCTTGTCCAGCTCGGCGCGGATGTGCTTGCAGCTCTCAAACTCCTGCTCGCTGTACTCCGGGTGCTGATGGAACCAGCGGCGCTGCTCGATCAAATAAGCCTCATACTTGGCGGCGACTTCTTTCAGCTCCAAAATAACGTTCTCCTTTCGCGTATTGGAAAAGCCCCCAGAGCCCGCCTGGCGGGCTCTGGGGCGGCAAGTGCTCTTGCCGGTTCGCTCTTTACGTTAAGGGGTGCCCATCCGGGTCATATCGCGGAAGGCCATCGAGGCTCTCCGCCTCCTGGAGTCTCCCAATTCTTTAAAAACCTGCGGCAAAAAGTCCCCAGAACTCTTCCGCCTTCCCGGATCGGGGTATGTATGTCCGGTTTCCCTGCGCCACAATGGGGCAGGACCAACCATTCATTACAGCATTCCGGCGAAGATACCGGCGATGATGACGGAGGTGATGGTCACGGTGGTGAAACCGCCGACGATCATCGGAGCGAACATCTGGCTCATCAGATAATCCTTCTCCTCCGGAGTCTGGGCCAGGGCGGCGCAGGTGGACTCGGTGATGATGGCGTTGGGCGGGAAGCCGTACAGCGCCGTCAGAGCCGTGGCATAGGACAGCAGGAAGGGCATTCTCAGAATCTTGGAGATGACGAAGCACAGCACGCCCATGCCGAACACGCCGACGATGATCAGGATGATCATGGGGAGAATGACGCCGGCCAGCATCTCGGGGGTGGAGGTCTTCAGGCCGTCGAACACGTACATCATCAGAGCGAACATGACGATGCCGTAGGAGTGGGCCTTATTCAGGGAGTCCTCCTCCAGGAAGCCGATGGTGGTGGCGATAACGGACAGGACCAGGGCCCAGACCGCGCCGCTGATCTTCATGTTCAGGCCGGGGATGACGATGTTGCCGCACTGGGTGGCCAGGAAGCCCACGATGCCCAGGCGCAGGAAGATCACCGCGTTGGAATTCCACTTGCCGGGCAGGGGGGGAATCAGCTTCTTCTTGGTGGAAGCCTCGGTCTCCAGCTTGCCGTTGACCGCGTCCACCTTGTTGGAGGCCGCAATCACCTTCAGGTCGCCGGAACGATAGGCCTGGAGCATCTTCTTGCCCTCCAGCTGGAGGCAGACGGCGGTGAGAGGATAGCCCGCGAAGCCCTGCACGCAGTACATGGCAATGGCAAACAGGGCGGCGTCCGCCAGACCCTTTTCCGCGGCGGCCTCCTGCATGGTGACCGCGGCGATGATGCCGCCGGTCAGCGGGGGCAGGCCGGAGATGACATAGGCCTTATCCATCACCAGGGGGCAGATGACCAGGCACAGCGCGCACATACCAGCCAGGCCGGCCAGGCACACGACGATGGTCTTCCACTGCTCAATCAGCTGCTTGATGCTGATAACCGTACCCATGTGGGTCAGGCAGAGATAGATGCCAAGGGTGCTGCCGAAGGGGATCAGGACGGAATCGGTGACCAGGGTCTCAGGAAACACGGTCCAGTAGCCGATCAGCATAACGACGGCAGTGACGAAGACCGAGGGAACCCATGCCTTGGTCATGGTGGACACAACCTCGCCAATGATGTAGGCGGCGGCGCAGGCCACGAACGCAAGCATAAAGTTATACATTTTCTTCCTCCTCTTGAATTGTTTTTATTCACAACGCAAAGCCGCTTCCTCCGGAGCCTCTTGCCGCACAGGTCTTCCGGCAGACGCGCCGTCTGCGTTAGAATACGGTGTTTTAAGCGGGTCTCAGCCCTTCAGGTAATTCAACGCGATACAGGCCAGCGTCCGAATACCGTAGGGCATGGCCTCTTCCTTCATGGAGCACTTGGCGCTGTGGAGCGGGTAAACCGTGTCGCCGTTGTGCCCCGCGTAAACCATCAGAAACGCCGAGGGCACGCCACCCATATGGCGGTAATAGGCGAAATCCTCGCTGAAGCCCATGGGCCGCTCCAGCTCCACAATAGAATCCGGCCCCAGCTCCTCAAGGATCGCCTCCCGGGCCAGGTCCACCAGCTCCTTGTCATTATAGGCCGTGGGATAGCCATAATAGTGATATATGTCAAAATGGCAGCCCGAGATGGACTCCATGCCCTTGGCGATGTCAAACATCTGCTGGCGGATCGTCTCCCGCACCTCCTCGGAGTAGGCCCGGGACACGCCGCCAAACTTGATCTCGCCGGGGATGACGTTGGGCGCGCCGCCGCTGTGGATACTGCCGATGGACATGACGCCGGTTTCCAGCGGGTCCACCCGCCGGGCGACGATCTGCTGCATGTTCACGATCATCTGACAGGCGGCCAGAATGGGGTCGTTGGTCTTGTGGGGCTCGGAGCCGTGTCCTCCCTGGCCGGTGACGGTGACGTCATAGAGGTCCACCGAGGTGGTCACGGGGCCGGAGCGCATCGCCACCTTGCCCACCGCTTCCTCGTCAGGCATCAGGTGGATGGCGTAAATGGCGTCCACCTTGGGGTTTTCCAGGACGCCCTTTTCCACCAGCTCCTTGGCTCCGCCGGGGAGGGTGTCCTCACTGTGCTGGAAGATGAGCTTCACGGTGCCCTTGAATTGGTCCCGCATGCCGCACAGCACCTTGGCCACTCCCAGGAGCATGGCCGCGTGCATGTCGTGCCCGCAGGCGTGCATCATCCCCGGCACCTCGCTGGAGAAGGGCAGTCCGGTGTCCTCGGTTACGGGGAGTGCGTCGATATCCGCCCGAAGGGCCACGCATTTCCCCTCGCCCAGGCCACCGTGAATCAGGGCCACCACCGCCGTGGGGACGGGGCTTTCAATTTTGTCGACGCCGATCTCCGCCAGCTTCTCCCGGATCAGCGCGGAGGTCTGCACCTCGTTCCGGCCAATCTCCGGGTGGCGGTGAATTGCTCTGCGAATCTCCGTAATCTCCTCTGCGCAGGCCAGGGCCGCGGCTTGAATCTTGCTCATAGACCTTTTCTCCTCCCTTATGCTCTCAGAAATCCTGTGGACACAACGGCTGAACGCCGCCTCGTTCCTCCCCCTGTGGGTGGGCGGAAGAGGCGGAATATGGAGCACTTTCCCAACAAACCCCTCTCAAAGGAATTTGTTTGTTGACATTATATCACATTTCGCCGGAGATACAAGCATTTTTTCAAAATCTACCAGAACCTACCTCTTTTTTTTACCCCATCCTCCGGATTTCGCAGAGTCCGGAGGTTGCTTTTCCGGGGAAAACCGTGTAAACTGACAGGGTACGGAACGAAAACGCGCAAAGGAGAACCGACTATGCTCTCAACCGCTCTTTCCGTCCTTCTGGCGCTGGCCCTGCTGGCGCTGGACCAGGGCGTCAAATGGTACATCGCCGTCACTCTGCCCCTGGGGGAGTCCCGCCCCCTGCTGCCTGGGATTGTAGAGCTGCGGACCGTCCACAACTATGGCGCGGCCTGGTCCAGCTTCTCCGGCATGCGGTGGCTGCTGGTCATCGCCACCAGCTGCATTGTCCTGGGGGTGCTGGTAGTGCTGCTCCGGCGGGTGGTCCGGCACCCCCTGGGGGTGCTGGCGGGCTGCCTGGTAATCTCCGGCGGCCTGGGAAACATTCTGGACCGGGTCCGCCTGGGCTATGTGATTGATATGTTCAATTTCCAGTTTATGAATTATCCGGTATTCAATGTGGCGGATATCTGCATTGTCGGCGGCTGTGTGCTGGGACTGGTTTATTACCAGTGGTTTGAGAAATACGACCGGAAGGAGAACGCCAATGGAAACGCTGACGCTCCGTCCCACGGAAGCTGACGCCGGGGGACGGGTGGACACCTGGCTGGCCGGGCAGCTGGAGGGATTTACCCGCTCCGCCGTCCAGCGCCTTTTGGAGGAGGGCCGGGTGATTCTGGAAAATGGGCGGGCTCCGGCGAAGAACTACCGGCTCACCGGGGCGGAAACGCTGAGGGTTACCCTGCCGGACCCGGAGCCCATTCAGGCCCTTCCCCAGAGCATCCCCCTGGATGTGGTTTACGAGGACGGGGACCTTATTGTGATCAACAAGCCCAAGGGTCTTGTGGTTCATCCCGCCCCGGGGCACCCCGACGGCACCCTGGTAAACGCCCTGCTGTATCACTGCGGCGGAAGCCTCTCCGGCGTGGGGGGCGCCCTGCGCCCCGGGATCGTTCACCGCATCGACCGGGACACCTCCGGGCTCATTCTGGCCGCCAAAAATGATTTTGCCCATCAGGCCCTCAGCGCTCAGCTCCAGGACCACACTCTGGCCCGGACTTATGAGTGTGTTGCTGTTGGTAGCTTCCGGGAGGACAGCGGAACGGTGAACGCCCCCATCGGGCGGCACCCGGCGGACCGGAAGAAGATGGCCGTGACGCCGGACGGGCGGGCCGCCGTCACCCACTGGGAGGTGCTGGAGCGCTTCTCCGGCTTCACCCATCTCCAGTGCCGCCTGGAGACTGGGCGGACCCATCAGATTCGGGTGCATCTGGCCCATCTGGGCCATCCGATTTTGGGAGATACGGTCTATGGGGCAAAAAAGCCCGTCCCTGGGCTCCAGGGCCAATGCCTCCACGCCGTGGGCCTGCGTTTCCTCCATCCCCGGACCGGGGAGGCGGTGACGCTGCGCTGCCCTTTGCCGGAGGAGTTTCAGATTCAGCTCCGGAAGCTGGCGGAGCGGGGATAAGCGGATGCGGGGGAGCGATGATGGCGGAGCTTGTTCGGAACGTTTTATATGCAGGGCTAGCCGGGGCACTCATGGCGGCCGCGCTGGCGGGGTTCTGCTTCTTCCTGTATCTGCTGATCCGGCTGATCCGGCTGGTTCGATGGCTGCGGAAGTCCCCGGAGGAGCGGCAGAACCTCCGGGCCCGGAAGCGCGCCGCCAAGGGGCATGCCTTTGCCCGTGCCCCCGGGCGGGAGCGGACGGCATACCTCATCTCCTGTCTGGAGGCGGCTCTGACTGTCTACAGCCAGGCCCCCGGGGATTGGCAATGGGTATTGGAGCGGCTGCGGCCTCTGGCGGACGCCGGGGCGGAGTTGGAACCTTTTTGGCGGGTGGTCGTTCTCCTTCCGACGAATGTGCTGCCTTTTCCGCGGCAGGAAGCCAGGATCGTGGACGCCGTTTATGAGGATCTGATGGAGCTATGGGACCCCGCCAGGGAGGCGGAGGTTCTTCCGGAAGAGCGGTTCCGGTTCCTCCGGGCCCTCTATTTAAAAGAGGGCTGGCGGATGTGCGTGTTCACTCCGCTGCTCCTGGAGATTTACGACCACGCCTACGCTGTCCGGGAATACGGGGACGCCCCCGTTCCCGGCGCCTTGGAGTGCATTGATTGCGCGGAGGAGCTTCTTTACCTTTGGAGCATCCCCTTGGAAAGACTGGAACGCCTTGTGACCGGCTCCTAAATTCCGCCTCATTCGAAAGGTGATTTTTGGGAGTTTTGGCAGTCTTGGAAAAAAATCGAGAAAATTTGAAAATACGGCTTGACAAAACCCGTTTCTTTTCGTATACTAAGCAATGCCGTTTGACGTGAGCGGCAGACCCGGGAGCATAGCTCAGCTGGTTAGAGCATCTGCCTTACAAGCAGGGGGTCACTGGTTCGAGTCCAGTTGTTCCCACCAGCTTTTTCCTAAGTTATCTTTCCCGGTGTTTCCTCTCCCTTTTATGGCCCGGTAGTTCAGTTGGTTAGAACGCTAGCCTGTCACGCTAGAGGTCGACGGTTCGAGCCCGTTCCGGGTCGCCATTTGCCCAGATAGCTCAGTTGGTAGAGCAGTGGACTGAAAATCCACGTGTCGCTGGTTCGATTCCGGCTCTGGGCACCATTTGCGGGCATAGCTCATCTGGTAGAGCGCCACCTTGCCAAGGTGGAGGTAGCGAGTTCGAGCCTCGTTGCCCGCTCCAGCTCAGGAATTCCCCTTACCGCTGCGCTTCCCGCCCGGAAGGGCGGAAAGCTTCGCCGGACGGGGAATTCCTTCGCTTTCCTCACGCAAACGCTTTGCTGATTTGCGTGAGGAGCGTGACGAGAGGACGAAAAAATTTTTTTGAAAATTTTTTCAAAAAAGGGTGGACTTTTTCACGGAGTTCGCATATAATAACAATGTCGATGGTGACATAGCCAAGTGGTAAGGCAAGGGTCTGCAAAACCCTGATTCCCCGGTTCAAATCCGGGTGTCACCTCCAGAAAAAAGGATTCAGGCATTCGCCTGAATCCTTTTTGTTTCTTTTGCAGGGGCCGCCTTTTGTTTCGATTTGGGTTCCTCTTTTTGTCAGCCAATGTTAAGCCGCGCCTTCGGACAGTCCGAAGGCGCGGCTTATGACTCTTATTGGGACCGTCGGGGGAGTGCTTACTCCTCCGCCATCTTCCGGTACCGGGCGCAGCGGGCCTTGATGTCCGCCACGGCCTTTTCGTAAAGGGCGTCGGCCTTGCCGGGGAAGTTGTTCTTCAGGGACGCGAAGCGGTTCTCGCCCATCAGGAAAGGCATCAGCTTCTCCGTGTCCGGCTCGGCGGAATCCAGCTGGAAGGGATTCTTCCCCTCCGCGGTCCGGCGGGGATCGTAACGGTAAAGCTGCCAGTAGCCGCACTCCACGGCCTTCTTCATCTCGTCCTGAGAGCAGCCCATGCCCTTTTTGATATGCTGCTCCAGGCAGGGGCAATAGCAGATGACGATGGACGGGCCGTCGTACTCCTCCGCCTCCCGGAAGGCCTTGAGGGTCTGGGCCTGGTCCGCGCCCATGGCCACCTGGGCCACGTACACATAGCCGTAGCTCATGAGGATGGCGCCCAGGTCCTTCTTGGAAATCTGCTTGCCGCCGGCGGCGAACTTCGCGACCGCCGACGTGGGCGTCGCCTTGGAGGACTGGCCGCCGGTGTTGGAGTACACCTCGGTATCCAGAACCAGCAGGTTCACGTTCCGGTTCTGGGCCATGACGTGGTCGATGCCGCCGAAGCCGATGTCATAGGCCCAGCCGTCGCCGCCGATGGCCCAGATGGACTTCTTGGACAGGAATTCCTTGTTATCCAGCACGAACGCCACATCCGCCGTCTTCTCCACGGCCTCCAGCGCGGCCACCAGGGCGTCGGTGACGGCCCGGGTCTTCTGGGAATCCTCCCAGCCGGCCAGATAGGCCTCCACGGCCTCCGCCGCGACGCCCGCTTCCTTCAAGCGCTCCAGGCAGACAATCAGCTCCTTGCGGATGGCGTCCTGGGCGTGGAAGAAGCCGTAGGCAAACTCGGCGTTGTCCTCGAACAGCGAGTGCTCCCAGGCGGGGCCCCGGCCCTGGGCATCCTTGCAATAGGGCAGGATGGGCGCGCCGCCGCTGATGGCGGAGGAGCAGCCCGCCGCGTTGCCCGCGTACATCCGCTCGCCCACCATCTGGCTGAGAAGCTTGATGTACGTGGTCTCCGCGCAGCCCGCGCAGGCGGAGGAGAACTGGAAATAGGGCTTGGCAAACTGGATATTCTTCACGCTCTTGTTGTTGATGACGTCCTTCTTGAGATACTTCTCGTTCATGGCCACTTCGTCGAAGAGGGGCTGCTCGGGCTTCATCTCCTCGAAGGGGGTCATGACCAGGGCATCGGCGCTCTTCTCGTTCTGGTTCGCCGGGCAGGCCGTCAAACACACGCCGCAGCCCAGGCAGTCATAGGGACTGACCTGCATCCGGAAGGAGTACGCCGGCGCGTCTTTGCCCAGGCCCTTGGCGGGGACGGTGGCGAAGGCGGCGGGAACACCGGCTTTCTCCTCCTCGGTGAGCAGCACCGGGCGGATGGCCGCGTGGGGACAGCACATGGCGCAGCGGTTGCACTGGATGCAGCTCTCGGCGTTCCACTTGGGCACCGTGATGGCCACGCCCCGCTTGGAGAACGCGGATGTGCCGTTCTCCCAGGTGCCGTCCAGCACGCCGTGCTTCTTGAACACGGACACGGGCAGCTTGTCGCCCTGCTGGCGGTCCATGGGCAGGACGATCTCCTTGACAAAGTCGCTGGCCTGAATCTCCGGCGCGGGCGCGTCGGCGGCGTCGGCCCAGGAGGCGGGAATCTCCACCTTCACGGCGGCGCTGACGCCCATATCCACGGCGGCGTTGTTCATATCCACGATCTTCTGCCCGGCCTTCTTGAAGTAGCTGTTATAGTTGTTCTTCTTCATGTCCTCCACGGCCACATCCAGGGGAATGACCTTGGTGAGCGCGAAGAAGGCCGCCTGCAAAATGCTGTTGGTCCGGTTGGCGCCCAGGCCCACTTCCACCGCCAGCTTGGCGGCGTCGATGATATAGAACTGGGCGTTCTTTTTCGCCAGGTCCCGTTTCATCTTGCCGGGAAGGCGGGTCTCCAGCTCCTCCGTGCCCCAGGGGCAGTTCAGGAGGTAGATGCCGCCATCCTTCAGGTCCTCGGTGGTGTCGTATTTCTGGATGTATGTGGGGGCGTGAACCGCCACGAAGTCCGCGGAGTTCACCAGGTAAGTAGACCGGATAGGCTCGTCGCCAAAGCGGAGATGGCTCTGGGTCAGACCGCCGGACTTCATGGTGTCATAAGAGAAATAGGCCTGGGCGTACTTGCCCGCGATGAGACCGATGGTGCTGATGGCGTTCTTGTTGGCGCCCACGGTGCCGTCACCGCCCAGACCCCACAGCTTGCAGGAGACCTGGCCCGGATGGGGCAGCTCGATCTCCTGATAGTCCAGGGAGGTGTGGGTCACGTCGTCCACGATGCCGATGGTGAAGTTGTTCTTCGGCGCGTCCTGCTTGAGATTGTCGTACACGGCGATGAACTGGCCCGGGGTGGTGTCCTTGGAGGAGAGGCCATAGCGGCCGCCCACCACCTGGATGTCCCTCCGGCCCGCCTGATTCAGGGCGGTGACCACGTCCAGGTACACCGGCTCGCCCACGCTGCCCGCCTCCTTGGAGCGGTCCAGCACGGCGATCTTCTTCACCGTGGCGGGAAGCGCCGCCGCAAAGTGCTTCACGGAGAAGGGACGATACAGGTGGATTTGCAGCAGGCCCACCTTCCGGCCCTGGGCGTTGAGGTAGTCCACGGTTTCCTTCACCGCCTCGGAGGCGGAGCACATGACCACGATGACCTCTTCCGCGTCCGGCGCGCCGTAGTAGTTGAAGAGCTTATAGTCCCGGCCGGTCAGCTTGTTGATCTCATCCATGTAGTGCTGAACGGTGTCCGGCAGGGCGGCGGTGGTCTCGTTGACGCCCTCCTTGCACTGGAAGTACACGTCGGGGTTGACATTGTTGCCCCGGTTGGAGGGATGCTCCGGGTTCAGGGAACGGCGGCGGAAGGTTTTCAGGGCCTCGTAGTCGATCAGCCCCCGGAGGTCCTCATAGTCCAGGGCCTCAATCCGCTGCATCTCGTGGGAGGTGCGGAAACCGTCGAAGCAGTGCATGAACGCGTAGCTGGAGTGAATGGCGCTGAGATGCGCCACCGCCGCCAGGTCCATGGCCTCCTGGGGAGAGGCGGACATGAGCATGGCGTAGCCCGTGGTGCGGCAGGTCATGAAGTCCGTGTGATCGCCGAAGATGGAGTGATGGTTGCTGGTGACCACCCGGGAGGCGATGTGCATCACGTTGGGCAGGAACTGGCCCCCCATGGCGTACATGGCGGGGATCATCAGCATCAGGCCCTGGGAGGAGGTGAAGGTGGTGGTCAGGGCACCCGCCTGGGCCGCGCCGTGGCAGGTGCCCGCCGCCCCGGCCTCGGACTGCATCTGGATCACGTCCACCGTGGACCCGAACAGGTTCTTCCGCCCCTTGGCGGACCACTCGTCCACCTTCTCCGCCATGGGAGACGACGGGGTAATGGGATAGATGGCCGCCACCTCGGTGAAGGCGTAGGCCACGTGGGCCGCCGCGGTGTTGCCGTCCATCACCACGTATTTTTTATTCATACAAAACGCACCTCTTTCCTAAATCTCTTCAAAAGCTTTCCAACCCCCGGCGGACCGCCGTCCGCCGGGGTTCTTTCTGCGTTACCGCTGGACCCGCCCGGAGGCGTTGCCCCCGGCCAGATTCTCCACCTCGGAGACGCTGACCAGATTGAAGTCGTGCTCAATGGTGTGCTTCAGGCAGGAGGCCGCCACGGCGAAGTTGATGGCCTTCTGATCGTCATAGCCGTTCATCAGGGAGTAGATCAGGCCGCCGCCGAAGCTGTCGCCGCCGCCCACACGGTCCACGATGTTGATCCGGTAGGTGGGGGAGAAGGAGGCGCTGCCGTTGCTGTAGAGCATGCCCGCCCAGTCGTTGACGGAGGCGGAGAGGCTGCCCCGGAGAGTGATGGCCACCTTCTGGAAGTTGAAGCGCTCCGTCAGCTGCTTGGCCACGCTGATATAACCCTCGTGGCTGATCTTGCCGGTATTCAGGTCCGTGTCCGGCGCGGCGATGCCGAAGACGTCCTTGGCGTCCTCCTCGTTGGCGATGCACACGTCCACATAGGGCATCAGCTTGCCCATGGTCTCCCCGGCCTGCTCGGAGGTCCACAGCTTCTTCCGGAAGTTCAGGTCGCAGCTGATGGTGACTCCCATCTCCTTGGCGGTCTTGCAGGCCTCCAGGCAGATCTCCGGCAGATGACCGCCCAGGGCCGGGGTGATGCCGGTGAAGTGGAACCAATCCACGCCCTTGAAGATTTCCTTCCAGTTGAAGTCGGAGGGAACGGCCTCGGCGATGGCGGCGTGGGCCCGGTCATAGATGACCTTGGAGGGCCGCTGAGACGCGCCCTTCTCCACGAAATAGATGCCCAGCCGGTCGCCGCCCCGGACCATGCCGCTGGTGTCCACGCCGAAGCGGCGCAGGGTGTTCACGGCGCACTGGCCGATCTCGTGAGCGGGCACCTTGGTGACGAACGCGGCGTCCAGCCCATAGTTGGCCACGGACACGGCCACGTTGGCCTCGCCGCCGGCGTAGCTGGCCTCAAAGCTCTCGGCCTGCACAAACCGCTGATACCCGGCGGGGTTCAGCCGCATCATGATCTCACCAAACGTAACAAGCTTCATCAGAAATTCTCCTTTCCGTTTTCACAAGCGCCCTCAGGCGTTCTTCGCAATGTCCACCAGTTGCCGGGCGACCTCGGTGATCTTGCCGTACTCGCCGTTTTCAATCCAGGTCTTATTGGCCAGATTGCCGCCCACGCCGGCGCCCACCATGCCGACCTTCAGGAAGTCGGCAAAGTTCTTCTCGCTGACGCCGCCCACGGCCAGAAGCTTGATGTGGCTCAGGGGCGCCCGGATGGCCTTGACGTAGTCCGTGCCCAGGTTGGCGGCGGGGAAGAGCTTGACAAACTCGGCGCCCGCGTCGTGAGCTACCACGATCTCTGTGGGCGTCATGGCGCCGGGCATGGACACCATGCCCAGTTCCACCGTGCGGCGGATGACGTTCACGTCCACGTTGGGAGCGATGATATAGCTGCCCCCGGCCTGGGCCGTCAGCTCCACCTGCTTCGTGTTCAGCACAGTGCCCGCGCCCACCAGCATCCGGCCCTCGTACTCCTTGGCCAGGGCGGCAATGCAGTCCGCGGTGGTCTGGTCGCTGGCGGGATCCTTGGGGTTAAAAGGGACCTCCATCAGGCGGATGCCTCCGGCGTACAGCGCCTCGGCAACCTTCAGGCATTTCTCGGTCTCGATGCCCCGAACAATCGCGATGACCTTTTCCTCCAAAACTCTTTGGGTGATTTCCTGCTGTGTCATAACGTCCTCCTTTTTTATATTGTGAAAACAGTTTTTATACTATGATAATCCAAGGCGCCGGCTTTGTCTACTCCTTTTTTGTGAATTCAAAAAATTCTCAAAAAGAGGTTGCCAAAACGGCGGGTTCCATGGTATGTTTTAAGAAGACTTTTCATATTGCGGAAAGGACCATTCCTATGGCTGATAAAAAGCATTCCGTGCAATCCATTGACCGGGTTCTGGACATTTTGGAAATGCTCTCCTCCGTTCCCCAGGGCATGACCCTTTCCGACCTGGCCGAGGCCACCCATCTCCACGTCAGCACGGCCCACCGTTTGGTCAGCTCCCTGGCCGACCGGGGCTATGCCCGGAAGGACAGCGACAGCGGTAAATACCGGCTGACCCTGCGCCTGTTCGAGATTTCCAAACGGGTTTCCACGGTTTTGGACCTGCTTCCGGTTTCCGAGCACTACCTGGAGGAGCTGGCCAACCGCTCCCGGGAGGCTGTCCATCTGGTGGAGCGCAGCGGCAACGAGGTGGTGTACCTCTATAAATTCGAGCCCTTTCAGCACCTGGTGAACATGGGGACCTACGTGGGCCGCCGGAACCCCATGTACTGCACCGGCGTAGGCAAGAGCATCCTGGCCTTCCTGTCCCCCCGGGAGGTGGAGCGCGTCTGGAACGCCACGGACATTCAGGTTTTCACCCCCGCCACCATCGTCACCCTGGAGAACCTGTTCCAGGACCTGGAGGGCGTACGCCAGCGGGGCTTCGCCTATGACAACGAGGAGCACGAGGAGGGCGTCCGCTGCATCGCCGCCCCCATTTTCAACTGGGAGGGCACTCCCACCGGTGCGGTCAGCATCTCCGCCCCCACCAGCCGCCTGACAGACGAGACGGTGGAGCGCCTGGCTCCCCAGCTTCTCAGCGTCTCCAACGAAATCAGCCAGCTTCTGGGCCGCAAGCCCGGCTGAATCCGTTCCTCTTCCCGGGACGGAGGGAGAAATGCTCCCTCCGTCCCGGTTTTTTTGCTTAAAGGTCCTTCAGCTTCTCCAGCTGCATGACCGCGCCCTTGGCGCCGGAGGCGGCCAGCTTGCAGTACAGGCTCAGCCAGCCCCGTTTGAACTTGGGCTCAGGGCGCTTCCACTCCGCCTTCCGGCGGGCCAGCTCCCCGTCATCCACCAGCAGCTCCAGGGAGCGCTTCTCCACGTCGATGACGATGCGGTCCCCGTCGTGAACCAGGGCGATGGGGCCGCCCTCGGCGGCCTCGGGGGAGATGTGACCCACGAAGCAGCCGTTGTTGGTGCCGGAGAACCGTCCGTCGGTAATCAGGGCCGTCGACAGGGCCAGGCCCCGGCCATAGAGATACTTCATGGCCTTGAACATCTCCCGCATGCCCGGGCCGCCCTTGGGGCCCTCGTAGCGGATGACCACCACATGGCCTTCCCGGACCTTGCCCGCCAGGATGGCCTCCTCGGCGGCCTCCTCGGAGTCGAAGCAGATGGCCTCGCCCTCGAAGTGGTGGAGGCTCTTGTCGAAGGCGCCGGGCTTGGTGATGCCGGTGTCGGGAGCCAGGTTGCCCCGGAGCACTGCCACGCCGCCGGTGTAGCCAAAGGGATCCTCCAGAGAGCGGACCACGTTCCGGGTGGCGGGGTAGAGGTAGCGGTGGGAGGCGATGTTCTCCGCCACGGTCTGGCCGGTGACGGTCATCTGGGCGGTGTCGATGTGGTCCTTCAGCTCCTCCATCAGCCGGGAGACGCCGCCGTCCTTATAGAAGTCGATGACATTGTACTTGGAGGCGGGATTCATCTTGGCGATCTGGGGCGTGGTGTCCGAGAGCTTGTCGAACTCATCCAGCACGTCAATGTCCAGCTCCGCCTCGTGGGCGATGGCCGTGAGGTGCATGACTGCGTTGGTGGAACCGCTCATGGCCAGGCAGACCTTGATGGCGTTGCGGATGGAGCCGTTGGTGATGACCTTCCGGGCGGTAACGCCCTTTTCCAGCAGCTCCATGATCTTCACGCCGGTCTCCTGGGCGATGGCGAGACGCCGGGCGGCGGCGGCGGGCACCAGACCGCCGTCCGGCAGGGTCATGCCCAGGGCCTCGGACAGGGCGCACATGGTGTTGGCGGTGCCCAGATAGGAGCAGGAGCCGCAGCCCGGGCAGGCGGTGTCCTCCAGGGAGCGATACTCCTCCTCGGTGATCTTCCCGGCGCTGAGCATGCCGTAGGCCTCTGTGCTGGAGGTCTGGTCGGACTCCCGGCCGTCGAAGACCTTGCCGCCCTCCATGGGGCCGCCGGGGAGCAGGATGCAGGGAATGTCCAGCCGGGCGGCGGCCATCAGCATACCGGGAACGATCTTGTCGCAAGATCCCAGCAGCACAATGGCGTCAAAGAGATTGATCTGGGCCATGGACTCCACGGAGTTGGCAATCAGCTCCCGGGAGGGCAGGATGAAGTGCATGCCGTCATGCCCCTGGCCCATGCCGTCGCAGCCGCCAATGACGCCGAACTCCACCGGCGTGCCGCCGGCGCGGTAGATGCCGTCCTTGACCCGCTGGGCCACCTGCCGGAGATTGAAGTGGCCGGGAACGCACTCGCTCCAGGCATTGGCAATGCCGATGACAGGGCGTTTCAGGTCCTCCGTGGTGAAGCCCATGGACTTATAGGTCGCGCGGTAATACTGGTTGCCGAGACCCTCTAGGATCTTCGTGCTGCGTTCCATAAGATCTCTCCTTTATTCTTCTTGTTTTCCGTCCCCGCCGCCGCTCAGCTCCCGGGCCAGGCCCTGTATCAGGGGGAGCAGCTCCGTGAGCCGCTGGCTCAGGGCCGCCGCGCACTCCTGGCTCATGCCGATGGTGACGGCGTCCTTCTCCAGCATGATTTTCATGACGGCGATGGTGTTGTCGCTGTCAAAGGACAGGTTCAGGACGGCGTTCAGCGGGACGCTCTCAAACCGGGTCCGCCAGAAGGAGCGAGACTGCCCCATCAGGATGCGCCGGTTCGTGATGGCGTATGCAAAATTGCGCTGGTGGGCCGACATGCTGTGGAACCGGTGGAGGCCGACAAAGGTCAAAAAGGCGAACTCACCGGCTTCCAGCTTCTGTTCCAGAATCAGAAAATTCCGCATCCCCCAATTCTTGCCAAAGCCTGTTCCAAAGCCGTGGTCACAGCTGTATTGATACATCTCTCCGGCGGTTTTCAGCCGCACAGGCAGTTCCATAGCACACGCCTCACTTTCGTGGATGGTCCAACTGGCCCGGCGGATGGCCGGGCCAGTTGGCCGGAGGGAACCGGGATTTAGCCGGCGTAGTCCGCCTTGGCCTGATCCAGCAGATCCATGATCTCAGAGCCGGTCTCCTGGGCAATCAGGTCCTGAATGTGGGCAGTCTTGTCCAGGAAGGCCTGCTTGGCCTCGTCGGTCAGATAGGTGACCTCGATGCCGTAGTCGTCAATGCAGGACTGGAGGTTCTCGGCGGCAGCCTCACGGTTGACGCGCTTCTCCTCCTCGCCAAAGGCCTCGGCGGCCTTGCGGACGATGTCCTGAGTCTCCTGGTCATAGGTGTCCCAAATGGCCTTGGACATGTCGAACAGGAAGGGGCTGTAGATGTGGTTGGACATGGTGATGAAGTCCTGAACCTCCTGGAACTGATAGGAGTACAGGTTGGCGATGGGGTTCTCCTCGCCGTCCACGGTGCCCTGCTCCAGGGCGGTGTAGAGCTCGTTGGAGGACATGGGAGTTGCGGCGGCGCCCAGGGAGTTCCACAGCTCCTGATGGAACTTGTTCTCCATGGTGCGGATCTTCAGGCCGGCCACGTCGTCCACGGTGGCCACGGCCCGCTTGGAGTTGGTCAGCTCACGGAAGCCGTTCTCGTTCCAAGCCAGGTTGACGATGCCCTTGGTCTCCAGCTTGGCGTTCAGATAGTCGCCCACCTCGGAAGCCATGATGGCGTCGGCCTCGGCCTCGTCGTTGAAGAGGAAGGGGATATCGAAGATGCCCAGCTCGGGAACATAGCCCACCAGGGGAGCGGTGGAGGTGTTGTTGATCTCCAGCTGGCCCGCGACCACCATCTCGGTGGCGGTGGTGTCGTCGCCCAGCTGGCCGCCGGAGTAAACTTCCACGCCGACGCGGCCCTTGGAGTCATTCTCCACCATGGGAGCGAAGGTGGTCAGCTGCGCCTTGACGCCAGGAGAGGTCTCGCCGGCGCCGTTGGAAACCTTGATGACGATCTCGTTGGTTTTGCCCTGGGTCTCGGCGGAGCTGCCATAGGCGCCCACGGTGCCGCTGGCCGCGTCGCCGTTGCTGCCGCCGGTGGAGTCGGAGCTGGAAGAAGAGCCGGAGTCGTTGCCGGAGTCCGGAGCCTGGGTGGCGGCCAGGCCGCAGCCCGCCAGGGAGAGCGCCATGCACAGGCACAGCATCATTGCAAGAAAACGCTTTTTCATTTGAAATCCTCCTAAGATTTTATGTAATGAACGGCAAACGCCGGTTCATCCGCAAAAGGGGAGACCTATCAGCCCAGCATGTTGGGCACGAAGAGAATCAGCTCGGGGAAGAAGGTGATAATCATCAGCACCAGGTACATGACGCCGACGAAGGGGAGCGATGCTTTCACCAGGTCCGCCAGCTTCACCTTGCCGATGGACACGCCGCAGTACAGCACGTTGCCCACGGGCGGGGTCGCCAGGCCGATGCAGAGGTTGGCCACCATGACCACGCCGAAGTACACGGGGTCCAGGCCGAAGTTCTTGGCGATGGGCAGCAGGATCGGGGTCAGAATCATAATGGCGGGGCCGGAGTCCATGACGCAGCCCACCAGGATCAGCATCACGTTCACCATGATCATGAAGGTGACGGGGCTGTTGGTGATGGAAGTGATAGCCTTGGCCAGGAGCTGGGGAATGGCACAGGTGGTGACCATGTAGGCCGCCAGGGAGGCGGAGCCCACCACGAACATCATGATGGCCGTGGACTTCATGGCGTTGACCATCAGCTCGGGCCACTCCCGGAACTTGAATTCCCGATACACCAGGCCGGAGACGATCAGGGCATAGAGCACGGCCAGAGCGGCGGTCTCGGTGGCGGTGGCAACGCCGGTGGTGATGCACAGGATGATGAAAACCGGCAGGCAGATGGCCAGAATGGCCTCCCGGGTGGCCTTCCAAATGCCGGCAAGGCTGGTCTTGGGACCCACCGGGTAATCTCTCTTCCGGACGTGGAAGAACCAGGCGATCATCAGACCGACGCCGATGAGAATACCGGGGATGATGCCGCCCAGGAACAGGGCGGACACGGAGACCTCCGCGCACACGCCGTAGAAAATCATCTGGGTGGAGGGCGGGATGATGGGGCCGATGCAGCCCGCGGAGCAGACGATGCCGGTGGACTTGGCCCGGTCATAGCCCGCGCCGGTCATGATGGGCAGCAGCATGGAGCCCACAGCGGTGGTGTCCGCCACGGCGGAGCCGGAGACGCCCGCGAAGATCATGGACGCCAGGATGCCCACGTAGCCCAGGCCGCCCTTGAACCGGCCCAGCACGGAATAGGCGAAGTCCACGATCCGCTTGGAGATGCCGCCGCGGGTCATGATCTCGCCGGCGATCATGAAGAAGGGGATGGCCAGCAGGGGCACGCTGTCGCAGCCGTTGACGAACTTCTGGGCCAGGGCGAAGACGGACCAGGAGGTAGGACGGCTCATGGCCTGGGTGAGCATCATGAAGAAGCCCGTGCCCACCAGGGAGAAAGCGATGGGCGCGCCAATCAGCACCAGGCCGAACAGCGCAATCAAAAATACTGCTAACATGCTTACTCCTCCTCCTTGTTATTTAACTCCTCGTCCGAGGCTTTGACGATGCGGACGAGCTTGATGAGAGTCTGAATGAACATGTATCCAAAGCCAATGGGCGCGCAGAGATAGACGGCGCCCTTGGGGATCTCCAGCGCGGAGGTCAGCATGGGCCAGGTCTTCTGGACCACTTCCACGCCGCCCACAAACAGCGTGCCCAGCATCACCAGGACGATCAGCATCGCGCCGATCTCCAAAATCTTGCGGGGAATGCCGGTGAGCTTTTCCACGATGAAGTCCATGCGCATGTGCTCGCCGTGCAGCCCGGCGTCGTTGGCCAGGATGGCGCCCAGGAACGTGACCCAGATGAAGAGGAAGCGGCAGGCCTCCTCCGACCAGCTCAGGCCCGAGTTGAACACTTTGCGCAGGATGACGTTCATGATAACCAGGACCGTCATGACCGTTCCGAAGATGATCAGTGCGACCTTGATGAATTTCATGATCCCGTCATTGATTTTTTTGAGTGCACTCATTTTACATCTCAGTCCTTTCTTCCAGTTGTTTTCGAAAGCTCTTTGCGGTTTCCGGTCCCATCTCCCTTCTTCTCTTTGTCTTTATTTCAATCAGCCGCGTCCAGCAATGCGCTGGCGGCGGCGAGATCACACCAGACCGCCGTCTGCCCGTTGATTTCCACGGCGCACCGCCGCCCGTCCAGCCGCCGGAAGACCAGGGAAATCTCCTCGCCTCCAATGGCGGAGCGGACATGGACCCGCAGAAGCTCCTCTCCCGCGGCCTCCTCCAGGGAGCCGCCGATGGAAATACGGTTCAGCGCGGAAAACAGGGTGTTCTGGAACAAAGCCGCGTCACAAGCCGCCCCGTTCCGGGTGATGGCCAGCTGTCCGGCGCTGTTGGCAATCTCGTAAACATGCTCATTTACCGTCAAGGCTTTCACATCGTGGATGTTCAGCCGCAGAAGCACCCGGCCCATGATCTCCTCCGCCGCCGCGTCCATGAAGGACAACCCGGCGGTGGGGACCTGCATCACCAAGCCGCTGCCCGCCGCCGTGACGGCGGTGTGTTCCCCCTCCCGGGGGCCCACCAGAACGGTGACGGTACTTCCGTCCCCATAGGCCAGGCAAAGGGCGTCGCTCTCCTCCGTCAAGCCGTAGGACTCAGGGTCCCCCTCCAGCGCCCGGACGCCCTCCAGCTGCCGCAGAGGCGTCAGCAGCGCGTCCTTCACCGGCTCGGCCCCCAGCAGCAGCCCCCAGGGCTCCTCCAGGGCAAAATAGGCGGTGCCGCCCTCTCCGGCGGCCACCTGGCGGAGGCGGTAAGCCGTTTCGCCTCCCCGGCGCACTTCCACGCCCTTCAAATTCCCGATCTCCGCGCCCTCCAGGGAGGGGTACAGCGTCAAATCCAAAAACCGGTCCACCGGCGACAGGAAGGGCCGGGCATAGCCCTCGTCCATGACGAACACCCGTTCGTCCCCAGCCAGGCAGGTATAGACGCCTCCGCCTCCGGGGACCTCGCCTCCCAGAAGGAACATGACGCCCCCCTGGCCGCCGTCCTGAATCAGCACGGTAGCCTGGGGCTCCGTCAGGCCATATTGCCCGTCCGACGCTGAGGCGTCCTCCACCAAGCTGCGCAGGGGCAAGCGGCAGAGCCACGCGAAGAAGTCCGCGATTTCCTCCTCGTCCCCCTGGGCCGGGGCGTCTGAGAGCACCCGGTAGGTATCGCCGGTCCGGGCCAGAACAATTTCGCCTCCGGCGTTCTCCACGCTCACCGCCACAAGGGCTTCCGGCGAGGCGTAGTTTGTGAAATAATATCCGCTCTCCCCGGCGCTCTCCGCCGGAGTCCGGCCTACAAAGCGCAGCGCCAGGAACAGGGCCACGCAGACGGCCAGAGCAGCGCTCAGCAGGGTCAGAGATGTTTTCGTCGCTCTCATGCCCGTCTCCTCTTCAGGAACACCGCCGCGCCCGCCGCCAGCAGGGCCAGGGGCGCTGCCGCCACGAACACCGCCGAGAACAGCACCATGCCGCCCCGGGAAATAACAATGTCGTTGGCCGCCAAACGCTTCACCGGGATGCGCAGAGTCACGTCGGTGTCGTTCATATAGGCCAGGGCCTGGAGCACCAGGTCCGCGTTGCCCAAGCTTTCCGTCCGGAGATAGGACTCCTGATAGAAGCCCGTACAGGCGGCGGCGAATAGGTATTGGGTCTTCGTCTCTCCGGCGGCGTCAGTATAGCTCCGCTCGCTGGTGGCGGCCACGGTAAAGGGCCCGGGCTGGTCGCCGCCCCCTTGGGTCAAGGTGGTCATGGAGGCATAGTCCTTGCCATAGGCCGCGGAGGTGGACCGCAGCACCGCGTTGGTCACACAGCCGTTGGGATTGTCCAGGGACAGCGCCCGGCACTCCGGCAGGACCACATAGGAGGCCTGTTCCGAAAAGTGCACGCTGATCATGCTGACGCCAAACACCGGAATGATATGCAGGGGACTGTCCATCTGCTGGGTGGGCTCCAGAACGATCTGGTCCTCCACGGTAATACCCCAGGAGCGCAGGTAGCCGTCCAGATTCGGCAGGCTTCCCACCTCCGGGTCCCGGAAGACCATCAGGTTTCCTCCCCCGGCCATGAAGCCGTCCAACTGCTGGAGTTCCTTCTCGGAAAAGTCTCGCTTCGCTCCGGCGATCACCACCGTGCTCACGTCCTCCCCCAGGGTCTCCACCCCCAGGACCACCTGCTCCGTCTCATAGTTGCTGCCCTCCAGCAGATCCAGCAGCGCCTGGGGGGCGTCCTCGCTGTGCCCGGCGGTAAAGGCCACCCCGGCGGCGCTCTGGCCGGTGACGGCGGCAATGGCGGAGGTCAGCTTGGTCTCCGCCTGAAGGCCCGCCAGGGTGTAGCGCTGGGATCCCCCTTCGTCTGTGTAGGTGTTCAGGGCGTACAGGCTGCTCCAGCTCAGGAACCGGGCGTTCTGCCCGCAGAGCACCAGAACCCCATCCTCGCCGAGGGTAATATTCCGCTGGGCCCAGGTCTCCGCCGCCGCGGGGTTGGCCTCCAGATCCAAATAGGATACGCCGATTTGCCCGGAGGCCCCGGCATAGCGCTGGAGGACCTCTTTGATGTTGCTGTCGGCGTCGTTTTCCGAATTACAGTAAATCAGCTCCACCGGCTCCTCCAGCTCCGCCAGAAGAGTCTCCGTGGTTTCCGTCAGACGGAACACCTGATTCTGGGTCAGGTCCATCTTCCACCCGAAGCGGTCCACCGCCGCGCAGGCCACGGCGAACACGGCCAGGGCCACCGCCGTCAGCAGCAGCACGTAGGCCGCCAGCAGATTCCGGCTCCGTCGGCTCTGGCGCAGGGCCTCTTCGGGAATGTCCCGCTGGGCGGGTTTCTCTTGGCGCACCCGGCTTCACCCCCGCTTCTTCTGTATGGCGCAGGTGGTGAACACCAGGAAGATAAAAGCGATCACCACATAGAGCAAAATCCCCGCCGGATCCAGCACTCCCATCACCAGCTCGTGATAGGTCCGCATGACGGACACCCGGTTCAGAAGGGACAGCAAGGCCTCGCTCCGGATCGCGGCCCCCAGGCCATAGGAATACCAGAGGAGAAAGATCATCACATAGGACAGCACCGCCGCCACAATCTGGTTCTCCGAAAGGGCCGAGGCGAACATCCCCACGGCGATGAACGCGCTCATCAGCAGCAGAATCCCCAGATAATTCCCCAGGGTAATCAACGGCTGGGCGCTGCCGCACAGGGCCAAAATCACGGGAAAGGCCAGGGTTGCCCCCAGGCCCATCAGAAACACGCTCTCCGCCGCCAGGAATTTCCCCAGCACCACCGCCCGGCAATCCACCGGCATGGTGAGGAGCAGCACGTCGGTCCGCTGCTTTCGCTCCTCGGCGAAGCTCCGCATGGTGAGCATGGGGATGAGGAACATCTCCAGTGTCACCACAACTTGAAAATAATCGGTGATATCCCCGCTGCGGGTCAGAAGATTTTGCAGCAGGAAGTAAAAGGCGTTAATAAACAGAAAAATCGCCAGGAACACATAGCCCACCGGAGAGCGGAAGTATTGGCGCATCTCCTTGCGGTAAACAGCTCTCATATCTCCTCATTCCTCCGGGTGATTTCCAGGTAGAGGCTCTCCAGAGATACCTCCTGGGGACGCAGGGCCAGCAACGTGCAGGGCAGGGGCTTCAAGGTCTCGTAGACCAGGCCCCGGATGTCGGTGCCGGGCCGGTGGGCGACGCGGTAGCTCCAGCTTCCCTGACCGGTCTCCTCCCGCTCCACGGACAGCACCTCCGGCAGGGCCTCCAGAGCCCGGAAGGCGGTTTCGCCCTCCTCCGCCAGCTCCAGCAGCAGCACCCGGCGGCCGCTGAGCTCTTCCTGCAACCCTTCCGGCTGTCCGTCGGCGATCAGCGCACCCTCGCTGAAAATCAGAATCCGCTGGCAGCTGGACCGGATTTCGGACAGGATATGGGAGGAGAGGATAATCGTGTGCTCCTGAGCCAGCTGGGCCAGCAGATCCCGGAACTCCCGAATCTGCCGGGGGTCCAGGCCTACGGTAGGCTCGTCTAAAATCAGAATCTCCGGGCTGCCCACCAGCAGCTGCGTCACGGCCACCCGCTGGCGGTACCCCTTGGAGAGGTTCCGGATCAGCCGGTCCCGCACGTCCAGAAGCTCCGTCCGGCGGCACAGGGCGTCAATGTAGTCCCGCCGGACGCCACCCTTGTGGGCCAGGCCCCGCAGGTCGCAGGCGAAAGACAGCTGCTCCCCCACAGTCATATCCATATACAGCGGCGGAATCTCCGGCAGATAGCCGATGTGCCGCCGCCCCTCCAGAGGCTGGAGGGCCATGTCGGCCCCGGCGATTTCCACCCGGCCCCAGGTGGGCTCCAGATAGCCGCAAAGCAGATTCATGGTGGTGGATTTCCCGGCCCCGTTGGGGCCGAGAAATCCCACCACCTCGCCTTTTCCGATGGAAAAATTGACGTCGTACAGCGCTGTTTTCGCGCCGTAGCGCTTGCTGAGGTGGGTCGCCTTAATCATGAATCTTCGTTACCACTCCGCCACGGAGCCGTCCTTGTGGTGCCAGACGGGGTTCTTCCACTGGTGGGGATTCTGATTCTCCTCCAGCACCAGCTCCTTGTTGACCTCCACGCCGATGCCCGGCCGGGTGGGGAGCTTCACATAGCCGTCCACAAACTTAAAGTCCTCTTTGTTCAGCGCGTAGTCCAGCACTTCCTTGCCCACGTTGTAGTGGATGCCCATGGACTGCTCCTGAATGACGGCGTTGTAGCAGGTGGCGTCCAGCTGGAGGCAGGCGCTGAGGGCGATGGGGCCCAGGGGGCAGTGGGGAGCCAGGGCCACGTCATAGGCCTCGGCCATGGTGGCGATCTTCTTCACCTCGGTGAGGCCGCCGGCATGGCTCAGGTCGGGCTGGATGATGTCCACGCCGCCGGCCTGGAGGAGGCGCTTAAAGTCATAGCGGCTGAACAGGCGCTCGCCGGTGGCAATGGGAATGTTGCAGCTGGCGGCGATCTCCTTGAAGCACTCCATGCTCTCGCAGAGGACGGGCTCCTCAATGAACATGGGGTCAAACTCCTCCAGCTTCTTGGCCAGAATCTTGGCCATGGGCTTATGGACCCGGCCATGGAAGTCAATGGCGATGCCAAAATACTTGCCGCAGGTCTCCCGGATGGCGGCCACCCGGGCCAGGACGGCGTCAATCTTGTCGTAGCTGTCCACCATCTGGAGCTCCTCGGTGGCGTTCATCTTGATGGCGGTGAAGCCGGCGTCCTTGCGCTCCTTGGCGGCGGCGCCGGTGTCATCGGGCCGGTCTCCGCCGATCCAGGAATAAACCCGCATGGAATCCCGGCAGGCTCCGCCCATCAGCTGGTAAACCGGGGCGCCAAAAACCTTGCCCTTGATGTCCCACAGGGCCTGGTCAATGCCGGAAATGGCGCTCATAAGCACGCCGCCGCCCCGGTAGAACCCGGCGCGGTAAATGGTGTTCCAGATGTCCTCAATCCGGGCGGGATCGTGGCCGATGAGATAGGGGGCATACTCCTTGACGCAGGCCAGAACGGCATCGCAATGGCCTTCCAGCACGGCCTCACCCCAGCCGGTGAAGCCTTCATCGGTCTCGATCTCCACGAAGCCCCACCTGGGCCGGACATAGTAGGTGTTGACAGCAGTGATCTTCATAAAATTACTCCTCCCTTTTTCTTCATACCGCCGAAGCGATTTTCATATTATGAAAACGATTTTCAGAATATGGACGAGCGGAACAGTTTCCCAGGAAAAGCGATTCGGACGGAAGACGCGATTTAATAATATAGAAAACATTCCCATTTTGTGTAAACTCGTCGAATTTTGGGGGACAGATCCTGTCCTCTTTTCAGTCTGGTAAGATTTTATGCAAATGTACCGATAATGTCAAGGCTAAATCCGGTGTCCTCCGTAAAATTCGCCCTTTTCACAATTTCCATTGTGTTTTTTTGTTAACAATTACAGATTGACGAACCGTCTTTCAGGGATGGAATCTGCGCTGTCCGTCCGGATTCTTTATTTTTCCCGTGAAGTTCCAATTTTCCTAGTCTCTCAATCTATAAAACGATTGCGCTGCCCTGGGATGTTTAGATTCCGCAAAGAAAACGCTGCCCGGGTTTTGTTCGGGCCACGTGGGAGGGTGTTCCTCCGGGACGGAGGGGGGCTTTTCTCCTTGGCAGGAGTCCTGGCCTTGACGGCGGACGCAAAAATGGTACTGCCCGGGATTTCTCTCAGGCAGTACCATTTTTCCTATTTTAGGTCCATCGCGGAAGCGGTTTGGTTCCGGTAAAGCTACCCTTAGACCTCCGCCGCTCCTTCTCCGTCAGACCCGAAAGCCTTGACAGCTCTGGCGTTTTCCGCCTGCCGCTCCTCAATGGCTTCCTTCAAGATCATGTCCTTGACCTTCATGAGCCGGATGGTGGTCGCCCGGTCGTTCTCGTCCAGCTTCATGTTGATATACCGGATGGCCTCCTGGGTGTTGGGGATCATGACATACTCCAGGGCGTTCACCCGCCGCCGGGTCTTCTCGATCTCCTCCGCCATCAGCTGGGCGGACTTCTCGATCTCCGCCAGCTTCAAGAGCTTGCGGAACACCTTCCCCAGCGCGTCCACCGCCGTGTCCAGCTCGCCGGACGTGGCCGCGAAGCCATAGGGATAGATGTCGGAGTCCGACCGGGTCTGGGTCTGGAAGTCGTACACCGGCACATTGACCGACATGATGTTCTGGGTGGTCTGGGTCAGCTCCACGCTCTGCTTCGGGTACAGCAGGGCCTGCTCCATGGCCTCGGAGCTCATCAGGGCGGAGGCCACCGTGAAGGCCCCGTGGACCGTCATCAGCTCCTCCTCCACCTCAGCCCGGAGGGCCCGGACCTCCCGGACCGTCTCCAGGAACTGCTTCATCAGCTCATCCCGCTTGTCTTTCAGCAGCTTGTGGCCCCGCTGGGCGGTGCGCAGCTTGCCTTTCAGGCGGGTGAGCTCCATCCGGGTGGGGCTTACCGTGATATTCGCCATGGCTCACCCCTCCTTACTGCTCGTCTTTTTTCGGCCAGTACCTCTCGATCAGCTCCGGCTTGATACGCTTCAGCTCCGCCTTGGGCAGGATGCTCAGGAGCTCCCAGCCCAAATCCAGGGTCTCGAAAATGGAGCGGTTCTCCTCATAGCCCTGGTTCACGTAGCGCCGCTCAAACTCGTCGGCGAACTTGGCGTACAGCAAATCCGTGGGAGTCAGGGCCGCCTCGCCCAGAATGGACATCAATTCCTTGTTGTCCTTGCCGGTGGAGTAGGCGGCGAAGAGCTGGTTCATGGTGTCGGCATGGTCCTCCCGGGTCTTGCCCTTGCCCACGCCCTTGTCCTTCAGACGGGACAGGGAGGGCAGCACGTCCACGGGGGGATGGATACCCTGGCGGTACAGGGACCGGGCGAGGATGATCTGGCCCTCGGTGATATAGCCCGTCAGGTCGGGGATGGGGTGGGTCTTGTCGTCCTCGGGCATGGTCAGAATGGGAATCAGGGTAATGGAGCCCTTCTTCCCCAGCTGCCGGCCGGCCCGCTCGTACAGCGTCGCCAGGTTCGTATACAGGTAGCCGGGGAAGCCGCGGCGGCCCGGGACCTCCTTCTTGGCGGCGGAGACCTCACGGAGGGCCTCGGCGTAGTTGGTGATGTCGGTCATGATGACCAGGACGTGCATGTCTTTCTCAAAGGCCAGATACTCCGCGGCGGTCAGGGCCATACGGGGGGTGGCAATACGCTCGACGGCGGGGTCGTTGGCCAGGTTGGAGAACAGCACGGTACGGTCAATGGCGCCGGTGCGCTTGAACTCGTTGACGAAGAACTCCGACTCCTCGAAGGTGATGCCGATGGCGGCAAAGACCACGGCGAAGTTGGCGCTCTCGTCTCCCAGCACCTTGGCCTGCCGGGCGATCTGAGCCGCCAGGTTGGCGTGGGGCAGGCCGGAGCCGGAGAAGATGGGCAGCTTCTGCCCGCGGACCAGGGTGTTCAATCCGTCGATGGTGGACACGCCGGTCTGGATGAACTCGTTGGGGTAGTCCCGGGCGGCGGGGTTCATGGGCAATCCGTCGATGTCCCGGTATTCCTCCGCCAGGATGTCGGGTCCGCCGTCGATGGGGCGGCCCATGCCGTTGAAGACCCGGCCCAGCATGTCGCCGGACACGCCCAGCTGGAGGGGGTGGCCCAGAAAGCGGACCTTGGCGTCGGCCATGTTGATGCCGGCGGCGGACTCGAAGAGCTGGACCACGGCGGTGTCGCCGTTGACCTCCAGCACCTGGCCCCGGCGGGTGGTGCCGTCGTGGAGCTCCACCTCCACCAGCTCGTTGTAGGTGACGTTCTCCACCATCCGGACCATCATCAGAGGACTGACGATCTCCTCTACGGTTTTGTATTCACGAATCATTACAGGTCACCTCCCTGGGCGGCAATCTCAGCGATCTGCGTTTCCATCTCGGCTCCGATGTCCTCGTAGACCTTCCCGTACTCCTCGGCGGGAACGCTCTTGGCCCGGCCGATCTTCTCCCGGACGGGAATGTCGAAGAGCTTCATCACGTTCGCCCCCTTAGCGATGGCGTCCCGGCACAGGGCCTCATAGCGGAGGATCATCGCCAGCAGCTTGCCCTGGCGGTCATAGCTGGAATAGCCGTCGATGTCGGTGAAGGCGTTCTGCTGGAGGAAGTCCTCCCGGACCATCCGGGCCACCTCCAGGGTCAGCTGGTCGGCGGGGGACAGGGCGTCCTTACCGACGAGCTGGACAATCTCGTTGAGGCTGGCCTCCTGCTGGAGGATGCTCATGGCCCGGCCCCGGTCCTTCATGAAGTCCTCGCCGAAGTTCTCGTCGAACCAGGGCTTCAGGGTATCCAGGTACAGGGAGTAGGAGTTCAGCCAGTTGATGGCGGGGAAGTGCCGCTTATAGGCCAGGGACGCGTCCAGGGCCCAGAAGACCTTGACGATCCGCATGGTGGCCTGGGAGACGGGCTCGGACAGGTCGCCGCCCGGAGGCGACACGGCGCCCACGGCGGTCAGGCTGCCCCGGCGCTCGTCGGAGCCGATGCACTCCACGGAGCCGGCCCGCTCGTAGAACTGGGCCAGACGGGAGGAGAGGTAGGCGGGGTAGCCCTCTTCGCCGGGCATCTCCTCCAGACGGCCGGACATCTCACGCAGAGCCTCGGCCCAGCGGGAGGTGGAGTCGGCGATGACGGCCACGTCGTAGCCCATGTCGCGGAAGTACTCCGCGATGGTAATGCCGGTGTAGACGGAGGCCTCACGGGCCGCCACGGGCATATCGGAGGTGTTGGCGATCAGCACCGTCCGTTTCATCAGGGATTCGCCGGTGCGGGGGTCCTTCAGCTCGGGGAACTCCCGCAGAACGTCGGTCATCTCGTTGCCCCGCTCGCCGCAGCCGATGTAGACCACGATGTCCACGTCGGACCACTTGGCCAGCTGGTGCTGGACCACGGTCTTGCCGGAGCCGAAGGGGCCGGGGACGGCGGCGGTGCCGCCCTTGGCGATGGGGAACATGGTGTCGATGATCCGCTGGCCGGAGCACAGGGGACGCTCGGGAGAGTACTTCTTCTCATAGGGGCGGCCGATACGGACGGGCCATTTCTGCACCATGGTCAGGGGCACGTCTTTTCCGTCCTCGGTGGTGAGGGTGGCCACGGTGTCGGTGACCTTGTAGCTGCCGCTCTGGACGGACTTGATGGTGCCCTTCAGGTTGGGGGGCACCATGATTTTGTGGAGCACCACCGGGGTCTCCGGGACGGTGCCGATGACGTCGCCGCCGATGACCTTGTCTCCGGCTTTCACCGTGGCGGTGAAGTCCCACTTCTTCTCGTGGTCCAGGGCGGAGACCTCCACGCCGCGGGTGATGTTGGCGCCCACCTTCTCCACGATCTTCTCCAAGGGGCGCTGGATGCCGTCATAGATGCCCTCGATCATGCCGGGGCCCAGCTCCACGCTCATGGGCGCGCCGGTGGTCTCCACCACCGCGCCGGGACCCAGGCCGGAGGTCTCCTCATAGACCTGGATGGAGGCGGCGTCGCCCTTCATGGTCAGGATCTCGCCGATCAGGCGCTGGGGACCAACGCGGACCACGTCGCTCATGTTGGCGTCCGACAGTCCCGTGGCAACCACCAGCGGCCCGGAAACTTTAACAACTTTGCCGCTCAAATTTATACGACCTTCTTTCAGGATAAATTTGCCGGAATCCCCCTTCCCGTTGCCGCATGCCCGGAAAGGGGCCCAGGGGAAAACTGCGTTTTCCCTTGGTTTCCCCGCTAAAGCGGGGAACGAACTTGAACTCATTTTTGTGACAACATGCGCGCCGCAAAAATTCCGATACTCCAGCCGCCCGGGGCGGCGTCACCCGTCCGCGGACCGGCGAGGGAATCTAAAAGGGAGGACGAAGTCCCCTCTTTAAGGACTACAGGATATCGGCTCCCACCGCTCTTTCAATCGCTCTTTGGATGTTGTTCCTGCCGATGCCCAGGGACCCCTGCCGTCCGGGAATGAGGATGATGGCGGGCCGGAGCTCGTCTTTATAGCGGGAAATCACATCCTCCATGTCCTTGGCCAGCTGCTCGGTGAGGTAAATCACCGCGCAGTCTCCCTTGGCCAGCTCCCGGACCTTCTCCTTGGCCTCCGCCGCGTCCGACACGGGGTAGGTGTCCAGTCCCAGAGCCCGGAAGCCCATGACGGACTCCCAATCGCCGATGGCGGCGATCCGATATGTCATTGCCATACGCTCACCGCCTTACACATACCCGGCCCGCAGGCGGGACCGGATCACATCGGCGGGCAAGCCCGCCCCGCGGCCCATCAGCAGGATGCGGATGTTTGTATACTCCGTCTCCCGGGCCGCCAGATATCCCAGCAGGGGAGCCTCGCCAAAGGGCACAAACTGCGCCCCCGCCAGGTACTCTCCCACCGCGTCGTCACAGAGCTTCTCGAAGGCCGTCAGCGGCCCGCCCCGAAGGGCCTCCGCTCCCGCCTCCGCCGCGGCCTGGAGGGCCGTGGGACCGTAGAGCTCCGCCAGGGCGCCGGAGTTTCCGGCGGCGGCCACGGCGTCCGCGCCAATGTCGCCGCCCTCCAGAAGCACGGTCTTCAAAAACTCCCCGCTCTTGCCCATCCGCAGGGTGCGGACCAGGCTCCGGAGGTTCGCCGCGTCGATCTGGATCTTGACATAGCCCGCCAGGAAGGCGCTGCCCGTCTTCTCCGCCACCGCCGCCATCTCCTGATAGCACCGGCGGTCCAGGGCAATGTCGCTGAGCTGAGGGTCCCGGGTGGAATCCAGAATCTCCTTGCCCTCCTCCGCCGCCGCGGCCAGGCCCTCCGGCAGTTCGTCCAGCCGTCCGGTTTGAACGGCCTCCTTGAGCACCGCCGCCGGCACCCGGCCCATATCCATCAGCATGGAGTCGGGGCTCGTGTTCATCGCCGCGGCCTTCAGCACGGCCTTGATGTTGTGATAGTCGTATTTCAGCTTGAAAATGTCGATATACCTGGGGTCCGGCGCGCCGTCCAGCACGTCGGAGAGGGTGGCCTCCCGGGCCGCCGACAGCGCGGCGTCCATAGCCTCGGGATTGCGGGCGTCCAGCTCGGGATACCCACATTCCTGGAGGATTTTCACCGCCTCCTCGTCGCTGCGGGCCTCCAGAATCTGTTCCATCCGTTCCCGTGTCAGGAGTCCGGTCTCCATGGCCTTGATGCGGGCCGAGATCGCCAGGTAATCGGTGTCTTTGATTTTGTTAGCCAAGACACTTCCTCCTTGTTAGCGTCGGCGCGCACGGGCGCCGCCCGTCCGGCAGACCTGGGGCCCGCCGGTTGAACATCCGCCTTTCGAATGTCCAAGCGCGTCAGCGATTATGAGAACAGCTTCTTCACCACTTCTCCCGCAGTCTCCGCCTTTTGCAGGCGCACCAGGGTATCGAACGCGCAGTTGACCTCCACGTTCTCGGAGCGAAGAATGAAGCCGCCGGGAATGGAACGGGTCTCGCCAGAGAGGGTCAGCTTCTTTCCGCCGTCCTTGTTGGCCTTCTCCACGGCGGCCTTGCCCGTCTTCCGGCGGTCAGCCTCGGAGAAGATGACCTCCTCTTTTCCGGTGGAGGACGCCTGGATCAGCAGCTCCGCCAGCACGGCGGCGTACTTCTCCTCCGGCAGGGAGCAGAGTTTCTGGAGGGCCAGCTCATAGGCCTTCTCCACCATCTCCTGCTTGGCGGCCAGGGCGGCCTTCCGGGCCTCCATCTGAGCGGTGCCGGCCAGGCGCTCCTCCCGCTCCGCGGCGGCCTTCTTGTTCCGGGTCTCCAGGTCCGCCGCCTCGGCGTCTGCCTGGGCCTGATACTTCGCGGCGATCTTGTCCGCCTCGGCCCGGGCCTCGCTCAGAAGGCGGTCGATTTCCGTCTGGGCTTCGGCGCTGATGCGCTGGGTGATTTTTTCAATTCCGTTCATGGTTCAATCCCCTTTCTGCGGGGCGATCAAGAAATGTTGATGATCATCAGCATGGAAGCCAGCAGAGACAAAATGGCGTAGAACTCCACGGTGATGCAGAGCACCATGCCCTTGGACCAGTCGTCGGGCTTCTTGGCCAGGATGTTGATGGAACCCGCGGCCACCCGGCCCTGGGCAATGGCGGAGAACAGGCCGCCCAGCGCCATGGGCAGGCAGGCGACGAGGTACTGCATCCCCTGGGCAATGGTCATCTGGGGCAGCTCGCCGCCCAGCAGGCCCATGGAGAAGATGGCGAAGAACCACACCACCAGGCCGTACAGGCCCTGGGTGCCGGGGATGACCTGGAGAATCATAACCTTACCGAACTTGCTGGGATCCTGGCACAGAAGGCCCGTGCCCGCCTCGCCGGCGATGCCGGTGCCCTTGGCGGAGCCGATGCCGGGGAGAACCGCCGCCAGGCCCGCGCCCAGCAGGGCAAAGGCCAGACCGCCAATGCTTCCAAGGAACGTCAGAGCGCTCTGCGCTTCCACCAATTGATTGAGATCCATCATGATTTCCTCCTAAAAATTTTTTACTTCGTGATATCCACGTACTTGGTCTCCATGGCCAGGGGCCGGAAGGGCTTGCCGCCGTCCTCATAGAACTTGCCGAAATACTCCAGGCACTGGAGCCGGAGATCGTGGACGTAGCAGCCCAGCAGGTTCAGCGCGAAGTTCAGCGCGTTGCCCGCCAGGGAGATCACCAGGAAAATAAGGATGTTGCCGGGGATCGCGCCCAGGGTGTTGAACACCTGGGCAATGACGCTGCCCGCCAGCATCAGGGCCATGAGACGGGCGTAAGACAGGATGTCTCCGAAATAGCCCGTGACGTGGTTGTAGAGGGAGCCGAAGATGCCCATGATCTTGCCGAAGCCCTGGCCGGTGACCAGGGGCCCGATGACAATCAGGGCCAAGCCCGCGTAAAGCACCAGATTCGTGACGCCGGCGGCCATCAAGCCGATGCCCACGAAGACGATCCACCACGTGACCTCCTCGAAGACGGCGTCCATCACCTGCCCGGCCTTCAGCTTGCGAACAAAGCTGATGGCCATGCCGGCGACGATCTGGACCAGGCCCAGGGCCATGGCTCCCACCAGGATCATCAGCGTGTCGTTCAGCGGGGTAAACAGCGCCGGGAGGGCGAAATCCCCGCCGGTGGTGAGCTTCACCACCTGGGTCAGGAAGTCTCCGAAGAAGCCGCCGGTCAGCGCGCCCCAGAAGAAGGTGGACACGCCGCACAGCTGCAAAAGGCCCATCATGTGGCCCATCGTTCCCTTGGGCCGGTACTTCTTTGCCACGATGGTGCCCGCCAGGAACATCAAAATGCCGTAGCCCATGTCCGCCATCATGATGCCGTAGAATAAGATGAAGAACGGCGCCATCAGGGGGTTGGGGTCCACGTTGTTGTACGCGGGGAGGGAGTACATCTCCGTCACCATGTTCAGCGGCCTGGTCAGCCAGTTGTTTTTCAGCCGCACCGGCACGTCGGGGATGTCCTCGTCTGTGGGATCGCTGGCCTCCCAGGCGCAGCCCTTGCCATCCAGCAGGGCCTGGACCTCGTTCATATTCTCCGCCGGGGCCCAGCCCTCGAAGAAAACGATGGTCCCGTCGGTGAGAAGACGCTCCGTGTTCGCGTCCTCGGCGGCCTCGGCGCTGAGCCGGTCGGCGTAGAGCCGAAGGGCGTCCCGCTCCGGGGCCAGGGCGGCGATGGCGGCCTCGGCCTCCTGCCGCCGCGTTTGGTTCTCCGCCAGGGACTGGTCCAGCGCCTGAATGTTCTGGGCCGCCGTGCCCGTCAGGCCCTGGAATGTGGTGACGCTGAATCCATGGGGCCGCAGGATTTCCAGCGCCGCTTCCTCCGCCTCCCGGTGGACGATGAGAAGGCAGCAGCGCTGCTGTTTGTCCGCGCCGGCCTCATAGAGTTCCGCTTCCGTGTCCGCCAGTTCGCTGCGAATGGCGGCGGGGTCCGCCCCTCCGGGGAGCACCCCCAGGCGAAACGCTACATGCTCCGTTCCAGAGGCCTCCAGCGGCATGTCCAGGGCCACCCAGGGCTCCAGCCCCGCCCGCCGGGACAAGAGGCGTCCCTCCTCGCCGCGAAGCTGAGAAATCTCCTGCAAGAAGCCGTTGATTTTCTTGCTCACGGCCCGGGTCTTTTCCAGGGTTTCGCCGCTGAGGAATTCGGCCTCGGACACCGGGCGGCGCTGAATGAACAGGCCGTCCTTGGCTCCGCCGTAACGCTTCAGGGCGTCCAGGGCGGCGCTGGCTTCTCCCTGCTCGTTCTTGGTCTCCGCCAGTGTGGAGGTGTCCCGCCGCAGCAGCGCCGCCCAGGCGGGATCCGACAGCTTGCCGGCGGGCTCGCTGATCTCCACACAGCCCAGGCGCAGCAGCTCCCGCAGGAGGGCGTCCCGGCTGTCGGCCATGGCCATGACGCGGAGCTTTTTCATTTTCACAATGGCCATTTCAGTGCTTCACAACCCTTCCGACAATAAACTCCGCCGCCTCCGCCAGACGCTTGCCAGCCGCTTCCCGCAGCTTCGCGGCGTCCGCCTCCGCGGCCTGGGCGGTTTTGGCAGCCTGAACCGCGGCCCGCTCCTCCGCCTGGCGCAGAAGCTCACGGCCGGCCTCCGCCCCGGCTTCCCGGGTCCTTTGCAAGAGCGCCTGACCTTCCTTTTCCGCGTCGGCGACAATCTGCTTTGCCTCCGCCTCGGCGGCCACGCGCCTCTCACGGGCCTCGTTTTCCACCTGCGTTACCTTTTCGATCGCTTCCAGGGACATTCGTTCTCACCTTCTCTCCTCTGCCATCCGGCCCGCCCGGCGCCGCCGGGCCAAACCGCATAGTCATTCTTTTTACAGTATAGGCTAACCCGCCCAGTTTTGCAAGGAAATTTTGTTAGAAGCCGCCCGCAAAAACGGCAAAACGACAGCCCATTGGAGATTCCTTTCTGGACAAGGGGAATTCCCTCAAAATTTTTGACAACTTTCCTGGCCCGCCGGGGCGTTCAAAAGCCTCTTTTCCTCTCCGCCGCCGCAAAACCGACCAGTAAGACGCAAACAGCGGGCAGTCCTCCAACCGGAGGGCCGCCCGCAAACTGGAATCTGTCCGCGCTGCTTATTGCGCCTTGCGCAAGCGCTCCAGGGCCTCTTCCTTCGTCGCGGTGAAAAAGAAGTCCTTTCCGTTGTTGGACTCGTAGATAAAGTCCCGCAAGGGCTTGCTGGTATAATGGGAATCGTCGCCGTAAATGGCGGCCTTTATGTGGTAATTGATGTATTTCTGGAGAATCTCCCCGGCCACGCCGGTGCTGAGGATGAAGAAGTCCTCGCCCAGCACTCGCTTGTCGATGGCGATCCGCTCTGCGCCGGACTCATATTTCACGGTCATAGCCAGGTCCAAGGCGGCCTGGGTGGTGGTGATCTCCGCCGTATCGCCGGAGACGGCCGCGATATCCGTTCCATTCACTTTTACATATTCGATGCGCATAAACTGCCTCCTCTAGCCAAAATCGCGGCACAAATTCCAGCTGAGACGGGAGTATAGCACAGATTGGGCGTCTTCGTCAAATCCGGCGGCCAAGGGAACCGATCTTCATGACCCCTGCAACTGCCCGGACGAACTTTTCCCGCTTCCTTTTCAGATTGGTACGGGACAGCGTGTGCAAATATAGGGGGCTTCAAGCTGAGGACCTCGATATTTCTCCTTTATACTATATGCCTTTTCCCAAGTTTTCGCACCCAAATAACTATAACGGCAGCAGTTGCAATGAAAAATTCCGCGAGTATAAACGGTTTTCCAAACACATCTGCTTCCAGGGAAAAACGAAGGTCATGTTCAACAAAGCATATCGCAAAGAATACCAGATACACCGCAATCGTGTAGAGAATACAAGCCCAAATCTGGTGCTGCCGTTGTTCACGAGCAAGCATCTGCTGCTGTTGCTTTTCCAGCATTTCCGTTTTCACAGATAAATCATCAATTTCCGATGATTTCAACAGGCAGTCGGTGGAAACGTCAAAAACCGTACTCAATGCCACGATCTTTTCCAATTCAGGAACAGACTGGCCGCTTTCCCATTTAGAAATAGACTGTCTGGTAACATCAAGCTTCTCAGCTAATTGCTCTTGTGTTATGCCTTTTGCCTTTCGCAGCGTCAGCAGTTTTTCTGAAAAAATCATAGGTCTTATTTCCTCCTTGTTTTTGATGGGTAAACAATACCAAAATACTCGATTGACTTCTATATCGTCTGCCGGACATCTGCGCAACGAGCAGTTGCAATGCTGGAGCAATTTTGAAACGCCCACCCTTTTACTGTATAATCCATATCTTATCTTAAAAGGGACTTTTCCCGGGGAGTGTCCTATTCAGAGATTTTATTTTGTAGGGGCCGGCCCCTTGGGCGGCGGCCCCTACACGATGGTCCCCCTTTAAAATGCGCGATAGGGCAATCCCCTTTTCCCGCCCGCTCTTTTCTTTTGCCCAAAATCGTGGTATACTTCTCTCCATCCAAATGATTAGGGGGGACCACTATGCGGGCCGAGGAACGACGGCAGGCCATTTTGGAAGTTTTGCGGCAGTCCAGCCATCCGGTCAGCGCCGGATACTTCGCCCAGTGCTTTTCCGTCAGCCGGCAAGTGGTAGTGGGGGACGTGGCCCTGCTCCGGGCCGCCGGGGCGGACATCTCCGCCACCCCCAGAGGCTATGTCATCCTGAAAGCCGCCGGAGGCTTTGTCCGGCAGGTGGCCTGCTGTCACGACGCCGCCGGTATGGAGGCGGAGCTGAACGCCGTGGTGGACCAGGGCTGCGCCGTGGCGGATGTGATCGTGGATCATCCGATCTACGGCCAGCTCACCGGCCCCCTTCAGCTCTCCAGCCGCTACGAAGTGAGCCAATTTCTGGCCCGGTGCATGGAGGCCGGAGCCCGGCCCCTTTCGGACCTCACCGGCGGCATCCACCTCCACACCCTCTCCTGCCCCAGCGAGGCCGCTTTCCAGCGGGTCCGGGACGTTCTGCGGGAGCTGGGCGTCCTGCTGGAGGGCTGAGCCATGCTTTGCCCATACTGCGGCGAGGGGCCCATTTACTCCGCCTTTGTCCCCGCCGGCGGGGAGTACATTCGCATCTGCGCGGAATGTGACACCGTCTGGAGAAAAACAGATGGTATTATCGAGATTACTAATTACTCTTCGTATTCAGAAACCCTGGGACAGGCTCCGCTGTGGGACAATCTCCGGCAGCTGTCCGTCCTGGAGAGCGGGGAGGAGCTTCCATGAACAAAAACGGCTTGCGGGACATGACCACCGGCAGTCCCGCCGGACACATTCTCTATTTCGCCCTGCCTCTTCTGGTGGGGAGCCTGCTCCAGCAGTTCTACAACATGGTGGACAGCTGGGTGGTGGGACAATACGTGGGGGACGCCGCCCTGGCGGCCGTGGGCGTGGGCTTTCCCGTGCTGACGATGTTCTCCTCTCTCTTCATCGGCCTGTCCAACGGCGGCACGGTGATCATCGCCCAGTTTTTCGGAGCGGGCAAGATGGACCGGGTCCGGGAAGCGGCGGACACCATCTATACCGCCTTTCTCCTCTCCATTGTCCCTCTGACGGCTCTGGCCCTGCTGGCGGTGCGCCCCATTCTCTTCCTGCTCCAGGTGGAGGCCGGGGCCTTTGAGGAGGCCCGCCTCTATTTAACGGTGGTCTGCGCCGGGCTGATCGGCAGCGTGGGCTACAACCTCAACGCCGGGATTCTGGGGGGCCTGGGGAACAGCCGAAGCACCCTTCTCTTTCTGGCGGTGGCCTCGGCGATGAACATCGTGCTGGACCTGGTGCTGGTGCTCTCCTTCGGGCTGGGGGTGTTGGGGGTGGCCCTGGGCACCATCATCGCCCAGGCTTTCTCCTGGCTCTTCGGCGTGTTCTATATCAACCGCCGCTACCCGGAGATACGCCTCCGCCTCCTGCCCCGGACCTTTGACCGGGGCCTGTTCCGGCAGATCATGGGCATCGGTCTTCCCGCGGGAGTGCAGATGTCCCTGGTGTCTCTGGGGGCCATGGTGGTGATGAGTAAAATCAACGTCTATGGCAAGGAATTCACCGCTGGGTACAACGTTGGCTTCCGGCTGGATCAGCTGGCCTTTCTGCCCATTCAGAGTCTCTCCAGCGCCGTCATCTCCTTTGTGGGGCAGAACATCGGGGCCCACCGCCTGGACCGGGCCCGGCAGGGCATCCGGATTACGGTGATGCTCTCGGCGGCCTGGGCGCTGCTGATGACGGCGGCGCTGATGCCTTTCAGCGAAACGCTGGTCGGCTTCTTCTCTCCCACACCGGAGGTGATTCACGCCGGGGCGGTCTACCTGCGGTGCATCATGCCCTTCTATTTCATGTTCGCCATCATGTTCTGCCTAAACAACGCCATGCGAGGCGCGGGGGACAGCGTGTTCCCCATGGTGGATGTGATTTTGTCCCTGATTCTGGTCCGGGTACCGGCGGTGTTTTACCTGGCGGACCGCTTCGGCCCGGATTCTATGTACTACGGCATGGCCGTTGGCTGGGCGGTGGGACTGGCGCTGTCGGTAGGCTGGTATCTCTCAGGCCGGTGGAAGCGGCACGGCAGCTTGGCGGACGAAGGGAAAACCGGTCCTAAGAAATAGAAGGGAAACGAGGCTCCAAACCCGGCGAATTCATAGCCACATGAAAAAGCGCCGACTGGCGGCAATCCGATGCCGCCGGTCGGCGCTTTCCATTTGACTGGGCACGTTCTATTTTTGGTACTCAAACTCAAAGCCGTCCATGGACACGGTATCCCCGTCCTGAATCCCCATCTCCTCCAGGCGCTGGAATACGCCCGCCTCCCGGAGCGCCCGGTCGAACCACATCCGGCTCTCATAGTCGGCGAAGTTCACGTTGGCCATCAGGCGTTGCAACCAGGGACCTTCCACGATCCAAACCCCGTCCTCATGCTGGATATCCAAGGGGGCGGACCCGTCCACCGCCGGACGCCGGGGCACGTACTCCGGCTCGTACACCGTCACCGGAGGCAGCACGGACAGCTGCTCCGCGATGCGGTTCACCAGCTGCCGGGTGCCCTGATGGGCGGCGGCGGAGATTTCCAGCAGGGGGTAGCCCAGGGCCGCAACATGGGCCCGGAGGGCCTCCAGGTTTTCCGGGTTCTCCAGGATGTCGGTTTTGTTGGCCGCCACAATCTGGGGGCGCTCCGCCAAGTCCGGGCTGTACTGCTTCAGCTCCTCGTTGATAGCCTCGAAGTCCGCCACCGGATCCCGGCCCTCGCTGCCGGAGACGTCCACCACGTGGACCAGGAGGCGGCAGCGGTCGATATGCCGGAGGAAGTCGTGGCCCAGGCCCGCGCCCTCGCTGGCTCCCTCGATGATGCCGGGGATGTCCGCCATGACGAAGCTGACGCCCTCGTCCACCCAGACCACGCCCAGGTTGGGGAAGAGGGTGGTAAAGTGGTAGTTGGCGATTTTCGGCTGGGCCTTGGAGACCACGGAGAGGAGGGTGGACTTGCCCACGTTGGGGAAGCCGATGAGGCCCACGTCCGCCAGGAGCTTCAGTTCCAGGATGACCTCGTGGCTCTCCCCGGGGAGGCCGGCCTTAGCGAAGCGGGGAACCTGGCGGGTAGGGGTGGCAAAGTGGCTGTTGCCCCAGCCGCCCCGGCCGCCCCGGCAGAGGACGAAGGGCTCATCGCCGCTCATGTCGGCCATGATTTCGTTGGTTTCGGCGTCCCGGACCAGGGTGCCCCGGGGGACCCGGATGGTGAGGGAGTCGCCGTCCTTTCCGGTTTTGCGGCCCCCCTGGCCGTCGGCGCCGTTGGCGGCGGCGTACTTGCGTTTATAGCGGAAGTCCATCAAGGTGGACATGTGGCCGTCCACCTGGAGGATGATGGAGCCGCCCCGGCCGCCGTCGCCGCCGTCGGGGCCGCCCGCGGCCACATACTTTTCCCGATGGAAGGCGATGGCGCCATTGCCGCCATTGCCGGCCCGGACGGTGATTTTTGCTTTATCAATGAATGATGATGCCATAGGGGTCTCCTTCTTTCCCCAAGAGGGGAGGCTTGAACTCGCCCTTCCGGGCGGGGGGGATTTCAGCCATGAAGATGGCTGGTCCTTTGCACCCCCCATTTTCTCTTTTTCTTCCAGTAGAAAAAGAGAAAACGGGCCGTGCACGGTCCAAAAGAGAAAAAGAAGTACGGGGGAACGATACGGGGGCGCGCCTGAATGACTGGCCGAAGCCAGGAATGACTTCTCCGCACGCAATTGGATTGAGCGGGGGTTTGTCAGTAATCGAACGGACCAGCTGCTCTTTTCGCTGCCGCTCACAAGCAATCGAATCGGTCCGGCACCGTCAGCCAGGCCGATTCTACTACCGGCCAGCGACAGCGGAAAGAGAAATACGCCAAGTCGAGAACCACCAGCTCCCGTTTGACTGCGCCGCGGGGAAGTCATTCCTGGCTTCGGCCAGTCATTCAGGCGCGTCCCCGCGTCGTCCCCTCGTACTTCTTTTTCTCTTTTGGACCGTGCACGGCCCGTTTTCTCTTTTTCTTCTGGCAAGAAAAAGAGAAAATGGGGGGTGCAAAGCACCAGCCATCTTCATGGCTGAATCCTCCCCCGCCCGCAAGGGCGAGAACCAGCCCCCTCCCCTGGGAAGGGGAAGAAAAAGGACCCGGACGGGATGTCCAGGCCCTTTTGGCGCNTGACCATATCCTCGTTGACAATGACAGGCGAATAACAGCCGTTTTTCAGCAGGTCTGCCTCCAGGGCGGCCAGTTGCTCCCCCGTGAGAGGGGGGAGCAGTTCCGCCAGTTCCGGCAGCACAACCGGAGTCCGGTCCGCGCTGCCGTACTCGGTTCCGGTGTTCCGCATCAGGCAACGATTTCGCTCTCGGGCATCCCGCAGGCGGCGGCCTCCTGGTTTGCTCTGGCAGCGTCAATGGCCCCGGCGGCTTCTCGCGCCTTTCTGGGGGAGAGGACTTCCACATCGCTGGCCTTGATGAGGAAGCCGGGCTGGGCTCCCATGGGGGCCCCAAACGTGACGGTCTCGAAGTCCCCGACGGCGGCCAGCTTGCAGCCCTTATAGGCGAAGGCGGCGCAGCGCTCCGCCAGGGGGCCGCGGACCTTGATGGAGATAAAATCGGTGAGGCGGGTTCCGTCCTTGGCCCGGTAGCGCCGGTCCGAGGCGATCCGCAGAATGGCGTAGGGCCTGCCGTCCTCCTGGGTCCTCAGTTCCACGTCGTTGGTCAGGTTTCCGGTTGCGGCAATTTTCAGCATAGACAGTCTCCTTTTTTGATGATATGATAGAAATGTAGGGACTCCAGGCGGCCCGCCGGGAAGCGGACCGCCTGGGGAAAAGGAATTAGTAGCCGGTGCGGGGCAGCTTGGGCACGGAGGGCTTCTTTCCGTAGACGGTGGTCACCCAGCGGCTGACCGCCTGGACCCATACGCCTTGGTAGGTGCCGCCCACATCCGCCTTGTTCACAAAGGACCCGGCGGCGATGCTGGACACGGCCTTGCAGTGGAGCATGGGCTTCTCCACCTGGGCGAAGCCGCCGGGGACCTGCCCAAAGACGAACATGATTTCCGTGACCCGCTCGTTGCTGGCGAGGCCCAGGGCCGTGGCGGAGGCGGCCAGGGTGTAGTTCTTCTGGGTGGAGAGGTTGTCCGCCAGGGTCTGTGCTTCTCCGCCGTTTACCCGATAGGTGATCTTGTAAACGCCGGGGAAGTTGTAGGTGCCGGTGACGATCTTCTCCAGTCTCACCTCGGCAGGCAGAGTGTCTCGCCAATAGAAATTGTCGAGGCGGACGTTGGAGCTGTTGGCGATGTTGGAAAAGACATAGCGCACAGGTTGGCCCGCCATGACCTCAGCGGGGCCTGTCTTGGTGATGGACACGCCGGTGGACATGCTCTTGTTGGTGACCTCGAAGCGGACGATCTGGCCCTCGTGCTCCAGGTATGCCGTCAGAGGCGTCTCGTTCACGCCATAATTGGCCGGTGCTTTGACCTCCCGGATGGTATAGCGTCCCAAGGGGACCTGACGGGAGACGGCCAGCCCGCGGCCATCGCTTCGGATGGTGTCCACGAGGTTGTTGGCCTTGTCGTAGATTTCAAAGACCGCGCCCTCCAGCAGCGTTCCGGCGGGGAGGCCGTTGGTGGAATTGTAGTCGGCGGATTTCTTTGTGATCTGGATTTGGCCGGAGATGGGCGTGTTTTCCCACTCGATGAGCGTCGTTTCGCCGGGCTTCACATAGACGGTTTTCATTTGGGTGTCCGTGATGTAGCCCTCGTTCTCCAGCTCCCGCAGGTAGAAGCGGCCCGCCGTGGTGATGTTCTCGATGTACACATATCCCTGATTATCAGAGGTGTACTGGCCCACGGGGGTATTCGTGCTGTCGTAGAGCAGGAAGGAAACCCCGTAGATTCCCTTCTTGGTGACGCTGTCGATTTTGTGGATCAATATCCCACTGAAAGCCTTGTTGGTCACGGTGAGGGTAGTGGTCTCATTGTCCCGGATGGTGAAATACTGCGGGGTTTCGTCAACCTTGAACCCCTTACCGGCCTCGATCTCCACCGCATAGTAGTCTCCTGCGTCCAGGTCCACGTGGACCCGGCCCGTGGAATCCGTAACGACGGTTTCCACCAGAGCGCCGTCCATCTTGCGAATCTCGAACTTCACATTGGGAATGCGCTGGGTTTTGTCGGCCTCATTGACCTTGATCAGTTCAAGTCCACCCACGGGAGCATTGTAGAATGTCAAGGTCTGGCCTTCACCCTCCTTGATCTCAATGGACTTCGGCGTGCCGTCCAGCACGAACCCGTCCACCGTGGCGGTTTCTTGCGCGGTAATGACCGTTCCAGGCTTCAAATCAGAGAGTACAATGCGGCCAAACTCGTCCGTCCGGTAGACGCCCTTGCTGGGGCCGACGTAGGCTCCGCTGCTGTCGGTGATCAGGAACTCGACCCCAGCCAGGGGCTTGTCCGTGGTGCCTGTTACCAGCTTCTGAATTGTGAGGGTGGTTCCAGGGGTATTGTACACGGTAATCGTCTGGGTGTCTGCGGGATTGACCGTGACCACCTGCCGTTTAGTTCCGGGGTCAATGGTGTAATTGGGCAGCGTTTTGGTTTCCTCGACAACCACGGTTCCCACGACGGGGACCCGAATTTCACCATTGGCATCCGTTTTAAAAAGCCCCAGGGAGGACAGATGCCCAAAATTGTCGTCCACATACTCCCCGGAGGCATAGCTCAATTTGAACTCTACACCGGCCAGCGGCTCGGAAGTCAGCTTATCCAGTTTCTTGATCACAAGATACCCGGTTTTTTGGTTGACAAAACGGAGCGTCTGTCCGCCTTCGCCGCCCTTAATCTCAATACTCTTGGGTGTGGAGTCCAGCACCACGCCGTCCGGGACCTTGAGTTCCTTCGCGGTCACAGTGATTCCCGGCTCCAGATTGGGGATGACGATACGCCCGTCCTCCCCGGTAATGTATTCACCGTTACTGCTGCCAACAACCGCCCCGGAGCTATCAGTCACGAGGAAGGTGACGCCCTTCAGGGGGACGTTGCCAGTTTCGGTTTCCAGGTACTTTTCAATGGTCAGTGTGGTTTTGGGGATGTTCTCCACATCCAGGTGGCTACCTCCGCTTCCGCTCCCGGAGGAGCTTCCTCCGCTGGTGGTCCCGCCGCTGGATACGCTGTTGCTGCCGTTGCGGACAATAATCGTCCGGGGCGTGGGATCGAGGACATAATTGGAGGGGACCTTGGTTTCCACCACGACGACCGTTGAATTGGGGATCAAACCAGTTACCGTCACAGTCCCGTCGGCCCCGGTGGTATATCGGCCAATGAGGTTTCCGTCGCCGTCTTTCAAAGTAAATTCAGTGTTGGGTACAGGTCTTCCGCTGACCGCATCTTTTTTCGAGATCGTCAAAGAGCAGAGGGGTTCGTTGTACACGGTGATCGTCTGGGTGTCCGCAGGGTTCACCGTGACGGTCTGGATTCTGGTGGCCTCGTCGATGATGTGGGTGGGGAGGCTCTTGACCTCCTTTACTACGACCGTTCCTACTACTGGAACCCGAATTTCCCCATTGGCGTTGGTGGTGTACAGGCCCTTGGAGGAGAGGTGGCCGTTGGCGTCGTCCACGTAGCCGCCCTCAGCGTAGGTCAATTCAAACTGAACGCCGCTTAAAGGCTCTTTACTGATTTTATCCAGTTTCCTGACCACGAGAGTTCCAACTTTTTTGTTGTAAAAACGGAGGATATTGGCCCCGTCATCGCTGATTTTGATGGTCTTGGGGATGCCGTCCAGCACCACGCCCTCGGGCACCTTGATTTCCCGCACGGAAATGGTGGACCCAGGCTCCACGCCGGGGATGACCACCCGGCCATCGTCCCCGGAGATGAACTCGCCGTTGCTGTTTCCGACGACGGCTCCGCTGCTGTCCGTGACCAGGAAGGTCACGCCCTTGAGGGGCTTGTGCTCGCTGCCCTCCTCCTCGATGTATTTTTCGATAATCAGCGTATTCTTGGGCGAATTGTAAAAATAGAGGTTCTGAACGTCGTCGGGATTCACCACCACCGTCTGGCTCCGGGTTTCCGGGTCAATGGTGTACCCAGGAATTGTGGCCTGCTCGGTGACGACCACTGTGCCCACGATCCCGTTGATGGTGATGGTCCCATCCGGCCCGGTATAATAGATACCGTTGGAGGACACGCTGCCGTTTTCATTGTCCACGACACAGCCGGGGGCGTAGGTCACCTTGAACTGCACTCCAGCCAGGGGCGTCTTGCGGTCCAGACTGCTGTACTTGTGGATCACCAGGGACCCCAGGGGCTGGTTGAATAGCTCGATATTATAGGTGCCGGGGCCCTTGACCTCAATGGTTTTCGGCGTGTCATCCAGCAGGAATCCGGGTTTGCTTTTTACTTCCTGCACGATATAGCTGCCGGGTTCCACAGGAATTTTGATGAACCCCGCCTCGTCCGTTCGGAACTCGCCGTTGGATTCTCCCACCACAGTGCCGTCCGTCCGGGTGACACGAATCACCACGTCGCTCAGCGGCTCCTTGGTGGTGGAGGACATTTTTTTGATTACAAGATTTCCAATGGGCTGGTTATAGAAGTAGACGCTTTGGTGGTCATTCGGGTTAACCACGATAGTCTGGCTCTTTCGGTTTTCGTCGATCAAATAGCCCGGAATACTGGAAACTTCTGTAAATACCAGTGTGCCGGTCACCCCGGAAATGTTGATCTGGCCCTCGGAATCCGTATAATAAATACCGTTGGAGGAGAGCTTGCCGCCGATGTTGTCCACCACCTGCCCATTCGCAAAGGTGATTTTGAAACCGACACCCTCCAAGGGAGTCCGGCGGTCCAGGCTGCTAAATTTATAGAGCGTGACGGAGCCCTTGGGCTGGTTGCGGAACTCCAGGGTGACGGTCTGGCCCGCCTTGATGGTGGCAGTCTGGGGCACATCGTCCAGGATGTAGTTCTCCCTGGCCCTGGTCTCGCGCGCGACCAGTGTGGTGCCGGGGGCGATATTGGAGATCAAAATGGTCCCGGCGCTGTCCGTCACAAATTTGCCGTTGGCGTCTCCAATCATGGTTCCGTGGCTGTCGGTTATAAAAAATTCGCAGTCACTCAAAGGCTCGTGGGTGCTGGCATCAATTTTCTTGATCAGGAGGGAGCCCTTGGGACTGTTTCCGAAGTAGAGTTGCACCACGTCTTGCTCCTTGCCAGAGATGTAGGCTGTCTGGGGCGCGGTATCCATGACGTGATCCCCGTCGCTGGCCAGCTCCTCCACGAGGTAAGCGCCCGCCTTCAGGCGGTTGATGGTGAAGCTGCCTCCGGGGCCGGTCTTATAGGTGCCAATGACAGTACCGCCCGTGCCGCTGGTGCCGGACATGTACCGAACCTGGAAAATACAGCCCTCAACTGGCGCCCCAGTGATAGAATCATATTTCCAGACCACGAGTGCCGATAGAGGCGTATTTTGGAAACGGACTGTCTTGCTCTCATTTCCGTGAATAATGACTGTCTGCGTGATGGGTTCCTTGAGCTGGAATCCGTCCGCCGGTTCCAGCTCGGTGATGGTAAATTCACCCGGATACAGCCGCTTTCCCAGCTCGTGGACCCGGATCTCACCTCTGGCGTCCGTGAATACCTCGCCATAGTCGACGGTGGCGGGAGCCTCGGACGCTTCGCCGTTGCTGGTATAGCGGATACTGAATTTAGCGTGTTCAATCGGTTCCCCGGTGATACTATTTTCCTTGAAAACCGTCAATTCCGGGGCCTTGCGGTTGCGGAAAACGAGGGTTTTCTCATCGCCGGGGCTGAGGGTAATGGTCTGGGTCCGGTCCGCGTCCTTGTCCGGCAGATAGTACGGCGCGGGCACGGACTTTTCCGTGACCTCGTAGGTGCCGGGTTCCACCCGCAGGGAAACGGTCCCGTCCAGGCCGGTGGTCCAGTCATCCTGATAGGTCCCGTCCAGGGCCTTGACGGTCAGGACTGTTTTCGGGATTGGCTGCTGGCTGTCCGCGTCAATTTTTTTGAGGGTGAGCAGGGGCTTCTTCTGGTTTTCAAAGCGGACCTCTTTTTCGTCGCCGGGATTGAGGCTGATGGTCTGCGCCGGCTCGTCGCTGATGTAGTACGGCTCCGGCACGGACTGCTCGGTAATTTTGTAGGAGCCGGGGGCCACCCGCAGTTCCACAGTTCCATCCTGTCCCGTAGTAACGTTATGACGGTAGTCGCCGTCAATGGCCTCAATCAGGAAGTTTGTCTCGGGGATGTAGACGGCGGGATTCGTGCCCTTCTCCACCTTTGCGATTTTAAGCAAAGGTTGCTTCATGTTGTCAAAAATCAGCTGCTTGTCATCGCCAGCCTCCAGCCAGATCGTCTGCGTCGGCTCATCTCCAACGACCCAGGGGTCCGGGACAGATTTCTCCGTGACTTCATAGCTGTCCGAGGGGATGGCAGTAAGAACCGCCTTGCCGTCGGGGCCGGTGGTCACGTCGGTGTGAAACCCATAATGGATACCACGAATTTCAAAGTGAGTGTTGGGGATCACGTCCCCGGTCTGGGAGTCCCGTTTCAAGATCGTCAGATTCGGGAGCTTTTTGTCCGCTGCCGAGACTGTGACAGTCCCGCCTCCATTGATCGTTGCTTGGTCCACATGCGCGATGACCGGCTCCGTCAGCTTCGCATAGGGAGAGGGTGCGGATACCTCCACAAAGGCGTACATTCCTTCGGTCACGTCCGTCACTGTGATGGAGCCGTCCGCCTTGGTGGCCTCCGTACCGATGATTTGACCGTCCTTGACGATGTTGAATACAGCGCCGGGAAGAGGGTTGTTGGAATCATCCAGTTTGATGAGCTGGATTTTGACCTTGCTGTCGTTCTCAAAAACGAGGGAAACGTCACTTTTCCCGTCCCATACAAAGGTCTGCTTGCATTTATTGACATCCGGGCTCTTGGTGAACCCCTCCGGTGGAGTTACTTCCTCGGCCTCATAGCTCCCAATGGGCATGGTATCCCAGGGAACATCGGTGAGGTATCCGCCCTCGCCGGTGACATAGGTCCCCACAAAGCTGTTGTCCACGCCGGTGATCTTGATAACCGCCCCGGCGAGGCCCCTGGAGGGATTGTCCGCGTCTACTTTACGGATACTGCCCTCTCCGGTAATGGTGGTGCTGTCCCGGAAGGTAACCGTCACTGTGTTATTGCCGTTGCTGGGAAGCGTGACATATTGCGGGGCGGTACTGTCGATCTGGTATCCGCCCGGAGGGGGCGCGGTTTCGGTTACTGCATAGGTGGCAGCACTGAGCCCCGCGATCCTGTAAACCCCGTTTTCCCCTGTGATTATATCCTTAGAGAAGGCGCCGTTAGTGGACTCAATGTGGAATCCGGCTCCCGGCAAACCCTTCGAGGGGTTGGTGGCGTCCACCTTCTTGACAATGAGGACGTATTCCTCCTGCTCGATGTGCTCCACCGTCAGGTCGCCCAGGATGATCTTTTGCACAGACCCGGCGGGGTGGGAGCTGGACCCAGCGCCGGTGAAGGTGTATTCATACACAGCGCACTTGCCCCAAACGCCCTGGCTGCCCAGATCCAGGATATATTGCGTCCGGTCCCGGAAGGAGGTTTCCCCCTGCTTCTGGTCGATGCTGGTGTAGTGAGTTCCTTCCAGGGAATTGTAGACTGCCATCAGCTCCTCAGCGCAGGCGGCGACGGGGTCGCTCATGCTGCCCTGCTGATAGCGCCAGATACACGCTTGAACCCAGGCGTTCATGTACCAGCGGTAGCCCGCGTTCCAGACGTCGTTGACGCCCAGGGCAATGGCCTCATCGGTGAAAACGCCGGTGGAGTGGGCATAGTAGTAGGCCATCATGGTTTCCACGGTGGGGTCCGAGATGGACCGCTTGTTCCCCCAGGTCTGGCCCTGGAGAGAGTTCCCCATGTCGCCGCCCTTGGTGCCGCAGAAGCCGGTGGTGGTCTGGTTTCCGTTTTTGAAGGTCATTTCATGGAGCGTGCAGCGCCCCAGGGCCGCGGACTCATAGGCCACGCCGGAGTGGCCGAACTCCTTCAGCGTGATGGTATCCCCGGCGGCAAAGGCCGTGGTGGGGAACAGGCCCAGGACGCAGATCAGCGCCAGCAGCAGGGCCGTCAGGCGCGTTCGCAGGGAATGATGTTTTTCGTTCATAAAGGGTTCCTTTCCATTTTGAATTTGGCAACGAAAAAAGGCCCATTGGCGTCTTGCCAATGGGCCTCCGTGTGGTATGAAGCTGTTCCAGAGTGGTTTATTCGTAGGGATTATGGCTGGTGGGATCACCCACGACCATGTAGCAGTAGGCCCGGCCATTTTGGAAGGTGACTCCGGTTCCGACGTGGGACGCTTCCTCCAGCAGTATGGTTTCATAGTGCCCGGGAGATTCGATCCAGTAATCGATGGCCTGCTTCGCAATATCCGGGCAGCCGTAGGCGGTGAATACAGTCAGGTTGTAGAGCCCGCCGTGGGGCCAGCCGTAGCGGATGAGTGCCATGTGGTCATAGGGCCGGTGCTCCGTGACGCCTTGGCCGGAGACATCCTGGGCGGCATTCATGAGGGATTCGTCCATGGGAAGCTCCGCGAGGCCGTTCTCCCGGCGCACCTCATTGATGAGCCGGACCATCTCCAGGCGAATGTCCATGTTGGCGGAGAGGTCCAGAGCTTCGCTGGGGGCAGGGGATGGCTTCGCCGTGCCCACCGTCAGCGTCAGGCTGCCGGCAGTTCCAGCGTCATCGGCGACGGTGATTTCAGCCGTCCCCTCCGCCTTGGCCACGGCCACCCAATAGGTCAGGACCCGCTCCAGGGTGATAGCCTCCGGGTTGCTGGATTCGGCGGTGTACTCCGGTCCGACAGGTCCGATGATGAGGCAGCTCCTTTCACCTGCCTCCAGGGTATTGCCCTTGTAGCTGCCCACCCGGATCTCCGGGTCCGCCGCCAGAGCTGGGCCCGCCAGCAGCGCTGCGGACAGTATGCCAGCCGCCAACATCCCAAACACTTTACTGTTCCTTTTCATAGCTTTTCCTCCATTTCCGTGATTTTGTCAGGGTTTTGCAACCGCAACACTACCACAGATTTGGGGGAATGTCTATTGGAATCGGCAAACAGTTCAGCCCGGTTTAATCCGTCGGTTCAACCGCTCTCACACACCACCGGAGGTCCCGTTCATCCCGGACGCAGGTGTACAGCGTCAGGCAGTTTTCGGAGGTGTTCTCCAGGCTGCTTCGGTCCGTTTCCGTCACCTTGGAAACGGAGGTCACCTCATAGGTCCGGGTGCCCTCCTTGGTGGAGAGGGTGATCTCGTCCCCGGCTTCCAGGGTATGAATTTTGCCAAAGTACGAATTGGTCCCTCTGTTGTGGGCGGCCAATCCGACGTTGCCATTCCAGATGGACGTCTCCTCGAAGTGGCCTACACCTTTCTTCAGCGCGGCGCTGTCCGTGCCCTGGACGATCTTGACACTCAGGCCAATGGCGGGAATTTTCAGCGTACCCAGAGATCCGTTGCTGTAGTAGCTGTCCTCGGTGACGCTGGTGAACCCTACGGAAGCCGTGTCATTGGGCCGGGTGGTAACGGTGAAATGCTCCGGGGGAGTAGAGGAACCGGAAGAGCCGGTGTCTAAGATCGACGTGCTGGGCAGAAACCCGCCCATGCCGCTGGAGATCCCGTTCTCCGACACGGAGTAATTCGCGCCGCCCACCTGATTCACCAGCCCGCCGGATAGCGCGCCGGGAACAAGGTTAGGCGTCAGGTACTCGCCGGAGCCGGGGAGGTAGCTGGTGGGGCTGCCGAAGCCAGGGGCCACCAGGGCCACATTTTTGCTCCGGTCCACGTTGGGGTTCTCCTCCTCGTAGATGGTATCGTCGCTGGTGGGCCGGGCGAACAGGAAATCGTCCGCTCCATCGTAGCTGTACTCCAATGCGCTGGCCTGGACGGCGCACAGGACGCAGATCATGCAGGCCAGCAGGAACAGTCTGAACTTTTTCAATGGCATTATCTCCTTCTGATTTTCTTGTACACAAATGCGCCGCCAAGAGCCAGCGCCAGAACTGCGCCGCCGATTATGAGCGGGCGCTTGATACCGGAAACATCAACGGGCTCACCGTCCTGAGCGCCGGAGTCTTTCGGGGCGTCGGTGCTGCCGAACACGGCGGTGTAGGTAACCACATTGCAGCCGGTTTTGGAAACCTCGCCGGAGTAGTCCGCCGTCACCGTGTAGCCAGTGGCGTACTTGCTGGAGGTGCTTCCGGTGTACCGGGCCGTGGCGGTGTACCGGGTGACCACGCCGTCACCCTCCTCCTGGGTGGAATTGCCCCACTGCACATCCGCCAGGGTCAAGCTCCGTCCGCCGTCGGAGATGGTCTTGGGCACCAAGGAGAGGTCCGCATCCGACAAATTCGGATAGGTCCGGGTAGCGGACACGGTTCCGGTCTTGGTGGCGTAGCCGTCGGTCGTGACCTTGACCGTGGTGTGGTCCAGGTGCAGCTTTCCGGTGTAGCCGTCCTCCGTGACAGTCTCAATCTCCGCGTCCAGGGTCTGGAGGATTTTCTCCATATTGTTGGTATCGCTGGGGAGGGTGACCGTCTGGACATGGGGCTTGGTGTCCACGCCCACCTCATCCTTCCGGGTCATATCCAGCAGGTAATACAGCCGCCCGTTCCGCTCAAAATCCTCCGTAGGAATGAGGCTGGGGTCATCGTCCAGGGACAGCTGGTACACCTTCTGGATGCGCAGCTCGTCGAAGTCGCCAGCCGTGTACTCCTCCACGGAAATGGGGTAGTAGGCGCTGTCTCTGACCGGCTTGGTGGCGTCAGCCGCCTCGGCGGCCTGGATGGGAACGGACAGAAGCGTGGAAATCAGGAATGCAGCCAGGAGCAAAGGAATCGTTCTTTTCATATCGTTCTCCTATCTCAAAATAGTGGGACTATCTCTCGTCCCCGCTCCGAGCCGGAGCCTTCCGCTGGGGCGGAGCGATGGTTTTCTCAATGGAACCGCCGATCTGACGGCTCATGCCCTGGATCTCCTTCAGAAAGGCCAGCCGGTCCTCGATCTCCCAGCCCTGGCAGCGCTTCGCCATGCCCGTCAGGTCCGGCAGCTCCCGCTGGACGCCGAAACGGCGGCACAAAATGTACGACACGCTCTGGGCGCTCAGTTCACAGCCCTCCCGGCTGTAGGCGGGATTGCGGCCCCGGTCATGGAACCGGGCCTGGGCAATCTCGGCGGCGATGGCCGCGAACGCCTGGCTGTCCGGGCAGGCAGTGTCAATAGCCAGCATCATCTGCCGGGGGTCATAATAGGCCCCGGAGGGCAGGTTTTCAGCGGCCACCACCTGAACCGGAGAGAAGTTCAGCAGAGCGGCCAGGGCCGCTTCCATGGGTTCGGTGTCCTCCTTGAGCTGGACCGTCCGCAGCTCCCGGCCCTGGGTCTGGGCGATATCGTAGACGCTGGTGAGGTTGTAGCCCCGGCCCGTGGCGGACCGGGTGAAGATGCTGGCGCCGTTCTTCAGCTCCGGGTCCAACACAAAGCGGCCCAGGTCCTTCCAGTGGCCGCGGGTATGGACTACGGTGGCCTCCGGAAGCTGGGCCATGGCCAGGGCGATGTTCCCGGAACTGTAGGAGGGGTTGTCCCCCTGGAGCTCCAGGTAACGGGCAAATTTCTCAGGGTCCTTGGTGATCTGTATGACGCTGGCGTCCCGGAGGGCAGCGGCGGTTTCCTTGTCCGCCTGCCGCTCCTCCCGCCATTTGGCGTCCGCCGTGGATTTGTCGCTGATGATCTTGCCTAAGTTCGCCATAGGTTTGGTTTCCTCCTTTTTTGTGGGATTTTCTGTGCTTTTGGGTGGCTTCACCTCCTCTAAGACCCCCGTGAGTTTGTATTTAAGCTGCGCGTTCCAGTCCTTGCCGTACTTGGGAACCCGAATCTCCACCTCATACCCGGCCTCCCGATACCTCCCCCGCATCTCCTTTGCCGCCGCAATCCCAGGTTCGTCGTTGTCCAGCAGGAGCTTGATGGATTTCAGATGAGGATGGTCCTGGAGGTAAGTGTCCAGCGGTCCGCTGTACAGCCCGCAGAGGGCGACGGCGTTGCTGTGGACCTCCGGGCAGAGGGTGCAGAAGCTCATGAGGTCTATGGGGGCCTCAAAGACCGCCACCTCCTCAATCTCCGGCTCACAGGGCAGCCGAAAGCCCACCTTTTTGTCGCTGCCCAGGACGTCCCGTTTAAATCCGGACCCATTGAAGTCCATGGTCCCGCGCTTGCTGGCGAATTTGGGCTGGCCGCTGCCGTCCCTGCCGACAAACACGCAATTGTGATATGGGGCGTCCTCGTAGAGAAGCCCGGCGTCCAGAAAGCGTTGGATTACCTGAGAGGCAATTCCCCGCTTGCGAAGATACGCAGACACCCGGCGCTGGTCCGGGTTCGCGGGAGGCAGGACGAAGGGCGGCTTTTCTTTGGGCGGAGACGGCTTGGGGCGGGGGATGGGTTTGTCCCGGTCGGGAGAGTCTCTGGACCGCCCGTGATAGGCCAGCAGGTAATCCACCGCCTCCGGGAAGCGCATTCCGCAGAACTCCTGGAGGAATGAGATGGCGTCGCCGCCCTGCCGGGTAGAGTAGCGCCTCCAGGTAAGGCGCTCCTTGATGCGGATGCTGTCCATCTCCGCTGTGGTGTAGTAGCTGCCGATCCGCTTCAGCGTATAGCCCAGAGAGGACAGCAGGTCCGGCAAATCCGTGTGCCTGGCGATGTCCAGCTCCGTTTCCGTGAAGCCGTAGGCCATGTTTGCGTTCAAAATAAATTCACCTCCAATCTGGCCGAAAGCAAAAACAGCCGGGCAGGGTACTCCTTTGGGGATACCCTGCCCGGCTGCTTCTCCTGGGGCCGTAATGTTTGCGCTGTCAAGTCCCAACATTCACGAAATCCGCCCGTCTTTTTCTCCATGTCCGGCATTGCTTTTCCTGGTCTTTCCAGTTACAATGTTTAGCGGTGTTGTAAAAAATATGGGAGGTTTTTTGTGCGATGGGACTGGATTATGATCCGCTATGGGACGAACAGGGACAGCTTCGCCGGGGCTGCACGGTACGGGAGGCACTGGCCTGGCTGACAAAGTTTGGAAGCCACAGCGCCGGGGAGAATGTCTGTGTCAATGGCGTCAGCTACAAATTGGGGAGCCTGCTCTATGGCCCGAACCGGCCCGCTGTGGCGGACAAGCCCATTTCCCGCATCTACGACGGATACTACCGTCAGTTGAACTTCAGCGTCTGACTCACCCTGCTGGGAACGAAAAAAGACCCCGGCATCCCTTTGGTTTTGGGATGCTGGGGGCCTTGTGGTGCAAGGGCTTCAACGGGGCCACACGGGGGGCTCTGTGGTGTTTCAGGGCTTCTCCGGGGGCAGGTCCTCCTCGGGATCATCCTCCTCGGTGGTGGTCCCGGTGGAGCTGGTGCTGGCCATGGAGGCGTTGACCCGCTCGGCTTCCTCAGCGGCAGCCTCCTCAGCCTCGATCAGCGCTTCCTCGATCAGGTTCAGCACGAACTCCCGCTGGGTCAGCTTCCTGCCGGTCCGCTGGGTTTCCCGCTCCAGGTGGGCCTTGATCCGGTTGAAGAGGTCCTCGTCGATCTGGAAGGCGAGGGTTCGGGTTTTTCCATTCATCATGACTTCTTTTCCTCCATTTTCTTTCATAGCGTAATATTCCGTGAGCAGGCTGGTGATGTACTGTGCAGTGGTCAGTCCCGACTGTTCCCTGGCCTCGCAGACCTTTGCGTGGAGGTCCAGGGGGAGCTGAGCACACAAGTTTCGAGTCTGTGCCATTCTGTCGTTCTCCTTCCCGTTTGTTGTAACGACAGTATAGCCGGAAGCTCATTGAAAAGCTATTACCAACACCACCAAGGAACCCCGCACAAGCGAAGCATATGTAACAATGACGGGAAATGCCGCCGCTATGCGGAAACCAAACGCCCCAGGCATATGCCTGGGGCGTCGCGTTGTCTGGTTATGCCCGGTGCTTTCGATTATCCAGCCGCCTTTCCTTTTTCCGCCAGCCTTGCAAGACATGCCCTCAACGGACCCTCCAGAGCCGCCTCCAGATTATCCCTCCAGCTCATTGCGACGGTAAATCCCTCCCTGGCCTGGGAGGGTGATAGTGACTTCACTCCCAATTAAAAACGGCGATTTTGCATCTCCGGCAGCGTTATTTTTGAAAGAAAGCGGAAATTTATTCCAATAGTCTCCAGAAATCTATTATTCTAACGCAAAGTGAAATATTTTTTACTTTTCTTCCTTACAAAGTTCTCGTTTTTTGCCTGCATCTTTTTCCCCCACACAAGGTTGCGGAACGGGGTAAAATCGTTGTCGCCCTTTGCGCTGTCTACTCCGTCATTGATTGCGATATATCTCACATCACGCTCTACGAAAAAGATTTCCGTATAGTAGCCGACTTTCAGATAATCGCGCCCTAATCTTGACATATCCTTGACAATGACCGTCGCCACGTTTCCGGCTTCAATCTCTGCAATCATGCGGTTAAAATTTGGTCTATCAAACGTCACACCCGATACACCGTCGTCAATGAAGAAAACGGGATTTGTAAAGCCGTTGTCCGCCGCATATTTGGAAAGGACTACTTTCTGGTTTACAATGCTGTTGCTGTCGCCCTCTAACGTATCTTCCTGCGAAAGGCGGGCGTATAATGCTGTTATCTGTCCGGGCTTATATGTATTTGCTGTCATGTGTTCATTCCTCCTGTAATGAACGCCCGACAAACAGTATGTGCTAATTCTATTATAGCGCACTTATCCTTGTTTGTCATTGGGCGGTTTGACGGTTTCCGATTTTATGAGCCGTATCATCTTGTCTCGGAGCCGTTCCGAGCCGCCACAGGAGGTAGACACTTCATAGTATGTGCCGCCGATTTTGTGGCAGACGGTTTCTTCTGTTGGCTTTCTCTTTTGAGGTACAAATTCGCTGTCCTTGATTTCCAGTTCCCAATCCATTCTTTTTCCCTTCCTTTCCGTATTTGTTAAAGTGAGAAGTTTCGGAGCAAGCATAGGAAAAGGGTACCCTTTTCCGTAAATCTGCCCGTTCGCGCCTATTGCTTGACGGACAGATTTTGCTTGTTGGGAAGAATCCCAAACCCTCTTGAAAGTCCTCTCACTACCTACAACACCGCACAGGGCGGTTTTGACGAAGTTTTGAAAAATTTCTTCAAAAAGTTTTCCTTGTTTTCTACTACGGTGAAAATTAGAAAATGCCAAAGAAATACAGAAGAAATGCTTCTGTTGTTACTAAAAACCATTAAAAACTATTTTGAATATGCCCTTTGTCAATATTGACAAAGGGCACTCTTTCATGTAAGATAAACATATAAAAAACAAATAGAAAAGGTGATGAATGTCCGGCGTATCAGATGTCACATAATCGGTGGCATGGATATGACTGGAGAAGAGTAGATAAAATCAATTCAATAGCTTAAAACTAACTGTTATTACAGTTTTGTTTTTATGCCTAATGTTTGATTTTATTTTACTCTTAACTATTCTTCGTCATTTGAGCGATTAGTCGTAGAGTAAAATCTACGGCTTTTTCTTTTGCTCACAGAAAGGAGAAGTAATGTTAAAGAATATCGAAACTGTTTTAGAAAAACCAATCCTTTACAAAAAAACGGAGGGTGAATTTTGGAATGATGAGCATATCTCCATGCAAATGCTAAAGGCTCATCTCAATCCAGAATTTGACGGAGCAAGCAGGAAACATACATTTATTGAAGAATCTGTTGCATGGATAACGGAACTTGTATCACCAATAGATTATCCGTTACTCTTTGATATTGGATGTGGTCCGGGAATATATGCAGAGAAATTTGCAAGACAAGGTTACTATGTTACAGGTATTGATTTTTCTAAGAGGTCAATAGACTATGCGAAAAATTCTGCATTAAAACAGGGATTCTTGTGTTTGGAAAGGAAGTTGTCGTTGATGATGAACGGTTAGCAAAGGCATTATCGAGATTGCCGCAGTTACGACAGGAAGTCCTGCTATTGTATTACTTTGTTGGTTATCGTGATGAAGCTATCGGCAGATTGTACGGGCGTTGCAGAAGTACGATAAACAGTCGGAGAAATGTTGCACTGAAACAGTTACGGAAAGAATGGGAGAGATTGGAACATGAGGAACAAGAAACTGATACTGCTATTTTGATTAGATGAACTTACTTCACTTACCATAGAAAAACCATCCTCAATAATGGCTAACATATCTAATACAGTTTTTTCATTCAAATATACAGGAATAATTAGTTGGTCTTTTAGAGACATTTTTTTCATGGGCTTATTTCCTTTCTTCTGTTTTTTATTATTCTATCACTAATTAGGTAAAAAATAAACAGACATACGTTCCAAAAAGGAAAATGCCTGTCTATTCTTTGCACACTGTTTGCCGGCGTTAATGATAAGTTGTTGTGAATACTTCCTTATCACCGTAAAATAAAGGCGTTTCTGGAGTTTGAGTAAAAACTAGGAAAATAATTTGGGAAACTCCCCTCAGTGAACAAGGAAAAAGCCTGTAACTATTACAGTTACAGGCTTTTTCTCTGGTCCGAGTGGCGGGATTTGAACCCACGGCCTCTTGGTCCCGAACCAAGCGCGCTACCAACTGCGCTACACCCGGATATTTTGTTGCTGCCCCTTCCAAACCCTTTCCGAATTTGGAAGCTCATTTATTATATGAAATTTTTCCTCAATTGTCAATCCCTATTTTCCATAGACACCCACTGCGCATCCTCTGCCGCACATCGGCCTACCTCCCCCATAAAACAAAACACGAAAGAGGAGTACCGCCCCCGGCACTCCTCTTCACAGTCCGTCTCAGGCCCGCGCATGCGTCTGCGGCAGCGGGGCGGGCAGGGGTGGCAAAACCCGTTCCTCCAAATAGATCGCTTGCAGCCGCTTCCCAACCTGCTCCAGGCTCCGGGCCGCCGCCACGGCCCTCCCGGCGGCCGTGAGATCCGGCAGTGACTTCTCCAGCAGCCCCGTCACAACCTCCTGAAACCCCGCGCTGTCTGACGCCTTATAAACCTGTGCCCCGTTTTCCAGCCAGCCCTCGTAGACCGGGATATCCCGCAGCACCGTGGGAATTCCGCAGGCCAGAGCCTCCAGCACCACGATTCCCTCAGTCTCCTCGTGACTGAGAAACGCGAATACATCCGCGCCCTGATAGGCCTCCCGCAGCTCCTCCCGGCCTACATAACCTGGAAAAATCACATTGCCCGGAGCATCCTCCATGGCGTGGACAATCTCCTGGGGGATCAGCTTGGGACTCGTCCAGCCAAACCAGATGAACACCGCTCCGGGAATCTGCCGGGCCAGCTCCAGAAACTCCGGCAGTCCCTTTCGGGCAATGGTATGGCCGACAGAGACCACAATCTTTTGATCCCCCCGCAGCCCATACCGGAGCCGAAGGGCGGCCCGGGCCGCAGGGTCCGGATGGAAGAAGTTCGTGTCTACGCCGTTGGAGATGCTGTAGACCGGTTTTTTCAGCCCGTAGCTCTCAATGAGCCGCCGGGAGTATTCCGTCGGGGTCAGCACCACGTCTCCCAGGCCATAGCAAAAGGTAATCCACCGCTTGAAGAGGGGAGCCAGGGCGTTGGAGCCTTTGAAGGAGGAACGAAAATCCTCCATAGTGGAGTGACCATACCAGACCACTTTCCGTCCCCGGAGCCGGGCCCCGAGGGCCGCCAGCACAGAGTCCGGCAGAACGGTGTTCACATGGACGGCGGCGGCGTCCCGGGTCCAGCGGTCCGTGGTGGCGATGCCGGAGCGCCGCAGGCACTCCCGCTGGTGGCGGATGGCCTGTCCCACGCCGCTTTTGCCCACGAGCTTCTCGCCGCCATTATAAATGTAAATACGCATACAGCCCCCTTGCCCCAGTGGTGTTGCCCTCGCTGTGGCGCCGCGGTTATCCGGCCCGCGGCCCGCCTGTTTTTGATGATGAATTTCCAATTTTGGGCGCACAAACCCAAGCGGACGGCCTGTCCGCCTATTTTACACAAGCTGAGTTTTACACAAGAACCGTCTTTCTATGATGGCAAATTTTTCAAAATCGCGGATGCTCCGGAACCCGCCTCCCGCCGGAGGGCCTCAGCCCGGAAACAGCACCTTCCACAACGCCACCAGCCCCATGCTGTAAAGAGCGATGTTAAAGGGCTTTCCCAGGAAAATGATGGCGGCGTAACGTCGCCAGGTCATGCTGGTAGTGCCCGCCAGATAGCAGAGGAAGTCATCCGGGGCGATGGGCAGGAAGATGGACCAGAAAAAGAGCTTGGCAAAGCGGTCCCGTTTCTCGGTCCAGGCGTCGTACTTCTCGATGGTCTTCTCAGAAAACAGCAGGTACAGCAAGGGCCGCCCGCAGCTCCGGGCCACGGCGAAAGCCAGAAGGGAACCGATGCAGATGCCTACGTAGTTGTACGTAAACCCCCAGATGGGGCCGAAGAGAATGACTCCCACCAGGCAGCCCAGTCCCCCCGGCAGAATGGGGACCACCACCTGCACCGCCTGAAAGACGGTGAAGAGCAGCGCCCCGGCGGGGCCCCATTTGGACACCAGATCCTGTAACTTTTCCTGAGAGGTCAGGACGCCGGTCTGCCAGCCCCAGACGGCCACCGCCACGCAGATGGCGAAGCCCACAAGGGAGGCCGCCTGGAGGGCTCTTTTTTCAATAGGGACGTTTTGCTGCTTCATGCGGGTATCCTCCGTACACTGTTCCGCTGAATCTGTTCTTCGTAAATGGCCTCCACCCGCTCCGCGAAGCGCTGGGCGGAATATTCCTCTCCGGTTTCCCGGGCGCTGCGGACCAGGGCTTCCCGGTTCTGGGGATGGGCCAGGAAGTCCGACAGCCTCTGGCGGAACTCCGCCTCGCTGTGATACTGCCAGCCATTTTCCCCGTCCCGGACCACGCCCAAAAGGCAGGGGTCCGCCCGGCACAGCACCGGCACACCCGCCGCCAGAGCCTCGGCATAAGTGAGCCCCTGGGTTTCGCTGGTGGAGGCGCTGACGAACAGGTCTCCCAGCTGGTACCAGTCCGCTACCTGCTCCGCCGGAACCATGCCCGCGAAGACCACATCCGGAGCCTCCAGCCCCAGTCCGGCGGCCATGCTCTCCAGACGGCCCCGGTCCGGCCCGTCGCCCACCAGAAGCAGGGTCACGCCTCCAGGGCCCATGTCCGCCCGGAAGCGCAGCAGTTCGTCCACCCGCTTTTCCTCGGCAAGACGCCCCACGAAGACCAGCACCGTCCGATCCTGGGGGATGTCCAAGCTGGCCCGAAGCACCGCGCCGCGCAGGGGGTCTGCCTCGTTTCGGAAGTGCCGCAGGTCGATGCCGGAGGGCACCACGAAGACGGGCTTCTGGACGCCGTAGCCCTGGAGGAGCATCCGCACCTTTCCGGTGGGGGCGATGAGGCAGTCCGTGTGGGAGGCGGCCCAGCGGGTGAAGACCGCGGCGGCCTTCTTTCCAAAGTGAACACTGGGAGAGAAGTAGTGGGTGTAGTCCTCGTACACCGTGTGATAGGTGTGGACCAGGGGGATATCCAGCTCCTCGGCAATGCGCCGGGCCAGGAAGAAGGTGGAGAATTCACACTGGGAATGGACCACGTCCGGGCCCCATTCCACGATCTCCCGGACCCACTTCCCCGCTAAAGCGGTCCGCAGCCGGGCGCCGGGGTAGATCAGCCCCGCCGCCACGGAGCCCAGGTAGGTTACGCCGTCCTTCCGATAGGAATGGCGGTTCTGGGAGAGGGTGAGGATCCGGACCTCGTGGCCCCGCTCCTCCAGCTCCCGGCGGAGATTCTTTACCGAGGTGACCACACCGTTCACCGCGGGGATGTACCAGTCGGAAGTAATCAAAATTTTCATGGCAGACCTCATTTCTCACGTCTCAAATATATTACGGAACAACCGGGAGGAATTCTTCAAGAGTTTTGAAAAAATTTTCCTCCTGTGTCATTGTACTATCGTATTAGCAATGATAATACAGTTAGTACAGCTTGTCAAGAGGGCGGGGGAATTTTTTTCGGAGGATGAAAGGACCATCTCCCGCCGCCTTTGTTGTAAGCATACACGACAAATTGGAAAAGGGAGTTACAAAAAGGGTACAGTTTTGTTACCCTTCGTTATTTTTTAGCCTGTGAAGAGAGGGATCGCCGGCACGGAGGAAGGGGGAGCTTCCAATCCCGCCGCGAACACAGCCCCCTGGGACTGGCTTCAGGGAAGCCGCTGGGGCGCTTTTTAACTGTATGAATGATACCACGAAAATCTGTCCAGATTCTTTCTGAAATCTGACAGTTGTGAAAGATTCCAGGCCCCGCCGGGGACGCGTGTGCTCCGGCGGGGCCTGGGGAGGGGGAAAACCTGTGTTCACAAGCGCGGAGCGCCGCCTTCGGGCCTTTCCCCGCCGTGCCGCGGAAAGCTTCCCTGTTGGGCGGGGGATTATCCCCGCCCGTCCGGCATTTCCCGCTTATGAAGACAGCTCTCAATTGTTCCCGCCCACAATCCGGCCGTAGGTCCGGGCGGTCAGGGCAAAGACCAGGGCGTAGATCAGGCAGAACACCGCCAGGGTTCCCGCCGTGCAGAGGGCGAACAGGCCCACGTCAAACAGGTTGAACAGCTCCAGCATCCTGGAGAGCATGGGGAAGGCCATGAACACATGGAGCGCCGCCGCCCCCAGGGGCAGGAAGAAGACCAGCAGAATCTGGCTTCGAATGGAGACGTTGATCTCCTGGCCGCTCATGCCCACCTGACGGAGGATGAGGTAGCGCCGCTGGTCCTCGTAGCCCTCGGAAATTTGCTTGTAATAGATGATGAGTACCGTGGCCAGCAGGAACAGCAGCCCTAGGAAGACCCCCAGGAACAGGAACCCGCCGTACATGGCGTAGAACTCCTGGGCATTGTCCTGCTTGCTGGTGAAGCTCACGCCGCCGTCCCGCTTGCTCAGCTCGAACACAAGCCGCTCCGTCTGGGCCAGCTTTTCCTCATAATCCTTCCCCGCCAGGTTCATCTGCACTCGGAACTGCCGGGCGCTGCGGGAGGTATCCAGGTCCATGAGCGTCTCCGCCGTCTCCCGGTCCGCCACCACCAGGAACAGCGACGATTCCTCAGAGCCCAGCAGCGTGTTGGTCGCGTGGCGAATGATCTCCGTGATTTCCTCCCGGACGTGGAAGGACAGGCCCGCCTCGCCAAAGTTCGCGGAGACGGTGAAGTCTGCCGGGAATTCCGCAGGGCCCTTCGAACAGGCCAGCACCTCGTCCGGAGCCAGAATGACGTTCTTTCCGGTGAGGCGGCTGTAGTCCTCCGCCGTCACCACCTCCACCTCCGTCCGCAGGCAGTTCTGATCCAGGTTCAGGGAAATCTCGCTGCCCCGAACGCCGCAGTAGACCCAATAGCGGGTGTAGTACCGGGAATCGGTAAAGCCCCCGGAGGCGCTTGCGGCAGCCTCCACCTCCCGCAAGCGGTCCATGGGGTCCCCCGGCTGGTTTTCCAGGTCCTGGAGGAACTCGATGTCATAAGGGTACATCTCATTCAGGGAGTTCTCCAGGCCGATGTTCATGGCGATGGTGGTGGAGACCGTCACCAGCACCATGGTGGAGAGAATGCAGATGCTGGCCAGGCCCACGGCGTTCTGCTTCATCCGGTAGAGAAGGCCGGAGACGGCGGTGAAATGCCGGGTCTGGTAGTAAAATTTCGGGTTGGCCCGGAGGCGCTTTAAAATGGCGATGGACCCGGCGGTGAACAGACAGTACGTGCCGATGATGACCAGGAACACCGCCCCGAAAAAGAGCAGCATGGCCTCGATGGGGTTCTGGGTGGCGATGGCGATGAAGTATCCGCCTCCCAGGGTCAGCACCCCCAGGATGACCAGAAGCCATTTCGTTTTCGGCTCCCGCTCCCCGGCGGAGGCGCTGTGGAGCAGTTCCACCGGCTTGGCCCGGCTGACGCTCCAAAGATTTCGCGCAAGGGTGAACAGGAACAGCGCGCCGAAGAGCGCCGCGGTTTCCCAAATGCCCCGGGTGGAAATTTCCATGCCGAACTGGGCGGGGATGCGGGCCAGCTTTAAAAGAAGCAGGATGACCGCCTTGGAAAACAGAATGCCAAGGAGAAGGCCCCCCGCCAGGGTGACGGCGGCGCAGAACAGGGTCTCCCAGAAGCACATCCGGGCGATGTGCCTCTTTTCCAGCCCTAAGATGTTGTAGAGCCCCAGCTCCCGCTGGCGGCGCTTCATGACAAAGCTGTTGGCGTAGAGCAGAATCACCGCCGAGAGCCACGCCGCCACGAAGCAGCCCACCCCGGCGAAGCTCTTGAGGTACATGGCCCCCCGGACACTGTCCAGCCCCTCGTTGTAGGCCAGAAACAGCAAAATGTAGTACATAGCCGCCGTCACCACGCAGGAGAGGAGGTAGGGCCCGTAGAACCGCCCGTTCCGGGCCAGATTCACCAGGGCCAGCCGGGGAAAGAAACCGGACTTACGCACGGGGCTCACCGCCTTGCGTCAGCACCGTCAGGGTGTCGGAAATTTTGGCGAACTGGGCCTCGGCGCTCTGGCCGCCCCGGTAGAGCTGGTGGTACACCTGCCCGTCCCGGAGGAAGAGGACCCGTCCGGCGTGGCTGGCGGCTTTGACGGAGTGGGTGACCATGAGGATGGTCTGCCCGCCCCGGTTGATCTCCCCGAAGAGCTCCAGCAGATTGTCGGAGGCTCGGGAGTCCAGGGCTCCGGTGGGCTCGTCGGCCAGGACCAGCTGAGGGTCCGTAATCAGGGCCCGGGCCACGGCGCAGCGCTGCTTTTGGCCCCCGGAGACCTCGTAGGGATACTTCGTCAGCAGATCGGCGATGCCCAGCTGCTCCGCAATGGGCCGGAGCTTCTTGTGCATCTCCCGGTAATCCCGCCCCGCCAGAACCAGGGGCAGGAAGATGTTGTCCTGAAGGGAAAAGGTGTCCAGGAGGTTGAAGTCCTGGAACACAAAGCCCAGGCGAGACCGGCGGAAGGCCGCCAGGTCCCGCTCCCGGATGTCGGAGAGGGCCTTGCCGCCCAGGAAAACCTCCCCGGCGGTGGGGCGGTCCAATGCCGCCAGGATGTTTAACAAGGTGGTCTTGCCGGAGCCGGATTCGCCCATGATGGCCACGTACTCCCCGGGCTCCACGGAGAAATTTACGTCTACCAGGGCCGTGACCTGACTGCCGCCAAAGCGGGTGGTGTAGATTTTTTGCAGATGCTGTACTTCCAATAATGACATCTCACTGTCCTCCTGTCGGGTTATGAGACGATTATAGCAGGCCCGGCGGTGGGATGCCATGGATTTGCCTTACAGTTTGGGGCCGTAGCTTACAGTTTTGTAAGATTCGGAAGATCGGGACTCCCTTTGCCCTTGATGACCGGAGGGGGGTGACGGCGACCATTACCTTTATTATATACAGGCGGCGGCTTGGGATGGAGGGTGGCCGGCGTGATTGATTGCCCCTTTGGCCGGAGCCGCCTGCCGGAATTCTCTCCGGCGGGCACTTTTTTCCCGCGGGGACTACCCAAAACGGGAAAAACGTGGTATGATACTATGGTTAAAAAAGATTCCGGAGAGGAGGGACCCGTGTTTTGAGACGACGGATTCCGGCCCTGGCGGCTGCGCTGCTGCTGTCCCTGACCCTCAGCGGCTGCGGCAGCTTCCATTTTGAGTTTGACCCCGAGCGGCTCTATGCCCTGCCGGAGCTGCCCGCCAAGTACACGGAGCTCAACGCCCAGATCAACGCCGTTTTAGAGGACGGCGCGGAGTACGCCGCCCCCACCTCCGGCACCAACATCCAGCCCGTTCAGCTGACGGACCTGGACGGCGACGGCCAGCAGGAGGCCGTGGCCTTTTTCCGAAAGGCGGAGGACGAGAAGCCCCTGAAAATCCATATTTTCTCCGCCAACGGGGACAGTTATGTGCGCTCCGCCGTCATTGAGGGCAGCGGCGCGGCGGTGAACAGCGTGGTCTACAGCGACCTGGACGGCGATGGCCGGACGGAGCTCATTGTGGGCTGGCGGGTCAACGCCGAGCTCCAGGCTCTGTCGGTTTACGCACTGCCCCCCGGCGGGCCCAGGGAGCTGCTGCGCAGCGTGAGCTATGTCCGCTACTCCAACGCCGATTTGAACGGCGACGGCCTCCAGGAGCTGGTGGTTCTCCGCTCCGATGAGGAGGGCGAGGGCGTGGCGGATTATTATGACTGGAAAAACGGCAGCCTGGCCCCCCAGTCCCCGGCCCGGATTTCCGTCACCATGGCGGAACTGAGCCAGCAGGGCCGCCTCAGCGCCGGGACGCTTCAAGGAGGCGTGCCCGCCCTCTTTGTCACCGGCGTGACGGAGCAGTCCGGCGCGGTGACGGACATTCTGGCGGTCCGGAACGGGGAGCTGACGAACATCGTCCTCTCCGAGGCTACCGGCGTCTCCGGGGAAATCGCCCCCTTTTACAGCCTCTATCCCATGGACATCAACAACGACGGCCTGACGGAGGTTCCCTTCCCGGTGTTCGCCGGGACAGAGGGCGCTCAGACCCTCCAGCGGGTGGACTGGCGGAGCTATGGCCTGGACGGTGTGGGAGAGACCGTGGCCGGAACCTATCACTGCGTGGAGGACCGCTGGTATCTCCAGCTGCCCGAGGCCTGGGTGGGCCGGGTGCAGGCGGAGCGGAGCGGGTCCTCCGTGGAGTCCAGCGTCACCTTCTATGTCCAAAGTGAAACCGGGGAACGGGGCGCCGCCATTTTGCGGATTACCGCCCTCTCAGGCTCCGGACGGGAAATTCGGGCCACCCGGGGGAACCGCTTCCCCCTCAGCCGCCAGAGCGCCAGCATCTACACCGCCGAGCTGCCGGAGAAGGCTCCCTGGGAGCATGCCATGACGGCGGAGGAGGTCCGGACCGCCTTTGGCCTCATTGCCCGGGACTGGATTCCCGGAGAGAATTGAGCTATGGTCCCCCGGGGAGGCCCCGGGGTCCGGAAAGGAACAATCGCCATGAAAAAAGTGTTGGTTTTAGAGGACGAGGCCAGCATCCGCGGTTTTATCGTCATCAATCTGCGCCGGGCGGGCTACGACGTCATTGAGGCCGAAAACGGCGAGGAGGCCCTGGACCTCCTGCGGGAGAACCCGGACGCCCGGGTGGCCCTGCTGGACATCATGCTCCCGGGGATCGACGGGTTTGAGGTCTGCCGCCGCATCCGGGCCACCAACAGCCGCATCGGCATCATCATGCTCACCGCCCGGTCCCAGGAGATGGACAAGGTGACGGGCCTGATGACCGGGGCCGACGACTACGTGACCAAGCCCTTCTCCCCGGCGGAGCTCACGGCCCGGGTGGACGCCCTGGTCCGCCGCTCCGGCGGCGAGGAGCCCGTCCAGACCGGGGAGCTGCGCCAGCCGCCCTTCCTGCTGAACACCCGGAACCGGACCCTGGAGAAAAACGGCCAGCGGATCAAGCTGACCCAGGTGGAGTATTCCATCATGCGGGTGTTCATGGAGAATCCGGGGAAGGCCCTCTCCCGGGAGGAAATTCTGGACATGGTCTGGGGCCGGGACTACTTCGGGGAGCTGAAAATCGTGGACGTGAACATCCGCCGTCTGCGTCTGAAAATCGAGGACAACGTCCAAAACCCCGCCTATATCACCACGGTCTGGGGTTATGGCTATAAATGGGGGCTGTGACGGGATGGAGGCTGAGGCTATGGAAAAGGAACAGCGGTGGAAGTCCCTCCGTCTGCGGGGCCTGCGGCAGCGCTGGATATTCAACTCCATTCTCCCCATCTTGGCCCTGCTGGTACTGGTGGTGACCCTGTTTTCCGCCGGCGTGTCCAACTACTATTACGGCACCATGCAAAAGGGGCTGGAGACCCGGGCCCAGGCCTTGGCCAACTCCTTCAACGAGTATTTCATGGACAACGGCTTTTCCAGCTACTACCAGAAAGCCGTCCAGTCCGCCGAGAGCTTTGAGGACAAGAACCGCATCGAGCTTCAGTTCATCGGCTCCAGCGGCCGTATTCAGGTCTCCACCTCCGGCTTGACGGCGGGGACCTCCCCGGGGACGGACGACATTACCCGGGCCCTCCAGGAAAACGACATGGTGCCCTATCAGGGACGGGACCTGGAGACGGGGGAGGAGATTCTGGCGGTGTCCTGCCCGCTGACAATCAACGGCCGGGCGGTGGGCATTATGCGGCTGGTGACCTCCCTCCGGGAGGTGGACCGGCAGGTGATGCTGGCGGTGCTGGCCATTTTCCTGGTGGCGCTGCTGTGCATGCTGCTGGTGGTGATTTCCAACCTGCTGTTCATCAACAACGTGGTGGAGCCCGTGGCGGTGGTGACGGAGGCGGCCAAGCGCATTTCCGCCGGCAGCTACGGCGCCCGGATTGAGAACAAATACTCCGACGAGCTGGGGGAGCTGGTGGACAACATCAACGATATGTCCCTGAAAATCAGCCAGAACGAGAAGATGAAAAGCGAATTCATCTCCTCCGTCTCCCACGAGCTCCGGACCCCCCTCACGGCCATCAACGGCTGGGGGGAGACGATTCTGGACGACGATTTGGCCGACGATCCCGAGCAGCTCCGCCGGGGCATCCGGGTGATCGTCAATGAGTCCCGGCGGCTTTCCAATATGGTGGAGGAGCTGCTGGAGTTCTCCAAGATGGAGGATGGGCACTTCACCCTTCAGATTGAGGACGTGGATCTCCAGGCGGAGCTGGAGGACGCGATTTTCACCTATCAGGAGCTCTTCCGCCAGGACGGCATCGCCTTGGAGTACCACCCCGGCGACGGGGACCTGCCCCTGATCCGGGGGGACTCGGAGCGGCTGAAGCAGGTCTTTTGCAACGTGCTGGACAACGCCGCCAAGCACGGCGGCGCGGGCCGCCGCATCGCCGCCTCCATTACCCAGGAGAGCGGCCATCAAGTGGTTCGCATCCGGGATTACGGTCCCGGTATTCCGGACGAGGAGCTTCCCTTTGTGAAGCAGAAGTTCTATAAAGGCACCTCCAGGGCCCGGGGCAGCGGCATCGGGCTGGCGGTCTGTGACGAGATCATCGGTCTTCACGGCGGCGTGTTCACTATCGGCAACGCCGACGGCGGCGGGGCGGTGGTGACGATACGGCTGCCCGTGAGAGCCTGATGTGGGGGAGAGGGCGTGTGCTTTTTCCCGTCTTCCGGGCGGCGGAGAGCCGGTGCGGGGCGGCCGGTCAAGGGAGCGGTTGGCTTTTTGGCAGATTGTGTTATACTATCATTTGATTCGCATATTCCACGTATAGAAAGGAAACTCCATGGCAGAAGAAAACAAATCCTGCGCCTTCCGCACCAGCATCGGCGGACAGGCGCTGATCGAAGGCATCTTGATGCGCGGGCCTGAGAAGCAGGCCATTGTGGTCCGGGACCAGGAGGGAAATCTGGTGGAGAAGGTGGAGGAGCTCCGCTTCATCAAGGACCGCTATCCCATTTTAGGCGTTCCCCTGATCCGGGGGACGGTGAACTTTCTGGACTCCATGGTCAACGGCGTCAAGGCCCTGATGTACTCCGCGGATTTCTATCCCGAAGAGGAGGCGGCGCAGCCGTCAAAATTTGAGATGTGGCTGGAGAAGCACCTGAGCAGCAAGAAGCTGGAGAGCGCGCTGGTGACCCTGGCGGTGGTGCTGGGGGTGGGCATGTCCGTATTTTTGTTCATGGTTCTGCCGACGCTGCTGACGGGGGGAATTCTTCATTTCTTCCCCGGCTTTCCCCTGTGGGGACGGAATCTGGTGGAGGGCCTTTTGAAGATCGTGATTTTCATGGTCTATCTCATCGCCTGTTCCAAACAGAAGGATATATACCGGGTGTTCCAATACCACGGCGCGGAGCACAAGACGATTTTCTGCTATGAGGCGGGGCTGCCGCTGACGGTGGAGAATGTCCGCCTCCAGTCCCGGCACCACCCCCGGTGCGGCACCAGCTTTCTGTTTGTGGTCATTTGTGTATCGATTCTCTTCTCCAGCATCTTCTTTGGAATCTGGCCGGTTACAAACGCCTGGCTGCGGACGGCGGTGCATCTGCTGCTGCTGCCTCTGGTGGTGGGGGTGACCTATGAGTTCAACCGCTGGGTGGGGCGGCATGTCCAGGAGAGCCGGCTGGCGAAGGTGCTTACGGCCCCAGGACTGTGGATGCAGAATTTTACAACCAATGAGCCCGACGACGGGATGATCGAATGTGCCATTCGGTCCTTGGAGCTGGTACTGCCCAGCGAGAAGGGGAAGGACACGTGGTAAAAGCCCCTTTGTCAAGGGGGAATGGTACAGGCTCCCGCGGGCGGGGAAGAATACGGCCGTCATCGCGGCTGGCTCTTCCAGCCCGCCCATCCATCCCCTTCCAACAAAAACGAGGTGATACCATGGCAATCATGTACAACGACCTATATCTGGACGTCCGCCGGCAGCTCCGGGAGAGCGGCGTGGAGGCCGCCACACTGGAGGCCAGGGAATTGGTCTGCTTCGGCACCGGCAAAAGCCGCGAGGAGCTGACCCGGGACGGCCGCCTCTACGCCTCCCCGGAGCGGGAAGCCCAGGTGCGGCGGCTGGTGGAACGGCGCATGGCCGGCGAGCCCGTGGCCTATCTCATCGGCGAGTGGGAGTTCTACGGCCTCCCTTTGGACATCTCGCAGTCCGTGCTCATCCCCCGGGCCGACACCGAGGTGCTGGCCGAGCAGGCCATCGCCTACATACGGGATCAGGGAGAGTGCCGGGTGCTGGACCTCTGCGCCGGAAGCGGCTGCGTCGGCTTGGCCATTGCCTCCCAGGCCCCCCAGGCCAGGGTGATTCTGGGGGAGCTGGACGACAGCTGCCTGAAAATCTGCCGCCAGAACATCCGGCGAAACGGCCTCTCCGGGCGGGTGACCCCCGTTCAGATGAACGCCCTGGAGAAGCCCGCCCGGTCCCTGGGGGAATTTCAATGCATTGTCAGCAATCCGCCCTACATCCCCACGGGAGATATTCCGGGGCTGGAGATATCCGTCCGGAATTACGAGCCTCATCTGGCCCTGGACGGCGGGGAGGACGGACTGGATTTTTACCGGGCCATCACGCGGGAGTGGCGGGAGACGCTGGCCCCCGGCGGGCGGATCTATTTTGAAGTGGGCATTGGCCAGGCGGACCCGGTGCTGCGGCTGATGCGGGGACAGGGCTTTGGCGACCTGGAGGTCATCAAGGACCGCAACAAAATTCCCAGAGTGGTGCTGGGCACCCTCTGCCAGGAAATTTAAGGAGGAGCGTCATGGAAAAGAGACTCTATAAGATCGGCCAGGGGAAAATGGTGGACGGCGTCTGCGGCGGCATCGCCGAATACTTTGGCCTGGATCCCACCCTGGTGCGGCTGGGGTGGCTGATCTTTACCGCCATGGGCTGCAGCGGCATCATCGCCTATATCATCGCCGCCATCATCATTCCCCGGGAGCCGGGCTGGCAGTGAGAGCCGTTTAGACAAGAGGGAGATACGGTCCCTACACAAAGAATCAGGAGGATACGGGTATGGCAAAGGAGAAAGCGCCGCTGCCCAGCGCGGCTCCGGCGACGGATAAGAAAAAGGCAATCGACAGCGCCATGAGCCAGATTGAAAAAATGTATGGCAAGGGCTCCATCATGCGCCTGGGAGACCGGACGGCCCTGAATGTGGAGTTCATCCCCACGGGCTCCCTGGCGCTGGACGTGGCTCTGGGCATCGGCGGACTTCCCAAGGGACGCATCATTGAGATTTACGGGCCGGAGTCCTCCGGCAAGACGACCCTGGCCCTCCACGTGGTGGCCGAGGCCCAGAAGCGGGGCGGCGAGGTGGCCTTCGTGGACGCGGAGCACGCCCTGGACCCCACTTACGCCCGCGCTCTGGGCGTGAAGGTGGAGGACATGCTGATTTCTCAGCCGGACACCGGAGAACAGGCTCTGGAGATCACCGAGGCCCTGGTTCGTTCCGGGGCCATCGATGTGATTGTCGTGGACTCCGTGGCCGCCCTGGTGCCCCGGGCGGAGATTGAGGGCGAGATGGGCGACAGCTACGTGGGTCTCCACGCCCGGCTGATGAGCCAGGCTCTGCGGAAGCTCACCGGCGCCATCGGCAAGACCAACACGGTGGTTATTTTCATCAACCAGCTCCGGGAGAAGGTCGGCGTCATGTACGGCAACCCGGAGGTGACCACCGGCGGCCGGGCGCTGAAGTTCTACGCCTCCGTGCGCATTGACGTGCGGCGGGTGGAGGCCATCAAAAACGGCAGCGAGATCATCGGCAACCGGACCCGGGCCAAGGTGGTGAAGAACAAAATGGCGCCCCCCTTCCGGGAGGCGGAGTTTGACATCATGTACGGTGAGGGCATTGTCCGGGAGAGCGAGCTCATCGACCTGGGCGTGAAGCTGGACCTGGTTCAAAAGGCGGGTTCCTGGTTCTCCATGGGGGAGACACGGATTGGCCAGGGCCGGGAGGCGGCGAAGAAGTATCTCCAGGAGAACCCGGAGATTCGGGACCAGCTGGAGGCGGATATTCGGAAGAACTTCGACAAGCTCATGAGCAGCCAGGCCCGGGCCGCCGCCAAGGCCGCCGGGCGGGCGGTGGACGTGAACGCCGACGATTTTGACGACTCCGGCGCGTCGGATTAATCATGCGGATTGAGCGGATAGAGGCGTCGAAGCACAAGAAGGGCCGGGTTCTGGTCTTTCTGGAGGACGGAGCCTGTTTAAAGGTTACGGAGCAGGAGCTGCTGGACTTTCGCCTCCGGGCCGAAGACGAGCTGGGGGAGGAGACCCTGGCCCGTTTGAAGGAGGCGGCGGGGGTATCCAACACCCGGGCGGCGGCGGCGGGTCTGATTGGCAAGCGCGCCATGAGCCGCCGGGACTTGGAGCGGAAGCTTCGGGATAAGGGGGCCAGCGAGGCGGAGGCCCGCTACGCCGCCGAGTGGCTGGAGGCGATTGGGGCGCTGAACGACGCGGAATACGCCGCGGCGCTGGTCCGGCATTACAGCGGCATGGGCTATGGCCCTGCCCGGGTGCGGGAGAAGCTCTATGAAAAAGGCGTCCCCCGGGAGCTGTGGGAGGACGCGCTGGAGGAGCTGCCGGAGGACGGCGGTCAGGTGGATGGGTTTCTCCGGAGTAAGCTCCGGGGCCGCACGCCGGACGAGAAGGAGAAGCGGCGGCTGACCAATGCGCTGCTGCGCCGGGGCTTCCCCTGGGGGGAGGTTAAGGCCGCCTGGAGGCGGCTGGGGGAGGAGATGCAAGAGGAATCCTCTTGACTCCCTGCTCGCCCTAACGGGCGGGGGAGATTTCAGCCATGAAGATGGCTGGTGCTTTGCACCCCCCATTTTCTCGTTTTCTTGCCAGAAGAAAAAGAGAAAACGGGCCGTGCACGGTCCAAAAGAGAAAAAGAAGTACGGGGGAACGATACGGGGGCGCGCCTGAATGACTGGCCGAAGCCAGGAATGACTTCTCCGCACGCAATTGGATTGAGCGGGGGTTTGTCAGTAATCGAACGGACCAGCTGCTCTTTTCGCTGCCGCTCACAAGCAATCGAATCGGTCCGGCACCGTCAGCCAGGCCGATTCTACTACCGGCCAGCGACAGCGGAAAGAGAAATACGCCAAGTCGAGAACCACCAGCTCCCGTTTGACTGCGCCGCGGGGAAGTCATTCCTGGCTTCGGCCAGTCATTCAGGCGCGTCCCCGCGTCGTCCCCTCGTACTTCTTTTTCTCTTTTGGACCGTGCACGGCCCGTTTTCTCTTTTTCTTCTGGCAAGAAAAAGAGAAAATGGGGGGTGCAAAGCACCAGCCATCTTCATGGCTGAATCCTCCCCCGCCCGCAAGGGCGAGAACCAGCCCCCTCCCCTGGGAAGGGGAAGAAAAAGGACCCGGACGGGATGTCCAGGCCCTTTTGGCGCTTACTCAGCCTCGTAAACAGAGACCTGCTTGCGATCCTTGCCCAGCCGCTCGAAGCGAACCTTGCCGCTGGCGGTGGCAAACAGGGTGTCGTCGCTGCCGCGGCCCACGTTCACGCCGGGGTGAATGTGGGTACCCCGCTGGCGAACCAAAATGTTGCCCGCCAAAACGAACTGCCCGTCCGCCCGCTTGGGGCCCAGGCGCTTGGCCTTGGAGTCACGGCCGTTCTTGGTGGAGCCGCCGCCCTTCTTGTGGGCAAAGAACTGTAAACCAATGCGAATCATGTCAGGGACCATCCTTTCTGAAAGATTTTAAGATGGGGAAGAGGACCTCAGTCCGCTTCCAAAACCTCAATATTTTCCGGGTACTCGTCGTGGAGCATGGTAAAATAGAGCATCAGCCCCGTCAGAAGCGACTGACAGGTGCTCTCCGCCGTGGGCGCCAGCCCGCCGGGAAGACGCAGGGAAACCAGCGCCTGCCTCTCGTCCGTCCGCACCGCCGCGGCCAGGCCCAGCACATCGTTGATGGTGGCCTCGGTCAGGGTGACGGCGGCACTGATGGAGGCGCAGAGAATATCCTCTCCCGCGTCCGCGTAGCCGCTGTGGCCCTTGGCGTCAAAGCCGGTGATTCGGCCCTGTTCCGTATGGAATGTGACGCTGGTCATGCTCAGACGGAGATCTTGCCGATCTCGACCTTGGTATAGGGCTGACGATGGCCCTGACGCTTGCGGTAACCCTTCTTGGGATTGTACTTGAAGATGCGGATCTTCTTGCCCTTGCCGTTCTTGACGATCTTGGCCTCCACGGAGGCGCCGGCCACGGTGGGCGCGCCGAAGGTGGCCTTGTCCCCGTCGATAACCGCCAGGACCTGGTCAAACTTTACGGTGTCGCCGGCTTCCTGGTCCAGCTTCTCGATATAGACCACGTCGCCCTCGGCCACCTTGTACTGCTTGCCGCCGGTCACGATGATTGCGTTCATGCTTGTTTCAACTCCTTCATTACGGGCTCGCTGTCGGGGGCGGCGCCAAGGCGCACTTCATCAGCCCATTCAAAGCGGCTCACTTAGTATATCAGCAAAATTTGGGCTTGTCAATGGTTTCTTTGGCAAAAAAGAACCGCCGCCGGAGGGGCCCGCCGTCCGGCTCCACCGGAGAGAAAACCACGCGGCTTCCCTTTATTTTATACCCAGTCTCAGGCCGGGTCAGCCGGTCATTTGTGGTACTTTGTCCTCCCGTTGATCTGATACGCCCGGTAAATCTGCTCCAGCAGCATCACCCTGGCCAAATGGTGGGGGAAGGTCATGGGGGACATGGACAGCCGCGCCCAGGCCTGGGCTTTGAGGGACCCATGAAGGCCATGGGAGCCGCCGATCAGAAACACCAGCCTCTTTTCCCCCCGGTTGGCCCAGGTGGCCATGAGCTGGGCCAGCTCCTCGCTGGAGCGCATCTTTCCCTCCACGCACAGGGCCACCAGACTGGACGCGGGGGGCAGCTTCCCCCGGATGGCCTCCGCCTCCTTGGCTAGGGCGGCGTCGATCTGGGCGGGGGAGGGATCCCCGGGAAGGCGCTCCTCCGGCAGTTCCACGATCTCCAGCTTACAGTACCGGCTCAGGCGCTTGACGTACTCCGCCGCCGCCTCCGCATAGAAGGCCTCTTTCAATTTCCCCACGCACAAAAGGGTTATCCGCTGCATACAGGCCCTCCCTCCAGCACGTAGGCTCCGCCGAGGCTGTCCCGGGGCGCGGCGGAGAGGCGGGGGCTGAGGCCCGCGGCGCTCAAAGCCGTCTCCACCGCCCGGAGGGCCATGGCGGGGGTGTTGTTCTCCCGGCTCAGGTGGGCCAGGACGATTTCCCGGGCTCCCGCCGCCGCCAGGGTGACGGCAAAGGCGGCGGCGTCCTCATTGCGGAGATGCCCTCTGGGGCCCAGGATGCGCTCCTTCAAAAAATAGGGATAGGGCCCGCTGCGCACGGCCTCCACGTCGTGGTTGGCCTCCAGAACCGCCAGGGCCACTCCCGGAAGAACCGCCGCCGCCTCCGGGGTCACAACGCCGCTGTCCGTCAAAAGGCCGAAGCCCCCGTCGGGAGTATCGAAGCGGTAGCCGCAGGAGCCGGGGGAATCGTGAGAGGTGGGAAAGGCGGTGGCGGCGCAGTCCTTGACGGAGAATCCCTCCTCCGCGTTCCGCAGCCGGTCCTCCAAAAGCACCATGCGGCGAAGCAGGTCCCGGCCCGCCGGGGCGGCGGCGTAGACGGGGCAGGCGGTATTTTTGAGCAGGGTCTGAAGACCAGAGATGTGGTCCCCGTGGGTATGGGTGACGCAGATGGCGTCCAGGTCCGAGAGGGCCAGGCCCAGAACGCCCAGGCTCTGTCGGATCCGGCGGCAGGAGATGCCCGCGTCCACCAGGAGGCGTCCCCCCTCCCAGGAGAGGAGCAGCGCGTTCCCGGAGGAACCGCTGGCCAGGGTATGTACCGTTGTCAAGGCGGAGAACCTCCTTTGCGTCGTCTGCCCTTGGGGGCCGTCTGGCAAAAGCTCCTGTCCAGCAGCAGCCTGAGCGTCTCCTCCTCCGCCTCCTCCGGGGCGACGGAGAGCCAGTTTCCCTTGCTCATGTGATAGGCCGGGTAGATGCCTGGCCCTCCCCGGAGGGAGCCGATCAAAAGGGGATCGCATTTCACGTTTACAATGTCCAGCATCCCGTCTCCCTCCAGGCCCAGGGTCTTCCGGGAGACTCTCAGCAGCACGGCGAACCACTTTCGGTTCCCGCCGTGGCGGAACACCTCATAATCCGGATACCGCGCCCAGGGGCGGTCCGGCTCCACGGAATAGGTTTCCATAATGTACGCCGTCAGCGTCTCCCGGTTCATCCTCCGCCGCCTCCGTTTCGCAGATAATCATTGAAGGTCTTCAGGTCCTCCTTCGTCTCTTGAGGAAGGGCGTTGAAGTCCACGTCCCGGACCGCGCCCTCCAGGGCGTAGAGATGGACCAGGCAAACCTGGGGCCAGCGGATCTTCAGCCGGAAGAACGCCTCCTTGGCCCCCGCTTCCAGCAGCTCCTCCCGGGAGCCGATGCCCACGGCCCGCAGCTTCCGGGCCATCTCTCCGCCGATGTTCCGCATGGTGGTCAGGTTCGTCATGCCGCGCCTCCTTCCGGTGTGGCCGAGGTCAAAATTTCATATACAGCAAGGGATAGGGCCCGCCCTGCTCGTCGGTCTCCGCGCGCTTCCAGACATGGAAGCCCATGTGTTCATAAAAGCTCCTGGCCCGGGGGTTTTCCTCGTTGACGGTGAGCTCCCGAACGCCGCAGCGTTCCATGCCGTACTGGAGCAGCTCCTTTCCCAGGCCCGCTCCAATGTGTTCCGGCAAGAGGAACAACATCTCCAGCCGCTCCCCGCCGATGCCCATGAATCCGGCGAGGCGTCCCCCCTCGTTCTCCGCCGCCACCAGGAGGGGAACCTCCCTCAGCGCCTGGGGAACCTTGGCCTTGATCTCCGCGATCCCCTCCGGGGAAAGAAAGGCATGGGTGGCCTTGACAGACTTCTCCCACACCTCCAGGAGTTCCTTCACCAGCGCCGGCTCCCGGGCCGGCTTTTCCACAATCCGCATAATTCCTCCCTGTAAAAAACGGGAGACGGAACTTCTTCCATCTCCCGGCTTTTTCCACTTAAAAGCTGTATTCAGAACCGCGGGATGGGGGACAGGCGAGGATATCTGCCGTCAGGCAAGGAGATTTCCCTCAGGCATCCTGACGGATGGCAAGGGAAATCGACGGAGTCCCGGCGGCAAAAGACCGGCCGGGCCCTGTGCCGCGGCTGTGAATACCGGTTCTCAGCCCAGGCGGAGCCGGTGGCGCTCCTCTGTTTCCTCCACGGCCCGGATGTTGGCGCCCAGGGCCTGGAGCTTTTCCACAAGGTTCTCGTAGCCCCGCTCAATGTAGTGGACGCAGGTAATCTCGCTGGGCCCCTGGGCGGCCAGGGCGGCAATGACCAGCGCGGCCCCGGCCCGAAGGTCCGACGCCTGAATGGGCGCGCCTACCAAATGGTCCACGCCCTCCACCACGGCGGTCTTGTCGTCCACCTGGATATTGGCGCCCATGCGCCGGAGCTCGTCCACATAACGGTAGCGGCTGCTCCACACGCTCTCCGTCACCAGGGAGATTCCCTGGGCCAGGGAGAGCACTGTGGTAATCTGGGGCTGCATGTCCGTGGGAAAGCCGGGGTAGGGCAAGGTCTTGATGTTCGCCCGGCGGAGGGGTCCGTTTCGCCGGACCAGAAGGGTGTCCTCGTGCTCCTCCACCTCGACGCCGCACTCCTGGAGCTTGGCGGTGATGCAGTCCATGTGCTTGGGAATGATATTCTTCACCAGCACCTGTCCGCCGGTGGCAGCCACGGCGGCCATGTAGGTGCCCGCCTCGATCTGGTCGGGAATGATGGCGTAGCTGCCGCCCCGGAGGCGGTCCACGCCGCGGATTTTGATGGTGTCCGTGCCCGCGCCCCGGATGTTGGCCCCCATGGAGTTCAGGAAGTTGGCCAGATCCACGATGTGGGGCTCTTTGGCGGCGTTTTCAATGACGGTGCGGCCCTCCGCCATGACGGCGGCCATCATGATGTTCATCGTGGCACCCACGGAGACCACATCCAGGTAAATGCTGGTGCCCTTCAAAGGATGCTCTCCGGCGGTGGCGCGGATGAAGCCGCCCTCCACGGCCACGGTGGCCCCCAGGGCGTTGAAGCCCTTCATGTGCTGGTCAATGGGGCGGACGCCGCCGAAGTTGCACCCGCCGGGCAGAGCCACCTCCGCCTGGCCGAAGCGGCCCAGCAGCGCGCCGATGAAGTAGGTGGACGCCCGAATCCGCCGGGCCAGGTCATAGGGGGTGCGGGTGGAGTGAATGTGGCGGCAGTCCACCTCCACGGTGTGCCGGTCCACGGTGCGGACTCCCGCCCCCAGCTGCTCCAAAATGTTGAGGCACAGCGTCACGTCGGAAATCTGGGGAATGTTTTCAATGCGGCAGACCCCGTCCACCAGGAGGGCGGCAGGAATAATGGCAACGGCGGCGTTTTTCGCGCCGCTGATTTCAACTTCTCCAAACAGGGGCTTTCCGCCCTGTATCATAAATTTTGTCAAAATATTGACCCTCTCTTCATGCTGCTTTTTGCCGGACCGGCCCTTTCAGGAAATCACAGAAAACAGTTTGCCCGTCTGGCGGCGCTTCATACCCGCGAAGAGCGCGGGGAGGTAAAATCTTCTTTGCACATCCTTTATATGCTACGTTATCATAGCATAAGCCGGCGAAAAATGCAAACCTTTCCTTCCGTGTTTTTACATAATGTTTTGTCGAAATCCGCCTTTCCCTTCCACCGCGGGCGAAAAACCCGGCCTTTGCGGCCGGGCAGTTGGGTAATATCTGGATTTTTCAGGAAGCGCCCTTCCTCTCACGGACTTCCCTCTCCGGGCCGGGCGCCTCCGGCGCTGACGGAGCCGGTATAGCAGTTGACATAATAGTCCTCCGTGTCGGTGACGATCCGCCACACCGGAGCCAGGGACAGCGCCGCGCCGCCGCTCTGGAGCTCATAGCAAAGCCGGACATCCGTCACCGCCGAGGCCACCACCACGCTCTCCCGGCGCATCCGCTGGAAGGCCACCAGAGCCCCGGCGGCGGAGAGGGGTTCCTCCCCGGAGGCGGGGGAGCCGGTCTTGGGCAGCAGCGTGCCGGTGACGCCGGTGACCACATTCTCCGTCACCGTAAAGGTCACCGAGGCGTTGAACACCGGCAGGCCGTTGTAGAGGCAGGCCGCGGAAAAGACGCCTCCGCCGGTCTCGTCCAGCCCGGGGGCGGGCAGCTCACAGGCAAACATCCGGCAGAAATCCCGGCAGAAGCCCTCCGGGTCCTCCGACAGCCGCCCCGACGCCTCAAAGCCGCCGCCGGAACGAAAAAAGGCCTCTCCCGCCGCGCCGGCGTAATGGTAAATGCCGCCGCCCTGGTCCGAGGCGGTGAGGGACTTTCCCAGCAGGAACCCGGCGGCCCGCTCCTCCTGGGCCGTGTCCCGGGAGAGGGTCACCCCGTCCGGGGGGCGGTCCTGGGAGATGGCCCGGGGATCCAGGGTCATGCCGTCCTCTTGGAAAAGGGCCACCAGCTGCTCCGCCGTCCGGCGGAACGCGTCCTGCTCCGCTCCCCGGCGCTGGGCCAGGGACCCCAGAAGAAAGGCGTTGACCAGCACGAGAATCAGGATGATGATGTTCTTCAGCCGGAAGCGGTCCAAGCAATCTCCCTCCTTCCTCAGTCCGACAGCCAGCAGGCCCGGCACTCCCCGTTCCGCTCCACGTAGCCCACGGAGAGCTCCTTCCCCGGGTCCTTGGCCGCCACGGCCAGGGCCTGCGCCAAGGGGAGCAGCAGCGACGGCTCCCCCGCCGGGTTATACTGCCGGAAGCGCACCGTTAACGCGGTGACGCCGGCGCCGGTGAGGGTGATCTCCGCGGCAAAGCCGCCGTCCTGAAAGCGGACGGGAACCCCGCCCAATTGATAGCCAAAGCGAAGCACCGTCGTCTCCCCGTTCCGGCGGAGCCCCCGGAGGTACAGCCGGGCCTCTCCCGAAACCGGGGTCAGCAAGTCCCCCAGCAGGGCCCCGGCCCCCAGGGCCGCCTCCCGCAGGGTGGGCTGCTCTCCGGCGGACCGGATTTTCAGGGTGGGAGTCTGGCCGCTCTGGTAAAAAACGCTGTTGTCCGGCCGGATGCGCACGGTCCGGTCCCGGTCCATAATCAGCTCCGTGCCGCTGGACTCCGTGTGCCGGGTCTGGCTCCGGGGATTGAAGCCCAGGGCGCTCAAAAGCCAGTCCGTGGAAGCCAGCGGGTCTCCCACCGTGTAAGCGGGGAGCTCCGGCAGCTCCGACGGCAGCAGGGAACAGGGGTCCAGCTCCCGCTCCGGGCTGTCCGCCCCGCCGTCCATGGCGAAAAGCGTTCCCCCCAGCTCATAGCGGCCGATGATCTGGTCCAGGCTGTCCGCCGAGACGGCGGTGGCCGCCCGGTAACAGTTCTCCCGGCCGTCCCAGAGATAAAGGGCGATTCCCCCATCCTGGGGGGCAATGAGCAGGCGGCGGGCGTTCAGGTCCTCCCGGGGGGAGAGCTCCTCGCCGCCTCCCACCAGCCCCGCCAGCACCGAAAGGGGCAGAGACTCCAAAAAGTCGTAATAGAGGGACGTCCCCTCCAGAGCCCGGAGGAAATCTCCGCTGCCGCAGACGGCGTAATCCCTGGCGGAGCCCAGGGCCTCCAGCAGGCAGCGGCCCAGGGGCTCGGTAAACGCGTCGCTCCCGGTTGACATGGTTCCGCTGCCATAGCGGCCATAGGCCCCGGTGACCGCCACCCGCACCGGCGCCGTCAGCCCGGCGGCGGGGGAGGCGCTGATGATCTGGTTGGCCGTCCCGGCGGCCTCGTCATAGGCCGCCGGCAGCTCCAGGCTGCTCAGCTGGGACCGGGCCAGCAGCACCACCGCCAGAATGGACAACAGGGTGATGGTGATATTTTGCAAGAAATTCCGGCGGCTTCGCCGCTGTTCCTCCATGGGCTATTCCTCCGTTTGGCCCCCCCTGCCCTGGGCGATGGGCAGGGTCATGCGAATGGTGGTACCCGGCCCCTCGTGAGGGGCCAGGGCAATGGTGCCGCGGTGGCGCTGCACAATCTCCCGGGCGATGGAAAGCCCCAGACCGGTGCCTCCGGACTCCCGGGACCGGGCCTTGTCCACCCGGTAGAACCGCTCGAAAATCCGCTCCCGGTCCCGTTCCGGGATGCCGATGCCGTCGTCCCAGACCTCCATCCAGACGGTGTCCTCCTCACAGCCCGCCAGGACCCGGATGTGCCCGCCGTCGGGGGTGTACTTGATGGCGTTTCCCAGAATGTTCATCATCACCTGCTCCAGCCGGCTCCGGTCCCCCACGATGAGGGGCAGGTGATCCAAATCGCCGCAGGTCAGCTCATGCCCCCGCTGCTGGGCGTTCAGGGCGCTGGAGCGAACCACGCTCCGGATGGACTCGGCAAAGGGGAACCGGGAGAGGACCAGCTCCGCGTCTCCCCGGTCCAGCCGGGAGAGGGTGAGGAGATCCTGAACGATGTGGGTCATCCGGTCCGTCTCCGTGATGATGATGTCCAAGAAGTTGTTGGCGGTGTCCAGGGGGATGTCCCCCTCGGCGTCCCGGAGGGTCTCGGCATAGGTCCGGACATTGGTCAGGGGAGTCCGGAGCTCGTGGGAGACGTTGGCCACGAATTCCTTTCGCCGCTCCTCGTTCCGGTGCTGCTCCGTCACGTCGTGAAGGACGATGAGGACACCTCCCCGCTCCCGGTCGGAGAAGGGAGCCAGATAGACCTCCAGGGTCTTGTCCCCGGCCTCCAGCTGCCCCTCGGCGAAGTTGGGCCGCTGGAGGGCCAGCATCTCCTGGAAGGGGTAAATGGAGCCGAAGAGCTCGTCATAGGTGCACTGGGGACCCACGGGGCGCTGGAGCATGTCGTTGGCGGCGGGGTTGCAGTGGATGAGCTTGCCGTCGTGGGAGAAGGCCACCACGCCGTCGGTCATGTGGAGAAAGAGGGTGTCCAGCTTGTTCCGCTCGTTCTCCACGGCGGCCAGAGTGGTCTGGAGCACTCCGGCCATTTCGTTAAAGGTGCCGGTGAGGATGCCAATCTCGTCGGTGGACTCCACGGGCAGGGCGCTGCCGAAATCCCCGGCGGCCACCCGCTCCGCTCCGGCGGTGAGTTTTTCGATGGGGTCCACCATGGTTTTGGAGAGGAGGAAGCTCAAAAGCACGGAGATCAAAAGGCCGATGAACAGGGCCTGCATGATGATGACAAAGAGCTGCTCGTTGAGTCCGGATACGGTGTCCCGGTTGTCCAGGATATAGATGATGAAGGCGTTGCCGCCGCCGAAGATGGGGATGGCGGCGTCCATATAGTCGGCGGTGACGTCGCTGACGTCGCCGATGCCGGTCTCATCCCGCCGGAGGACGGCGTTCCGGGCGGTGAGAAGATTGGGGCTCTGCTCCCGGGGCATGGCGCTTTCGTCGGCGGAGCCGCCCAGGTAAGCGCCGGTGGCGCCGTCCAGGACGAAGTAGTTTCGGCTGCTGTAATCGATGCCCAGCCGTCCGGCGGCGGCGTCCATCATCTGCTGAATACGCAGCGCGCCGTCCTCCTGGGCGGCCTCGCCCCGGAGGGAGGAGACGAATTCCCGCTGGTCCGCGCCGAAGACGCTGTCGATCTGCTGATAGAAGGTGTTGGTAAAGAAGCTGGAGACGTTGATGGTCAGGAAGGCTCCCACCACCACCATCAGGGAGGTGATTAGGAGCAGCAGAATTAAAGTCAGCTTCATATGGAGGCTTCGAAACATAGAAACACCTTCTTTTTCCTTCAAGAGGGGAGCTGGTACTCGCCCTAACGGGCGGGGGGATTTCAGCCATGAAGATGGCTGGTCCTTTGCACCCCCCATTTTCTCTTTTTCTTCCAGAAGAAAACGAGAAAACGGGCCGTGCACGGTCCAAAAGAGAAAAAGAAGTAGGGACGCGAAGGACGGGGGCGCGCCTGAATGACTGGCTGAAGCCAGGAATGACTTCTCACGCGGCACCAGATTGAGCGGGGGTTTTGTCCGTGATCGAACGGACCAGCCGCTTTTTTCGCTGCCGCTCACAAGCAATCGAATCGGTCCGGCGCCGTCAGCCGGGCCGATTCTACTACCGGCCAGCGACAGCGGAAAGAGAAATACGCCAAGTCGAGGACCACCAGCTCCCGTTTGACTGCGCCGCGGGGAAGTCATTCCTGGCTTCGGCCAGTCATTCAGGCGCGCCCCCGCGTCGTCCCCTCGTACTTCTTTTTCTCTTTTGGACCGTGCACGGCCCGTTTTCTCGTTTTCTTCTGGAAGAAAACGAGAAAATGGGGGGTGCAAAGCACCAGCCATCTTCATGGCTGAATCCTCCCCCGCCCGCAAGGGCGAGAAAACGCTCCGTCTCCGCTCAGGAGACCGAGAAATAGTACCCTGCCCCCCGGCGGGTCAGGATATATACCGGCGAGGCCGGGTCGGCCTCAATCTTCTCCCGGAGGCGCCGGACGGTGACGTCCACGGTCCGCACGTCGTCCCCCACATACCCGTAGTTCCAAACCTGCTCCATCAGGTCCACCCGGGAATACACCTTGTTGGGATGGCTGGCCAAAAACGTCAGCAGCTCGTACTCCCGCTGGGTTAAGTCAATCGCCTTCCCCCCGCGGAAAACCTGATGGCTGTCCGTGTTGATCGCCAGATCCCCCGCCACCGGCATGGCGCTGTCCGCCGCCGCGGTCCCCGCCGGGGCCGCCATGGAGGTGCGGCGGATGTTCGCCTCCACCCGGGCAACCACCTCCCGCATGGAAAAGGGCTTGGTGATGTAATCGTCCGCCCCGATCTCCAGCCCCCGGACCTTGTCGTCCTCTTCCTCCCGGGCGGTGAGAAGCAGGATGGGCACGTTGTCCCCGTCCTTCCGCAAGGCCTCGCACACGTCGAAGCCGATCATCTTCGGCAGCATGATGTCCAGAAGAATCAGGTCCGGCTTCTCCGTCCGGGCCTTGCGCAGGCCCTCCTCGCCGTCGTAGGCCTCCAGCGTCCGGTACCCCTTGCGTTCCAGGTTGAAGCGCAGGATATCCACAATGTTTTTCTCGTCCTCTACGATCAGAACGGTCTTCTCTTCACTCATACGATCCCCTTCCTTTCCCGGCAAAAGCCGCGAAGCCCCAAGCGCTCCCGCCGCCTACAGTCCCAGCAGCACCTTCGCCTTCAACACGGCAGCCACGGTCTTGGCGTCCTCAATTTCGCCGGAAAGACAGCGGCGAACCATCTCGTCGAAGGGAATCCGCTCCAGGTTCAAAAACTCGTCCGGGTCCAGGCGCTGTTCGCCCATCCGCAAATCCCGGGCCAGATAGAGATACAGAATCTCGCCGTAGCAGCCGGGGGAGGGCAGAATCCGGCCCATGGATTCATAGCGCCCCGGCGTCGCGCCGGTCTCCTCCCTTAGCTCCCGGAGCCCCGCCTCCCCGGGGTCCTCTCCCGGCTCCAGCTTCCCAGCGGGGATCTCCAGAAGGGGTTTGCCGAAGACATAGCGGAACTGGGTGACCGCCAGCACATGGTTCTCCTCGTCCAGAGGCAGAACCGCCACGCCGCCGGGGTGGTCCGCCACCTCTCTTGAGGCGGTATCGCCGTTGGGAAGCAACACCGTGTCCACATGGACCCGGAGGATTCTCCCCGAAAATTTCTCCTCCCGGCTCAGCATCCGCTCCGTTAAATCCATTTGCCTGCTCATGTCCCCGCGTCCTTTCCAAGGGTCCGGCGGACCCGATTTTGGTAAACTCACTGATATATGGGAATTATAGCACGTTGCCGCTGAAATTAAAAGAGAAATTGTCCAGAATCCCCGCTGCGCTCCTTCCTTTGGGAACCGGCGCGGCGCTTTTCCCTGGTTCACCGGAGGAAATTTTACCCCGTTTTTCTTTTCCCTCCCCGTCCGTCAGGACGCGCATCCGCCGGGGCTCTTTATCGCGCGAGCTCTCCCAGCAGGGGCTCAAAATCCACCCCCTCCTGGAGAGACAGCCCCTGCGCCACCGTCCGCACCGCGCAGTCGTGAATAAACTCCACGGCCCGTCCGGCGGCCTCTTCCAGAGAGTTCCCCCGCATAAGCCCCCCTGTGAGCACACTGGCAAAAATGTCCCCCGTCCCATGGAGCGGGTGGGCGACAAATTCCGCTTGCACCGCCTCCGTCCGGCCGGTCCGGGCGTCGAAGCACATGGCCCCGGTCTGTCCCTCCCGCAAAGACGCCCCGGTGAGGGCCACGGATCGTTTCCCGTTCTGACTCAGGGCCTCCGCCATCTCCCGGAGACGGGCCTCATGCCGTTGGAAATCCCCTCCGCCGGAGCAGGGCTCATAGTCTCTCCCCAAGAGAAAGGCGGCCTCCGTGAGGTTCGGCGTAATCACGTCCGCCAGCTCCGCCAGCCGGGCCATCCCGGCGCACATGGCCGGCGTATAGGTCTGGTAGGCCCGGCCGTCGTCTCCCATGACCGGGTCCACCACCACCAGGGTATCCGGCCCCCGGAAGTCCCGGATGAAGTCCGCCACGATGTCAATCTGCCGCTCGCTGCCCAGGAAGCCGCTGTAAATGGCCTGGAATTTCAGGTCCAGGGACTTCCAGTGGGCAGCGGCGCGGGGCAGCTCTTCCGTCATGTCCAGGAAGGTGAAGCCCTCAAATCCCCCGGTGTGGGTGGAAAGGAAGGCCGTAGGCAGCGGGCAGCACTGGACTCCCATAACAGACAAAATGGGAATGACCTCCGTAAGGGAGCAGCGGCCAAAGCCGGAGAGATCGTGGATGACAGCGGCACGGGGGGTAGGCATGGCAAAATTCCTCTCTTCCTTGAGTGGTATAATGAAAATGCTTGGAAATTGGTGCTTCGGCTTTCAAGACGGGCACAGCCCGGCCGCACGGAACCTGCGGCTTGATTTGCCCGGGCAGTCCGCCGTCAGGTTCTGGGCGCATGTCCGGCGCAGGGTCCCCGGCCTAAACGGCCATTGCACCGTTGCGGGCAACTTGCCCTATTGTACAGCGGTTTGCGAAAAAGCGCAAGGACGCGGAGGTCTTTTTTCCCGGCGCCGGGGTATCGGCTCCGCAGCTGGAAACGCTTTGTGCCAGGGCCCAAGCCGCGGCGCCAGGGCCGCCTGGGGCGGACGCTTCGCAGACAACCGATTTTTCCGGCCTCTATCAAAGCCACGTCTCAAAAGAATTTTGAGAATCTCCCGGGCTTTTCTTTCGGTAGGGCTGGACGGCGGGGCCGGGAGTATGTTATAATGACGAACAGTATCCTCCCGGTAAAATAGAATACGCGCCCGTGGCGAAATTGGTAGACGCAGTAGATTTAGGTTCTACCTCCTTACGGAATAGGGGTTCGAGTCCCCTCGGGCGTACCAGCTCAGAAATTCCCCTTACCGCTTCGTTTCCCGCCCGCAGGGCGGAAAACTGCGCCGGACGGGAAATTTCTTCGCTTTCCGTCCGCAAACGCTTCGCTGGTTTGCGGGCGGAGGAAGAACGGGGAACGGGAGACGGGGACGAGGGGTTGCCGCTTCGGTTCTTGCCTCTTCGGCGGGAGGCGGCTTGAGGACGTTTGCTGTTTTTGACACTACCAACAAAGGAGCGTAGTTCCTTATGGAGTTTTTTCCTGCCCCGCTTGAAAAATTGGTGGAGCAATTCGCCCGCCTTCCTGGCATCGGCGGGAAGTCCGCCCAGCGGCTGGCTTTTTTCGTCCTCGGTCTCTCCCAGGCGGAGGCGGAGGACTTTGCCGGCGCGATTCTGGATGCCAAGCGGAGCATTACCTGCTGCCCGGTTTGCCAGAATTTTACCAGCGGCGGACTTTGCCCCATCTGTTCCTCCGCCAAGCGGGATGGGTCTACGGTCTGCGTTGTGGCCGATCCGAGAGACGTGGCCGCCATTGAGCGCAGCCGGGAGTACAATGGGCACTATCACGTGCTCCACGGCGTCATCTCTCCCATGAACCGGGTGGGACCCGACGATCTGGCTATTAAGCCTCTGTTGGAACGGGTTGCCAAGGGGGATGTGCAGGAGGTCATCATGGCGACGAACCCCGACACCGAGGGCGAGGCGACGGCCATGTACATTGCCCGGCTCTTGAAGCCCTTTGGCCTGCGGGTAACCCGCTTGGCCTACGGCATCCCCGTGGGAGGTCATTTGGAGACCGCCGACCAGGCGACGCTGACCCGGGCCCTGGAGGGGCGGCGGGAGCTATGAGTCCTGTCGGAACGGTAAGAATCTTTTTCGAAGCGCATTTTTGTCTTTCATGGATTGTTTAAAAACAGCGGAAGACCTGCCAAAAGGCAGGTCTTCCGTTTTTTATTGGGCTGTTAGGTAAGCGTATAAAGGATTTTCGCCATCTGCCCTCTGGTGATATTGGCCTGGGGACGGAAGGTCCCGTCCGCATAGCCGCTGATGACGCCCTGGGCCACCATGGTGCGGATGTAGAAGGTGGCGTAGCCGGGAATCTGAGCCGCGTCGGTGAAGCTCAGCTCCGCCAAGGCATAGCCCTTATTCTGGCTCCGGCCGATCATGGCCGACGCCTGGGCCCGGGTCAGGTTCCCGTCGGGATTGAAGTACAGCTTTCCGTCCTTCCCCTGGGTGCCGGTGACGATGCCCTCCCGGTACAGTGCCCGGACCGCCGGAAGCGCGTACTCCGGAATCTGCGCCAGGTCCCCGAAGGGCAGGGAGACCTCCGCGTACTTCGCCGGGTCCAGTTTCAGGCTGTTATAGAGCATCACAGAGAAATCCAGCCGGGTGAGGAGGTTGTCGGGCCGGAAGGTGCCGTCCTCATAGCCCCTGGAGATGTTCTGGTTATAGAGGAAGTCGCAGTAGTCCGCGCCCCAATACTCCACCGTGTCGGTGAATTTGCGCTCCGCGCCCTGGGCCGGGAGCTCCACCGAGGCCCGGCCAATGTTGCCGGAACGGTCCTTGGCGGTGACGGTGACCCGGCCCAGCTCCCGGCTCTCCCCGGGACCGGGGAGGGCCACGGTGAAGCGGCCCGTAGTGGGATCGTACTCGCCCAGGGGGGAGCCGTTATAGGTGATGCTTACGTCCTTCGCCGGGAGGAGACCGTCTACGGTGTCGGTGATGACGCCCTGGACGGTCCAGGTCTCCTGGTCCAGCTCCGCCGTGATGGCGGGGGCGGCGGTGTCGATGATGCCGTCAAAGGTGGCGGTGAGCTGGTCCAGGTAAATCGTGCCCTTCCCAGAGCCGCTGATCTCCAGGCCCTGGAGAGTGGCGGGGGTGGCGAAGTTGTTCACGGAGATCTGCTTCCAGCCGGTGTAGTCCAGGGTAATCAGGGGCTGGACCTGGGTCTCCTCGCCACCGGTGCTGTAGCGCAGGGAGAGGCTGTTGCCGGAACCGTCGCCATAGACCCAGAGGTTCACGCCGGTATAGGGGGCTTTCAGCACGGCGGGCTGGGCGGTGGCGTTCCAGACGGCGGAGCCCTGTGCCAGGTCATAGTCCAGTTTGCCGGAGCCCCGGCCCAGGCGGACGAAGTTCCCGTCCCGGTTCAGGCTGAAGGACACTCCCTCGCCGGAGCCCCGGAAAACGGTGGTCTCGCCCTCGAAGTCCTCCAGTGTCTCCAGATGCTGGGTGGAGACAGTGACGTCAATGCTGGCGCTCTGGGTCCCCGCGAAGACGGTGATTCTCCCCGTCCCCAGAGCGGTGGCGGTGAAGAGGCCCGTCTCGTCAATGGTGCCGACGTCCCCCTCCAGCGCCCAGGTAAAGGCCGCCGGGTCCGCTTTCAGGGGCAGGTGGTGATAGGCGGCGGAGCCGTTGAGCTGGACGGTGGTATTGGGGGCGGCGGCAAGGCTGGTGATGATGGCCCCGGAGGCATCCCGGACCGCCACGCCGTCCGGCGCGGTGATGGCGTGGACCACGGTGCTGCCCTGTCCGCCGCCGCCCTGAGCCAGAATGGTGATGTCGCCGCCCTCCAGGGGCGTGACCAGCACGTTGTCCGTCAGAGTTCCGGCGTTGGTGGAGAGGTCATAGGGCTCGTTCATGGGGATGTAGTTCGTGTCGATGGCGGCGGCGGAGAGGTTCACGCTGCTGCCCGCCAGCACATAGGCGTGGTCGGCGCTGACGTGGAAGTGGCTCAGCTGGCCGCTGGGCTGATTCGTGGCCACCAGAAAGAGCTGGTTGGACACCGCCCGCTCTCCACCGTCGGAGGGAACATTGACCCGCTTGGCCTTCAGGTCCGTGGGCCGGGTGACGGTGAGAGTGGTGGACCCGCCTCCGTCCAAACAGAGGCCGGTGACGCAGCCCAGCTCGATGAGGCGCTGGGCCACCTGGGTCATAGTGGCGCCGATGGAGTGCCCGGCCTTCCGGCCGTCGATGGTGTAGAACACCAGGCTGCCGTCATAGCGCTGGCCCACGGCGGTCCGGGGCGCTGCGCCGTTCTGGAGGCCGCCGGCCACCGCGCCGTTCTCCACCAGGGAATAAAGACTGCCGATGGCGTACTCCACGTCGTTCCAGGCGGGATCCGCGGCGGTGAGAGAGAGGGTGATGAGGGTTCCCACAGGAATGGTCCGGAGGGCGTCCAGGGTGGTGGCGGCGGCTTTCCCGTTGGCGCTGAGGACGATCTGGTTGGGCTCCAGGACGGTGGCGGAGGCCGCTTCCTCCACCCGCTCCACCCGCAGCGCCGCCGTCTCCCCGATGGAGAGGCGGCCCTCTTGGATTGTGCAGATTACGTCCACGCCGGGCTGGGTGCTCCCGGTGGAGTGGGCGGCGTTGAAGTCGTAGGTGTAGAGATGGACTCCCGCCTCGGTCCGGGCCTTGTTGATGGCGGCCACGGGGAGGGTTTTATCCAGGATTTGGCCGGTGCCGTCGAGGCGGGGATTTCCCGCCTCGTCGTAGAGGGGGTTCCCGGCGCCGTCCAGAAGGGGCAGGCCGGTGCCGTCCTGGGCGGTGTAGCTGAGGAGGGCGGCGACGCCGGGCTTGCCCAGGACGGCGGTGCCGTCGGCCCGGAAGCCGATGGCGTTGTATCCGGCGTCGCTGCTGCGGAGCTGGCCCTGGGTGACGACGATGCCGATGGGCAGGCCGTTATTCACGTTGTAAAAGTCGCCGTTGATGCCGGCCACCACCCGGTGTCCCTGTTCCTCCAGGGCCTTTGCGGTGTTGGAGACGGTGCTCCGGTCCGTGAGGACGCCGCCATAGGTGACGATGGGGGTAACCGCCCCATTGGGTGTGTATGTAATCAGGTTTTCCGTCCGGTAATCGGAACTGACGGTACTCCAGAACACATTGGTAGAGAGCTGCGTCTGCTGGTTCAGAAGAGTATCCGTGGCGGTGAGATCATCTCCCAGGGCCAAAGAGGCCTGGGCGGGGACGCTCAGGGAAACCAGCAGCGACAGAATTAACAACAGGGGCAGCGCTTTGGAAAAAAGTCGTTTCTTCATAGGGTTCTCCTCTCGTAGAATACGGATTGACAGAACAGTTATCACCATAGCACAAAGCGGCGGCAAAGTAAATGCAAAAACGTAAACAATATTTTCCTCCTCGCCGGGGAGGGGGATTTTTCTCGCCCTTCCGGGCGGGGGGATTTCAGCCATGAAGATGGCTGGTGCTTTTGCACCCCCCATTTTCTCTTTTTCTTCCAGAAGAAAAAGAGAAAACGGGCCGTGCACGGTCCAAAAGAGAAAAAGAAGTACGGGGGTTACGATACGGAGGCGCGCCTGAATGACTGGCGGGAGACAGGAATGACTTCTCACGCGGCGTAGTCATACGGGGGCTGGTGGTTGTCGATTTGGCGTATTCCTCTTTCCGCTGTCGCTGGCCTGGTAATCGAATCGGCCTGGATTCCTTCTTTCCTTATCTGCCCTTCTATCGATAGAATACCCGTAGGGCGGACAATTTGTCCGCCCTTTTATCAGCGGGGCCCGCACCTCAAAAAGACAGCCGCCTCACCCCAACGCGAAGCGGCTGTCTTGGTTTCTAATTTTCAAATCTCCTGTGGCGCCCTCAGCACGAGGCCAGCAGCGCCTCCAGCTCTTCCTTGGAAAAGCGCTGGATATTGTCGCAAAACCGGCAGGTCAGCTCCGCGCCGCCCTGCTCGTCGATCATGGCCCGCAGTTCCTTACGGCCCAGGCTCACCAGAGCCCGCTCCATCCGCTCCCGGCTGCAATCACAGCGGTACGCAATGGGGCTCTTTTCCAAAATCCCCAGCTCAAGCCCCGGCAGCGCCCGCCGGAGAAGGACCTCCGGGTCCGGGTCCTGCCGCAGAAGCTCCGTCACCGGTCCCGCCGCCCGGAGGGAGGCCTCCAGCTGGGCGGCGGTCTCATCCTCCGCCCCGGGAAGCAGCTGCACCAAATAGCCCCCCGCCGCCAAAACGCTCTGGTCCCGGTCCACCAGGACCCCCAGCCCACAGGCGGTGGGCACTTGCTCGGACTCCACGAAATAGAGAGCGATATCCTCGGCGATCTCCCCCCACAAAAGTCCCACGCTGCCCACATAGGGCTCCTTCATCCGAAGGTCCCGGACCACCGTCAGCGTCCCCTGGTTGCCCACGGCGGTCCCCACGTCCAGCTTGCCGTCCTCCCGGAGAGGAATGTCCACCCCGGGATTTTCCACCGTGCCCCGGACATTGCCCAAGTGGTCGGACACGGCCAGCAGCGTGCCCAGAGGGCCGCCGCCCTTGATTTGCAGCGTCAGGCTGGCGGCCTCCTCCTTCAGCGCGTTGCCCATCATGGAGGCTCCCGCCAGCAGACGGCCCAGTGCCGCCGTGGCCACCGGCAGGGTTCTGTGAATCTGCCGGGCCCGCTCCGTCAGGTCTCTGGTGGAGACGGCGGAGACTTTGATCAGGCCATCCTTGGAGATGGCGCGCACCAATTGGTCCCTCATAGTAAGCTCCTCTTGTCCATTGGAAATCCGGGAAAACGCGTTTCGTTTTCCCGCTCAAATCCCGTTTTCAAATTCTTAATTCGCCTGGAACTGCCATCGGTCCTCGTTTAACCCCGGCGGCTCCTCGGACAGGTCCCCGGTCAGGCGGAGGTTGGCAAACCCCGCCTCCCGCAGATACGCCCGGAGGGTTTCCTCCTCCCAGGCCCGTTCCCGATGCTCCTCAAAGCGCCGGTCCCAGGTGCCTTCCGGGCGGAGGCGAAACAGGTCCACCTGATAGGTGCAGATCTGTTTCTTCGGGGAAAAGAAGGTCCTCCAGACGCAAAAAGAATCCTCCGTCTCGTCCATGTAGACCTGCCCGTCCATCCGGCGGAGCTTATAGGGAGTATTCACGTCGAAGAGAAACAATCCCCCGGGCTTCAGCCACCGGCGGACCCGCCGGAAGGTCTCCCGCAGGTCCCGGTCCCGGGTCAGATAGTTCAGGGAATCCAGGGTGGAGACCACCGCGTCCACCGGCTGGGCCAGCTGGAGTCGGGGCATGGACTGGAGGAGAAGCAAGGGCCGGTTTTTCTCCAGCGCCGCTACCTTGGCCGCCGCCTGAGTCAGCATTTCCTCGGATCCGTCGGTGGCCAGGACCTCGTACCCCCGCTGGGCCAGGAGACAGGCCACCGTCCCCGTGCCGCAGGCCAGGTCCAGCACGGTGCCCACGGGAATGGGGCTCTTCCGGAGGCGCCGGGCCAGAAAGGCCGCCCGGCGGCGGTAGTTCCCGTCGGCCATCAGGCCGTCATAGCCGGCGGCCAAGGCGTCGTAGGTCCTCACGGCTGTTTGTCCTTTATCCGGGCAAAGAGCTGGGCATAGGCTCCGGTGCCATAATTCAAGGAGCGGTTTACCCGGCTGATGGTGGCGCTGGAGGCGCCGGTGCGATCCAGAATCTCGTTGTAAATCATGCCGTCGTCCAGCAGCGAGGCCACCTCAAAGCGCTGCTCCATGGAGCGCAGCTCCGCCACGGTGCACAGGTCCTGGAAGAAGTCGTAACATTCCTCCTCGTCCCGCAGCTGCAAAATGGCCTTGTAAAGCTGGCCGCTTTTTTCCTTCTTGCCGATTTTCACGCGCAACCCCCCTGTCTCAAGAATACAACAGCTGTATTTTAACATTTCAGTGCGTGAAAGTAAAGAGGTCGCGGAGGGAAATTTTCGCGCCGGAGCCTTGGGCCGGGGCAGGGGAGTGGGGTTGTCTCCAGGGCGGCCCGGTTTCCGGCGATTCATCGTCCGTTCCTTATGGCCGTCCTTCTATCGGTGAAAGGGGCCTGGAGGCTGGGCTTCGTTTCTATAAGTTGTGCCGCGGCAACCCCTGCGGGGCCGTCCATCGGTCACAGGGCGGCTTCAAAGCTCCGGCCAAAGCCCGTCCCTCATTTTTCCTCCCCGTCACCCTTTTTCCCGCTCCGGCATAGGCTGGAGAAACGAAATCCGGAGAAAGGGGCGGTATTTGTGGGGGAACGTTTGACGGAACTGCGGACGGAGCCCTTTGTGGCAGAACGGGAGTGGGCCGTGGAGGGCGTGCCTGTGCTGCGGGCGGAGGTCCGCGTCCCTCAGCCGGAACCGGCGGCGGACAAAGTCTCCCGGCGCGTCCATCGGTTCTATCAGCTGCAATGCCGCTCCTTCCTCCGCTACTGCGAGCGCTGCCTGCTGCCCCAGGCGGAGGCGGAGTACCGCGCCGCCCTGGCCGCCAGCCGGCCCTTGCCCCTCTTTCAGGCGGAGCTGGACTATCTGGTTACATACAATCAGGGAGGCCTCTGGAGCCTTTACACCCAGACCAGGGAGACCTTGGGCAAAAGCGTTTCTCTGGGCCGGAGAGGGGACACCTGGGACCTGGCGGCGGGCTATCCCGTGCCCCTCAAGGACTTCTTTTCCGCCGGGACCGCCTGGAAAAAACGGCTTCTGGTTCACGCGGAAGAGGAAATCCGCCGCCGGGAACGGGCCGGGGCGGGCCGCTGGCGGGAGGACTGGCGGCGGGAGCTCCGAAGGCACTTCAATCCCCAAAATTTCTATCTGACAACGGAGGGGCTGGCCTATTTCTGGCCCATGTACGCCATCGCGCCCGGGCCGGAGGGCGTGCCGGTATTTCTGCTGCCCTACGATGGAGGGGTAACCTTGGAGAGGGGCGCGGAGCAGAAGCCCTGATGGTGGATTACAATGCCCTCTTCGCCCAGGAGTAAGCAAAAAGAGACAGCCGAAACGGCTGTCTCAGGCTGTCGAAAAAGTGTTTTCGACAGCCTGAGCAAGTTTTTCAGAACTTCAAAAAAGTTCTGAAAAACTTCTGATTGAAAACGAGAGAAACCCCTGATGGGTTTCTCTCGTAGCTCTTTTCCTTTCCGTTCACTTTCGGATCGTACTTTTTTGACAAGTTGAGAGACAGCCGTTTCGGCTGTCTCTCTGTTTCGCAGTAAGGCCGCCTTTACCGCACGGCCTTGACCACCAGGCCCGTCAGGGCGAAGAGGCCAATGGCGTTGGGAATCACCATCAGGTTGTTGAACATGTCGGACAATTCCCAAACCAGGTCGTTGGAAGCCAGGGTGCCCAGGAAGATGAACACCAGGGCGATCAGCGTATAGACCACCGTGGACTTCTTGCCGAAGAGGTACTGAATGTTAATCTTGCCAAAGAGGTTCCAGCCCAAAATGGTGGAGAAGGCAAAGAAGAACAGGCAGACGGCCACGAACATGGCTCCCAGATTCTCGCCGAAAACAACGCCAAAGGCCGTCTGGGCCAGGTTGGCCTTGCCGATGGCCTCGGTGACGGAGCCGGTATAGCCTCCGGCCAAGGGGCCGCCCTCGGTGTAGAGGGTGGAGATGATGACCAGGGCGTTGAGGGTCAGCACCACGAAGGTATCGATGAACACGCCGATCATGGCCACCACGCCCTGATCGTGGGGGCAGGCAACGTTGGCCAGGGCGTGGGCGTGAGGCGTGGAGCCCATGCCGGCCTCGTTGGAGAACAGGCCCCGCTTGGCGCCCTGGCTCAGGGCAATCTTCAGCGCCGCGCCAAAGCCGCCGCCCAGAATGGCCTGGGGCTGGAAGGCGTACTGGAAGATCATGCCCACGGTGGCCGGGAGATACTTGGCCCGGAACACCAGGACCACCACGCCGCCCAGGACGAAGAGCGCCGCCATGACGGGAACGACCTTCTCCGTGACGGAGGCCAGACGCTGGACGCCGCCCAGGAAGATGGCGCCGCAAATGACTACCAGCACCACGCCCACAATCCAGGAGGGCACGTGGAACGCCGTTTCAAAGGTAGAGCCAATGGAATTGGACTGGACCATGCAGCCGAAGAAGCCCAGGGCCAAAATGATGGCGATGGAGAAGAAGCCCGCCAGGAATCTGCCGAAGCCTCCCCGAAACGCCGCGGTGATGTAGTACACCGGGCCGCCCTGGATGTTCCCATCCTGGTCCTTCACCCGGGTCTCCTGGGCCAGCACGGCCTCGGAATAGATGGTGGCCATGCCGAAGAAGGCGATGATCCACATCCAGAAGATGGCCCCGGGGCCGCCGGTGAGGATGGCGCCGGAAGCGCCCACGATGTTGCCCGTGCCCACCTGGGCGGCAATGGCCGTGGCCAGGGCCTGGAACGAGCTCATGCCGCTGGCGTGCTTGTCGCCGGCCAGGGTCAGATTGCCAAAGACCTTCCGCATGCCCTCGCCGAAACAGCGAATCTGAACAAAGCGGGTCTTGATGGAAAACCACAGGCCCACCGCGATGAGCAGGGCAACCAGGATGTAGTCCGAGAGATAGGCGTTGATGGTCTGCACGACGGGCAGAAGCGTGTCTTGCACTTGCTGTAACATGAATGTTCCCTCCTAAAAGTAAAAAACGGAACGGCCAGAGCCGCTCCGAAAAAGAGAACAGAAAGACGCACGGGCAATCCCCCCGCGTTCTCCCACTCTGTCCTTTTACCTGAGAGATTCAGCGGCGCTTCCGCCGCCTTGCACCTTCGGTCCCCGTTTCCGGGCTTCTCCAGAGCCACATCCATTCCCGGTCCCCACCCGTCCTCGGGCGCCTGAGAGTTTTACTCCTTCGGCAGACTACCGTCGTTTCTCCAGGAATTTCCTTTGCCGTTATCCAATTTTGGTACTACCTTACCACGCCAGGCCCCGCTTGTCAACCGTGTATTTCCACAAAATGTCCGCAATCCGAAGACGAACATTCTCTTTCCACGGACAGAAACAAAAGCCGGCGGAAGGGTATTTCCCTCCCGCCGGCCCTTTCTCAAAGCTCCCGCACGGAAATCACCCCGGCGGTGGAGCGGATTTCCCTTTGAATCTGATCCACATCCAGGCCCTTGTGGAGCCGCAGGGCGAAAATGGCGCAGGCGTTGTGCTTTTCGTTGCAGCTGGAGTGAATGATGCCCATGTTGAGAATCTTCAGCCCCCGCTCCCGGAACTCCCGGAGCAGCTCGTCCATGGTTCCGTTGCTGCTGTACTCAATGTAAAGGTTGACCTCCGGGGCGTTTTTCAGCATCCGGTACTCCACCCGGGAGAAAAACAGCTCCGCCACCAGAATCAGAATCGTGGCAAAGAGGCCCCCCTCGTAAAAGCCGCCCCCCAAAGCCAGGCCAATGATGGCCGCCGCCCAGAGGCCCGCCGCCGTGGTCAGGCCCTTCACCCGCTGGCGGCGGGTGACGATGATGGTGCCCGCGCCGATGAAGCCGATGCCCGCCACCACCTGGGCGCCCAGGCGGGCCATATCCGTATACTGGTTCAGCACTAAGTAGAGGTACTGACTGGTCAGGGTGGTCATGGCCGCCCCCAGGCAGATCAGAATATGTGTACGGAAACCCGCCGGACGGCGCTTGTATTCCCGCTCGATGCCGATGATGCCGCCGCAGATTACCGCCAGGGTCATCCGCAGGGCCACGGACCAAATGGTCACGTCCCGGAGTCCGTCAAAAAGAGCTAACATCCCGTTTCTCCTCCTAAATCACACAAACAATGCCCTTCCCGCAAGGGAGCGCGCCGCCGCCCGGGGAGGGGTTCTTCTTCCAGGGAACCCTCAAATATCGTGAACCACATAGACGTCCTCCAGCTCCGAGACGGTGGCCAGAATCTTGGCGTGGGTCCCCGGCTGGTTCATCCGGAGGGAGAAGATGGCGTTGGGATGCTGGGATTGGGTCTGTTTGCCGTGATCTACCTCCACCTCGTAAATCGTCACGTCCTGGGCCTTGATGCGGTTGATGATCTCCGCCACGTTGTCCAGAGACTGAAACTCCACGTAGATATTCATATTCCGGGCGTTTTCAATGACATAGAGCTCCACCGCGGGCAGAACGTGCACCGCCAGGAAAATCAGCACAAAGGCCAGGGCCACGCACTCGTAAAACCCCGCGCCCACGGCCAGGCCCATGCAGGCCGAGGCCCAGAGCCCCGCCGCCGTGGTCAGGCCCTTCACCTTCTGCTGGCCGGTGACCAAAATGGTGCCCGCGCCCAGAAAGCCGATGCCGTTGATCACTTGAGCGCCAAAGCGGCTGACGTCGGTGCGGATGCCGATCTCCGCCGCCCGCTCCGCCCATACATGGTGCAGCATATAGGACTCATACTGACTGAGCAGCATGGTCAGCGCCGCCCCCATACACACCAGCATATAGGTGCGAAAGCCCGCCGGCCGGTGCTTCCTGGCCCGCTCCAGGCCGATCATGCCCCCGCAGAACATGGCCAGCGTCAGCCGCAGCAGCACGGAGGCCGTGTTGATTTCCCGCAGATACTCCAATCCCTGTATCACAGGCGCTCTCTCCCTTCCCGCTCTCTCTGGGCGAAAGAAAAGGGAAGAACCGGCCACGCCGCTTCTTCCTTGTTCAAAAAACGATGGTTGGATACGTTTGCGTTCCTTCCAAACCCGCCCTTGAGTGTTGAATCACATTATAAACACCTCTCCCGCGTCTTGTCAACGCTTTCCGGTCGTGCGGCCTGGTTTTCAGCTGTATCAACAAAATACGCCTTATATTTTTGACGTTTTGCCGGAAACGCTTGCGCGGGCGGCACAGCCGCCCGCGCAAACATATTACCGGCCCACCATGATGTCCAGGATTTCCTGGTCCGTCTGGCGCATGCCCTTCCGGGCCAGGCGGCCCACGCTCTCGATGGTGGCTTCCACTCCGTCCTTGAGGATGCCCTCGCCGCTGAGGAACTGGTGGCCTCCGCCCTTGTACATCTGATAGCCCAAAAGGCCCGCGTCCACGGCGGCGGCGATCTTCGCCGCGCAGGAGGGCTTCGCCCCGTCGCAGACCATGCCGGAGCAGATGGCCAGGGCGTTGACGATGGTGTGGGAGATGACCTCATAGCGCCCGCCCTGGAGATAGGCGATGCCGCAGGCCGCGCCGCAGCCGGCGCTGGTGGCCCCACAGAAGGCGGACAGGCGGCCAATCCCCGTCTTCTGATGGATGGTAATCAGGTTCGCCACAGCCAGGGCCCGGAGCAGCGCTTCTTCGCTGGCCCCCATGTCCCGGGCGTACTCGATGACAGGGAGGGAGGCGGTCATGCCCTGGTTGCCGCTGCCGGAGACGATGATCACCGGCAGCTCACAGCCGCTCATCCGGGCGTCGGACCCGGCGGCGGCGGCGGCCTTGGCCCGGACGGCCACGCTGTCGCCGTGGGCGGCCCGGAGGGTCTTTCCCACCTCGGCGCCCCAGCCACCCTTCAGGCCCTCGGCGGCAATGGCGCTGTTATAGGCGATCTGCCGGTTCAGCACCTCCGCCACGTCGGCGGGATCCAGGCCGTCGGCAAACTGGATGATCTCCTCCACGCTGAGAATCGAGCGGTCCGTCTGCTGGGAGCCGCCCTCCGCCTTGGCCTCGGCCTGGAAGAGGGTCTGGCCGTCCTTTTCGATCAGCACGACGTTGGTGTGGAAGTCCACAATCTCGCAGCAGGCGCTGTGGCCCTGGGCCTCCACGGTGATCTTGATGTAGAACACCCGGTCCCCTCCGGCGGGGACCACCTCCATGGCGCAGTTGTCCAGGCAGGCCCGGATCGCGGCCCGGCCCTCATCGGTGACCTGGGAGAGAACCTCCAGCTCCAGGTCCTCCCGCCCGGCGGCGATGCCCGCGGCGGTGGCGCCCTCCAGGCCCTTCATGCCGCCGGTGTTGGGAACGGTGACGGCCTTGACGTTCTTGATGATGTTGCCGCTGACTTCGATTCGACATCGCTCCGGCGTCAATCCCAGGGCTTCCCGGGCCTTGGCGGCGGCCAGGGCCACGGCGATGGGCTCCGTGCAGCCCATCGCGGGGATGAGCTCTTCTTCCAGAATCTTGATGTAGCTGTCGTAATGAGGCGTTTTGTTCATAGAGGTCCCTCCATTCGTAGATTTTCTCTATTATATACAATTCTCCGACAAAATTCAAGCCGCTTCACAGGTGGAGACCACAAAAACCCAGTCTCACGAAGCGTATGAAAAAAGCGGCCGCTCCGGAGGAACCGCCGCCTTTTTGGGCACAACCGATTCAAAATATCAGCGAATCACAGCAAAATAGAGCCACAGCCCAAAGGGAAGAATTATTTGGAGGGCCAGGATCAAGGGGATGCCGAAGCGGAAGGTCTTGTGAAGGGTCTTATGGTGAAAGGCCCGCATCCCCAGCAGCGCCCCCACGCTGCCTCCCAGCGCCGCCAAAAGGAACAGGGTCTTCTCCGGAACCCGGCGGACGGTCTCCTTTTTCGCCTTCCGCTTCGCCTTCCACTTGTCCAGGCCAAAGGCGCAGAAGGTGGCCAGGTTGATGAGCGCCAACCAAATGGCCAGGAGGCCCCAGGGGGAGCCGGCGACGGCCCAGAGGAAGTCGTTATGCTCCTCCGGCGTAAATATATATTTTTCAGCCGCAAGAAGGGCAATCTTCATATGTACACCTCATTTCAAAAATAAACCGGCTGGTTTCCCAGCCGGTCCACTTTAACATAGATTTCAGTTTTTGGCAAGCTTCGCCAGCTCCGCCGCCGTCTTGGCGGCCAGGCGGGCATTGTTGAAGACCAGCTGGATGTTGCTGTCCAGGGAGCTGCCGCCGGTGAGCTCCTTAATTTTCGCCAGCAGGAAGGGGGTGGTCTCCTTGCCGTGAACGCCCTTCACCTTGGCCTCGTCCACCGCGTCCTTGATGGCCCGGTTGATGACGTCGGCGTCCATGGAATACTCCTCGGGAATGGGGTTGGTCACCAGCATGCCGCCGCCCAGGCCCATGTCCTGCTTCACATAGAAAGCCTTGGCCAGGTCCTCGGGGCTGTCGATGCGGTAATCCACGGCAAAGCCGCTCTTCCGGGTGTAAAAGGCGGGGAGCTCCTCAGTGCCGAAGCCGATGACGGGCACGCCGTGGGTCTCCAGATACTCCAGGGTCAGTCCCAGGTCCAGAATGGACTTGGCTCCGGCGCAGACCACCATAACCGGCGTCCGGGCCAGCTCCTCCAGATCGGCGGAGATGTCCATGGTAATCTCAGCGCCCCGGTGAACGCCGCCGATGCCGCCAGTGGCGAAGACGGAGATGCCCGCCATGTGGGCGATAATCATCGTGGTGGTGACGGTGGTGGCGCCGTCCTTGCCCTGGGCCACCAGGACGGGAAGATCCCGGCGGCTGGCCTTGGCCACGCCCGCGCCGGTCTTGCCCAGATAGTCAATCTCCTCGGGGGAAAGGCCAGCCTTCAGGCGGCCGCCCAGAACGGCGATGGTGGCGGGAACGGCTCCGTTCTCCCGAATGATGGCCTCCACCTTCAAGGCGGTCTCCACATTCTGGGGATAGGGCATGCCGTGGGAGATGATGGTGGACTCCAGGGCCACCACGGGCTTTCCGGCGGCCAGGGCTTCCTTGACTTCGGGGGCGACGTCCAGATACTTGTTCATGTTCATGATAAAAACCTCCATATTGATATTGACAAAAATGAGATGGTCTCAGACACGCGGTCTCCGGATTTCCCGGCGGTCATCCGTTTTTCATAAGCCAATCCCGCAGGTTCTCCTCGCTCATAAGAGGATTGATGGTCTCCCGGCCCTCCATGGCAATGGCGGAGGCGGCCAGACCCGCCCGGGCGGTGTCCGCCAGATCCGTGCCCTGGAGATACGCCCAGGCGATGGCGGCCATAAAGGCGTCCCCGCAGCCCGTGGCGTTGACCAGTTTCGCCGGCAGGCAGGGGAGCTGGACCCGGCCATTGTGGTCCGCGGCGAAAACGCCCTCCGCTCCCAGGGAGATGAACACCCGCCGCAGGCCGGTTTCCAGCAGGGCGTCCGCCGCCCGGTTCAGGCTGTCGCCGTCGGTGATGGGCACGCCGGAGAGGAGCTCCGCCTCTATGCGGTTGGGTTTCAGGGTGTGGAGTTTCCCCAGTACGGATTTCAGCTTCACGGCCTTGGCCGTGGAGACCGGGTCGGCAAAGAGGGGAGCGGGGCAGTTCTCCGCCAGCCAAACGATGCTCTCAGAGGGAATGTTGGTGTCCAGCACCACCACCTGGCTGCCGTCCAAAAGCTTGTGTCTCTGAGCGAGGGTCTGAGGGGTCAGGTGATTGTAAATCTCCATGTCGCTGACGGCCAGGGCCATATCGCCCTGCTCATCGTTGATAAAGAGATAAGTGGACGTCCTTCCCCCGGGGATGACGGGGGACTGGGAGATGTCGATGCCCAGTTCCCCGCAGCTGGCGGCCAGTTTCTGGGCGTTGAGATCGTCGCCAAAGGCGGTGAGCAGGCGGACGTCCAGGCCCAAGAGGGCCATGTTGTGTGCAATGTTCCGTCCCACGCCTCCCAGAGAGGAGTGGACGGCACCGGGGTTGGAATCCTGGGCCACCAGAGGTCCCTGGGGCTGTCCGCCGATGTCCACGTTGACGCCGCCGACGACGGTAACATAGGGGGCGGTCTGGACGATGTAGCCCTTGCCAGTGATGTAGCCCTTTTTCATCAGGTTGGAGATATGCACGGCGACAGAGGAGCGGGTGATCCCCGCCTTGTCCGCCAGCTCCTTCTGGGAGATGAGAGGGTTTTCCTCAATCCAGTTCAGAAGCTGCCGTTCCCGCTTGGTCATGGTCCACCTCCGAAATAAGCATTAATTTATTTTCTTAATCTATTGCTTATAATAACGAATCTATAAAAAAAGTCAAGAGGTTTTTCGAAAAAAGAAAAAATTTTTTTGAGGTTCTCCTACCAATATCCGGAAGGGGCAAGTTAAGGAACGGCCAGGGTTGCAGGGAACGGGCCATTGGAAGTATGGCAATTGCGGGAGACGGGCCGCCGAGCACCCGCAAGGGGTACGCCGCCGCCGTAAGCGGCAAAGCCGCCAACGGCGGACGCAGGGCGGCGGCCCCTACGGGATGTTCCATCAAGGTTCCATAAGGAGAGGGGCGTTCTACCGGGGCAGTTCCACAACGAGAAAAGGGCGGACAAATTGTCCGCCCCTACGGGTGTTCTATCGATAGAAGATCCGATGAGGAAAGAAGGAATCCAGGCCGATTCTCCTACCGGGCCAGCGACAGCGGAAAGAGAAATACGCCAAGTCGAGCAGCACCAGCCCCCGTTTAACTACGCCGCGTGAGAAGTCATTCCTGTCTCCCGCCAGTCATTCAGGCGCGCCCCCGTATCGTAACCCCGTACTTCTTTTTCTCTTTTGGACCGTGCACGGCCCGTTTTCTCGTTTTCTTCTGGAAGAAAACGAGAAAATGGGGGGTGCAAAGCACCAGCCATCTTCATGGCTGAAATCCCCCCGCCCGCAAGGGCGAGTACCAGCTCCTAAGAGGGCCAATTTCTACGGATTCGCGAATCCAAACAAAACCCCCACCACGGCGGACAGCCCAATAAACACAATGGGGTGAAGCCCCTTCACCGGCTTAACCCAGTTGGTTAAAACCAACAGCACCCCCGCCAGGAGCAATCCCGGCAAATTCAACAGTCCCCCGGGTCCAAGGGCAACGCCCTTCAAAATCCCCCCCTCTGGGGCGACGAGCTGCACGCTGGTCAGGACCTCTAAAATCACCGCGACGCAGGCCGCGCCGATCAGCCCCGTGGACGCCGGACGAAGCCCGTAAAAGGCGTGATCCACATACTGGTTGTTCCGGAAGCTGTGCAGCACCGCCGCCACAATCAAGATCACGATAATCGAGGGCGTCACCTCCCCCAGGGTGGCAATCACCGCCCCAGGAACATTTGCCACCCGATACCCGACATAGGTCGCCATGTTGATGCCAATGGGGCCAGGGGTGGACTCCGACACCGCCAGCATATTCATCAAATCACTGTACGTATACCAGCCTGTGCTCTCGCCAATGGCCTGCAAAAACGGCAGCGTCGCCATGCCGCCGCCTACGGCAAAGAGTCCCGTCTTGAAAAACTCCCAATAAAGCTTCAAAAGAATCATGCCCGTTTCGCCTCCAGATTCTTCAGAATGATCCCCGTCAGAGCCGCGCCAATCACAAACCAAACCGGGGATACCTTCAAAAACACGCCCCCGGCTAAAACCACTACAAAAATCACAGCGGTTCGCTTATCCACCACCGACTTTTTCAGCAGCTTCACCACCGCGTTGAAAATCAGTACGCATACGCAAACCTGAATCCCCGCGAAGGCGTTCTTCACCCACATCAGGTCCGCGAAGTTGGAAATCAGCCCTGCGAGAATGGAAATAATCACCAGAGAGGGAAACACCACCCCCAGGGTCGCCACAATGCCTCCGGAGATGCCGCCGTACTTCTGGCCGATAAACGTGGCCGTGTTCACGGCGATGATCCCCGGCGTGCACTGGCCAATGGCGTAATAATCCGTCAGTTCCTCCTCGGTGGCCCAGCCCTTGCTGTCCACAACCTCCCGCTGGAGAATCGGCAGCATGGCCATGCCGCCGCCAAAGGTCATGACTCCCATCTTGGCAAAGGTCCAAAAGAGCACCCAGAGGGCTTGAAATTTATTCTGTTCCTTCATAAACATCACCTACTGTTCGTATTCGAGATCCCCCTTCGGGTCCGGAAAGGGGCGCTACTCCGTGTAGCCCCAAAGGCCCCGGACGGAGACCTCCCCGGAGCGCACGGTCCGGAGGGCGCCGTCCTCTCCCCGGACGATCAGGTTGAACGCCTCGTCCACCCCCACCGCCTCGGCGGTCTCCCGGGCTCCGCCGCCGAAGGGGAGCAGCTGCACCCGCTTCCCCAGGTTTACACAATCCCGGCGATAGGCCGCCTGATACACCGACAGGTCCCCCGCCAGCAGCGCGGCATAGGCCCGGTCCAGCTCCTCCAGCAGCGCCGCCGTCAGCCGGGGGCGGGACACCGGCCTGCCCAGAACCTGGAGCAGGGAGATGGCCACCTCCCGAACCTCCGGAGGGAAGTCCTCGGGCTTCTGGAGCACGTTAATGCCAATCCCCAGAACCATGGACTGAAGCCGTCCCGTCTCCGCCTCCAGAGAGACCTCGGTCAAAATGCCGCAGAGCTTCTTTCCCTCCAGCACCGGGTCGTTGGGCCATTTCAGCCCCGGGCGAAGGCCGCACACCTGCTCCACCGCTCCGCACACGGCCACGCCGGCCAGGGCCGTCACCGGGGGCAGCCGGTCCGGCGGAAGGGCAGGGCGCAGCAGCACGGAGAGGTAAATCCCCTGGCCCTTGGGGGACTGGAAGGAGCGCTCCATCCGTCCCCGGCCCGCCGTCTGGCTGTCGGCGATCACCGCCGTGCCGTCCGGGGCCCCGGTCTGGGCCAGGGTCTTGGCGTAATTGTTGGTGGAATCCAGCTCGGCGAAGCAGCGGAGCTCCCGGCCCACCACGGCGGTCTCCCCCAGGAAGCTTCGAATCTCCGGAACCGTCATGGCGTCCGGCGCGGCGGCCAGGCGGTAGCCCAGACCGGTCCTGGCCTCGATCTCGTAGCCCTCCCGCCGCAGGGCGTCCACCGTCTTCCAGACGGCGGCCCGGCTGAGGCCAAGGCGGCGGCTGAGCTCCTGGCCGGAGAGGAAGCCCTCCTCTTTGCGCAAAAGAACCAAAATATCTTCCCGGCTCATAGCATTCCTCCTGTTGGCCGGACAAAGGTCCGGCAGAAACGGAATTAGTGTAGCACATTTTTCCGGCGCTGTAAATACGGGAAAAGCCAAGGGAGTTCCCTATCGCACATTTTAAAAGGGGACCATCGTGTAGGGGACGCCGATCCGGCGGCCCGTTTTTCCGGGACTGCCCGCTTCCAATCGGCAAACCGTCTGTAAAAATTGACATTCCCGAGGGCGGAAGAAAAGGGTTACTCGTTCTCTGTACAACTCCTTAGCAGGGCGCTTCAAGGGCTCGCGGCCTGCCAGACTCTCTTTCGGCGGACGATCCAGAGCCTTCAAAACGCCTCTCTTTTTTGCAGAACGCCATAGCCCAAAAAGAGGAACCCCCTGGAGGGTTCCTCTCTCGATGTTTTTCGTTCCTGTATTCTTTTTCTTCGCGCTCACAGGGCCTTGTCCAGAACCTCCTGGAAAACGGCGGATGGAAAAGCGCCCACCTTCCGGTCAAACTCCTGGCCGTTTTTCAAAAAAACAACTGTGGGAATGTTCATCACGCCGAAGCGCCGGGCCAGCTCCGGCTCCTCGTCCACGTTGACCTTGGCCACCAGGGCCTTGCCCTCATACTGGGCCGCCAGCTCCTCCATCACCGGCCCCAACATCCGGCAGGGGCCGCACCAAGGGGCCCAAAAATCCACCATGGCCAGAGGGGTCCCGTCCATCATCGCGTCAAACTCTTCGGTTTTCAAGTGCTTTACAGACATATTCGTAACTCCTTCGTTTTCAGTTTATTTATGAGTTTATCCGGGAGGCCTCCGGCGTCCGTTTGAAGCCCGCCGGAATACCGTGTCCGACGGAAAAACCGCCTCAATCCGGCATTCCATGGGTCTTCAGGTAGACGCTGGAACCTCTCCCGGAACCTTCGCGCGTATTTCTCGCGTATTTCTAAGGAGGGCCGGCTATTCCGCCGCCTTCCTTGCCAGGAGCTGCGCCGCTTTCTGCCCGGCGATCTGCCCCTCGCCGATGGCCTTGGAAATCTGGAGGGGCCCGCCGGTGCAGTCTCCCGCAGCGAAGACGCCGGGAAGGTTCGTGGCCATCTCCCGGTTCACCCGCACATAGCCTCCCTCCACCTCCAGTCCGGGAAAGAGGTCTCCCGGAGCCATGGCGGAGCGCAGGAGGAAGACCCCCTCCACCGCCTCCGTCTCCCCGTCGCAGACCACGGCCTCCACCTTGTCCGTTCCCTGGATGGCGCAGCTTTTCGGCCGGTCGAAGTAAAGCACCTGGCAGCCAATTTCCTCCAGGAAGTCCGCCTCCCGCCTGGCGGAGGGACTGTAGCCCAGCACGGCCACCCTCCGGCCCCGGTAGAGCATTCCGTCGCAGGTGGCGCAGTAACTCAGGCCCCGGCCCAGCAGCTCCGCTTCGCCGGGGAGCTTCTTTCCCCGGACGGCTCCCGCCGCCAGAACCACCGCGCCTCCCTGAGTCATCATGTCCCCGGCGGCCACATACCAGTCCGTCCCGGCGCTCAGGGCGCTGAGGGCGCGGGCCTCCAGAAATTCCACCCCGGCGGAGACCGCGTGGTCATAGAGAACGGTCAAAAGCTCCTTGCCGGAGAGATCGGGAAGCCCCAGGCAGTTGTCCACCCGTTCCGCCTTCCAGAGGGGATTTTCCGCCAGGGGGTTGGAGATCACCAGAGCCGTCTTGCCTCTGGCCCGGACATTCAGCGCCGCCGACAGGCCCGCCGGTCCGCCGCCTATGACAAGGACATCGTATACCATTCCCGTTGCTCCCTTCTCCGTGTTTCTCTTCCATAGTATACCGCGCTCTCCCTATTTTACAGCCGCATTTGCAACAAAATTCCAGGAAGTTGCGGCCCGCCGCCCCTTCGGGCGGAAAAATCTTCGGCCCTCGGTTGCTTTTGGGCGGGGAGTCTGCTACACTAAGCGCAGCAAACTCCCAAAGGGAAACCGGCCCCGCGGAGGCGCACCTCCGCCGGACCGACTCCTATATTCAAAAAAGCGGCGGCGCCAGACCCAGGGGCGGACGCTGCGCGGAGTTGGTGGCGTCTCAACCGCTCGGGCTATCCTATGCGCCCGGGGGAACCGCCGCCACCGGGCTTGGGACCCATGTCCCGGCTCTCCCGCCGCCGGACTGACAGAAAAGAGGGGCTTTTCATGATTAAAATCGCGCCTTCCATTCTCTCCGCCGATTTCGCGAATTTGGAGCGGGACATTCGGCGCATCGCCGCCGCCGATTACGTCCATGTGGACGTGATGGACGGGGTGTTCGTCCCCAACATCTCCATCGGCCTTCCCGTGGTGAAGTCCATCCGGCCCACCACGGAGCTGCCCCTGGACGTACACCTGATGATCACCCAGCCTGTCCGGTACGCGGCCCAGTTCTGCGACGCTGGAGCGGATTTGGTGACGGTCCACGTGGAGGCGGACAGCGAGGAGAACATTCACGCCGCCATCGACCAAATTCACGCCAAGGGGAAAAAGGCGGGTATCGTCCTGAAGCCCAAGACCCCCGCCGAGGCGGCCCTGCCTTTCCTGGAGAAGGTGGAGCTGATTTTGGTGATGACGGTGGAACCGGGCTTCGGCGGGCAAACGTTCATGGCGGATATGATGCCCAAGGTCTCCGCCCTGCGGAAGCTCATCGACGAAAAAAATCCCGGCTGCGAGCTGGAGGTGGACGGCGGCGTGGCGCCGGACACCTGCCAGGCTTGCATCGACGCCGGGGCCAACGTGCTGGTGGCGGGAAGCGCGGTTTACAAAGCCGACGACATCCCGGCCCGCATCGCGGAACTCCGAGGGGCCTGAGGGCCCCGGGGCGGCGCTTGGCCGTTTGAAAACGGGAACGGGGTTCTCCGGAGGCGCTCCTCCTTTCGCGGACGCGCCCCGGAGGCTCCGTTTTGCTTTCCGGGCGGCGTTTTCCGTTTTGCCTTCCGGACCGCGCTTTCGAAGGGAAAGCGGCTTCCGCGGCCTTTAAAAATTTTTCCTCTGTTCCTAAAAACCCCTCTTGTTTTTAGGGGAGGAAAGGCGTATGATGGAGAAAACGCTTTGCTACATGTTGTAAGCACAGAAAGGAACCGCACGAGATGAAATGGACCAAACGGGCAGCGGCGCTGTTGGCGTCCTTGCTGCTGCTTTCAATCACCGTTCAGGCCAAGGGCCCCTTCAAGGCGGCCCGCCCGGCGGAAGGACGGATTCGCCCGGAGGCTCCCCAGGAGGAGCAGGAGATCCGGAAGATTCCCATCCTTCCCGTCCTGCATCCGGAAGAGGAGGAGAACGATTGGCTGGCGCCGTTAGGGGAATGGACGGGCTCCGGGACTCCGGAACCGTCGGAACCGCCCATTCAGGAGGACGTCTCCTCCTGGGAGGACGCCCTCTGGGCGGCGGCCGGCGGAGAGAGCGCCCCGGTCCCCAGGGAAACCGCCGCCGAACCGTCAAAGACGGAACCGGCAACCCCTGAGGCGTCTCCCGTCCCGGCGGAGCGTCCCGCGTCCAAAACCGAGCTTCTTTTCCCGGCGGCGGAGGACTGGGAGCTGCTGCTGGTAAACCCCTGGAACGAGTTGCCCGAGGACTATGACATCACGCTGAAAGCCCTCTCCAACGGAATGAAGGTGGACGAGCGGATTTACGACGATCTGAACGCCATGCTCGCGGCCTGCCGGAAGGCGGGCTTGTCCCCCAAGGTCTGCTCCGCCTACCGGACACAGGCCAAGCAGACGTATCTCTATAACAATAAAATTGCCCGTCTGCGAAACGCCGGCTACAGCAAAAAGGCCGCCGAGACCGAGGCGGGGCGCTGGGTGGCCCGTCCGGGCACCAGCGAGCACCAATTGGGACTGGCTCTGGACATCGTGTCCTCGTCCTACCAGGGACTGACCAAAAAACAGGAGAAGACCGCGGAGCAGAAGTGGCTGATGGAGCACTGCTGGGAGTACGGCTTCATCCTCCGCTACCCCAACGACAAGAGCGAGGTCACCGGTATTGGCTACGAGCCCTGGCACTACCGGTATGTGGGCCAGGAGGTGGCCATGGACATGCGGGACAGCGGCCTGTGTCTGGAGGAATACTTACTGCTGCGGGAAGAAGCGGGCACAAAAGCGTAACAGCAACGGAGACGGCAAACGCCGTCTCCGTTTTTCGGCCCATTTTGCCGGTGTTGTCCAAGGTGACTTGGATTTTCAAGGAAAAAGTCCTGAAAAATGTGGATTCTTCCGTTGAAAAGCGACGCGGAGTGGCATATAATAAGAAACCGTGAAAATTTGTCTCTTTTTCAGCGCGTCCCCTCCTCTCCCCACAAAATCCGCGGGTTTTGCGGGAGCCCAAGGTTATTTATTAAAAACGGCCCTTCGCGCCGCCCCGTCGGAGATGGGGTCCCGTGGTTCTGCCGTTCGAAACTAAGGAGATTATTGTATGCAAAATGAACATTTGAGAAATATCGCCATCATTGCCCACGTCGACCACGGCAAGACCACGCTGGTGGACGAGATGCTGAAACAGGGCGGCGTCTACCGGGACAACCAAGAGGTTGTGGACCGGGTGATGGACTCCGGCGACCTGGAGCGGGAGCGGGGCATCACCATCCTGGCCAAGAACACCGCCATCCAGTACGGCGACACCAAGATCAACATCGTGGACACCCCGGGCCACGCCGACTTCGGCGGCGAGGTGGAGCGGGTCCTCAAGATGGTCAACGGCGTCATTCTCCTGGTGGACGCCGCCGAGGGCCCCATGCCTCAGACCCGCTTTGTGCTGAGCCGGGCTCTGGAGCTGGGACACCGGGTCATTGTCGTCGTCAACAAGATTGACCGGCCCGACCAGCGGGTCTATGAGGTCATTGACGAGGTGCTGGAGCTGCTGATGGATCTGGACGCCACCAGCGAACAGCTGGACTCCCCCATGCTCTTCTGCTCCGGCCGGCAGGGCACCGCCTCCTGCTCTCCCTCGGTACAGGGCACGGATTTGAAGCCCCTCTTCGACACCATCCTGGAGTATATTCCCGCTCCCGAGGCCAACGTGAACGAGCCCTTCCAGATGCTAGTCAGCTCCATTGACTACAACGAGTTCGTGGGCCGCATCGCCGTGGGCCGCATTGAGCGGGGCACCCTGAAGCAAAACCAGGAGATTGCCGTGTGCAACTACCACGACCCGGAGGCCGTCCTCCGCAAGGCCAAGGCCACCGCCATCTATGAGTTCGACGGTCTGGGCCGCAAGCCGGTTCCGGAGGCCTTTGCCGGGAACATCATCGCCATGAGCGGTATTCCCGACATCACCATCGGCGACACCATCTGCGTTCCCGACACGGTGGAGGCCCTGCCCTTCGTGAAGATCTCCGCGCCGACGCTGGAGATGACCTTCTCCGTCAACGACTCCCCCTTCGCCGGGCGGGAGGGCAAGTTCGTCACCTCCCGGCAGATCCGGGAGCGGCTGTTCCGGGAGACGCTGCGGGACGTGTCCCTCCGGGTCACCGAGACAGACAAGGAGACCGCGTTCAACGTGGCCGGCCGGGGGGAGATGTCCCTCAGTATTCTCATTGAGACCATGCGCCGGGAGGGCTATGAGTTCCAGGTGTCCCCGGCCCGGGTGCTTTATAAGGAGATCGACGGGAAGAAGTGCGAACCCATTGAGCGTCTGGTGGTGGACGTGCCTGGAGACTGCGTGGGCGCGGTGATCGAGAAGCTGGGCCAGCGGAAGGCGGACATGGTGGAGATGACCCCTGTGGGCAACCGGATGAAGGTGGAATTTTTGATTCCCGCCCGGGGGCTCTTTGGCTACCGGAACGATTTCCTCACCGACACCAAGGGCGAGGGCATCATGGCCTCCGTCTTCGACAGCTACGCTCCCTATAAAGGGGACATCTCCCGCCGGGGCAACGGATCCCTGATTTCCTTCGAAACCGGGGAGTCCATAACCTACGGGCTGTTCAACGCCCAGGAGCGGGGCACGCTGTTCATCGGCGCGGGTATTCCGGTTTACGGCGGCATGGTCATCGGCGTCAGCCCCCGGAGCGAGGATATGACGGTGAACGTGTGCAAGAAAAAGCAGCTGACCAACACCCGGGCCAGCGGGTCTGACGACGCGCTGCGGCTGGTGCCGCCCCGGCAGATGAGCTTGGAGCAGTGCCTGGAGTTCCTGGCGGATGACGAGCTGCTGGAGGTGACCCCCAAGAGCTTGCGGATGCGCAAAAGCATCCTGGACCATGAGAAGCGGATGAAGGCGCTTCACGGGAAGAAATAATACGGATAAGCGGGGGTCTGGCGTGAGGAAAGTCTGTGATCTGGACGTCAAAAAGTATCAATGCGCCGCGCCAGATATTCGCTCCAGCGAGGTTATTATTACAGAGGAGCGGATTTGCCACATCCGGGAACGGCATCCCCTTGACTTTGAGCGGTACTCCGGTTATCTGAAAGAGATCATCGAAAATCCGGACTATATCATAGAGGATGAAAGACCTGGCACCGCAATTGTGCTCAAGCAGATAGAACAACAAGGCGAACGTTTCCGGCTGGCCCTGAGACTTCTTACGCCAGCGGACCATCCGGCCTATAAAAATTCGATCCTTACGTTTTTGAAAATACGGGAGAAAGAATGGAACAGGCTGGTACGCAATAAAAAAATCCTTTACAAGGCCGAATAAAATGGCTATAATAAGAGTAGGATAAGCTGACGCTTTGAGGTGGTAAAGTTCGTCCCGACCACACGCCGATGGTAACGACAGGGGCAACCCGAGAGATGCAGGAGAAGGGGACGCCTGCCAAAGCGCCGGCCTGAAAGGGGACCGCGGAAACGCGGTCCCCTTTTATTGCCTAGATGCCCACACATTTTTTCGTCGTCAAATTTCCGAATAGCTCTTGACCTTCCGGGGAAAATCCTTTAAAATAAGGGTTTGTGTACGGCCCGAACCGTACACGCATCACGATAGACGGAAAGGCGAGACGACGTTATGAAGCATCCCTACAAGACGCGGGAAGGCGGCGCAACGGTGACGATCTTCGTCCCTTACGACTGCAAAAATCACTGCCCCTTCTGCATCAATAAAGGCGAATACGCGGACCTGACCGGCTTCTCCGCCGAAAAAATCCGTGCCAGCATCCGCCGGATGGACGCCATCACGCCCTATTGCGACTTTGTCTTCACCGGCGGCGAGCCTTTTGCCGACCTGGCGGTCCTCCAATCCATGCTGGACGAAATCCCCACCACCCACAAAGTTTATATCAACACCACCCTCCCCGTCTCTGAATTCCAGACGGAAGAGGACATTCTGGCCTTTACGGAGCGGAACAAGCACAAAATTACCTGCGTCAATGTCTCCCGGCACATGCAAAAATATGTGGTGGAGTCCAATGACGATCTGCTGGCCCGGCTGCCTGTGCCCTTCCGGGTGAATTGCGTGCTCTACAAGAACTACCCCGCCCAGGATCTGATTCCCTATCTGGAGCGATTCAGAAAGGTTCCCGGAGCCTCCATTCAGTTCCGGTTTGACTACACCGCCACCACGCCGGAGAACCTCTACGAGGAAGAGGGGGACAAAATCCTTCAGGACCTGAAGAGGATCGCCCGGTACACCGGCCTGGACGGCTGCCGGATGCGCTGTGGCTTCCATTTTGACTATCAGGGCATGGAGCTGACCTATCACAAGACCCTGCCCTATTCCACCATTGTGGAGAAGGACCCCGCCAGCGGCGTCACCTATGACATTCTCTACGACATCCTCATCAAGCAAAACGGCGACATCCACGGCGACTGGGACGGCACGCCCTTGGACGTGGCGGCCTATGAGAAGGTGGTCTTTGAACCCTACGACTTGAAGTGGCTGGCGCGAATCGCTTAAACGAAAACAATCAGCGGACGGCTTTGCCGTCCGCTGATTTCATTGCAGCTCCTCCAGCAGCGCCGCCGGGTCCACGGCCTTGCCGCAGAGGTACTCCGTCTCGTCTCTCCGGACGGACACGGCCCGGGCGGTAGCCTGGGCGGCGGCTAGGAATTCCTCAAAGGTCACCTCCGGCTTCACCTGGCAAGCCAGGGCGTACAGCCCCGCCACATAGGGAACCACCCAGCTCATACCTCCCTCGGCAAAGCAGGCATAGGCCTCCATCCCCGCCGGAGAGGCCATGGTCCGGCGGTCCATGGGCGTCAGCAGCAAGGAGCCGTCCGCTCCACGGTACTCCCCGCTGTACAGCACTTCCTCCCAGAAGGCCCCGGGGCGGCAGTCCTCCAGATGGTTGGGGTCCCCATAGGGCGTCCGCCCCATGCCCATCCAAGGCTCCAACAGGGGATCCCGGCTGTTGACGCAGACCACGGCGATGCCCGCAGCCCGGGCCCGGGCGATGGAGGCTTCCAGCTCCGCCGCGCCCCGGTCCTCGGGCATCCAGCCCACGGACATGGAAATCACCCGGATTTTTTCCCCCTCCGGCAAGGTCTCATTCAGCCCCACAAAGCGCTCCACGTCCTGGGCGTAATGGGTCAGGTCCCGGGGGGCGGCCCCGCCGCTCCCCAGATCGTCGGCGATGTAGTACAGCAGGGCCTCCGGGGCCACGCCCACGGTCTCCCCCAGGGCGATGGAGGCCACGGCGGGACCGTGGGTGGAAGCCGGGTCTCCGGCGGCGCTGTGGTACTCCTGATAGAGCCGGACGCGGTCTTGGTATTCCCGGTGCTCCACCAGCAGGGTCTGGTCGATGACCGCGACGCCCACGCCTTTTCCTGTGATTCCCCTCTGGTGGAGAGCCCGGAGGCCCAGACCGGGGTCCTTCCCCAGCTCCAGCAGCGCCGCTGGGTCGAAATCCCCGGGCAGGTCCTCCGGCCATTGGGTGTTGCTGTCGAAGTCCGCGGAGAAAAGCGCTTCCGTCCGGCCTGTCAGATCGGTATCCCGGAGGTCCGCTCCCCGGAGGTCGCCGGAGCTCAAAAGGGCGGCGGGGCCGGCCTCCCAGAAGACACTCTCCGCCGCCGGATGGCGGCAGATGGTCCCGGCTTTCAGCTCCTCCGCCTGGGGCGGGGCGCAGGCGGACAGAAGAGCCAGGAGAACGCAGAGGGCGGGCCGCAGGGTGGTTTTGTGTTTCATGTGACCATCTCCTTTGTTGGATGGTCCCATTGTAGCAGGCGTTTCTTACGAACTACCCGACAAAAATCTTACGGATTTCTTACAATTTGGGGCCGGATGAAAACCGGCCCTAAAATTTTTCCCTCCGACGCAACCTCTTCCCCGTTTTTTCGTCTTAGTGAGTACAGACGAAAGGAGGCGCCTTATGAAAAAGAGACTTTGCGCCCTGCTGCTGGCCCTGCTGTGCCTGGCGGGCTGCGGCGGCAGTGGTTCCAAAAACTGGACGCCCGCCCCGAAGTCCTCCGCCGCCCCGGCCTGGCCCCTGGCGGAGACGGAGGCGGAGGCCCTGACGGAGTTCTCTCTGAATCTGCTGCGGGAGAACTGGAACGGAGAGAATCTCCTGCTCTCTCCCCTCTCCGTCCTCTCCGCCTTGGGCATGACCGCCAACGGGGCCCGGGGAGAGACCCTGGCCCAGATGGAGGCGGTTCTGGGGTTGCCCGTGGAGGAGCTGAACGAAGCCCTGGCCGCCTGGACGGAGAATCTGCCCCGGGAATCCGTCTGCCGGGCGGACCTGGCCAACGCCCTCTGGCTCCGGGACGACGGGTCCCTTGCGCCGGAGGAGGCGTTTTTGCAGACTGCGGCGGACTGGTATGGGGCGGAGGTCTTCTCCGCGCCCTTTGACGCCGGTACCCGCAAGGAGATCAACCGCTGGGTGGACCGGAACACTCACGGCATGATTCCGGAGATCCTGGAGGACATTCCCAAGGACGTTGTGCTCTATCTTGTCAACGCCCTGGCCCTGGAGGCGGAGTGGGAGACCGTCTACCGAGAGGACCAGGTCTGGGACCGCGTCTTTACCACCGAGGCGGGGGAAGAGCAAACCGGGTCCTTCTTATATTCCAGCGAGGGGTATTATTTAAAGGATGACGGCGCCCAGGGCTTCCTGAAACTCTACAAGGGCGGCCGCTGGGCCTTCGCGGCCCTGCTGCCGGAGGAGGGAACGGCCTTGAGGGATTATCTGGCCTCCCTTACCGGGAAGGGCCTTCACGCGCTGCTGAAACACCCGGAGGAGACCTTGGTGGAAGCCGCCATTCCAAAGTTTCAATGCCGCTATGGCGTGAACCTTGTGGAAAGCCTGAAGGCCATGGGGATGCCCAGCGCATTCCTGCCGGGAGAGGCCAACTTCTCCGGCATGGGAACCGCCGCGGGGCCACTGTTTATCAGCGGGGTGCTCCACCGAACCTACCTCTCCGTAGACGAAAAGGGCACAAAAGCCGGAGCCGCCACCGCAGTGGCAATGTCCGGCGGCGGCGGGACGGAGATAACCCCGGTGGTACATCTGGACCGGCCCTTCCTCTACCTGCTGGTGGATCTGGAGACGGGGCTCCCCGCCTTCCTGGGAGCGGTAACGGAGCTGGACGCGTCTGTCCGCTAGCGGGGACTTCCGAGAACATTTTCCACAGAAAACGCGGCATGGCGGTGTTTCCGCCATGCCGCGTTGATTTGACCGCGGAAAGGGGAGACGTCCCCTTCGGTGCTTCTCAGCCCCAGAGGGCGGAGAGCATGGGAATCACCTGCTTCTTCCGGGACATGATCTTGGGCAGGAAGGCGCAGTTCTCCGTCCCCTTGATGCCAAAGGCCTGGCGGATGGTGTCCTCGTCGCCGGTGAAGAGGAGCTGGGTGCCCTCCAGCAGCACGTCGGTGATCATCAGCACCACCGTGTTCAGCCCCCGCTTCTCCCGGGTGGAGGTCATGATCTCGAAAAACTCCCCCTTGCGGTCCAGAAGCCGGGCGGAGTCCATGGTGGTAATCTGGCTGACGGCCAGATTGTGCCCGGCGATGTGGAACTCCTTGTAGTCCGTTTTCAGCATGGCCTCGGCAGTCTTGTCGTCGCCGCAGCTGGCGGAGAAGATGGCCTTCCCCAACTCCTCCAGCTGGACGCCGGCGATGCGGGCCAAACGGTTGGCCATGTCGATGTCCCGCCGGGTACAGGTGGGGGACTTAAACATGACCGTGTCCGACACGATGGCCGCCGCCATGAGTCCCGCCATATTGGACGTGGGCATCAGGCCCTTTTCCTGGTACATCTCCGCCACAATGGTATTCGTGCTGCCCACGGCCTCGTTGCGGACGTGGATGGGGTTCTTGGTCTCGATGTCCGCCAGGCGGTGGTGGTCGATGATCTCCAGGATCTCCGCCTGGTCCAGGCCGATGACGGACTGAGACTTCTCGTTGTGGTCCACCAGCACCACCCGCTTCCGCCGGGGACGCAGCAGATGAAACCGGGAGAGCATGCCCACCACCCGTTCCTCCTCGTCCAGAATGGGATAGGCCCGGAAGCGGCTTTCCAGCACAGCGTCCTGGACGTCGTCAATGTAGTCGTCCAGATGGAAGCAAACCAGATCGTGGCTCTTGCAGATCCGGGAGATGGGCAGGGCGTGGAAGATGGTCCGCAGGGCCTGATAGGCGTCGATGGGGGTGGAGATGACGCAGGTGTTTCCGGCGTGCTCCAAAAGCTCCTGGGAAACCTCTCCCTGGCAGACGATGACGCAGTTGACCTGGAGGTCCAGCGCCCGGCGGACCATGTCCGGCTGGTCGCCGCAGATAACCACGCTGTCGGAGCTGGAGAAGAGGAGGCTCTCCCGGCTGGAGGGCAGGGCGATGGTAACCTCGCCGGAGATGTCGTCCCAGGCCTCGCCGCCCTCGTTGAGGAGCTTGCCCTCCAGAACGGAGATGAGGTTATAGATGGGAATCCGCTCCACTCGGGGGTTCCGGACGGTGGTCATGTCGTAGTTGGCCACGTCGCCGGCGGAGAGGGTTCCGTAGAGGGTGCCGTCCTCATTGGCCACGGGGAGGATAGAGATCTTTCCCCCCTGCATGGCCTGCCAGCCCCGGCTGATGGTGGCGGCGGCGGAGAGGGTCAGCGGCGTGTCGTAGTCCAGGTCCCGAACCTGGGTGCGGACATTGTCAATGAGCTTGGGGGGCTGGAAGCCGAAACGGTCCAGCACAATCTGGGTCTCGTCGCTGACCTGGCCCAGCCGGGCGGCCTGGTACTGGCGGCTGCCCAGTGCGTTTTTCAGAGCGGCGTAGGCCATGGCGGAGACAATGGAATCGGTATCCGGATTTCGGTGTCCGGTAATGTAAATGGTGTCCATGGGGAGGCTCCTTTCCCGGGACGCGGCGGCGTCCCCCTTCGTTCTATGGTCCATTATGCTGCCGGAGAGGGAAAATGTCAATGTTCACAGGGTCCTTCCCAGGCTTTCCAGGAAAAAAAACCGGGTTTTTGTTAAAATCCTCTTGCATTGGAAATACTGCTGTGGTATGATATTTCAGCATTCCGCACGGCGCGTCGACCTTTCGTCTGTGCCCAGTCCCTCGGGGTCTGGGTTGGCGGGGGGGATGAAGCCGCCGGAGGTACAACTAAATTGGATTTGGAGGAACTTAAAACATGGCAAATTCTAGCGTCGTATCCATGAAGGCCCTGCTGGAGGCGGGCGTCCACTTCGGTCACCAGACCCGCCGGTGGAACCCCAAGATGGCTCCCTACATCTACACGGAGCGCAACGGCATCTATATCGTCGACCTCCAGAAGACCGTCCGCAAGCTGGAGGAGGCCTATAACTTCGTCCGCCAGCTCTCCGAGAGCGGTCAATCCCTGCTCTTCGTGGGCACCAAGAAGCAGGCCCAGGACGCCATCCGGGAGGAAGCCGGCCGCTGCGGCCAGTATTACGTCAACGCCCGGTGGCTGGGCGGCATGATGACCAACTTCAAGACCATGCGCACCCGCGTGGACCGGCTGAACCAGCTCAAGGCCATGCAGGAGGACGGCACCTTCGACATGCTGCCCAAGAAGGAAGTCATGAAGCACCTGGGCGAGATTGCCAAGCTGGAGAAGTATCTCGGCGGCGTGAAGGAGATGAAGCGTCTCCCCGGCGCCCTCTTCATCGTGGACACCCGGAAGGAGCGCAACGCCATCGCCGAGGCCCACAAGCTGGGCATCCCCGTGGTGGCCATCGCGGACACCAACTGCGACCCCGATGAGATTGATTACGTGATTCCCGGCAACGACGACGCCATCCGGGCCATCAAGCTGATCTCCTCCATCATGGCCAACGCTGTGCTGGAGGGCCGCCAGGGCGAGCAGACCGAGGAGGCCGCTCCCGCCGAGGCCGCCGCGGAATAAGATACGGCGATTAATAAATTTGGAGGAAAGCAATTATGGCTTTTAGCGCAACTGACGTAAAGAACCTGCGGGAAATGACCGGCGTGGGCATGATGGACTGCAAGAAGGCCCTGGTGGCCACCGACGGCGACATGGACAAGGCCGTGGAGTGGCTGCGGGAAAAGGGCATGGCCGCTTCCGTGAAGAAGGCGGGCCGCGTGGCCGCCGAGGGCATGGCCTACGCCGCCGTGATCGACGGTGTGGGCGTTGTGGTGGAGGTCAATGCCGAAACCGACTTCGTGGGTAAGAACGAAAAATTCGTGGACTTCGTGAAGGGCGTGGCCGCCACCGCGGCCAAGGAGAACCCCGCCGACCTGGACGCCCTGATGGAGTGCAAGTACAACGGCACCGACCTCACCGTCACCCAGCAGCAGCAGGAGATGGTCCTGGTCATCGGCGAGAACATCAAGGTCCGCCGCTTTGCCCGCTATGCCGAGGGCGTGTCCGTGCCCTACGTCCATGCCGGCGGCAAGATCGGCGTGCTGGTGAACCTGGAGACCGGCCTCGCTCCCGAGCAGGTGGCGGATCTGGGCAAGAACATCGCCATGCAGATCGCCGCCCTGAACCCCCGGTTCTGGGATAAGTCCCAGGTGACCCAGGCCGTTCTGGACGAGGAGAAGAAGGTCATGCTGGCCCAGATGGAGAACGACCCCAAGATGGCGGGCAAGCCCGAGCAGGTTCGGGAGAAGATTGTCATGGGCAAGCTGAACAAGTTCTACGCCGAGAACTGCCTGCTCCAGCAGGATTCCGTCCGGGCCGACGTGTTCGAGGGCACCGTGGAGGCCTATATCGCCCACGTGGCCAAGGAGCTGGGCGGCGCCATCACCTTCAAGAACGCCGTGCGCTTCGAGAAGGGCGAGGGCATCGAGAAAAAGCAGGAGAACTTCGCCGACGAGATCGCCTCTTTGGTGAAGGGTTAATTCCTTGTCCCCCACCCTCGCAAAACGGACAATGTATTCCAAATAAAATGACCGCACATGGCTTTCAGCCACACATGGCTTTTAGCCACAAAGGTCCGAGGCAACGACTTGTTGCTTCGGGCCTTTTCTTTTTATGTTTTTGGCCGGGAATGCCGCAGTAACCGCTGAAACGGCCTGATTCCCGTCTTTTTTCTTCTTTTTCACTGCGTGACTTTTAGCCACGCCCAAAGGCCTGTTTGCTGTACTTGCCGGGAGAAAACACCCCGGTTTACATGGCTGAAAACCGTGATTTCTGATTTTTCTCTTATCTATACGGCTGAAAATCGTGCGCCGAAGGCCCCTCACGGCTGAAAGCCGTGCGCTGAAAGCCACTTGCGGCTGAAAGCCATGTGCGGCTGAAAGCCATGTGCGGCTGAAAGCCGCATGGTGGTCCAAGATAAGAGGGAGAAAGAGAGCGAAATAAAAGGGAGAAGAACAATTCCTGTGATCGAAGCCGGTTTCTCCGCCCCTTTGCGGGCCGGCGGCCGGCGGGCCTAAACGCCTTTGAAGCCCGGAGCAATTCCGTTTGGATTGCTCCGGGCTCTTTTGTTTGCCTCCGGGGGAGCGGGGTGCGGAGATCCACCCCTGTCTTGGCCAGAGCCGCCCGGTCCTTGGACCGTTCCCTTTTCTTGACTTCCCCTTTTTCGACAGGTATAGTATAAGCAGCCGGCGAAACGCCGCGCCGCCGCGGGCCTCCAGCGCCCGGCGACGGTCCTTTCAAGTTCTTGTGGATTCAGGAGGTGCCCCTTATGCGCGTCACACTCTCCAACGCTTCTCTTCAAGCCGCCGTCCAGACCCAGGGCGGCGAGCTGGTTTCCCTCCGGGACATGGCGGGAACCGAGTACATCTGGCAGGGCGACCCCGCGTTCTGGTCCGGGCAGAACCCCATTCTCTTTCCCATCGTGGGCAGCCTGCGGGACGGGCAGGTGGAGGTTGATGGAAAGACCTTCCAAATGGGCCGCCACGGCTTTGCCCGCCGAAGCGTCTTTACCCTGGCGGATCAGGGCCAGGACTTTGCCCTTCTGGAGCTCCGGGAGAGCCCGGAGACCCTGGCCCAGTTCCCGTTTCCCTTTGTGCTCCAGGTCCGGCACCAGCTGTTGGACCGGGGCTTTGCCACCACGTTCACCGTGAAGAACCCGGGGCAAACGCCTCTGCCCTTCTGTATCGGGGCCCACACGGCCATCCGCTGTCCCCTCTTCCAGGGCGAGCGGTTTGAGGATTACGCCCTTGTCTTCGACCGCAGTGAGGACGCGGATACCCTCCTTCTCACTCCCCAGGGCCTCCTCCGGGACGGCGGAACAGAGCCCATGCTCCGGGACGGCCGGATCTATTTGGACTACGCCGATTTCCAGCGCCTGGACACCCTGATCTTTCAGGGTCTCGCCTCCGGCCGCGCCGAACTCCGGCATCGGGGGAAAGGCCATGGCGTCTCCCTGGACTTCCACGAGTTCCCCATGGTGGCCTTCTGGACGAAGCCCGGCGGGCCCTTCCTCTGCATGGAGCCCTGGCATGGCTGCGCCGCCTATACCGCCGAATCCGGAGACTTTCAGGACAAGCCCCACGTCATCACCCTGGCCCCCGGCCAGCGGAAGGAGCTGGGCTATCGGTTCACGCTTTTGTAAGCGGGAAGGGGAGCCCGCCCTCGACGCGGAATACGGGCCCGTTGGTGAACATACTTCCGCTGCGGAAAACCGGACAGGGGAGGGGGGCCTTATACGATCTCTCGAGTTTTCAGGAAACTGCCGCAGGGGCTGGGCTTTGTCCCGGCCCCTGCTCTTTGATATGAGGGAAATCCCTCGGCGGTAAGACGGAGACCGGGCGGGGAGACCCGTCCCGCAGAACCTCTCCCTAGGAAACGCAGGTGGGGACACGCCCAGCCTTTTGGGAGCGTCCTATTCAGAGATTTTATTTCGTAGGGACCGGCCCGTTGTGAGGACCCATTCTTGTGCCGGCGGGCCGCCGAGGGCGGCGGCCCCTACACAATGCTCCTTTTTTAAAATGCGCGATAGGGCACTCCCCAGCCTTTTCCGGGGCTTTCCTTTTTCTCCGTCCCGTGCTATACTAGAAAGCAAATCATGCCCTTGGGGCGGGAGGAACGCGATGAACGAACAAAAACGCCGGGTGGTGGTCAAAGTGGGCACCTCCACCTTGACCCACAGTTCCGGCAGTTTGAATTTACGGAGTATGGAGCGTCTGGTCCGGGTGCTGGCGGACCTCAGCGGCCAGGGGCATGAGGTCATTCTGGTGACCTCCGGGGCCATCGCCGTGGGCACGGCCCGGATGGGCCTGGACGAGCGGCCCCGGGCCCTGCGGATGAAACAGGCCGCCGCCGCTGTGGGCCAGTGCCGGATGATGCACATTTACGACAAGCTCTTCTCCGAGTACAACTGCACCGTGGCCCAGATTCTCCTCACCGGGGAGGACGTGGAGGACCCGGCCCGGGCGGAGCACTTGAAGAACACCTTCGGAAGCCTTCTGGAGCTGGGGATTCTCCCCGTGGTGAACGAGAACGACTCCGTCTCCTCCGCCGAGATCGAGACGGGGCACCACAAAGTCCTGGGAGACAACGACACCCTCTCCGCCATTGTGGCGGAGCTCTGCGGGGCGGATCTGCTGGTACTCCTCAGCGACATTGACGGACTCTATGACCGGGACCCCAAGCGGGACCCGGACGCGAAGCTGCTCCGCCGGGTGGAGGAGCTGACGCCGGAGATTCTGGAGATGGCCGGAGGCGCGGGAACCTGGCGGGGCACCGGCGGCATGGCCACGAAGCTCTCCGCCGCGAGAATCGCCATGGAAGCCGGGTGCGACATGGTCATCACCAACGGGGCCCGGCCGGAGGACCTCTACGGCATCGCGGAAGGCCGGGACATCGGGACCCGCTTCGCGGCGAAAGGCCCGTGACGGCCGGAGCGGACAGATCCATGGGAATCCGGCTTTCGGACGCCGGAGCCGGCGCGGCGGCCCTTAAAATCCTGCGGAAACACTTCCCGGACCTCCCCCTCTCGGAGCTGAAGCGCCGGATTGCCGCTCATGAGCCCGTGTTCTCCTGCGGCGGAGGGATAGACGGCCGGAAAACTTTGGCAAAGCTGGAAAGGGAGTTGGCCCGGGCGAGCCTGGATACGGAGCTCTATGAGGAGTGGACCGGCGGGGACGGCGGGAGGAAAACCGCCCCGCTGCCCCGGGAACACCTCTACAACTCTCTGGGCCGGTATCTGGAAGCCGCCCGGCAGGCAGACTGGGAAACGGACCGGGAAGCGGAGGGCTAAGGCCCCTGGCGTCCCTTGGAAAGGAGCACAACATGACCGAGCGAGAAAAAATGCTGGCGGGCCGGCTCTACGACTGCGGCGACCCGGAGCTGCTGGCCCAGTGGCACAGGGCCAAGGACCTGGTCCGGGACTACAACGCGGCGGATTCCGCCGACCTGGAGGCAAAGGAGGCCATCCTCTCCCAGCTGCTGGGCGGGCGGGGGAAGAACGTCTGGATTACGCCGCCCTTTTATGTGGACTACGGCGTCAACATTTTCCTGGGGAACAACTGCGAGATCAACATGAACTGCGTCTTTCTGGACGATAACCGGATTGTCATCGGGGACAACGCGTGGATTGGCGGCGGCGTCCTCCTGATGCCCGGGGTCACCATGGGGGACAATGTGGTCATCGGGGCGGGCAGCGTGGTCACGAAGGACATCCCCAGCAACACCATTGCCTATGGAAATCCCTGCCGGGCCGTACGGGAGAACCGCCCGGAGGAAACTGGAAGGAGGACTATGCCATGACGGCATTGCAGGAACAGGGACGGAGGGCCAAGGCCGCGTCCTATACGCTGGCCACCGCCGGGACGGCGAGGAAGAACGCCGCCCTGGAGGCCATCGCGGAAATTCTGACGGAGCGGCGGGCCGAGTGGCTGGCGGCCAACGCCGGGGACGTGGCCGCCGCCAGGGAGGCGGGGATGCGCCCCGCCATGCTGGACCGGCTGACTCTGACGGAGGACCGGATTGCCGGCATCGTGGAGGCCGTGGGGCAGGTCATCGCCCTGCCGGACCCCATCGGAAAGGTGGATAAGATGGAAACCCGGCCCAACGGCCTGATCATCGGGCGGCGGCGGGTGCCCCTGGGGGTTGTGGCCATCATCTTCGAGGCCCGGCCCAACGTCACCGTGGACGCGGCGGCGCTGTGTCTGAAATCCGGCAACGTCTGTATCCTCCGGGGGGGCAAGGAGGCCATCCGCTCCAACCGAAAGGCGGCAGAGCTGATGCGGGAGGCCCTGGAGCGGGCCGGGCTCCCGGCGGACTGCGTCTCCTTGGTGCAGGACACCAGCCACGAGACGGCGGGGGAGCTGATGCACCTGGACGGATACGTGGACGTGCTGATTCCCAGGGGGGGCGCGGGGCTCATCCGGACCGTGGCCAGGGAGGCCAGCGTTCCGGTGATCCGGACCGGGGAAGGGGTTTGCCATATTTATGTGGACAGCGAGGCGGACCTGGACATGGGGGCGGAGATTCTATACAATGCCAAATGCTCCCGCCCCTCGGTGTGCAACGCGGCGGAATGCCTGCTGGTTCACGAGGACGCGGCGGAGGTGTTTTTGAAAAAGGCCGTGCCCCTGCTGGACCGGCACAAGGTGGAGCTCCGGTGTGACGCAAGGGCCCTGGCGATTCTGGGAGACCGGGCCGTCCCGGCGGCGGACAGCGACTGGGACGCGGAATACGACGACTATATTCTCGCCGTCCGGACCGTGAAGGACCTGGAGGAAGCCGTCCACTTCATCAACGCCCACGGCACCGGCCACTCGGAGGCCATCATCACCACGAACTATTTCAAGGCCCAGCGCTTCCTGGACACGGTGGACGCGGCGGCGGTGTACGTCAACGCCTCCACCCGGTTTACCGACGGCGGGGAATTCGGCCTGGGCGCCGAAATCGGCATCTCCACGCAGAAAATGCACGCCCGGGGACCCATGGGACTGGAGGAACTGACCAGCTGCAAATATGTGATTTACGGCGAGGGACAGGTGCGGTAAACGGCCTGTAGGGGCGGACAAACAGGTCCGCCCGTCTCCCCCCGGCAACGCGCCGGACGTGCCGGAGGACTTTGCGTGGCCCCGGTTTGTGACGGATGCCTATGTGGACGATGAGGTGAAGCCCCGGTCCCTGACCTTCCTCTGTCAGTTCGACTGCGCCGCCCTGGCGGAGCTGGACCGGGACGGCCTCCTGCCCCATGAGGGGGTGCTGTCCTTCTTTTACGAGACCGTCTCCCAGCGCTGGGGCTTTGACCCGGAGGACGGAGGCTGTGCCCGGGTGTTCTGGTTCCCGGACAAGGCCGCCTTGGGCCCGGCGGCGTTCCCGACGGACCTGGAGGAATACTGCCGCTTCCCGGCCCTGCCCATCCGGGGGCAGGCGGTGACCGAGTACCCGGGCTATGAGGAGTTCGCCGCCCAGCCGGACCTCCTGGCGTCCTGCCGGGGGAAGGACCGGAACCCCTGGGACGTCTTTCGCAGCTTCCGGGCCGCCCAGCCGGACTACAGGGAGGTCCCGCCCCCCTGGCACCGCCTTCTGGGCTGGCCGGACATCATCCAGAGGGCCATGGCCCAGGAGTGCGCCCTCATCAGCCGGGGGTACTCCACGGGCAGCGGAGTCCGGGACATCCCGGAGGCGGTCCTCAGGGAGACGGAGGAGGCTTTCCTGGACGAATGGCGTCTGCTGTTCCAGCTGGACGGTGGCGTGAGGGCGGAGAACTTCTGCCTGGAGTTCGGGGACAGCGGGTCCATCTATTTTTATATCCGAAAAGAAGACCTGACCGCCCGGCGCTTTGACCGGGTGTGGCTGGTCCTCCAATGCTGCTGAGAACACGCGGAATTTTTCGTTCCCCGGAAAATTCCCGATGCATCAAGAAAGGGGTTTGAACATGACAAACGACAAGGTATCCAGCGGAGCGAAGCTGGGCTTCATCGGCGTAGGAAACATGGGCGGGGCCCTGGTGCGGGCCGCCCGGCGGAACACACCCTCCGCCAATATTTCTATCGCCAACCGCTCCCCGAAAAAGGCCGAGGCCCTGGCCGCCGAGGTCTCCTGTTCGGTAAGGTCCAACGCGGAAATAGCCGCCTGGGCGGATTACCTCTTCCTGGGGGTCAAGCCCCAGATGATGGGAGACCTGCTGGCGGAGCTGGCCCCCGCGCTGCGGGAGCGCCAGGGCCGCTTGGTTCTGGTGTCCATGGCGGCGGGGCTGAACATCACGGATATTCAGGAGATGGCAGGGGGGGGCTACCCCATCCTGCGCATCATGCCCAACACCCCCTGTTCCATCGGGGAGGGCATGATTCTCTACACGCCCGGCCCCGGCGTGACGGAGGAAGAGGAACGGATCTTCCTGGAGGCCATGGCCGGGGCAGGGCGCTTTTCCTCCATCCCGGAGCGGCTGATGGACGCGGGCAGCGCCGTGGCGGGCTGCGGCCCGGCTTTTGTGGACCTCTTTGTGGAGGCCATGGCCGACGGCGGCGTGGCCTGCGGCATCCCCAGGGCCCAGGCGCTGGAATTCGCCGCCCAGATGATGGCGGGCTCCGCCCGGCTGATTCTGGAGAGCGGCCAGCACCCCGGGGTCTTGAAGGACGCGGTTTGCTCTCCCGGCGGATCCACCATCCAGGGCGTGCGGAAGCTGGAGGAAGCGGGCTTCCGGGGCGCGGTGATAGACGCGGTAATCGCCGCCTGCGAGAAGAACGGGAATCTGAAATAAGGGGCGGCGGCTTCCCCGGGTTTTGACAATGCCGCGTTAGGAGGGGCGGAAACGTCCCTCTTTTTTGCGCTCTTTTTGGATAATACGCAAACGCTTGCGTTCTGAACCCGTACATTTCTTCCGTAAATCCTCCAAAATTCTGGGCGCTTTTCCAAAAAACTTTCCTGTCTTTACAAAAAATTAACTGCCATCTCTATTTACTTTTACAAGTTGTCAGTGTATAATAAGTTTCATCCAGGAATTAACAATCCCCAGCCTGGGGAGGAGGAAGGCCCTTATGAAGCAGACCGTCGTCCCCGCCCAATATCTGCAAATCGCCCTGGACCTGGCGGGCCGGGTGGCCCGGGGAGAGCTTCCGGAGGGCAGCCGGGTTTACGGCCGGTCCATCATGGCCTCGGAATACAACGTCTCGCCGGAGACCATCCGCCGGGCCCTGCGGCTTCTGGCGGACATGAAGGTGGTGGAGGTGAAGCCCCAGAGCGGGGCCCTGGTCCTCTCCGCCGATAGCGCCCGGCGCTACATCGAGAACTTCCGGGACGACGCCGGGGTGCACGCCCTGCGGCGGCGGCTCAAAGACCTTCTGGAGGAGGAGGAAGCGCTTCACCGCCGGATCACCGAAACCGCCGCCGCCCTGGTGAAGGGCCGGGAGACCTTTGCCTCCGCCCACGAGCCCTTTCCCAACTACGAGGTCCCCGTGCCCAAGGACTCCCCCATGATCGGGCGGAGCATCGGCGCGCTGAAATTCTGGCAGTCCACAGGGGGCACCGTGGTGGCCATCCGCCGGGGGCCAACCGTCATTCTCTCCCCGGGCCCTTACGCGGAGCTCTACGCCGGAGACGTGGTGGTTCTGGTGGGCTCCGCCGCCGCCGCCGAGGCGGCCCATAAGCTTTTGAGTCCCGATTAAATTTGTCCCTATGTCCATCCTGGCCTTTCGCACTGTCCCACAAGGCCCCGCGCCAAAGGAGGAACCCTCTATGATTCAATTCGAGCATGTCAGCAAAAGCTACGGCAAGACCCAGATTCTCAAGGACTTGACCTTCACCATTCCGGACGGGCAGTTCGTGGTCCTCATCGGCCCCTCGGGCTGCGGCAAGACCACGACGCTAAAAACCATCAACCGCCTCATCGAGCCGGACGCCGGCGTCATTTCCATTGACGGCAAGGACATCCGGGAGACCGACAAGGTACAGCTCCGGCGGCACATCGGTTACGTCATCCAGCAGATCGGCCTGTTTCCCAATATGACCGTGGCCCAGAATATCTGCGTGGTGCCGAAGCTTCTCAAATACGACAAAACCAAGTGTGACGCTCTGGTCCCCGAGCTTTTGAAGATGGTGGGCATGGAGCAGCACGCCAATAAATATCCCTCCGAGCTCTCCGGTGGCCAGCAGCAGCGCATCGGCGTTCTCCGGGCCCTGGCGGCCTCGCCGCCCATCGTGCTGATGGACGAGCCCTTCGGCGCTCTGGACCCCATGACCCGGGAGGTTTTGCAGGACGAGGTGAAGAACCTCCAGCAAAAGCTGGAGAAGACCATCGTCTTCGTTACCCACGATATGGGCGAGGCGCTGAAGCTGGCGGACACCATCATCTTCATGGAGGGGGGCCGCATTGTCCAGATGGCCTCTCCCGAGGAGATGCTGGAGCGGCCCGCCAACGATCTGGTACGGAGCTTCTTGGGCAAGCACACCGCGGAAAACCCGGCTCCCACCACGGTGGAGAGCTTCATGCGGACCAACGTCCTCAGCGTGAAGAAGAACCGGGGCGTTCTGGAGTGCGCGGAGCGCATGGCCCGGGGCAGCGTGGATACCCTGCTGGTGACGGATCAGGACAGGCGGTATCTCGGAACCGTCTCCATCGGCGACATTCGCCACTGGGGCCAGGGGCTTCAAAGCATCGAGCCCCTGATCCGCCAAACCGCCCGGACCGCCCGTGTGGGGGACGAGGCCAGGGAGTGCTTTGACTATCTGTTAGAGTCCAAGGAGCCCTACGTGGTGGTGCTGAACGAGGACGATACCATTGCCGGCATCGTCACCAAGACCAGCGTGGCCCGGTCCGTCTCCGCCAACCTGTGGGGGGACGCGAAATGAGAATTTTGATCGATACTTACGGCGGCGCCCTGGGCAAGGCCGTTGTGGTGCACACGGGGTATGTGCTGGTTTCCGTGGCCATCGGCTTCCTGCTGGGGCTGGGACTGGGCATCCTCCTCTCCCGGCTGCCCCGGCGGGTGTCCAATCTGGTGATGCCGGTGCTGTCGGTGTTTCAGACCATTCCGGGCCTGGTGTTCATCGGCCTTCTGTTCATGGCTCTGGGCATGGTCCCGGCCACGGTGATCATCTCCCTCTCCATCTACGCCATGTTCCCCGTGCTGAAAAACACCTATACCGGCATTTTGGGCGTGGAACCGAAGTATATCGAGGCCGCCAAGGGCTGCGGCATGTCCCGCCTCCAGGCTCTGGTGAAGGTGGAGCTGCCCCTGGCCATGCCCACGATTGTGGCGGGGCTGCGGATGTCCGCCGTCTACACCGTTTCCTGGACGGTGCTGGCCGCCATGATCGGGCAGGGGGGCCTGGGCGACTTCATCTACCAGGGGACCACCTCCAACAACAACACCCTCATCCTCCTGGGCGCCATTCCCGCGGCGGTGCTGGCCATCGCCATTGGCGGGCTGATTGACGCGCTGCAAAAGCGCGTCACGCCCCGGGGACTCCGGAAGGGGGTGGGCAAATGACCTGGGCACTGGTATTGGAGCATCTGTTTATGGTCTTGGCGGCCAGTATTCTGTCCATTACCCTGGGCCTGCCCCTGGGCATCCTGGCTTATCTCTTTCCGAAGGCCCGGGCGGTGATCCTCCGGGTGGTGGATGTGCTGCAAACCATTCCCGCCCTGGCGCTGCTGGGCATGATTATGGTGGTGCTGGACCCCGGCAAAGTGACGGTGGTGACGGGCATCACCCTGTACTCCCTCCTGCCCATCGTGCGCAACACCTGCCTGGGGCTCCAGGAGGTGGACCCCGGCGTGAAGGAGGCCGCCCGGGGCATGGGCATGAGTAAAGCCTACCGGACCCTGCTGGTGGAATTCCCTCTGGCCTTTCCCACCGTGTTCACGGGCATCCGCATCGCCGTGGTCAACGCCATCGGCACCGCGGTCTTCGCGGCCTTTGTGGGCGGCGGAGGCCTGGGCAGCGTCATCAACCGGGGCATCCGGGTCCAGGATATGACCCTGATTCTCTCCGGCACCGGCGCGCTGATGGTGATCTCCGTGGCCCTGGATCTGTTGATGGGCTGGTTTGAGCGGGATACCCGGAAGCGGGGCGGCGGAGCCCGGAGCATGTGGGTTCCCGTGGCGGCCATTCTCCTGGCCTTTGTGCTGCTGCTGCCCTATGGGCTCCGCTCCGCAAATGAGGGGGAGCTTCTCCTTTACGACGGGGACTACAGCGAAACCCAGATCATGCACCACATGATCAAGCTCCTGGTGGAGGACCACACGGACTACGCCGTCACCATTCAGGACCAGATGTCCCAGGTGAACAATTTTAAGGCTCTCATCGGGGACGGCCACAGCTGCGATTTAATGATCTCCTACGACGGCACCCTCCTGACCACCTTCCTGCAGCTGGACCCCACCGACGCCCCGGAGGGAGACTCGATTTACGACTTTGCCAATCAAGTGGCCGGGGAGCGGCACCAGCTGCGAATGCTGGAGAAGCTGGGCTTTGACAACACCTACGCCATCGCCGTCACCGGAAAGACGGCGGAGGCTTACGGACCCAAAACCGTCAGCGATCTCATCCCCATAGCGGGGAACCTGGTTTTTGGGGCGGAGCACGAGTTCTTCACCCAGGAGGGCAGCATGAAATACGGGCCCTTCACCGCCTTTTACGGCTTAAAGTTCAAGGACTCCCTGTCCGTGGACGTAAGCCTCAAATATGCCGCGGCGGAAAAGGGCAGCTTTGACGTCACCGAGGTCTACGCCACCGACGGCCTCAACCGCAAGGCGGGGCTGACGGTGCTGGAGGACGACCTGGGCTTTTTCCCGGAGTACAACGGGGCCTTCCTGCTGCGGGAGGACACGCTGCGCCGATTCCCCGGGCTGGATGAGACGCTGAACCTCCTGGCGGGGCAGATTTCCAACGAGGACATGGTGGAGATGACCTATCAGGTGGACGTGGAGAAGCGGACGGTGGACGACGTGGCTCAGGCGTTCCTGGTGGAGCGGGGCCTGCTGGCATCCTGAAACATCCCGGCCCCGGAGGGAGAGCGGACTCCCTCCGGGGCTTTTTTATGCCGGAACAAAAAAATCAGCCGGAGACGAAACCGGCGGCGGGTATTTTTCGTCTAAGAGGGCAAAGGGATCAGAGAGGAGGCGGGACCTATGGAAGACAGCCAGATCATCGAGCTGTACTGGAACCGGGACCAGCGCGCCATCCGGGAAACCGATGGGAAATACGGGAAACTGCTCCACAGCATCGCCTGGAACCTGCTCCACAGCCGGGAGGACTCGGAGGAGTGCGTCAACGACACCTACCTCCGGGCCTGGGACGCCATTCCCCCCACCCGGCCCGGAGCCTTTAAAACCTGGCTGGGGCAGATCACCCGAAATTTGTCCCTGGACCGCTGGAAGAGCCGCCGGGCGGAAAAGCGGGGCGGCGGCGCCGAGCTGCTGCTGGGAGAGCTGGAGGACTGCCTTCCCGCGCCGGGGGGACCGGAGCGGACGGTGGAGGACCAGGAGCTGGCGGAGCTGCTGGGCGTCTTCCTCCGGGGCCTCTCCCGAGAGGGAAGGGCCATGTTCCTGCGGCGGTACTGGTACGGCGAGAGCATGGCGGAGATTGCGCGGGCCCTGGGCTGCGGGGAGGGGAAGGTGAAGTCCTCCCTCTTCCGGAGCCGGAAGGCCCTGCGGGACTGCTTGGAGAAGGAGGGGATCGGCCTATGAGGGCGGAGCGTCTGTTCCGGGTCCTGGGAATGGTGGACCCGGCTTTGGTGGAGGAGGCCCTGGCAGTGCGCCGGAGGGCCTGGAAGGCCTGGGCGGCTATGGCGGCCTGTCTCGCGCTGGTGATCTGCGCGGGCTTTGGCTGGCTGGTCTCCGGAGGGTTCCAGGGCTATGGCAATGCCGGCGGCATGTCCGGCGGTACCTCCTCCGGCAGCTGCCTGCCGGAGGAACCTGCCGCGGACTCCGGGGCCGGCGGAGCGGGGATAGAGGAAGGGCTTTCCTTCCTGTCCTACGCCGGACCGGTTTTCCCCCTGACCACGGCGGAGGACCCGGCGGGACTGACGGCGGAGCGGACCGTGACCTGGGATTTCACACCGGGGGTCTATCCCGACGGGGAGCCCCGGCAGTGGGGGGCGGAGGTGGAGGACGCCTACACGCTCTCCAACCCCACGGGGGAGGATATCACGGTGACGGCCCTGTATCCCTTTTCCGGAAGCTTTGACAGCCTCTTGGAGACCCGGCCCCAGGTGACGGTGGGGGCCCGCGAGACGGAGGCCGCCCTGTACGCCGGGGCGTACTCCGGCGGCTTTCAGTCCACCTTCGAGGAAGAGGCGGAGAACACCTTCAATCTGGCTCCCCCCGAAAGCTGGACGGCATACAAGGCCCTGCTGGAGAGCGGGTCGTATCTGCATCAGGCCCTGGGGGACGGTCCGGCGCTGGATATGCCGGTGACGGTGTACCAGTTCTCGGACTTCGCGGCCCCACACGAGGAGTACCCGGCGGCCACCCAGGCCATCGCCTTTGACATCGATCCGGAGAAAACCACCATCCTCACCTACGGCATCAACGGCATGGACTGGGACGAGAATTTCCGGCGCTACAGCTACTTTGTCCCCGACGGCGTGCGGAATGAGCCGGATTTGAAGCTGCTGATCGTGCTGGGGGAGGATCTGGGGCCCTATACACTGGAGGGCTTTCCGGACGGCGGCTGTGACCGGGGAGAGGAGATCGACGGGGTCTCCTGCACCGTCACCCGGAGGGAGACCTCCATGGACGCGGTGCTGGACCAGCTCTGCGCCTACTCCCGGGAGCGCTGGGCCCGGACCTGGGGCGACAGGGCGGGGTCTCTGGAGCTGGTTTCCCAGGAGATGTACCAAAGGGCCGTGGCGGAGCTGCTGACCCAATACGGGCTGTTCTCCGCCGCGCCCATGGACCGCTATACCGACGGGCGTCTGGACGACATTCTCCAGGAAACGCTGAGCCAAGACCGGGTGCTGTACCTCGGTTTCCCGGTGACGGTGCCCGCCGGGGGAGAGATTCAGGTGACCCTGGAGTTCTGGAAGGAACCCAGCTTTGATTACGCCTGTTCCGGCTCGGAAAATCAGGACCTCCAGGGCTATGATCTGGTAACCCGCCTGGGGTCCGGTCTGACCTTCACCCGCCAGAGGGTGGTCTTGGAAAATGAGGAACATGTGGAGGTGACGGGGCAGAACCTGGGGCTGGACCCGGATGAGGGGATTACCTCCGTGGACCTGGATTTGGAGCAGGAACACTACTACTTGGAAATTCGCCCAAAAGAGGGATAGAAAACCAATTGCCCTTACCCGGACTTTCGGGTAAGGGCAATGTTTTTTGCGCTGGGATCGCCGGCAACAGCGGGTCTTTAACGGTTCCCGGCAGCACACCGGCAAGGCTTTGTGTATCGGATCAATGCATTGGAAGTCCGGCAGATAACCGGCACGCAGGGCAGCAATTCGCCGCCTCAGCTCCTTGCCTCCCGGCGAACATGGATCACGCGGATAACGCAATACCAAAACAGGGCGATACAAACGGTCTTTCCAACAATCTCAGCCGTCCGGAAACCAACCAGAACGCTCAGGCCCATCTGCGCCGCAATGATTACCGCCACTGCCAGGCACCCCAGAAGCAATCCCTTCAGGCCGGACCGCATCCCTTTTCCCGTAAAGAAGGCCGCCGCGTTCGAAATATAATTCATCATGATTGTTTTCCTCCCATTCTGTGTTTCTGTTCCCTTGGAACTGATGTCAGTATACCAAGATCGGGAGGGCCCTGCCATTGATTCTCCTTACAATTTGCCTCCATATCTTACAGTCTTGTAAGGTTCCGAAGAAAAACCGGCCGCGGAACCGTGAACGTCGGACCGCACATGTTTATTTTCCAAAAAACTGCGGAAAATACCGGGGAAAGCGAGGGATTTTATGACCAAACCCACACAACATTCCGAACCGGAACAGGAGTCCGGCGGCCCTGGCGAGGCCACTCAGGCCATTTTGGACTTCGGCTCCGCCATGACGGCCACGCCCCATGGAAACATCTACTGCCTCACCATCATCGGTCAGATCGAGGGCCACATGACCGCCTCCTCCGGCACCAAGACCACGAAATATGAACACGTGCTCCCCCTCCTGGCCAAGCTGGAGGAGTCCGGCGAGGTGGCGGGGGTCCTCTTTCTGCTGAACACCGTGGGCGGTGACGTGGAGGCCGGCCTGGCCATCGCCGAGCTCATCGCCGGCATGACCAAGCCCACGGTTTCCATCGTCCTCGGAGGCAGCCACTCCATCGGCGTGCCTCTGGCGGTGGCGGCCCGGAGAAGCTTTGCCGTGCCCTCCGCCGCCATGACCATTCACCCCGTCCGCATAAGCGGAACCGTCATTGCCGCGCCTCAAACCTACAGCTATTTCCAACGGCTTCAGGACCGTATTGTGGCCTTTGTGGCGGGGCACAGCCACATCCCTGGCGAAGACTTTCAGGCCCTGATGCTGAAAAAGGACGACATGGCCGCCGACGTGGGCAGCGTCGTCTATGGCGAAGAGGCGGTGAAGCTGGGTCTCATCGACGAGGTGGGGGGCCTTTCCGACGGGCTGAACTGGCTTTACGGGGAGATCGACGCGGGGAAGAAGAAGCGGAAGAAGAAATAACGTCCCGGCAGACGGGGCTTGGCTCTTCCGGAAAAACGGGCCGTCTCTCTGGGCGGCCCGTTTCCCGGACGCCCCTTCTTCCGGGACCCCGGCACTCCCGGACACCCGGGCCGCTGAGGACATCGGTCCCTGCGGCCCTCTTTTTATCCGTCTTTTTGTAATTTATACTTGACATATAGTCGTCTGAGTGCTACACTGTCCACACAAACAAAACAGGAGGCATCTACTATGAATCGTTTCGAAAAGATATATCAACAAGGCACCATTGAGGTAATGGAAATCTGGGTGGACAAGGAAACCGGCGTACAGTACGTATTTCACAGAAACGGCAACGCGGCGGGCTTTACGCCCCTGCTGGATCCGGAGGGAAAGCCGGTGATTCAGCGATAACCGCATCAAACGGAAAGAAGTGAATTTATGAACCACTATTCCGCCGGAATCCTCTTTGGCCTTACGGTTGGCGTCCTCGTGGGGCTGCTCTTCGTGATGTTTCTATTCAAAAAGCGCGTTCTGGACACCCACTTTGACGAACGGCAGGAACGAGCCCGGGGGAAGGCCTTTCAATACGCCTTCTCCTCCCTGGCGATTTCCGCCTATGCCTACGGCGTCTCGGATCTGGTGCTTGGAACCTGGTGCGACGTGCTGGCGGGGGTCTCCCTCTGTCTGGCCCTCAGCATCTGCGTCTTCGCCGTCACCTGCATTTTAAAGGACGCCTATCTCAGCCTTCGGGAAAAGCCCCGGACCGTCATGACTCTTTTCACCCTGCTGACCCTCGCCAATCTGAGCTTCGGCGGCGTGTATGCCGCCTCCGGCGGGCTGGTGGAGAACGGCGTGCTGACCTTCCGGGCGGTGAATCCCATCATCGGGGTGGCCACCCTGGTCATCCTCATTGTATACATCGTGAACCATCTCCTCCGAAACCGGGAGGAGGAGACGGAATGAAGAACCTCCGCATGAAAGCTGCCCGGGCCGCCCTGGACTTGAGCCAGCAGCAGCTGGCCGACGCCGTGGGGGTCTCCCGCCAGACCATCAACGCCATTGAAAAGGGAGATTACAATCCCACCATTAAGCTCTGCACCGCCATCTGCCGCTGCCTGGGCAAGACCCTGGACGAGCTCTTCTGGGAGGGCTGAGGGAACGAGGGTTCTACAAGCACTTCCACAGATACCCGGCTAAACGATTACGTAAATTTTATGGAATTCTTACCTATTCAAAATGGACAAACTCTTGTATAATAGGGAAGCATAAGAGGTATCCATTTATTGTTTAGGCTCCCCGCTGGAGGGAGCCGGGAGGAATTCAACATGCTAAGAAAAACGAAGATTATCTGCACCCTCGGTCCCGCTGTGGACAGCGAGGAAATGATTCTCGCCCTCATTAAGGGCGGTATGAACGCCGCGCGGTTCAACTTTTCCCACGGCAGCCACCCGGAGCACCTGGCCCGGCTGAACATGCTTAAGGCCGTCCGGGACCGGATGGGCTATCCCATCGCCACGATTCTGGACACCAAGGGCCCCGAGATCCGCATCCGGAGCTTTGAGACCAAGAGCGTGGAGCTGAACGCCGGCGATTCCTTTATTCTGACAGTGGAGGACGTTCCCGGCACCGCCGGCCGGGTCTCCGTCACCTATCCCAAGCTGCACCAGGAGGTGGCTCCGGAGCAGTTGATTTTGATTGACGACGGCCTGGTGGCTCTCCGGGTTCAGGAAATCCGGGACAGCGACATCGTCTGCCTGGTGGAGAACGGGGGAACCCTCTCCGCCAACAAGTCCATCAACATTCCCGGGGTTCACATTCAGCTCCCCGCCCTGACGGAAAAGGACGTGGCGGACATCCGCTTTGGCGTGGAGAACGATTTTGACTTCGTGGCCGCCTCCTTCGTCCGCCGGGCCGCCGACGTGGAGGCCGTTCGGGCGGTGCTCCACGAGTGCGGCGGCGACGGGGTGAAGATCATCGCCAAGATTGAGAACCAGGAGGGCGTGGACAACATCGACGATATCATGGCCGCCGCCGATGGCATCATGGTGGCCCGGGGCGACCTGGGAGTGGAGATTCCCGCCGCCAAGGTGCCCTTCCTCCAGAAGCAGATGATCCGCAAGGGCCTTCAGGCGGGCAAGCCCGTCATCACCGCCACGCAGATGCTGGATTCCATGATGCGCAATCCCCGGCCCACCCGGGCGGAGGTCTCCGACGTGGCCAACGCGGTCTACGACGGCACCGGCTGCGTGATGCTCTCCGGCGAGACCGCTGGGGGCAAGTATCCGCTGGAGGCTCTGAGCGCCATGGTGGAGATTGTTACGGAGACGGAGGGGGCCATTGATTACTGGCGGAAGTTCCAAAAGCAGCTGGTGGCCACCACCTCCAACATCAACGACGCCATTACTCATACCTGCTGCCTCACCGCCAAGGATCTGAACGCCTCCGCCATTCTGACGGCGACCTCCTCCGGCAGAACCGCCCGGATGATCTGCCGGTTCCGCCCCGCCTGTCCGGTGGCGGCCCTGACCATGCAGGAGAAGACCCGGCGGCAGCTGTCCATCTGCTGGGGGGTGGTTCCCTTCCTGACCGGAGAGGTCAACTCCACCGACCGGATTTTTTCTCTCACCTCGGAGGTGGCGGTGAAGGAAGGGCTGGTCCAGCCCGGGGATACGGTGGTGATCACCGCCGGGGTGCCCCTGGGGAAGAGTGGTTCTACGAACCTTATTAAGGCGCAGGTGATTGAGGACACGGGGATTTGAGGGGGCCCTCTTGGGGGGCTGGTTCTCGCCCTTCCGGGCGGGGGGATTTCAGCCATGAAGATGGCTGGTGCTTTGCACCCCCCATTTTCTCTTTTTCTTCCAGAAGAAAAAGAGAAAACGGGCCGTGCACGGTCCAAAAGAGAAAAAGAAGTACGGGGGAACGATACGGGGGCGCGCCTGAATGACTGGCGGGAGACAGGAAGGACTTCCCCGCGGCGTAGTTAAACGGGGGCTGGTGCTTGTCGACTTGGCGTATTCCTCTTTCCGCTGTCGCTGGCCTGGTGGGTGAATCGGCCTGGATTCCTTTTCCTCATCTGATTTTCTATCGATAGAAAACTTGTAGGGGCGGACAATTTGTCCGCCCTGTTTCCGTTGTGCGATCACTCTGGTAGAACAAATCCCCGCCGGTCCTTGCCGCATCAGGACCGGCGGGGGCGTTTTTGTATTCACTAAATTTAATGTCCCTTGTGCTTTTCCTTCCGCTTTTCCCTGTGGAGGGCAAACCTTCGGGCCTCTTCCGCCTCCCGCTGCTGCCGGGACCGGCTGGCCTGGGCCTCCTTCCCCTTCTCCCGCTGGAGAGCCAGAGCTTGCTGCGCCTTCGTCCCTATGGCGGACGGACGGGTCTGCCGCCGCACCTCTCGCCGGGCGCGTTTGGGGTTCACGGGCTTCTTCGGGGAAGCTTTCGTGGCCACCGGCGGGCTAAAGGGCAGTTGCCGCCAGTGCTCCAACAGATAGGCGTAAACCTCTTGGTCCCCCGGCTCCGCGCCGAAGGTCAGCTTACAGGCTTCATAGCTTCCGCCGCCGCTCCGCTCATAGAGGCAAATCCAGAAGGGAGCCTCAAAACAGACGGTTAATTTTGCGTATCCGGTTTCCATACGCGGTTCCTCCTTTTCAGTCGCTCACGGAGAACGGACAACCAAAGGAGGCAGGTTACTGGTGCGCCGGGCCTGCGGCAAGCTCCCGGGCACGCCCGGACTACCGACCGGGCTGTGTTTTTATCTCCGCACTTTTATTATAGGGAACGCGCCGCAGGATGGCAAGAGGAACCTATGGGAGCTCCTTTCAAACGGAGGCGGCAATTTTCGATTGAGGCACATGCGTGTCCGCCTTTCTTGTCGAATTCTCTTGGGGAACCACCTCCTCCGGCGGCCCTTCGAAAGACGCGCCTCGGATTTCCGGTGGATTTTTTTGAAAAGACATGGTATGATGATGCCATGATCCTTAACAAAATCTTAACCCCCTTCCGCGAGAACCGAAAGGAGCCCCCTCCCATGGCCAACGTTTTGAAAGAGTATTTCCAGATCTGCCTGTCCCAAACTGTTCTCTATTGCCGCGCCATCTCCAAGTGGTTGCTGCTGGCCAGCGTCACCGGCGTCTCCTGCGGGCTGCTGGGCACGTTGTTTCATATCGCCGTGGAGAAGGTAACGGAGCTCCGGGCGCTCCAGCCCTGGCTGCTCTTCTGCCTGCCCCTGGCGGGCCTTGCCATCGTGGCCCTCTACAAGCTTCTCAAAACCGAGGGCCAGGGCACCAACGACATCTTTGACGAGGTCCACAAGGGCGGGCACATCCCCATTCTCCTTCTGCCCTCCATTTTTTTGGGAACCGTATTGACCCATCTCTGCGGCGGCTCCGCCGGACGGGAGGGCGCGGCCCTTCAGATGGGCGGAACCCTGGGCTTTCAGGTGGGAAAGCTCTGCCGCCTGGACGAGGCCGACCTCCGGGTTGCCACCACCACCGGCATGGCCGCCTTTTTCACCGCCCTCTTCGGCACGCCTCTGACCGCCGTCATCTTTGCCATCGCCGTGGTCAGTGTGGACTCCTTCTACCACGCCGCCCTCCTCCCCTCCATGGTGGCGGCTTTGGAGGCCTACGGCATTTCCCTTCTGATGGGGGTGGCTCCCACTCAGTTTCACCTTGCCGCTCCGGCCACGGACGCCGCCCTGCTGATCCGCTGCGCGGTTCTGGCGGCCCTCTGCGCCCAGCTCTCCACCGTCTTCTGCGGCGTTCTTCACTGGGTGGAGCACTGGCTGGCAAAGCGTCTGCCCTGTCCTTGGATTCGGGCCGCCGCCGGAGGCTGCGCCGTGGTGGCCATGACGTTCCTCTGCGGCTCCGGGGACTACAACGGCGCCGGCATGGAGGTCATCGCCGCCGCGGTGGAAGAGGGGACGGTCCGGCCCGCCGCCTTCTTCTGGAAGCTAATCTTCACCGCCGTCACCCTGGGCGCGGGCTTTAAGGGCGGCGAGGTGGTGCCCTCCTTCTTTGTGGGGGCGACCTTTGGCTGCCTGGTGGGCCCCTTTCTGGGCCTTCCGGCGGGCTTCTCCGCCGCGGTGGGTCTGGTATCGCTGTTCTGCGGAGCCTCCAACTGTCCCCTGGCCTCCATTTTTCTGGCGGTAGAGCTCTTCGGCGGGACGGGAACGCTGCCCTTGGCCCTGGCCTGCTGCGTCAGCTACGTGCTCTCCGGCTACAACGGTCTCTACTCCAGCCAGAGAATCCTCCACTCCAAGCTCAAGGCCCAATACATCAACGTCCACACGAACCACCACGCCGCCGGGCGGGACACCCGGCCCCAGGAGCCGGAAAAGACCGGACATTCCTTATGACGGTTTCCCCGGTCCAGCCCCCCCCTTCGGCAAAGACCCGCCGGGCGGCGAACACGGCGTTCAGCACCCGGGGAAAGCCCGTGTAGGGAACGCACTGCATAAGTCCCTCCACAATCTTTTCCGGCAGTATGCCGACGTGAAGGGCGGCCCTGAGATGAACCTCCAGCTGGGCCTCGCAGCCCCCGGCGGTCAGGAGGCTGGCCAACGTAATCAGCTCCCGTTCTTCCAGGCTCAGCCCCGGCCGGTTGTAAATGTCTCCAAAGGCAAACTCCGCGATGTAGCGCCCCAGGTCCGGCGCGATTTCCTCCAGAGAACGGAGAACCTCCTTGCCGCCCCGGCCGTCAATCCGCTCCAGCAGCTCCATCCCCCGTTCCAGTCGTGTTTGTTCCATTTCGGTTTCCTCCTTAATTCTTTTGAGATGTAAAGCGTAAACCTTAAACCATGGTTTATGTCAAGACTTTTCTGAGGGGAGCGTTCAAATGACCATCGGAGAAATTTCCAAACGCGTGGGGCTGCCGGAGAGCACCCTCCGGTATTACGAGAAGCAGGAGCTGCTCCGGGTCTCCCGGGACAGCGCCGGCCGGAGGAACTACGCCGGGGAGGACGTCGCCTGGATTCAGTTCCTCCGCCGCCTCAAGGAGACCGGAATGCCCCTGAAGGACATCCGCCGTTACGCCAAGCTGCGCTACGGCGGAGACGCCACCCTGCCTCAGCGGCTGGAAATGCTGCGAGCCCACCGGACCTATGTGCTGGAGCAGCGCTGCCGGTGGGACGGGTATTTAAAGAATCTGGACGAGAAAATCGGCCTTTACGAAGAGGCCCTCTCCGGCGGCCCCGCATAAAAAACGCCTCCCTCGGCATACTGTCACCAACTGACATTTGCCAAGGGAGGCGTTTTTATGGAACTTCTGCAAGACGTGGGCACGACCGTTCTGACCACCCTGCTGTCCATCCTGGCCCTCTTCCTGCTGACGAAGCTGATGGGGGCCAAGCAGGTATCCCAGATGACCATGTTTGACTACGTGGTGGGCATCACCATCGGCTCCGCCGCCGCGGAGCTGGCCACGGAGCTGGAAACCCCCCACAAGCCCCTGACGGCCCTGATCGTCTACGGTCTGGTGGCCGCGGGCATCTCCATTCTCACCTGCAAATCCCTGAAAGTCCGGGCCCTGATCACCGGGAGGCCCCTAGTCCTGCTGGCGGATGGGGTGATTTACCGGGAGAACCTGAAAAAGGCCAAACTGGATTTAAACGAATTTCTCACTTACTGCCGCATTGGCGGCTGGTTCGACCTGAGCCAGCTTCAAACGGCGGTGTTCGAGCACAACGGCACCGTCAGCTTTCTGCCCAAGGAGACGGACCGCCCCGCCACACCGGCGGATCTGAACATGAACCTCAAACAGTCCCAGGTGCAGACGCCCTTCATCATGGACGGAAAACTCCTGACGGGGAACCTGCGCCAGTCCGGAAAAGAGGACGCCTGGGTCCGCCGCTGCCTCCTCCGCCAGGGCTACCGGGACGAAAGCGAGGTCTTTCTGGCCCTCTGGGGCGGCGGTGAGGAGCTGACCCTCTTCCCTGTTGACCCGAACAGGAAGGGAGCCGTCAGTGGGCCAGGATGAAGGCCTCCAGCTCCTCCGCCGTGGACACCACCGCCACGGCCCCGGCCTCCTGCAATTCTCCCGGCGGCGCGTAGCCGAAGAACTCCACTCCGGCGCAGTCCACACCGCAGGCCCGGGCTCCCAGCACGTCGAACTTCCGGTCTCCCACCATCAGCACCCGGGCGGTGTCCGCCGCCGTCAATCCCAGCTGCCGCAAGGCCTCCCGAATGACGTCCGCCTTTTCCCAGTCCCCCTTGGGGGGGCTGCCCACCAGGGCGGAGAAGTGGGGCGCAAAGCCGAAGCGGGCACAAATGGAGTCGCAGAGGTTTTGGGGCTTGGAGGAAGCCAGGGCCAGCACATAGCCCTTCTCCCGAAGGCGGCCCATCATCGCCTCCATCCCCGGGGCAGCCTGGTTCTCATACTGGCCCACGGGCTCATAGCGGCTGCGGAACCGCTCCACCGCCTGGGCGGCCTTGGCGGGACTGTAGCCGCAAAAGCGGACAAAGGAGTCCTGGAGCGGAGGGCCGATGAAGCGAAGCAGGGTCTCCTCCTCCGGCACCGGGTCGCCGTAGTCTTCTATGGCGGCCCGGACGCAATTCAAAATCCCTTCCCGGGAGTCCGTCAGCGTGCCGTCCAGATCGAATAAAATGTAGGAATACATGGTCAATTCTCCTCACAGAATTTTGGAAGGATGACGCCCCGGGCGCTGCCGTCCACTTCCAGGGACGGGCCCTCCAGCCGCCGGACCTGGGGCCACAGGGCAAGGAACTCCTCCACCCCGGCCACGTTGGGCAGGCCATAGGGCGCGTGGCGGTAGTGCATGGGGATCACGCACCGGGGATTCAACGTCTCGCAGACGGCCTTGGCCTCCCGGGCGTCCACCGTGTAGACGCCGCCTACGGGAACCAGTAGAACGTCCGGCGTGCCCACGGCGGCAATTTGCTCCGGCGAGAGCCGGTGGCCCAGGTCCCCCAGATGGGCGACGGTGACGCCGCCCGCCGAAAGAACGTGAATCGTGTTCGTTCCCCGGAGGGCCCCGCCCTGATCGTCGTGGAAGGTCTCCACGGCACGAAGGGCAAAGGGTCCGGACGTCTCGGGCAGCAGCCTCGCCTGGTCCGCGGCGCAGTGGTCAAAGTGCCCGTGGCTGCACAGGATTTTGTGAACCGGAATCCTTGGCTCATCCGGAGGGCCGTCCAGAACTCCCTCGATCAAAGCGCCGCTCCGGCCGGCGGTCTGCCACAGAGGGGGATAGCCCTCCACGCCGGTATAGGGATCCAGCAAAATTCGGTAGCCCGCCTCCTCCACCAGGAAACAGGCGTGGCCCAGCCAGGTGAGTTTCATAGCAGCATCCTCCTTGCGTATCTTAAAAAAAACCGGGGACGGACTGTCCGTCCGCCCCCTCAGTATATCAGTCTTTTGGCGTTTTGTCATCCGGGTTTTTTCCGTCCTTCTTCCGCCGGAAGCCCATGGGTCCCCACGGCTCTCTCTGGGCCGCCTCCCGGAAGGTCTCCCCCCGCCGGGCTTGCCGCCGCTTGGATATCCGGACCACCAGTAAGAGCACCAGCGCCAGGAGGACCAGCCAAATCCAGTTGTAGGCCAGGAAGATGGCCAGATCCTGTAGGAAATCCCCGAAGCTCCGGAGGCCGCCGGCAAAGGCGTTCCCCAGACGGCTGGCAAAGGAGGGCGGGGCCTCCTCCACGGTGGACAGCCGCAGCACCTCCCGAAGCTGAATCTCCACGGTGGCGAAGTCCACCAGTGCGTCGTAGTGCCGGAGGGAGCCCGTCAGCTGTTCAATCTGGAGCTCCGTCTCCGCGATGGCGCTTTCCAGGGCAATGATGTCCTCCATCTTCTCCGCCTTGGCAAGCAGGGCCTGGAGCCGTTCCATCTTGGTCTTCTGGGTCAGGAGGCGGCTCTCGGTATCGTAGTACCTCTCGCTGATGTTCTCGGCGTACTGGCTCTTGCTGACGATGTGGCCGATTTCGCCCACCCGCTTCAAAAAGCCGTGAAACTGGGCCGCGGGGATCCGGACGGTGTAATGGCCGTTCCGGCGGCCGTCGCCGTAGCTGCCGGTGGAAGCGTACTCCAGATAGCCTCCCGCCTCCTCCACCAGGGCTTCCAGGCCGGCGGCGCAGGCATCGTAGTCCATGGTCTCCGCCTCCATGTCGGCGGTGTAGACCATCTTGGCATTGGCCAGAGGGTTCTGGGCGGCGCCATCCTCGGCATCCACCTGGGGGGTCTCCTGCGGCTCGGCGGGAGCCCCGCCGGCGGCGGAGGCGCCAAAGCCAAGCTCCTCCGCCTCCGCCTTCCAATTGTCTTCCTCCCAGTGGTCAGCGGAAGAGGCGCTGGAATTCCCCCCGGCGCTGCCGCCGCAAGCGGTGAGGGTCAGGGCCGTCAGCAATGCCGCAAGAAACAGGGCCAGTCCTCGTTTCATCCTCGTATCCTCCTTTTCCGCCCCGTCTTCCAGGGGGCCTTTATCCATATAGACGAAATTTCCAGGGAAAAGGTTGCAGGATCTTCTTTTTTTCCTGTTCTCGAAAAAAGGCCCCCAGGACAGCTCATCCGAATTCGGGAGCCCTCGAATTCATCCCCAGTCCTCCGCCCGGAAGGACTTGAAGCCCAAATCCGCTCCGCCGCCAGAGGCGGCAGAGCCCGGAATTCATACAAGAATAGAGCTCCGGTAACGGAGCTCTATTGGAACCATTCCCTTAAAATGGCAATCTCTCTCACGCCACCGCCGAGAAGGGGACCCGGGTTTTCTGGTCCTCCTCGTTCTGCCGGGCAGCGTCCTGCTGGGCGGCGTTGTCCGTATCCGCCTTGGTGACGGTGCGGGTGGTGCCGCCGGAGACGTAGGACTTGCCGCACTCCGGGCAGATCCCCGTATGCATGGTCACGCTCTGGCTGACCACCTTCCGGCCCTCCCGATCGGCCTTGGCCTGCTCCCGGTAGACGTGCTCCATCTCGTGACCCCGGACGGCGGAAGCCGCCTGCTCGGGCTTGATGTTGGTAGGCGTCTGATAGGAAACCCCCATATCGTCGGACCCGTCCTGATACTTCCGCTCCTCACAGGTCTGGCACTCGCCCTCTTCCAAGGCCTTCTGGGCGCTCTCGGCCCCCTGGACGTCTTTGCCGTCCACGGCCTTCTCCTTGGGGAGCGCGTCCTCATCGCCGGGGAGGCCCTTTTCGTCCTTCTGGCCGGGGAGCTCCGGCGCGCCCTGCTTCAGCACGGCCTCCGCTCCGTTCAGATCGTCCTTGGCCAGGGCGGTCTCCGCCTTGGAAAGACGGCCCTCCAGCGTGTTTTGCTTCGCGCCAAGAACCGGAGAGGTGTTTTCCCCCTCTTCCACGAAGAGGCCCTCCTGGTTTACATCGCCCCGCTTCATGCGCATCCTCCCGGCCATAGCGGCGGGGTCGTTCTCCAGCCGCTGGGTCAGCTCCGGCAAAGAGGCCTCATCCCGGGAAATGGGACGCACGGCCCGGACGGGCTCCACCGGCGTTTCGGGAGAGGCGTTCTTCCGGGACGTCCAAGCCTGGCCGCCCTTCTGGGCCTGCTGCGCATTCTGCAAATTCTCCGCCAGCTGGGACCGGTAAAACGACCCGACGGACCCCATTCCAAAACTCCCAACGCCTGAAATTCCGCCAATCATAAGATCACCTCATATCCGAATTGCCGCCCTAAGAGGAGGCGGCTCAAAAGACATTCTGACAATTTATAGTATACCATCTTTTTTCCAAAGTGCAAGGGCTTTTTTGCCCCCTTACCGCCCCAACGGGGCGGCCCACAAAAAATCCTCAGGGGCTCCCCCACCGCAAACCGGCGAAGCGTTTGCGGTGGGAAGCGAAGAAAAAGTCCGTCCGGCGCACGAAAAAAGCCCCAAGGCTTTTTTCATCGCCTTAGGACTTTTTCTGAGCTGGAGCGGGCAACGAGGCTCGAACTCGCTACCTCCACCTTGGCAAGGTGGCGCTCTACCAGATGAGCTATGCCCGCATATTGTACGCCGCGCACGCAAGCCGGAGGGATTGTCAACAACTGCGCAGCGCCGCAAGAACAAGGAGTATTTTAGCAGAGCTTTCCCCCTTTGTCAAGCCCTTTGCGGAAAAATCTTTCCACAAATAATTCTCCGCCCTCCGCCGCCGACGTGGCGAAGCTGAGAGCTTCCATCCTCCATGATTTTCACGCTTCGAAAAAGGCGGCCAGTCGTTCCCTAGCCGCCTTTTTCCGTCTTTCCTTCCGGCGTCTCCTCCGGCTCGCCGGAGGGGTCCTGGGCCGGTTCCTCCGGGGCCTTCTCCGGCTGTTCATCCTCCGCCGGCGCTTCGCCGCCCTCCGGAGCAAGCTCCCCGTCTCCGGCGGGAGGCGTCTCCCCTTCCCCGCCGGCCAGCGCCTCCCCGTCTTCGCCGAAGGCCGCGTCCGTCTCTCCGGAGAGCTCCTCCGGCGGGTCCAGAAGGAACTCCACCAGGCCCGGATTCCCGCTGTCGGGATAGTAGTTCACCACCCAGGGCGTGGTCTCCGCCAGCTCCCGCTCCTCCCGGAGCTGGGTCATGGTGTCCGTCACCCGGGTCTGCCCATCCTCGCCCCAATAGCCCATACGGACGGCCAGCTCCGTTTTCTCCTCGTCCAGCGCCGCCTCCAGAAGACTGTACAGGGCCTCGGGGCTGGTAGCGTTCACCACGGCCTGGAGCTGCTCCAGGGTCCGGCGGTAGCTGATGCGGACCGCCACTTCATAATACCCCCGCTGGGCGTGGCTGGCGGCGGTGATATACTCCACGGCATAGGCCCCCATGGGGGTCTCCTGCTGAATCTCCGTGGTCGCCCGCTCCAGAGTGTCCGCCACGGTGAGGTCGCTCTCAAAATTGTATAGCCGCAGCGTGGCCGTCTCCCGGTGCTGGCCGATCAGCAGCAGCAAATCGTTCACAACGTCCTGGTGATTCTCCGCCCGAAGCGTTCCGGCGGCCTCACTCTCCCAAAACTTGCTGCTATGAGGCTCCGCGGTGGCATAGGTCCGCTCCAGCAGCGGCGCGCAGCCCGCTAACAGACAAACGGACAGCAGGAGCCCAATCCATTTCATAAGCGCCCCCTCCTCAGCGGCGTGCCAAATTCCCGGTCCCTTTCCTTTTACAGCCCCAGGTCCTCATCCACCAGCAGCACCTCCGCCTCCATGCCCATCATGGGGCCCCAGAGGGTCACAAACCCCCGGCAGATGCGCTCCGGACTCTTGCAGTCGTAGCAGCGGTCGCACTTCACGGCGCAGGGAGTCTTCTTCCCCAGCTGCCGGGCCCGCTGCGGGGCGGCGACGTTCCGGGCCCGCCAGACGGCCTCGTGATAAGTGGCGGCCAGCTTGTTCCGGCCGATGACGTAGTAGACCTTCTCGTGGCCGAACAGCGTGGCGGCCACCCGGTTTCCCGCGCCGTCGATGTTCACCAGCTCTCCCGTCTCCGCCAGGGCGTTGACGGAGGTCAGGTACACGTCCGCCGTCATAGCCTCCCGGCGGGCGGCGGCGGGGTCCTCCCACTTCCAATGCCAGACGGTTTCGTTGTGCTTTCCCAGGCGCTCATAAACGCCCAGGGCGTCCAAAGTGGCGGAACCGCCAAAGCCCACGGACTTTCCGTCGATGGCGGCGTCCAGGAAATCCGCGGTCTCTTTTCCGGTGGAGAAGACCCGGACGGTGTAACCCCGCTTCTCCAGGTTTTGTTTTACGGCGTCAAAATTCATGACTGCGCCCTCCTTGTATTCTTCATAACTCTTCCCTCCGGTAAGGGGAAAAACCGTTGCCCAGCACATCTCGGGCGTCACAGACAATCAAGAACGCCTTCTGATCCAGCTCGTAGACCCGGCGTTTCATATCGACAATCTCCTTTTGCTTGAAGGCAACCATCAGCACCTGTTTCTCCACCCCGGTGTACGCCCCCTGAGCCTGGAGAAGGGTCACGCCCCGGTCCTGCTCTCGGAGAAGCGTATTCGCGATCTCCTGCCAATGGTCGGAAATAATGTAGGCCACCCGGGAGTCTACCGCGCCGTAGAGCACAGTGTCCATAGCTCTGGAACAGGCATAAAGCTGGATCAGCCCATACAGCAGGGCGCTGGACTGTCCAAAGGTCACGGACACCAACAGCATGACAGCGGTATCCGGGATCATGACCAGCTTCCCCGTAGGCAGCCAGGGCCATTTCAGCTTCAAAAGCTTGACTACAATATCGGTTCCACCGGTGGTAGCTCCCTGGGCAAAGACCAGTCCCAGTCCCACACCCATCACTCCGCCGCCGAAGATCACCGCCAGAACAGGGTCCATGGGCTGGAAAACAAAAAGGAGGTTTAACCCGTCAATGGCAGCGTTGCTCACCGCCACGGCGTACAAACTGCCGACCAGCAGATGTCCCCCAAGCTTCTTCCAGCCGATGAGAAAAAGCGGCACGTTCATCAGCGCCGAGGCCGCGCCAACGGTGAGGGTGGGAAACAGGTGATTCAGAATCTGAGACAGACCTGTGACACCGCCCATGGCAAAGTGATTGGGAGCCACGAACCAATCGAAGGACAAGGCGTAGATTACGGAGCCCAGCGTGATGAGAGCGTAACTTTTCAGACGCTGTTTCATGGTCACCTCCGATTTTGGGGTCAGGAATCCCCATCCAAAAGGCCCAGTTGGACCTCCCCCGTGTCCTCCTGCCGCAGCAGGGCTCCCGCCGCCGGCACCGCCCGGACCCGATAGCGGCTCTGGTTGGCGATGGCCGTCTCCTCCACAGGCCGGGCGGACTCCAGACGGTACTTGGGCTTCAGGGTCATCACCGCCACGCCCTGGGTGGAGCGAGTGGTCTTGGGGGCCAGCAGGGCCGTGTGGAAAATCAGGCACCGGGGCTCCGAGGAGCAAACCGCCAGCTCCATGTCCCTGTCCACCCGGAGAATGGCTTTCAGGGGGGACTTGTCGGAGTAGGCCCCGGTGAGCTTCCGGCGGTTCGACGAGGTCTGATAGGCCTTGATCTCCACCCGGGCCGCCTTGCCGTTTTCGAAGAAGAAGAGGAGGCCCCCGGAGTAGTCCCCGGGGAGGACCATGAACACCACACTCTCCCCCGGGTCCATGCCCAGCTTCGCCGGGAGGTAGTCCCCCAGGACGCTGGCCTTGGCGTCGTCAAACTCGCTGAGGCGGGTCTTGTAGACCTGGCACTTGTCCGTGAAGAACATCACCTCGGCGTGGCTGGTGGTCTCAAAGGTCTGGCGGAGGCCGTCTCCCTCCTTGTACTTCTGGGTATTGCTCATCCGCAGACTCTGGGGGGTGATCTTCTTAAAGTAGCCCTCCCGGGAGAGGAACACATGGACCGGATACTCCTCCGGGCCCTCGTCCTCCTCCGGAGCGGGAAGCTCATGGGCATAGATGATGGCGGTACGGCGGGGCTCGCCGTATTTCTTCGCCGCGTCCTTCAGCTCCTCCAGGATGATCTTCTTCACCCGCCGGGGGTCCTGGAGAATGTCCTCCAGGTCGTCGATCTCCTCCTGTAGGGCCTCGGTCTCCTTCACCCGTTTCAGGATATATTCCTTGTTGATGTTCCGGAGCCGGATCTCCGCCACGTACTCCGCCTGCACCTGGTCAATTCCAAAGCCGATCATCAGGTTGGGAATAACCTCGGACTCCTCCTCCGTCTCCCGGATGATTTGAATGGCCTTGTCGATGTCCAGGAGGATGCGCTTCAAGCCCTTGAGGAGGTGGAGCTTTTCCTTCCGCTTCCCCAGGACGAAGAACACCCGCCGCCGGACGGACTCGGTGCGCCAGGCGGTCCACTCCTCCAGGATCTGCCGGACCCCCAGCACCCGGGGCATCCCGCCGATGAGGACGTTGAAGTTGCAGGAAAAGGCATCCTCCAGGGGGGTCTGCTTGAAGAGGCGGGCCATGAGCTTGTCCGGGTCCGCTCCCCGCTTGAGGTCGATGGCGAGCTTGAGGCCGGAGAGGTCCGTCTCGTCCCGCATGTCGGCGATTTCCTTGGCCTTGCCCGCCTTGATGAGCTCCGCCACCTTGTCCAGGATGGCCTCGGTGGAGGTGGAGTAGGGAATCTCCGTGATTTCGATGAGGTTTTCCGCTTTTACATAGCGCCATTTCGCCCGGACCTTCACGCCGCCCCGGCCGGTGGCGTAGATGTCCCGGAGGGCGTCCCGGTCGCAGATCAGCTCCCCGCCGGTGGGAAAGTCCGGCGCCAGCAGGGTGTCCAGCAGGTCGCAGTCCGGGTTCTTGAGATAGGCCGCCGCCGTGTCGCAGACCTCTTTTAAATTAAAGCCGCAGAACTGGGAGGCCATGCCCACGGCAATGCCCATGTTGGCGGAGACCAGGATGTTGGGAAAGGTGGTGGGTAGGAGGGCGGGCTCCTTCATGGTGTTGTCGTAGTTGTCCACGAAGTCCACGGTGTCGCTGTCGATGTCCCGGAAGAGCTCCTGGCAGATGGCCGTCAATTTGGCCTCGGTGTACCGGGGGGCGGCGCAGGACATGTCCCGGGAGTAGTGCTTGCCGAAGTTGCCCTTGGAGTCCACGAAGGGAGTGAGCAGGGCCCCGTAGCCCCGGGAGAGGCGGACCATGGTGTCGTAGATGGCGGCGTCGCCGTGGGGGTTGAGGCGCATGGTCTGGCCCACGATGTTGGCGGACTTGGTCCGGGCCCCGTTGAGGAGACCCATTTTGTACATGGTGTAGAGGAGCTTGCGGTGGGAGGGCTTGAAGCCGTCGATCTCCGGGATGGCCCGGGAGACGATGACGCTCATGGCGTAGGGCATGTAGTTGGTTTCCAGGGTATCGGTGATGGGCTGCTCCACCACCGCGGCGTGGAGGCCCAGGACGTTGGGGTTCCCGGATTTGGGCTTTCCGGTTTCGGGTGTTTTCTTCTTTGGCATGATGGTTTATTCCTTACTTAAAGATTCGGTTTGGACAGGGAAACCCCCGGCCCCCGCTACGCGGCCCCGCCCAGCGCGTCCATGAACTCGTCCACCTGATCCAGGTAGGCCTCAACTTCCATAACGAGATTTCCCCCCGCTTGGAAGCCCTGGTGAACTGCGTTGGCCCACAGGGTGCCGGAGCCTCCCGCTTCGCCGGAGAGGGCGTAGGCCATGGCGGGGTCCTCGTAATAGAGCTGCTGGGGGTTCCGGTAGAGGGCACAGCGGGCCAGGTGCGCCGCCGCCTCGCAGACCAGCTCCTCGCTGGCGAAGTAGTTCAGCCGTTCCGGCTCCTCGGTCCGGTAATACTCGAACATGCCGTGGATATGTTCCTTGGCGTAAACAGTGTACTGGCTTTTCAAATTAGCGGTCTCGCTGTTGTATTCCTCCGCCCGGGCCGCCAAGTCCTGGTCCAGACAGCGGAGATAGTCGGCGGGGATGACCTCCCGGGCCAACACCATGTCCCGAACCCGGGCGCAGACCTCCGCCTGCCAGTCCTCCGGGACAGCCGGGGCGGCGGTTTTGACGGCCCAGCACAGGGCCAGGGCGGACACCAGGATGGACGCCGCCAGAACGTAGAGCGCGTTTTTCATTTCAGGGCCTCCTGCATATAGCCGGGAATCTTGCCGGGAAAATTGGGGTTCCCGGATTTGGGCTTTCCGGTTTCGGGTGTTTTCTTCTTTGGCATGATTCTGCCCTTTCCACTATTTATTCAGGTTGGGGTTCTCGGTCCGGCCAAGGAGGTAATCGACGGAGCAGTTCAGGTAGTCGGCAATCAAGACAAGAACTTCCGATCTTATTTTGGAAGAGGGCGTTTCCCTCCATTTGCTGAATATGCTGTCCGAAAGGCCAGTTGCCTTTGACACCTTATATCCGGTGATTTCTCTCTCCTCCAGAATGCGCAGAATCCTTTGTGTATGTTCCACAATGACAACCTCCACTGTTTAATATATTTCACAATATGCGAGAATTATCAGGCATCCTCTTGACTACCTGAGATTTATCATGTATGCTGGGTGCATCAATAAGACCATATTTTATTATCCTGCAAGGAGGAACACAAAGTAGCCGAACATGATAAATTTAGTAAGCGGGTGTGTGTAACCATGACGGTAAAAGACCATGAACATTTGACTCGGTTGGCATATGAAACCCTGCGTACCCGGTCCGGTTATATGAGGTGGCTTTTGCACCAGGATTTCATGGAAAGAGGGATTTATCACAAAAATACATGAGAGGGGTCCAGGGGAAAATGGTTTCCCCTGGCGGGAGTCCAGAGGGCGGGGCCCTCTGGCGGCTCTAGGCCGCCCCTAGGAAATGTCTGCCATCTCCAGATACTTATACCCATTCTCGGCAATATGGTCCTTCCGCCCCTGGAGGTTGTCCCCCAGCAGGAGGTCAAACACCTGGGCCGTCCGCTCCACGTCCTCCGGCATCACCCGGATGAGCCGCCGGGTCTCCGGGTTCATCGTCGTCAGCCACATCATATCCGGGTCGTTCTCACCAAGGCCCTTGGAGCGGTCAATCTTATATTTCTTCCCCTCCAGCTCCTTCACGATGTCGTTCTTCTCCTTGTCGGAGTAGGCAAACCAGGTCTTCTCCCCGCAGTTGATCTCAAAGAGGGGGGTCTCCGCGATATACACATACCCCTCCCGAATCAGCGTGGGGGTCAGCCGGTAGAGCATGGTCAGCACCAGCGTCCGGATCTGGAAGCCGTCCACGTCGCCGTCGGTGCAGATGACCACCTTATTCCAGCGGAGGTTCCCCAGGTCGAAGGAGGACACATCCTTCACGTGCTTGTTCTGGACCTCCACGCCGCAGCCCAGGACCTTGATCAGGTCTGTGATGATCTCGCTCTTGAAAATCCGGGCGTAGTCCGCCTTCAGGCAGTTCAGAATCTTCCCCCGAATGGGCATAATCCCCTGGTACTCCGAGTCCCGGGCCAGCTTCACGCTGCCAAGGGCGCTGTCGCCCTCCACGATATAGATTTCCCGGCGCTCCACGTCCTTTGTCCGGCAGTCCACAAATTTCTGGACCCGGTTGGCGATGTCCACGCTTCCGCTGAGCTTCTTTTTGATGTTCAGCCGGGCCTCCTCGGCCTTCTCCCGGCTGCGCTTGTTCAAGAGCACCTGTTCCGCGATCTTCTCCGCGTCGAAGTGGTTTTCGATGAAGTAAATCTCCAGGTTGGTCCGGAGGAACTCCGTCATGGCCTCCTGGACAAACTTATTGGTAATGGCCTTTTTCGTCTGGTTCTCATAGCTGGTCTGGGTGGAGAAGTTGCTGGTGACCAGAATCAAGCAGTCCTCCACATCCGCCCAGGTGACCTTGCTCTCGTTTTTCTGGTACTTCCCCTGCTCCCGGAGGTACTTGTCCACGGCGGAGACAAAGGCGGAGCGGCTGGCCTTCTCCGGGCTTCCCCCGTGCTCCAGCCAGCTGGAGTTGTGGTAGTGCTCCACCACATTTACTTTATTCGAAAAGCAGAAGGCTGCCGACAGCTTCACCTTGTACTCCGGCTTATCCGCCCGGTCCCGGCCCTTCTTCTCCGCCTGCCAGAAGGCTGGCGAGGTCAGGCTGGTCTCCCCGGCCAACTCGGCAACATAGTCGGCGATGCCGTTTTCATAGACGAACTCCGTTTCCTCAAAGGTCCCCGGCTCCGTCTCGTTGCGGAAGTGGAAGGTAATTCCGGCATTTACCACGGCCTGGCGCTTCATCACGCCGGAGAAATACTCCGCAGGGATGCTGATGTCCGTGAACACATCCAGGTCCGGGAGCCAGCGGGTCCGGGTTCCGGTCTTTTTGGCCTGAGCCTTGGGCAGGGGGGTTTTTTGCAGCTCCCCCACGATCTCCCCCCGCTCGAAGCGGAGACGGTACTCGAAGCCGTCCCGCCAGACGGTGACGTCCATATAGCGGGAGGCATATTGGGTGGCGCAGGAGCCCAGGCCGTTGAGGCCCAGGGAGAACTCGTAGTTGTCCCCGGACACGTTATCATATTTGCCCCCGGCGTACAGCTCGCAGAAGACCAGCTCCCAGTTGAAGCGCTGCTCCTTCTCGTTCCAGTCCACCGGGCAGCCCCGGCCCGCGTCCTCCACCTCCACGCTGCGGTCCAGGAAACGGGTGACGGTGATGGACGTCCCGTGGCCCTCCCGGGCCTCGTCGATGGAGTTGGAGAGGATCTCAAACACCGCGTGCTCGCAGCCGTCCAGGCCGTCGGAGCCGAAAATGACACCGGGCCGCTTCCGGACCCGGTCCGCGCCCTTCAGGGCGGAAATGCTGTCGTTGCCATAATCCTGTTTCTTCGCCATAGTTCCTCCAAAACCGGCGGCGTCCGCCGGGAGTGTGAAGCGGTATTCCGAACCGGGCGGTACCGTTCCGCCAGGTGAACCCGAGGGAATCCCGGGGACCCGCTTTTTCCGTCAGGCCGCTTCCGAAGCATTCAAGCAAAACCGGCGAAGGCCGCGGCGGGGACGGGAAAGGGCCCTCTCCCGGTGGGCGTTCCACGGTTGTGCATCATGTCCTGTATCTTTTTCGTCCCTGGGCACAGGATATAGGGGGAAACCTATGGGATTGCCCAGGATTTTGAAACGGTTTGATTATATCATAAGAATTTCCCAGGTTCAAGCCCTTCTGGGGACAGGGGCCCTTTCCCGCCTTTTCCCGGCCCGGTCTGCTGTTTTTCTGAAAAATGTTACTTTTGTAATCTTCTTCATAATCGCTCCGTCACCCTCCGAGACCCCTTCTAAGCACAGAGTTTTTCACATTATCCACAGAGTTATCAACATCGTTATGTTAACTGCGGATTAAGAGAAAAAATTCCACTTCTCTTCCCGGCCGGCGGCCGGCCTTCTTCCGGGGAGGGTTTCTCTTTAGAACGCCTATCCGAACCGGAGAAAAGTCCCGGAGGTTTTTCCGTTTATCCGTTGACAATTTGGCAAAAATACTGTATGATAACATTAAACATAGTATTAAAAACTATATTACGGGGTGTGTTGTATGATTTGTAAGATCGTAAGCGACAGCAGCTGTGACCTGCGGTCCAGCGAATTTGCGGGAGGCGGCGTCCTCTTTGAGACCGTGCCCATGCGCATTCAGGTGGGAGAGCGGGAATTTATCGACAACGACGAGCTGGCGGTTCCTCAGCTCCTGGGCGCTATGTCCACGGAAAAAGCGGCGGCCTCCACGGCCTGTCCCTCCCCCGGGACCTTTGCCAAGGCCTTTGAAGGCGCCGACCGGGCCGTGTGCTTCACCATCTCGGCCAACCTCTCCGGCACCTACAACGCGGCCCTCACAGGACGGGACATGGTGTTGGAAGAGCACCCGGAAAAGGAAATCTGCGTCATCGACTCCAAGGCCACGGCGGGCGCCATGATTCTCCTGATCCGCCGGGCGCAAGCGCTGCTGGAGGCCGGCGGGGACTTTGAGGAAATCTGTTCCCAGCTGCGGCTGTACCAGGCGGCCCTGCGGACCTGCTTTACTCTGGAGAACTTCGACAACCTCATCAAAAACGGGCGGATGCGCCCCTTAGTAGGCACCCTGCTCCACTCTCTGGGCATCCATGTCATCGCCGACGCCACGCCTCAGGGGACCATCCATGTCTCCGGCAAGGCCCGGGGAGAGGCCAAAACCTATCAGGCCCTCACCGCGCTGATGCGGGACAGCAAGGACTGCACCGGGGCGGAGGTCATTGTGTGCCACTGCGAAAATCTCCCCGGAGCCCTGAAGCTCAAGGAGCAGATTTTGAAGGATCTGCCGGTTAAGAGCGTGGAGCTGGTTCCCTGCCGGGGACTGACCAGCTTTTACGCCATGGAGAAGGGCCTGATTATCGGATATTGAGGGCCCGGAGCGGTCCTGGCCAATCAATATGGAACGCGCCCTGAACGGACGGAGGATTTTTCCCGCGGTTTGGTTTTCCTGGAAACCCTGCCGTGAGAAAATATCCTCCGTTTTTTTCGACCGGTTTCCCTTTTTCCGGACTGCTTCCCCTTTTGGCGGCGTTTCTCGCAAATGATTGTAAATTTTTTTGATTATTCCAAATTTTTTCTAGCGTCCTTCCTCAGGGTGTGCTATACTGTACGCTGTTAAATTACGCAGTCCGCCTGCGGAGCCTGTCCTCCGCGGCAAAAGGAGGTTTCTTTACTTATGGCGAACCGTGTAGTCGTTACCATCTGCGGAGAGGAGTACACCTTTGTGGCGGAGGAATCCGCCTCCTACATGCAGAAAGTCGGCGCCTATGTGGGCGACAAAATGGAGGAGGTCCTGAGCAGCACCCACGTGGGCCGTACCGACGCCGCCGTCCTCACCGCCGCCAACATCGCCGACGAGCTCTTTAAGGCTCAGGCCGCCGCCGAGCAGCTCCGCCGCCAAATCAAGGGCTATCTGGACGAGGCCGGCAAGGCCCAGAGCCAGGTGAGCGAACTCAGGCGGGAGGTCGTCCGTCTCCAGCAGAGGCTGGACAACCGAGGCTCCAAGTGAGGCCCCGCCGCCTTCTCCCGGGGGAATTCGCCCCGCCGGAGCTGCTGGCCCCCGCCGGGTCGCCGGAAGCTCTGAGGACCGCCGTGGAACACGGTGCGGGCGCTGTGTACCTGGGCTGGGGCGCTTTCAACGCCCGCCGGGGGGCCCGGAACTTCTCGGAGGAGGAGTTCGCTCAATCCGTGGCCTATTGCCACCTTTGGGGCGTCCGGGTTTTCCTCACCCTGAACATTCTTCTCTCGGACCGGGAACTGCCCGAGGCCCTGGAAACCGCCCGCACCGCCTCCCGATTGGGGGTGGACGCGGTGCTCGTCCAGGACTGGGGTCTTTTTGACCTGCTCCGGCGCACTCTGCCGGACCTGCCTCTTCACGCCAGCACGCAAATGAGCCTCTTTACCTCCGGCGGCGCCTGTGAGATCGCCGCCGACGGCTGCCAGCGCGTGGTGCTCGCCCGGGAGTGCTCGAAGGAGGACACCGCGGCGATTTGCCAAAACTGTCCCGCCGAGGTGGAGTCCTTTGTTCACGGGGCTTTATGCATGTGCTACTCCGGCCAGTGCGCCATGAGCGCCCTCATCGGAGGCCGTTCCGGCAACCGGGGGCGCTGCGCCCAGCCCTGCCGTCTGCCTTACGGGGTCAACGAGCCCGCCAAAAACCAGCGGCCCTTGAGCCTTAAGGACTCCTGCATGGCGGACCATCTGGGAGAACTGGCGGAGATGGGGGTTTCCTGTCTGAAAATCGAGGGACGGATGCGCCGCCCTGGCTACGTGGCTGCCGTTACGGAGATCTATGCCCGGCTTCTGGAGGAGGGACGGAAGCCCACATCCCAGGAACGGGAGATTCTGGAGCGGGCTTTTTCCCGCTCCGGCTTTACCGACGCCTATTGGCAGGGACGGAAGGGCCCGGAGATGCTGGGCTTCCGTTCCGAGGACGCCGCTCCGGCGGAAGAGCCGCTTCCCCCGGAGACCGACCGGCGGATTCCCGTCTCCTTTACCTGTGTGGTGAAAGCGGGGGTTCCCTCCCTGCTCCAGGCGGAGGACGAACACGGGACCTTGGTAACCGTTACAGGTCCCGTTCCGGAGCCCGCCGGACGGCGGGGCCTCACGGCGGAGGACCTCTCCGCCCGCCTCCGGAAAACCGGCGGGACGCCTTACCGCTGTCTGGATGTGGAATCGGCGGTAGAACCGAATCTGTATCTCTCCGCTGCCGCTGTTAACGCTCTGCGGCGGGACGCCCTGGTCGCCCTCAGCACCGCCAGGTCCGCGCCGCCCTCTCGCCGGGAGCTGCTGCCTCCGCCGCCGCTGCCGGAGACCGACTACGGGGAGACGGAACCGGCCTTTACGGTTTCAATGTCCAGCGCCTCCCAGATAACCGGGGAGCTGCTGGACCTTCACCCCGCCCGGGTCTATGTGCCCTTGGAGATTCTGGCCTCCCTTTCCGCTCTGCCGGAGTGCGGCGCGGAGTGGTGCGCCATTCTCCCCAGAGTCTGGCGGGACCGGGACGAGACTCTTCTTCGCCGCTGGCTGGACCAGGCCCGGGGCTTAGGCGTCTCCGGACTCCTCCTGGGAAATCTGGGGCACCTGCCCTTGGTTCGGGAGGACGGGTGGAAGCTCTATGGGGATTATGGATTCAATGTGTTTAATAGCCGTTCTTTGGCCTATCTGCGGGAGAAGGGGCTGGATTCCGCCTGTTTGTCCTTCGAGCTGCGCTTTGCCCAGCTGCGGGACATGCGGAAGCTGCTGCCCGCCGAGGCCATCGTCTATGGGCGGCTGCCTTTGATGATTACGGAAAACTGCCTGATTCAAAACAGCGGCCCTTGCCGTTGTGACCAGCCGAATTTCCTCAACGACCGCACGGGTGCGGCCTTTCCCCTTCTTCCCGCCTTCGGTCACCGGACCGAGGTGGAGAACAGCCGCTGCCTCTGGCTGGCTGACCGGCCGGAATACCGGCATTTGGGGCTGGCCTATGCGCGGCTTCGCTTTACGACGGAGACGCCGGAAGAGTGCCTTCGGGTCTACCGGGATTATTTACACGGCGCCGGACCAACGGGGAGTTTTACAAGAGGGCTTTACCAGCGGGGCGTGGAGTGAGAACCGAAAATATACTATTTGATATCTTTAATTATAAATATACTGTTTGTATTTCATGGTGATCTTTCCATTTCGTTTATTTTCCAATTTATTATACTTTTAGTATTTTTCGAGCTTTACGCTTTTGTCTTTCCCCCGGAACATCATATACAAATCGTTAACTTTCGACATTGTTATACATTTTGTGATTGCATTGGAGCGTTATTATGAGAGAAACCAAAGAAATCCAAGTCAAATACTTTGTCAGCGACCTTGAGGAGCTCTGCTGCGTTCCCGGCTCCGACTGGGTGGACCTTCGGGCCGCCGAGGATCTCGATTTGAAGGCCGGGGAATTTCGTCTGATTCCCCTGGGCATCGCCGTGGCTCTGCCGGAGGGATACGAGGCCCATGTGGTTCCCCGGAGTTCCACTTTTAAAAATTATGGGTTGCTGCAAGCCAACTCCATGGGCGTGGTCGATTTCGCCTACCGGGGCGACGGCGACCAATGGCGCTGGCCGGCTTATGCCACCCGGGATGTCTCCATCCCCAAGAATACCCGGCTCTGCCAGTTCCGTATTGTGGAAAATCAGCCTCCCCTGCGCTTTGTCCGGGTAGAGCATCTTCAGGGACCGAACCGGGGCGGCTTTGGCTCTACCGGCAGATGAAATTGCCCCGCAGGGTCTTTTCTCTCCAGGCGGACAGCGGGTCCTCTCCCGCGGGGGACATCCCGGTTTTGAAGCCGGGGACTTTTGATATCCAAAATGAGGTGGAACTATGCCGCAAATCGTGTTGGCCTCCGGCTCTCCCCGCCGGAGGGAGCTTTTGGAGCGCATCGGCGTGACGAATTTTTTGGTCCGTGTGCCGGAGGTTGAGGAAAACTTTCCCGAGGGCTTGACGCCGCCGGAGGTTGTGGAGTTCATCTCCCGGGAAAAGGCCGAGGCCAGCCTCTGCGGCCCCGACGAGATCGTCATCACCGCGGACACCATGGTCTTTCTGGATGACAGCCGTTTGGGGAAACCCCGGGATGAGGCCCACGCTCTGGAAATGCTGACGGCTCTCCAGGGGCGGCGGCATACCGTCTGTACCGGCGTGACCCTCCGGCAGGGGGACCATTACCAGACGGAGTCCGAGTCTACCGGGGTCTTCTTTCGCTCCGCCACCCAGAAGGAGCTCCGGCGCTACATCGCTACCGGGGAACCTATGGACAAGGCGGGGGCTTATGGCGTGCAGGGCCGGGGCGCCCTGCTGGTGGAGCGGCTGGAGGGGGACTTCTTCAATGTGATGGGTCTGCCGGTGCTCCGGCTGGCCCGAATGTTGGAGCGGTTTGGCGTCCATTTGCTTTGAGAGTCCCTTCTTGTTTCGCCGCCGGGTTCTCCGGCAGTGCTTGGATTGCGTCAAATTTCGCAAAAGGTGATTGGTTTGAAAAATTTCCTAAAGCAGCACGGCCTTTGGGTATTGTTTGCCGCTGCCGTTCTCTCGGTGGCTTTGGCGCTGATGTCGGTGTTCAGTGCCAACTCCTCCCCTTTTACCAATCTGGCGGGGGTACTGGTCTCGCCCTTCCGGGCGGGGTATACGGCGGTGGCCAATTGGTTTAACGACTTGCAGAATTATTATAAGGATACCACGGATCTTCAGGCGGAGAACGAAGCCCTGAAACAGCAGATCGCCAGAATGGAGGAGATCATCCGCCAGGCAGAGGCGGACGTGAAGGAAAACGCCATGTTCCGGGATCTGATGAACCTGACCAAGCAGCGCCGGGACCTGACGGACTTTGAGGCCGCCATGGTCACGGAGCACGAGGTGACCAACTGGACCTCCTCCCTGACGCTGAACAAGGGAACCTCCCTGGGCATTGAGGTGGGCGACTGCGTCATTGATCAATACGGAAATCTGGTGGGTGTCATTCACCAGGCGGGAACCAACTGGTCTACGGTACTGACCCTGGTGGACACGGATACCTCTCTGGGCGCCCGGGTGTTCCGGACCAAGGACCTGGGCGTGGCACAGGGGGACTTCACTTTGATGCGGGAAAACCGCCTGCGGTTGGACTATCTGGTGGCGGACTGCAAGTTGCTGGCCGGCGATCTGGTGGAGACCTCCGGTCTTAACGGTTATTTCCCCTCGGGACTGGTGATCGGCTCCGTGGAGGAAATTCAAGTGGACGACTCCGGGGCCGCTTCCTATGCGATTTTGGTTCCAGAGGTGAACCTGGACGCGCTGACCGAGGTTTTTGTCATCAAGTCCTTCGAAATTGTCACTTGAGCAACGGCGGAAGTCTTCTTTGCCTTTCTTCTCCCCGGGGGACACGGCAGTCCGGTCCGGCCACCGTCCCCGCCGCACAAGGGCGCTTTTCCCGTTGCCACAGGAGGCTTTATGATTGCCAGAAACGAAACCATTTTTAAATGGCTGCTCTATGCCGCCGCTACGGCTCTCTGTCTGCTCGTACAGGGGGGGCTGCTCCAACGCCTGGAGTTCTGGGGCGTCATTCCTTTTCTCTATCCTCTGCTGGCCGCTATCCCGGCTACCTTTGAGGGGCCCTTGGCCGGGAGTATCTTTTCCCTGATTCTGGGCCTTCTCTGCGATTTGTTGCTGCCGGGTCCAATCCCCTGCTTTTACACTCTGGTTTTTCCTCTGGTGGGTCTTTGCGCCGGCCTTCTCTCTCAAAGCTGGCTGCCGGCCGGCTTCCTCTGCTCCGCGGTTTCCGCCGTGGTGGCCTTTGCTCTGACCGATGGCTTTCACTGTCTCCTGCTCTGGATGCTGGGCAAGGCCGCTTGGCGCACCGGGGCTATGCTGGCCCTGCGGGAATTTTGCATTGCCCTTCCCTTCACGTTCCTTTTGACGCCTCTCTATCGCTCGGTCTTTTGGAAAACTCACGCTGACGACCGAAGTTTGTTTGACCGGCGCCGAAGCCTTTGACCGTGAGCTCGGGCCTGTTCTTATGTGCTGAGCGTCCTTTTGCCGTGTTCATTTGCTTCGCAGTTTCCGCGGGCTTCGTTGGGAGCTTCTTCCGGAATTCGTTCTTTTACAATTCCATGGAGCCATGGCCCCCTTTGCGTTCTTGCTGAGGGACGCTTCTATGCTCAATTGATATATTTTTCACAATGTTTTGTATTCCAAAGAAAGGCAATCTATGGATCGCAAAGAAATGCAAAATACGCGGCTTTACCTTTTGGCTGCGTTCCTGGTGCTGGCGCTGGTTGTCTATCTCTTCGTTCTTTATGACGTTCAGGTGATTCACTACGACGATTACGCCGCTCAGGCCATTCGTTCCATCGTTCGCAGGGAAAAGGTGGAGGCCTCCCGGGGCATCATCACGGACCGGAACGGAAAGCCCTTGGTCAGCAACCGTTCTACCTACGATCTGACCTTTGACGCGACGCTGCTTTCCCCGAAGGACGACAGCAACGAGGCCATCCTCCGTCTGGTGCAGCTCTGCCAGGAAAAGGGCGTGGCCTGGTCCGACAGTCTCCCCATCTCCCGACTGTCTCCCTATTCTTACACCGTGGACCAAATGGACAGCCAGCAGAAACGGCATTTTCTCGCTTACCTGAAAAGCCTCAAGCCCTGCGAGGAGGCCTTGGGACAGTATCTGCTCCGTCATCCGGATCTGGTCTCCACCCCGGAGCCCGAACCCGAGGAGGGTGAGGAACCTGTCTCCGAGGAAGCCCTTACCCCGGAGAAGCGGGCGGCGGATCTGTTGGAGCGGCTCACTGCCGCCGATCTGACGGCGGATCTTTTGACCGATTCCGGCATCACCCCCGCTAAACTGATGGATGAAATGCGCAAGGAGCTGGATATCCCCGAGGACTATACGCTCACCCAGGTTCGGATGGTGCTTGGGGTTCAGTATGAGCTCTCTTTCCGGAAGCTGGTGGATTACGAGGCCTATGTCCTGGCCGAGGACATCGACACCCCCTTTATCTCCGTCCTCAGCGACGGGAATTACGCCGGGGCAAAGGTAACCCTCTCCTCCGTCCGGGAATATGAGACCTCCAACGCCGCCCACATCCTGGGTTACGTCGGCAAAATCGGTATCGAAGACGACTTTCCCTCCCTGAAGGAGAAGGGCTATGACTATGACGACTGGATCGGCAAGGACGGAGCGGAGTTGGCCTTCGAGGAGTATCTGAAGGGCAAAGACGGATACCGTGTCGTCTCCACAAACAGCGAGGGTAAAATTACCGGAGAATACTATTCCACGGAACCGGAACCCGGGAACATTGTGGAACTGACCATCGATCTCGATTTCCAAGCCAAGGTAGAAGGCTTTTTGGGCGAAACCGTCACGCGCCTGAACGCCGACGGCGACGAGCGCCGGGGCGCCGGCGCAGCCGTTATTCAAGTTGGCACCGGGGAGGTGCTGGCCCTGGCCTCCTATCCCTCCTATGACCTCTCCACCTGGCGCGCGGACTTTGCCGAGCTGAACGCCGACCCTCATAAGCCCATGTATAACCGGGCCGCCATGAACGGCTATCCCCCCGGCTCCACGCTGAAGCCCTTCACCGCCATCGCCGCCCTTCTCAGCGGCGTCACCACCCTGACGGAGAAAATCCGGGATACGGGCCACTGGTCCTATCCCGGCGACGAATCCGGTATTGGCTTCAACTGCTGGAATCGCAGCGGCCACGGCAATCAGAACGTCACTCAGGCTATCACCAACTCCTGCAACTACTACTTTGGCGAAATGGGTTACCGTATGCACATGGACGGCCTGCGGGAATATCTGGTTCAGTTCGGCCTGGGGGAAAAAACCGGCATTGAGATTCCCGAGTCCCCTGGAAAGCTCCCGGAAAACCCCCGGGGCGAGGACCAGGCCCCCTGGGCGGCCTGGGGCCAGTCCACCCAGCTGTATACCCCTTTGCAATTGGCCAATTATGTAGCCACTCTCGTCTCCGGCGGGAAGCACTGCAAAGCTCACCTTTTGAAATCCGCCAAGTCCTATGACAACTCCTCCGTAGTCGCTACGGGAGATACAACCCCTGTCAATACCATCGACATCAGCGACGAATACCTTCAGGCCGTCAAAAAAGGCATGAAGGGCCTGGTGGAGGGTACCCTCTCCCCCTATTTCCGGAGCTGTGTCGTCTCCGCAGGCGCGAAAACCGGCACATCTCAAATTCATTCGGACAAAAAGAATGACGGCGTCTTCATCTGCTTCGCCCCATACGACGACCCGGAAATCGCCGTGGCCATCGCCATCGAGCGGGCGGACTCCGGCGCCGCCCTGGCCTCCACCGCGGTCAATATCCTGAACGCCTACTTCACCCCCAGCGAAGAAGGAACCGTCGTCACCGGCGAAAACCACCTTCTTCCCTAACGCTTCTTCTTTCCAAAACCGTAAGCCTCAAGCCCTCCATTTCGTTGCCGTCGCTTTGGCTTCCGCACCCACCAGATCCCGCAGCGCGATAAAGTTCTTTTGGTTCTTTTCTTTCAAGAAAAGAATCCCCATCCCAATACGCAAGGAGTTTTTTGAATGAACGTTCTTTCCGTGTTCGACTCTCGTGACGCCCAGTGCAAAAAACCCTACGGCGCTCTCCCCTGCGGGGAGGGTTGGTCACTCACCTGCCGCCCGCTCTCCTGCGAGGGCTTTACACACTGCTCCGTCATCCTTCGCCGGGAATTCGCCGGCCATGAGATGGAGGCCGAAATGCCCTTCTCCGGCTTTCAGGACGACCGCTCCTGCTTCTCCCTCTCCCTGCACCCCTTTCAAAGCCCGGAGCTTGTCTGGTATTGGTTTCGCTTTTGGCGGGAGGACGGCACCGGCTGCTATCTGGATAAAACCGGCTACCGCAGCACGGGGGAACCCATTCCCTGGCAATTGACCGTCTACTCCCCCAGCCATACGCCGAAGTGGTTCGGCGAGGGCGTCACTTATCAGATCTTTCCGGACCGCTTCTGCCGCCTCTTTGTCCCCAGTCCGGAGGGTCTGCCGGGAAACCGCTGGGTCCACGAGAACTGGAGCGACGCTCCCGCCTGGCGCCCGGAGGACGGAGAGGTGAAGAACCGGGACTTCTTCGGCGGCTCCCTGGCGGGCGTCACCGCCCATCTGGACGATCTGGCCGCCCTGGGAGTCACCAGCCTGTATTTCTGCCCCATCTTTGAGTCCGCTTCCAATCACCGTTATAACACCGGAGATTATACCAAAATCGATCCCATGCTGGGCACCCGGCAGGACTTCCAAACACTCTGCGCCAAAGCCAAGGAACACGGAATCCGCGTCATTCTGGACGGCGTCTTCAATCACACCGGCTCCCAAAGCATCTATTTTAATGCCGACGGCTTCTATCCCACCCTGGGCGCGGCCCAGAGCAAGGAGAGCCCCTATTACGATTGGTTTCGCTTCAGCGACTGGCCCGGGTCCTATGAATCCTGGTGGGGCATCAGCACCTTGCCCAACGTTCAAGAGGACTGCCAGAGCTACATCGACTATATCCTGGAGGATGAGCACTCTATTGTCAAGCGCTGGCTAAAAGCCGGCGCCTCCGGCTGGCGGCTGGACGTGGCGGACGAGCTCCCCGACGTTTTTATTGAAAAGCTCCGCGCCGCCGTGGAAGAAACCGATCCGGATGCCCTGGTGCTGGGCGAGGTCTGGGAGGACGCCAGCAATAAAATCTCCTACTCCCAGCGCCGCCGGTATCTCTTGGGCAAGGAGCTCCACGGCGTCATGAATTATCCCTTCCGCACAGCCCTGCTCCACTATATGCTGGGCGGCGGAGCAGAGGAATTCCAGGAGACCATGGAGACCCTTCGGGAAAACTATCCCCGGGACGCATTTTATTCCGCCATGAATTTCCTGGGCACCCACGACACTCCCCGTATTCTGACCCTCCTGGGCGGCCGTCCCCTGCCGGAGAGCCGGGAAAACCAGTCCTCTTTCCGCCTCACCCCAGAGGAGCGCGCCCTGGCCCTACAGCGTCTCCAACTGGCCGCCGCTGTGCTCTTCACCTTCCCCGGGTCCCCCATGATCTACTACGGCGACGAGGCCGGCATGGAGGGAGCGGCAGACCCCTTCAACCGGGGCACCTATCCCTGGGGCCAGGAGGACAAGGATCTTCTGGCCTGGTACTCTGCCCTGGGCCGTCTCCGGAAGGAGCGTCCCTCTCTTCGCCGGGGCTCCATTCGCTGGCTGGCCGCCCAAGGTCCCCTGCTGGCCTATGTCCGGGAAGTTCCCGAAGAGGCCACTTTTTTGATGGTCAACGCCGGCGACGAGGAACGGGTCCTCTCTCTTCCGGAGGCGGAGTACGACAACCTTCTCACCGGTGAAAAAACCTCCGGAGGGGAAAGACACCTCCCTCCCCGCAGCACTCAGCTGCTGGGTTTGAAGAAAGCCGAACCGGAGTGTTTCACGTGAAACAATGGGCTCGCCGTTTAGGCGGGCCTTTTGTTGTTTCACGTGAAACATTCTTCTCCATAAATTGTGCTTTTTTTGAAAATTTCCGCTTTGGACCTTGCAAGGCCGGAGCACGCTTGTTATAATAGCCATGATATACGGCCCCGGACCGATTCCGGCGGAACGCGCTTTCTTGCGCGGGCCGGTCGGCCGGAAATTCGGTAAAGTAGGTGCTTTTGTGGCAAAAATTATTGCAACTGTAAATCAAAAGGGCGGCGTGGGAAAAACAACCACTTGCGTCAATCTGGCCGCCACACTCACCGAGGCGGGAAAAAAGGTCCTCCTCTGTGACTTTGACCCCCAGGCAAACGCCACCTCCGGCATGGGGGTGGATAAAACCGTTTCAAAGGGAGTCTACTCGGCGCTGATCGGGGAGCTTCCCGCCGCCGAGGTTGTCGCCCATACCCGGTACGGCGACGTGCTTCCCTCCAACAAGGCCCTGGCCGGCGCGGGAGTGGAGCTGATCGGAATGGAAAACCGGGAATTCCTGCTTCGGGACGCCCTCTCTTCCCTGCGGGAAAGCTATGACTTTATCCTGATCGACTGTCCGCCCTCCCTGGAACTTCTGACCCTCAACGCCCTCTGTGCCTCCGATTCCATCCTGGTGCCGGTGCAGTGCGAATACTTTGCCCTGGAGGGTTTATCCGACCTGATGAATACCGTCCGGCTGGTCCGCCGCTCTCTCAATCCCTCTTTGGAGCTGGAAGGTGTGCTCCTAACCATGTACGACGGGCGGACAAATCTTGCCATGCAGGTCGCGGAAGAAGTCAAACACTACTTTCCCGGCAAGGTCTATGGCGCAGTCATCCCCCGAAACATCCGCCTCTCCGAGGCTCCCAGCCATGGCAAGCCCATCACCGCCTACGACCGGGCCTCCCGGGGAGCCGACGCCTATACCGCCTTCGCCACGGAATTTCTGACCGCTTCCCCAAAAAACTGAGGGCTTCCCCTTCTATTTCCGCCCTCAGCCGGTTACACTATCCTGTAACCACCCATTGATCGATAAACAGGTATTCTCTCTCAACCTCCCTCGTGAACGTTCTTTTTGATTCTTTTTCTTTCAAGAAAAAGAATGGATACTTTTCTTGAAAGGAGTTGTTTCTTTTGGCAACAAAAAAGCCCTCCGGACTGGGCCGGGGGCTGGGCGCCCTTTTGGGCGATGACGTCCTGAAGCCCGAGGCTGCCGGGAGTCTGCACCTGCCCATCTCCCAAGTGGAAAGCTGCTCCGCCCAACCCCGAAAAATCTTCGACGAGGCCGCTCTGGCCGAGCTGGCGGAATCCATCCGGGAGCACGGAGTCATCCAGCCTCTGACCGTCCGAAAATTGGCCTCTGGCTATTACCAGATCATCGCTGGAGAGCGACGCTGGCGGGCCGCCCGCCTGGCGGGCCTTACGGAAGTTCCCGCCGTCGTCATCGACGCCGACGATAAGAAAGCCGCCGAGCTGGCCCTGGTGGAAAACCTCCAGCGGGAGGACTTGAACCCCATGGAAGAAGCCGCCGGCTTCCAATCCCTCATCCAAACCTACCATATGACCCAGGAGGAGGCTGCTCAGCGGGTGGGCAAATCCCGCAGCGCCGTGGCCAACGCCATGCGGCTTTTGGGCCTCCAGTCCTCTGTCCGAAAGCTGGTGGAAGAAAACCAGCTCTCCGCCGGACATGCCCGAGCCCTCCTCCCCCTCTCCCCCACTCTCCAGGAAAAAGCGGCCGCCATGGTGCTTCAGGGCCAGCTCTCCGTGCGCCAAACGGAAGCCCTGGTAAAACGGCTCTCCGCCGAACCCGAGGAACCAGAAGAACCCGAAATCCCCGAGGGCCCCGACTATGCCGCCGAGGCCCAGCAGTCCCTGGCCTCCAAGCTGGGCCGGGGCGTGCGTATCGTCACCGGACGCAAAAAGGGACGGATTGAATTGGAATACTACGGTCTGGATGATTTGAACGATCTTCTGGAAGCCTTAGCTCTCCTGCGAACCACTCGGAAAGGACCGGAATCATGAAATTGGAAAAGCGAAGCGGCGGCGGCCCCACGGAACCCATGGAAAACTCTGAACCCACTGGCAAAAAGCCCGTCGTTGTCTATATTATGGTCCTGTTCATCGCCGCCTTTCTCCTGATGGCTTGGTCCTTCGCCTCCCACCAGAAGAGCAATACCGAGGCCCTGGGCCGGCTTCAGAGCTCCGTCAGCACCATGCAGGAGGTGCAAAAACTCCAGGACCAGACCTTTTCTCTGCAAAAAGAACTGGCTGAGTCGAAAAGCCAACTGGAAGAACTGAAGGATGAAACCGCCGCCCAACAATTCGCCATCGAAAACCTGGAAAAGCAAAACGAGGCCATGCAGCGCCTCTATATGCTCCAACAGCAATACTCTGCCGGAGATTACGAGGCCTGCCAGCAAATTATCGCGGCATTTGAGGAGGAGAATTACGCGGAGGCCCTTCCCCGCCTGTCTGACGGAAGCGTCACCCGTCCGGAGGACCGCTACCGGCAGTTAAAGGCCGCGGTGGAAGCCTATGGGGCGGAAGAAGCCTTTAACACTCAAGGAGACGCAAACGAAAATCCTTAATAAACATCCCAATCCCAGCACTCCATTTGATAAGAACCGTTTCACGTGAAACAAACAAAAACCGGATTCTATATTTTATGAAAGAAGGAAACCACCATGCTTGATATCCGTTTTATCCGGGAGAACCCCGACGCCGTCCGGGAGAACATCAAGAAAAAATTCCAGGAAAACAAGCTCCCCCTGGTGGACGAGGTCATCGACCTGGACGCCAAGCGCCGGGCCGCCATTGCCGAGGCAGATCAGCTACGCTCCAACCGGAATACCCTCTCCAAGCAAATCGGCATGCTGATGGGACAAGCCAAAAAAGATCCCTCCAAAATGGAAGAGGCCGAGGCTGTCAAGGCCCAAGTGAAGGAGCAGGCGGACCGCCTGGCGGAGCTGGAGAAGCTGGAAAACGAACTGGAAGCGGAGCTTCACAAGCGGATGCTGCTCATCCCCCAAATCATTGACCCCTCGGTCCCCATCGGCAAGGATGACAGCGAAAACGTAGAGGTCCAGCGCTTCGGTGAGGCGAAAACCCCGGATTTCCCCATCCCCTATCATACGGAAATCATGGAATCCTTCGGCGGCATCGACCTGGACGCCGCAGGCCGGGTCTCCGGAAACGGCTTCTATTACCTCCTCGGTGACATTGCCCGGCTCCACGAAGCCGTGCTGGCCTACGGCCGGGACTTCATGATCGGCAAGGGCTTTACCTATTGTATCCCCCCCTTCATGATTCACGGTAACGTCGTGGAGGGCGTCATGAGCCAGACGGATATGGATGGCATGATGTATAAAATTGAAGGCGAAGACCTGTATCTGATTGGCACCAGCGAACACTCCATGATCGGCAGGTTCATCGACCAGATCGTGCCCAGCGAAAAGCTGCCCCAGACCCTGACCTCCTACTCCCCCTGCTTCCGTAAGGAAAAGGGCGCTCACGGCATTGAGGAGCGGGGCGTCTATCGGATTCATCAGTTCGAGAAGCAGGAAATGATTGTGGTCTGCAAGCCCGAGGAATCCCCCATGTGGTACGAAAAGCTTTGGCAGTTCTCCGTGGAGCTCTTCCAATCCCTGGATATCCCTGTGCGGCAGCTGGAGTGTTGCTCCGGCGACCTGGCGGACTTGAAGGTAAAATCCTGCGACATCGAGGCCTGGTCCCCCCGGCAGCAGAAATACTTCGAGGTCTGCTCCTGCTCCAACCTGGGCGATGCCCAGGCCCGGCGGCTCCGTATCCGCTATAAGGACGAGTCCGGCAAAACCCAGCTCTGCCATACCCTCAACAACACCTGCGTGGCTCCGCCCCGGATGCTGATTGCCTTCCTGGAGAACAACCTCCAGACCGACGGCACGGTGGTGATCCCCGAAGTCCTCCGTCCCTACATGGGCGGCACGGAAAAGCTGCTCCCCCAGAAGTAACCCTCCGTTGCCGTGCACAAATCTCAAGTAAATACCGAGCTTTAGAGCGTGATAAAGCTCTTTTTGCTTACTTTTTCTCTCGAGAAAAAGTAAGACCCGTTTGGAGCCGATAGAAAGGACTTTCATGATGAAACGTATTCTTGGAGCAATTTTAACGGCTGTATTCCTGTCTGTCCTCTGTATCCCTTGCGCCGCAGCGGATACAGCGCGCGTATATCCCGGATTTTCCGATGTGGCGGAGGAAAACACCTCCTATGAAGCCATTAAGCTCTGCTACGAGCGGGGCCTGATGAACGGCACCTCAGATACCGCCTTCAACCCTCATGGCCAGCTGAACGTGGCCCAGCTGGTGGTGCTGGCGGCGCGGCTCTACGATCTGCAAAACGGCGGAGACGGCACGGTTCCCACGGAGCTGCCGGATCTGAGCCAATCCTACCTTCGTTTCTACGACGAGGACGGCAGCGTCATCGCCTCCTACTCCGGAGAAGAAACCGTGAATGGCTACACCGGCGGCATAAACCCCTACTTCTGCCTCAGCCTGGAGGAGAACGACGCCACACTGCCGGAGACCTGCCGTCTGGAAGTGGGCTTTGAGGGCTATAATCACCTCCGCTCCTATCAGGGAATCAAACAATCCTATCACTCGGAGCCCGGCACCATGACCCACGGTTACCAAGGTACCGGCTATACCTTCCAAGAGCTGTATAACGAGAATTTCCTCTGGTACATGGGAATGGACTTCCAAACCCTGCCCTCCTCCGCGTGGTGGTACCCCTCTTTGTTCTACCTGATCAGCGAAAGCCGAATCGACCTCTTCGCGGACCTGCTGGCTCCCCTGGCCGGTGAACCCCCGTTGGAGGACTTTGACGTGCTCACCCACTTCTCCACAGACAGCGCCAGAAGGGATATGTTCGCGTGGCTGGTGAGCGCAGCCGCCGGGGAACTGGACATCCTCAATGAAACGGTAAACGTCCCCGACGTAAACCCCGAAGAAACCCAAAACGCCGTCGCCATTCTCCGCCTCTATCAGGCCGGCGTCCTCACCGGCGTCGACGAAGCCGGGAACTTTGGAGGGGAACGGGAACTGACCCGCGCCCAGGCCGCCATCATGCTGGCCCGGGTACTGGACCCCGCGCTGCGGGTAAAAAACGCCTAAATTCAAATCCAATTTGTAATTTTTAAAACAGTATATACGAAAGGTAATCAAACTATGGCCGAAAAAACATCCGGCTTCCTGGCAGAATTCAAAACCTTTATCGCCCGGGGCAACGTGATGGACATGGCGGTTGGCGTCATCATCGGCGGCGCCTTCTCCAACATCACCAACTCCCTCATCAACGACATCGTCATGCCGCTACTGGGCATCTTCACAAGCTCCGTCTCCTTCGCGGAACTGTCCATGAACATCGGCCCCGCCGTGGTCACTTACGGCAACTTCATCCAAGCCATCCTGAACTTCCTGATTATGGCCTTTGTGGTCTTCTGCCTTGTAAAAGCCCTAAACAGCCTCCACAGGAAAAAGGAAGCCGCTCCCCCGCCTCCGCCTCCGGGTCCCTCCGCCGAGGAAGCGCTGCTGACGGAAATCCGGGACCTGCTGAAAAACAAATGATGGAGGCCATCCTTCAGGAGGGCCTGAGCTCCTTCGCCCTCCCCAGTCAGGGCATCCCGGCCCTCCTCCGCTACGGAGAACTGCTGGCGGAGCGAAACAAGGTCATGAACCTCACAGCCATCACGGATCCGGAGGAGGTAGCCCGGCTCCACTTTCTGGACAGCGCCGCCCTGCTGACCCTGACGGATTTCCGGGAAAAAACCGTCGTAGACGTGGGCACCGGCGCGGGATTTCCCGGGTTGCCCCTGCGAATCCTGGAGCCCTCCATTCGCCTAACCCTTCTGGACGCCCAGAATAAACGGATCAACTTTCTGCAAGAGGTCTGCCAAGACCTAAGCCTCACCGGCGTGTCCTGCGTCCATGGCCGGGCCGAGGCTTTCGCCGCGGAGCACCGGGAGACCTTCGACCTGGCGGTAAGCCGGGCCGTGGCAGCCCTGCCGGTGCTGGCGGAGCTCTGCCTTCCCCTGGTGAAAGTGGGAGGAAGCTTCCTGGCCATGAAGTCCGTGGACTGTACTTCAGAGCTGGAGGCTGCCGGCCGGGCCCTGTCCCTTCTGGGAGGACGGCTGGAAAAACCCCTGGATTACCGGATTCCGGGAACCGATGTGCGGCACCGGCTGGTGATCGTAAAAAAAATTGGGGAAACTCCAAAAAAATACCCCAGAATGTTTGCAAAAATCAAAAAGAATCCGCTATAATAGAAGGTACAAATTTCTTGCCTGAAATTTCCGGCAGCTAGCTTGAGAGGGGGCACGTTTATGCCGGGCCAATGCATTGCCGTGGTCTCCGGTAAAGGAGGCACGGGAAAAACCTCTTTTACCGCCGGCGTGGGGTCCGCCTTGGCCCTATCCGGTAAGCGAGTCCTATGTTTGGATTGTGATGTTGCCCTTCGGAATCTGGACCTGGCCTTGGGGCTTACCGACCGGGCTCTGATGGATTTCACCGACGTTGCCCAGGAACGCTGCTCCCTGGACATCGCAGCTGTGGAACACCCGGATATCCCGGAGCTCTACTTACTGACGGCGCCCACCCGGAGCCGGGGACACCCAGTGACGGAGGAGCAGATGATCAACCTGCTGAAAAAGGCCCGGGAACATTACGATTACTGCTTCCTGGACGCGCCGGCGGGGCTGGGAGGCGGCTTTCAGCTGGCCACCTGCGGCGCGGACCGCGTCGTCGTGGTGGCCACGGCCGACGCCTCCTCCCTCCGGGACGCTCAGCATACGGTGATGGAGCTGGACCGCTTCCCCGCCGGGCAGCTGCACCTGACAGTGAACCGTGTCCGAAAAAAGATGCTCCGCAATATGCACGCCACCATTGACGACGCCATCGACCGGGCGGGTCTCCCCCTCATCGGCGTAATTCCCGAGGACGACACCCTGCCCCTCTACCTGAACAAGGGCGTTCCCCTGCTGCTAAACAGCCACCGAGGGGCCGCCGAAGCCTATCGAAACATTGCCAAACGCCTGGAGGGCCAGCGGGTTCCCCTGCTGCGCATCCGTTGAATTCGGGACTCCCTCCGGGTTCCATCTGTGAATACAGCCTTTCAGAAAGGAGTACAACATGAACATCGCTCTTATGGCCCATGACAACAAAAAAGAACTGATGGTTCAGTTCTGCACCGCCTACGCCGGAATTCTAGCCCGGCACAAGCTCTACGCCACCAACACCACCGGCCATATGGTGGCGGACTCCACAGGTCTGGACGTCCACTGCTTCCTGACCTATGCCCACGGCGGCAGCCAGCAAATCGGCGCCCGGATTTCCTACAACGAGTTCGATTTGGTGCTGTTTTTCAACGATCCCTCCAACGAGGAACGGGCCGGCGACATCTCCTACATCTCCCGGCTGTGCGATCAGAACCGCGTCCCCTTCGCCAGCAACATTGCCACTGCCGAAATGCTGGTATTGGGCCTCTCCAGGGGCGACCTCGATTGGCGTCTGATCGTCAACCCCTCCTCCTCCCGCCCTCTGGCGTAAAGACCCTCTAGGAGACGCGGAACCCCATTATCCAAACCAAGTGGGCTTCTACAAACGGCGGCATATTGGCCGCCGTCAGCAGCTCGTAGTTGCGTTGCGCGTAAATTGAAATCCCAAATACTGGGATGAACTGCTTGGCTTCCTGATTTCAGCAAAACCGCTCCCGGGAAAACACAAACGGAATCCTGAAAAGGCCCGCTTGACATTTTCCGCAAAATCGCATATAATCACAGCAATTTCACCGCGATGACGCCGCAGCAGTATTTCGATCATCAATCCACAGAGAGGAGCCCGGCGCTGAAAGGGCTTCGTTTGACCCGAAAGAAGGACAGCGGCGGAGCGGGGGCGGAGACGCCCACGGTCCCTTCCCGTACCCCAGAAGGAAAGAGGAGGCGCAAGCCTTGAATTTGGGTGGCACCACGAAGCGGTACGCGCTATCGTCCCAAAGCGATTTTGGGAGGATGGCGCTCTTTTTTAATCAGAATCCCGGAATACAACAGAAGGAGTAAGATTATGGCAAAACAAACCCCCCGTACCCTCTCCGGTTTTATGGAGCTGCTCCCCGCCCCCCAGCAGCAGATGGAGCGCATCATGGAAACCCTGCGGAAGACCTACGCCCTCTATGGCTTCACGCCTTTGGATACCCCCATCATCGAGTCCAGTGAGGTTCTGCTGGCCAAAGGCGGCGGCGAGACGGAGAAGCAGATCTACCGCTTTCAGAAGGGAGACGCGGACCTCTCTCTCCGTTTCGACCTGACGGTTCCCCTGGCCAAGTACGTAGCTCTGCACTACAACGATCTGACCTTCCCCTTCCGCCGCTATCAGATCGGCAAGGTCTACCGGGGCGAACGGGCCCAGCGGGGCCGCTTCCGGGAGTTCTATCAGGCGGACATCGACGTCATCGGAGACGGAAAGCTGTCCATCCTCAACGAGGCGGAGATTCCCGCCATCATCTACAAGACCTTCTCCGCCCTGGGTTTGAAGCGCTTTCGTATCCGGGTGAACAACCGGAAGATTCTCAACGGGTTCTACGCCGCCCTGGGCCTCACGGAGAAGGCCGGAGACATTATGCGGACGGTGGACAAGCTGGAAAAGATCGGCGCCGGGAAGGTCCAGGAAATTCTCACCGGGGACCTGGCCGTCCCTCCAGAGGACGCCAAGGAGATCATCGAGTTTATCTCCATCACCGGAGACACCCAGGCGATTCTCACCGCCCTGGAAACCCGGCGGGGACGGAACGAAACCTTCGACGAAGGTCTGGAGGAGCTGAACACCGTAGTACAGTATCTGGGGGACTTCGGTGTTCCGGCGGAAAACTTCGCCGTAGACCTGACCATTGCCCGAGGGCTGGACTACTACACCGGGACGGTGTATGAGACGGTTCTGCTGGACCATCCGGAGATCGGTTCCGTCTGTTCTGGCGGCCGGTATGATAACTTAGCGGAATATTACGCGGAAAAACAACTCCCTGGAGTTGGAATTTCCATTGGTCTGACCCGATTGTTCTATGTTTTGGGGGAACAGGGCATGTTGAATCCGGAGCTGCCCACCGCCCCGGCGGATGTATTGATTCTTCCCATGACAGAAGATTTGTCCGCCGCCATTGCCCTGGCAACAGAGCTGCGGGAGAATGGTATTCGGGTGCAGCTCCACTGCGAGGAGAAAAAGTTCAAGCAGAAAATCGGCTACGCCGACAAATGGAAGATTCCCTATGTGATCTTCCTGGGAGAGGATGAGATACAGGCCGGGGTTGTGGCCTGCAAGGACATGCAGACCGGGGAACAGACCAAGCTGGACCCCAAGGCGACGATTTACCGCATCAAGGCGGGGCTTGACAGCCAGAATAAAGGGTTTGTCATTAAAGAATGACGGGCTTGGTTCTCGCCCTTGCGGGCGGGGGATTTCAGCCATGAAGATGGCTGGTGCAATGCACCCCCCATTTTCTCTTTTTCTTGCCAGAAGAAAAAGAGAAAACGGGCCGTGCACGGTCCAAAAGAGAAAAAGAAGTACGGGGGTTACGATACGGGGGCGCGCCGAATGACTGGCGGAAGCCAGGAATGATCTGCCCGCGGCGTAGTGCAACGGGGGCTGGTGGTTCTCGACTTGGCGTATTTCTCTTTCTGCTGTCGCTGGCCTGGTGCTTTTGAAAATGCCCCCGCGCTCAATGGGCTAATAGTTCTATCATTAACTGTGCGCCAAAACGTACTCCCTCATAAAAAGATTTTTCCGCTTGCTTGTCCGCCAGTGCTTCGATGCTGGGCTTCAACGCCTCCGCTACCGTCTCCTCCACCGCTCGAAGCTGCGTTACGATTTTCTGCTCTTCCCAGCTCCGGGGATCCTCCAGGCTGGAAATTGTCGCCAGACTGAATGGATCGTCGTGGTAAATGTCTTTTAAAATAATTCGCATTGTTCCTGCATCCTTTCCGTTATTTACAATTAGTAGATATTATGATAATCTACTAATTGTAAATTGTCAAGGGGTTTATATGCAAAAAACAATTTTATTTAATCAACGGCTTTCCCTTTTGCGTAAGCAAAAGGGCATCAGTCAAAAACAGTTGGGAGAAGTCATTGGACTTTCCAATAAAGCTATTTGTACGCTGGAAAACGGAACGAGAGAAACTACCTTTGAAAACTTGGTGCTTCTTGCAGAATTTTTCCACGTTTCCACAGACTATCTGTTAGGTGTCACCGACGACCCCGCCTGGCGGGGGAGTTAAAAAAGGACTCCATCCAGCACAAGTTAGCGTCAGCGAAAAGAGCAGCTGGTCCATTCGACAACTGACAAACCCCCGCTAAATTTAGTGCCGCGTGGGAAGTCATTCCTGGCTTCAGCCAGTCATTCAGGCGCGCCCCCTCGTCCTTCGCGTCTTACTTCTTTTTCTCTTTTGGACCGTGCACGGCCCGTTTTCTCTTTTTCTTCTGGCAAGAAAAAGAGAAAATGGGGGGTGCATTGCACCAGCCATCGCTGGTATCCATTCTCCCCCGCCTGAAAGGCGAGTACCATTTGTAGCAAAGTTATTAATTATAACAATTTGTAATAGAAAAGAGGATTTCACATGACACAAAACCGCACCCACACCTGTGGAGGACTTCGTCTTACCGACGCCGGTAAGGAAATCAAACTCTCTGGATGGATGGAGAACATTCGGGAGGTCGGCTCTGAGCTGGCTTTCATCATCCTTCGGGATTTCTATGGCACCACCCAGATCGTGGCCGAAACCCCGGAGATGGTGGCCCAGTTCAAGGCCATCAACAAAGAATCCACCATCTCCGTGGAGGGTACCGTCCGGGAACGGGCCAGCAAAAATCCCAAGCTCCCCACCGGTGACATCGAAATCGTCCCCTCCAAAGTGGAAATCCTGGGCCGCTGCCGCCACAATGAACTTCCCTTCCAAATCAACCGCAGCCGGGACGCCGACGAGGCCCAGCGCCTTAAGTACCGCTACCTGGACCTCCGGAATCCCGCGGTGAAAAACAACATCGTCCTCCGCTGCCAGGTGGTCTCCGCCATCCGCAAGGCCATGACGGATCACGACTTCCTGGAAATCACCACCCCCATCCTCACCGCCTCCTCCCCCGAGGGCGCCCGGGACTACCTGGTCCCCGCCCGGAACCACCCTGGCAAATTCTACGCCCTGCCCCAGGCTCCCCAGCAGTTCAAGCAGCTCCTGATGACCTCCGGCTTCGATCGCTACTTCCAGATCGCCCCCTGCTTCCGGGACGAGGACGCCCGGGCGGACCGCTCCCCCGGCGAGTTTTACCAGCTGGACATGGAAATGGCCTTCGCCTCCCAGGAGGACGTGTTCGCCGTTATCGAGGACGTGCTGCCCCCCATCTTCGCCAAGTATGGCAAGTATAACACCGCCTCCAAGGCCCCCTTCCGGCGCATCCCCTATCTGGAGGCCCTGGAGACCTATGGCACCGACAAGCCGGACCTGCGCATCGACCTGACCGTTCAGGACGCCACGGAGATTCTGGAAAACTGCGGCTTCGGGCCCTTTGAAGCCCTGACGGTGAAAGCGGTGGTGGTGTCCGAATTCGAGGGCACCCGCAAGCAGATTGACAAGCTCTGCGCCGACGCAGAGGTCCAGTCCGGCAACAAGGCCTATTGGTTCCGCTATGACGATGCAAAGGAAATCGTCGGCGGCATCGCCAAGTTCATCCAGCCCATTAAGGACCAGGTGGTGGAGGCCCTGGGCCTCACGCCCGGATGCTTCGTGGGTCTGACCGCCGGAACCAAGGGAGCGGCGCAGAAAACGGCAGGCGTGCTGTTGAAAATGCTGGGTGCCTTCTGCCCCAACCATTTCAAAAAGGAGCAGTACGCCTTCTGCTGGATTGTGGACTTCCCCATGTACGAGATTGGGGAGGAAAGCGGCGAGCTGGAGTTCTGCCACAACCCCTTCTCCATGCCCTCCGGCGGGCTGGAGACGGTGGAAAAGGCCATCCGGGGAGAACTCGACCCCCTGAGCATCACCGCCGACCAGTACGATCTGGTGTGCAACGGCGTGGAGCTCTCTTCCGGCGCGGTGCGGAACCACGACCCGGAGATTATGGTCAAGGCCTTCTGGATGGTGGGCCTGGGTGAGGAGGACGTAAAGTCCAAGTTCCCCGCCATGTACAACGCCTTCACCTACGGTGCGCCACCCCACGCGGGCATCGCCCCTGGCGTGGACCGCATGGTCATGCTGCTGGCGGGAGAGGAGTCTATCCGGGAGATCATCCCCTTCCCCATGAACAAGAACGCCGCAGACATCATGATGAGCGCTCCCAGCGAGGTAACGCAAAAACAGCTGGACGAGCTCCACATCGCCCTGGTAAAACCCGAGGAATAAGCAAAAAACGAGGAGGGCGGTTGCCCTCCTCGCCTATTTTAAAGGTTCAGCCTGCGCTGGATGATCTCTTTCACCTCCTCCAGGTTCTCGTTGCAGAGCACCGGCAGAAAATCCGCCAGCTCCTCCGGAGGAAAGTCCCACCAGCGAAGCTGGAGCAGGAGATCGATCAGTTCCTGAGAAAAACGTCTCTTGAGAAACCGGGCGGGGTTTCCACCCACCACGGTGTAGGGCTCCACATCCCTGGTCACCACAGAATAGGCGGCCACAATGGCCCCGTCTCCAATGTGAATTCCTGGCATAATCACGCACTCCCGGCCAAGCCACACGTCATTCCCCACAACGGTGTCCCCCTTGAAGGGGAGCTGGGAGAGGTGCGGCGGCGTGCGCTGGGCCCAAAGGCCGCCAAAAACGGAAAAAGGATAGGTACTGACGCTGGAGAGGCGGTGATTGGCGCTGCCCATAACGAACCGCACACCGCTGGCGATGGAACAGAACTTTCCAATCGACAGATGGTCGCCGAACTCCGGCCAGTTAAACAAGACATTATTCCGCTCAAAGGCTGCGGGGTCCACGGGGTCGTCGTAATAGGTGTAATCCCCCACAGTGATATTCGGGGCGGTAATCACGTTTTTCAAAAAGCAGGACGTGCCGTATTCGTTGGGAAAGAGCACATCCGGGCTGGGAATCTTGTTCATAAAGTCCTCCTGTACGGACCCGTTTCCATCCCATCCGCTGTCAAGATGGAAATTTGGGTTATCGATGAATCACCTTCCTTTCAAAGCTCCCTATCGTAGCCACGGCCCTCTTTTTTCGAATCTCTCTCATGGCTGCTCTCCTTCTCCCAGTTTTTCATAGGCGATTCTGGGCGTTCCGTCAGGCTGATAAATAATGCCGCACTCCTGAAAGCCATTCTTTGGAATCAAATGACGCATGACGGTATTGTCATGATGGGTATCAATGCGAAGGTGCGGAATCCGTCCCTCGCAAAAGGCCACCGTCCGGGCCAGAACGCCACGGCTCTTCCCGTCTCCGGCCAGGCGGTGAATGGTTCCGTAAGGACGGTCGGAGAGCCATTGGCCCCCTTCAATCCGGCGGTAAGTCGGGTCCTCGCCAATGATGAACGCAAAGACGCCCTGAAGGCTATCCTCCTCCAGAACAAACAGCTCTCCCCTGGCGATGTCCTCCAGCAGCATGTCCTCCCAGGGGTAGCCCCCGGCCCATTGGGTAGGGTTCCCATTGTCCGCCATAAACCGGCGGGCCTGGGCGTAAAGGGACTGAATCCCTGGCAAATCCTCAAGTGTCGCGTTTCGAATCATAATCTCTCCCCATTCCATCGCCCAGGACGGCCGCCCCGGCGTTCCAATCCACTTTTCTGATTCATTGCATCATACCATAAACGTACGACATTCCGCAAGACACATATAGGCTTCATCAAAAGCGTCATGGACACCGTCCGGACAAATTACGTCTTTTCGATTGCATTTCATACCCGCCGATGATATACTCAGGGCAGAAACTCAGTATGAAATGAGGGAAGAACGATGAAAAAATACGAATACGTAAATATCCACATTGGAAGGTTTTGCGGTGCAAAGTCGGAGGAGCACAGAACGATCATCGATCAATACGCGGCCAAAGGTTATCGCTATGTAGGATATATTCCTACAAATCTCAACGACTATGGAAAGATCAAGGATATGGATCTAGTTTTTGAAACAGATTCCTGACCTCCTCGCAAACGATAGCCAAGCCAATCGGAAAAGGAACGATCCCTCTCTCCCCTTGACAATCCACAAAAAACGTGATACAGTGACGAAGTTCAAAGGTTACAAGGGGAGGAGCTTCCCCCACCCCGGTAAAGAGAGAGGGCGGTCTGGTGCGAGCCCTTCCGGGAGCGGGAACGCTTGGCGCCCCTTTCATGCCGCGGGGAGGCAATGCCCCGCCGGTCTCCCGCCGTTACCGGGCAGAGTGTCCCCCCAAGGGGAAATTCAGGTGGAACCGCGGACGGTATGTTCGCCCTGAGCTTCGGCTCGGGGCGTTTTTTTTAAGGAGGTGAACCTCTTGAACGAGTCCCACAGAGCACTGGCCATCGAAACCGTGAAGAACATTCTCCACGTCCTTCATGAAAAGCGCTATCAGGACCTCCCCTCCTGCGTGGACGAAATGGAGTGGGCCGACACGGATGAAATCCGGGAATGTATTCAGGGCACTCTGGAGCTCAACGATTTCGACACCTTCGACGAGTATGGCGTCCCCTGTACCTTCCAGCCGGAATACGAATACCATCACGAGGTGATGTTCTTCGAGTACAACGACGGCAGCGGCTTCGCCGTGGATTATGAGCTGACCTCCGGAGGAGAACTGACGTACCTCTGCCTTCAGCTGAAATTCCTCTACCAGAACGGCACTTTGAAGCGCGTTTTCCACACCATCGACCCGCAGTAAGCATCCTATCCATTTTAATAAATAAGGAGAATCGGACTATGGACAACAAGCAAAAATCCATGGAAAAAATCGTCGCCCTATGCAAAGGCCGGGGCTTCGTCTTCCCCGGCAGCGAAATCTACGGCGGCCTGGCCAATAGCTGGGATTACGGCCCCCTGGGCGTGGAGCTCAAGAACAACGTGAAGCGGGCCTGGTGGAAAAAGTTCGTCCAGGAGAATCCCTACAATGTAGGCCTGGACGCCGCCATCCTCATGAATCCCCAGGTCTGGGTGGCCTCCGGCCATGTGTCCACCTTCAACGACCCCCTTATCGACTGCAAGGCCTGCAAAATGCGGCACCGGGCGGACAAGCTGGTGGAGGGCTATGTCCAGGAGAACAGTCTGGATGTGAATGTAGAGGCCATGACCCAGGAGGACCTGGTGGCCTTCATCCGGGAAAAGGAAGTTCCCTGCCCCGGCTGCGGCAAGCACGACTTCACGGACATCCGGAAATTTAACCTGATGTTCAAGACCCACCAGGGCGTCACCGAGGATTCCGCCAACGAGGTCTACCTCCGGCCCGAGACCGCCCAGGGCATTTTCGTCAACTTCCCCGCCATCCAGCGCACCACCCGCCGGAAGCTCCCCTTCGGCGTCTGCCAGGTGGGCAAGAGCTTCCGCAACGAGATCACCCCGGGCAACTTCATCTTCCGCATCCGGGAGTTTGAGCAGATGGAGCTGGAGTTCTTCTGCAAGCCCGACACGGACCTGGAGTGGTTCCAGTATTGGCGGACCTACTGCCACGACTGGCTGATTGGCCTGAACGTCAAAGAAGAAAATCTCCGTCTCCGGGACCACGAGCCCGAGGAGCTGGCCTTCTACTCCAAGGCCACCACGGACTTCGAATACCTCTTCCCCTTCGGCTGGGGCGAGCTGTGGGGCGTGGCGGACCGTACCGACTACGACCTGAGCCAGCACCAGAAGCACTCCGGCCAGGACCTGACCTACTTCGACCAGGAGAAGAACGAGCACTACGTTCCCTACGTCATCGAGCCGTCTCTCGGCGCCGACCGGATGACCCTGGCGCTGCTGGTGGAGGCCTACGACGAGGAAGTGGTGGACGAGGCCAAGAACGACGTCCGCACCGTCATGCGCTTCCACCCCGCCATTGCACCCTTCAAGGTGGCCGTCCTGCCCCTGAGCAAAAAGCTCAGCGCCAAGGCCCAGGAGATTCAACAGGAGCTCAGCAAGGACTGGATGGTGGACTTTGACGAGACCGGGTCCATCGGCAAGCGCTATCGCCGGGAAGACGAAATCGGCACCCCCTACTGCGTCACCGTGGACTTTGACACCGTGGGCGACGCGGAGAAGGCCGGGGACAACTGCGTCACCGTCCGGGAGCGGGACTCCATGGCTCAGGTTCGTATCCCCATCCGCGAGCTGAAGGCGTATCTTACTGAGAAACTGGCGTATTAAAATACGCTTCTCCCCTATGTTTTCGCCCGGGCTCTGTCCCGGCCCTTCATCCCACCACGAAACCATCAGACCATCGGGCGGGCACAAAGCCCGCCCCTATCTTTACTATGAAAATACACATACCCTCTAAAAAACGAAAAGCCCCCTTGGGGCCCATCTGGCTTCGGTGCAGCCTCTTTGCCGCCGCCGGGTTCTGCATGGGGCTGGCGATTACCGGGGCCATGCAGTGGATTTCCATCGGCACCCTCCCTGGCGTGGCGGAGTGGGCCCGGGACTACCCCAGCCATTTGCTGATGACCGCTCTGCTCTGGGCTGCGCCCGTCTGGGTCCTGGGGACCCTGACAGGGCGGCTTTGGGTGGCAGCCCTTCCCGTGGGAGCCCTGGGATTGGTCCTAGCCCTGGTGGACTACTTTAAAAACGCCATCAACGGCACCCCTTTGGAACTGGCGGACCTCGGTCTGGCCAAGCAGGCGGGGAATGTGGCGGGGCTGGCCGGGGACCTGACCCCGCCGGAGGACTTCTGGCTGGCGGGGCTGGCGCTGCTGCTCTGCGTGGCCCTCTTGTTTTTCACCCGGCGGCTCACCGCCCTGAAGGGAACGGCAAGAGGCCGGTCCGGTCTCTTTGCCCTGACGCTGGCGGGCGTTCTCCTCACCGGCACGGGGACCCGGACCATCGGCGGCTGGCTGGGGGTGGATTTCTATACCCGCATGGACCCCGCCGAAAATCACAGCCTCCACGGCCTGACCCTCAGCCTCTGGCGGGACGCCTTTCCGCAGCCTAAAACGCCTCCGGAGGGATACGACGAAGCCTATATGCAGGAGGTGCTGGAGCGAATTGACCAGCTGGCCGTTTCCCCAGAGGAGCCTCGGATCCGGCCGAACATACTCTTCATTCTCTCCGAGTCTTTCTACGATCTGACCCGCCTGCCGGTGATTCAATACGAAGGAGATCCCCTGGAAAATTTCCACGCTCTGGAGGCGGAAAGCGTCAGCGGTGCCTTCCACAGCCACTACCTGGGCTACGGCACCGGCTATTTGGAGATTCCCATGCTCTATGGCCTGGGCAGTCCAGATCTGCCACCGGGAACGAATATCTGCTTCCAGGACGAAACGGTTTATCAGCGCTTTGACGCCCTGGCGGAGCAATACACCAATTCCGGTGATTACACCGCCGAAATGTTACACGCCTATGATAACACTTTGTATAATCGGACTGTTACGTATCCCCTGCTTGGATTCAACGAATTGTATTTTTCGAATGATATTCAACAATTTGGAATTGAGCGGGCAGACGGGGCCTATGGCGGCTACTACATGCGGGACGGATACTTCTTCCAAGGCATGTTACAGCGCATGGAGGCCGTCAACCGGACCGGAAAGCGGGCCTTCCTCTTCGGCATCACTATGGAAAACCACCAACCCTTCGACCCGGAGAAATTCAATTACGAGTGCCAGATTCCCCTGGTTGCTCCCCAGTTCACCCCCGCCCAGCGGGACCGGCTGCGGGTCATGCTGGAGGGCATCACCCGGGCGGACCAGGCCCTGGGGGAGCTGGTGGAGGCTCTGCGGCAATCACCGGAGCCCACCGTGGTCGTCTTCTTTGGAGACCACCGGCCCAACCTCTTCATGCCCGGCGGGGACACGGTATACACTCTCCTGGGGCTCTGCCCGGAGAACGACACCATGAACTGGACACCGGCGCAGATCAACGACCTCTACTCCACGGACTATCTGATCTGGGCCAACGACCCCACCCTGCTGGGAGACCTTGCGGGAACCCGGCAGGAGAGCAGCATCACCGCCCTGGGCCCCCAGCTTTTGGAGCTGACGGGACAACCGGTGTCCCGGTACTGGGCGCTTCTTCAAAAGGTCAGCAAGGTTTGCCTCACCCAAACGGATCTCTACTTCGTGGACGGACAGGGGAATCCCAGCTTCACCCGCGAGGAGGCGGGGCTGAGCCCTGAGGCCCTGGAGCTGCTGGAGCTCCGAGACGCGGTGGTCTATGACGCCGTGTATGGAAAACAGTATATCACCGAGCAGATGAATCTGCCTCCGGGAGCATGAGAAAAGACCGCCTGACCGGCGGTCTTTTCTATTTTGTTCGGCCCTGCGTCTTCGCCGCTTCCCCCTGGCGGATCTCTCCAAAGGAAACTCCCAAGAGGTAACACCACTGAGCGCTCCCCCCATTCCTCCGGAGCAGACACTTAAAAGAACATCCCCATAAATCCGTCGGGCCGTTCCTGGGCCTGGTTCCAGATTTCATAGAAGAGCCCCGGGGAAATCTCCCGAGCCGTATAGTCTCCCTCTCCGTTCTCCGGGCGGAGGTCCCGCAGGTCCTCCGGGAAGGGCTCCGGAGTCAGGGTCCCCTCGTTCCCCCGCTCCCCACCGTAGGAGAAGGTAATCCCGTTCCGGTAAAACTCCACCCGCCGCGTCTCCCGGTGGCCGCCATCCAGCTCCGAATAAATCAGATAGGGTTCGTCGTCCAACTCGTGGTTCCACTCTGCCAGTACATAGCGCATCGACCCTTCACCTCTTGAAAAATTGTTCAATCTCCTCCCGGGACGCAGCAGCACTGCCCTGGGCAAAGCCATTCCGCCCGCCTCCCCGGCCATGGAGCTTCCCGTTCAGCTCTTTTACCAAAGATGTAATATCCGCTCCCCCACCGTGGACCAGAGCGTAATTCCACTGCGCTCCCTCTCCGGCAAACACCGCCGCCAAACCACCGCAGGCCTTCCCCACGGCGTCCGCCAGACGGCGGAGGCTGTCCGGCCGCATGGAGGACTGGAAGAGGAGCACGTCTCCCCTCCCCGCCTCCCCGGCGGCAATGGCGGCAAAGGCAATTTGCTCCAACTCCGCCAAGCGCTCCTTCCCGGCGCCCAGCTCCCCTTCCAGGCGCTCCACGGCGGCCTGGGTTTCCAAGGGCTTCACGCTGAGGCGCTGCCCGATGCCCCGGGCCTGCTCATAGACGCCGGAGAGGTACCGAAACGCCCGGTCTCCGCAGAGAATCTCCATCCGCACCCCCTCCCGGAACTTTTGGCAGGAGAGGACCTTCACCAGGCCTACCTGCCCCGCCCGGCTCACATGGGTTCCGCAGCAGGCGCAGCGGTCCGCGCCCGGGAATTCCACAATCCGCACCTGTCCCGTAAGTTCCTTTTTGCTTCGATACTCCAGCTCCGCCAGAATCTCGGGAGGGGGGAAGGTGATCTCCACCTCCGGGTCCGCCCAAAGGGTCCCATTGGCCAGCCGTTCCGCGGCCAGAGCCTGTTCCCAGGAAATTTCTGTATTATAATCAATGGTAACGGTCTCCGCCCCCAGGTGGAAGCCCACGTTGTCGCAGTCATACAAGCGGCAGAGGATACCGCTGATGACATGTTCTCCGGAGTGCTGCTGCATGTGGTCAAAGCGGCGGTCCCAGTCCAGAACCCCGGTAACCACCCTCCCCGCTTCCACCGGGGCGGCGCAGGTGTGAACCACCACGCCGTCCTTTTCGTGAACGTCGGTGACGGGAATCTCCCCGCCGCCGGTTTTCAAAACGCCGTGGTCGGCGGGCTGACCTCCCCCCTCGGGGTAAAAGGCCGTACGGTCCAGGATCACCTTCCAGGCCTCCCCGGCGGCCTCGCAGGAAAGGACCGTGGCGGGGAACTCCCGGAGATAGGGGTCCTGATAGTAAAGCTTTTGGGTTTCCATGTTCGCATTCGCCTTTCTTTATAACATCGTGTCCACGACAACCCTCCACACCGGCTTCGCCAGGTACAGCCCCAGCAGGAAGGAAGCGAGATTGGCCGACAGGGCGTAGAGGGCCGCCTTTCTTTTGGGGCAGTCCCGGAACAGCCACATGTACAGCGCTGCCTCCGCCAGGAGGATGAGGAACTCCGCCGGGAGCAGCCAATAATCTCCCAGCAGGGTCAGCAGGCCCCCTGCGTCAAAGAACCGGACGGCATACTTCAAGTCGATTTGAAGCATCTCCGCCCAGAATGTGCCATAACGGACGGTCTCCAGACTGGCCCAGAGGGTCAAGCCCCCCCTGGGTCAGCAGATTCACTCCCAGGAATACCAGGGCGTTTCTCTTGGACCACAGCCGGAACAGCAGCCCCTCGATGGCCAGGGTGGGCAGGAACGTCGCCAGAAATTGGACAATGTACCCCTTCCAAAGGGGCGGAGTTTTCACGGTCTTCGCCGCCCAGTCCACCGCAGCGGAGGATTGTAGGGCTTGGCGCTCCATGGGCTCCGAGAGGAAGGTCTCCCCGGATTTCGTGACCATCAAAACGCGGTAGACATCCGGCACGCCCAGGTATCCGAACTGAAACACGCCGTCCTCGCTGTCGATGTTTCCCCACACCAGCCGCCCCTGGGTGAGGCAGCCGTACCAGCCCTCCGGCACGGTAGCGATGAGGTCCGCCAAAAGCGCCTGGTCCAGGGCGGAGCGCTCCTCCTCCGACAATCCCCCCACGGTTCCCTCCCGATAACGGGAGGCGTCCCCCTCCGACAGGATATCTAAGTAGTAAGGCTCCTCCGGGCCGTTCTCCACCCGGACAGGGAACTGAGGCTTGGGGCCGAAGTCCGCGAACACCGGGACCGTAAGCAAAACCGCCGTCAGCAGAAATTACAGCATCCTCCGCGCCATAAAAATACTCCTCTCAGTCCGCCCGGACCAGAGTTCCCTCCTCCGTGTTCTCCAGCAGACCCAATTCCAGCTTCCAGCGGAGAACCCGGAGGCAGGCCCTGTCCACAGCCTCCTCTTCCAACATCCCGTTTTCCAAGGCCTCAATCACCTTTGGAATCTGCGTCCGATAATCCATGGTGATAATCAAATCGTTTCCCGCCTCCAGAGCCATCACAGCCACAGCGCCATCCACGGCGTAGGCCGCCACAGCACTCATGGCCAGATCATCGGTCATCACCACCCCGTCAAAGCCCAGGTCCTCCCGGAGCACCCGGTGGACCTCCGGAGACAGGGAGGCGGGAAGCTCCGAATCCATGCAATTCACAATGTTATGACTCACCAGAACCGCCGGCCTGAGCCCCTTCCCCGCGGCAAATCCCGCCTGGAAGGGCAGAAAATCCTGCTCCCTAAAGGTCTCCAGGGGGCGCTCGTCCACGGCGATGCCGTTGTGGGTATCCCGGTTGCTTCCATAGCCGGGAAAGTGCTTCAGCACACTGCCCATGCCGTCCCGGGACTGCACCTCCACCACTTGGGAGACAAAGCTTCCGGCGGTCTCCGCGTCCCCGCCGGTGGTGCGGTCATAGATAAAGTCGCCGGAATTGGTGGATACATCCGCCACGGGATTCAAGTTCACATTAAAGCCCAGGGCCCGGAGCAGCAAATCCTTCTCATGGGTCTCCTGTTCAATGGCAGACAGACCCGCCTCCCAAAGCTTCCGGGGACTGGAGAATTTTTTGCTCCGCAAGTGGGGGTTGGAACTGACCCGTACCACAGTGCTCCCCTCCTCGTCGACGCCGATGAGAAGTGGAATCCCGGAAGCCTCCTGGTAAGCGGCGATCTGCTGGATGAGCTCATTGGCCGTCCTGTCCCGGGTGTCCTTCCCAAAGAGAAGATATCCCCCCAGGTGATAAACCCCCACGTCCTCCAGGGCGTTTTCCACCGGAACCTTACCAAAGAAGAGCTGCCCCACTTTTTCCTCCAGGGTCATCCGCTCCAGGAACCCCCGGAGGGCTTCCTCCTCCAGTTCCTCCGGGGTTTTCGGCTCCTCCTGGGGGGCTTCCGGCGGCGCTTCCGGCGTCTCCGCGGAGGGGACCTCCGGTTCCTCCGGCAGGGGAACCGCTCCCCCGCCGCAAGCGGTGAGCAGCAGCAGAATTCCCAGAACGCAAAGCCATTTTCTCATCTCATCCCTTCGCCGGTGATTCTCAGGGTGGGGGCACGCATCGTCTCCCGCAATCTCCGGGGAACCGGCGGCCCTCTTCCGCCCGCTCATTGCAGCGCCTCCACTTCCGCCAGCCACACGTCCGCCTTCGCGTCGCTGGGCATGCGCCAGTCTCCCCGGGGAGACAGGGCCACGGTGCCGATCTTGACGCCGTCCGGCAGGCAGTTCCGCTTAAACTGCTGGGTAAAGAAGCGCCGGTAGAAAATTTTCAGCCATTTCAAAAGAACCTCCCGGCTGTACTTCCGCCCCAGGGCCTGCTGGGCCAATTCAAAAATCTTCCCCGGGGCAAAGCCCCAGCGGAGCACATAGTACAGGAAAAAATCGTGGAGCTCATAGGGGCCCACCAGATCCTCGGTCCGCTGGCTGATTTCCCCCTGAACGGCGGGCAGCAGCTCCGGAGACACCGGCGTGTCCAAAATGTCTTCCAGCACGTCGTGGAGCTCCGGCTCCTCCCCGTCCCGGGAGAGGTAGCCCACCAGATGCCGGACCAGGGTCTTGGGGATGGAGGCGTTGACGCCGTACATGCTCATATGATCCCCGTTGTAAGTGCACCAGCCCAGGGCCAACTCGCTGAGATCTCCGGTGCCAATCACCAGACCGCCGCTGCTGTTGGCGATGTCCATAAGCACCTGGGTCCGCTCCCGGGCCTGGGCATTTTCATAGGTGACGGAGTGGTCCTTCAGATCATGGCCGATATCCCGGAAGTGACTGCGGACGGACTGGGAGATGTCCACCGTCCGAAGGGAGGCGCCCATCTGCTCCGCCAGAATCACGGCGTTGTTCCTGGTCCGGTCCGTGGTGCCAAAGCAGGGCATGGTGACGGCGACAATATCCGTCATAGGCCGGTCCATCAGCTTCATGGCCAATCCCGTAATCAGCACAGCCAAAGTGGAATCCAGCCCCCCGGAGAGGCCCACTACCGCGGTTTTCGCCCCCGTGTGCTCCAGCCGCTGCTTAAGGCCCAGAGAGGCCAGCAGCAGAATCTCCCGGCAGCGGGCGTCCCGGTCTTCCTTCCCCTCGGGGACAAAGGGCATGGGGGAGACGTAGCGGGTGAGCTTGGTTTTCCCCTTCGTCAGGAAGAAGGAGGAGAAATCCCGGGGCCTGTCCTCCGATTCCATCGACAGCGCCTGGGTCCGGCGGCGCTCATAGCCAAGGCGCTGCACATCGATCTCCGAGATCAGCAGCCCGCCCTCAAAGCGCCGCTCTCCCAAAATCGCTCCATTTTCCGCGATGAGCTGATGCGCCCCAAAGACCAGATCGGAGGTGGACTCCCCCGCCCCGGCACTGGCATAGAGATAGCCGCAGAGAAGCTTGGCACTCTGCATGGAAACCAGCTGACGGCGATAGGCGTCCTTGCCAATGACCTCGTTGCTGGCGGAGAGATTTCCAATTATGGTTGCCCCGGTCTTAGCCATCTGAAGAGAGGGGGAATCCGGAGACCAGAGGTCCTCACAGATTTCAAAGCCCAGGATCAGACCGGGAACGTTCTCGCACCGGAACACCTGCCCCGCCAAAAAGACCACGGACTTTTGACCGCAGAGGTCCACCCAGTCCATCTCCGCCGGAGCGGGAGCAAACCAGCGTTTCTCATAAAATTCGCCGTAATTAGGCAAATGGGTCTTGGGAACCACGCCCAGAATCATCCCCTTTTGTATAATAGCGGCACAATTATACAATTTGTTTTGAACCCGCAAGGGAATTCCCACTGCCGTAACCACCTCCAGATTCCGGGTGGCCTCCAAAACGGTCTTCAACGCCTCTTCCGCCTCCCGGAGCAGGGCATCCTGATAAAAGAGGTCGCCACAGGTATAGCCCGTCAGCCCCAATTCCGGCAAAATCAGGACCTTCACTCCCGCTTTTTCAGCGGACCGCATCATCTGAAAGGTCTGCTCCGCGTTATAGGCGCAGTCCGCCAGCCGCAGCTTCGGCGCGCCGCAGGCCACGGAGATAAATCCGTTCTTCATATAGCTTTCAACCTCCTGTATGGAACATTTGATGGAACATTTGAATGAATTTATTGTATACTCTTTCCGCCGAATTTACAAGCTCCCCATCCCGGGGAAGCGAATATATTCCTCGTGTCACCGCCAGACATGCTCCCGCCGGATAATTTTCCGCCAGAGGCCTGCCGCCAGGATTTCCCCTCCGTTCGGTTTTCTTTCACAGCGCAGGAGATTCCCATAGAAAAAACGAAAAACGAACCGCCGGAGCGGTTCGTTTTCCGTGTGTTTATTTTAGGAGGGAGAAAACGCATCGGGCTGGGAGTACCCTTTGCTTGACTCTTACTTTACCCAAAAGATTTTGCAAAAATATGAGGTGGTTGTAAACAGTTTATGAATCCTGCTTCGACAAAAGCATCAGATTCCACGGACGCACTTCGCAGCGGTAAAATCCTCTTTGAATGACGGGATCTTCGTTGGAAATCCGAATGGCCTCCTCGAGGCTCTTGGCCGAAAAGAGAACCATGGCGCCGTCGATTTCCTCCGTCTCCATATTGCCAAAGACCCCCGCCGCAACAAAGCGCTCTCCGGCGAGGCGCTGCAAGTATTCCATGGAATCCATGCCATCCTGCTCGGTCTCCTGTTCGCTGCCGGTCTTATAATCAATCCTCACATACAAAACGTCGCCTTCCGAAAAATTCATAAGCTTGCTCCTTCTCAAAGTAAATAGTGATTTTCCTTGTTCGCCACTTGCAGCGCCTTGAGCTTATAGGTGGCAAATCCCTCCAGCACCAGCGGTTCCTGCTTACAAAGCTCCTCCGCCTCTTCATAGCTTCCCGCCCGCAGAATATACATGCCGGCCACGCCGGGGTAGCCCTTGAATACGCCGGCCAGCTCGATGTGTCCCCTCTCGTCCAGCTCCTTCAAATTGGCCACGTGCCGTTCCACCGCCGCCTTGGTAAGCCTGTTATAGGTCTTGGTCTTTTCAATGAACATCGCGTACAGCCATTGCTCCATACTCTCGCTTCCTTTCCTCCCCAGGCCCCACAGCCCGGCAGACCGCTATGCTTCCTTTGCCTTCCGGCTCTCCGCCACGGCCATTTCGTCGCAGCGGTTGTTAAAGGCGTTCTCCGCGTGACCCTTTACCCAATGGCAGTGAAGGTCGTGTATCTCCAACAGGTCCAAAAGCCTCTCCCAGAGATCGGGGTTCAGGGCGGGTTTTTTGTCGGACTTTATCCAGCCCCGCTTCCGCCAGCCTATGGCCCAGCCCTTCTCCAGCGCGTCAATGATATACTTGGAGTCGGACCAGAGCTCTACGGTACAGGGCTCCTTCAGACAGGACAAGGCCTGAATCACCGCGGTGAGCTCCATACGGTTATTGGTGGTCCGGGCCTCGCCGCCGGAGAGCTCTTTTTGGTGCTCTCCGTACATGAGGATGGCTCCCCAGCCGCCGGGACCCGGATTGCCGGAACAAGCGCCGTCGGTGTAGATGGTGACGGTTTTTATAGCATATCCCTCCTTTTGGAACGATCCTTTAAAAATGACAGCAGATTTCCCATTCATCGCCGTTTCACGGAAATCCCTTCTCCATTGAAGGGCTTACACCTCCGGTTCCGCCTCCTCCGGCGTCTCTTCCCGGTCCGCCAGGGCCATGGAAATCACCTGATCTCCCTCCTCCTTAAACCGCATCACGATAACGCCCTGGGTGGCCCGCCCGCACTGCTTAATGGCGTCCACCGGCGTACGAATCAGAATACCCGCCTGGGTTACCAGCAGCAAATCCTCGGACCCATCCACCACTTTGATGCCGACGACCTTCCCGGTTTTCTCTGTCAGTGTATAGTTCTTGATGCCCAGGTTCCCCCGGCCGATCACCCGGTATTCCTCTACCGCCGTCCGCTTTCCATAGCCTCTCTCCGTAATGGACAGCACTGTTTTTCCAGGGAGGGCCCGGGCCGCGCCGACCACGTAGTCCCCCTCTCGGAGGCGGATTCCCCGGACGCCCATAGACGTGCGCCCGGTGGGCCGGACTTCCCGCTCGCTGAAGCAGATGGCCTGTCCATCGTGGGTGGCCAAGAGGATGTTCTTGTCCCCGTCAGTCTCCCGGACGGAAATCAGCTTGTCCCCCTCGTCCAGGGTCAGGGCCCGGATGCCGTTGTTCCGAAGGTTTTTCAAACTGTTGGCGGGAAGGCGCTTCACGGTGCCGTTCCGGGTGGCCATAAAGAGGAAGCGGCCGTCGTCCTCTATGGACCGGGTATGGACCATGGCCTGGACCCGCTCCCCCTGCTCCACCTGGAGGATGTTGACGATATTGGTCCCCTTGGCGGTTTTGCCGGAGACGGGAATCTGATAGCCCTTCTTCCGGTAGACCTTGCCGGTGTCCGTGAAGAAGAGGATATAGTCATGGGTGGAAGCCGTGAACACGTCCGCCACCGCGTCCTCCTCCCGGGTGGTGATGCCCTTCTTGCCCATGCCGCCCTTGGACTGGGCGGTGTACTCGCTGACGGGGGTCCGCTTGATATACCCCGCCTGGGTCAGGGTGAAGACGCACTGTTCCTCCTCGATCAGGTCCTCGATGTCGATCTCGTCCTCCACGTCCTGGATTTCCGTCACCCGCTCGTCGCCGTACTTCTCCGAGATGGCGGTGAGCTCTTCTTTCAGAATCTGGCGGACCAGGGTCTCGTCGGAGAGGATTTTCTGGAACCAGGCGATGCGCTCCTCCAGCTCCTTGTACTCGTTTTCCAGCTTCTCCCGGTTTAAGCCCTGGAGGGAGATCATCCGCATGTCGCAGATGGCCTGGGCCTGGACATCGTCCAGGCCGAAGCGGGCCATGAGGTTTTCCTTCGCATTGTCATAGCTGCTGCGGATGACCTTGATGACCTCGTCAATGTGGTCCTGGGCAATCAGAAGACCCTCCAGCAGATGGGCCCGCTCCTGGGCCTTTTTCAGGTCGAACCGGGTCCGGCGGACGATGACCTGTTCCTGGTGGGCAATGTACTCGTCCAGGATGTGCCGCAGGGACAAAATCTTCGGCTGGAGCTTTCCGTTCACCTCCACCAGGGCCAGCATGTTGATGGCGAAGGTGGTTTGAAGCTGAGTCTGGGCGAAGAGGCGGTTTAAGACCACCTGGGGGTTGGCGTCCCGCTTCAGCTCGATGACAATGCGCATGCCGTTGCGGTCGGACTCGTCCTGGATGTTGGAAATGCCCTCCAGCCGCTTGTCCTCCACCTGGTCCGCCATGTTTTTAATCAGCATCCGCTTGTTGACCTGATAGGGGATTTCCGTAATGATGATGCGGGTCCGGTTCTGGCCGAACTCCTCAAACTCGTGCCTCGCCCGGATGGTCACCCGGCCCCGGCCGGTGGCGTAGGCCGCCCGGATGCCGGACCGGCCCATGATGATGCCCTTGGTTGGGAAGTCCGGGCCCTCTATGTGCTGCATCAAATCCGTCAGCGTGGCCTCGGGTTCGTCCAGCACATGGATAACGGCCCCGATAACCTCCCGGAGGTTGTGGGGCGGGATGTTGGTGGCCATGCCCACAGCAATGCCGGAGGAGCCGTTTACCAGGAGGTTCGGGAACCGGGAGGGCAGGACCTTGGGCTCCTTCCTCGTCTCGTCGAAGTTGGGGTCCCAGTCCACGGTGTCCTTCTCGATTTCCCGCAGCATCTCCTCGGAGATTCTGGCAAGGCGGGCCTCCGTATACCGGTAGGCCGCCGCAGGATCGCCGTCCACGGAGCCGAAGTTGCCGTGTCCGTCAATGAGCATATAGCGCATGGAAAAATCCTGGGCCAGGCGGACCAGGGCGTCGTACACCGACTGGTCGCCGTGGGGGTGGTAGCGGCCCAGCACGTCGCCCACGGCGGTGGCGCACTTGCGGAAGGGCTTGTCGTGGGTGAGGTTATCCTCATACATGGCGTAGAGGATGCGCCGGTGGACGGGCTTCAAGCCGTCCCGCACGTCCGGCAGGGCCCGGCCCACGATGACGCTCATGGCGTAGTCGATATAGGATTTTTCCATCTCCGGAACCAGAGGGGATTCCACAATCCTCTGGTTTGGAAACCGGATTTCCTCGGGATCATATTGGGGTTTCTTACTCATCTGCTGTTTCCTTTCGTCAAATCAGGTCTCATACACAAGGTGGCACGAATTCAGTCCACAGTCGGCCTCCTCAGCCGCACGAAAATCCGCCACTTGGAGATCGTACCAGGCAATATCAACCGGGTCAGGATAGCCGGAGGCGTATTCCGACGCAAGGATTTCTATATTCTCTCTTGTTTTAATTTCAAAGACATAGGTCTCTCCCACCTCAAGCTGCTCTGTGACCGCTCCGGTGCATATGAAAAAAGGCGTGCTTTGAAACAATTCGACCACCGCCATCGGCGACACTTCACCCTCAAGAATCAGGGCCCGCACCGTCGCCGTAAAGCTGCCCTTCAAGGTCACCGTCATCGTATCAGAGCTGTCCCGCAATTCCTGTAACTCCGCCTGTGCCTCTTGAAACTCTTTCTGTAGGGCATCCCGCTCCTGGACCACCGCGTCGTATTCCTCTTTTGAAACGCCGCCGCAGCCGGACAGCAGCAGGGCCAGGAGCAAAAGCAGGCTTCCAATTTGTTTCATAGCGCCTCCTCAGTAGTCCAGGTTCACCACATACTGTGCGTTCTTCTCGATGAACTCCTTCCGGGGCTCCACCTTCTCCCCCATGAGGATCGTAAATGTCTCGTCCGCCTTTACCGCGTCGTCCAAAGTAATGCGCCGCAGGGTCCGGGTGGCGGGGTCCATGGTAGTCTCCCACAGCTCATGGGGGTTCATCTCGCCAAGGCCCTTGAAACGGCTGATTTCCACCTTGGCGCCCGGATTCCCTGCCCGGAGCTCGGCGGAAACGCGCTCCCGTTCCGGTTCGTCGTAGGCGACCCTTGTGGTCTTTCCCCGGGTGAGCTTAAAGAGGGGCGGGACGGCGGAATAGACGTAGCCCTGCTCAATGAGGGGGCGCATAAAGCGGAAGAAGAAGGTCAGAAGCAATGTCCGGATATGGCTTCCGTCCACGTCGGCATCCGCCATAATGATGACTTTATGATACCGGAGCTTATTGGCGTCAAACTCCTCCCCGATGCCCGCCCCCAGGGCGGTGATGACGGGCTGGAGCTTGTCGTTTCCATAGACCTTGTCCGCCCGGGCCTTCTCCACGTTCAGCATCTTTCCCCAAAGGGGCAGGATGGCCTGGAAGCGGGAGTCCCGCCCCTGGGTGGCGGAGCCTCCGGCGGAGTCGCCCTCGACGATATAGAGCTCGGTCAGCTCGGGGTTATTCTCGTTGCAGTCCCGGAGCTTGTCGGGCATGGCGGCGCCCCCCAGGGCGGTCTTGCGGCGGATGGATTCCCGGGCCTTCTTGGCGGCCTCCCTGGCCCGGGAGGCGGTGAGGGCCTTGTCCAGAATCATCCTTCCCACCTGGGGGTTCTCCTCCAGGAAGGTGTCCAGCTTCTCCGCCACGATGTTGTTTACCAAAGTGCGGATTTCGCTGTTTCCAAGCTTGGCCTTGGTCTGACCCTCGAACTGGGCGTCGGTGAGCTTTACGGAGATGACGCAGGTCAGTCCCTCCCGGCAGTCCTCGCCGGAGACCTTCTCGTCGTCTTTGAGCATCTTGATTTTTTTGCCGTAGCTGTTCAGCACGGTGGTCAGGGCCCGTTTGAAGCCCTCCTCATGCATGCCGCCCTCAGGGGTATGGACGTTGTTGGCAAAGGAGAGGATGGTCTCGCTATACCCGTCGTTATACTGAAGGGCCACCTCGGCCATGGAGTCCTCCCGCTGGCCGGACATATAGATCACGCCGGAATGCAGGGCGTCCTTGCTTTTGTTGAGCCAGGTAACAAACTCCCGGATACCGCCCTCGTAGCACATGGAGTCCTCCTGCTCCTTCCCGGAGCGGAGATCCACCGTTTGAATACGAAGGCCCGCGTTCAAAAACGCCTCCTCCCGCATCCGGGTGTGCAGGGTATCATAGCTGAAAGTCGTGTCCTCAAACATCTCCGGGTCCGGCTTGAAGGTGACGGTGGTGCCGGTGTGGTCCGTCTTGCCCACCACGGTCATCTCCTGGGTAATCTGGCCCCGGGAGAATTTCATTTCGTAGATTTCGCCGTTCTTGTGGACCTGAACCGTCAGCCACTCGGACAGGGCGTTGACCACCGAGGCGCCCACGCCGTGGAGGCCGCCGGAGACCTTATAGCCCCCGCCGCCGAACTTGCCGCCGGCGTGGAGGATGGTATAGACCACCTCCAGAGCGGGCTTGCCGGTCTGGGCCTGGATGTCCACGGGAATGCCACGGCCGTTATCCACCACGGTGATGGTGTCCCCCTCGTTGATCTGCACCAGGATTTCCGTGCAGAAGCCCGCCAGGGCCTCATCGATGGCGTTGTCCACAATCTCATAGACCAGATGGTGGAGGCCCGAAGCGGAGGTGGAGCCGATATACATGCCGGGCCGCTTCCGCACGGCCTCCAGGCCCTCCAGGACCTGGATTTCCGAGGCGTCATACTCGTTGCCCGCGTCCACGGCGGTGGAATTTAAAATTTCATTTTCTGCCATAAAAGTTCTCCTTTACATGCTAAGAGCGGAAAAAGCCAAGCCGGAGGGGTAGAGCCGTCCGGCCCGCCTTTCCCCGCTCTGGATTCAAGATTACCGGAATATTCAAACGCCAAAGCTCATAGGCTGTCCCATCAGGGGTCTGTCCCGCGTTAGGGATGGAGTCTTCTCCAGGCCAGATGCGCCAGCCAGCCCAGCAGCACGCCCAGCAGAACAAACAGCGTCACAACGCCAAAGAATATAAAACTCCAGATGTCGTGTCCCCCCATGGCGTCCACAACATAAAACGCGGTCAATTGGTACTGCGCTTCCATGACGGCCAGCACCCCGGCGCACAGCAGGGCAAACCGGCGGGCTTTCTTTTTCCTTTGGAGCAGGAAAAACTGGATCGCCATTCCCGCGGCCACCAGCCCCAAAGTGATGCATAAAAGAATTCGGTCCCCGGCGAAAAGGGGATATGGTGAAAAGTAGAGACATGTGAGAACAAAGGAATACCCAAATGCCTGATGGACCATGGCGTTTCCTCCTTTCCATCTTTTGGAATACATGCCCACCGGGGTGCATAGGCTTGTCCTAGCTCAAATTCCCGGCCCGGGCTCTGCCCAAGCCCCGGCAAAGCAGCCAGCTCAACAGGGTGACCAGCAGCCCGAACAACATCAATACATCGGACAGATCGTAAGCAATGGCAGCGTCTCCCCTCCGGGTGATGAGAATTCCAAAGCGGTTCAATTGGTACAACCCCTCCAGAACCGCCAGGACTCCCACCCATAGGCAGGGCAGCAGAATCCGCCTTCCTTTTCTCCGAAGCAGCAGGAACTCCGCCGCCCCTCCGGCCAGCAGGAAGCACAGCGCCGACATTCCCAAAAGAGCCCCTTGTTCAACTCTGGGAATCCGGAGCGGCAGAGATTGAAACAACAGCGTTTCCCTCAAAAAACCGAGCACTTCCCATACTGCCGCCATGATGCTCTCCTCTCAGCTCCGGCCCTTTCTCCAGGTCAGGAACGCCAGATACGCCAGCCAGCCGGCCTGGATTCCCGGCAGAAGGTACACGGCGGCGACGGCGGCGTAAAGAAGCAAATCACCTGCCCGGCCGCTGAAAAACGGAAGGAACCATCCCCTGCTGATGGCCAAATACTCCAGGAAGGAGCAAAGAAGCGCCGCCGCCACGAAGAGGACCGGAAGCCAGCCAGACCGCCTTTTCTTGAAAAGGAGGAAAAACTGCGCCGCCGAGGCCAGCAGGACAATCCCCGCCATTCCCAGCGCCATCACCGGAGTAATTCCACCGCACGAAAGGAACCCAAAGCTGGCAAACATCAGATTTTGAACAAAGCTACCCATGCTGTTTTCCTCCTCATTCCAGCCTTCCGCTCTCCGCCCGTTTCCGCAGGGCGGCGGGGCTGAGCTGGCTCAGATAGACGATCTGTTCATGATACGGGTGGTCACAGACCACGAAGGACCGGGGCAGGTCTCCGGAGACGTCCAGAACCACGCCCTCCTTCTCGGCGGCGGCCAGGTAATCCCTTGTCCGCTTCTCATAGCTGCATTTGTCCAGGTCGAAGATGCCGATGATCCGGCGCTGGGGGATGATCTCGTTTTGTCCCAGGTGCAGGTACATAAAACCTCCTCTGTTTCATCGAATCTCTCCTCGTTCCACATGGAACACCCGGCCTCCCAAAAGATCCGGCAGCCGGTCTTCCTCGCAGCAGGTGATGAAAACCTGTCCCCCGGCGATGCGGTTCAGCACAAATTCCTGCCGCCGGGGGTCCAACTCGCTGAGCACGTCGTCCAGCAGCAGCACCGGGTACTCCCCCGCCGCGTTGCGGTAGATCTCCCGCTCCGCCAGCTTTAACGCCAGGGCGGCGGTTCGTGTCTGTCCCTGAGAGGAATAAATCCTGGCCTCCCGGCCGTCGACGGCAACAAGAAGATCGTCCTTATGAGGGCCGGAGAGGCACAGCCGGGAGCTGAGCTCCGCTTCCCGGTGGCTCTCCATGTGCTGCCGGAGCCATCCTTCCAGCGTGTCGCCGTCCGCCCCGGAGTCCTCTACCGTGGAAACGGTCTGGTAACGCAATTCCAGAGTCTCCCGTCCACCGGAGCACTCCCGATGGTGAAGGGCGGCGTATTCCGCCAGGCGCAGGCAGAATTGGTGGCGGTAGGGAATCAGGACCGCGCCAAAGCGTATCATCTGTTCGTTGAACTCCGGCAGAGCCGAAAGCAGATCCGACCTCTGACCGAAATCCCGAAGAATCCGGGTCTTCTGCTCCCGGGCCCGCTCATAGGCCGCCAGGGCGGCGGCATACCGGGGCCGGAGCTGGCAGAGCGCCGTGTCCATAAACCGCCGGCGGGCGGCGGCCCCCTCCCGGATGAGGTAGAGATCCTCAGGCTGAAAAAGCACTGTGTGATACACCTCCGCCAATGCGGCGTTGGTTTTCACGGGAACCTGATTCACCGTGATCTTTCGCCGATGGCCCCGGAAGAGATCCGCCTGTATCTGGAACATCCGTTCCCGAGACTCCACCCGGGCCGACAGCCGGGCGGCGTCTTTCTGAAAGCCAATGATCTCCCGGTCCGTCCGGGCCCGGGGAGACCGTCCCCGGGAGAGGTAGACAACTGCCTCCAGGAGATTGGTTTTCCCCTGGGCGTTTTCCCCGCAGATGACATTGCACCGGGGGTCGAACTCCGCGGCCTCCTGGCCGTAGTTCCGAAAGCCTTCCAGCTCCAAACGGTCAATCCGCATATTGAACGCCCAGCGTCTCCCCGGTGAAAAGCACCTCGTCCCCAGGTCGGATTTTCTTTCCCCGCTGGACGCAGACCTCACCGTTGACCTGGACCTCCCCGGCCTGAACGCGCTCCTTGGCCTCTCCGCCGGTCTCCACCAGGCCCGCGTATTTCAGCAAGTCTTGGAGCTTGATAAACTCCGTGGAAATTACAACGTTTCTCATAACCGGCCCCGCCTCAATCCGCGTTCTTCAGCCGCACAGGCAATACCATATAGAGGAAATTATCCTTCTCGTCCGTAGGCACGATGATGGCCGGGGAAACGCTGGTGTTCAGCTCGATGCGCACGGTATCCGCCGGGGCATAGCGCAGGGCTTCCATCAAATAGCGGTTGTTGAAGCCGATCTCCAATTCCTCCCCGTCCCCCTCCAGGCGGCAAACATCCTTGGCCTCGCCGTTTCCGGTTTTGGCGGACAACAGCACTCTGTCCTCCTCGAAGCGGCAGCGGACCGGGCTTTTCAGCTTATCCGAAATCACCACGGACACCCGGTCGATGCTCTCGATGAGGGCCTTGGTCTCCACCGTGACCTGAATGGGGTTTTTCCGGGGAATGGCGTTGCGGTAGTCCAAAAACTCTCCTTCCAGGCGGCGGCAGATCAGCTCCACGTCTCCCACGGTAAAGAGGATGTGGCGCTTGCCCAGGGTGATTTCCGCCAGATCCTCCACGTCGCCGCAGATGCCCTTGACCTCATTCAAGGCGGAACCCGGCGCCACAAAGGAAAACGCGCCGCCTTCCAACTTCTCCAGGGGCTCCTTCCGCACCGCCAGACGGAAACCGTCTACGGCGGCCATGGTCAGTCCTCCCTCGGCGATCTCAAAGAGCGCCCCGGTGTGAACCGGACGGCTCTCGTTGGTGGAGACGGCGAAAGCCACCTCCTCAATCATGGACCGCAATACCTTTCTTTGCAGCGACACGGCGTACTCGTCCTCCACCTCGGGAAGGTCTGGGTAATCCGCGGCGGAGAGGCCGGGAATCTCAAAATCCGCGTCGCCGCAGCAGAGGCGGACCTGCTGTTTTTCCCCGGCGGTAAACGTCACCATGTCGTCAGCCATTCGCCGGATGATGTCGCCGAAGAGACGGGCATTCAACACAATGTCTCCCGTTTCCTCCACGCCGGCGGAAACCTTCGCCCGAATACCGGTCTGCATGTTGTAGCCGGAGACGGTGATTCCCTCCTCTCCAGCGTGGAGCAGCAGTCCCTCCAGGGCGGGAATGGTGCTCTTTTGGGCCACGGCTCGGCTGGTGACGGCAATGGCGTTTTGCAACAGGGCCTTTTCACATGTGAATTTCATCTTGAAACCTCCTCGCGCTCGCGCCGGCAGGCGCGGTCTGGCCGCCGGGACTGATCAACCGGGATAAACCGGAAAAGCAGCCGCTGGAAGCCGTTTTTTAAAAAAGAAAAAAGTATTTATTTAGAGAAAGTAGCCGTAGAAAAAAGTATTGTGGAAAAGGGGAAAAAAACGAGGAACGGCAAGGATTTGTCCATCCACACCCCTATGTTGAGAAAGGGGGCGTTTTTCCACGTCTTCTGTGGGAACATAGGTTATCCACAGAAAAGTTTTCCTTATCCACAGGAAAAGTGGAAAACGAGGCGTCGAAAAAAGAGACCTTAGGGCGGTCAGTGACGAGAGGTGATATTGCTTTTCAGCTCCTTCACCGTTTCGGCAAAGGTGGGATCTTTTTTCATCTTCTGTTCCACCTGGGCGATGGAGTGAATGACGGTGGAGTGGTCCCGGTTGAAGAGTTTGCCGATGTTGTCCTGGGAGAGATTCGTCATGGTGCGGATCAGGTACATGGCAATCTGCCGGGCGGCCACGGCGTCCCGGGCCCGCTGGGGACCCTTCACCACGGATTCTTCCAGCTGGTAGTAGCGGCTGACGTAGGACAAGATGGCCTCCGGGGTGGGAATGTACTCGTTGCTCCCCTTGAGAATGTCCTGCATGGCCCGGTTGACGGTGGCCTCGTCGGTTTCCTTGTCCAGAAGTTCTTTATAGGCCAGAACCTTGTTGACGGTGCCCTCCAGCTGGCGGACGTTGGCAGTGACCTTCTGGGCGATCATGACGGCGATCTTGTCCGGGAGATCCATGCCCAAGAGGGCCGCTTTGTTTTTGACGATGGCGAGTCGGGTTTCAAAGTCCGGCGGCGTCACATCCGCCAGAAGACCCCATTCAAACCGGGTCCGGAGCCGGTCGTCCAGCAGCGTCATCTCAGAGGGGGGACGGTCGGAGGTCAGCACAATCTGCCGTCCGGACTCGTAAAGGGTGTTGAAGGTGTGGAAGAACTCGTTTTGCACCTGCTCTTTTCCGGCCACGAACTGCACGTCGTCCACCAGCAGCAGATCGGCTTCCCGGTATTTGGCCCGGAATTCGCTTCCCCGTCCGGCCCGGATGAGTTCCACGAACTCGTTGATGAAGTCGTCGCCTTTGATGTAGACGATTTTGGCGGCGGGGTCGTTTCCCCGGATGACGTTGGCGATGGCATAGAGCAGATGGGTTTTTCCCAGGCCGGAATCCCCGTAGATCAAAAGAGGGTTGTAGTTCTGGGCCGGGTGCTCCGCCACGGCCATGGAGGCGGCGTGGGCCAGCTTGTTGGAGGGGCCCACGACGAAGGTTTCGAAGGTGAATTCGGCGTAGGTAAAACGCTCCGACTGCTTTTTGGGGGCGGCACCGCCCTGAAACTCCAGGAGGCCGGCGTCGTCCAAAATCTTGATCTCGAAGTCCGTGGAGAAGAGATCGTGAAGGGCGGCGCGGATGTTGTTGAGAAAAAGGGACTCCAGGTAACCCCGTTTAAAGTCGCTGGCGCAGTGAAGATAGCAGACGCCTCCCCGGATGTCCACGATTTTAAGCTCGTCAAACCAGGTGGAAATGGTGGTTTCGGAGAGTGTGCCCCGGAGCTGGCGCAGGACGTTTTCCCAAATGTCAGTGACGGAATTCAAGAAGGAAACACCTCTCTTTTCTTTTTGGATGGGGAACGAAATAAATGACATTTATTTATTATAACAGAAAAACTGGAAATTGGCAATACTTATTCTAATAATAAAGATCCGGTTTTAAACCTGAAAGGGAAAACCCTCCCGCCTCTGTGAAATCTCCTCCCCGGAAGCAATTCTTGACATCGGAGGAAGATTCTTTTATAATCGTTTTGTGCGGCATGAATAGAATTGCCGCCTGCCAGAAATCGAATCTTGTCAAATTCGATCAAAGAAAAGAAACATCGTTCATAAAAGGAGGAGCATCGCTATGGACTTCATGAAAGAATATGAGAAATGGCTTGCCAGCCCTGCCCTGTGCGCCGCGGAGCGGGAGGAGCTGGAGGCTATCCGCCAGGATCCCAAGGAGATTGAGGCCCGGTTTTACGGTCCTCTGGAGTTTGGCACTGCCGGCCTGCGGGGCACCATGTACACTGGACTGCACAACATGAATATCCATGTGATCCGCTGGGCCACCCAGGGCTTTGCCGACGTCATCGCCGCCGAGGGACCGGAGGGCAAGCGGCGGGGCGTGGCTATCTGCATGGACTGCCGGAACCACTCCATGGAGTTCGCCCGGGCCGCGGCGGAGGTTTGCGCCGCCAACGGGATTCATGTCCGTATTTTCGAGTCGCTGCGCCCCACTCCGGAGCTGAGCTTCGCCGTCCGGGAGTACCACTGCCAGGCGGGCATCAACGTCACCGCCAGTCACAACCCCAAGGAGTACAACGGCTATAAGGTCTATTGGCAGGACGGCGCCCAGCTGCCTCCCCACCACGCCGACGCCATCGCCAAGCGCCTGAGCGAGATTGATATTTTCAACGACATCAGGCGCATGGACTACGACGAGGCCGTCAAGGCGGGTCTCATCGAGGTTCTGGGAGCCGGGACGGACGAGAAGTTCCTCTCCAACGTCATGGCCCAGGTCAACGACAAGGCCACCGTGGAAAAGGTGTCGGACCGCTTTAAGATGGTTTACACGCCCTTCCACGGCACAGGCCATAAGCTGATTCCCGAGGCCCTGACCCGCCTGGGGGTAAAGCACCTGATCTGCGTGCCGGAGCAGATGGTCATCGACGGGGATTTCCCCACGGTGGTCTCCCCCAACCCCGAGAATCCCGAGGGCTTTTATCTGGCGGTGGACCTGGCGAAGAAGGAAGGGGCGGATTTCATCCTGGGCTCCGATCCCGACGCCGACCGGGTGGGCATCATGGTCCGCACTAAGGATGGCGAATTCAAGGTCATCACCGGCAATCAGACCGGCGTGCTGCTGCTGGACTACCTCATCGGCGCGAAGAAACGGGCGGGCAATCTGCCGGAAAAACCCGTGGCCCTGAAAACCATCGTCACCACGGAGATGGCCCGGAAGGTGGCCGAGGTGAACGGCCTCCAGTGCTTTGACACCTTTACCGGCTTCAAATTCCTGGCGGAAAAGAAGGACAAGCTGGAGAGCGCTCAGGAGGGGAAGGTCATCTTCTCCTATGAGGAGAGCTACGGCTACATGCTGGGAGATTATGTCCGGGACAAGGACGCGGTGACGGCGGCGCTGATGCTGACGGAGATGGCGGCGTGGTACGCGGACCAGGGGCTGACCCTGGCGGAAGCTCTGGACGCGCTGTATGAGAAGTACGGCTATTACGCGGAGCATACGTATAATCTGGTCATGCCGGGCCTGGACGGCCTGAAGGACATGGCGAACCTGATGAAGAATCTGCGGGAGAATCCCCCGGCGGAGATTTCGGGCGTGAAGGCCGTCCAGTTCAAGGACTATTCCGACGGCAGCGTGACGGACTGCGCCACCGGCGGGAAGAGCACCATGGAGCTCTCCGGGTCCAATGTGCTGCGCTTTGAGATGGCGGACGGCACGTCGGTGATCGTCCGGCCCTCCGGCACGGAGCCCAAGATCAAGGTCTACATCCTCACCCAGGGGAAGGACGCCGCAGACGCGAAGGCAAACGTGGACAAGTATGGCGAATGGGTGAAATCCCTGCAAAAATAACGACGCTTAGGGCGGACCGGAAGGTCCGCCCATTTTTCGTGCTTTGCGATTTTTTAAGGAAATTTCAAAAAAGGAAAACCTCGACGGGGATTGTGGAACTTAACATATAGAGGGGTTCGACAAAACCCCACACGAAAGAAGCGTATCCCATGAAAAAATTCCCTCGTTCCTTTTGGCCCTGTGCGCGAGACTGGAGGTCCCGGCTTTGGCAGCCTCCGGGTTCTCCGGCGTGGTGGCGGATTCCCCCTTTGCCCCGGCGGACGCGTTTTTTCGGCCCCTTTGGAAAGGAGCCTTTTTTTGCGGCTGAGCGGAATAACACAGATCCGGTGTTTTCCGTATATGCCCATATCGAAATCGACGAAAAATGAACCGGCAATTTGGCAGTCCGGCATAAATGTGATTTTGACCAAAATTTTAGTTGTAATCCGCCGATAAGTGTTGTATAATTCATATATTGGACGCTTGCGGCCCCGGCCGCATGGACAGCAAAGATAAGGAGTGGAACGAATCATGAGCTATTCTGTACAGAACATCCGCAACGTCTGTCTGCTGGGGCACAGCGGCAGCGGCAAAACCGCCCTGGCCGAGAGCCTGCTCTACATGACCGGCGTCATCGATAGAATGGGCCGGGCCGCCGACGGAAACACCGTCTGCGACTATGATCCCGAGGAGACCAAGCGCCAAATCTCCCTGTCCCTCTCCGTGGCCCCCCTGGATTACAAGGGCAGCCGCATCAACCTGATGGACACCCCCGGCGCGTTCGACTTCGCCGGCGAGGCCATGGCCGCCCTCCGGGCCGCCGACGCCGCCATCATCGTCTGCTCCGCCAAGGACGGCGTGTCCGTGGGTCTGGAAAAGGCTTGGAAATACTGCGAGGAGCGGAATATGCCCCGCTTCATCTACATCTCCAAAACGGACGAGGACAACTCCGATTACAACGCCACCTTCGAGGCCCTGCGGGAGCGCTTCGGCAAATCCATCGCTCCGGTGGTGGTTCCCATCTGGGACGGAAACAAGAAGGTCACCGGCATCATCGACGTGCTGAACAAGCGGGCCTATGAGATGCAGAAGCTCAAGAGAGTGGAAATCGAGGTTCCCGAGGACAAGATGGACGTCATCACCGAGTTCAACGACGCTCTGAAGGAGTCCGTGGCCGAGACCAGCGAGGAGTTCATGGAGAAATTCTTCGGCGGCGAGGATTTCACCTACGCCGAGATGATTCAGGGCCTGCGTCAGGGCGTCCGGGATCTGAGCCTGGTTCCTGTCCTCTGTGGCTCCGCTATCAACTGCCTGGGCTCCTTGATGCTGATGGACAACATTGTGGACCTGCTGCCCAATCCCGTGGAGGGAAACTACCACAAGGCCACCAAGGCCGACGGCGAGACCGAGGAATTCGTGGTCTCCCCCGGCGGCGTGCCCACGGCCTTCGTCTTCAAGACCATCTCCGATCAGTACGGCAAGTATTCCTTTGTCAAGGTCCTCTCCGGCACCATCACGCCGGATATGCCCATGGTCAACGCCCGCACCGGCGAGAAGGTGAAGCTGGGCCGTCTGTACACCATCCGGGGCAAGAAGAACAGCGAGGTCAAGGAGCTGGTCTGCGGCGACATCGGCGCCATTGCCAAGATGGACATCAAGACCGGCGACACCCTCTGCGACGAGCGGAAGGTGGTCAGCCTGAAAAACATCCCCTTTGCCGAGCCCTGCTATTCCGTGGCCATCCAGCCCAAGACCCGGGGCCAGGAGGACAAGATCGCCCAGGGCCTGAACCGCCTCAACGAGGAGGATCCCACCTTCAACGTGGTGAACAACGCCGAGACCCATCAGATGGTGGTTTCCGGCGCCGGCGATATGCAGATGGACGTGCTGGTGAGCAAGCTCAAGAGCCGTTTCAACGTGGAGGCGGAATTGAAGCCCACCCGGGTTCCCTACCGGGAGAAGATCCGCAAGACCGTCCAGAAGCAGGGGCGGCATAAGAAGCAGACCGGCGGCAGCGGCCAGTTCGGCGACGTGTGGGTCCGCTTTGAGTATAACCCCGACGAGGAGGAGATGGTCTTTGCCGAGGAGGTCTTCGGCGGCTCCGTGCCCCGGAACTTCTTCCCTGCGGTGGAAAAGGGCCTCCGGGAGGCCTGTGTCCACGGGCCTCTGGCGGGCTATCCCCTGGTGAACCTCAAGGCCGTGCTGTACGACGGCTCCTATCACCCGGTGGACTCCTCCGAAATTGCCTTTAAGACGGCGGCGCAGCTGGCCTATAAGGCCGCCATGCCCGAGGCGAACCCCGTTCTGCTGGAGCCCATTGGCGAGCTGAAGGTCACCGTGCCCGAGAACTACACCGGCGACGTCATGGGTGACATCTCCAAGCGCCGGGGCACTCCTATGGGTATGGATCCAGTAGGCGACGGCACCCAGATTATCACCGCCGAGGTTCCCATGGCCGAAATGGGCACCTACGCCATCGATCTCCGGGCCATGACCCAGAGCCGGGGCAGCTTCACCCTCCACTTTGTCCGCTATCAGGACTGCCCCCCTGCCGCCCAGGAAAAGGCCATTGCCGAGGCCAAGGCCATGGCGGAGGGTTGATCTAAAGGGAACGGCTCCCTTCTCGAAAAAGCCCTCAGAAATGCTTGCCTGAGGTATGAGGGATATTTGGAATTAATAAGAAGGGCCCCGCTCCATCGGAGCGGGGCCTTTGCCTGTAAAAGTTTATTTGCTGGCGCGGTAAAGGAAGGTGACAATCTGTCCCCAGGTGCAGGTGTTGTCGGGAGAGAAGGTGGTGGGAGTGGAGCCTTTGGTAATACCCTGCTCCACCGCCCAGGCCACCGCCTTGGCATAGCTTGCAGAGGAAGGAACGTCGGTAAAGAAGGAGGTATTTTTCGGCGCGGGACTTCCGGCGGCCTTCCACATGTAGGTCACCGCCATGGCTCGGGTGCAGGGGGCGTTATAGACGCTGTCCGGGATGCTGTACTCGTCAAAATCACCCTGGATAAAACCAGAGTGAATGGCCCAGAACCAAATTCCCGCGCCGTCGCTGCCTTCGTCCTCTCCGTTTGCTGCCGCCAGAAAGTGGACGATATGGTTTACGGTACATAAGTCGTTGGGCCCGAAGGTATCGGCAGTTTTTCCCCTGGTAATTCCCTTTTCCAGTGCCCACTTGACCGCCTCCAAATAGGGAGAGGTAGCGGAGACGTCCTTGAATCTGGTGGGCAGAACAAGAGCCTGCATGACTGTCGTGCCGCTTCCGCCTCCGGGAGCAATGCGCACATAATTCGCTATCTTCCCGTTTGGGTCAACGAGATAGGTTTGTCCCTCGAACATACCGTCTTGCTCGCTGCCGGTTTTGAGAGTCAGGGGATAGCTGTCTCCCACTTTAGAGCCGCCCGTTATGACAAGGCCATCCTTCAAGATGAATTTCACACCGGGCTCGCAGCGAAAGGGAAGCAGTTGATCAGGTGCGCTATGTGCATAAAAGATACATTCTCCACTGCCTTCAAAGGTCACGGTTTTCGTTCCCTCCGCAAAGAAGAAAGCGTTATCGAACCAGCCGCCGCCCGTGAGGCGGATGGTCAAATCCTGGAGTGGGGCGACGGTCAGGGAGTGTGCACCGCTCACACTATGAACGGTGAATTTTTGGCCGTCCCAGTTCCATTCCTGCCCGCCGGAAGCCGCCTGGGAGCTGCTCAGATTCCAGGCACTGCCGTAGGTGTCCATGAAAGAGATGCACACATCGTTCTGAGAAGAACTGGCCGCCCCTGCGGGGACGGACAGGGCCAAGCACAAAAGCAGGGCCAGGCACAAGGATGAGATTCCTTTTTTCATTTTGTGTTCCTCTTTTCTGTAAGATTTCCAGCGGACGGCACTCCCTCCCGGCGGGAGGGAAAGAAAACACCCCGCCGGAAGGGCGTCCGCCGGAAACATAAAAGCGGTGCCGAGTCTTGAAAACTCAACACCGCATTGATTCCATGCGTACGCACAACTAGAAAACCTATACTCCGCCCTTGAAAAAACGTGGAGAATGAGTATAATAGGTTTGTGGTGCAGTTAGACTGCTGTGCTGAGTGGTTGCCTCACTCGTACAGGGCCGCTGGGTGCTGGAACCACCTGGCGGCCTGCCGCAATTATGTTTCCGCTTCCTATTTTACCCTGCCTCTGCTGAAATTGCAAGGGGATTTGTAAAAAAACCGCCGGTTTTCAAACCCGGCGGTCTTTTTCTGGCAAAGCAAAACTATAAAGCCGATTTTTAGAAGAAAGAACCGTTTTCCGAAGCCCGCGGCGGCCTTAAATTTAAATAAACCGTTAATTTCAAACAAATTTACGATTTGTCGCATTTGCAACTAGAAGTCTTCTTCGGAACCTGTTATACTCAGAACACAACCTAAGAAAAGAACGCGAGTTCATCAAATTTTAAGGAGGACAATGGATTATGAAAAAGTGGGTTTGCCCGGTTTGCGGTTATGTACATGAGGGAGATACCGCCCCTGAGAAGTGCCCCCAGTGCGGCGTGGCCGGCGAGAAGTTCAAGGAGCAGGGCGCGGAGATGAGCTGGGCCGCCGAGCATGTGGTCGGCGTGGCCGCCGGTGTGGACGCCGAGATCCTGGAGGGTCTGCGGGCCAACTTCGCCGGTGAGTGCACCGAGGTGGGTATGTATCTGGCCATGGCCCGTGTGGCTCACCGCGAGGGTTACCCCGAGATCGGCCTGTACTGGGAGAAGGCCGCTTATGAAGAGGCCGAGCACGCCGCCAAGTTCGCGGAGCTCCTGGGCGAGGTGGTGACCGACTCCACCAAGAAGAACCTGGAGATGCGCGTCGAGGCCGAGAACGGCGCCACCGCCGGCAAGATGGCCATCGCCAAGAAGGCCAAGGAGCTGGGCCTGGACGCTATCCACGACACCGTTCACGAGATGGCCCGGGACGAGGCCCGCCACGGCAAGGCCTTCAAGGGCCTGCTGGAGCGGTATTTCAAGTAAGAGTCGGAGGATCGATTCATGGATAAGTACGTGTGCCCCTGCGGCTATGTCTATGACCCCGCTGTGGGTGACCCCGACAACGGCGTCGCCCCCGGTACGCCCTGGGATCAGGTTCCCGAGAGCTGGGTTTGCCCCATCTGCGAGATGGGCAAGGACGTATTCGAGAAGGAATAAGAGCCGCTGAATATGCGGATTCAAAAAAGAGAGGAACGGGTTTTTCCCGTTCCTCTCTTTTTGTCAAAAAGTACAGACGTCAAAAACCGGAAGAACTAAGCCTCCTGTTCCCCGTAGGGTCTGTAAACCGAGGTCAGCACCCGCTCCGCCACCGGCGCGTCGGGCTGCTCGACCCGGGTTAGAATCTGCTCTCCGGCCTCCCGGCCCAGCTCCTCCACGGGCTGGATGATCCGGTCCACCTTCTGGTAATAAAACTCGTAAGCATGGGTGTCGTAATCCACAAAGCTGACAATTTCCAGCCCCTCGGGAAGCTGCACGCCCTTTCCCCGGAGGTAGGCGATGGTCACCGAGGCCATCAGCCCCTGGCAGACAAGGATGGCGTCGCACCCCTGCTCCAGCAGCTGGTTCAAACAGGGCGGCGCGCTGTCCTCCATGGAATCGCCGTAGCGAATCAGACGCTCGTCCTGAGCCAGCCCGCAGTCCGCCGCCGCCGCACGATAGGCGGCAATCCGCTCCTTGGTGGTGGACAGCCGGGGCAGGCCACCGATGATGCCCACCCGGCGCTTGCCCTTGGCGGACAGGCGGCAGACGCTGCGGTAAATGGGCTGGAAATTGGAGACGGAGACGGAGGAGTATTTTTTGTTCTCAAAGGTTCGGTCCACCAGCACCACCGGGAACCCGGCGGGAATCAGGCTGTCGAAACGGGCGAAGTCGTCCATGGTGCTGGCCACCAGCAGCCCGTCCACAAGGCCTGCGGTAAGGAGTCGGAGGCTGGTCTCCTCCCGGTCCATGTTCTCCTTCGTGTTGGCGATAATGAGGTGATAGCCCTGACCGGAGAGATAGTTTTCCGCCGACTCAATGATGGTGCCGAAAAATTTGTTGGAGATATCGGGAACAATGAAGCCGATGGTTTTCTTCTTGCCGGTGCGAAAGCTCCTGGCGGAGGCGTCAGGGGTATAACCCAGTTGTTCAATGGCTTGATAGACCCGCTCCTTGGTGTCGCCGGAGACATAGCGGGTGTTGTTGATGGTGTGGGAGACGGTGGCGGTGGAGACCCCCGCCAGACGGGCCACATCGCTAATGGTGACTTTCATGGTGCTGTTCCTTTACGTAACACGAGCGTGAATTTGCGTAATCAGTGGTAGTATAAGATAAGTTTTGACGTTCGTCAAGCGTTTTTGACTCTTTTTGACAGGAAAATTCCCCCTTGCCTTTTTCCCGCCCTTATGCTATACTCTCTCCCGACAGGTGCCATCACCCTGCCGGGCCCTCCGGGGCCGCATAAAAAAATGGAGGCTGCCGCGGCCTTACCGCGGTGAACCCGGCGTGGACGAGCTTCTGATTCACAGGGAGAGAAGGCCTCGCCGTGGTTTCCGCGCTCCGCGGTCTCCAGAAAACGCCCGCTTTCTGCGGGCAGACCGAGACCGGCGGAGAACAAAAAGATTCGCGCCGTTCCCGCCCCCTGGGGCAGGTGCGGCGCTGTTTGTTTCCGGCGGGAAAAATTTGGAGGTACATTGCTTATGACACGCACTGGATTCAACACCCGGCGGCTGACCCTGGCCGCCCTCATCGCCGCTGTTTACACGGCGGCCACCCTGTTTCTGCCCATCCCTCAGTACGGAGGCATGCAGTTCCGGGTGGCGGAGGCCATGACACTGCTGCCCTTCCTGTTCCCGGAGGCCATCCCCGGCTTGGCGGTGGGATGCTTTTTGGCGAACCTCCTGGGCTCCCCCTTTGTGCTGGACTGGATTTTTGGCACCCTGGCCACGCTGCTGGCGGCCCTCTGGACCCGGCGGATGCCCAATGTGTATCTGGCGGCCTTGCCGCCGGTGGTTTGCAACGCCGTCATCGTAGGAGCGGAAATCGCCTGGTTTACCGTTCAGGACGGCGGGGCTTTCTGGCCCGCGTATGGGCTGAACGCCCTGACCGTAGGTCTGGGAGAACTGGCGGTGTGTTATCTCCTGGGGGTGCCCCTGGCAAGGCTGATGGAGAAATCCATGGGCAGGGGGAAACCGCTGGAAATCCAATAAACGGAAGAAGAAGGACCTGAAAGAGGGTCCTTCTTTCATGCCCAGTCAAAGTTTTCCCTCCCCGCGCCCAACTCAAAATGGTACTTCCCAATGCCCAGATCCACGCCGGAGAAAACGCCGTTGTCACAGGTCATGAGGACGCTGCGCCCCTCTCCCCGAAGGGTAAAGGCCTGTTTGTTCAGCGCCGTGGGAGCCAGAAGGACGGCCTCCACGCCTTTGGAAAACCACTCCGGCGGAGGGCCGTCGTATTGGGCGATCTCCTCCGGAGCCTTGGATCTGTGAGGCGTGCCCTGGACGGCGCCGTAGCCCAGGGCGATGAGGCCCAGGAGCTTTTCCGCACACGGGGCCGCGTTTTTTCGAAGACCCTTCCGGCGGTAAGTCCCGCCCACCCACCAGGAGTTCAGACCCAAGGTCTGGGCGAAGAGCATCAGGTCTGCCCCGCAGTATCCCAGACGCTCCTCCAGCCCCGGTTCGTCTTTCCCGGCCAGGACGGCGTAGTTACGGACGCCCTTGGCCAGGAAGAGCCGGAGAGCGGGACCAAAGGCCTCTGTGTTTTCCGTTACCAAATTCATGGTTAAGCCGTACTCCTGGTTGTTCTTTTGGATTCGTCTCTGGAGCTGCTCCAGGATCTCCTGAGGGAGCTTCCGGTCCGTGTAGCGGCGGACCGTGTGGCGGTTTCGCATGGCCTCTTCCAGTGTCATAAAACACCTCCGTTTTTGAAAGATGGCACAGCTTCTGTGCCGGCGGACGTTGCCCGCTTTGGTTCAAGTGTTATGACAATACCACATATCCCCCAGAGTATGGTGAATTTTTTCAAAATTTTTAAAAACCTGAGACAAAATCCTTTCCCCCGTCGTACAATGAGTGAGAGGACTCTTAACCAAACCACGAACGAGGACGACATATGGACAAGGCCCGTTTCAACGCCGCCGTGGAGCGGCACCAAACCATGGTTTATCGCACGGCCCTGCACGCCCTGGCCAATTCCCAGGACGCGGACGACGCCGTGCAGGAGGTTTTCCTGCGCCTGTATCAGCGCAAGGGGGCCTTTGACGGAGAAGAGCACCTGCGGCGCTGGCTGCTGCGGGTGACGGTGAACTATTGCCGGGACCTGCTGAAAAGCCCCTGGAGACGGCGGGTGGCCCTGGAGGAGCTGCCGGAGACTCCGGTTTTTGACAAGCCCCGGGAAGCGGCGCTGTACCGGGAGGTCATGGCCCTGCCGGAGAAGTACCGGACGGTGCTGAACCTCTTCTACTACGAGGAGCTCAGTGTCCGGGAGATCGGGGATTTGCTGGGTCTGGGGAGCTCCACGGTGACCACCCGGCTGGCCCGGGCCCGGAAACGGCTGAAAGAACGATTGGGGGAGGACTGGCAGGATGAGTAATCGGAAATTTTACCAGGAGACCTTCTCCCAGGTCCGGGGGACGGCGAAAATTTCATGGGAGGACTTTGAGATGAGAAAGCGAAGAAAGAGCCTGAAATGGTTTGTGACGCTGGCGGCGTCCGTCGCCCTGCTGGCGGCTTTGTCCGTCCTGGCGGTGGCGGCGAATTTCTTTGGCCTCCGGGACGTGCTGCTGCCGGAGAAGGGCAGCGTGAACGTGACGGATGAAGACGGGGTGGCGGTCCCGGGGGAGTACGAGTTCAAGGACTTCGTCAGCCTCTCCGGCTGGGGGGACACCCCGGAGAGCAAGGCCCTGGCGGAGTGGGAGGCGTTTCTGGAGGACTATGACCGGGACGGGTCCATCATCGCCGGAATCGGCAACGAGCCCACGGGCTTTGAGGACCGCTATGGGTTCTACCTGGTCTACACCCAGGAGATGGCCGACAAGCTGGAGGAGATCATCGCGAAGTACGGCTTGAAGCTCCACCGCTGGATGGAAGACGTGCTGCCGGAAACCTGGCCCACCGCCGTGGGGGACTTCTTCAAGGAGAATGTGACTCCCTACTCCGGCTATATCTACGAAAACGGCACCTTCCGCTTCGACGGCGACGCGGAGCTGGGAGCCGGGGAGCTGAAAGGCTACGGGACCATCGAGTACCAGTTCAGCCGCTCCGTCAAGGGGACCTTTGACGACGTGGTGCTGAACATCGGGGACCTCAGCGACTTTGAGGAGTGGGGCTACCAGACGGAGGACGGAACGTCAGTCACCCTGGGCCTGGGGGCCCGGAACCGCTCGCTGATTCTGGCGGACCTGGGGGACAGCTTCGTGCTGGTGAACGTGCTGACAGGCCGGGAGGGGGACGACACCTTCTCCTCCGGCGCCATCGGATGGGCAGAGCTGGAGGCCTTGGCGGACAGTTTTGTCTACTCCGCCCTGACCCCGGCCCGGGAGCCGGACTTGAACGCCATCCTGGAGAGCAACACCCAGTATATGGAGGCGCTGCAAGAGCCGCCCATTGAGACCACCCCGGCGGAATCCGAGGACCCGCTGTACACCCGCACAGGAATACGCAGCGATGTGGCCCGGGACTTTGTCCTCCTGCTGGCGGAGCGGATCGAGGACGGGAGGAAGGAAGAGGTGGCGGACCTTTTGGTCTACCCTGCCCAGGTGGAAGTGTCCTCCGGGACCTTCACGGTGAACACCCCGGAGGAATTCCTCCCCTATTATGACGAGATCATCGGGCAGAACCGCCTGGGCCTCTCTACGGCCATGACCTGGGAGCCTACGCCCACGGAGTCTCAGATCTCCAGCAACGGCAGCGGCCTTGCCTTTGTGGCGGACGGGGCCGTGTGGTTCGGCCTGGTGGAGGACGGCGTCATCCGCGTTTTCACCATCCAGACAGATCAGGCCGCGGTCCGGGCCTGGGACGGGACGATCACCCAGGACGCCGGGGAGGACGTGTATACATCGGTCTCCACAGACGAAGGCCGGGACTTTGCCCTGAATTTGGCGGGCCTCATCGAAGAGGGGAACCGGGAGGAGATCGCGGAGCTCCTCACCTATCCCGTCCAGGTGAAGATTCCAAGGGGGGAATGGATCGTAAACACGCCGGAGGAATTTTGGGAGTATTACGACGAAACCCTGGGAACCGGCGGCGGCACCCTGGCGGCGGACCTCCGAGCGGATCCGGAGCCCTTTTTGGACGGCAGAGGAGATCTGGCTTCCGCCGGAAGTGGAGCGGTGTGGTTCCGGCGATCGGAGGACGGGGACCTTCGGATTCTTACGCTCCAGTCGGATGCTTGGCTGTGGAGCGTTCAATATTGGGGAGAACAGCCTTAGGCGCAAAGAGGACCGGGAGCAATAAGCTCCCGGTCCTTTCGCGTGGTTTTGGGGGAAGAGCGCCCGGAATTGCCCTGCCCACCTTCTGCTAATGAAGGGTATGTTCCCAGGCACAGTCCGGATAGACCTCTCCCGTTTGCGCGAAGTGCAGGAGAATTTCCGCAATCAGCCCCATGTCTTCGGTGGCGTGTTTTTTCGGGGTTGGTCCGTCGCCGGTGATGGTGAGCGGTGTCTCGGAAGTTGGAAACCGGCTGTTTACAAACTCAAAGTAGTGCTCACATTCCCGGACGATATACACCGTTGCCCAACCGTCCTGAAAATCGGCAGCCAAGCCGTTTTCCCGCGTTTCATCGTCGAGCTGGACAGAGCGGACGCCGCCGGAGCGTATTTGACCGGCCAGGCGATGAAGGATCTCCTGGGTGAGCGCGTCCCCGTGGTTATATGGGATTCGTTCCTGGGAGGGGACTTGCTGGTGATATGAGACAAATAGGGAATCGACAAAAAGGCCTTCCATAACAGGTGCCTCCAAATAGTTCAATAGAAGGACTGGCCGTGCCTGGAGCGTCCTCCCAGGATTCCTACAAAGCCTCAATCAAAGCCGTCAGTTTCTCGTGGAACCGCCCCACGTGAAGGCCGTCCACAAAGCGGTGATTCAATTCCAGGGAGATGTGCAAAATTTTCCGCTCTCCCTCCTGGGCATATTTTCCCCAGGCAATCCGGGGCACGGCGTCGTCGGGATCAAAGTCCCGCTCGTTGGTCAGGGCCGTCAGTTCCACCCAGGGCAGGCAGGAAAAGTAGATCAAATCCAGGGTGTTCTCCTGATTCAAAAACGTGGTCTGGGCCGCGCTCTTGGCCTTGGCGGCGGCGCAGAAGGCCCGGATGTCCTCCTCCATGGGCAGGGTGACGATGTGGAACTGCTCCGTGCCGGGCTTTAGGTCCGTAAAGCTGGGATTCCGCCGGTCAAAGAGAATCAGATCCTCTCCCCGGAGGGCATACCGGAAGGCCTCCACCTGATTCACGGCCCGGGTGCAGAGATAAACCAGGGAATAATAGAAGGACAGACGCTGTTCCTTCGCGAATTGGTAAAGCCGGGTCACATCCTGCTTGAAGGTGACGGAGTAGAAGGGCTGGGACATGGGGGAGAAGAATTCAAAGAGCTCCCGCCGGGGCCACGTGGCCCGGTCGACAATCTGGATCATGGAGGACCCTCCTTTCTGATGAAACCAGTATAGCAGAAGGGGGAGAATTTGCAAGTCCCCCCTTTTGGGCGGCTCCCGCCCTGGGGCCTTCGGAAGGGCACGGGGAGGCGGATCTTCCCGGTTTTGTTCCGGAAAAAGAATTGAATCGGGGATGGGGTTGTGGTATACTCTCCTTTGAAATTGCGAGGGCCCCACGAAACAGGAAAGGAAACGCTTATGAAACACCGATTGCTGACGCTGATTTTTACGATCTGCATTCTGAGCCTCGCCGCCTGCGGGGGCGAGACCCTCCCTGCGAAGGAGCCGGACCCGCCTCAGCCCGCGGAGACCCCGGCGGAGCCGGTTTCGCCGGAAGAGTCCCCGGCGGAGGACGCCCAGCCGGAGACCCTTCCCCCGCTGGTGGGAACGCCGCTGACGGAGGAGGAGCTGGCCCAGGTCAACGGGGCGTTTGACTATTCCCAGCCCGGCGAGGCGGACCAGGAGAAAAAGCTGGAACGAAGCTGTTTCTTCACCAGCTCCTATGAGGACGTGACGGAGCTGAACCTCGAGGAGTTCCTGCGCTATTACTCCAACGGCAGCAGTACGCTGGAGGACGAGGACGCGGAGGAGTTCCAGGCCCTGGCGGCACTTCCGGATTTTCCCTATGACGCGGAGGCCCTGGAAACCTGGGAAAACCGCCCCGGCGGCCTGCCGGTGCCCGTCCACCGCATCCCACGGGAGGCGGTGGATCAGACCCTGGAGACCTATGCCGGCATCACTACGGCGGATTTAAAAAATACGAAAGGTATTCTTTACTTGCCAGATTACGATTCGTATTATAATTTTACCAGTGATTTTGGCCCCGGCTGGTTTGCGGCGGCGGAGGGCGCCCGGGACGGCGACACGGTCCGCCTCCGCTCGGAGGTCTCCTGGTGGGGGGACGGAGGCGAGACGGTCCGGGAGCTGACCCTCCGGGAGAAGGACGGGCGCTGGCTGATTCAGTCCTTCACCGTCCACCCCACGGGCAGCGATTGAAAACAAAGCGAAAGGCGGATAAGCCATGAATCTCTGCGACCGGGAAGTCCTCCGCGCCCTCTTGGGACGCCACGGCTTCCATTTTTCCAAGTCCATGGGACAGAATTTCCTCATCGACCCGGAGATCCCGGCGGACATCGCCACCGCCTCTCAGGCGGACGGGACCTGTGGCGTGCTGGAGATCGGCCCCGGGGTGGGCTGCCTGACGGCGGAGCTGGCGAAGCGGGCGGGAAAGGTGGTCTCCATTGAGCTGGACAAAAAGCTCCTCCCCGTGCTGGCGGAGACCATGGAGCCCTTTGACAATGTGGAAATCGTCCCTGGGGACGCGCTGAAGCTGGACCTCTCCGCCCTGGCGGCGGAGAAGTTCTCCGGCCTCCGGCCCCTGGTCTGCGCGAACCTCCCCTACAACATCACCACCCCGGTGCTGACAAGGCTGGTGGAGACGCCCTGCTTTGAGAGCGTCACCGTCCTGCTGCAAAAAGAGGTGGCCCAGCGCCTGGCGGCCCGGCAGGGGTCCTCGGACGGCGGGGCCTTCACCCTCTGGCTGCAATACCGCATGGAGACGGAAATCCTCTTCGACGTTCCGGCGGCGAAGTTTTTCCCGGCCCCGAAGGTGGATTCCGCCGTCCTCCGCTGCGTCCGGCGGGAGCGGCCTGCCGTGGCGGTGGAGGACGAGGCGTTTTTCTTCCGGGTGGTCCGGGGAGCGTTCCTGCTCCGGCGGAAGACGCTGGTGAACAGCCTCTCTTCCGCCCTGCCGGAGCTGGGAAAGGAGCGGATTCAGTCCGCCATGGAGACCTGTGGCCTCCCCCCCTCCGTCCGGGGAGAGAAGTTGAGTTTGGAGGACTTCGCCCGATTGGCGGCGGCCCTCTCTGCGTAGAAGGAGGTGGCATGGTGGGTGCCCAAGAGTTTTTTTGTGTTCATCTGAACATTCTGGACGAGCAAAAGGTCTGGGACCGGCTGGAGGGGCTGTACCGCGATCTGCCCGGATGGCAGGGCTTTGTAAAGGGCTGTCCCCTGTGGCGGATGGACGGCGGCTCCATCCAGGGCAGCGTGGAGCCCGGCGGCCTTCAGCTCTCCGGCCATTTGCCCGGCCCGGTCTGGGAGGACTGGCTGGAGCGCTTCCGGCGGGAGGCCTCCGCCCTGCTGGGTTACGCCGTGGGGGAGCCGGAGGAGGGCTTCGCCTTTCCGAAATCGGTGGATGGGTAAGGCGGCTCTGTCCCTCCGGCGTCAACGTCTTGAGAGAACCATTCAAAACGAGGAGAAGTGGAACGATGCGCGACCACAGTCAAATGGAAATTGTGGAAAAGTCCGTGAAAACGGGCGTTAGCTTTGGAACCGCCCTGGCCATGGTAATCAGCTATACCAACTGGCACTCCTGGCACTCCGTGGGCTGGGCCATTCTTCACGGCCTGATGAGCTGGGGCTATGTGATTTATTACGTCCTGCGGTATTGACCGGCCACGCCGGAACTTGGAAAGGGAAGATGCTATGGAAAACTACTTTCAGCCCAATCTCTCCCGGGGAAGCATTTTGGAGATCAGCACCATCGGCCTGGCCCACATGGGGGACGCGGTGTTCGAGCTGCTGGTCCGCGCCTGGCTCTGCGCTCACGGCGGGGCCACGGGCCGGGGGATGCATCGCGCCGCCGTCCGTCTGGTCTGTGCCGAATCCCAGGCGGAGAAAGCGGAAAAAATCCTTCCCCTTTTGACGGAGGAGGAGCGAGCCGTCTTTCGCCGGGGCCGAAATGCCCAGGTGCACACGGTTCCCCACCACGCCAGCCGGGCCCAGTACGGCGAGGCCACGGCGCTGGAGGCGCTGCTGGGCTGGCTGTATCTCCGGGGGGAGCGGGAGCGGATCAACGAGCTGTTCTGTGTGATGATGGAGGAGGAGACGGATGTCCATTGACGCGATTTGCCTCGCAGCCGTGGTGGCGGAGCTGGAGCCCCAGCTGACGGGGCTCCGGGTGGACAAGATTCAGCAGCCCGCCCGGGATCAGGTGGTCCTTCTCTTCCGGGGGAAGCGGCTCCTGCTGAACGCCGGAGCGGGAGCCCCCCGCCTCCAGCTGACGGAGATTCTCCGGGACAACCCGGCGGAGCCTCCCATGTTCTGCATGCTCTTGCGAAAGCACCTCTCCGGCGCCCGGGTGGCGGGCTTCACGCAGCCCCCTCTGGAGCGGCTGGTGAAGATTGAATTTAACGCCTCCGACGAGCTGGGCCGGGCCGGGAAACGAACCCTGGTCCTGGAGGCCATGGGCCGCCGGTCCAACCTGATTCTGCTGGACGGAGAGGGGCGGGTGATTGACAGCCTCCGCCGGGTGGACGCGGACATGTCCGCCGCCCGGCAGGTGCTGCCGGGTCTTTTCTATCAGCCTCCGGCCTCCACGGGCCGTCTCCCCTTTCTGGAGGAGACGGAGGAGGGCTTTGCCACCCGCTTCGCCGCCGCCCCGGCGGAGAAGACCCTGGACGCCTTCCTGCTGGACCAATACTTTGGCCTCTCCCCTCTCATGGCCCGGGAACTCGCCTTTCAGGCGGCGGGGGACACGGATACCCGGGTCTTCCAGCTAAGCACCCCGGGACCCCTCTGGCGGGCCCTGGAGGCGTTTTCCAGCCGGGTCCGGGAGAAGCGCTTTACCCCGGTCTGCCTTCTGCGGGACGGGAAACCGCTGGACTTCGCCTGTGTTCCCGTGGACCAGTACGGCGGCGCGGCGGAGCAGAAGGCCTATCCCAGCTTCTCTGCCCTGCTGGACGGGTTTTACGCCGCCCGGGAGCGGCAGGAGCGGGCCCGCCAGCGGGGAGCGGACCTCCTCCGGGCGGCGTCCACCGCCCGGGACCGGCTCCGGCGGAAGCTGGCCCTCCAGGAGAAGGAGTACGCCGAGACCCAGAACCGGGACAAGCTCCGGATTCAGGGGGACCTGATTACCGCCAATCTCTATCGCATGGAGCGAGGGCAGTCCCGCCTGGAGTGCGAGAATTACTACGCGGACAACGCCCCCGCCGTCATCCCCCTGGACCCCCTGCTGACTCCCCAGCAAAACGCCGCCAAATACTATAAGCGCTATACCAAGGCCAAGACGGCGGAGAAGTACCTCCGCCAGCAGATGGACCTGGCGGAGCGGGACCTGGAGTATCTGGAAAGCGTTCTGGCGGAAATCCGGCAGGCGGAGACGGAACAGGATTTTCTGGATATCCGGTCCGAGCTCCGGGAGGCGGGGTTCCTCAAGAAGCAGGGCAAGGGAAAAAAGGACAAATCCCGCCCCGCCGCCCCCTGGGAGTTCCGCACCTCCTCGGGCCTCCGGGTGCTGGTGGGCCGGAACAACCGGCAGAACGACAAGCTGACTCTCAAGGACGCGGATCGCCGGGACCTGTGGTTCCACACTCAGAAGATTCACGGCTCCCACGTCATTCTCCGCTGCGCCGGCCAGACCCCCGGGGAGGAAGACCTGGTCCAGGCGGCCATGCTGGCGGCCTGGTTCTCCCAGGCACGGGAAGGCGGCAACGTCCCTGTGGATTACACGGAGGTTCGGAATGTGAAAAAGCCCGCCGGGGGACGGCCGGGCATGGTGATTTACACCACCTGCCGCACGGTTTACGTCACGCCGGAGGAAGAGGCGGTAAAAGCGCTGCAAAGAACATGAGACAGGAAACGGGACCATGCGTTTGCATGGTCCCGTTTCCCAAGAAGAGGGTTCGCCTTTAGCCGTTGCCGGCTTGAATGTGCGTGGCATCATTCGAGGCGAGGAATTCGGCCTGGTTTATAATCAGGGCCGCCAGGTCGGCGCCCTCCAGGCCGTTGGAGTAACGAAGCAGTTGGTTCAATCGTCCCTGATTGTAAGGCCGCTGGCTCAAGAGGTCGCGAAGCTCCTGCTGGCCGTTTTGGATCAGGCGGCGGCTGTCGAGCCGCTCGTAGAGGCTGAGGAGCTGGCTGAAGTTCTCCACCTGGTCGTTTTGCAGGGCGTGGATAAAAAAGCGCACGGCGTCCAGGCAGACATAGTCCGGCGGGTAGCCGGTTTCCCGGACGATGGCGGCGAGCTGGTCCTGGATGGAAAGGATTTCCTCTCGCACTGCGCTGCACCGGCCGACCACGGTAAGGTTCTGGAGATGGATCTGGCTGTTTTGCATCTCGATTTCCTGGTTGCGCTGGTCCAGCTGCTTATAGGCTTTTCGGGCATACAGCCTGATGAGGTGGCCAAATATGGTAGTAGAGATGACGAGAACGAAAAAGAAGACATAATTGCAAAGAAAGTACATCTTCAACATGGTTAGAATCTTAGTAAGGATTTTGGGAAGTATTACGAACAGGAAATAGAGCAGGACTAAAGTTATAAGCCTCCCTTGCTGTTGCAAATTTTTGGGAAATTTGGAAAATTTGGGAGATTTGGAGGACTTGAATGCCATTTTCCAGGTCCAGTCGACCGGATAATTCTCATGCAGGAACGGGTTCCCCTTCTTGATCGAAGAGGGCAGCTGGGCCATTTGGGTGATCCTCTGCTCAATGGCCAGGAGCAGCTGCTCCATCTGGAATAGATTGTTTAAGAGAGCTTGGTTTGCCATCGTATTTCCTCACTTTACATGGTTTGATATGAGGCCGAAGGGAGCTCGCCGGCCTTCCCGGCGGGGTCCCGCTTCGGCAGGATTGTTAATTATGATAGGAGGGAAGATCGCGCAAGGAATCACCCAAGGAACGGACCTCGGCCTGGGTCTGAATCTGGGCCGCCAGATTGGCGGCGCTGAGGCCGTTGGAAAAGGCGAGAAGCTGGGACATCCGCTCCTGGTTGTAAATCTGCTGGTTCATCAGATTGGCAAGCTCCTTCTGACCCGAGAGCATCTGACGGCGGTAGTTGTTGCTCTCGTAGAGGTCGATGAGCCGGCGGAAGGAGTCCGCCCGGTCGTTCCGCAGGGCGTGGATGAAGAAGCGCACGGCGTCCAGGCAGACATAGTCCGGCGGGTAGCCCATCTGATTGACCACTCCGGCCACCTGATTCTGGAGGGACTGGACCTCGGCGTTCAAATTTCGGCACTGGGACTGGACCTCCTGATTGTGGCTGCGGATGATTTCGTTCTGCTGCGTGGTCATGTCGTTTTCAATCTCGGATTCCTCGTTGGCCTGCTTCAGACGCCGCATGGCGAAAAAGAAGGTAATCCCGTAGGCAAGCGCGCAGGCAACGCAGAACATTGGAAACGAAATGGGCGCTATGTCCGGCCCCCCGAAGAATAAGATGCTCCAAGAGGTCAGGATGAATGGGAATCCAAAGAAGCCAACGAGGATTGAGGTCAGTATGCTCCGATTCTTTTTCGTGAAGTACAGATTCACCAAGGCGCAGGGGAGGGCGCCGGGCCATGCTTCCACACCGGCCACAATGTACAAGCTAAAGCACAGCCAGGAAAAGAACCGGAGGATGGGGTGAAACTTCAGAAAGGCCGGAAGCTCGAGGAGGTTCCAGGGCATTTCATATTTGACATAGTAAAGCCCCTCCTTCTGAATGGAATTGGTGAGGGCACTCATGCGGGTGATGCGGTCCTGCATATCACAGAGCAGGCGCTCGAGATAGATCAGATTGTTTATTAGGACTTGGTTTGCCATGTGTCGTTTCTCCCTTCTTCAATAAACGTATTTCATCAGGCGGAAGCGCCGTATGGTCCACCCTCCCAAGGACCCTTGCCGCGTTTCTCTATATATTAAGTGTCAAAAAAAGGGCCGCAGGTTTTATAAAAATAAAAATTTGTTGAAAAGAAAAAAAGACCGCACCATTCGGTGCGGTCTCTCGCAAATCAGGGGTTCCGGCCCCCGCCTGGGGGAGTGGCAAACCTCAGCGGCCCCGGTCCAGGGCCACCACCACCCGGCGGTTGGGGTCGGTGCCGGTGGAATAAGTGGTCACGCCCTCGTAGTCCTGAAGGGCCGTGTGAATTACGTGGCGCTCATAGGCGTTCATGGGCTCCAGGGGGACGCTGCGGCGGAAACGGATCACCTTCCCGGCCACCTTCCGGGCCAGGTGCTGGAGACTCTGCTCCCGCTTGGCCCGGTAATTCTCCGCGTCCAGATGGACCCGGACCCGGGGCCCGCCGCCCCGGTTCACGGCGTAGCCGGTGAGCTGCTGGATGGCGTCCAGGGTTTCGCCCCGGCGGCCAATCAGGGCGCCCAGGCCCTGGCCCTCCAGAATCACCTTATAGCGTCCCTTCTCCGGGAGATAGACCTTGATTTCCGCGGCGCTGTCCATGTGGGTCAGAAGTCCGGAGAGGAAGGTCTTGATGGCCTGGGCCTTTTCGTCGTTCACCTCTTCGCCCAGGTCCTCGGCCTTCCGCTCCGCCGGGGCGGGACACTCCTTTTTCTCCTGAGCCGGGGCTTCCCGCCGCTCAGGGCGCTCCCGGTTTTCCGGAGCGGGACGGCGGGGCGGCTTGGGTTCCTGGGCGGGCTTTGCTTCCTGGACGGGCTTCGCCTCCGGCAGGGGCTCTTCTTTTACGGGGACTTCCTCCTCCTCGGGGCCGTAGTACACGCGGATTTTCGCCGGGCAGGCGCCCAGACCCAGGAAGCCAGACTTCGCCCGCTCCAAAACCTCCACGGACACGTCGTCCCGGTCCAGGCCCAGCTGGGCCAGGGCCTTGGAGATGGCCTCGTCCTCGTTTTTGCCCGTCACATCAATATAGTCTCTCATAACGGCTGTCCACCTTTACGTTTCGTCATAGCGGTCCGGTTTGTAGGCCCGGCCCTTGGCATAGGGCCTGTCCCCCACCCGGCCGGCCTCCGTGGTGCTGGAGGAGGCCTTGGCGGCTTTGGCGGCCTTGGCGTCCCGGGCGGCCTGCTGTTTTTCCTTCAGAGTCTGTTTTTGCGGGGCCTGCTGGCGCTGCTGCTCCTGGAGGACCTTGGCTTCCTCCATTTTGCGCTTCCGCTCCGCCTGCCGGGCCTCATAGCGGGCGTTCTCCTCCTCCTCCAGCCTCTTGTTGAAGAACTTGCCCATGACAAATTCCTGCACGGCGGAGAAGCCGCTCTGGGCAATCCAGTACAGGCCCAGGGCCGCGGGCATAGAAAAGGCGATATAGACGGAGAAGAGGGGCATCATCATCATCATGCGGTTGGTGCTGGCGGTGGCGTCGGTCTGGGGCTGATGCTGCATGGTGATCTTGGTCAGGAGCACCTGGCTGAGTCCCGACAGAATGGGGATGAGGATCAGGCCGATGGCCGCCCAGGTTAGGGAGAAGTCCTTCACCATGGTCCAGGGGTTGGCGGCCATGTCCAGACCGAAGGAGTTGTAGTTCATGTTGATCCAGCCGGGGACAGATTCGCCCACTTCCGGCATCTCTTGGACGACGGTCGTCACCAGATTGATCTGCCCGTAGGGCATCAGCTTGGTGAAGCCGTTCTCGACCTGGACCACACCGTCCTTCATCTGGGCGATGCCCTCCAGGCTGAAGCCGGCGTTGGACACGGCGTCCACCATCTGCTGGACCACCTCCCGGCTCAGCATCATAAAGTGGGTAATGGGCTGGCGGATGATCGAGTACAGGGCCAGAAGAATGGGCAGGGGCAAAAAGCTCCAGAGACAGCCGGACATAGGGCTGACGCCCTCCTCCGCGTAGAGCTTTTGCATTTCCTCGGCCTGCTTGGCCTGATTCTTGGCGTATTTCTTCTGAATCTCCTGGAGACGGCCGGACATGCGGCTCATGCGCATCATGCTCTTTTTGGACTTCATCTGGAAGGGAAGCGTGATGAGCTTCAGAACCAGGGTGAAGAGGATAATCGCCATACCGTAAGAGCCGGTCAGGTTATAGAAGAGCCGAACCAGCCAGGCGAAGGGGATACAGATAAAGTATCCGATGGTTGAAAACATAATTTGTTCCTCTCAAAGTAAAGTGGCGCAGCCAAACAGCGTTTGGAGGGAGGGATCGGGGAGCCTGAATTCCCGGCTTTCCGCCGGTGGGCGAAAAGGAGTCCCCTCATTTTCCGGAGGGAATGGGCGCCGGAAAAATCCCTGGACCCCGGGTCCTGGGCGCGCGCACCTGGGACCGGCCGCTGGCGGCAGAGAATCGAAAAGGAGGAGCCGGCTCCCCCTTTGCCTAAGGAACAGGGTCATAGCCCCCCTTGTGAAAGGGGTTGCATCGGAGAATCCGCTTGAACGCCAGCCAGCCGCCCTTCACAGCCCCGTATTTCTCCAGAGCCTCCAAGGCGTACTGGGAACAGGTGGGAATGTAGTTGCAGCGCCGGGGACAGCAGGGAGAGATGTTCCGCTGGTAAAAGCGCACCAGCCAGATCAAAAGGCCCTTCACGGCTTCCCCTCCAGTAATCCCAGCTTTCTGCAAAGGCGGAGGAAGGTGTCGTTCAGCTCCCCCCAGGGGGCCGTCAGCGTCCTTCCCCGGGCCACCAGAATCATGTCCCAGCCCTGGCGGAGCCGGGGACTGTTCAGCCGGTAAACCTCCCGCAGGCGGCGGCGGGCCCGGTTCCGCTGGACAGCGCCGCCCAGCTTCACCGAGGCGGTGAGGCCCAGGCGGTTGTGCCCCAGGCGGTTTTTCCGGCAGTAGAGGACCATGCCGCCTCCCACGGCCGACGCGCCCTTCTGGTACAGGCGGCGGAACTCGTAATTCTGCTTCAGCGTCACCGCCGCTTTCATCGGCCCAACCTCCCATAGCGGGAACCAGTACAAGGGACGGAGGAATTCAGAAAATTCCAGCCGCCCCTGTCAGGACCCGTGTTCAAGTGTCTCCCCTGTCCGCTGCTCAATAGGAGAGGCGCGCGCGGCCTTTGGCGCGGCGGCGGGCCAGAACCTTGCGGCCGTTGGCGGTCGCCATGCGCTTGCGGAAGCCGTGGACCTTCTGGCCATGCAGTTTCTTGGGCTGATAGGTACGTTTCGTTGCCATGCTGAGACACCTCCTGTCCATATTCCGTCCGCCCGGTAACAACGACGGGGCGGCGCTTTCCCAACACCGCCCGCGATCTTGGCGGCGGGCGGCGCGGCAGACAAAAATCCAGCGTCTGTCGACGCATGGGATAGTATAGCATATTCTTTTTAAAGGTGTCAATAAAAACTTGGAAGAAACCGCGTTGTTTCGTCCCCGGGGGGCAAAGAAGGGGCTTTTCCACCCTGCCGGCGAAGAAAGAAGCGGTTTTGCCGGCCTCTTCCAGGTTCACATAATTTTATTTACATAAAACTGTCATTGTTTTGTTACGAATCCCCGGGAGAAATGGCCTATAATAAGAAGCAAACATCATAAAAAGGGAGGGGATTTCATGGAGAGCTGCTGCGGAAAGGACTGCCTGTCCTGCGCCCAGGGTCCGGAGCTCGGCTGCGCCGGGTGCCGGGAGGGAATGGGACGGCCCTTTACCGGGCCCTGTGAGATTGCGGCCTGCTGCCGGGAGAGGGGCCACGATTTCTGCGCCACCTGCACCTATATTAACGGCTGTCCCCGCTGGGCGGGCCGGGAGGAGGTCCCTGAACGGGAGCGCCGCCGCCAAGCGGAGGAGCGGGCCCGCCGGGAACGGCTGGCGGAGCAGGCCCCGGTTTTGGGCAAATGGCTTTGGTGGATGTTCTGGCTGGTTGTGCCCCGGGAGTTGGCCTCCCTGATGACCATGGATCGGGTGGTGGAAATCCTCCCTGGGCTGGACTTGGCGGGAGCCCTGCTGACGGTCCTCTGCGGGCTGGCCTGCGGATGGTTTCTCTGGAAGCTGGGACCGGTGCTGAGGGACTACCGCACCGCCGCCCTGTGCCAGTTCGTCAACGTGGCGGCCAGCGTGGCCGCCCAGGCCCTGGGCCTGAGGGACGCCGCGGCCCTGCTGCCGGCCCTGGGACTCATCGGCCTGGGAATGTTCCGGGATTATAAGGTCTACCATGCCCACGCCCAGGTCCTGACGGGTGTGGACGATGCGCTGGCGGAGAAGTGGCGGCGGCTGTGGAAGTACCTTATCTGGATCCTGTGGGGAATGGGGGGAGCTTTGCTGCTGATGATAGTCAGCCCCCTCTTGGGGCTGCTGGCGCTGGTGGCCGCGACGGTGGCCCTGGTGGCGGTGGCCGTGACGGAGATGGTCTACCTTTGGCGTACGGCAAAGGTGTTCCGGGGGTTTTGCGCCCCCGATGGGCCGGAGGGATGAAGAGAAGGCCTTCGGAGGAGCTGGCTTGGAAGGTTGAGTGCGGGCGTCCCGTTTCCGGCCGCAGGAAGGGCCATTTCATCGATAGAATCTTTTGCGGGGCCGCCCTTTTTGGGCGGTCCGCTTTTTGGGAGCACGGCGGTTTCAAAAGGCGGGAGGAGACCGGGACCCTCCCCGGTTTTTTTGACCCCCGATGGGTTCCCTATTGACCCCTCCGGCTTTTTGCCCTAAAATAGACGGGATCACGAAATCAAACGAGAGGGAAACAGGTAAACCTATGAACGACTTTCAACAACGCTACATCGCCGCCCGGCAGGCGGTGATCGCCGGGGACCTCCGCCGGCTGAATCCCATGCAGCGCAAGGCCGCCATGACCACCGAGGGGCCCCTTCTCCTTCTGGCCGGAGCCGGCAGCGGAAAGACCACCGTCCTCATCCAGCGGATCTACAACCTGCTGACCTATGGCCGGGGCAGCGACTCCGCGTTCGTCCCCCCGGAGGCAACGGAGGAGGATCTGGCCTTCTTGGAGCAGTTTCCGGCGGCCCCCTCCCCTCTGGAGGCGGACCGGGCCCGGCGGCTTTGCGCCGTGGAGGCGCCCAAGCCTTGGGAGATCATCGCCATCACCTTCACCAACAAGGCGGCGGGAGAGCTGAAAGACCGTCTGGCCACCCGGCTGGGGCCCACCGCCAACGACGTCTGGGCCTCTACCTTCCACTCCGCCTGCGTGCGGATTCTCCGGCGGGACATTGACCGCCTGGGCTTCGACAAGGACTTTACCATCTACGACACCGACGACTCCCGGCGGGTGGCCAAGGACGTGCTGAAAGAGCTGAATCTGGACGACAAGGCCTTTCCGCCCAAAAGCGTTCTCTCCGTCATCAGCGCCGCCAAGGACCAATACATAGGGCCGGAGGACTTTGCCCGGAAGCACAGCGCCGAGAGCGACTGGCGGATGAGCCGGATTGCCAAGGTCTACCAGGCCTATCAGCGGAAGCTGTCTTCCGCCAACGCCCTGGATTTCGACGACATCATCTACCACACCGTCACGCTGCTGAAACAGGAGCCCGAGGTGCTGGAATACTACCAGAGGAAGTTCCGCTACGTGCTGGTGGACGAGTACCAGGATACGAACCATTTGCAGTACCTCCTGACCAGCCTTCTGGCCGGAGGGCGCCGGAATCTCTGCGTGGTGGGCGACGACGACCAGTCCATCTACCGCTTCCGGGGGGCCAATATTGAGAACATCCTGAACTTCGAGCGGCAGTATGAGAACGCCCGGGTCATCCGCCTGGAGCAGAATTACCGCTCCACCCAGAACATCCTGGACGCGGCCAACGCCGTCATCGAACACAACACGGGCCGGAAGGGCAAGACCCTCTGGACGGACAACGGCGGCGGGGAGCAGGTGGCGGTCCGCACCACGCTGAACGAGAACGACGAGGCCGCCTTCGTGGTGGGGGATATCCTCGCCGCCGTGGGGAAAGGAGCCCATTTCCAGGACGCTGCCGTCCTCTACCGGATGAACGCCCAGTCCAATGCCCTGGAATACGCCATGAAGCGCAGCGGCGTGCCCTACCGGATCGTGGGAGGTATGAAGTTCTTCGACCGGGCGGAGGTGAAGGACATGCTGGCCTATCTCTGTGTGCTGAACAATCCCCTGGATGACCTGCGGCTGCGCCGGATTGTGAACAACCCGCCCCGGGGCATCGGCGCCACGACGATGGACAAGGTGTCCCTTCTGGCGGAGCAGCAGGGGGCCTCCCTGTACGAAATCCTTCGAAACGCGGATTTGTTCCCGGAGCTGAAAAGCGCCGCCTCCAAGCTGCTGAAGTTCGCGGATTTGGTGGACGGCCTCCGCAAGGCCGGCGGGGCGCTGGCCCTGCCGGAGTTTTACGACGCGGTGTGCGAGCAGAGCGGCTATATCCAGGCCCTGAAAGACAAGAACGACATGGAGAGCCGGGGCCGCCTGGAAAACGTCCAGGAGCTGAAATCCAGCATCCTGGGCTTTCTGGAGCGCCAGCCGGAGGACGCCACCCTCTCCGGCTTCCTCAATGAGATCGCCTTGTACACGGATTTGGACGCCCTGGAGAAGAGCGACGACTGTGTGACCATGATGACCATCCACGCCGCCAAGGGCTTGGAGTTCCCCATGGTGTACGTGGTGGGTCTGGAGGAGGGGGTTTTCCCCGGCAGCTCCGCCCAGTTTGAGGAGGAGGAGCTGGAGGAGGAACGGCGGCTTTGCTACGTGGCCATGACCCGGGCAAAGGAGCGCCTGACCCTGACCCACGCCCGGCAGCGGATGCTGTACGGCCGCACGGGCTCCAATCGGGTTTCCCGGTTCCTGGAGGAAATCCCGGAGGAAAATCTGAGCTGGGAGGGCAAGGGCCTGGAGGCCGGGGGAAGCTTCGGCGCTTACGGCAGCGGCGCTTATAACAGCCCGTCCTATGGCGGCGGGGGCCAGCGCCCAACAGCCGGAGGAACCTACGTCCGCCCCGCCCGTCCCTCCTATCAGGAGGCCCGCCGGAGCGCCGTCACGCAAACCGCCGCGCCCTCAATGGTCCTGAGTGAGGGAGACCAGGTGGAGCACGGCGTGTTCGGCAGGGGGAAGGTGCTGTCGGTTCAGCCTATGGGCGGAGACGCCCTGGTTCAGGTGGACTTCGAAAAGGCGGGCGCCAAAAAGCTGATGCTGAAGGCCGCCGCCAAGCACTTGAAAAAGCTGGAGGAATGACCGGGACAGAAGGCCTCAAGAAACGGATGATTCGAGCAGTTCCCAGAAATGATGAGAAAAAGGAGACGAGGACAGAGGTCGCAGAGCAAGGCGAAGGACGCAGACGGGCTGACGCCCGTCAAGGACGACAATGCAGCTAGGCGGCCTCTGGACCGCCGAACCGTTCTCAGTATTTTTGGGAGCTGCTCGAATAAACGAGAGAACCCCCGGATGGAGTTCTCTCGCAGTTCTTTTCCCGCCCCTTCGGACAGCGTCTTTCCTGATAAGCGGAGGCCCTCTTTATGGAAAGAGGGCCTCTTTCTTATTCAGCAGCAATTTCCGCAGGAAATGCATTTGACGCAGTCCGCGCTGATCTGGGGCGGGATGCTCATGGTCATCGCGCCGTTGTACTGAACACAGACGCACTGGCCTGGGCAGAAGCAGCAGGCGTTGTTGGTATGGACCAGTACCTCCTGGCAGGTGCACAGGTCACAGACCAGCAGGTCGCAGCAGTTCACCCGCAGGACGCGGGCTTTCATAATGACGGGCTCCTGGCGCTCCGCGCACTCGGCGCACTCGTTACAAACAGGCTCCATTCAAAGGACCTCCTAGCACAGTCGGATGTGGAATCCGCACCCAAAGCCCCCAGAACCCCGGCGGGGTCCCAGTTCTGGATGCAGGTTCGCACTCCATTCTATGCGGAGGGAGAATCAGAGGTCCCGAAAATGTTCCCAAAAGCGCTCCCGGGCAAAGGCGTCCACCTCTTCCCGGAGCGCCTGATAGGCCGTGAGAAGGGCCTCCGCCTCCGGGGTCAGAAGGGCTCCGCCGCCGTGGCGTCCTCCAATGGTGCTGTCCAGCAGCTTATGGCCCAGGGCCTCCTCGGCGGCGCGAATGATGCGCCAGGCCTTGGAATAGGCCATGCCCATGGACCCCGCCGCCGCCCGGAGGGAGCGCTTTTCCCGGACCTCCTCCAACAGGGCGGCGACGCCGGGGCCGAAGCGCCGCTGGCCCTCATCGTCCAGGAGGCGGAGGGTGACGGCAAGGCGCAGGTCATTGGTGGTTTTCATCGGTGTACTCCTTTCGCTCGACCAATTGGGGCTCGCCGTCCCAGAACTCCCAAATCTCGGTAAAATGGGAGACGGTGCCATCCCCATTGCCCTCATAGACCGGGACCTCCCGGCTGGCCAGGACCAGGTCTGCCTCAATGCTCCACTCGGCGGGCCGGGGGCGGAGGAAATCTCCCTCCCTGGGGAGCCAGACTTCCCGTGCGCCCTCCCGCTCTACGTCCAGATAGCCGGAATCGGGCTGGAAGTCCCGGACCAGCCGTTCCACCCGGTGCAAATACAGGCTTCCGTTCCCGTCAGGCCAGTAGTACTCCGTAACCCACTGGGACCCTGCGGAGCCGGATTTATATTCGGCGGTGGTTTCCCCGCTTTCCGGATGGGCCTCCGCCCCCTGGAGGATGCAGGCGAATTGATACTGCCCCGCCTCCCGGTCCCAGGTCCAATAGTAATAGGGGATCATGTTGTTGCACCGCCCGGCGAAGAGGCCGAAGTCTGTATCCCCGTCAAAGTTCAGGTCCAGCTCGTCCATGCAGTCTTCCGTGCTCCAGCAGTCGGTGTAGTCGCTGTCCTCAACCCCTTCGCTTACAATGCCCTCCCGGGCCTGGACAGTCTGGATAAGCGCGTCCCCGTCGTACACCCGCACCTCCCGGACGCCATAGCTGTATTCGTCGGCCCGCCGGCCGAAGGCCTCCAGCCGCAAGGTCCGCCCGTCCGCCAGGGGCGCGTCCAGGGTCAAGAGCACATGGTCCTCCGAGGGGACCTCCTCCACAGGGATCGCCTCCTCCGGGGAGGCTTCCGCCGGGGCGGGCTGCTCCGGGGCCTCCTGGAGCGGCGAGACAGGAGGGGCCTCCTCCTCCGCCTCCGCCGGGGCGGCGCAGGCGGTGAGAGACAGCAGGGCCAGCAGTACAATCAGCAATCGTCGCATCGTTTTGTTATCCTTTCCGCGTAAAATTTCACGGGATCAGTATACCAGCTTCCAGGGCGGAAGGAGTAACAAATGGATGACAAATTCGAACACGGAAGCCAATTTATGGGCCTTGCTGAGACGGGACGCACAGGCCGCCCCCCTACTTGACATCTCGGCCCGCTGGCGGTATCATGATATACAGGGAAAAATCGGCCTGGCCGATAAAAATAAGCCTTGGGCACAAGGCGGGAATCAGGAGGAGTTTCTTATGGAGAAGCGTATGAAGAGAATCGGCGTACTTACCAGCGGCGGCGACGCGCCGGGCATGAATGCGGCGGTTCGGGCGGTGGTCCGGGCCTCCATCTCCCGGGGCATCAGCTGCATCGGCATCCGCCGGGGCTGGAATGGCCTCATTACTAGCGACTTCGTCCCGCTGACATCCTCCAGCGTCAGCCATATCATCAACAAGGGCGGCACCATGCTCTACACCGCCCGGAGCCTGGAGTTCATGGAGGAAGCGGGCCGGGCCAAGGCCCTGGCCACCTGCCGCCTGCTGGGTCTGGACGGCATTGTGGCCATCGGCGGCGACGGCACCTTCCGGGGCGCCCTGGCCATCTCCCGCCAGGCGGCCAAGGACGGCATGGACCTCCGGGTGGTGGGCATCCCCGCCACCATCGACAACGACATCGGCTGCTCCCACTACACCATCGGCTTTGACTCCGCCTGCAACACCGCCATCGAGTGCATCGACCGTCTCCGGGACACCATGCAGTCCCACGAGCGCTGCTCCGTAGTGGAGGTCATGGGCCGCCACGCGGGTTACCTCGCCCTGTACGTGGGCATCTCTGTAGGCGCCACCGCCGTGCTGATTCCCGAGCGGGAGCCGGACTTCGAGCGGGACATCGTCGAGAAGATCCGCAAGGCCCGCCTGGCGGGCACCACCCACTACATGGTGGTGGTGGCGGAGGGCGCGGGCAGCGCCATTGAGATCAGCCAGCGTATTCACAACGAGCTGGGCATTGACCCCCGGGTGACGGTACTGGGTCACATCCAGCGGGGCGGCTCTCCCAGCGCCCGGGACCGGGAGACCGCCAGCCGCATGGGCTATGAGGCGGTGAAGGTCCTGGCGGAGGGCACGGGAAACCGGATCATCGGTATTCTGGACGGCCGCCTGGCGGACATGGACATGGAAGAGGCCCTGGCCATGACCAAGACCTTCCAAATGGACCGTTATCAGATTCTGGAGGCCCTGACCAACAGCTGCGGCCCCGATTTCTAAAATTCCTCTTCCCGAAAAAGAGGCAGACGAACAAGCGCGCGCCCCTGGGCGTCCGGAGGAGACCACGGCTGGAGCGGCGGAGAGATCTTTGAACTGGGGCCGGGGGCTTATGTCCCCGGCCTCGCGAACAATGAAGGAGGGCTTCATGGAAAAAGTCAGACTTGGGCGCACGGAATTAATGGTGACGAAGACGGCCTTTGGCGCCCTGCCCATTCAGCGGATTTCCAGAGAGGACGCGGTGAAGCTGGTCCGCCGGGCTTATGAGGCGGGAATCAACTACTTCGACACCGCCAACATGTATACCGACAGCGAGGAGAAGCTGGGCGAGGCGCTGGAGGGCGTGCGGCAAAACGTGGTCATCTCCACCAAAAGCGGCGGCGGAGACAGGAAAACGGTGCTGGCCCACATCGAGCAGAGCCTCCGCTCTCTGCGGACAGATTACATCGACCTCTTCCAGTTCCACAACCCCGCCAGGCTGCCGGATATAAACGACCCCGACGGCCCCTTCGCCGCCGCCCTGGAGATGAAGAAAAAGGGCTATATCCGGCACATCGGCATTACGAACCACCGGCTTTTCGTGGCCCGGGAGGCCATTGCCTCCGGGAATTTTGAGACCCTGCAATTCCCCTTCTGCTACCTCACCACCGAGAAGGAGCTGGGGCTGGTGGAGGACTGCGCCAAGGCGGACATGGGCTACATCGCCATGAAGGGCCTCTCCGGCGGCCTTCTGAATAACGCCGAGGCCTGCTACGCCTTCATGCAGGAGTATCCCAATGTGGTGCCCATCTGGGGCATCCAGCACGAGTGGGAGCTGGACCAGTGGCTGGAGCTGACGGAGCGGAACCCCCGCCTCACGCCGGAGCTCCGGGCTGTCATTGAGGCGGACCGGAAGGATTTGGCGGGAAGCTTCTGCCGCTCCTGCGGCTACTGCCTCCCCTGCGCCGCCGGGATTGACATTCCCCAGGCCGCCCGGATGTCCGCCCTTCTGCGGCGGTCGCCGTATCAGCAGTATATGACGGACGCCTGGCACGAGAAAATGCACCAGATCGAGAATTGCGTCCACTGTGACGCCTGTAAGAGCCGCTGCCCCTACGGGCTGGATACGCCGAATCTCCTGGTGGAGATGCTGAGGGACTACGACCGGTTCTACGCGGAACACCGCAACGACGCCTGAACGAAAAAGCCAGGGTTGAAACGCCCTGGCTTTTTTCATATTCACGGTCGGGCGCAGGGGCGGTTTTCCTCCCCCCAGACGCAAAGACCGTCCAGCACCGGCATCAAGGAACGTCCTTTATCGCTGAGGCGGTATTCTACCTTGGGCGGAATCTGAGGATACTCCTTCCTGAGAATTAAACCGTCCCGTTCCAGCTCCTTCAGGGCGGCGCTGAGGGTCTTGTGAGAGATGGAGCCGATATAGCGCTTGAGGGCGTTGTATCGGACCACCCCGTATTCCATCAGGCAGTAGAGGATGACCATTTTGTACTTTCCGCTGATGAGGGAGAGGGTGTAGTGAAAGCCGGTGTCCTCAAAGCTGGCACTGTTCATGCAGATTTCCTTCATAGACGCTTTCCTCCCGGTTAGTATCTAACCTTTATGTGCGTACTTCTTTTTCGGATGGTTTTCTGATAGAGTGAGTATATCACAGATTTGGAGGTTTTCCTATGAGCAAAAAAATTGTGGTTATTACCGGGAGTCCCCGCAAAGACGGCAACAGCTTTGCCATGACGGACGCCTTTATTCAGGCGGCGGAGGCCAAGGGGCACCAGGTCACGCGCTTTGACGCGGCCATGCGGCGCGTGGGCGGGTGCCGGGCCTGCGAGACCTGCTTCAAGACCGGGAAGGCATGCTCCTTTGACGACGACTTCAACGCCGTCGCCCCCGCCATTTTGGAGGCGGACGCGGTGGTCTTCACCATGCCGGTCTACTGGTACTCCATTCCCGCCCAGATCAAGGGTGTCATCGACCGGCTGTATTCCTTCTGCGTGGCCGGCAAGGACGTCGCGGGCAAGGAGTGCGCCATGATCGTCTGCTGCGAGGAGGAGGATCCTTCGGTCATGGACGGCGTGCGGATTCCCCTGGAGCGGTCCGCCGCGCTGCTGAACTGGAAGATGGCGGGCGAGGTGCTGGTCCCCGGCGTTTTGAAGCCAGGGGATATCGCCAAGACAGACGGCTGCCAGCAGGCGGCGGCCCTGGCGGAGTCCTTTTAAGCAAAGAGGCCCCGCGCCAAACGGCGCGGGGCTTTTCCTATACCGGAACGGGCCCCTGTGGAAAAGGGGCCGTTCCAGAGGCGCTTATTTGTTCAGCTGCTTCTGAAGCCAGTCCTTCCCGTCCACAAACCGGGAGACAATGAAGCAGGTCACATAGTCGCCGGCGGCATTGATCATCGTCGCCGGGGGATCCACCAGGTTGCCGATGACCACCAGGATGGGGAAGGCAATCTCCATCTGGGCGGGGAAGAAGATGGAGCAGATGATGTACTCGCCGATGTACCCGCCGCCGGGGACGCCGCTCATGCCCACGGAGCTGAGCACCGCCACCAGCACCACGGGAATCAGCATCCCAAGGGACAGCTTCTGGCCGAAGACCCCCAGCACAAAGGCGATTTTCAGCACGCAGGAGAAGCAGGACCCGTCCATGTGCATGGTGGCCCCCAGGGGCAGCACCATGTCCGCCACGTCCTTGCGGATGCCGGTGTCCGCGGCCTCCTCCATGTTGGTGGGAATCGTCGCCACGGAGGAGCAGGTGCCCAGGGACACCACGGCGGGCTTGGTAATGTGCCGGAACATGATGCCGACGGCACCCTTGCCGCCGCCGAACCGGGCGAAGAGGGGCCAGGCGGTGAAGATATAGACAAAGCACAGGGGATAGTACACCGCCAGGGCCCTGGCGTAGTTCTCCGTGATCTGAGGGCCGTAGGTGGCCACCAGGTCGGCGAAGAAGCCGAAGAAGGCGATGGGGGCATAGTAGGTGATAATCTTCACGAATTTCAGCATGACGCCCGCCAGATCATCCAGGAATTTCCCCACAGGGGTCTCCTTGCCTCCGTTGAGGTTCACGGCGAAGCCGAAGAGCAGGGAGAAGACAATCAGGGGCAGCATGGCCCGGCGGGTCAGCAGACCGCTGAAATCGCTGGCGGTGAAGAAGTTGACGATCATGTCCGGCAGGGTGGCGTACTCCCCCATCTCCTGGGTGGCCAGATTCGTCCAGGCGGCGGGCACCGGCGGGAAGGCCATCATCAGCACATACATAATCACGGCGGCAATGGCCCCGGTGACCACAAAGGTCCCCACAGTGACGCCCATGATCTTCCCCGCCCGCTTCCGGCTCTCCATGTTCGCCACGGCGCTGGAAATCGAGGCGAAGACCATGGGAACCACCACGCAGAACATCAGGTTGATGAACACGGTGCCCAGGGGCTTGAAAACGGTAGCGCCGGTGCCGGAGAGGATGTTCCCCTCCCCGTCTACCTCCGCGGGCCAGACCCAGCCCAGAATGGCGCCCAGAATCATGGCGCCCAGCATGATGGCCAAAAAGGCGTAGTTCCTCGCGATGGATTTCTTTTTCATAATGTCCCTCCTGAATCGTAGCGGATTCCGCTGCCGCCGCGCCGGTCTCCTCATCTCCCGGGCCTTTGCGGCGCGCTTGGTCGTTTGGTTATGGTTCGTTTGAGAAAAGGCTCTCGTCGGTGATTTCGCCCTTGCAGACCACGTTGGTGGGGCCGGTGAGCAGGAGCTCCGTAATGTGGCTGTGGGTTCGCTCCGCGTCCACGAAGAGGGTCCCGCCGGTCATGTCCGCCCGGACGCCGTGGCCGCTGACCTTGCCCTGGAGGGTCAGCACCGCCACCACGGAGCCGGTGCCGGTGCCGCAGGCGTAGGTGAAGTCCTCCACGCCCCGCTCAAAGGTGCGCTCGTAAATCCGGTCCTCTCCCAGGAGCTCGTAGAAGTTCACGTTGGCTCCCTTGGGGAAAGCGGGGTGCCAGCGGAGCCTCCGGCCCAGTTCCCGCAGCTCGTGGGGGTCGGCGTTGGCGAGGTTGTGGTACGGGACCACCGCGTGGGGCAGCCCCGGGTCTCCCAGCTCCACATAAGAGCAGGCGTAGCGCACGCCGTCCACCTCCACGGGGCTGTCCAGCCGGATGGTGGTGGGGTCGTTGAGGCGGACCCGGTAGAGGCGCTGGCTGATGCGCCGCCCGAAGACCATCCCGGCGGTGGTCTCCACGGCCTGGGCCTCTTTGGCGAGGCCGTTTTCAAAGCCATAGCGGCAGATGCACCGGGCGCCGTTGCCGCACATCTCCCCCACGCTGCCGTCGGAGTTGAAGAACAGCATCTTGAAGTCGCCGCCCTGGTCCGCCGCCTCCACCACCATCAAACCGTCGGCCCCGATGGAGAGATGCCGTTCGCACAGCGTCCGGGCGATCTGGGGAAAGGCGTCCTGGGGCAGGTGTTCTTCCAGGTTGTTCAGAATGATGAAGTCGTTTCCGGCCCCGTTCATCTTCCAGAATCTCATGGGTTCTTCCTCCTTGTTTACTGAACATTATAAACGCACTCTCCGCAAATGAACACCGGAGAATGTGCTGAAAACTATGCAAAAAGTGCGGAGACCGATCAGGGGCCCCTCCCCGGCCCGGCGGGACCAAGGGGCTGCACCGGCAGTTCCATCTCGTCGTTCATTTTGACAAAGCCGTATTTCTCATACAGGGGCCGTCCCATGGCGGTAGCCTCCAGGGAAATGGCGGTCACGCCCCTGCACCGGGCGTCCTGGACCAGCAGGTCCAGGGTCTTGAAGGCGACGCCCTGCCTCCGATAGCCGGGGCATGTGTAGACGTTCATGATGTAGGCTTTTTTCCCGCTGGGATTGTGGTAGGTGGGCATTACCTGAAAGAAGCTGACGCCTCCCGCCCCGGCGAAACGGCTGCCGTCAAACACCAGGTAGGCGATGTGGGAGCCGTCGGGAAGGGCGGTTTGATAATAGCGGCGGGTCTGCCGCCGCACTTCCTCCATGTCCGTGTGGTCCGGAAGGCCATTGGCGGCCAGCAGCACCCGGACTCTGGTTTCCGTCAGCAGGTCGAGGTCTGTAACCGTCGCCTGCTTGTAAATAAAAGCCATCGTACCTTCTCCCTCCGTACGTCAGCATGAGGCCATGTCTCAAAGGAAGCCCAGGCGCACAGGGCCGGTGTGTCCCGATGCCGCAGGGGCAGATCCATGGGTCCGCCCTTCCCCCAGGGTCCTGACACCTTCGATAGAAAGGGCCGGGCCATTGACACTATATTCTAAGTGTGGTATATCAATAAACAGACAAGAGGAGCCGGTTTTGAAGCTGTGAGCGGGACGAAAAAGAAATACCGCTCCCCAGCGGAAAGGAACGGCGATTTATCAAGCTATACACTTGTGATGAGGTCAACCGGACCGGCTGCGCGGAACGCCCCTCTTGCGTTCATTATATCAGCCCTGCTCCGGGCTGTCAATTACAAATCCGCCGTGGGGAGAGCCCTATCGCGCATTTAAAAAGGGGAGCATCGTGTAGGGGCCGCCGCCCTCGGCGGCCCGCCGGCACAAGAATGGGTCCTCACAACGGGCTGGCCCCTACAAGATAAAATCTCTGAATAGGACACTCCCTTCGCCGTGTCCCTTTTAGGGAATGTGCTGCTGGGATATAACTTTGCTGGTTTCTACAAAAACACATTGATGAAACAGAAACGATGCGCTATAATCAATTCGAAAAACTGGGATTTAAAAGCGAGGATATTGTTATGAAAGACTGGCAGAAATTGATTGGTTCCGTAATTATTGCCCTGGCAATTATGGGAGCATCTTTTATTTTGGCGGATGCGATTCGCTATTCAGGTGATGCAATAAATGCAGGGTTATTCGGTATAGCACATCGCTTCTGACGCAGTTGTCAAAAACGGAAATTCCAGTTTATCGGACCGTCCTCCATCCGTATCCCTGGGGTTTCTGAAATTAGGGCCTTTGCCCATAAGTCCTCAAAGGCCTCCGGGCCACAGGCAACTTCACTGGAAAGGAGACCGCGCCATGCCCCGAAAAAACGCCCGAAACACCAAGGGACGCATTATCTCCGCCGCCTGGAAGCTCTTCTACGAGCAGGGCTATGAGGACACCACCATCGAGGACATCGTCTTCGAGTCCGAGACCTCCAAGGGCTCCTTCTACCACTACTTCGACGGCAAGGACGCCCTGCTGGGCACCCTCTCCAATGTTTTCGACGAGAAATACGAGGCGCTGCTCCCCACGCTGGACCCCGCCATGGACGCCGTGGGAAAGCTGGCCTATTTGAACCATGAGCTCTTCGCCATGATTGACGGGGGCATCTCCTTGGACCTTCTGGCCCGGCTTCTCTCCACCCAGCTTCTGACCCGGGGGGAGAAGCACCTTCTGGACCGGAACCGGACCTACTTCAAGCTGCTGCGGAAGATCATCGCCGAGGGCCAGCAAACGGGCCAGCTCCGGAAGGACAAGACGGTGAACGAAATCGTGAAGGCGTATGCCCTCTGGGAGCGGGCCCTGCTGTACGACTGGTGCCTCTGCGGCGGGGAGTATTCCCTGGTGGCCTACACCGACGCCATGACCCCCACGTTTTTGGAGAGCTGGAGGGGTTTAAAAACGTTTTAGCTTCTGGCATGAAATCCCCCTAGAAACCGTATAATAAAAAATACCGCTGCAATCAGGATTTTTTGAAACCGCTCAGAACGAAGTATAGACTCCATTCTATACTTCGTTCTGTCTTTCGTTCTAGTAAAAAGTGTGGTATAGTATCACCCATTGACACGGCTTCCGGCGAAAGCCATGTTGTGCTGGCCGGAATGGAAACGCGCAAATACGTTTCCATTTTGCGCCGGTCCGGCGCAAAATGTGTCTCATAGGAATTCCGCGCGTCTTTGCCGCGGGCAAAAGCCGTTTCCGCTTTTGACGGAGTTCCAGTATGAACCGAAAAGGAGAGAGATTCCATGTCTACCGCACAGATCTGCATCATGGGGACCATCATCGCGTACCTCTGCTTCGTCATCTTCATCGGGGTGATGATCGGGCGCCGCTCCAAGAAGAGCGCCGAGGGCTTCTACCTGGGCGGCCGGGGGATCGGCCCCCTGGTCACCGCCATGAGCGCCGAGGCCTCCGATATGAGCAGCTACCTGCTCATGGGGATTCCGGGCCTGGCCTACTTATCCGGGGTGGCCGACGCCAGCTGGACCGCCATCGGCCTGGCCGTTGGCACCTACCTGAACTTCCTGCTGGTGGCGAAAAAGCTCCGCCGGTACAGCGTGAAGCTGGACGCCATCACCATCCCCGGCTTCATCTCCAAGCGCTATGGCGAGAAAAAGCCCGTCATCATGTGCATCTCCGCTCTGATTATCCTGATTTTCTTCGTGCCGTATGTGGCCTCCGGCCTTGCCGCCATCGGCAAGCTCTTCAACAGCCTGTTTGGCTGGAACTACATGGCGGCGGTGATTGTCGGGGCCATCGTAATTATTAGCTATACCTCCATCGGCGGCTTCAATGCCGTGGCCACCATGGACCTGATTCAGTCGGTCATCATGACCGCTGCCCTGGCCGTCATCGTGGTTTTCGGTGTGGTCCAGGCGGGAGGCATGGACGCGGTGCTCACCCATGCCCGGAGCCTCCCCGGCTTTTTCAGCTTCACGGAGACCTATAACGTCTCCACCGGGTCCGCCGACCCATACGGCTTCATCCGCATCGTCTCCATGATGGCCTGGGGCCTGGGGTACTTCGGCATGCCCCACATTCTGGTGCGCTTTATGGCCATCCGGGACGAGAACGAGCTGACCCTCTCCCGGCGCATCGCCGGAACCTGGGTGGTGATCTCCATGGGCGTGGCGGTGTTCATCGGAATCGTGGGCCACGCCGTGTCCACCGCGGGCCGTGTGCCCTTCCTGGAGGGCAGCGCCACGGAGACCATCATTGTAAAACTCTCGGACCTGCTGTCCACCTACGGAATTTTCCCCGCCATTGTAGCGGGCTGTATTCTGGCGGGCATCCTGGCCGCCACCATGTCCACGGCGGACAGCCAGCTGCTGGCGGCGTCCTCTGCTTTTTCGGAGAACATCGTCCAGGAGGTCTTCGGCGTAAAGCTGACGGAGAAGCAGACCATGCTGATCGCCCGTTTGACCGTCATCGTCATCGCCGTGATCGCCCTCTTCCTGGCGGCGGACCCCAACAGCAACGTTTTCCAGATTGTGTCCTTTGCCTGGGCGGGCTTCGGCGCGGCCTTTGGCCCCGCGATTCTGTGCGCCCTCTATTGGAAGCGGAGCAACTGTCAGGGCATCATGGCGGGGCTGGTTGCCGGCGGCGTGATGATCTTTGTCTGGAAGTTCCTGGTGCGTCCCATGGGCGGCGCGCTGGACATTTATGAGCTGCTGCCCGCTTTTGTGGTGGGACTGGCCGCCATTGTCATCGTCAGCCTCCTGACCCCGGCCCCGGACGCGGGAATCGAAGCCCTCTTTGACGAGGTGACGCAGAAGTAAACGAAAACGACGCCTGGGAGAAGCCCCAGGCGTCGTTTCATGCTGGCGATAATCCTTTTTCGCCAGCATGAGCAAGTTTTTCCGGTCTACTTCGAAGCCCGAAAAAACTTCTGATTGAAAACGAGAGAAGCCCCTGATGGGTTTCTCTCGTGGCTCTTTCCCTTTCCGCGTCGTTTCAGAGGGTGTTTTGACGGGTTGAGATTTCGGTTGGGAGTTTTTCAGGAGAAATTTCTTTCTATCGGTGCTGAGAGGCCTTCCAGATGATTCCGTCCAGCCCTCGCACTGTCAACCGGGGGTACTCCGGCCTCAAGCGCTCCACAGTCTCCGCAAATAAAAGCTGACACTCCTCATTACGGATGTCCCGCCCGCAGGCGTCCTGGACACAGCGGTGGATGTGGACGTCCGGCTTGCAGCGGTCCGGGTCCCCTGCCAGCATAAACAGATAGTTGGTCCCGGCGTCCCCCAGCCCTTTCACGGCCCGGATAACGGCCTCCAGCAGTTCCGGGGCCTCAAACCGCCGGAAGTCCTCCAGACTGTCAATGCGGAGATACCCCAGATACCTGGCCAGCTGATAGCAGACCGCCTCCTTGGGAATCCCGCGCCCTCCCCCCAGCTTTTGGTGGTTTCGAAGTACCTCGTCCGCAAAACGTTCCGCCCCCATCTCGTCCATGCGGTTCAGCAGCAAAGAGACCGTGTCGCCGGCGGCATAGCGATCCCCACCCAGATACCGGGCGGCATAGCGGTCCACCACAGGGAGGGTCACCGAATCGTACTTGACCCGGAGGGAGTACACGCAGTCAATGACGCAGACCGACAGCGACGAATACTCCCTCCGGTTTTCAGGCTCCAAATCGAAATGGGCTCTGCAATATTCCACGAACCTCTCCGTAAGCTCGTGCATAAACACTCCCCCAAACCCGAACGCGAATTCTTTTCCAGCATACCATAGGGAGTCGATTCACGCAAGATTCCGGGAAAAACCCAAAAGAAACCCGGCTCCCATGGCTGTTGGAAAGGGAGAATCCTGATTTTGCCCTTGACAAAACTCCTTTCCCCCCGTAAAATAGGGCCTGTTGAAAGACGATGAAGGGAAAAAGACGGGGGATATCCCGCCCTCAGAGAGCCGGCGGATGCTGCGAGCCGGTGGGGGAGCCTCTGTGCATGACTGGTCCCGGAGTTTCCCGCCCGACAGGTAGGGCGGGACGGTTTTGCCTCCGTTACAGGGCCTCAAGGGCCGCTGCTGGCGGCTGAACAGGGTGGTACCGCGTTTTGACCAACGCCCCTGGCCGTGAACCGGCTGGGGGCGTTTTCGCCGTTTGAGAAAGGAGAGAGGTTATGAGCACAGGGTTCGAGATGGGCGCCTTTGGCATAATCATGGCGCTGTTTCCGTTTCTGTTTATCACGGTGTTTGTCATCGTCATTGGTATGTTCATCGTGACTGCGGTCCGGGGTGTCCGCACCTGGAACACGAACAACGCCTCTCCCCGGCTGACGGTTCCCGCCACGGTGGTGGTAAAGCGGACGGAGGTTTCTCACCACCATCACCACAACCACAGCGGCGCGGGACATACCCACACGTCCACCCATTACTATGCCACCTTCCAGGTGGAGAGCGGGGACCGGATGGAGCTTCCCCTCAGCGGTTCCGAATACGGCATGCTGGCAGAGGGGGACCAAGGGAGTCTCACCTTCCAGGGGACCCGGTATTTGGGCTTCGAGCGGAGCTGATACTCGCCCTAACGGGCGGGGGAGGATTTCAGCCATGAAGATGGCTGGTCCTTTGCACCCCCCATTTTCTCTTTTTCTTCCAGAAGAAAACGAGGAAACGGGCCGTGCACGGTCCAAAAGAGAAAAAGAAGTACGAGGGGACGACGCGGGGGCGCGCCTGAATGACTGGCCGAAGCCAGGAATGACTTCCCCGCGGCGTAGTCAAACGGGAGCTGGTGCTGCTCGACTTGGCGTATTTCTCTTTCCGCTGTCGCTGGCCGGTAGCAGAATCGGCCTGGCTGACGTTGCCGGACCGATTCGATTGCTTGTGAGCGTCAGCGAAAAGAGCAGCTGGTCCGTTCGATCACGGACAAACCCCCGCTCAATCCAATTGCGTGCGGAGAAGTCATTCCTGGCTTCAGCCAGTCATTCAGGCGCGCCCCCGTCCTTCGCGTCCCTACTTCTTTTTCTCTTTTGGACCGTGCACGGCCCGTTTTCTCTTTTTCTACTGGAAGAAAAAGAGAAAATGGGGGGTGCATTGCACCAGCCATCGCTGGTATCCATTCTCCCCCCGCCCGTTAGGGCGAGTACGATCCCCGCTTTGTAAAAGCGTTCTATAATAGCCATATTATAAATAGAAGGAGATCACACATGAAGTACGATTTTACCGCCATTGAAAAAAAGTGGCAAGCCAAATGGCTGGAAGAAAAGCCCTTCACCGCCGTCAACGGCGACAAGAGCCGCGAAAAATTCTTCGGCCTCATTGAGTTCCCCTACCCCTCCGGCCAGGGACTCCACGTGGGCCACGCCCGGCCCTTCACCGCCATGGACATCATCTGCCGCAAGAAGCGGATGCAGGGCTTCAACGTCCTCTTCCCCATCGGCTACGACGCCTTCGGCCTCCCCACGGAGAACTATGCCGTGAAAAACCACATCCACCCCGCCAAGGTCACCCACGACAACGTCTCCAACTTCCGCAAGCAGCTTCAGATGCTGGGCTACTCCTTCGACTGGGACCGGGAGGTCAACACCACGGACCCGGACTACTACAAGTGGACCCAGTGGATCTTCCTCCAGATGTTCAAAAAGGGCCTGGCCTATAAGGCCTCCATGCCCGTGAACTGGTGCACCAGCTGCAAGATCGTCCTGGCCAACGAGGAAGTGGTGGAGGGCGTCTGCGAGCGCTGCGGCGGCGAGGTTATCCGCAAGGAGAAATCCCAGTGGATGCTGGCCATCACCAAGTACGCCGACCGGCTCATCGACGATTTGGAGGACGTGGACTTCATCAACCGGGTCAAAATCCAGCAGCGCAACTGGATCGGCCGGTCCGAGGGCTGCGAGCTGACCTTTGAGACCAATATGGAAGATACCGTCAGCGTCTACACCACCCGGGCGGACACCCTCTTCGGATTGTCCTATGTGGTCATCTCCCCGGAGCATCCCCTGCTGGAAAAATGGAAGGACCGCATCGGCAACTGGGACGAGGTGGCCGCCTATCAGGCGGAGGCCGCGAGAAAATCCGACTTCGAGCGGGGCGAGCTGAACAAGGAGAAGACCGGCGTCCGGCTGGAGGGCGTCCTGGTCACCAACCCCGCCAACGGCGAGACCGTCCCCATGTTCGTCTCCGACTACGTGCTGATGGGCTACGGCACCGGCATCGTCATGGGCGTGCCCGGCCACGACCAGCGGGACTGGGACTTCGCCACCAAGTTCGGCCTGCCCATCATTCCTGTCGTGGCGGGGGGCGATATCAGCAAAAGCGCCTACACCGCCAAAGACGACGGCATCATGATAAACTCCGGCTTCCTGAACGGCATGACGGTCAAAGAGGCCATTCCCGCCATGAAGGAATACGCCGTGGAGCACGGCTTCGGTGTGAAAAAGACCAACTTCAAGCTCCGGGACTGGGTGTTCAGCCGCCAGCGCTACTGGGGTGAGCCCATTCCTCTGGTGAACTGCGAAAAGTGCGGCTGGGTTCCCCTGCCGGAGTCGGAGCTGCCCCTGCTCCTTCCCGAGGTGGAGAGCTATGAGGTGACGGACACCGGCGAAAGCCCCCTGGCGAAGATGACGGACTGGGTGAACACCACCTGCCCCTGCTGCGGCGGCCCCGCCCAGCGGGAGACGGACACCATGCCCCAGTGGGCGGGCTCCAGCTGGTACTTCCTCCGGTATATGGACCCCCACAACGACAAGGCCCTGGCGTCGAAAGAAGCCCTGGACTACTGGTCCCCCGTGGACTGGTACAACGGCGGCATGGAGCACACCACCCTCCACCTGCTGTATTCCCGTTTCTGGCACAAGTTCCTCTATGACATTGGGGTTGTTCCCACGAAGGAGCCCTATGCTAAGCGCACCAGCCACGGCATGATTCTTGGCGAGGGCGGCGAGAAGATGTCCAAGTCCCGGGGGAACGTGGTGAACCCCAACGACATCGTTGCCCAGTACGGCGCGGACACCATGCGGCTGTATATTATGTTCGTGGGCGACTTCGAGCAGGCGGCCATCTGGTCCACCGAGGCGGTGAAGGGGTCCAAGCGGTTTTTGGACCGGGTGTGGAATCTGGCGGAGAGCGCCAAGGACTCTCCGGACCCGACTCCCGCCAACGAGGCGGTTCTCCACCGGACCATCAAGAAGGTCACCGGGGACATTGACAGCCTGAAAATGAACACGGCCATTGCCGCCATGATGACGGCGGTCAACGAGCTGACGGCCAACGGCGTCACCAAGGGGGACATGAAGACTCTGATTCAGCTGCTGAACCCCTTTGCGCCCCATATCACCGAGGAGCTGTGGGAGCGGTTCGGCTTTGCCGCCGAGACGGGGAAGATGTGCTGCCAGAGTGACTGGCCCGTCTATGATGAGGCTAAGACCGTGGCGTCCACGGTGGACTTCGCCGTTCAGGTGAACGGGAAGCTGAAAGGGACGGTCACCATGCCCACGGACAGCGAGGAGGCGGCGGTGGTAGAAGCCGCCCTGACGGTGGAGAAGGTCCAAAAGGCCACGGCGGGGATGAAGATTGTCAAGACGATCTTCGTGAAGAACCGGTTGGTGAATTTGATTGTGAAACCCAGCTGATGCTCGCCCTTGCGGGCGGGGGGGATTTCAGCCATGAAGATGGCTGGTCCTTTGCACCCCCCATTTTCTCTTTTTCTTGCCAGAAGAAAAAGAGAAAACGGGCCGTGCACGGTCCAAAAGAGAAAAAGAAGTACGGGGGTTGCGATACGGGGGCGCGCCTGAATGACTGACGGGAGACAGGAATGACTTCCCCGCGGCGTGGTGCAACGGGGGCTGGTGCTTGTCGACTTGGCGTATTTCTGTTTTCGCTGTCGCTGGCCCGGTAATCGAATCAGCCTGGATTCCTTCTTTCCTCATCCGATTTTCTATCGATGGAAAACTCGTAGGGGCGGACAATTTGTCCGCCCCTTTCTCGTTGTGGAACGGCTCCGGTAGAACGAAACTACCGATGGCCCATTTCCCCAGGATTCCCGCGAAAGGTTAGGAATCCTTCTTCGATTTCAGCTCAATCTTGCCATGCTTGGCCTCATATGCCTCTACAGCGTCCCGAATTAAAATCAGGATTTGGCTGTTGGCGGAGCGTCCCTCATAGGCAGAAATCACATGGAGCTTGTGCAGTAATTGCTCGTCAATACGGATGGTGTAACCTTTTTTACCGTCTTTTCCCATAGCGTAACCTCAAAATGATTATAAAATAAATATATTCTGTGTTTACTTTACAACCGCTTTATGGTATGATGGGCAAAATGGTTGTATAATATAACAAAAACAACTAGAATATAACTGAATGGGGGGACGCTATGTCACACTATCGAAAAATGTACCACATTCTATTCGGCGCCATAGCCGACGCGCTGGATGCGTTGGATCATCTGGACATTGGCACGGCAAAGGAGATTCTCAGGGGAGCCCACTGCTGCACGGAGGAAATTTATATATCCCAGGGCGACAGAGACGCCGCCCAAGAGGAGAAAGGCGCCAAGGAATAAGGCGGCAAAGAAGAGGGCCCCGTCCATCGGACGGGGCCATTTATTCTACGGCAGATTTACTTCTTGGGCTCCTCGCTGTCAAACACCGCCTTGGCGCTGGCGGCAAGACCCGCCAGGCCCTGGAGCTCGCTGGGGATAATGATCTTTGTGGCCTTGCCGTCGGCGATTTTTGCCATGGCCTCCAGGGCTTTCAGCTTCACCACCTGGTCGTTGGGGGCGGCGTCGTTCAAAAGACGCAGGGACTCCGCCAGGGCGGTCTGCACCCGGGTGATGGCCTCGGCCTCCGCCTCGGCGGCCATGATGCGGGCCTGCTTTTCGCCCTCGGCCTGAAGGATTGCCGCTTCCTTGGCCGCTGTGGCCCGGAGAACGGCGGCCTCCTTCTCGCCCTGAGCCACCAGAACCTGGGACTCCTTCTGGCCCTTGGCCTGGAGGACGGACTCCCGGCGTTCCCGCTCGGCCTTCATCTGCTTTTCCATGGCGTTCTGGATGTCCTTGGGGGGAATGATGTTTTTCAGCTCCACCCGGTTGACCTTGATGCCCCAGGGGTCCGTGGCTTCGTCCAGAACGGCCCGCATTTGGGAGTTGATGACGTCCCGGCTGGTGAGGGACTGCTCCAGGTCCATGTCGCCGATGATGTTCCGCAGGGTCGTGGCCGTCAGATTCTCAATGGCGCTCATGGGGTGCTCGATGTTGTAGGTGTAGAGTTTGGGGTCCGTGATCTGAAAATAGATCACCGTGTCGATCTGCATGGTGACGTTGTCCTTGGTAATGACGGGCTGGGGCGGAAAGTCCGCCACCTGCTCCTTGAGGGAAACCTTCTTCACCACCCGCATAACGAAGGGGACCTTCACATGAGGGCCCTGATTCCAGACGGTGTGGAACTGCCCCAGCCATTCCACCACGTAGGCGCGGGACTGCTGGACAATATGGACGTTGGAAATGATCAAAATGGCCAACAGGACGATGACAACGGAAACGGGAATCCACCACATTATTTTGTTACCTCCACTTTCTCAGAAAATTGGACCAGGAGCTTAACGCCCTCGATCTTCTGCACTTTGACCTGGGTCCCGGTGGGAATGACGGAGCCGTCGGCGCTGCGGGCGGTCCAGGTTTTGCCGTCCACGTAGACGGCGCCGGAGGCCTGTTCGTTGTCCACGGCCTCGGTGACCTTGGCCACCATGCCCAGAACCCGGTCGGCGTTGGTGGGGATGTGGGGCCGGGTCATGAAGCGCCGGACCAGGGGCCGGGTAATCACCAGCGCCAGGGCGGATACCACGGCGAACACCAGTACCTGGGTCGCCTCCGGGGAGAGCCCGCCCAGGGCCCAGCCGGACATAGAGGTGAACAGGGCCGCCAGGGACCCGGCCACGAACCAGATGGAGACCATGCCCTCGGTGACCACCTCCGCCACGCCGAAGAGGACGATGGCGCCGAGCCATAGCCAGATGAAAATGTTCATAGAGTGCCTCCTTTCCATGAAGCCTTTGATTTCATCTAACAGTATAGCATAGAGCAGAGAGGAATAGTGTTTCATTTTCGTAACAATTCACAAGGGAAGCATGGAGGGATTTCCTAGGGTGTTCTATCGATAGAAGAGCCGATGAAGAAAAAAGGAATCCAGGCCGATTCGATTACCAGGCCAGCGACAGCGGAAAGAGGAATACGCCAAGTCGACAAGCACCAACCCCCGTCTAACTACGCCGCGTGAGAAGACATTCCTGTCTTCATCCAGTCATTCAGGCGCGCCCCCGTATCGCAACCCCCGTACTTCTTTTTCTCTTTTGAACCGTGCACGGCCCGTTTTCTCTTTTTCTTCTGGAAGAAAAAGAGAAAATGGGGGGTGCAAAGCACCAGCCATCTTCATGGCTGAAATCCCCCCCGCCCGCAAGGGCGAGCACCAGCCCCCTCATTTTGAGTAGATTTTTTCATAAAACCATGGTATGCTAATATATCATCCTTTGCCCCGCCCCGCACAGGGGCGAAAGGAGGCCCTCTCTATGAACCTTTCGGATCTTCTGGCAGCATATCCAGATCTGGGTCCCTGGTATACCGCCTTTGCCCGCTTCCTCTTTCCCCTTCTGGCGGGCGCCATCCTCTGGCGCGCCGTCCGCTCCCTCCTCCGGATCCCCCATACCCCGGAAAGCTGGGGACAGCTCAGCCTCCCTAACGGCACCTCCATTCCCCTGACGCATTGGGAGAACATCCTGGGCCGGAGCCGCAGTGCCGATGTGTGCCTGGGCTATCCCAGCGTCTCCCGCCAGCACGCCGCCCTCTGCCGGGGAGAGGACGAGCAATGGACGCTTTACGACCTGGGCTCCAAGGGCGGCGTTCTCCTCAACGGTGAAAAGGTGGAGGGCTCCGCTTCCATCCAGCTGGGGGACACTATCCAGCTGGGAGGCGTTCCATTGATTTTCCTTCCCCAGACCGTGGCCGAGCGGGAGGAGCTGGAGGAAAAACGCCGGGCGGAACGTCCGGCCGCCATGTGGCCCTCCTTCCTCTGGCTGACGGTGTTTCAGCTTCTCGCCTGTACCCAGCTTATGATCGCCACCGGGGACTCCCTGGTCATTCCCCTGGCCTTCCTGGGGCTGACGGGGGTCATGTGGCTTTACGCCGTCGCCCTGCGCCTCGCCCGCTGCGTGGGCTTTGAGATGGAGACCATCGCCTTCTTCCTCTCCACCTTGTCCCTCTCCGTCACCGCCTCCAGCGCCCCGGGGAGCCTCTTCAAGCAGCTGCTGGCCATCATCCTGGGCCTGATCCTCTTCCTGACCCTGGGCCTCTTCCTCCGGGACCTGGGCCGGGTGCAGCGGAACCGCTGGACCATGGCCGCCCTGGCCATCGGCCTTCTGGCCGTGACCTTGGTGCTGGGAAACCGGAAGTACGGCGCGGTGAACTGGATCTCCCTGGGCCCCTTGTCCCTCCAGCCCTCGGAGCTGGCGAAGATCTGCTATATCTTTGCCGGGGCCGCCACCCTGGAACGCCTCTTTCACCGGCGGAACCTCACCCTCTTCATTGTACTCACCGGCCTTTGCATCGGCTTTCTGGGGCTGATGAGCGATTTCGGCACGGCGTCCATTTTCTTCGTCACCTTCCTGGTCATCGCCTATCTGCGCTCCGGGGACTTCGCCACCCTCTCTCTGATCTGCGGCGGCGCGGTCTTCGGCGCGGGCATCCTGCTGAAATTTAAGCCTTACATCCTCAGCCGCTTTGCCTCCTGGGGCCACGCCTGGGAGAACGCCTCCACCGGCGGCTACCAGCAGACCCGCACCATGTCCGCGGCGGCCTCCGGCGGCCTCTTGGGCATGGGGGGCGGCGAGGGCTGGCTCCACCGGGTTCCGGCGGCGGACACGGATTTGGTCTTTGGCATGCTCTGTGAGGAGTGGGGGCTGCTGATTGCTCTTTTGGCGGTGGGGTCCATTGTCACCCTGGCGTTTTTCACGGTCCGGGCCTGCCGGGTGGGGCGGAGCAGCTTTTATACCATTGCCGCCTGCGCCGCGGGTTCCCTGCTGGTTTTTCAGACCAGCCTCAACGTCTTCGGCTCCGTGGACCTCTTGCCTCTTACCGGCGTCACGTTTCCCTTTGTCTCCAACGGCGGTTCCGCCATGATGTCCGCCTGGGGTCTCCTGGCCTTCCTGAAGGCCACCGACACCCGGGAGCACGCCAGCTTCGCCATCCGGCGTCAAAAACTGCGCTCCACTCCGCCCGACTGAAAGCCGGGCATCCGTTCCGCTCCGTTTCCTCCGCCTCCTTCAAGGGGGAACTGGTTCCCCCTTGAGCAACCCCCTCCCCTGCGGGGGGACGTTGGGACGTTGGGACGTTTGGACGGGGGACGAGGGACGGGGGTTTTGAGAGGGGGTTTGCTTCTATGAAAAAAATTGAGAATAGGGCGATTGTTTGCTTTTTGCTGGCGCTGGTGCTGGCGGCTGGGACAGGGCTGTTTCTCATTCGTTATGTAGCCCGGGGAGACCGTTGGGCTTCCTCGGCGTTTAACCGCCACCTCTACAATGACCAGGGGCATTTGATGGCCGGGACGGTGGTGGACCGGGATGGGGATGTGCTCTCCTCGGTCCGGGATGGGAGACGGACCTATTACGAAGATGAGACCGTTCGCAAGGCCACCCTTCACGCTGTGGGGGATTTACAGGGGAACATCGGAACCGGGGCGCTGAACGCGTTTGCTGGGCGCTTGACGGGATGGAATTTCCTCAATGGGGCCTTTGGCGCCGATTTGGGCGGCGAGCTGACCTTGACCATAGACGCTCGTTACAACTACGAGGCCTACCGGGCCCTGAACGGCAAGGCGGGGACGGTGGCGGTTTACAATTACAGGACCGGCGAGATTCTCTGCATGGTTTCTGCGCCCAGTTACGATCCCCTTCATGTTCCGGAGGATTTGGAGAGCAGCGAACGCTATCAGGGGGCCTATCTCAACCGTTTTCTCTCCTCCGGGTTTACCCCTGGCTCGGTTTACAAGACCGTGACGCTGGTGGCGGCCCTGGAGAACCTTCCAGGGGTGGAGGAACGGCGGTGGGGCTGTGAGGGCAGCGTTCCTGTGGGAGAGGAGATCATTGTCTGTTCCGGGGTTCATGGGGAACAGGATCTTGCCGCAGCCTTTGCCAACAGCTGCAACGTGGCCTTTGCCCAGATCGCCGTGGAACTGGGGACGGACACCCTCCGCCGCTACACGGAGAAGGCGGGGCTCACCTCCGCCTACGAGGTGGACGGGCTGCCCACCGCCAAGGGCTCCTTTGACTGGGACCTGACCCAGGGCCGCCTGGGATGGGCCGGAGTGGGGCAGGACCGGGATTTGGTGAACCCCTGCGGGCTGATGGTTTACATGGGAGCCATCGCCGGCGGCGGCCGGGCCGCCTGGCCCTATCTCATCGCCGGGAGCAAAAACGGCTTGGGCATTCCCTCTCTGCCCCGCTGGACCCGGAAGACCGGGACCCTTATTGACCAGGGCACGGCGGAGAAGCTGGCGGAGCTCATGGCCGGGAACGTGGAAAGGACTTACGGCGCGGAACGCTTCCCCAACATGGACCTCTGCGCCAAGTCCGGCACTGCCGAGGTGGGCGAGGGCCAGAGCCCCCACGCCTGGTTTGCCGGGTTCCTGCGGAACAAGGATGCGCCTTACGCCTTCGTGGTCCTTGTGGAAAACGGCGGCGGCGGCAGCCGCGTGGCGGGTACTGTGGCCGGGAAGGTGTTGGACGTGATGGTCAACGGATACTGAGAGGAGAAGAAGACCTTGAAAACGAGAGACAGGAATCTGCTCCTGCGCCGCGCCGGCGGGGAGCTGGACCAAATCTTTATCTACTTTATGCGCACAGCCCTGCGTATCCAAAAAGAAGGCATCGTCCGCCTGCCCCTTCCCAACCCCCTGGAGCGGGAGCCCCTGCGCTGCTTTTTGGACGACGCGGTCAACGCCCTTTTGAATTGCCTGCCCCCTCAGCTGGGGCGGATGGTCCTGGAATCCCAGCGGGAGGCTCTTCTCAGCCGGGGGCCTCTGACGGCGGAGGACGTGTTGCGGCTGCGGTTCATCCAGGAACTGGCCCTGTCCCTCCAGGGACGGGATATGGAGGACTTCTATTCGCTCTTTCTCAGCACCCAGGAGTGGTGGGGTCAGGCGGCCATGGAGTACGCGGCACTGACCTTCTACCCCAATCTCTCCCCGGCGGTCCGGGAACGGCACTGCGTCGAAAACCCCATTGAGACGATGGCGCCGGAGCGGCTGCGGCCGGATCATTACTAGCTGTATATTATTTAATATTTTTTTACGGAGGGTATCTATGAATTTCAAAAAATACTTACTGCACGGACCCCAGCAGCTGGCCATGGGAGCCATCTTCTCCGGCATCGGCTTTCTGCTCTACACCCTGGCCACCATTGCGGGCCAGCAGTGGGCGGCGGACGCCCTGGCCTTCATTTTCAGCATTGTGTCGGTATACGTTTTTGCCTCCGTGGCCACGGACCGGCGGCAGAACAAGGCCTCTGTCAGCCTGAATCTCTACTGGGGACAGGCGGCGCTGTCCCTGCTCACCTGCCTGTGCGCGATTTTGTCCCTGCGGGGAAAGACCGGGCTTTAAGAAACGGCGAACCGCCCTCGGAGAGACCTGGTCTCTTCGAGGGCGGTTTTTTGCGGCGGGGAGATTCGCAGGGCTCCTGGCGGCTCAGAAGGCCGGGACCACCGCGCCGCCGTAGGTTTGGTTGATGTAGTCCCGCACCGTGTCGGACTGGAGGGCCTTCACCAGGGCCTGGACGGCCTCGTTGTTCTCGCTGCCCTCCTTGACCACCAGGACGTTCACATAGGGGGAATCGGCGCTCTCAATGGCCAGGGCGTCCGTCAGGGGGTTCAGGCCTGCGCCCAGGGCGTAGTTGACGTTGATGGCGGCGATGGCCACCTCGTCCAGAGAGGCGGGAACCTGAGAGGCTTCCAGCTCCACGAACTCCAGATTCTTGGGATTCCCGGCGATGTCATTCTTGGTGGAATCCAGCTTGGCGCTGTCCTTGAGCGTGATGAGCCCCTGGGCCTCCAGCAGCAGCAGGGCCCGGCCCTCGTTGGTGGGGTCGTTGGGGACGGCCACCTTGCCCCCCTCGGGGATGGCGTCCAGGGACGCGCTCGTGCCCGCGTAGAGCCCCATGGGCTCAATGTGAATCCCCGCCACGCTGGTCAGATGGGTGCCTCGCTCGGCGTTGAAATTGTCCAGATAGGGGACGTGCTGGAAAAAGTTCGCCGTCTCGTCGCCGTCCTCCACAGCGGTGTTGGGGAAGACGTAGTCGGAATACTCGGTGACCACCAGTTCGATGCCCTGTTCCTTCAGGATATCCACGCACTGGTTCAGAATTTCGGCATGAGGGGTGGGGGAAGCGGCAACCTTGAGGGTGGCCGTTTTTTTACCGCCGCAGGCGGTCAGGCTCAGGGCCAGAATCAGAGCCAGGGAGAGGGCAAAAATCTTCGTTTTCATGTTCGGTTCCTCCAATTTCAACATAACGTTACGGTTTGGAATGTCTTGGGTATGCGCCGCCGTCCGGCAAGGTCCCCCTCCCCCTCTGCGCGCGTGAGGGGCGGAGAGACCGCCGGTGCTTGAACCGGCGCAAGGGGCTTTTTATTTCAAGCGTTTGTCGATGCGCACCGACAAGCGGCTGAAAACACTTTGGACCGCCTGGACCAGGATCATCAGGAGAATCACCGTCACCCACATGACGGAGGGGACGTGGCGCTGGTGGCCATAGCGAATGGCCAGGTCCCCCAGGCCTCCCGCCCCCACCATGCCGGCGATGGCGGTGTAGCCGATGATGGCGATGAGGGTGATGGACCCGCCCAGGATCAAGGAGGGCATGGCCTCCGGCAGGTAGACCTTTCGCACGATTTGGAAGGGAGAGGCCCCCATGGACTGGGCTGCCTCAATGACGCCGCTGTCCACCTCGCTGAGGGAGGTCTCCACCATCCGGGCCACAAAGGGCGCGGCGGCCACCACCAGGGGAAGGATGGCCCCCCGGAGACCCAGCCGGGTTCCCATAACCAGCTTGGTGAGGGGGAAAAGGGCCACCATCAGGATGGCGAAGGGAAAGGAGCGGCCGATGTTGATGATCCAGCCCAGAACCGAGTTGACGGGCCGGTTAGGCCGGATGCCGTGGGGCTGAGTCAGGACACAGATCACCCCCATGGGCAGGCCGAAGAGATAGGCAAAGGCGGTGGACACGAAGACCATGACGAAGGTGGCCCAGCCCTCCTGGGCCAGGATGCTGCCGTACTCCGCCCAAAAGGCGGCGGTGAAAAGCTCAGGCATGGTACTCGACCTCCTCTACGGTGATGTAAGGCTGGGAGCGAATGTAGCTCAGGGCCCGGGCGGCCTCGTTGGGGTCTTCGGGCAGGCTTAGCAGCATGGTGCCCGTGGTCTTGCCGCCCACGCTGCGGGTGTCCGCCCCCAAGATGCTGACTTTCACGCCGCAGTCCATGGCGAGAGAGGCGATCAGGGGCTGGTTCACCGTGCCGCCGTTGAAGGAGAGCCGGGCGGCCCGGGTGGAGGCGGGGTACTGGGAGACGCTGGCCCCGCCGGGATACACCAATCGCCGGGCGGCGTCGGTGGAGGGGTTGGAGAAGATGTCCTGCACCGTCCCCAGCTCGGCCACGCTGCCTCCGTCCAAAATGGCCACTCGGGAGCAGATGGCCTCGATGACGCTCATCTGGTGGGTGATGACCACCACCGTAACGCCCAGCTTGGCGTTCAGGTCCTTGAGGAGCTCCAGGATGGAGACGGTGGTAGTGGGGTCCAGGGCGGAGGTGGCCTCGTCGCAGAGGAGGACCTTGGGGTCCGTGGCCAGGGCCCGGGCCACGGCCACCCGCTGCTTCTGCCCGCCGGAGAGCTGGGCAGGATAGGCGCGGGCCTTATCCGCCAGGCCCACCAGCTCCAGAAGCTCCGCCGCCCGCTGCCGGGCCCGGGCCTTGGGGACCCCGGCGATCTCCATGGGGAGGCAGACGTTTTTCAGGCAGGTTCGCTGCATCAGCAGATGAAAGCCCTGAAAGATCATGGTGATCTTCCGCCGCTGGAGCCGCAGCTCCCTCTCCGACAGGGCGGTCATATCCCTGCCGTCCACCAGGACCTTGCCGGAGGTGGGCCGCTCCAGGAGGTTCATGCAGCGCACCAGGGTGGATTTTCCCGCGCCGGAGAGGCCGATGATGCCAAAGATTTCTCCCTGGCAGATATCCAGGTTGATATCGGATAAAGCCCGGACCTCCTCTGGTCCGCCGCCGAAGCTTTTGCTGAGATGCTGAATTTGGATGATGGATTCCGTCACGATAGCAGCTCCTTTCCGTTGCTCACAGGGCCGGGGAAGGGTTCCGGGAACCACTTCGGTTTCCCCAAAGGTCCACACATTCCCTCATCCCCCGCGGCCGCCCGCCAAGAGGCGGTTTTGCCGGTCTTCCCTCCGCGGCCGTTTGGAAGGCTCCAGAGGGGTTCCCTCAGATTGCCGGACAGGGGATTTTGGCAAACAAAAAAGCCCTTGAAGCAATCTGCTTCAAGGACGAGCGCGAAAAAACGCCGTGGTACCACCTTGATTCGCACGCTTCCTCGCGAAAGCGGCCTTTGAGAGTGCCATCACACCCCTGCGCTGTTACGTGCGCACACGTCGCGACCTATGCAAGGCAGTCGGCCGCGCAACTCCGAGACCATGTTCGGCCAGCCCTTCCGTACCCCTTTTCACCAGCCGGGGCTCTCTTTGACGTATCGTCTGGCGTACTCTTCTCTTCATCGTCTTTGTGGTTATGAACTTGTTAGAAGTGATTTGTAGTTTACACGGTTTCATCGGCCCTGTCAATGACAGACTGCATAAAATAACGGAGAATATCCCTCCGGAACTCGGCGAAAATAAACAAAACCACGGAAGAGACAGGGATGTTTTTTCTGAAAGCTTAGAATCAGATTGCATGCCTTTGGCAAAACTGGTATGATGTAGCCCGTAAAACCGGGCCCGATCACCTGGGAGAGAGGGCCTGTTCGCCGGGTCCCCGGGGCCTGGCGAAAGAGAAAACACGACCAACGCTTCCCAAAGAGGAGGGCACAGCCATGAGCGAAAAGCGCCGGCAGCGGTCCCGCTGGCTTCGGTATTTCTTCTGCGGTATTTTAATCGGCGCGGGGGCCATTTTACCCGGCGTGTCCGGCGGGGTTCTGGCGGTGGTGTTTGACATCTATCGTCCCTTCATGGAGGTTCTCACCCGGCCCCGGAAGGCCCTTCCCCGATACTGGCCAATGATGATTCCCCTGGGGGTGGGCTGGTGCGCCGGGTTCATGCTTTTTGCCAAGGGCATTGCCACCGCCATCACGCTTTCCAACGCGGTGACGACGTGGCTGTTCATTGGCCTGATTGTAGGCACGGTTCCCTCCTTGTTTCGGGAGGCGGGAAAGGAAGGCCGCTCCGCCGCCGCCTGGGGCAGCTTTGTGCTGTGCGCCCTGGCGGTTTTTGGGGGGCTGTTTTATGTGAGCCGGGTGGCCCATGTGGAGGTGGAGCCCAATTTCTGGTGGTACAATTTCTGCGGGGCTCTGTGGGGGATGGGCATTGTGATTCCCGGCATGACCTCCTCGTCGGTGATGATGGCTCTGGGGTTGTACAAGCCCATGCTGGAAGGCTTGGCGAGACTGGATTTTCTGGTGCTCTCCGCTGCGCTGCCGGGGATGTTTTTGACCATTGCCCTTTTGGCCCGTCTGGTGACCTGGTTTTTCCGGCGGCATTACGCCGTGGCGTTCCATGGGATTCTGGGGTTTGTGGTGGCGTCCACGCTGGTGATTGTTCCCACGGTTTACAGCAGCACCGGGGAGGCGGTGCTTTCTGCTCTCTGCTGCGCCGCAGGGTTTGGGTTGGCGTTCTTTTTGGCAAGAATGGAGAACTCACCAGAGTAGGGGCTGGTGCTCGCCCTTGCGGGCGGGGGAGATTTCAGCCATGAGGATGGCTGGTGCTTTGCACCCCCCATTTTCTCTTTTTCTTCCAGAAGAAAAAGAGAAAACGGGCCGTGCACGGTCCAAAAGAGAAAAAGAAGTACGGGGGTTGCGATACGGGGGCGCGCCTGAATGACTGGATGAAGACAGGAATGTCTTCTCACGCGGCGCAGTTTAACGGGGGCTGGTGATTGTCGACTTGGCGTATTCCTCTTTCCGCTGTCGCTGGCCTGGTAATCGAATCGGCCTGGATTCCTTTTTCTTCATCGGCTCTTCTGTCGATAGAACACCCTGTAGGGGCCGCCGCCCTGCGTCCGCCGTTGGCGGCGTACCCCTTGTGGGTGCCCGGCGGCCTGGCTCCCGCAACTGCCATGCTCCCGATCTCCCAATCACCCGTCCCTCCGGAACCTCCGCCCACCAAAACGCTACCCCCTCCCCACATATCCAACGCAAAAAGCCCTGGCGGTTCTCGTCCTGAAAACCGCCAGGGCTTTTTGCGTTCGTATCGGCTTCTTTAATTCCAGAAATCCGTCTGCCCTTGCAGGCCAATGGAGGCGGCCTTGAATATCGGGTCCTGCCCATTCTCACGCTGACGGCAATAATCCTTCAGCGCCCGAAGGGCGGTGCCGCCCAGAAGAACGATTACAGGCAGATTGATGAGGGCCATGATGCCCATGAGCACGTCGGCGATGTTCCACACCAGGGACACCTCCAGCAAGGCCCCTACGAACACCAGCGCCACCGCGGCCAGATTGAACACGGTCCGGCCTGCCTGGCCAATCTTCCGGCCCGCAATGTAGTTCATGCAGCCCTCGCAGTAGAAGAGATTCCCCAGCAGCGTGGTGAAGGCGAACAGCAGCAGGGCCAAGGTGATGAAGTAGGGCCCGAAGGGTCCGAACACCGTGGCCAGAGAGGCCTGCACCAGGGGCGCGCCCTCCAGACCGCCCTTGATGTCCACGCCGGTGCAAAGGGTCATCATGGCCGTCGCCGTGCAGATCAGAAGGGTATCAATGAAGACGGACAGCATCTGGACCAATCCCTGCTTCACAGGGTGGGACACGTCCGCCGCCGCCGCTGCGTTGGGCGCGGAGCCAATGCCGGCCTCGTTGGAATACAGGCCCCGCTTGACGCCCTGCATCACCGCAGAACCGGCGAAGCCGCCGAAGATGGCCCTCCAGTCGAAGGCGTCGGCAAAAATCTGGCTCAGCACGGCGGGAAGGGCCTTGTAATTCAGAGCCATCACCAGAATCGCCATGAGGATGTACAAAACGCCCATCATTGGCACCAGCACGCTGGTCACCCGGACAATGCGCCGCCCGCCGCCAAAGATGCACAGCGCCACCAGCAGAGCCAGCAGCCCGCCTCCGACCACTGCCACCAGGCTGAACTCCTGACCTCCGATGGCCACCGTGCCCGCGGCGGTATAGAAGCCGTAGCTGGTAAAGCTGCTGATGAGATTGAAGGAACAGAGCATGTTAAACCCGCCGGCATAGGTAGCCACCAGGGCCACGGCAAAGAAAACGCCCAGCCCGCGGCTCCTCAAGGCGGCCTGGATGTAGTAGGAGGGGCCGCCGTAGCTGCCGCCCTCCGGGTCCCGCTTCTTGTAAATCTGCGCCAGAGTGCTCTCCACGAAAGCGGAGGCCCCGCCCACCAGGGCGATGAGCCACATCCAGAACACCGCGCCATAACCGCCGGCGGCAATGGCGCTGGCCACGCCCACGATGTTTCCCGTGCCCACCCGGCTGGCGGTGGAGACCATCAGGGCCTGGAAGGCGGAGATGGAATTTTGCCCCTTTGGCTTTTCGGATACCACCCGGATCGATTCCGGCAGCAGCCGCAGCTGGACAAGCCCGCTTCGCAGGGTGAAGTACAGGCCCACAGCCAGCAAAAGAATGATCAGGATATAGCTGTACATATAGCCGCTAATGGTGTCGATCAGGTTTGAGAACGCTTGATACATGGTCGCTTCCTCTCTTCTCTTAAATTCCTGGAATTGTCGGTTCCGTTCCCCCGGAGGGACTTCCGTTTAAACCGTTCCAACCAGATGGAGCCGCCTGAAATCCCCTCAAATTCCCGGAGCTTCTCTCTCCGGTCAAACAGGCTAAAAACCGAACCCGCCGGTGGAGGGGCGCTTTCCGGCTCCCTTTTTTAAAGGGGGGCGTCAGTTTTCCGCGTAGGCCCGATCCAGCAAGGACTTCGTCCGGTCAAAGTCCGCCAGATCCCGGATGTAGACCCGAAGGTCCCCGGTTCCCCAATGGCCCTTGCCCCGCACATCCTCCACCCGTCCGGGCTCCAGCTCCACCGTGTCCGGGTCCAGGCGCAAATGGAGCAGTATGCTGTTCTGGTAAATCTCCGCGCAGACGACATTCTTGATTTTCTTAAAAGCCACATAGAGCTTGAGCTGGTTCTCCGAGATGTCGTCCCCCAGGGAGAGGATGTAGTCGTGGATGGTGTAGTAAAGATTCCGGTATATCTCCGGCGCTTCTTCCAAACGCTGCCGGAAGGGCTTGTCGCCCTTGCTGTTCTTTTTGACCGGCACGGCCACCTCCTCGGTGACCGGCTGAACCTGGGGCGCGTTCAAAAACTCAAAGGCAATCAAATCGTCTCCATACTGGTGGTACTTCACCAGCTTGATATTCCGCTGCATCTGATTCACCGCGTGTTCGTCAAACTTCGTAAAATTCCTGGCGATGCAGATGACACAGGGCATGCTCCAGTCAATCTGCCCGGCCTTCTCAACCCCCAGCTTCTCCATCACCAAAAGCTTAAAGTCCGCCTTGTGATCCAGCAGCCAGTCCAGATAAAAGAGGCCCTGATTAATCACATTTTCGCTCATACTGCGCTTGTACTCAAAAATAACCGGACAGTTGTTCTCATCAATTCCGATGCTGTCCATCCGTCCGGTTGTGGTCTTGTATTCTGTCTTCAAAAAGGTGACGCCAAAAAAGGCCGCCATGTTCTTTTCCAGCAGCGCCTGTAGTTCCCGCTCAAAGGCCGCCTGTTCCGGGGCCAGCTCGGTCACGCCGTTCTTAATGGAAAACAATCTGAAATCCGCCATACCCACACTCCCTCAAAGCACAAAAAGAAGTCCGCCCCAGAATCTGTGTGCGAAGCACACAGCCGGCAAAAAAGACCTAACATGCTAACTATATCACAATTAACCCCCACAAAACAAGCCCAAAAGCCAACAAAGCTACGGTTGCCCGCCCATTTCACAGAAAAACCCCACACAGTCCCCTCCCATAAATCAAAAAAACGGACCCGCAGGTCCGTTCCCCGGCCCCGAAGCCAGCGAAGCGAATCGGGGCCGGAAGCGAAGAAATTCCCGCCATAGTGCAGTTTTCGGCAAAGCCGGAAACGGAACGGTGGCGGGAATTTCTGAGCTGGCGCAGCGGGTGGGATTCGAACCCACGGTACCCTTGCGGGTACACCTGATTTCGAGTCAGGGCCGTTATAACCACTTCGATACCGCTGCATAGGCGCCGGTCAAACGGACAGTTCATCTCTGTCTTCCCGGTGCGCAGCCCTTATTATGCCACAACTTTTCCCCCGTTGCAAGAGGAAAGGACGCCGAACAAAAAATTTTCCGCCCTGAATCCTATCCGCCATACAAAAACGCGTCGCATTTCAGCATGCCATTGTATAGCTTCCGCTTCTTGTCCACTGGACGGCCGAAGCAGCGCTCAAACTCCGTGTGGGAGCTCAGCACCAGCACCCGCCACTTGGGGGGCAAGTCCTCCAGTGCCTGCCCAAAGGCCCGGTACAGCGCCTCCGCCTCCCGTTTCTCCAGCAGCCGCTCCCCGTAGGGCGGATTGGTCACCAGCTGGCCATACTCGCCGTCCCGGTGAAACTTCCCCGCGTCCGCCACCTCAAAGCGCACGCAGTCCTCCACCCCCGCCAGCTCCGCGTTGTGCCGGGCCAGTTCCACGGCGGCCGGGTCGATGTCGCCGCCCCAGATGTCGTAATTCCCATGGAATTCCTTGTCCTGAGCCTCGTCCGCCGCGTCCATCCAGAGCCTCGGGTCCATAGATTTCCACCGCTGGGCGGAGAATCGCCGGTCCAGACCCGGGGCCCGGTTTTTGGCGATCAGGGCCGCTTCGATGGGTATGGTGCCGCTGCCGCAGAAGGGGTCGCAAAAGGGATCCCTGCCCCGGTAGCGGGCGAGAGTCACCAGGGCCGCGGCCAGGGTCTCCCGAAGGGGCGCGCCCATGTTCCGGGCCCGGTAGCCCCGTTTATAGAGCCCTTCGCCGGAGGTGTCCAAATACAAAAAGGCCTGGTCCTTGATGATGGCAAACTGAATCTGATAGCGGCTTCCCGTCTCCGGCAGGGTTTCGCAGCCGTAGGCGCTCCCAAGCCGCTTTGCCGCCGCTTTTTTCACAATGGCCTGGCAGGCGGGGACGGAGTGGAGGGTGGAGTTCAAGGAATAACCCTTCACGGGGAACTCGCCCTCCCGGGGGATAAAGTCCTCCCAGGGCAGGGCCAGAACGCCCTGAAAGAGGGACTCGAAATCCGGGGCGGGGAAGGGATTTCCCAGCTCCATCAGCACCCGGGCGCCGCAGCGCAAGTTGATATTCAGCCGGGGGATGTCTGCTAGGGTCCCCTCACAGTGGACCCGGCCGTTTTCCGCCTGAACGCCGGAAAGGCCCAGGCGCTTCATCTCGTTGGCTACCAGGGCCTCCAGGCCCAGAAGACAGGGGACGGTTAAGGTCAAAAGGAGTCCCTCCTTTATTTTCTTTTGATTTTATAAAATTTAGTATAGCAGATGGGAAGGGGATTTTCAACTCCTCCCTTGGAGGGGGCTGGTGCTCGCCCTTGCGGGCGGGGAGGATTTCAGCCATGAAGATGGCTGGTGCTTTGCACCCCCCATTTTCTCTTTTTCTTGCCAGAAGAAAAAGAGAAAACGGGCCGTGCACGGTCCAAAAGAGAAAAAGAAGTACGGGGGTTGCGATACGGGGGCGCGCCTGAATGACTGGCGGGAGACAGGAATGACCTCCCCGCGGCGTGGTGCAACGGGGGCTGGTGGTTTTCGACTTGGCGTATTCCTCTTTCCGCTGTCGCTGGCTTGGTAAGATAAGCGGCCTGGATTCCTTCTTTCCTCATCTGCTCTTCTATCGATAGAACACCTTGTAGGGGCGGACAATTTGTCCGCCCTTCTCTCGTCGCGGAACCGCTTCGGTAGAACGCCCCCCGCCCTTTCGCCGTGCCAATCCACAAAATCGATCTTTCCTCTGCCGCCAAAACACAAACCGGCGCGGATTTTCCGCGCCGGTTTGTTTGCCTCTTACGCATTACGCAACCAGCATGGCCACATAGGTTGCGTACAACCCTAACATAATCACTCCCTGCCAACGGTAAAACCGCTGGGTCACCAGTGGCGGAAGAACGGCAATGCAGCACAGGGCCAGGCACACCGGCATATCCAGCGCCGTGGTCTGACTTCCAATGGTCAGCGCCCCGCCGGAGACGGCGGAGCAGATGGGGAGAATCATGGTCAGATCAATGACATTCGCCCCGATGATATTCCCCACGGACATGGACGCCTCTTTCTTGGCGATGGCCGTCAGAGTGGTGACCAGCTCCGGCAAAGACGTGCCGATGGCCACCATGGTGACGCCAATGATGCTGGCGGGAACTCCCATTAAAAGCGCCAGTTCGCTGCCGTAGTCGATGAGCAGCTGGGAGCCGATGACGATGGCCGTGATGCCCAGGAGGAAGAGAAGAAGCTTTTGCGTCATCTGCCGCCGGGAGGCCGTGCGGCCCTTGTGGCGGGTTTCCCGGTCCTGGGCCATGCTGGATTTGGCGTCCTGGAGATTGTTCCAGAGATAATAGCCGAATATTACAAATAGCAGCAGCCCCGGCAGGACCTCCAGCACCCCGCCCCGGCAAAGCACCATGAGCAGCGCCGCCCCGGCCACCATGAGCAGCGCCTTGGTTTGAAACTGGGCGCGCTTCACGACGGAGGGAATACAGACCAGGGAGATGCCCAGGATTAGGCCCAGATTGGCGGTGACGGATCCCACGGCGTTCCCCACCGCCAGGTCGACCTCCCCCTGAAGGGTGCCGGTAACGGAGACCGTCAGCTCCGGCAAGGTGGTGGCCAGGGAGACGATGGTGGCTCCGATGATGAACCGGGGAACGCCGGTGGACTCGGCGATCCACACGGCTCCGTCCAGGAACCAGTCCCCGCCCTTGATGATGAGCAGAAGGCCCAGCAGAAACAACAAAACAGCAATCCAGATTTCCATAACATCCACCGCTTTCCATAAAATCAGCGAGACCCTCACCGCATGAGGACAACACCGGAACCCCGGCAGTTGTCTCACACGATAAAAGTCTCGCTTTTGAGGCCGCGCGCCCGGACATGGTCTCCGGCGGCGTGTGGCTTCCAGCGGGCCCGGGCGGGAAGGCGTTCCCTGCCGTGATGACGAGCCGCGCCACGTGTTTCTCCGTCCGCGCTGGGCGGGCGGCATGATTCGTAAGCTACTCCCTTTTATGAACGTCTGAGCTGTGAGACCACTATAAAGAAATCATACATGCTTTGTCAATGCTAACTTTGCCGGATTTTGGCAGACGCGGGGAAGAATGGACAAAGATTTGCGGAGTCTTTACGGCCGCAGCCCGAAGGCCGGGGAAAGGTGTCCTTTCAGAGGGAAACGGTGTTGGCATCGCCTGGGTTTGGGAGGTTGGCGGTTAAATCTCCGGGTCAAAGCCGATGTGCTTGACCAGGAGGGACCGGCCCTCCGGGGAGTGTCCCTCCGGGACGAAGCCGCAGTCCAGGAAAAAGCGCCGGGCCTCCTCCTGCCGGGGCTGAAGGACGGACAGGGTTTCCACACCCTGGGCGCGGGTGTGCTGCACGGCCTGCCCGATCAGCTGGATGCCGAAGCCCCGCTTCCGGCAGTCGGGACGGATGTAAGCCAGGACGATCCGGCCTGTCTCCGGGGACAAACGGAGAAGCCCCACGGGCTCCTCCTCCCGGTAGCCGGACAGGGTCAGTCCGGCGGCGGGAAGGGGCCCCTCCTCCCCCGCTTCCGCCCAAGCGGCGGTAAGGCCCTCCTCCCCCGCTAAGGGCTGGAACCAGAGTCCCGGTTCCAGGGCCACAGCCCGTTTTACCGGCTTCTCGCCGGCCAGATACACGGGGTCTGTCAGGTGGCGGTTATCGTTTTGCCAGATCACATGAAGGTCCTCCCCGTCCCACTCCAGGAGAGAGACGGCGGTGTTGTCTCCGGTGGGAGACTGGGCTCCGGTGTCCCGGAGGGAGATGCCCTGGAGGTTTGCCAGAAGGAGGCGGATGGCGTAACCGTGGGAGAAGACGGTCAGGGTCTTTCCGGGGTTCTCCCGGGCGATTTCCTCCACGGCGGCGCGGACCCGGGCCAGCACCTCCGCCGGAGTCTCGGCTCCGGGGATGGACCAGCGGTCCATGCGGCTGCCGAAATCCGCCATGGCCTCCGGCGTGCGGCGGGCGATGTCCCCCCAGGTCCGCTCCTCCCAGTCCCCCACATAGATTTCCCGAAGGTCCTTCCGGAGGTGAAGCGGCAGCCCCTTGGGCTTGTACACGGCGGAAGCGGTGGCACGGGTCCGGTAGAGGTCGCTGGCGTACACGGCGTCCACCTGGATGCCGGCGAAGCGCCGGGCCAGGGCCTGGACCTGACGCCAGCCCCGGTCGGTGAGGTTGCTGTCGTGCTGGCCCTGGGCGATGCGGTAGAGGTTGCCCTCGGCCTCGGCGTGACGGATGAGATAGATGGTGGTCATGACGGTGCCTCCTGATGCGCTCCGGCGGGGAGCGTGGTTTGTTTTCCATAGTATAGCGCTTTTTTCAGACATTGGCAAATGGATGCCGAATTTTTTCCGCCGGCGGGGACATACTGAAGCTGTGCCGGAAAAGTCTGCAAAGGAAAAGTCAATAGAAAATTTACAGAAAAGTGAAGAAGGAAGAAGGGGGTAAAAGGGGGTAAAAAAGGCACAACAACAAGACCACCGCAGGAACGCTGGTCTGGGAAAGAATT
>CAJTFN010000003.1:0-13986 GCA_910575815.1 Oscillospiraceae bacterium
CAAAGCCAGATGAACGGCCTGGAGGTGTCCTCCATGAAGGTGGGCGGACGCATTCGTGTGCTGGACCGATTCCTCGCACGGTTCCGAAAGGCGGGCTGACCATGGGTCCGAGAGATATGCTTCAGGCGATCCGGGAGTATCCCGCTGCCTGTGCCCGCCTGGAAACCACACAGAGGGAGCTGGATCAAGCGCAAAAGGCTCTGGAAAAGAGCGAACTGGAGTGCCATCGCCTCGGCGGCGATTGCAGCGAGGTCCGGAGTCGGCTCCGGTTTTCTGAGAAAAAGGCGGAAGCTCTGCAAGCCGCTTTGGACGCCTACTGCCCAAAGCTGTCTTCCCTGGCGGAGATGATCCGGTTTTATGAGACGGTCTCCCCCAGCCTGGACCCCCAGGGCTTCACGCTGTTCCGCGCGGCGAAAAAGATGACGGGCATCGACCTGTACAGCTATTTCGCCTACGAGGACAGCTGTGGTATGTTCGAGCAGATGGATGGCTGCCAGCTTCTGCGCTGGCTGACCGCCGCCCGGTTCGGTGCGGTGGATTGGGAGATCGTGACCGGGACCTGCTATGAGGAGGCCATCCTGCGGGAGGTTGATACCTCCGCGCCGGAGTATCTGGCATTTGAGGAGAAGCTGTACCGGAAGGTGCTGGAGCGCATGGGCTTCGGAACCCTGCTGGCCCCAGAGGAACCCGTAAAATCACGTGAAATCGAGGTGATTCCTGTAGAAGAAAAAATAACGGAATTAAAACTTTATAGCCCTCTCAGCGCGGTACTGTATGAGGAAGACCCCGAGGAAGAAACAGAAACCGGCTTTGAGCCGCTGATTTTGTCGGGCTATGAGCTGACCGGCTATCAGGATGCCATCCGCCAGGGCATTGAGGATGAGCGCCTGCCGGATGAGGAGGAGCGGGGCCTCATGACTTACTTTGACGGCGATAAGTCTGTGGATGAAAAGGTTATTTCCGTTCAAATGGATGTGGAGGAGGTCCTCGGCAGCTTATACGCCGTGGCTGTCTGCCAAATAAGAGACGGCCTCAGCTCCGGCGAATTGGAGGAATTAAAAGAATACTGTGTTTCGCAGTATGCGGACGGTTGGGGCGAGAGCTATGAACAGCGATCCCGCAAAACGGAGGACGGCGAATTGTACGTCAGCTTCTGGAAGCCCGACGGCTTCTACATCTGCACCAAAGAGGAACTGGAGACTGCAAAGGCCCACGTCCGTCCCCGGCCCCAGAGAGGAGGTCACGTCCGATGAGTGAAACCGTAGAACTGAGGCTGTACAGCCCCCTCCAGATTGACGTCATCGACCGGGATATTTCTGACCGGGCCATCCCTCTGCAAGCGGCGGACCACGAACGGAAGGAAGAATACCTGAGAAGGATTGTGCGTGCCTTGGGAGAACTCCAGTCTCAAGAGGATGCCCGGCACGCCTTTACCGCCCCTCAGCAGGATTGGTCCGAGATAAGCAAAAAAATCATTTCTGTTGATCGCGCGGTAACTTTGGTCAACAACAGACTCTATGGACTCTATCTCTGCCGGATCGGAAAAGAGCTTGCCCCGAAGGAGGTAGCGGATTTGAAATGGCACTGCCGTGACCAGTGGGAACACGGCTGGGGGGAGGGTTATGCCCACTGTCCCCGTGAGGGCCCCAGCCTGGGCCTGTACATCCATTTCTGGCAGGATACCGCCGCCCCGTTTCTGACCAGAGATGAGCTGCAGGCTGCGCGGAAAGCGGAACAGAACAGGCCCGCTGTCACGGAGATCACCCCGGATACCTTCTGGACGCTGATCGCCCAGGCAAAGGACTCCTGGGGCGGAACTCATGAAGCGGCCGCGTACTGGCTGGCGGAGCGCCTGCTGGAAATGGGACCGGAACAGACGCTGAACTTTCACGGCATCCTGCACGGATACATGAAGCTGGCATATCAATATGGACTGTGGAACGCGGCGATTCTCATATTGGAGGACGGCTGTTACGGAGATAAATTTGAAGATTTCCGCGCCTGGCTGATTTATCAGGGAAAGGAAACCTATCTGGCGGCGCTGAAGGACCCGGACTCCCTGGCGGATATTCCCGACCATGAAAACTGCCGGTTTATGGCTCTGCCCTATGTGGGCGATATGGCCTATGAGCGGCTGAGGGGCCGCATGCCCCACGTTGACATGGACCCCGACGCCCACCGGCGGCTGACAGCGGAACTGAAGAAGGGCATCGTGTACGGCGCGGAAACCGGATATCCCCATGAGTGGTCCGAGATAGCCGCCTATCTTCCCCGCCTGACCGCCCGGCACACGACGCCGGAGGAGCTGCGGGCCCGTGGCCGCCGGGGGCGCCTGTGGAACCATGGCGACCCGGACATTCAAAAAGCACGGGCGGCAGCTCCCAAAAAGAAGAAGGCGCGGTCCGGCAAACAGAAGGGCGGTGAAAGCAGGTGAATCAGCCTATTGCAGAGATCAACAAGGAAACCTTCTGGGCGCTGATCGCTCAGGCGAAGGAGCATCCGGGCGGCCCCGGCGAGTGGCTGATGGAGCAACTGATGGACCTGGGGCCGGAGCAGGCCAGAAGGTTCGACGACTTTGCCCACGCCTACAGCAGCTTGGCCGATCAATACGGCCTATGGACAGCCGCCTCCGTCATGGAGCGCGGCGGCTGCACGGATGACGGCTTTATGGACTTCCGCACATGGCTGGTGGCCCAGGGCAAGGGTGTGTACATGGCCGCGCTGAAAGACCCGGACTCCCTGGTTGACGCGCCGGACTATCAGGACCAGCGCTTTGACTGCCTACCCCATATGGGAGAGCGGGCCTACGAGGAACTCACGGGCCGGAGCACATATTAGAATTTTGATCCCGCTGGGTTTCAGGCGCTGAAATCGGAGCTGGAACAGGAGGTCGTGTATGGCGACGGAATCGGATATCCCTATGACGCCGCCGATGTCCCCGCCTACCTGCCCCGCCTGTGCCGCAAGTATATGCCGGAAGAAATGTTTCAAAAACAAAAGGTGGATATCGGAACCTGGAACTTGAATAACCCCAATATTCAAAAGGCCCGCGCCACCGCTCAGAAAAGTAAAAAAGTCAAGAAGGAACGAGGTGATGTAAGATAAGCGATCAAAACAAGGAACTGAAGCTGTATACCTCTCTGCGTGTGGATGTGACCGATCTGGGCCGGGAGGACAGCACAATGGAGATGCCCGACCCGGACTTTATGAGCGACGCTGTCAGGGAACGCTTCTCCGAATACCATAGCGCTATCCGGACGGCCCTCGCAGCGGACCCGCCCGAAACGGACCTGACCAGTCTGTTCCAAGCGGACTTCTTAACCCTGGAGGCTTTCCGGGATTTGGCCGGCAAGGTATCCTCGCTGCGCCTTGGGGTGGAGGATGTGGAAGGGAAATTTTTCGGTACCGCTGTCTGCCGCCTGAACGGCGATCTGGAGGCCATGGAGCTTCTGGCATTGAAGGAATACTGCCGGAGCCTTTTCGACGAGGGCCTTGGGAATAAAGCGCTCCAGTGCCCTGCTTCTCCTTCCCATGGGGAGCTTTCCGTTCGAGTCTGGCGGAGCAGGGGCGGCTTTATGATGACGGAAGATGAAGTGGCGATGGCTCCCTGGTGCAAGGAGCGAAGGCAGAAGCTGGAGCAGAAACGGCAGCAACAGCGGAAACGAGGTGAATCCCGATGAGCGATACCCTGGCCATAGGCGTGGATCACGGCTACGCCGCCATGAAAAGCGCCCATGTTTCCTTCCCCACCGGGCTGGTGGAGTACGAGCATGAGCCGTATACCCAGCAGGATGTGCTGGAGTATAACGGCAAGTTCTATGTGGTGGGCAGCGGCCGCCAGCCGCTCCAGAAGGACAAAACTCTGACGGATGACTACTACCTCCTGACCCTCGCCGCCGTCGCCAAGGAGCTGGCCTGCCGTAAGGCGGACGCCACAGCCTCCGTCCATCTGGCGGCAGGGCTTCCCCTCACCGGCTTTGGGCGGGACAAGAAGAAATTCCGGGCCTACCTCCTCCGGGACGGCAGGCCCGTGTTCTTTCGCTTCGAGGGAATCGCGTACACCGTCAGAATCACGGAGGTGTCCCTGTTCCCCCAGGGCTACGCCGCCGTGCTGACCCAGCCGGAGCTGCTGAACGAGCCTTCCGTCATTCTGGCGGACGTCGGAGGCTGGACGGTGGACCTGATGCGCCTGGATAACCGGATCCCCAACGCCGCCACCTGCCGGAGCCTGGAGCTGGGCATGATCCGCTGCCTGGATGAGATCGCGGAGCAGGTGCGCCGTTCTCTTGGCCTGTCCATGACGGCGGCACAAATTGAGAGCGTGCTCCGAAATGACGCCAGCAGCGTGGACGGGCGGGCCAGGGAGATCATTCAGAGGGAAGCGGACGCCTACGCCCACCGCCTCCTCTCCGCCATCATGGAGAGCGGCCTGGACATCCGGGCCATGCCCGCCGTCTTCCTGGGAGGCGGCGCCGCCCTGCTGAAGCGCCATGTCCGGGCCTCGGACGGCCTGTGCCGCCCGGTCATCCTGGATGACGTATGCCTGAACGCCAAGGGTTACGAGCGGCTGGCGGGCCTCCTGCCGAGGGGCGCTGGCCATGGCTGAAAAGAGGAGATTGAACCTCTCCTTCTCCATGGCTTCTCCTCTCCAGCGGGAGGCATGGAAACGGCTGTGCGCCATCCCCTCGGGGCAGCGGACGGAGGCCGTTTGCCGGGCGGTCTGCCGGGTGCGGGAGCAGGACAGCCTGCTGGAGGCGGTTCGCGCCGCCATCCGGGAGGAGCTGGGCAGCGCCAGCTTTGTTCCTTCAACAGAAAAACCTGTGCAGCCACAGGCCGGGGACATGGATGAAAATGTCCTCGGTTTTTTGCTTGCGCTGCAGCACGACGGAGGTGAAGAATGAACTGATTCGCTATTTTGATATGTTCGCGGGGATCGGCGGCTTCCGGGCCGGACTGACCCGCGCGGGCGGGTTCCAGTGTGTCGGCCACTGTGAGATCGACAAATACGCCGACGCCAGCTACCGTGCCATGCACGACATTGGGGAGGAGGAATGCTATTATCCAGACGCCAGAGAAATCGACCCCGGCGGAATGCCGGACTTCGACCTGCTTTGCGGAGGTTTTCCTTGCCAAAGCTACTCAATGGCAGGGCATCGACTTGGCTTCGCTGACCCCCGAGGCGCTCTCTTTTTTGAGATTGCCCGACTGGCTGAAGCAAAGCGGCCTTCGTATCTGCTTCTCGAAAACGTACCCGGACTCCTGTCACACGATCAGGGGCGGACATTTGCGGCCATCCTCTCCACGCTGGGCGACCTGGGGTATCATGTCGAGTGGTCTGTGCTTAACAGCGCCGCTCATAACGTGCCGCAATCCCGGAGAAGGCTGTTCCTTATCTGCTATCTTGATTCCCGATGCGTCGGAAAAATATTACCTGTCTTCGGAAATGGTGAAAAGGCTCTTATACAGCTCATCGGCGGTCCCCAGGGCTACCGGGTCTACGACGTCGAAGGAGTAGCCTGCACGCAAACCGCTGGTTCCGGCGGCACCGGAGCCAAGACCGGGCTGTACCTCGTGGACCTGAGCAAGGGCGCGCCGGAACGGACGGAGATCGCCCGATGTCTCACGGCCCGTTATGGGCAGACAAGCCTTTCCACTCATCCACGGGAACGGTCCGGGGTGCTGCTGGTTCGGGAACCCACCAAGCAGGGTTACAAAGAGGCCGTCCCCGGCGACAGCGTGGACCTGGGCTATCCCGGCAGCAAAACCAGAGGCGGCAGAGTCAGCAAGCTGGCCCATGACGCCGCCAGTGTGCAGGGCATCGTGGAGCGGGGCGGACGAATCCGCCGCCTCATGCCCAGGGAATGCCTCCGGCTCCAGGGCTTCGAGGAGGACCAGATCGACCGCCTCCTGGCTATCACCTCGGACGCCCAGGCGTATAAACAAGCCGGGAACAGCGTCACGGTCAATGTGATCGAGGCCATAGGCCGCCGTATCCGGGCCGTGGATGACGAGCTCCAGAAGGAGAAAACGGCATGATCGGGATGAAGGAACAGTGCTTCGGCGTGGAGATAGAAATGACAGGAATCACCCGAGAGGAGGCCGCTCGGGCTCTGGCGGATTATTTTGGCACAACACCCCGGTATTATGGCCGCACCTATGACGCCTGGATCGTTAAGGACCCGGCGGGCAAAGAATGGAAGCTCATGAGCGACAGCAGTATCCACCCGGAGTGTCAGAGCGAAGATGGATATTTGCGGCTCGAAAAATATTCCAAAGAAGGAAAGCGTTATAAGGTGGAGATGGTCACCCCCAAGCTGACCTATGCTGAACTGCCCCGCCTCCAGGAGTGTATGCGGCGGGTAACAGCCATCGGCGCGAAGGTGAACGACTCCTGCGGGCTTCACGTCCATGTGGACGCCTCCAACCACAACCGCCAGAGCCTCAAAAACCTGATCAGCATCATGTATTCTAAGGAGGACCTCCTCTTCAAAGCCTTGCAGGTGAATGAGGAGCGGGCGCGGCGCTGGTGCCGGAAGGTGAGGGAGCCGATGCTGAAAGAGGCCAGAACACTGTCTGCGGAGGAAACGCCGGACCTTACCCGATTGGAGAATATCTGGTATGAAGGCTTTGAGAATGAAGATCAAGACCGCCATAGCCATTACAACAAATCCCGCTACTATGCCCTGAACCTCCACTCCGTCTTTTACCGAGGCACCGTCGAATGGCGGTGCTTCAATTCTACCCTGGACCCCGCCAAGGCGGCGGCTTATGTGCATTTGTGCCTCGCCATGTCCGCACAGGCCATTGTCCAGCGGAGTACCGTCATGCAGAAAACCCGCAGCGACAACGAGCTGTTCACCTTCCGGGTCTGGCTGGTTCGCCTGGGTCTTAACGGCGATGAGTTCAAGGAGACCCGTGACCTGCTGCTGGCAAATCTGAGTGGGGACCGGGCGTGGCGCCACTATAAGGACAGCTATGCGGTGAACAGAAGGAAAAAACGAAACCGAGAGAATGAGAGGTAGTTTATTGCGCATGAAAATCCGCATTGATACAAGGAGCTATGAGGGAACCGGGACAGAAATTCTGGACCAGCTCCGGCTGACCGCCTTTGACCCCACCGAGTTTCCCGACGCCGAGAGCTACCTCTGGCAGCTCCGTAGCAATTTCATGAGAGCCACCGATCTGGACTGTCCCCTGCCAAACGGCAGCCTGGAGCGGCAAGCCAGAACCATGTTCAACCATCTGGCGAAGTATGGAGCGCTGGAGGTGCTGGAGGATGGCTGACGGGAGACTGTATTTCGCCTACGGCAGCAACATCAACCTGGAGCAGATGGCCTGCCGCTGCCCGGACGCCACGGTGGTGGGGCCGGTAATGCTGGAGGGCTATGAACTGCTGTTTCGTCGAAATGGCTTTGCCTCCATCGCGCCCAAGGAGGGCGGGACCGTCCACGGCCTGTTGTGGAGTATTACGCCAGAATGTGAGCGGTCTCTGGACAATTACGAGGGCTATCCCCGTTTTTACGGCAAGCGGATGGTGTCCGTTCGAGACAACGAGGGCCGCTCCCTGTCCGCCATGGCCTATATCATGGACGAGCGGTTCCGGGAGCCGATGATGCCCTCCGAGTCCTACTACGCCGCCATCCTGGAGGGCTACCGTCAGAACGGCCTGCCGGTGACTTTTCTAAAAGAAGCGTGGGAGCACACTGTGCAGGAAATCCACGCGGAAACGGAACGAATCAACGCCGGGTTTATCAGACGCGGCAGACCGCCGAAAGGAGGAAAACCGCATGAACGGTAAAAAAGTTTCATTAACCGGCGAGATTCATATCTCCACCGGCAGCGTGTACACTACTGTGGACGCGCTGGAAGCGCTGAAGGCCATTGGCGTCGCCTATGGCCTCTACAGCCGCGACGAGGACCAGAGGGGTTGCCGCGTCGTGATGGAGGACGGGGAGTTCCCGGCCCTGGTGGTGCAGGAGGATAAGAGCCTCCATGGAAGCCCCTGCTGGGAGACGGTCCGCACGGTCACGAATGATCCTGAGCAGATCAAGCGCTACATGGCGTTCCGCAATACGGTGCAGATGATTCGGAAGCTGAACATAGAGCTGTCGCGGGAATCCAAGCCGCAGACGCCTCCCAAAAAGAAGGAGGCGAAGGGCCATGAGCGCTGATCGAATTTTCCGGGAAAGAGAAGGCTTTTATTGCAGTATACCTCGAATATTCTCCTGGACCCGCCCAGCAAATCGTTCGTACAACTCCCGCTCCTCCGGGCTGAACCCGGAAAACCTCGCGGATGTGAAATCTTCCCAAATATTTGCCACATCCTCCAGAACTGCGCTGGCGGAGGGAGGAAACGTAATTTCCAGGCGGCTTTCTCTGCCCCGTTTCCACTTTGCGCCCCGGAGTTCCGTCACGGAAATCAGCCCTTTTCCCTCCAGCCGATTCAGCAGCATGGACAAGCCGCCTCGGGGCAGCCCGGCAAAATCCGCCAAATCCTTCCTGGCAGCGGGCCCGGACTGCCGGAGGTACAGCAGCAGACGGGCTTCCGGCAGGGAGAGGTCGTTTTTCTGTGCGGCGGGCTCCAGGTAATAGTCCAACAGCTTCCGCTCTCGGAAGGTGTCAAACAGAAAGCCCTGCCCCTCCAAAGCATCAGGGGACACTCGGACCCGTTCGTTTCCCAGGCGCTTGGAAACCGGAGGCACTGTGCCGTCCTCGGCTGCGTCGATCAGAAAGCGGTAGATTTTTAAGCGCTGCTTTTCGTACTCCTCCTCGTCCAACACCGTTTTGTAGAACTGGTTGTAATACTCAAATACCGTCAGCTTCATCTGAATTGTTTTGGAGATGCTGATTCCCTGGGTGCAGAGGGAGCCCTTCGTCTTGACATAGTAATAAACAGGCACCTGCAAGGCGAAAAATGTCTCGGCCCGGCGGATATATTCCAGGTTGAACATGAAGTCTTCGCACCAGCTGATAGCCGGGTCCATCCGCAGGTGGTGCCGCTCTACGATCTCCCGGCGGTAGAGCTTGTTCCATAAAACTCCATAATAATAATTTGCGGGGTTTTCCATCATGTGGGAGGCATATTCCTCTCTGCTGAGGACCTGTGCCTCGTCGATGTCCCCCTTGGGAGAAACCCGCTCCCCCACCACCCGGTAGAAGTCGGAGATCACCAGATCGCACAAATGCTCCTCCATGGCCTGGACCAACAGCTTGGTGGCATTGGCGGTGATCCAGTCGTCGGCGTCCAGGAACTGGAGATACCGGCCCCGCGCTTGGTCAAGACACAAGTTCCGGCTATCAGAAACGCCCGAATTTTCTTTGTGAAATACCCGGACCCGGCTGTCTGCGGCGGCGTATTCGTCGCAGATCCTGCCGGAGCCGTCCCGGCTACCGTCATCGGCCAGAAGCAGCTCAAAATCGGCGTACTCTTGATTCAAAACGCTCTCCACACAGCGGCGAAGGCAGGCTTCGGCGTTGTAGACTGGAACAATGATGCTGACAGATGGATTCATGACAGACCTCCAAGGTAAATATTGTGAAATCTTGATTTGCTTCGCGCATGGAGATTACCAGAAAATTTGATTTGATTATATCACAAAAAACGTGGGACAAATACCCGAGAAAGGAGAAAAGCCATAAACAGCGAAATTTATTCGCTCCAGGAGATCGGCAGGGACGAGGAATTGCTGTCCTTCTCCGGCAGCGATGAGGAACAGGCTTGCATCGGTCACCTGCGGGGAGATTTTGCCCAGGGAACGGAGTTCTGGACCACATGGTGGGTCCACCAGGAGGAACTGGTGGACCAGGATTTCAAGGATGAGCTGGACAGCGTGGTCAATGCTCTGCGGAAGAACGGGCCTCTCAAAAACCTCAGCGCCATGCAGAGCTTCTGCTGGAAGCATAAGCAGGCCCAAATGAGCCCTGAATCCGGCAAAGATTATTACGGCTTCCGGGTGGATACCCCTAAGCGCCGCTACTATCTGCGCTTCCTGCCCCTGCGGGGAAATTACAACTTTTACATTTACTGCTATCAAACAGACAAGCTGGAGAGGGCGGCAGAGCTGCCTCCCAGGGAAGAAAGAATGAGCAAACAAACGATTAAGGTCCTTGTGGTTGAGCCGATGAAGCCCTGCGAGGAGCGGAAGGTCCCCCATGATTACAAGTCCTTGCAGGGAATCGTCGGCGGAAAAATTGAAATGGCTTCTCCTTTTACGGAGTCTGCCGCCATTATCTGCAACGCCGAGGGCAAAAACCTGAATTTGCCTTCCAACCGTCTGCTCTGCGACCGGCATGGCGACCCGTATGACGTTCTCTGCGGGACCTTCCTGATTATCGGAATAGGCGGCGAGAACTTCATTTCCCTGACGGATGAGCAGCTCCGTTCTTACAAAGCAATGTTTGATCACCACCGCCTGTATGCAATTCCCCTGGAAGCTCCCAATTCTCAGGAAAAGAATCCTGAACAAAAGAAGAAAAGAGGAAAATCCCATGAGAGATAAGTACATCCTGACCGCCGAGTCGGTCACCGAAGGCCACCCGGACAAGCTCTGCGACGCCATCGCTGACCGCGTCCTGGACGCCTGTTTGAAACACGATCCCGCCGCCCGTGTGGCATGTGAGGTCATGGCCACGGCGGGAAAGATCACCGTAGCCGGGGAAATCACCGCCCGGCAGCTGCCGGACATCCCCGCCATCGTCTGCCGGACGGTACGGGAAACCGGCTATTCCTGCGATTACGAAGTAGAGGTTATCACCCACGATCAGAGCGGCGACATCGCCGGGGCGGTGAACGGCTCCAGTGTGATGGGGGCTGGCGACCAGGGGATCATGTACGGCTTCGCCTGTACGGAAACGCCCCAGCTCCTCCCCCTGCCCGTGGTCCTGGCCCACCGGCTGACGCTGACGCTCACCAACGCTCGCAAGTTGGGGACCATCCAGGGCCTCGGCCCGGACGGCAAGGCCCAGGTGTCCGTGGAATATCACAAAGGCAAGCCCGCCCGGATCGCCGCCGTGGTCCTCTCCTGCCAGCACGACGAGGAAAAGGACCCGGAGGAGCTGCGGAAGGAACTCACCCGCTCCGTGATCGTCCCCGCCCTGCGGGAGCTCTACCCCGACCATGAGACGGAGGTCCTCATCAATCCCTCCGGGCGTTTCGTCCTGGGCGGCTTTGAGGCGGACACGGGCCTGACGGGCCGGAAGCTGATGGTGGACACCTACGGCGGCCTCGTCCCCCATGGAGGCGGGGCGCTGTCCGGGAAGGACGCCAGCAAGGTGGACCGGAGCGGGACCTATATGGCCCGGTATATCGCCAAGAACATCGTCGCCGCCGGGCTGGCGGAACGCTGCACCGTTGGCCTCGCCTATGCCATCGGCAGGGCGGAGCCGGTAGCCGTGGACATTGACCTCCATGAGACCGGGCGATACCCGGAAGCAGTTCTGGAACAGGTGGTCCGGCAGGTGTTCGACCTGACTCCCGGCGGTATCATCCGGGCCCTCGGCCTGAATCAGCCTATTTTCGCTCCCTTCTGCAATTACGGGCATTTCACCCACCAGGACGCTCCCTGGGAGCAGACGGACCGGGCCAATGCCCTGGCGGAAGCCTGTGAAAGGGAGGCACGATGAACGGCGATACCCCTGTCAATGTATTTGGTGTTCTGGCTTTCCCGAACGAGGCGGACGGCGGGCTGGTCCGCTTCATCGACAGCGATTACAACACTCTGTTTCATGTGCCGGACGGTGAAAATATCATCCTCACCACCTTCGGTGATGACCGGAGAATCCTCTCCTGCCGGTACATTGACGCCACCCACGCCCGGATCGGCGGCGAAACCTTCCACATCTGCCAATTCGCTGAAGTCCAGGAGCGGAACGGGGCTGTTTATGCTCCCGAGCATCCCAAAGAGAGTGACGTCTGCGACACCTACACCATCTACCAGATCAAGGACACCAGAGCGGCGCCCTATGCCTTCATGCCCTACGCGCAGGCGAAAGTCAAGCTGCGGATGTCCCATTACCAGCGGGCTTACCGGGGCGTTCTGGCGCCCAAGGTCACTTTGGATGATTTATATCTCAAGCACAATCAGGACAATCGTCCCTTCGGGCAGCAAATGCATTCTCTGTCCATGAGCGATGTAATTGTGCTGAACCGGGGCGGGGAGAAAAAAGCCTATTATGTGGACACGGTGGGCTTCCAGGAGGCAAAGCGGTTCCTGAACCCGCCGGTTCGGAAGCGGAAGCCGCCCACGCAGGAGCGCTGATATGGAACGGTCCAGATTTATTGCCTCCTGTTCCTTTGGGAAGGATTCCATGGCAACCGTACTGCTGGCCAAGGCCCACGGGGAACCGCTGGACGAGGCGGTATACTGCGAAGTCATGTTTGACAAGGACATCTCCGGCGAAGTGCCGGAGCATCGGGACTTCATCTACGAAACCGCCATCCCCGCCCTGGAGCGGATGGGTGTCAAGGTAATCGTCCTCCGCTCTCTCAAAACCTATGTAGAACTGTTCACCGGGCGTGTCACCCGAGGACAGCGAAAGGGCATGGTCCGCTCCTTCCCCCTGTGCGGGAAATGCTATGTCCAGCGGGACTGCAAGGTCCGTCCCATTGAGCGGTACCGGAAAACCCTGCCGTCCAATACCGTGCCCTATGTTGGCATCGCTCAGGATGAGCAGGACCGGCTGCTGCGGCTGAAGGGCGGCAGCCAGATTTCTCTATTGGAAAAATATAAGTTCACAGAAAAAGACGCATGGGAGTTCTGCCGGAAGGCGGGACTCCTTTCGCCTGTCTACGCTTTTACGGACCGGGGCGGGTGCTGGTTCTGCCCCAACGCCAAGCTGCCGGAGCTTCGCCACCTCTATGACCACCACCCGGACCTGTGGGCCAGGATGCTGGAACTCCAGGCCATCCCCGGCAAAGCGACGGAGAAGTTCAACCGGACTCAGCGGTTTTCGGATATCGACGCCATCTTCCGGCAGGAGGATCAGGAGTCGTTCCGGGAGGCTGCATAACAAATGAAGGAGGACCGCATGAGTAAATACCAAGAGTTTGATTCGAAAATTTTTGACATAACCCAAATTATGCTTGACTGCTCTCTCACCGAAGGGCAGAAAAGCGAGCTGCTGAAGATCTCCGGGGAGATCGACGCCGCCTACCGGGAGGGCAGCCTGAGCGACGCTGAGCGGAGGCGGCTCCGGGCGGACATGGCGGACTGCGGACTGCCCCTGAACCCTGTGAAACCGGCGAAAACGCCCAGGAAGAAAGTAAAGGGCCGAGGGCGGTAAGTGCCTGATGGTAAAAGAAGAATTTGAACGGCAGATCGCCCACGCTGTCCCCCGCCCGGATGCCAAAGCCACGGGGGCGTGGTATTCCTACGGCCTGGATATGTGCGACGAGTTCTCCCACAGCTTTTTAGAGAAGATGGTCACGGCCTTCGGCTTCCTTGCGAACAATTTCAGCCCGGAGGCGGTGCAGGCCGTATATGACTCCATCTCCTGTGCCACACTCCTGCCCTCCGAAATGGTTGCCGCCGCTGTTCATATGCAGAACGGTTCTATCGCCCAGCAAATCGCCGCGCTGGCAGATCAGGGCTGCCTGATGTGCTTCCACACGCCGGGATCAGCGGACGAGAACAGCCCCCTGGCCCTGCTTACGGTCCAGGAGGGTAATAAATTGAAAACCTTCTACACCGTGGACTTCGGCTGCTTCCATCCGGAAATGGCCCTGCTGCGGGCCAGAAACTTTGCCAGGGAACACGCTGTCCCTGTGATCAATGCTGTCTCGCTGCTGTGGAACGACAAGAGTACCTGCCCCGCCAAGGCGGACGATTCCTCCCACCGGCTGTTTATGGGAAACGACCCGGAGATGACCCAGGCCATGACTGCCATATTCAAAACCTGTCCCGCCGTCGCCGCCCAAATCACCTTTGAAGTGGAGAAAAACCGTGTTCAGGTAGAATACAACCCCCTCTGGCGGGAGCTGGCGGAACG
>CAJTFN010000003.1:14172-297157 GCA_910575815.1 Oscillospiraceae bacterium
AAAAAATATGAGATCACGGACATCGCCCATGAGAAGTACCCCTTCCTCCACCGCATCCGCGCCCTGCGGGACGTGGGCATTGAGGTGCGGGCCGGGGACCTGGGCGGCTTCGTGGAGGGGGAGCACAACCTTTCCCAGGAGCAGGAGGACGCCTCCTGGATCTTCGGCGACGCCATCGCCGCCGGGAGCGCCTCTGTGGACAAGGATTCCTGCCTGCGGGATGAAGCCGTCGCCTGTGACCAGGCGTATGTAACGCAGCGGAGCACGTTGTCCGGCCACGCCAGGGCGGAGGACGCCGCGTACATTCGGGGCGCGGTTCTCAGTGAGTCTGCCAGGGCAGCCGGCACCGCCATGCTCCTTGATGCTAAGGACAAAGGGAAATTCCCAAAGCTCAGCGGGCAATCCGTCGTCTACGGCACGGTGGCGGGCGCTGTGGTGGTTACCGGAACCGCGGTGATCCTCTGGGAGGAAAAAATCCGCAACAACACACAAGATGCGCTGATCCTTGACGGCCTGAGCCGCTCCATCATTCCGGGACCATCCAGGGATGAGCTGAAACCCCGCCGGAGCGCTGAGAAACGGGAGAAACAGCCCAAGAATAAGGGGATGGACCGATGAACTTTTTCGAGGGAGAACTGCGGGAATTATTTGGGGATGGACAGACCATTTCGGACCCAAATTTCACGGGCAAGATTTGCCTGGGAACGCTGGGGAAAGAGCTGCGGGTCCGGGCGGAGTTCGTCACCACTGGGGTCATGGATCATTACGACGCGATGAAGCTCACGGTGCTGAACCGCTCCGGCGGATCCGTGGATACCCTGCTTCTGAGATTCCGGGATATCTGGGGCAGGAAGCCCGTTCCCAGAAACCCTAATTTTGCAAACGGCGTTATACCGCATATTTGGACCTGCAACGGCCAGACGGAGTGGTATGCCTGGGTCCCCACCCAGGCGGACCGGGAACAGCTTGTCCGGCAGGTCCGGCAGTATCTGGAGCCGTTCCGGGAGAGGCCGCCTCAGCCTGTTCACAGCAGCCCAAAGCTGGTGTACATCTGCGCCCCGCTCCGGGGGGATGTGATCGGCAGCATTGAGTTCGCCCGGCAGAAGGCCCAGGAGGTATTTCAATCCGGCAGCATCCCTGTCTGCCCCCACATTACGCTTCCTTCCAACGCCGATCCGGCCTGTTCCGTTCAGGACGAGGCGGCGCGGGAGATGGGCCTGCAGCTGGTGGAGTCCTGCCAGCAGCTCAATGTCTACGGCTCCACAATCACCGAGGGGATGCGGGCGGAAATCCACCGCGCCCAGGAGCGGGGAATTCCTGTCGTTTATGAACAGGAACCTGTCCGGCAAGTCCGGCCCCGCAAGCAGCCTGTTCGAAAGGCGGGCCGTGACAGATGAGTCAAGATCGAAGTGAGCTTTTGCAGGCGAGATTGGACCAAAACTACCGGGACTATCTCGCCCAGCTTCGGGAAAAACCCTTTGATGAGATCATTAAACTGGCCCCGGAGATTACCGCCGCCCAGCAGCTCTGCGGGGAGCTGCTGAATGCCTGTGATGACGATGACATGGAATTTCTGCTCCAATTCGATGACCCGCTGGAGGTTGTGCGGGGCTGTTGGGAATCCGAGATCACAGGATACAGCCACAAGGGCGAAATGGGCCATATGCTGTGGGAAATCCAGGACAGGGTGCTGTACGAAAAAGAGCCGCTTGCCCAACCTTCGGAGAAGGCGCTCCCTTCTCCTGTCACGCCGGATAACCCCGCTAAGCCCAAGATTCCGCTTGCCTATCCGGGCGAGGATGTTTACTCTGTCCTGCGCCGTGCCATCAAGACGCTGAAGGAGATCGGACAGCAGCAGGAAGCAGCGGCAATGGCGTTTCTGGTATTCAGCGCCAAGAACCCAAAAGACGCTTTGACGGTCCTCTCCAATTATGTGGAAGTCGAACCGCCGCACACTCCAAAAGGAAAAAACAAACCGGGAAAGAGGAAAGACGAACATGAGCGATAACGTTGTAAAACAGATTGCCGCAGAAGACCTGCGGCACATGAACAATCAGGAGGGCCTCATCCTGCAGGGCTGCGGAGGGGACCTCCGAGAGTGGCTGGACGGAATCAATGACCAGCTCGCCGAGGCTGGTATCCTGCTGGACGGCAGCCGCTTCAAGAGCGTCTCCGTCTTTCAGCAGGGCGGTCTGACGAACCTGCTGTTCCCCTTCGAGGGTGTCAAGCTGGATATGGGTAAGCTGGCCATGTGGCGGCTCCAGACCCACGGCCAGTTCGGCGGCACATGGCTCTCCGACTACGTCCCCAACCGGCTGGGCGGCTTCATCCAGACACCGCCTCTGCAGAAGCCGAAGATGGAGCTGATGGGCCATGACAGCAACATTTTCTCCATTATGGGCCGTGCATCCTTCTTGCTGCAGATGGCGGGAATGAACGCCAAAAACAAGGAGATGGTGGATCGCGTCACCTCCTGCAAGGACTACGACAAAGCCCTCAATATCATCAGCGAATATGTGGATACAGAGCTGTCCGCGCCCTCTATTGAACCTAAAAAATCTCAGAAAAAGAAAGGAAAACCTGCCTATGAACGATAAGTGGACCATCCTCCACGGCGACGCCCTGAAGCTGCTGGGAGACTTCTCCCCCGGCGCCTTCGACGCCGTCATCACCGACCCGCCCTACGCCTCCGGAGGCCGGACCCAGGGCGAGAAAAACAAATCTACCATCAAGAAGTATTCCAGTATGGGCGACGCCGCGCCCCCGCCCTTCGAGGGGGATGCCAAGGACCAGCGGTCCTGGACCCGCTGGACGGCGGAGTGGCTGGCGGACGCCCGGAAGCTGTGTAAGCCCGGAGCGCCGGTGTGCATGTTCATCGACTGGCGGCAGCTCCCCGCCGCTTCCGACGCCCTCCAGTGGGCGGGCTGGATCTGGCGGGGCACCGCTGTCTGGGACAAAGGCAACTCCCGTCCCCAGAAGGGCCGCTTCCGCCAGCAGGCGGAGTATATCGTCTGGGGCTCCAACGGGGATATGCCCATCAGCCGCCCGGTGCCCTGTCTGCCGGGGGTGTTCAAGTACGGCAATCCCCAGAACCGCATCCACCTGACGGAGAAGCCCCTCCAGCTCATGCGGGACATTGTGAAGATCACCGAGCCGGGCGGGCACATCCTGGACCCCTTCGCCGGGTCCGGCACCACCGTCCTGGCCGCCGTGCTGGAGGGCTATACCGCCACCGGCATCGAGGTGACGGACGAGTACGCCCGCCTCGCCAGGAAGCGGATTGCACGGGAGCTGGAACAGGCGGCGTGACGGACTGTTTCCCTTTTCCCTTTGCTGATTCACACCGCGGGTGGTACAATAAGGGCAAAGGATGTGAATGCCATGGATCAGCAGACAAGAAGCCGCAGAGTCGCGGCGGTAAAAGCAGCGGACGCCATCAATGCCATTGAGGGCGCTCCCGTTTCCGGTTACGCCCGCCGCCTCTCCGCCCTTTGGGCCAGAGGGGAGATCACCGGAGAGGAAATGAAGTCCGCTTTGATGACCTACTATCGCAAAATGGCCTTGGAGGAGCGGAGGCATGGCTGACCTCTATTTATATGACGATGTGGGAGAACGCTGAACCAGCAGCTCAAATCAATACCTAAATGCCAATGGGGCAGGGTGTCTGTAAGGATGCTCTGCTCCATTTTTGCTGTCTGCCGATTCTTCTGGATATGGCCGGCAAGATACGGTATGATGTGGGCTACCAAGTAAAAGGAGGTATCAAAATGAACGTGAAAATTTCCTTTGACAAGGCCGCGGTGGAGCAGCGGGGCCTCACACTGGAGCATGCGCGGCAGAGCGTCAAGAGCCTGTTCGCCGTCCATGAGCTGCCCTGCGTCTCCGACGGCGAGGTCCTGGTCTTCCGGGACAAGGGCCACGGCGATGACTTCGCCACCATGTGGGACGTGATCCTGTCCCTGCTGCGGGCGGACTGGTTCCGGGAGTGCGCCGCCTCCTGCGTCTGGGAGGATGAGAACGGCGAGGAGGATGTGCTTGCTCAGGCCGGGAAGGTGCGTGAGGAACCATGACGGATGTATTTCCCGGCGGGTGGCGCAAAGGAGAAACCTGCTGCCTCATTACGAACAGGGCCAGGCGAACATCAGCAGCGCATACCATAGAATCCTTCGACGGCAGATACTTCGGCGTTCGAGGGAACAGCGATTTGTTCCATCGTGTCTCCCCCGACCGCATGTTTCGCTCGAAGGAGGACGCGGCCGCGTCTTTGCGGGAGCAGATGGACCATGCTCTCAAAAGCAAAAGGGGATGTGAGCGATGATCGCTGAAATGATGCGAAAGCAAATTACCTTCGACCTCAGCCAGGAGGCGCTGGAGGCCCACTATCCCCGAGGTGAACGGGCGCAGAGCGAATACCACTACCGGAAAGCCTACCAGGACATTCGGAGGTTCATGGAAAAGCAGGGCTTCATGTGGCGGCAGAACTCCGTGTACGTTTCCGAGGCGCCGATGACCACCATGGACATTGTTCTCCTGTCCCAGCGGATGGCGGAGAAGCTCCCCTGGCTGCGGCTGTGCGTGAAGGAGATCACGGCGACGGATATTGGGGCACAGTACAGCCTTCTGGGGCTGCTGCGCGGCCATGTGCCGCCCGCTGAACTCCTGCCGTCCGTCCCGGAGAAGCGTCCTGTTCCAGCAATAAAACATAGCCAAGGAAGGAGCAGATGATGAACCGATTTTACGTCTTTAAAGATGGGAAGCAGTGTGGTAGCACGGCCACGAAAGACAGAGCTGTCGATCTGATACGTCAATATCAAAAAGACGAAACGCATTATCTCCTGCGTTCGGAATTCAGCATCATTGAGGGGAAGGAAGAATTTGTGCCCTATCCCTCCCAGCAAAAGCCGTCCAGAAAAAAGAAGGATATGGAGCGATAGCCGTGGAATGTGTCTGTGCATTCCACGGCTTTTCCATGCGCAAAAATGGAGGTGGACATCATTCAATACTATGCCATCAACGAGGAGCTGGCCCGCAGGGCAAAAGGGATGATCAGCTTCTCCGACTATGTGCCGGGGAGCGCCACAGCGTCCTACCGGCAGGCGGTGGATAAGGCCGCCGAGATCGCGGAACAGCAGAAGCGGGTGGTGGACCCCATCCACCACAAGAAGATAGACCGTCTGTTGGACACCTACGCCCGCAGGCTGGCAGAGAACATGAATCAGGATTTTGCAATCACCGCCCGTGTGCCGTCCATCCTGATCGCGGGAGGCAGTAATTTCCCCGTCCGCCAAAAAGAGAAACAGAATCGGGCCGCAGACGCCAACATGGAGGAGTGGCGGCAGATCCAGGGCATCCTGGACAAAATCCGAGGCACAGGTAAAGGTGGGATCAGCGCCGATGACCCGGAGGCTGTGCGGAAGCTGAAGTCGAAGCTGGCAGGGCTGGAGCAGGAACAGGAGCGGATGAAAGCAGTCAACGCCTACTATCGGAAACACAAGACCCTGGATGGCTGCCCTCACCTTACCCCAGAGGAGATCGAAAAACTGAAAGTTTCCATGGCCCGCGACTGGCATCCAGAACCGAAACCCTATCCGAGCTTTCACCTTACCAATAACAATTCGATGATCCGCCAGACCAGGAAACGGATCGAGGAGTTGTCCGTGAAAGCGGAAACGGAGTATGAGGGCTGGGCCTTCGAGGGCGGCGAAGTGAAGATGGATGTGCAGGCCAACCGGCTCCAAGTGTTCTTCGATGAAAAACCAGATCGGGATACCTGCTCGGCCATGCGGCACGGCGGTTTCCGATGGGCGCCCAGCGTGGGAGCATGGCAGAGGCAGCTCACCGACAACGCCATCTACGCCGCCAAGCACCTGGACTGTCTCCGGCCCTTGCCTGGGGAGCAGCCCACGCGGGAACAGGCCGGACCTGTGCGGGAAGTGCCGCAGGGTGACGGCAACGGGTGGAGTTTCTACATCATCGCAGACCTGAAAACCTGGGCGGACAACGCAGAAAACTGCAGTCCATTGGAACATTTCCTTTCTTTTGAAGCGGCAAAGACCCGGTTTGACGAACTGCGGAGTGAACCTTATAACAACGAGGCCACCGAACCCAGCCCGGACGGACGGCCTCCCGCCCGGCTGACCCTGGGCATTGAGAGCGGAGATGGGCTCAGCGCCGCCGACATTCTCCAGGTACGCCAGGGACGGAACTGCCTTGTGACCGATTTCACCTGTATGGACCGGCTGCGGGCGGACCCGGCTGTGCGGGAAATCCTGGGCCGGGTTTCCCGGGAAATCGGCTTTGATCTGGTGCAGCCTCCCGGCGGTCCGCCCATTCCCTTTGAGGAGTGGGATAACCCATACTTCCCCGCTGTCACGGCTGGCAGCATCGCCGCACGAATCTATGACCTGGGCCGGCAGTGCATCCCCGAGGACTTTGCGGACGAAGCATCCCGAGAGGGTACGGTTGCCGTTTTTGCCCGGATGCTTCAAAAAGGAGGAACCGGCGGCGCCAGGGAGATCGCGCTGGCTGTGTCCGGCATAGCGATGGATGGGAACGAGGCTGTACAGGCAGAGGCCAATGCGATCATCCAGGACATTGCTGCATATGGGCTCAAAGAAGAAGCGCCGGAAAAAGTGCGGCGTAAATCATCAAAAGAGCGGTAACGTCAGGGGGCTGGGTGTTATGTACTAGCACCCAGCCCTGTCTGCCAAGGGGGTTATATGTAACACCCTCGCTCTGGAAAAGGAGGATAAGATGGCGGTATCCACGATCTATACCCATTTTCATTTCAAGGCCAATCGTCTGCGGGATTTGCAGAACATAACAAAGGACAAGCCCATTCGCGTCGAGGTTGTCAAGGTTGTTGAGCTGACCGAGAAGCAATTCCGGCATTTTTCCACGCATATGCTGGATGACATGCCCTTTATTATCGAAAACAGGAACCTGATGCGTGAGGTTGACGGCGTGTATCATTGCCTTTTAGTGTGCGTCAAAAATCATCGGGGCGGCATTTTGGTGGAGAGCGAGGGCTACAATTACGCCCGCTACGCGGCAGACGTACTGGATAAATCGGCTCTGGACCTGCGGGACGTGCCGGTGGACCACTATAATCTACAGCTCCGTCAGCCTCGCTTGGGGCCGGAGCGGTGAGGGTGACCGGGGTCCCCGCCGCAAACCAGCGAAGCGTTTGCGGTGGGGAGAGGAGGGGCAAAGGAATGGAACGCAGTTTTCACCAGCGGTGGAAACGGAGTGGAATGGATTTCGCCCCGACGAGGCGCCTCCTGCGGCCATTCCAATCAGCCCTTCCGCTTGAAAACAGCCCCGCCGGAGGCGGGGCAAGACCCTGCCGCCTCTGGCGGCAGGGCCGCAAGCATCGCCAAAATGTACATTTTGGCAGCTTGCAGGGGAACAACCCCTGACCCCTATGCCGCCTACGGGCGGGAGATTCCTGGTTTCGGGACGTATTCATTCAAACCAACTCTTCACATGGTCGGACACAAACGCAATGGCGGGACCCAGGCAGAAGCCGGTGATCAGTGTCGTCAGGCCCACCGTGGACCCCAGCAGGAATCCAAGGGACAGGATGGTAATATCCCACAGCATACGAATGGCTCGGGCGCTTATCCGGTTTGTGCGGGCCGCGATCAATTGGGGGATTGCGTCATAGGGCGCGACGCCCAGGTCCACCACCATATAGAAAGCGGCGGCGATCAGGAACGCGGCCATGCTGACGGCGAACATCAGGACCCTCGCTGCCATGGAGAAGCCCTCGGGCGGAGTGTGCTGCCCGATGAGCCGCATGCAGAAGTCCGCCACGTACCCGACGCCCGCCATATTGGCGACGGTGCCCACGCCGATGCGGGAGAGGTCGAACCGGATCACCGGCAGGAACATCAGCAGGTTGAATACCAGCTGGCAGGTCCCGAAGGAAACGCCTGTCCGGGCGGAGACTCCCAGGGTGAAGGTGGAACAGGGGTCTGTGCCGAAGCCGACGGTTTTGAACACTGCTACGCAGATACCGATTGCGATGATACTGACGGTCAGGACTGCCAGCCTGCGCCCCATCCGGGGACGGGTGAAATTTGCGGCTATGGTCTTTTGCTTCATGAAACGCGCCTCTTTTCAGCCGAGAAATGACAACGGCTGAAATTATACCATTGGGGCGCCGGGCCGTCAACGCAAAAAATCCCGGCTTCGGGCCGGAGGAAGGAGGCAGAAACGCAGAGTGGCATTTTACGCCAGCGTGAGCTTTGGAAAAGATTCTTTAGCCATGCTGCTATTATTACTGGAAAAGAAAATGCCATTGGATGAAGTGATTTTTTACAACTCGGGAATGGAATTTCAGGCAATCTACGACATCCGGGACCAGATGAAGCCGGTCCTGGAGCAGCGAGGCGTCCGGTTCACAGAGGTGAGGCCGGACGCCCCGTTTTTATATAACATGCTGGAGCGGCCAGTGGACTCCAAAAAGAACGGCTTCCACCTGGGCTACGGCTGGTGCGGCGGCCCCTGCCGCTGGGGCACCAAGATCAAGACTCGCTCCCTAGACAAGCTGGCTCTGGACGCCGAAGTCCACTATGTGGGCATCGCTGTGGACGAAACAAAACGGCTGGAGAAATTAGAAGCGCCGAAGTTCTCCCCCCTGGCCGAGGCCGGGATGACGGAGGCGGACTGTCTGGCGTTCTGCTATGATCGGGGCTTTTTCTGGGAGGAAAACGGAGTCCGTCTGTATGACATTCTGGACCGGGTTTCCTGTTGGTGCTGCAAAAATAAGAACCGGAAAGAGCTGAAAAATATTTATCAATTTCTTCCGCAGTATTGGGAGCGGCTGAAGGAATTGCAATCCCATATTCCCATGCCTATGAAACCATACAGCCGCAAGGGCGTCCCCTATGGGAACGTGTTCGATTTGGAGTGGGTATTTGAAAGGGAAATTCAGGAGGAGCTCTGCGGGGCTGCTCCAAAGAAGGAAAGGAGGAGGCGTGAGCAAAGCAGATAAAAAGGGGCGGCACCATCTTCACATAGAGCTGACCCCGGCGCAGTACCGGCACCTGACGGAACAAGCCAACGCCAGCGGCCTCAGCAAGCGGGCCTACCTCGTTCGACTCCTGGAGGGCAAGCCCATTCGGGCACGGCCTTCCCGGGAGATTCAGGACCTGCGCTGGGAGGTCCACAAAATCGGCGTAAACATCAACCAGATCGCCCGGAGCGTCAACGCTGGAATTGCCAAAGCCGCAGACGCCAAGCGGGGGCTGTACATGCTGGACCAGGTCTATGAGCTGATGTACGAGGTAATGAGGAAGTAGATGGCCATTACCAAAATCCTCGCCCGAAACGGCGGCTTGGAGCAGGCGATCCAATACGCCTTAAATGGCGATAAAACAGAGGGCCGCATCCTCACTGCCCACCAGAACTGCGACCCTGGTCTGGAGTACAGGCAGATGATGGATACCAAGCAGGATATTGGAAAGATAGGCGGACGTCAATGTTACCACATCATCCAATCCTTCAAGCCCGGAGAAGTCACGCCTGAGCTGGCGCTGGAAATCGCAAAGAAATTTGCGGAGGAATATCTGACGGGTTATGAAGTGGTGATCGGCACCCATGTAGACAAGAACCACATTCACTCACATTTGGTATTCAATTCTGTGAACGGACAGACCGGCAAAAAATATCATGTCACAACGCAGGAATACTACAGCCAGATTCGTGCTGTCTCAGACCGCCTCTGCCGGGAGCATGGCCTGTCCGTTATCATGGAGGGCAGTTCTTCCAAGGCCGTCAGCTACATCGAATGGCTGAGGCAGAGCAAGGGCCAGCCTACCTTCCGCTCCATGCTGGAGGCGGACCTGCGGACGGCCATCGAAGACGCCAACGACCTGGGCCACTTCTTTATGCTCATGGAGCACATGGGCTGGGAGATCAGCCATGGGAACCGCCTGGGCTTCCGTCTGCGGGGGCAGGAGAGGTTCATGGTCCCTGGCCGAAAGAATCCAATGTTTACGGAGGATGGTATCCGGGCCGCTATTCTGGGGAACCTGTCCGCCATCGAGGCCGGGCAGCGTTTGCTATCTGCCTATCGTGCTCCCTACCGGCCCTATAAGAAGCACCCGAAATACACTGGCTTTCTGGCGCTGTACGTCCACTACTTATACGTTCTCGGCAAGATTGAAAAGCGGCAGTACCCGCCCCGGATGACGCCCCAGCTTCGGAAGGAGGTCATTCGCTTTGAGCGCTGCCGGGAGCAGTTCGCGTTTCTCCGGGAGAACAGCATCTCTACCCAGGAGGACATGACAGTGTTCCAGACCCGCACAGAGGATACGCTGGCCAGTTTGATGAAGCAGCGGACCATCCTGAATGTGAGGAAGAAAAAGCGCCGTGCGCTGTACGATGCTCTGGCCGACGTGGAGTCTCTGGCGGAAGCTAGACGGCTCTACGACGAGGGCCTCTCCGGCATGGAGGCGGAGGCCGCCCAATATACGGATGCGTCCGCCCTGCTGGACGGCTGCGGCATCCCCCGTGAGCGGCTGGCGGCAGAGAAGGCGGAACTGTACCGCCAGCTGGCGGAGCTCAATCGCTCCATCCGGACGGAACGGCGAAAGCTGGTCCTGTGCAAGGAGGTGATGGAGAAGGTTCCGAATATGAAGCGTTCCATTGAAAATCTTGAAACCAAGGAGGTACTCCACAATGAACATCGGAGGCGGTGAAGCCGCTGACCAGCTGGTGCGCATGATGCTCTCCGGCAGCGAGGTGGCCGTCCGTCTGGGCGGTTCAGCCCTCAAAAACATGCTGGCGCTGACCATGGCGCTGGCGAAGAACAACAAGACCATTTCCGGGAAGATCAACCTGGGGAAGATGCTGCGGGAAACGCGGGATCTCCGCCAGTTCCCCATGACCCCGGAGCAGTACCGCCAGTTTTCCAAGCTGGCGAAGAAGCAGAAGCTTCTGTTTTCCGCCATTCGGGATAAGGACGGAACCGGAAAGCTCATCGACGTAATCCTGCCGGTAACGGAACTGGATCGGGCCAACATGATCTTCGAGCGGGTGGGCTATTTGACCCCGGAACCCGCCGCGCCCCAACGGGAACAGAAGCCCCCGCGTAAGGAGCGTGAACGGCCTCAGAAGCAGCGGGAGGAAAAGGGCAAGGAGGTGGCCCCCTCGGAGCGAAAGGCCCCCCAGAAGGCCCCCAAGGAGCCGGTGCGGCCCCAGGAGAAAGGCCGTCAGGAGGCGGCTGCATCAAAAAAAGATTCTCCGTCGCAACGCGCCTCGCCCGGTACCAGAAGCAGCTCCTCTTCACGCAGCAAAGCCGGTCCTACAGCGAGGACGAGTGACCGTCCCTCCGTGGAAGGGCGGCTGAAGGCGTATCGGGGAGAGCTGGACCGGCGGCGGAAATCCGTGCCTGTTAAAAGCAAGACCAAGGCCCGACCCAAGCAGCGATAAGAAAGAGCCGGCTTCAATTATTACTTGCGTCCGTCTGCTCCCAATTGATGGAAAACAGGTCGTTGGGCGTGCAGTTCAGCAGCATGCACAGGGTTTCAATCCGTTCCAGCTTGATGGACTGTGTCTCGTTACAGACCATTTTGTTGAAGTTCTGGTAGCTCATGCCCAGCTGCTTGTACAGCCAGTATTTTGACCGCCCCTGTTTTTTCAGAAGCTCCAGCACGTTCAGCTTTACCATATCTCTTGCCCCCATTATCCAATGTAATAATTAGATAATGCGAAAGTATGTGTCCCCAGGTATAGACGAATACATTAGTTAATGTTATAGTCTATACAAAAAGGGAGTGTGATATGTATGGATGAAGCTGAGCTGAGAAAGCACCGATGCTGCTTCACGGGCCACCGCCCGGAAAAGCTGACAATCTCGGAAAAACACGCGGCGACATTACTGGAAATGGAAATCAGGAAAGCTGTCAACAGGCAGTTTACAACGTTTATCAGCGGTATGGCAAAGGGAACGGACCTGATAGCCTCAGAAATCGTTCTGCGGCTGCGGGAACGTGACTCACGGCTGAAACTCATCGCCGCCATACCCTATCCGGATTTCGGTCTGCATTGGAACGGCAGCTGGACGGAACGTTTTCAGGCGGTGCTGTCTGCGGCGGACCTGAAACGATGTATATGTCCCCGGTTTTCCTATGACTCCTATCAGGCCAGAAACGAATGGATGGTGAATCACAGCTCCCTGGTGATCGCGGTGTTTAACGGCGGAGCCGGGGGAACGAAAAACACGCTGGACTTCGCAAAGGAAAAACAAGTCCCCTGCGTCATTATCGACAGCGGCGGCAAGCTGTGATATGATAGCGGCATCAAGACAAAGGAGGGCCCGCCCTTATGCGAAAGATTTTACTGGTCATTGACATGCAGAACGACTTCATCAACGGCGCCCTGGGCACCCCGGAGGCGGAGGCCATCGTGGACCGGGTGGCGGAGGAGATCGCCAAGTATCCCGCCGGGGACGTGATCGCCACACGGGATACCCACCCCGAGAACTACTTGGAGACCCAGGAGGGCCGGAACCTGCCCGTGGTCCACTGCGTCAAGGGCACCTCCGGCTGGGAGCTGCACCCCAGGATCGCCGCCGCCCTGAAAGACGAGGTGGTGATTGACAAGCCCACCTTCGGTTCTAAGGAGCTGGCGGAGAAGCTGGCTCTGCTGGCGGAGCTGGACGAGCTGGACGTCACCCTGGTGGGCCTCTGCACGGACATCTGTGTTGTCTCCAACGCCCTGCTGGTCAAGGCGTTCCTGCCGGAGACAACCGTCCGGGTGATTGCGGACTGCTGCGCCGGTGTGACGCCGGAGAGCCACAGGGCGGCCCTGGACACCATGCGGATGTGCCAGATTCAAATTCAATAAGAAAGAGGAAGCGCTCCGTGCCAACCAGCATGGGGCGCTTCCCTTTTGGAGGTGATCGAACTGAAGCAATCGAAAACAGGCGGCATAGCCGTCTGTCTGTTCCTTTACATTCCCGTCGTCTGGGCAGCACTGTTGATTGCCCAATCCCTTGGCGGAGGATTACCGGACATCGTAGGCAAGCTGACGGCGGCGCTGGAAAATCCGTTCAGCGTCCACTGGACAGAGTACAGCGGACTGTCTATCCTGTTCTGCACCGCCGCCTATGTCCTGGCCCTACTGTACCGTTCCGCCAACCAGGGCCGGACAAGGGACGGTGAGGAGCACGGCTCCGCCACATGGGCCTCGCCCCGTGAGGTGAACGCGCAGTTCTCCCAAAAGGAGAACAAGCTCCTCACCCGGAACGTCCGCCTGGGACTGGATACTCACAAGCATCGAAGGTCTCTGAACGTGCTGGTAATAGGCGGCTCCGGCGCGGGTAAATCCCGCTCATACGTGAAGCCAAACATTCTGGAAGCGAACACAAACTATGTTGTCACGGACCCGAAATCCGAGGTCCTGCTTGCTACGGGCGGCTGGCTGGAGCAGAACGGCTATGACATCCGAGTCCTGAATCTGGTGAACCTGGAGGAGAGCGATGGATATAATCCGTTCCGGTATATCCGGGATGAAAAAGACGCCCTGCGGCTGGTAAACAATCTGATTCAGGCCACCACACCCAAGGGAAGCCATGAATCGGACCCGTTTTGGACCAAATCAGAAACAGCTCTGCTCCAGGCCATCATCCTCATGCTATGGCAGGAGGCGCCTGAGTACGAGCAGAACTTCTCCATGGTCATGCGGGTGCTGGAGTACGCCGAGGTCAAGGAGGAGGATGAGGAATATGTCTCCCCACTGGATATGCTCTTCCAGTCCATCGAACGGGAGAAGCCAAACTGCGTGGCGGTCAGGCAGTACAAAGTCTTCAAAATGGCCGCAGGCAAGACCTCAAAGTCGATCCTCGTGTCCACCGCCGTGCGGCTGGCGCCCTTTAACCTGCCCCAGATCAAGGCCATCACAGACCGGGACGACATGGACCTGTACACCCTGGGGGAAAAGAAGTGCGCTCTCTATGCCGTCATTCCTGATAATGACAACAGCCTGAATTTTTTGGTGAGTCTGCTGTATGCCCAGGCATTCCAAGCCCTCTATTACAGCGCTGACCAGATCCACCATGGAGCCCTGCCCCATCACGTTCACTTTGTGCTGGATGAGTTCGCCGCTATGCCTCTGCCGGGCTTTACCCGAGAGCTGGCAACCATGCGTTCCCGAAACATTTCAGCAAGCACAATTATCCAAAATATGGCACAGATCAAGGAGTTGTATAAGGACTCGTGGGAAACAATTCCGGGCAATTCGGACACAATTCTGTATCTTGGAGGCAATGAGGCGAGTACGCACAAATACATTTCTGAATCTCTTGGAAAGGCCACTATCGACACCCGGACCCACGGCCAAACCAAGGGGAAATCCGGCTCCTACTCCACCAATTTTCAGCAGAGCGGCCGCGAACTTTTAACGCCGGATGAGGTGCGGATGCTGGACAACCGCTGCGCCATCCTCTTCATCCGGGGCGCGAAGCCGGTCATGGACCTGAAGTACGAGCTGACCCAGCACCCCGCCATCCGCCATACCATCGACGGCGGCGGGCCGCCTTATATCCATCATCAGAAGAAGCCCCAAAACTGGCTCCCAGGCAAACCGCTGTTTGACCTGGGGGCCATTACTCTTGAAGAAGAAAAGGAGAACTCTGACTATGAAGAATCCCAAAACCCTCAAGCCTTCCCTGACGAGACAGCAGACGAAAATTGAACGCTGGGCCAAGCGGCTCTATGCCCTCACCGCCTGTTTTCTGCTGGCCGTGACCGCCCTGGCCGTCCCCGCCTTTGCCGCCGACGATCCCCTGGCCGTTGTGCAAAATCTGTCCGACTTCATTTTTTCCCTGATCCGCGCCGTGGGCCTGATCCTGCTGGGCTACGGCATCCTCCAGGTGGGCCTGTCCTTCCAGTCCCATGACCCCTCCCAGCGGTCCAACGGCATCCTCACCATCGCGGGCGGCATTGTAATCACTTTTACGAAGGAAATTCTGACTTTGATTACTGGATGAACCGGGAAAGTGAGAAGAATCTATGACCTATGAAAACTTTTTCGCCCGCGTCAAGGAACTGGCCCCCAACTGCAGGACGGAGGCCATTTCCCGCTGGCGGGACTTCGCGGCGGAATCTGTGGACTCGATGCAGTGTGTCCACTTCAATTCACCGGCAGATAAAGCTGCGGCGGTTGAACGCTGGCTGGATGTGCTCTATTCGGGCCTCGAAACTGTGCTGAAGAAGTGCGGGCCGGAATTTGCCTCGTTCATGGTAGACCTGGGCCTCGAAAGGTGCTTTCTCTACTCCGGCGAGATGACGCAAGGCGCGACGGGCTTTGAAAAGAACGAAAACGGCAGGCAGGTTCTCGATAAAACCGAGTCCGCGGAAACCAGCTGTCCGGCAGTTTCCCAGAGCGATGCCGAAGGCCGCCGGACCGTCCAGGAGCGCCCGAAAGCTCTGAAAAAGCGAAGCGGGCGGGGAAAGGAGCGGTAATGGGCAGCGGCAACTGGATCGTTGATAACCTGAACTCCGCCCTGGGCACCTGGAACGGCAAACTGGCGGAGATATGGACTCTGCTCTCCACCGGCCCGGAGGAGTTCAAAGGCGGCGGGGTCTGGTCTGTGATTGTAGGCATCAACGATGGGCTGAAGGCCATCGGCTACGCCCTGCTGGTGATCTTCTTCGTGATGGGCGTGGTCAAGACCTGCGGCAGCTTTACGGAACTCAAGAAACCGGAACAGGTGCTGAAGTGCTTTGTCCGCTTCGCCCTGGCCCAGGCGGCGGTGTCCCACGGCATGGAGCTGATGACCGCTCTCTTCACTGTGGGCCAGGGGATGGTAAACACCATCATGGGTGCATCCGGACTGTCGGTGCTCACTGATACTACCCTTCCCGACGAGATGGTCACCATCATCGAGGACGTGAGCTTTCTGGACAGCATCCCCCTGTGGGCCGTCACCCTGCTGGGGTCCCTGTTCATTTGGGTGCTGTCTCTGGTGATGATCTTGACGGTTTACAGCCGCTTTTTTAAGCTGTACATGGCCACCGCCATCGCCCCCATTCCCCTGGCCAGCTTCGCGGGACAGCCCTCCAGCAGCATCGGCATAGCCTTTCTGAAAAGCTATGCCGCCATCTGCCTGGAGGGCTGTGTGATTGTACTGGCCTGTGTGATCTTTTCTGCCTTCGCTTCTGCACCGCCCGCGCTGTCGGACCCCAGCCTCGCGGCGGCGACGGTGGTGTGGAACTATGTGGGCGAGATCATCTTTAACATGCTGGTGCTGGTGGGCGCTATTAAAATGAGCGACCGGCTGATCCGGGAACTGATGGGCCTGGGCTGACTCCGTTGACAGGGCAGTCTCCCGCCGGTATACTGTCTTTAACATCATTACAAACCATGTCAAAGGAGGACGCCTGCATGAAGTTCGCACAGCTGCTGTTCAGCCCCACCGGAGGAACGCAAAAGGTGACCGCGGCCATTACTGGAGCCTGGGAGGCGGAAGTGGAAACCATAGACCTGACGGACCCAGCGATTTCCCCGTATGCCTTTGAGGCGGAGGCTCTGGTCCTAATTGCAATTCCGTCTTACGGCGGTCGCGTTCCTTCTCTGGCGGCTGAGAGGCTGGAGCGGATACAGGGCGGCGGGGCCTCCTGCGTTCTGGTCTGCGTTTACGGAAACCGGGCCTATGAGGATACCCTGGTGGAGATGCAGGACTGCGCGGAGAGCCGAGGCTTCCAAGTCATCGCCGCTGTTGCCGCTATAGCAGAACATTCTATTCTGCACCAATACGCCGCCGGACGGCCTGACCGGCAGGATGCGGAGGAGCTGCAAAGGGTCTCCCGCGCCATCTTGGAAAAGCACCGTCAGGGCAAACGGGAGATGACTGCCGCCCTTCCAGGGAACCGGCCTTACAAAAAAGCGGGTGGCGTCGGGATGGTCCCGAAGGCTGGAGGCGGCTGCACCGGCTGCGGTCTCTGCGCCGCAAAATGCCCAGCCCAGGCCATCTCCCCAGATGAGCTTCGAAAGGCTGACAGCGCAAAGTGTATCTCCTGTATGCGCTGCGTTGTCCGCTGTCCCCAAGGGGCCAGGAAGGTCAACGGGGCGTTGGTCTCTGCGGCGGGCTTGGCGCTGAAAAAGGCATGCTCCGTCCGCAAGGAATGTGAGCTGTTCCTTTGAAAAATACAGCGGACAGACCGGGATGGCCTGTCCGCTGTTTTATAGCCCGCTTGTGCTGACAACGGTTTCTCCCGCCAGTCTGGCCTGACGGACCCGCTGAGCAAGCAGTCTGGCAGCGGTCCACTCAGACCGCAAGTCCTCCAATAGCTCCCAAAGGTGCCGGGTCAGAGTAACTACCCAGGACAGGGCTACGATACCCACCATGGCAAACAGGATGCCGTCCGCCAGGGCGGCGTGGACCTGATACCAGCTGTGAAAGACCGTGAGCATCAGGACGCTGTAGAGCAGCGGAAGGCCCAGCCGGAGCTTCAGGGCCAGACGGAGCAGCAGCGGCAGCAGAGCAAATCCAATCCCCAATATCATAAATGCCATATCGCAAGCCCTCCTTCATTGGTTTGCGGTATCTTACCATAGGCGGGCGGATCATGCAACGGTCTGTCCGCCGATTCTTCATTTTGGAGGTGATACTCATAGAAGTCCGTATCAACAAAGAAGTCCGGGACTACCAGGAAAGCCTGTTCTTCGGGCTTTCCCTGCGTCAGCTCCTGTTCGCCCTGCTGGCCGTGATCGTGGCCGTGGCCGTCTATTTCGGTTTGCGGAACACCGTTGGAAGTGGCGAGATCGGCTGGATCTGCGTCCTGGCGGCGTTCCCCTTCGCCCTCGGCGGCTTTTTTACTTACAACGGCATGACTCTGGAACGCTTCATCCTTGCTTTTATCCGCTCGGAATTTTTATATCCCAGACGGCTCGTTTTCAAATCGGAAAACCTCTGCGCAAAGGCCCTCGAAAATTCTACCATCAAGGAGGCTTTACGGCTTGATTAAAACCTTACAAAACACCCTAAAGCAGGACAAGGAGGGCTTTGTCCTCCCCAAGTCCGTGCAGGACGCCATCCCCATCCGCCGCCTCTGGCCGGATGGGATTTTTCAGTTCGGGAGCAAGTTCTCCAAGACCATTCGCTTCACGGACATCAACTACGCAATCGCCTCGAAAGAGGACAAGACCTCCATGTTTCTGGGGTATTCGGAGCTCCTGAACGCTCTGGACACGGGGTCTACCACCAAGATCACCATCAACAATAAACGACTGAACCGCCAGAATTTTGAGCAGGAAATCCTCATTCCCCGGCAGGACGATTATCTCGACGGCTACCGGGCGGAGTACAATTCCATGCTCATGGATAAGGTCACCGACAGCTCCAACAGCGTGGTGCAGGAGCGGTATGTTACCCTCTCCGTCCACCGGAAGAACATTGAGGAGGCCCGTGCCTTCTTTGACCGGGTGACGGCGGACGTCACCACCCGCCTGAGCCACCTGGATGCCCACAGCGAGGAGCTGAACGCCATGGAACGGCTGCGGGTCCTCCATGACTTCTACCGCACCGGAGAGGAAGCGGAATACCATCTGGACCTCCACGACCTGATGCGGAAGGGCCATTCCTTCAAAGATACTATCTGCCCGGACAGCCTGGAGTTCAAGAAGGACCACTTCGTCATGGGAAGCAAGTTCGGGCGGGTGCTGTTCCTGAAGGAGTATGCCAGCTACATCAAAGACTCTATGATTTCTGAGTTGAGTGCCCTGAATCGGACGATGATGCTCTCCATCGACGTGATCCCCGTCCCCACAGACGAGGCCGTGCGGGAGATGCAGAACCGGCTCCTGGGCGTGGAGACGAACGTTACCAACTGGCAGCGGCGGCAGAATAACAACAACAATTTCTCCGCCGTGGTGCCCTATGATCTGGAGCAGCAGCGGAAAGAGACCCGTGAGATGCTGGACGACCTCACCACCCGCGACCAGCGCATGATGTTCGCCGTGGTCACACTGGTGCATCTGGCGGACACAAAGGAGGAGCTGGACAGCGACACCGAGACGCTCCAGTCTGCCGCCAGGAAGCACCTCTGCCAGCTGGCCACGCTGAACTGGCAGCAGGCCGACGGCCTCACCACCGCTCTCCCTCTGGGCCTTCGGCGGATCGACGCTTTGCGGACCCTGACCACCGAGGCCCTGGCGGTCCTCATGCCCTTCAAGGCCCAGGAAATCCGGGACCAGGGCGGTATCTACTATGGGCAGAATGTCATCAGCAAAAACCTGATCGTCGCCAACCGGAAGGAACTGCTGAACGGAAACGGCTTCGTCCTGGGCGTCTCCGGCTCCGGCAAGTCCTTCACTGCCAAGGAGGAGATCGCCGGCGTGGCCCTCTCCACGGAGGACGACATCATCGTCATAGACCCCGAAAGCGAATATGGCCCCCTCATAGAGGGTCTGGGCGGCGAGGTGATCAATATCTCCGCGACCTCTCGGAACCACATCAACGCTATGGACATGGACCAGGGCTACGGCGACGGAGAAAACCCGGTGGTGCTGAAATCCGAGTTCCTGTTGTCCCTCTGTGAGCAGCTGGTGGGCTCCGGAAAGCTCTCCGCCAAAGAAAAATCCATCATTGACCGCTGCACCGCTGGGGTCTATCACGACTACATCCGAAACGGCTACCAGGGTGCCGCCCCTACTCTCCAGGACTTCCACGCCGAGCTGCTTCGGCAGACGGAGGCGGAGGCCCGCGACGTGGCCCTGGCAATCGAGCTGTTCACCGCGGGCAGCCTCAACACCTTCGCCAAGCCCTCCAACGTGGACACCAACTCCCGGATTCTCTGCTACGATATCCGGGACCTGGGCAAGCAGCTTTTGCCTGTTGGAATGCTGGTGGTGCTGGACAGCGTCTTTAACCGGATCATCCACAACCGCAAAATGGGGAAGAACACCTGGGTCTACGTCGATGAAATTTATTTGCTGTTCCAGCATGAATACAGCGCAAACTTCCTCTTTACCCTTTGGAAACGGGTCCGAAAGTACGGAGCATGCTGTACTGGCTTAACTCAGAACGTCGATGATCTGCTACAGTCCCACACCGCCCGGACGATGCTGGCCAACAGCGAGTTCCTGGTCATGCTGAACCAGGCGGCCACGGATCGGACAGAGCTGGCGCAGCTTTTGAACATTTCAGACAATCAGCTCTCCTACATCACCAACGTGGACTCCGGACGAGGACTCATCAAATGCGGCAGTACCATCGTGCCATTTATGAACAGCTTCCCGAAAAACACCCGGCTCTATAAATTGATGTCCACCAAATTTATGGAGCAGTTGGATGCAACATGATTTTGCAGAGAAGGGCCGTGTTTGCGGCCCTTTTTCTCGTCCAGGAGGTGAATGCAAATCGATAAGATTAAGGAGAAAAAGCCCGGCACAAAGGGTCTGAAGGAGCGGGTAGCGTCTGTCCCTAAGCGGCTTTTGCGCCGTGGGCTGGACGATGGAACCGAACGGCTTCGTGGCCAGTTCCGGGATGCCAGCCAGCGAGGACAGCGGGAGGACGGCTATGGCGGCGACCAGATCGAGGACGCCGCCCGGGGCGGGACTCGCCGGGCAGAACGTAGCGCAGAAAAACTGCTGAAAAAGATGAGGTTCAGCAGAGGCCGGACAGCAGAGCCTGTTTCTGACGCCGATTTTCCGGAGACTGAACGACCGCCGGATACGCCCGCTCCGGCAAACCTGCCCAAGCCGGAACGTAAGACAGACCACGTGCGGATCAAGACCAGGGAAGCAGCTGTGCGAAGAGCAGACGGCCCGCTGAGGACCTCTGACGGACGGCAGCCTCCCTCCCATTCTTTTTCTGAACAGATAACCCATGCGCGTACAGAACCGCCGCAAATCAAAACACGGGAATATGCCCGGCAGGGTGCTTTCATACATAGGGATACGGCTTTGACGCCTGTGGAATCCCCTGCCGCCCAAAGCGCCCCACACTCCAAAATCTTGGAGATCCGCCAAATTTTCCGGCGCAGGGAGTCTCCCGCACCCGGCCTGCGCCAGGAGGCTCCCGCTTCACAGACAAGGGGAGCACAAATGCCTTCTTCGCCGCAGAGCGTAGCTGGGGGAAGCAGACTTGGCCAGCGGGACCCGGATATTAAAACAAAGGGCGCCTATCTTCATCAGCAGACAACCGTCCCTGCCGAACCGTCCGCACAGGATCATATCCAAGGCGGAAGGAGGTTTGTTCAGGAACAGGGACGTAAGGAGGCGGTGCGGCGGACAGAGGCTCGGCGGGCCAAGATGAAAACCTCTTCCGAGCTCCAAGTCAGTGGCAAAAGGGGTACTTTCCATGGCAATACCACAGGGGGCTCCCTTCAACCATCGCCGCCTGACATTCAAGCGTCCGCTCCGCCGCTCCAAGGCCGGGATGTTTCCAGCTCTGCCACTCCCAGGGCGGAGAAGCCTGTCACAAGAGCGGTGAAACAGGCCGCTTCTAAAGAGAAAAAAGCCATCAAGGCGTCCAGGGCCGGGATCAAAAACTCCCGGCAGTCGGTGAAGGCGGCGGATCGTTCCGCCAAGGAGACACGGAAGTCTGCCCAGGCCGCGGCCAAGGCCCCCCAGCGGGCCGTGAAGGCCGCTCACGCCACGGCAAAGGCCGGAGCGGCCACCGCCAAGGAAGCGGCGAAAGCCAGCGTGTCCGCCATCAAAGCGGCCATCGCGGCGGCCCAGGAGCTGATCGCCGCCCTCGCCGCCGGAGGCTGGGCCGTGGTGGCGGTGGTGCTGGTGCTTTGCATGGTGGGCCTTCTGATCGCCTCGCCTTTCGGGCTGTTCTTCTCCGGCGCGGAGGGGAATGGAAGCGGCATCCCCCAGGCGGTGGCCCAGCTCAACGGAGAGTTTACCGCCCGGATCGAGCAGATCAAGGAAGAAACGCCCCACGACGTCCTTGACCTGGATAATGACGCTGTTGCCGCCGTACTGGATAACTGGCGCAATGTCCTGGCGGTCTATGCTGTGCGGGCTTCGACAGACGGCAGTCCTCCAAGCGGCTTGGACGGACTGACGGCGGAAAACCTCGTTCTCCTGCGGGAGGTTTTCTGGGACATGAATCAGATATCCAGCTTCACAGAAACCGTGCCCAAGGGAGAAGATGAGACGGAAACCGTCCTTCATATCACCGCCGCCGTGAAAACGCCCCAGGAGATGGCGGCGGAATACGGCTTCACTGACGGGCAAAAAGAGCTGCTGGAGGAGCTGCTGAAGCCGGAGTACCAGGAGCTGTTCCAAACATTGATTGGCAGCAGTCAGGACCTCACACTCTCCATTGAGCAGGTGCAGGAAATTCTGGACCAACTGCCGGAAGATCTTAGCGAGGAGCGCCGGCAGGTGATCCTGACCGCCTATCAGCTTCTTGGAAAAGTAAACTATTTTTGGGGCGGAAAGAGCCTCGTTTTGGGCTGGGACTCCCGTTGGGGAACGCCAAAGGAGGTCTGGGCCGCCGGGAGCCCCAGCACCGGAACCGTGCGGCCTTACGGGCTGGACTGCTCCGGGTTTGTCGATTGGGTATTTTATAACGTTTCTGGCGGGTCCTACATCATAGGCCACGGAGGCGGGGCGCACATGCAGCACACCTACTGCACCCCTATCACCTGGGATGAGGCGATTCCTGGCGATCTGGTATTTTACCCAGAGGACACCCACGTGGGCATCGTCTGTGGCTTTGACAGCGGGGGAAATGTCCAGATCATCCACTGCGCCAGCGGAGCCAACAACGTGGTGGTGACCGGGAAAAGTGGCTTCACTACCATCGCAAGGCCAAAATTCTATTCGTCATAAAACGATCAGCCCCGGCGACAAAACCGTCGTCGGGGCCTTTTTTATTTTTAGGAGGTTATTATGCAGTTCAATCTGGATTTCTTTTACGGAAATGAGGCGGCGGAGTTCCGCTTCTATCGTGTCCCCAAGGCTCTCTTCGGCGGCGAGCTTTCCCTGGAGGCCGCAACGCTCTACAGCCTGATGCTGGACCGGGTAGGGCTGTCCGTCAAGAACGGCTGGCTGGACAGCCTGGGCCGGGTATTCATCTATTTCGTCCAGAAGGATGTGCAGAAGTTCCTCCGCTGCGGTCACAACCGGGCCACCGCCTTCATGCGGGAGCTGGAGCGCTTCGGTTTGATCGAGCGCAAGCGCCAGGGCCTGGGGAAGCCCGCAATCATTTATGTCAAGAATTTCTCCGCTTGTAAAAACAATGCCCTGGGGAGCGCGGCCAATGCAGCTGCGGAGCCGATTCGGGGCGAGGAATTAGTCCTGCCCATTCAGCAGGCGGACACCTCCAATCAGGCTCTTTTTTCTGCTCCAGAGGAGGCAGTCAAGACTGCCCGGACCAGGCAGTCCAGAGTGCCCGCGGAAGGCAGTCTGGATTGCCCGAATCGGGCAACAAATGATACTAAGAAGAAAGAAACTGAGATGAGTGAAACCAATCGTATCCTCCCCCAGCCCCCTCGCACTGACCGGGAGAGTTCTCGGTATGGCTGGAATTTGATGGATGAGATGCAATGGGTTCGGGAAGAAATCCGGGAGAACATTGACTACGAGGGTTTGGTATGGGATTACCCTTGCGACAGTGGAATCTTCGACGGCTATGTGGAGCTGATGGCGGAGGCTTGCTGCGCTGTACGAAAAACTATACGGATATGCGGGCAGGATATTCCAACAGCGGTGGTCAGAAATCGTTTTCTCAAACTGGATCGGGAGCACATTCTTTACGTTCGTGACTGCCTTTGCACCACTACCTCCACCATTAGAAATATCAAGGCTTACGCCCTTGCCGCCCTTTACAATGCACCATTGACAAAAGAGCAATATTATACCTCTCTGGCTAGTAGGGATACGGCAAGAAAAATTTGACACTTACCCGGTGGCAGAGTCTTTTGACCTGCCACCTTCTTTTGATTTGATGTATAACTCAAATTGCCGCACCTGCTTCTAAAGTAGGTGCGGCAATTTTTTATGTTTATCTCGACTGCTAATTTAACTCCTTGGCTCCAGACGTTTTGCGGCTCAGCAACACCATAACAAGTTATTCTCGATAGTTTTCTATGACTGCTTCCAACGACTCAATTTGTCTTTGTGTCAGCCCCGTTACATCCAGGCAACAATCCTTTTCCCTGCTGACTCCTAGCAAATAGTCAGTGGTCACCCCCAGAGAGCGAGATAAGGCAATCAATCTTGGCAGGGAAGGAAGTCGGTCACCTGTCTCGTATAGCGCAACTGTAGAACTGTTTACACCTATTCTTTTCGCTAATTGCGCTTGGGAAAGGTTTCGCTCGTTTCGCAAATCACGCAGTTTATCACCCAAAGGAATCATTTTACTCATCACCCTACGTAAAAATAGCACATAATCCAGTTTCTTCTGGCGAGTAAAATCACTTTCTAATAGAAAGTCTATTGGTCGAATATCAAAAATTACTTACTATGTGCATTACGAAAACAGGCAATTACTGAGCGAAGCGACTCAATTTCAGCAGAAGAAAGGCCAGAAATGTCAATCTGTTCCTGAAAACCAGAATCTATCCCCAGCAGGTAGTCCGTTGAAACTCCTAACACACGAGATATGTCTATTAAAGTCTGAAGCGAAGGAAACCGCCGTTCCATTTCATAGTTCGCAATTTGCGAGGCAGAGACACCTAGACGTGTTGAAAGTTGGGCTTGAGACAGGCCCTTTTCACTTCTTAGCTTTTGAAGCCGCTCTCCAAACGGAATCATGCTATCACCTCATACCGTATATACTACACGAAAAATACTTGCTACAGGCAAGTATTTTTATTGACTTTAGGCAAGCGTTATGCTAGACTATCAGCAAGCGCCAGATGTTTTCCTCAGAATGAAGTTACAAAATTCAAAACTGAGTTTTTGTTGGCGGGTGTTTTGTAGCGGTTCAATTAGAATTAGTCTGTTGCTTTGTAGAGGAGCCAACGAGTAGCGCCGAATCCATTCAGGCGCAAGCCTGTGGAGAATTTAAGGACCCAAAATTTAAGGAGGTAACAGGAAATGACAAATCGCGAGTACATCGAAGCAATGGTCAAAAAGGCGAAAGCCGCTGTTGATCAGGTGGAGAACTATGATCAGGCCCAGACGGACCTGATGTGCAAGGTCGCGGCCAAGGTCTGCTGGGACAACGCAAAGCTGCTGGGAACCACCGCCTATGAGGAAACCGGGATGGGAATCCTCCCCTCCAAGATTAATAAGAACCGTATCCCCGCTGTTACCTACGAGTGGATGAAGGGCAAGCCCTCCGTAGGCGTGCTGGAAGAGGATCACGTCAACAACATCATCACGATTGCCAAGCCCATGGGCGTGGTAGCGGGTATCACGCCCTCCACCAACCCCACCAGCACAGCGGGCTTCTATTCTGTGATCTGCCTCAAATGCCGCAACGCCATCATTTTGGCTCCGCACCCCCGCGCCAGAAAGGCCACGAATCTGGTGGCAGACCTGATCCGTGCGGAGCTGAAGAAGATCGGCGCGCCGGAGGATTTGGTGCAGTGCCTTGGAACGGAGAACGAGCCGGACATCGAGCTTACCAATGAATTGACCTCCGTCTTGATGGAGGAGAGCGACATGATCATCGCTACCGGCGGCGCGGGCATGGTGAAGGCCGCCTATTCCTCCGGCACTCCCTGCTATGGCGTGGGCCAGGGCAATGTCCAGGTTCTGGTGGACGAGGGCTTTACGGACTTTGACACAATTGCCGCCAACGTCCTGGCCAGCCGGACCAATGACGCTGGGACCAACTGCACCGGCGAACAGACGATCTATGTTCCCAAGGATCAGAAGGAGAACCTGATTAAGGCGTTCGAGGCGAAAGGCTGCTTCTGCGTCCGCGACTCTGCCAGTGTGGACAAGCTCCGGAATGGGATTTTCCCTGGCGGCGGTCCCATCAATCGCGATGTTCCCGGTAAACAGCCCAAAGACGCTTTGGCCGCCGTCGGCGTGGAGATTCCCGAATGCCCCATCGCCCTGGTTGATCTGGAGTCCTTCGGTCCCAGCGAACAGCTGGCCCGCGAGATTCTCTTCCCCCTGGTCCGCATCAACAGCTACGAAGACTTTGAGGACGCTCTGACCCAGGCCAAGGCCAACCTTCTTTTCGAGGGTGCCGGACACAGCTCCAGCATCTACTCCCATAACGATGAACGTATCCTGCACGCCGGTATGGTACTCCCCGTCTGCCGTCTCTCCGTGAAGATGCCCAACGTCATGGTTACCGGCGCTACTAACTCCAATGGTATGCCTCCCACGATCACCATTGGCTGCGGCACCTGGGGAGGAAACAGCGGAAGCGACAACCTGAACTACACGCATTTGCTGAACAAGACCCGTATCATTCGGCGCATTGAGAACGCGGTGGATAAGGCCATTGACGATATTTTCAAGGATTGACTCCAAATCGCTCTATTTTCATCACCGTAGCGCGGCTTGGATTTGTCAACGCGGCATGAAAAACACGCAGTAAACCAGGATGCTTTTATTATGAAGGGAGGTAAAGGGATGAACGTAAAATACGATTTTTCCGATAAAACGGCTGTAGTCACCGGCGCGGCCAGTGGAATTGGAGAGGGCATAGCCCTGGCCTTTGCGGAATCCGGCGCATCGGTTGCGATTCTGGACATTAACATGGAAAAGGGTCAGGAGACCGCCGCCGCATGTGAAAAGCTAGGTGTGAAAGCAAAGGCGTTCCTGGCGGATATCACCAGCGAGGAATCCCTGCAATCGGCGCGGGAAGGGGTGCTGGAAACTTTCGGCACGGTAGACTTCCTGATCAGCCATGCGGGTGTGGCCAAGGTCCCCGGCTTAAAGACGAACCCGTTCACACCGCCTATCAAAAATCTACCTCTGGAACATTGGGAGATTTTGATGGACTATAACCTCTTCGGCGCTGTCCGGGTGACAAACGCTTTCCTGGATATCCTGAAGGACAAAAAGGATGGCAAGGTGGTATATACGGCGTCGGTTGCCGGACTCAAAGCCGGGTCCAAGAAGCCCCATTATCATGCGGCGAAAAGCGCGCTGATCAATTTCGCCAAGAGCGTCGCACAGGAATGCGGCCCCTTCAATGTTAACGTAAACGTTGTGAATCCCGGATGGGTATATACTCCCATCTACGAGAATCTCATTGATGTGGTGAAAAATCCGGCGTGGGGAGATGCGTACAAGGATTGCAAAACTTCCCAGGAGGCTCTGGATGTTATGGCAAAATCCCTCGGCACATTTCTCCAGCGTTCCCAGAGTGTGGAAAGCACCGCCCAGGCATATCTGTGGCTCTGCTCCGACGGCGCCAGAGAACTCACTGGCCAGACAATCAATGTTGACTCTGGGTGGATCGTCTAAGTCCTAATAGATGGCAAAACCCCAGGTTTGAAGAAAGGGAGGCAAGCGCATATGTCAGAGAGCACAAAGAATCCCGCCGTGGAAAAACCGGCATTTCGCTGGGTAATGCTGATTCTGGTGATGTTGGTTTACATCATCGTTCTGGGCTTTACCAATCAGTCCTTTAACATCCTGTTAGGCACTATTGTGGGAGAGGAAGGCTGGTCCGCCGCGCAAAAGACCGCCGTTTCCGGCGCCATGGCTCTGGGAATGGTATGGTTCTGCTTTATTGCCGGTTCGGCCATCGACAAAATCAGTGTGAAAAAGGTTATGGGCACGGCGTTGGTTCTGCTGGCCGCATTGATCTTCTTCCGAGGCCAAGCGCACGGTTTTGTAATCTGGTACGCTACGATGTTCCTCTACGGCGTGGTTTCCGCATTTTATCAGCCCTGTGTCACCAAGACGGTATCTCTTTGGTTCGATAAGGACGAACTGTCTTTTGCGAACGGCTGCACAACAGCGGCAAGCCCCATAGGCCAGGTAACGGCAAATCTGTTCGCCGCCAGAATCGCGAACAGCCTCAGCGGCGGCTGGCGTCAGCTGTATGTTATCGTAGGCATCCTTGTGTTTATCCTGATGGTTGTGTGGTGGATGGTTGCGCAGAACCGCAGCAGCATGGACGCAGCTCTCTCCTCTTCACAGATTCAGGAAAACAGGTTTTGGCAGAACATCCGCGGGGTTCTGAGCGATCCCTACGTTTGGTGCATGATTATTGCGGACGCCGCTTTCCTTGGTTCCATCTATGCTGGCGGAACTTATGGCGCTTATGTCCTCCAGAATGATCCCAATTGGATGATTGACAAAGTTTACTCCGGCTACCCGTCCATGTGCAATAACATCTGCTCCACCCTCGCCTATCTCACAACGCCTCTGATCTGCCGGAAAATCAAGCCCGGAGTGGCTTACAAATGGTGGGTCATGATCTCCGGTTTCATCGCGCCCATTTTCTTCATTATAGGTTATCGTACTTACAGCATACCCGCATGTATGCTCTGCTTTGGACTTTCAGGGATTTTCTATGGCGGTATCGTTCCCGGCACAAAGACCCTGATGCTCCAGAGGCCCACCGTGGCGGGTGTACGGGCAGGAACCGCGTTTGGACTGATGATGACCGTTGAGCGAATTGCGATCACTGTCTGCGTCAGCATCCTCGGCAGTATTATCTTCACCAGCGCTGACGGTTTGGCGGTCACGATGTCCCGCTACTTCGCGGTGCAGTTTATCGCTCCCGTTGCCGTTATGATCGCGTTTATTTACGACGCTATGAGCAAAAAGCAAGCCGCAAAGAACGTGTAATCACCTTCATAACAGAAAACACAACCACACACCGGTACTCCGGCCCGCACATCCAGATTTTCGGAACCATAAGACAGACATGTGGCTGCTTCCTCCTGAACGCTCTCCCTGTTCCGTGCAGATAATACCCGCCTCTCGTGAAGCAAAACGTCACTATTCTGGAACGATTATTCCGCAGGTCTGAGCATGGGCGGGCCGGATGCCCCAAAACGAAAGGAGCTATACGCTAATGAGTAAGATTAACGCAGGCCAGCTGTTTGCCAAAGCCATGAAAAAGGAAGGCATTGACGCTGTTTTTACCCTCTCCGGCGGGCATATCATGCCCATTCTCTACGCCTGCCGGGAGGAAGGCATCCGTGTCATTGACGTCCGCCATGAGTGCTCCGGCGCTTATGCCGCTATTGCGTATGCCAAGACTACCGGTAAACCCGGCGTCGTTATCACCACTGCCGGACCCGGCGTCACCAATGTCCAGACCGCCATGGCTGAGGCGGCGGAAACCAGCGTTCCCGTCATTCATATCGGCGGCGCATCTCCCCTTTCCCAAAATGAAATGGGCCCCATGCAGAACATTGACAGCATGAAGGCCATGGAAGCCTTCTGCAAGTGGAGCCGGAAAATTTATCAGGCCAACCGTGTCCCCGAGTATATGGCCATGGCATTCCGGCAGGCCCTCAGCAGTACTCCGGGTCCCGTTTATCTGGAAATCGCTGCCGATACTCTGGGCGCCGGTATCTTCGAGGAAGAAACCATTCAATGGCCTGTAAACTATCGGGTTGCCGGAAGCGCCTGTGCGGATGCCGCAACGGCGGAGAAAATCGCGGACATCCTGATCAACGCCAAGAAGCCGGTCATGGTTTTGGGCGCGGTGGCCCCTTATTGCGCTGAGGAGCCGGAAAAGGTCCGGGCACTGGCGGAATATCTCCAAATCCCCGTTTTCGCCCAGATGGAGGCACGCGGCATGTTTGGGAACGAACTGACGGACCGGCTCTTTACCTGCGGCGAAGGCGCTGTTGCCGAAGCGGATGTCATTCTGGAGCTTGGCGTGGACCGCAACTACAAGATCGGTATGGGCAAGCCCCCCAGAATGAATGGGGAAGCCATTCGCATTGTTGTGCATCCCGACGCAGCGAAGATCGGTTGGAACTGGAAAGCCGACATTGGTGTGGCGGGCGGCATTTCCGCCGTATGCGGTCAGGTTTTGGCCCTGGTAAAGGACAAGACAAATTCTGTGATGAACAGCGCATGGGTGGAAGAAGCCGCTGCCATCACAGCCAGGTTCCGTACCAGCTACACCGAAGCCATTACATCCGGCATGGCTCCTGTGCATCCTGGTCGGGTTGCCGCCGAAGTGGCAAAGTTCGTTGATGAGTACGCTCCCGACTGGCACATCATCTGCGATGGCGGCGACTCCTCCTGCTGGATGGACGCTCTGGCCCATGCCTCCTACCGCGGGCAGGTCCTCCGGTATGGCCCCCTGGGCACGATTGGCACCGGTCAGGGCCAGGCCATTGGGGCTTGGGCTGGTGACGGCAAGCCTGTTGTCTATTTTACCGGTGACGGAAGCTTCGGATTCTACATCGGCGAGTTTGATACCTACCTACGCCACGGTATTCCCGTTATCTGCGTGATCTCCAATGACTCCTCCTGGGGCATGATCAAGCTCTCCGAGGGCGTAAAGCGGGAGGCTTATATCGCGGAACACGGCCACTTGGCGACGACTCTCGCCCCCATGCGGGCTTATGAGAAAATCGCCGACATGTGGGGAGGTGTTGGTCTTTGCGTTTCAAAGGCCGAGGACATCATTCCGGCCATGAAGAAGATTATGGACAGCGGTCTGCCCGGCATCCTCAATGTGGAAACCGACCAGACCGTTATGAGTCCCGCAACCCGTAGTTTTGCGGGTGTACCGGCAAAAAAGTAAAAGGAATTTTATCCTGCCCCGTATTCTTCGGCAAAGAAAGGAAGGTCTCATGAAGGCTTGTGTAATGAAGGATGTGAAGACCTTTGAGGTCCGGGACATCCCTCTGCCTACTCTGAAGGATGATGAAATCCTCTTGAAAGTCAATGCCTGTAGTATCTGCGGAAGCGATCCCACCATGAGCCAGAACCCCGCCTATATTGGCCGGGTCTTTGGACATGAAGTCTGCGGCGAAGTGGCGGACCCCAATAAAAGCAAGTTTAAAAAGGGCGACCGTATTATCATGGGAACCTCTGCCGCCCGCGGCTGTCCTGGCGTCCGGCGGGACGGAGGCTATGCCGAATATGTGGCTGTGGAAGCGGCGCATATGCTGCCCATGCCGGATTGTATCGGCGATCAGGCAGGTTGTTTGATTGAGCCTCTGGCCATTGGCTATGGCACCGCGCTGGCGGCAGGCATCAAACCTGGAGCTCGGATCTTAATCACTGGATGCGGGATCATTGCTTCCATAACCGCCCTCTGGGCGCGATACATGGGCGCCAGCTATGTGGCTATGACGGAAATCAACAAGGCGAAAATCGACCGGGCCAAAAGCGTGAACACCCCCGCCGAGTTTTTTGACGCGCATGCCCCCAATGTGCTGGAGAAATTGATGGAAGCGTCTGGCGGCGGGTTCGATGCCTGCATTGATTGTCCCGGTTCCAAGGAGACCATCGCCCTCTGCATTGAGGCTGCAAAGCCCTCCGGCACGATTGTGGAAATTGCGATCCACTACGAGCCGGTCTCCATCAACTACCTCAAGCTGGTTATGAAGCAGCTGAACTTCAAGGGGTTCTATGGCTCCATGCCCTACTTCGAGGATGTGATCCGGATTATTGCGGAGGAAAAACCGTTTGACCCCGCCGCGCTGATTACCAAAGAAATCGGCATCCATGAAATCCCCGAAGCGATTACGGAACTCACCGCTCCCGGCAGCGATATCCTGAAAATTGTGATTCGCCCGTAATCCGCAGTCCGGTATCTGTCCTCCGGCAAAAACCGGGGGACAGATACCTCCTCTGAAGGGATGCAGGGTGCTGGCCTCTCTCCCTCGGGGGGTAACATTGAAAGAACAGGAGAATAAAGATGGGAAGGAATCTCTATGACGGCGTTCGAGTCGTTGACCTGACCAATAATTTCGCGGGTCCCATGTCAAGCGCCCTTTTGGCAGATTATGGTGCGGAAGTCATCCATGTGGAAAAGCCTGTCACCGGAGATGATAATCGGTTCTTTTCCCCCATGGTGGATGGCGTCAGTGTTTCCCATATGTCCGCAAACCGCGGCAAGCGCTCCCTGGTATTGGATTTAAAGGACCCGCGTTCCATTGAGTCCATCAAAAAGCTTGCGGCGGAGGCGGACATCCTCATTGAAAGTTACCGTCCAGGAGTTATGGACCGCCTGGGCCTCGGCTATGAGGCAATCAAAGCGGTCAACCCCGGTGTTATCTACTGTTCCATTTCCGCTTACGGACAGACGGGGCCTTATGCCAACCGTCCCGGATATGATGTGATTGCCCAAGCGGTTTCCGGCGCCATGTACATGACCGGTGATCCTAACGGGCCTCCGACGAAGATCGGTTCCGCTATTGGCGATTGGGTGGGGGCGCTGGCAGCCTTCGGAACGATTGGAACCGCTATGTACCACCGGGCGGTTACCGGCAAGGGGCAGCACATTGATATTTCCCTGGCCCGCTTGCTCCTATGGGTATTTGCCCGCTTTGACTTTACCTTTACCGGCAAACCGGAGACCCGTAGCGGAAACTATCACACAACCTTGGCCCCTTACGGGATCTTCAATGGCAGCCATGGGGATTCCATCATCATTGGGGCTTTGAATCAGAACCTGTGGACCAAGCTCTGCGGCGTTATGGGTTGTCCTGAGTTTGCGGAAGACCCGCGCTACAACACGAACGCCAAGCGCTGCGACAATCTGAAAGACGTTATCCAGATCATAGAGGGATGGCTGAAGCGCCTGGATGACATCGGCGAGGCGGAGCGACGTCTTATGGAGGCGGGTGTACCCTGCGCCAAGGTCTACTCCCCGGAAGACGCTTTTCAAGACCCCCACTTCAACACCTGCGGCTGGATTACTAAAATCCCCGCACCTGCTGGGGTTACAAGCATTGACGGACGCTTTTTCCCCTCCAACCCGTTTACATTCTCCGCCGTCGCTCCGCAGTACCGGCCTGCGCCTACCCTGGGCCAGGACAACCATTCTATTCTCGAACGCCTGGGGTATTCCTTTGAGGAAGTGGAGAATATGCAGAAGGAATGGAGCGAAAAGGCAAAGAAGTAACTTTGCACAATCGCAAATCCTATTTTGTATCCATATGAGGTAAATTGTAGATGAAATCAAACTTCTTTTTTATGCCTATCCCTCAATATTTTGGGGCTGGCATTTCCATGGAAATCGGAGCACAGCTGGCACAGCTACACAGCAAGAAGGCTCTGGTTATGTATGACAAGGGTGTGGAGGCCGCCGGGATTCCGTCAAAAATTGTCCAATGTATCCAGGCAGAGGGAATCCTGGTGGTTCAAAATGGCGATGTGGAATCCGATCCGAGCGACATCACCGTGAAGCGGATTGCGGAGATCGCGCGGCAGGAACAGGTGGATGCTGTGGTTGCTATTGGAGGCGGAAGCAGCATTGACGCGGCGAAGTGCGTGAAGCTGCTGCTGAACAATTCCGGAGTCTTGGAGGACTTTTACGACCTTACCCGTCCCCAGAAGCCCTCCGGCATTCCGATGATCGCCATCCCCACCACTTCCGGCACGGGAAGCGAGGCGTCCAAGGGCGGCGTTATTACGGACACCAGTAAAGGTCAAAAACGCACGATTATCGGGCCTGGAACGATGCCGGACATGGCGCTGGTGGACCCGGAGCTGACGCTAAGCGTCCCCCCGAAAGTCACGGCGGCGTGTGCATTTGATGTCCTGGCTCACGCAATTGACGCCATTACATCCAACATGACAAATCCCATTACCCAGGCTATTTCCTATGAGGCCATCCGGCTGATGAAGGGGAGCTACCGGCAGGCCGTGGAGGACGGGGCCAGCCTCCAGGCCCGGTCCGATATGCACTTGGCGTCCAACCTGGGCGGTATTGTGCTCTCAAACGCAAAGTGCTCCGTCAGCCACGCCTTTGCCCACGCCATGGGTGCGCTCTACCATGTGCCCCACGGCGTATGCTGCGCAATATTTACCCCGGCGTGTCTGGAGTATGTAGCGGATCAGAGGCCGGAGGAAATCCGTAAAATCGCGAAACTGTTGGACACGCCCTTCCGGGAGGATGAATCCACGGCGTCTATCGCGTGGCGAACCGGAGAGACGATTCACAAGATGTATCGAAGCGTCGGGGTGCCCGACATTATCGAGTATATCCCAGATGCGGCGGAGGCGAAGCGGGCCCTGATTCCCGTGGCGAAGCAGGACATTATGGCTACATTCAGCCCTCGGGCGTTGGACGACGCCGGGGGATGCTGGATTATTGACAGAACCTTTGAGCTTGCGAGGCAATAACCCGTACTCTTAGGAAAAAGATAGCCTCACGCCAGCGGCGTGGGGCTATCTTCTCTTAGCGAGTACATTCAATCGCTTCATCTATGATTTTTAGAATATGCGGCATTTTTTCAGCCGGAACAGCTTTCAATTTCTGTATGACATATTCAAAGCTGTCTGGAGTCCTCCCAAACAATAAGGTGTCTGCGGAAAGATTGAGGGCCACGGCAAACGCCCGGATAGACTCAGAGGACAGGCCGGAACGGCCACGTTCCACTTCCTGAATAAAGTTAGCACTATAACCAGACAATTTCGCCAAGTCCTCACGAGTCATTTTCTGGGCTGTCCGTTCGTTTTTGATTCTGGCTCCGATTTCTATATTGACGTCTTTCAATTTCCTAGCCATAGCATTACACCACCTTTACAAGTAGTGTAACCCCGAATAGGCAAAAGGAAAATTCTTACAAGTTTGTAATTTCGTCTATAGCAATACACCGAATTATATGATATACTGCCAGTAGTGACCCGTATGGGACGGTGACAGCACAAAGACAACAGCGGCAAAAAGAAGGGGCGAGATGACCGCTCGTGCGGTCATTCCTCACCCTCAATCTTAACAATATCTACCGCTGATTCAAGAAGTAAATTGATGATCTCGTTGCGGGAACGATTTGCGGTTTCTGCTAGGGCGTCCAACCGTTCAATCAATTCATCTCTCATACGGACAGACACGACCTTGTGTCCATCATCTCCCCTGCGGACAGATTTTTTCTTAATTTTGATCTCCTCTGCCATGCTGCCACCTCTCTTGTAGTTGTAGTTTAGCTTGACAGAGATAATTTTAATATATTATAATTATATAGTCTCAATAGACTACTATTTTATAGTTTAAAAAGTTTCACCTGATTTCCGGCTGCTTAATGGTGATCTGTGCATGGCCCCGGCTGGGACCGCTTCACCCGTTCCAATAAGCTGTAAGTGTACAAAAGGAGTTTGATCGTGACAATGCCTGGATTGCGGCTGTTGCAATAAATAATAATTTTTATAGTGGTAGGGGGCACACCAGCTTTTGCGTATCCATCTGCGCTCTTTCCTACTCTTGAAGCGGCTTTATCCGCTCCATTACACCGATAATTGCTTGCAGATCAGCTTCGTCCATAGTTTTTGCCCTTTTTAATAATTCCTGGATCAAGATAGGAGCTGTTTCCGTATCGTCAAAAAAGCCACGTACAGATACGCCTAAGTATTCACAAATGTACGGAAGCTCACTTAAAGATGGGAGTGTACGCCCAGAGGTAATAGAGTGAATGTAATTTTTCCCGTGCCCTAAATCCAGGCTCATCTGATACTCCGAAACATCTTTTTGCATACGAAGCTCTGTAATCCTGCTTCTTACAAACGCCTCAAACACTTGCTCACCCCTCTTCTAAAAACAAGTGTACATTGTTCGCAGTAGCCATAGTAACTCTGAAAAGAGGAATAACTTGTTGCAAATTCCGCTTTGTTGCGTTACAATGTTTTTGCAAAATAAAAAGAGCCGACAATATTGTGTCGGCCCTTATAGATCCTCTTCAATACCGCCAAATTTCAGTATCCCTCGAATCAAGTCCTCTATTTCAATGAACTGCTGATCAGATAAAGGCTTCAATAAAGAAGAAATATGAAGGCAGTCAATATCAGATACTTGTCCAGTTAATAAGAAATCTGTACTGATACATAATGCTTTTGATACTTTAACTATACTTTCCGCCCGAATATTTTTTCTTCCAGTTTCAACACTTGCAAAAAACTGTTGAGTTAGTCCCGCTTTTTCGGCAGCCTGCTCTTGTGTCAAGCCAAGCTGATTTCTCCGACTAGCGATACGCCGTCCTATTTCGATTGCAAGTGGACTTTTATTTTCTGCCATACAGACACCTCTATCTATTTTTTAATAATAGAGGTTTTTTCATTCATCGTAAATTGCCGTTTGTTGTATTTTAACAACCAAAAAGCGTATCAGGAGGAATAGGGAGAGAATATGGAAAACACTTTTTTGACACGGAAGGCAAACGGCGAAAAGATTTTTATCTCTGGACTTCTGGAGGCTCCACCCTCCAACGAGGTTTTGAAGGAGCTTTTCCCATACAGCAGGAACAGCGCACCGTACATAACTCAGCTCGGCCTAAAGATTTTAAAGCTGCGCCTGGATGGGAAGGACAATGATGAAGCCGGAAAAGAGCTGAACCTCACACGGAATCAGGTGGAAGGCCGGTTCCAGAATATCAAAACTAAATTTGAGCGGGGTCCCATCCCGGATTATATCGAGTTGGACCACCCGGCGCTGCGGCGCCTTCGCGGCCTGGAGGTAACGTTCACGGATGGATACATGAAGCTGTCGGAGCTGCTGCGGGCTATGCCCTCCGATCAAGAACTAAAAGAGTTTGCCATTCTGCGTGGGAACGTCTCCGGTTTCGGAACCCAGCGAATGTTGAACCATGAGGACCTGATTTTGCTCCAGAAAAAACAGGCGGGGATGCGGAACGCGGGTATTGCCAGGGAGCTTGGCGTCCGGCCAGAATCTATTCGCAGCCGTTTAATGTGGATTCGAAATGTGCTAAAGCGGATGGGTGTTCAAATTGATCTGCCCGATCTATTTCCGTTTGAGGTGGGCGAAAATGCGTGATCGCCGAACAGAAGGGGCTCTTATGGTTGAAGAACGAGTCCTGCAAATCTTGACTGAACAGCAGCGTGAGGTATATCTGCTTCGCTAGGATGGCATGACCTGTAAGGAAATTGCCGAAAAAATAAATGCTCCGGCAAGCAGAGTCACCTCTTGCCTCAAACACGCAAAACGCAAGATAGCCGAATATGAAAGCTATCATGCTCCCGGCGCAAACAACGACGCCCCCTTGGACTTTCCCATGACGGCTGGCGAATTGCGGCTCGTGCTGGAGGGGCTGGATATTCTCAAACGGGACATGGAGAGTGACGTCCACAGGAGGCTCGGAACCGACTGGCAGGGATGCCTTCCCTATTCCTATCAAATCGCGGATGATTTGACGATTCGCCTGTTGGACGCTCTACAAAAAAATGAAACGTAAGGAGCCCCTTATGCAAAATCAGCAGAAGCCGGTAATTGGTCACTACGCCTTTCTTTACGCCTGCCAGTTTGGCCCATTCCGCTCCAAAGGAGCCAAGTACATCGCACAGATTCTGCGGCGGTATGCTGATAACAATTTTTCCGCAGGTGCTTCGGAATATAAGCGGTTTATTGAGGATTCTGCGGCGGAAAAGGGCCTCCGGCCAACCAGTTTTAGGCGGACCATTCAGCGGTATATAGAAAAGGGCTGGAGTCTGGATTATGCCAAGAGCTGGGAGACCTATACCGGCTGGAAACAGAATTTCCCACCTAAAACGAATACCGCAATCAGGCTCATCTGCGAGTCCTTCACAGCCTTTATGAAAAGCTGGGTTTTTACTGAGGGAAAGCAACGCTTCTATGTTCAGACGTCCATTGAAGAAGATCAGGAGGGGGAAAGCACGCCCTCATTGGAGCACGAATTTTTCTTAGACGAAATATCCTCGCATACCCACTATGCCACCTTCGACGATCCAGAGGAGCTTCGCACTTACGTGTGGTATCTCACATATCGGGTTCAAAAGGATTTTTACAACCTTTGTATAGAGAGCAAGGCTCTGGTGGATTGTCCATGGCAGGATTTTGTCCTTGGAATGCGCGGAAGCAAAGAGACTCGGGACTCCGCCGCATTTGTTTTGCGCAAAACCATAGAGGAATTTCTAAGTCACGCCTATTTTAACTTTGACAAAAAGGAGCCAGAACTGCTTGACGACAGTGATGACCCGTTCGCAGGAACAGATACTATGAACTGTGCAAAGCTGATTTCTTACGATGAAGGCTGTGGCCTGATAGATGCGATCCTTTTGCAGGCAGAGTTTGTCCAGTACCGACGCCAGCTGAACCAGGGCAAGGACTACTCCTGGGAACAATACATTGAAGAACTATTGCAGGACAAACAAATGTGGCGCGAGATAAAGTTGGCCTTTCTCGACGCCCTGGACCGACTGGATTTCAGGGCAGTGTGGGAGTCAGAGGAATTACAGGGAGGATGAGAGCGTTCCGCTAAAACGCAGTACCTCCGTGCGGGGTAGAAAGGAAACGGTAAGATGGCAGTATGTTCATTTGCAGGACACAAAGAAGTGTATGACGCTGATATGGCTTCCAAAATGCAGACGGAGGTTGACCGCCTTGTAAAAGAAAACGATGCCGTTGAGTTTTTGGTCTACCCAGTCTACCCGTCCGGAATGCTCTCCTATTTTTTTCTGTTGGCGGCGCTCAAGGCCAGAACCCAATATCCGCAAAAGGTTACAATTACCTGTGTAATATACCATGGCCCGGAGGCGGAAATGTCTGGTGAAGATCTGACGTATTCTTACATGAGCGATAAAGTCATTACAATTGATCTGGAAAACACGAAAAAACGTGACCCCACCATAGGATACAAGCGGATGCTGAAATGGATTTCTCAAAACTCTACGCACCTTATCACATATTTCTACGATACAATATACGACCCAGGAAATCATCTGGGAAAAATCCCGGAAACACTGGAGATTATCAGTCTAACGACACATGAAACAGAGACGGCCATCCTGGAGGCGGCGCAGCGTATGACAGAAAAAGAGCAGACTGCTTTTTTTAAACTGCACGAGGGCCGTACTATGAGCGCGGTCGGAGAAGCAACCGGCGTAGGAAGGGAACGTGTACGGCAGCTCCTGAGCCATGGAAGCAGGGCAATCCACTTAGAACTGACCCGCAGGTATAATCGGGCGCTGGCTGCCAAGCGGACAGGCCCCCGCACTTGCGGCATTTTTGCCCTTGGGGAAGCCACCCGCGAATCGCTAACCCGCTTCAAGCACATCATGGAGTGTCTGGCATCCGCTTATATCGCCACGGATATTTTTATTGAACAGTCCTACGTTTCCTCCGGCTTCTTATTTGTGCTGGAAAATTTACATATATCGTTAATGCTCTGCCAATGGAGCAATACAGCGATACACATTACTGTGCTTATGGACAACGACTCTTTATCAGGGGATTGTGATGATATGGCCGTTATGGAAGCGGCCCTATGCCCACCCTGCCACGCCGTTGGATATGTAAACCGTGTAGATAGCAGGGATGACTTCAACGTGATCGCCGATATGATTGAAAGAATGGACTTCTGCGTCTGTAATTTGTCCGCCACGCCTTATGGGGAAAAGATAAAGCAATACGCAGCCCAAACAGGGCGGACGGTTCTGCTGGATATAAATACAATGGGGAACTCGACTGCTGGCAAACGTAAAAAGCCGCTTCTTTCTTGAAATAAGACGAAAAGCGGCAACTATATATGAAAGTGAGGAAACACGCATGATAAGAAACCTGCTAGGGAGAAGGAGCCTAAGTGAAGAAGAGGTGGCCGAATTAAAGGCAGCGCAAAAATACTCCCCGAAAAACGTTTCCCCTAACGATTTGCCCTTCGACCTCGTGGCGGAGCTTGGATCGGTCCAGCATGCGGAAATCATAAGCCCTGGCGTCTATTTTCTGATCGTTGAGAAGGACTCGGAGCGGACAGAGGTATATGTGGTAACGGAGGATGCACCGGCCATTTCTGAAGAAGCCCGAAATTACGGACAGGATATCTCCGATTGTCCTGGCTTGCGGGTTTACCCACTCCACGAGAAAGGCAGTGGAAAGCACATCATAGATTTCGAGGTGTGCCGGTATCAGGTGAAATGCCATCTGCCTGTAGAGGGAATCACGGACTCTTTGCTTTCCCGCGCTCTTTATGGCATGGAAGAATACCCGGATTACTTCGGGACTTTTCCGGTTCCGTTCCATACTCCGAGAGGCAGTACGGTCCGTCATAAGGCGCTGTCGAACGGTGTGTACTGGCTGGAGACAGACCGCTGTGAGGAGATGCTGGCTGTTTGCTACCCAATTTGGGAAGCGGACATTTCAATCCCTGAACCTTACCGAAAACGCCGCCCGGCTGTAAAAAGGGCGGCGTTTTTGCGTGACAGGGAAAGGAGGAAAAGGTATCAAGGGGCGGGGCCAAACTAAGGTTTTGGCCCCGTTTGTATTTGAAAAAGTAAGGAGGTCAAGCGAATGGCAGAAGAAAAGAAAACGACCCCCGCCCCGGAGGAGCAGAGGCCGGAGCCTCCTGCGCCGGAAGCGCCGGGTGTCCCCACCCCGCCGGGGCCGGAGGTGCTGACCGTGGAGGAGCAGCTCATTTTGGAGCATGAAGGGCGGGCCGCCCTTTTTGAAATGGGCGAGGCGATCCCGGACGCCTCCGAACTTCCCGGCGTGACGATCCCGGACCCGCCCGCCCCGGAGCCGGAGGCCCAGGGGGTGATCTCCAGCATGGAGGGCCCCCCGGCCCCGGCGAACAAGGTGATCGACCTGTCGTCAGTCCGGGCGGGGGCCGGGCAGGAGCAGACGGACCCGGCCAAGGAGGGCGGGCAGGAGTGGGAGAAGCCCCAGGAGGCGGCGGAGCCACCCCGCCGTGGCCGCCGCCCCAAGAACAAGGAGGCTCCGGCCCAGGGGGAGAAGCCCAAGCGCAAGGGCCGTCCGCCCAAAAGTGAGAAGCAGGCCCCCGGCGGGGGCGGCGCTGGCAAGACGGCCAAAACTCCCAGGCAGGGCAAGGCGGCCAGTCAGCCCGCCCCGGCGAAAGAGGAGGCCCCGCCCCCTCCCGCGCCCGCGCCGGAGGAGCAGACCCAGCCCAAGGACGCCTCCCGTGGGGAAAAGGAGGAGATCGTCTATCTGGACCTGGACCAGCTCCACCCGTTCCAGAACCACCCGTTCGGCGTCCGGGACGATAATGAGATGAAAGGGCTTGTGTCGTCTGTGCAGGCAGGCGGCGTCCACCAGCCCGCCCTGGTTCGTCCCCGTGAGGGCGGGGGCTATGAGATCATAGCGGGCCATAGGCGGCAGCGGGCAAGCGAGCTGGCGGGCTACAAAAATATGCCCTGTATCGTCCGCAACATGACGGATGATGAAGCGGTCCTTGCCATGACAGACGACAACCTGCGCCACCGTGAAACGATCCGGCCCAGCGAAAAGGCGGCAGCCTTGAAGCAGCAGTATGAGGCCATCAAGCACCAGGGGACGCGGGGCGACGGCGCGGACCTGGGCAAGCTGTCTCTGGACAAAGTGGGTGAGCGCAACGGCATGAGTGGAAAGACGGTCCAGCGGTACATTTATCTGAATGACCTTGTGCCGGAGCTGAAACAGTTTATGGACGGCGGAAAGCTGTCGTTCACTCCCGCCGTGGAGATTTCCCGTATCAGGCCGGAACATCAGAAGTATATCGCCGTGTCCATTGAGGGGCAGCAGTCGTCCCCCTCCAAGGCCCAGGCCAAGAAGCTACGGGAGATGGACGAGAAGAACCAGCTCAACCCGGACGTGATCGACGCGGTGTTGAGCCAGGAGAAGAAAAAGGAGGATTTCGACGTGATCATCAGCTCTGCGGAATTGGCCCAGTATTTTGGCAAGGACAAGACGCCCCGTGAGATGAAGGACCAGATCATGGCCCTGTTGGGGGAGTGGAAAGAGAAGCAGCCCCCGGAGCTGGGCAAGGGGGAGAAAAAGACGGATAGGGAGAAGTAAGCGGAAGCTCTGGACACGGTGTCCAGAGCTTTTCCCGTCCCCCGCCGGGGTCCCCGCGCGAGCCCAGCGGAGCGGGTCGCGTGGGGAGAGGAGGAGCAAGGGAGCGAACGGAGTTTTCGCCGCAAGCGGAAACGGAGGAGAGCGGACTTTGCGACGACGAGAAAAGGGCTCTGCTGGATTTATCCCCCGTCGCCGCGCCACCCATAGCACAGCCGGGGCAGCCTGTCAAGGGCAAAGCCGCCGCTGCGCGGCGGTGCTCCGCACCCTTGACTGGCAGTCCCGGCTGTGCTACTCCCAAGGCGCGACGGGGGATATATCCTCCAGAGCCGCCCCCCTTTCCCAAGATTGGGAAAGGGGCGGGGGGAAAAGGGTTGACCGCTCCTCTCCAAACAATTCTGTTTGTACCTATCCTCAACACTTTATCTATATCTGAACGGAGGTTATCAAAATGAAAATGCCCCTGGCGTATGTCACCGCCGCCTGGAGCGGCGACCCCACGGAGGCCACGGAGCAGGCCGCCCGGTATTGCCGGGCTGTCTACAAGGCGGGCTTCTCCCCCATCTGCCCCACGCTGTGTCTCCCCCTGTTTCTCAATGACGCTGTGCCGGAGGAGCACAAGAGCAGCATTGATATGAGCCGGGACCTGCTGCGCCGCTCCCGTGTGCTGGTGGTGTGCGGCCACGCTGTCACCGAGGCGGTGAAAAACGACATCGCCGTGGCCCAGCGCCTCAAGATCACGGCGACCACCCTGGAGGGTATTCTGACCGTCAAGGGGCAGGGCCGCTGCTGACCCTGGCGAGCCTCTTTGACGGGATCGGCGTGTTCCCCCTGGCCGCCCGGCGTCAGGGGATCGTCCCCCTGTGGGCCAGCGAGATCGAAAAGGCCCCTGTCTCCCTTACGAAACGCCACTTCCCGGATATGGCGCACCTGGGCGATATTACCCAGCTCCACGGCGGCGCGGTCCCGCCCGTGGACATCATCACGTTTGGTTCACCCTGTCAAAATCTATCCAGCGCGGGCCGCCGTGAGGGGCTGGGCGGGGCAAAGTCCAGCCTGTTCTTCCAGGCGGTCCGTATCATAGAGGCAAAACTTATAAAGAAGGGCCGCCTTTCGAACCGTGAATCGAAAGACAGTCATTCTCTGTTTTCCAAATAAAATAAGGATAGGAGTATTGCCCAGTCCAATAAAACTGTTCCATACTCCTACCCTAATTTACACCCAGACGATATGGAGGATGCGGCAGATAAGGGCCAATATCCGATAACACCGCAGACGGAAGATGAACAGAAACACCCGCCGTTTCCATATGCCGCACCGACCATTGTCCGCCATTGCACCCCGAAGAATCTCGTCGTTCCGAAGCCGCCGGCACATCTCGCGTTTTTCCTGGAAGGAAGCCGGATTCCAGGGGCTGAAGACCGACCGGAACAAAAGAGAGGTCATAAGATTTAGCGCATAGGTATGATAGGACAACTCCAGGGCGGGAAAGGCTCCGTGCTCCTCCAGGGCCCGCTTCACCTTGCGCAGCAGCAGATCGTTGTTATCCGGGAGTCTGGGATTGAAGCGGTGGGAGGAGGAGTCCCGGTGGATTGTGTAAACATAGACCGTCCGGGGAATGTAGGTGCAGCTCTTGGCCCGGAGGAGATATTCGATGTTGAAAAGCGTATCCTCGCCGCCAAACAAGTCCTCTGAGAAGCGGAGACCATGTTGGTCAATCACGCGTTTCTTCATAGCCCTGGCCCAGTTTGAGAGAAAATTCACATTTCCCTGTTTCCGGAGCTGCCGGAGCGTGAGCGTGCTTCCAACCAGGGAGAGCATGTCCTCCTGGCCATAGCGGATCGTCTCCGCCGGAACTTCCGGGGCCGGATCCGTGGCGTTCCACGAGAAGTCAAACAGCATCAGGTCCGGATTATGATCGCTCTCCCGGGCGATATGCCGCAGGAAGTCCGGAGAGATGCAGTCGTCTCCGTCCACGAACACGACCCACTCCCCCCGGCAGGACTCCAGTCCCCGGTTCCGGGCAGCGGAGACGCCTTTGTTCTCCTGGGAGAGGACCCTGACGCGGCTGTCCCGCCGAGCGTACTCGGCGCAGATCCGCGGACTGGCATCGGTGGAACCGTCGTTTACCAGGATCAGCTCAAAGTCCTCATAGTCCGAACGCAGGACCGAGTCGATGCACCGGCCCAAATAGGACTCTACATTATAAACCGGAATGATAACCGAAATCAAAGCTCTATCCCCCATTTTTCTGCCAAGCTTTAAATTTAAATGCAGTATATCAGATGGACGGGAGGAAATCAACTCCGGGTAAAGCGAAAGGAGTGTTTAAAAGCAGAGCTACAAAGAGGTTGAAAAGAGAAAAGGGTACCAATCGCAATAGCCGGAAAAGCCAGCGCGGACAAATTGGAAAGCCTTCTGTAAGCACGCTCAGCGGGCTGAAGGAAACGCGCTATTCGATAGCGGAACCGGATATCAGCTTTTCTCGGAGCCCCTTTGTGGATTGTACCTCAACGGTGCCGTGGGCCAGGTCAAAGCACGCCAGTTTTCCGCTGGTGTCAATATAGACGTATTGATAAGAGATCGGCGCTTTGTTCTCTTCACATAACGTTTCCAGCAACGGCTCCAAGTCGTAATCCTCCAGAATGTGCCGGTCCGAGTAGAGGAAGAGGTCGTAACGTCCCAGGAAGGCATATCCGGCGTTCAGCTTCTTCAGCTTTTTCCGGAAGGGCTCAACGAATCCGGCGGCAGGGAGAGGGTTGATGACAAAGGTCTGCCATGAATGATACTCAATGCCGCATTTTGCGCACAGCTCCAATATCCTGTCCGACGGCACCTGATAGGGCTGGCTCATGGCAATTTCCGTCACCAGCCGCTCAAAAACCTCTCCATTTACGGAGGTGACCTCGACGCCGGCCTCTCCGTCTGCGGTCTGAAGATCTGGTTTGTCCCGCAAAAGCAGCGTTCCATACCGCTCCCCATACACCGCTTCCAATATGTATTTCGCGTACACCTCATACGGACTGGTGTGTCTGGACACAGCACATCCCTCCTATGGCATGATTTAACATTATACCCCAATCCCGTCGCGCTGCATAGTCAAAACATGTCCGTTTTTCCGGCGTTGCCCCGCGGCGTCCGGACGGGTCCTCCTCGTTCCGGCTGAAACGCTGGAGGTGCCTGTTCAGGGGCCCGGCGGCGGAGGTTGTCCCGTGGCCCGCCGGCACACAAACGTTGGCCTCCGCGGTCCCGGAGAACGGCCCCGTCATGGACAAAAAGCGGCCAGTGACCCCCCGCGCCGTGCTGAACGAACAGATGATGGCCCCCGCCTGGTATACAATTTTTCCGCTGCGGGAAGCGTTTTTCTGCATTGGTACGGCTGGGGCAGTTTTCTGCGCCATATTATTGACATGATTGCCGGATGCATGGTATTATGTTTCAGATTTTCCTTTTTTGCGGCAGAGCCGCGGGAGCAACGCGGAGGGATACCGGCATTGTGAAGCCGCGCTTTCCGGAAAAGCATCTCCGCATATGGAAACCCGCTGTGGTAACAATGGACTGGGAATCGGTCGATATGGAGGACAGGCATATGGAATATTCAGGGGGACTTTGGGAAGGGACCGGAGGCAGCGCTCCGGACGCCGGGACCCATGAGCGGTATAGCGGCATACAAAGCGTTCAGAATCTGGAGGCCGTCATCAACGAGGGCCTTCGCGTCGCCCTGCTGGAGGAAACGCCGGACCAGTCGCTGGAGGTACTGCTGGAGCATCTGGGAAAAGCGCTGAACGGAGAACGGACCTATATCTTTGAGCAGAACGAGTCCGGCGGCGACGACAACACCTATGAATGGGTGGCCGACGGGGTGGAGCCGGAAAAGGAGAGCCTCCAGAACGTCCCTTCGGAGGTGTGCGCGAGCTGGTACCGGAAGTTCGGCGTCGGCAAGCACATCGTCATTGAAAGCCTGGAGGATATCCGGGAGTCGGACCCGCTTCAGTATGAGAACCTGAAGCGCCAGGGCGTTCATTCCCTGGTGGTAGTCCCTCTGTACGACGGAAAGAAGATTATCGGCTTTTACGGCGTAGACAATCCCCCTGTCCGGTCGCTGGAATACACGTCGAACATGCTTCAAACCGCGGCGTATTTTATCGTGTCCTCCCTGAAACGACGCAACCTGGTCCGAGAGCTCCAAAAGCGGAGCTATGACGTGCTCCACGCCCTCAGTGTCGATTACCTGGGCATCTATGAGGTGAACTTCGACACGGGTGACTGTAAGGTTTACCGCAGCGGCGGGCAACTGGGCGTGGATTGGGCGGTCTATTTTCAGGACGGCTATACGGCGGCCATGGAGCGGTACATTTCCGAGTATGTGGTTCCCCGGGACCGGGAGCGGCTTCGGGCGGCGACCAGAAAGCAGGACGTGCTGGCCCGGCTCCGGACCAAGAAGAAGTTCTCGGTCCGGTATCAGGTCAACGACAGCGCCTCCGGCTTAAAGCACATGGAGATCCATTTTTCCGCCACAGAGAAGACGGCGGCGGAACACTGCGCGATTTTTGCCCAGCGGGACGTCAATGCCCTTGTGGAGCAGGAGGAGAAATACAAGCTGGAGGCCAGGCAGAGCCTTGAAGACATCCTGGAGGGAGCCCGGACCGGAATCTGGACCATTGAGATGGAAGAGGGCTGCCCGCCGAGAATGTATGCGGACCGGACCATGCGGATTCTTCTGGGCGTGCCGGACGAGATCGGGCCGGAGGAGTGCTACCAGCATTGGTTTGACGGCGTTGAGCCGGACTATGTGGAGATGGTGGAGGAGACCGTGGCGGAGATGCTGAAAAGCGGACGCTCGGAGGTGGTTTATCCCTGGAGACATCCGCAGCTGGGAAAGATCTATGTTCGCTGCGGCGGCGTGCCGGACAAAACCTTCAAAAAAATCGGCGCCAGCCTGAACGGATACCACCAGGACATCACCGAGACCATGGTGACAAGAAAGAAGCAGGAGCAGTCTATTATGGAGCTTCTGGAGCGGGTGCGGCAGGCAAACTCGGCGAAAAGCGAATTCCTCTCCCACATGTCCCACGATCTCCGCACGCCCATCAACGGGATTCTGGGGATGCTGGCCATTTTGGAAAAGAGCCAGGACGACCCGGAGCGGCAGCGGGAGTGCCGGAAGAAGATCCGGGTGTCGACGGAGCACCTTTTGTCCCTGGTGAACGACGTTCTCCAGGTCAGCAAGCTGGAAAGCGGAAGGCCCGCGGCGGTGGAGGAGCCCTTTGACCTGCACGAAACCTTGGAAGACTGCATCACGATTCTGTCCCCCCTGGCGGAGGAGCGGGAAATCCGGCTGGAGCTGGACCGCTCCGGGCTGCGGCACAACAGGGTGATTGGAAACCCGCTACATTTGAAGCAGATTTTGACGAATGTCATCGACAACGCACTCCGGTATAACCGGCCCCACGGCGCCGTCTTTGTCCGGGCGGAGGAAACCGCCTTTCAAAACGGGACAGCAAGCTGCCGTTTTGTCGTTGAGGACACCGGACTCGGCATTGGCGAGGATTTCAAAAAGCATATCTTTGAGCCGTTCACCCAGGAACACCAAGGGGCGAGGACGAACTACAACGGCGTCGGGCTCGGCATGTCCATCGTAAAGAAGCTGGTCGACCAGATGAAGGGATCGGTTGCCATCGACAGCCGGATTGGCCAGGGCAGCGTGGTGCAGATCACGCTGCCGGTGCGGGTCGATGAGACGGAGCGCAAAGGACCCGCTGACGAGGTCTGGAATATGCCGGACAACATTGCCGGGATGCGTGTGCTTCTGGTGGAGGACAACGAGATCAACTGCGAAATCGTGGAATACATCCTCAGGGACGCGGGCGTGGACGTCGTGACGGCCAACAACGGAAAGACCGCCGTGGACGCCTTCACGGCGGCGGAGCCGGAGGCCTTCGACTGCGTGCTGATGGACCTGATGATGCCGGTGATGAGCGGGTACGAGGCGGCGCGGGTAATCCGCGGTCTGGACCGGAGGGACGCGGAAACCGTGCCCATTATCGCGCTGTCAGCCAACGCCTTCGACGAGGACATTGCGCTGGCGAAGGACGCCGGGATGAACGAACACCTGGCAAAGCCGGTGGACATCCGCAAAATGTTCCAGGTCATGAGCCGGCTGAGGGGCTGACCGAACCGGCATACCGGCGATCAGGAAAGGAAGCGTGTTGAAAACTGTGGAGATGGAAAACCTATGAAAAACAAGGCTTTGCCGCGTGCATTTAAAATCAGCATCGCGGTGATGATGTGCTTTACCATGTTCGTGTTTTTCTTTCTTGGAATGTCCATTCACAATATGAGCGAAAACACGATTGAGGATATTGGCATCGCTTATATGGCCGGAATGAACGAGCAGGTATCGCTGCACTTTGAGACGATCATTGAACTCCGCCTGACGATGGCGGAATCCATCGCGCACATTGCGGAGGGAGACGGAAGTTCCGGTTACGGTTCGAAAGAGGAAATCGAATACGGCGCGAAGGCGAGGCACTTTCTGTGCGCCGCCCTATACTCGCCCAACGGCGAAATTGAAATGATCTTCGGCGATCCCGTGGAACTCAAGCACCCGGAGCCCTTTCTGGAGAGTCTGCGAAGCGGGGAGCGCAAGACGGCCTCCGCCGTTGACCAGAACGGGGACGGCGTGATTTTATTCGGCGTCCCCTGTGAATATCCCATGTCCGGCGGAGACGGCAGTCTTGCAATGGTCGTCGGACTTTCCACCCAGTATATGAGCGAGGTTCTCTTTCTGGATTCCGACCATTCCCTGAGCTATTCGTTTGTCATACGGAAGGACGGCAGCTACGTTGTTGGAAACGATGGGGATGCTCACAAAAATTATTTCGACCGGCTTTACCATGTGCTCGAGGGACAGGACAAGGAGGCCGCTTCCTGCGTCGAACAGCTGACGGAGGCCATGGGGGCCAACGAGGATTACTCCGTCATCCTGGAAAACGGCGAGTCCCGCCGCCATCTGTACTGCACCAGCCTCCCCTACTGCGATTGGTATCTGGTGACGGTCCTCCCCTTCGACAAGCTGGATTCCGCAATCGCGGGGATGAGCAGTCACTGGCTTACGATTGTGTACGCCGCCTCCTTCGCGGTAATTGCCATGCTCCTCTACATATTCTTTCAGTATTTGAAGCTGTACAGGAACCAGGTGTCCGAACTGAAGCGTGTGAACGCAGAAATGGACATGGCCCGGAAAGACGCGGAAAAGGCGCGAAAAGAGGCGGAGCAGGCCAGCACGGCCAAACAGGACTTCCTCTCCAGCATGAGCCACGACATACGCACTCCTATGAACGCCATCATCGGAATGACGTCCCTGGCCATGGACAACGCCAACAATCCGGGACAGGTTCAGGATTATCTGCGCAAAATCGCGCTGTCCAGCAAGCATCTGCTGGGGCTGATCAACGACGTGCTGGATATATCCAAAATCGAAAGCGGAAAAATGACGCTGAACATGGAAACGGTGTCGCTGAGAGAGGCTATGGACTGCATCGTCAATATTATGCAGCCCCAGGTCAAGGCGAAGAATCAGCGTTTCAACGCGGCTGCCTACGATATCCTTTCGGAGGATGTGCGCTGTGACGGCGTGCGGCTGAATCAGGTCCTGATCAACCTGCTTGGAAACGCCGTCAAATTTACACCGGAGAACGGCTCCATTCAAGTGACGGTGTATCAGGAGGCGCTTCCGCAGACGCCTTCCCGCGTCCGCACCCATTTCCTGGTGAGCGACACGGGAATCGGCATGTCCAAGGAGTATCAAAAGGTCATCTTCGAATCCTTCAGCCGGGAGGACAACACCCGGGTGCAGAAAACCGAGGGCTCCGGCCTTGGAATGACCATTACCAAGTATATCGTAGACGCCATGGGCGGAGACATCTCCGTCCACAGCGAACAGGGCCGGGGCAGCGAGTTCCATGTGGTGCTTGACGTGGAAAAGGCGGCGGGGCAGGAGACGGACACGCCGCTTCCGGACTGGAAGGTACTGGTGGTGGACGGTGACGAGCGGCTGTGCACCAATACGGTTCGTTTGTTAGAATCCATGGGCGTCCGTTCGGAATGGTGCCTGAGCGCCGGGCGGACGATGGAACGGATCGAGGAGGATCGCTATCATCTGGTCCTTCTGGGCTGGGAGCTGCGGGATATGAACGGGATTGAGGCCGCCCGCGCCATTCGCTTGAACGGCGGGGAAAACAGTCCGGGGATACTGCTCCTGGCCTGTGATTGGAGCGAGGTGGCGGACGAGGCCAGAGAGGCGGGAATTTCCGGCTTCATTTCCAAGCCGCTGTTTCGGTCCTCCCTGTTTGACGGGCTGAGTGCGTTTGCCGGTACCGGCGTTGAAGAAGCCTCCAGCCACGAACGAGCGGTTGATCTGGTGCTCCGTGGGAAGCGCATCTTATTGGCGGAGGACAACGAGCTCAACTGGGAAGTGGCACGGGAAATGCTCTCGATCCTTGAAATGGAGTTGGATTGGGCGGAGAACGGGCAGATTTGCGTCAGGAAATTTGCGGAATCCCCCGTTGGGTATTACGACGCGATTCTGATGGATGTGCGGATGCCCGTGATGGACGGCCACGAAGCGACGATGGCCATCCGGGGACTGGACCGCGGGGACGCGGAGCTTCCCATTATCGCAATGACCGCCGACGCCTTTTCCGAAGATATTCAAAAGTGCATAGAGAGCGGCATGAACGACCATTTGGCCAAACCGATTGATGTTCAGGCTGTTGCCTACAAGCTTAAGAAGTATCTGAAATGAATCCTGGTAAAAACGACTCCTCCAATGCCCTTTTGGGCGTTGGAGGAGTCGTTCCGCTATTTGCCGTGCGGGCTTGATTTCAAAACGCGCGGGAGGCGTCTACAAAAGCCTCAGGCGAAACCGGCGCGGACCATCGAACCGCCATAAGCCGGGACAAGCCGCGTCACAGCCCGGCCGGACATTCATGCCCCAGCTCCCCGGCGTTCTCCCGGCGCAAGGCCCTCTCGTAAATCAGCTCCCCGGCAATGCTGATGGCGATCTCCTCCGGCGTCACAGCCTTGATGGCGGTGCCGATGGGAGTATGCACCCGCCGGATTGCCTCTTCCGGAATCCCCGCCTCCCGGAGCTTCCCGTTCACATAGGCGGTCTTCGTCCGGGAGCCCATAACGCCCAGGTAGGCCAGCGGCCGCCGGAGCAGCTGCTCCTCCACCTCGAAGTCGTGGCGATGCCCGCTGGTCATGACCACGGCATAGTCCTCCTCCGTCAGCTCCACCCCGTCGGCAATGCGGGTATAATCCCCGCAGATCACAGCCTCCGCCTCCTGGAAGCGCTCCGGGCAGGCAAACTCCGGCCGGTTGTCGAACACCGTCACCCGAAAGCCCACGCTCCGCAGCACCGGTGCCAGGGCCAGGGCACAGTGCCCGCCGCCGAAGATCACGACCCGCTCCCCCTTGGGCAACGGCAAAAGCAGCCGCTGTCCGTCCCAGGCGCTGCCGCCGGGGCCCTCCTCCAGCAGCACCGGGTCCCGGTCCGCCGCCAGGACCAGCCAACCGCCCCGGCGGTCTTCCAGCCGGTTCAGCGCCTCGCGGCCCAAGGCCTTCCAGCCCTGGCTGCCCCGGGGCACAAACTGGAGCAGCACCGTCTGCTCCCCTCCGCACACGGAGTCCAGCTCCCCGCCATGACGCAGTTCCAGAGTCCGAACAGCGGACCGGCCTTGCTCCAGCAGCTCCGCCGCCAGGGCCAGAACCTGGGCCTCCCCAGGGCCGCCGCCGACGGTCCCGGCGGCTAAGCCGTCCCGGCCCGCCAGCAGCTGGGCCCCGGCTCCCCGGGGGGTGGACCCCTGGGCGGAGGCTACGGTGACCAATACGGCGTCCTCTCCCCGCTCCAGCAGGGCCAGCAGGCCTTTCCATATCTCGCGCATAACGGCGCTCCTTTCTCGTTTCCCCTGGTTTCTCCCGACAGCCCCGCGCCGGTTCCCTGGGGGATGACATGGGGCCTGGCCGGCGGCTTTTTGGGGTTCTCGCTTGATTGGGTGATTTTGTTGGAAGGATTTCTCTCAGGCAACGGCGCTTGGCCTTGTTTTACGAAGCAAAACAGCCGGCGCCATTCAAGAATCGTCCATCAGCTTCCCGGAGAGTACCATCTCCCGGGTCAGCGGCGTGTCCTCCGGCAGCTCCACGCTGATCCAATACCACAAAAGCCTGGCGTCCGGCCGGAGGGCATCGTGTCCGTAATACACGGAGACCTTATAGACCGGCGTCACCGGGGACAGGACTTCGTAAAGCTCCATGGCCCGGTCCGCTAGCTTCTCCCGTATGGCCGCCTCGTCCGGGACCGGGGCGGTCTCCGGGTCCCGGAAGTCCTGCCGGATGGTAACCAGCGGCGTCTCCGGCTCCCGGTAGTCCCAGGAGACCCACCAATAGATTCCCGCTCTTTGCAGCCCGTTCATCCGCAGGGCCTTGTCGATCTCCAGCGTCCCCCGGAGGGCCTCCTCCCGCCGGTCGTCCCGCACCAGCGCCGTCCCCGCGTTGTAGCGCAGGGAGTGGCTCTCTCCGCTGGGGCCCAAAAAGTTCAGGGAATAGCACCCGTCCACCAGATTGTACCCGGCCCAGAAGCCCTCCGGCTCCGCGTCCGGGTAAACCTGGGCGGCGTAGGTTTTCAGCTTTCCGGCGGCGGACAGGTTCCCGATAACCGGCGGCCAGCCCAGCCGCAGCAGGGCATACAGGCACAGGGGAGCGATTACAAGCAACAGCAAGAGCGCGGCAAACACGCTTCCTAAAATCTTCCTCGGTTTTTCCTTCATCTCCCCGTCCTTTCTGCTCCCGCTCAGCCTCCCGCCAGGAGCGGATACGCCGCCCAGGACAACGCGTATAAAATGTAGACGTGAGCAGGGTAGAACACGTAAAAGAAGCGCTTCGGCCCCTGCCCCCGCTCTCCATTGTAACACAGCATCAGCACAGCCGCAAGGGCGCCGTACCACTCGTAGTAAAGGGTAAACATCTGAGTCCAATGAAAATCCGGCAGTCCGGAGACCACCCATCCCACATAGCCCAAGAAGTACAGCAGGGTGAACCCTCCGAAGGCCCCCACCTGCGCCCTCCGGTTTTTCCGGAGCAGATAGAGCAGGATACCGGTTACAAGAGTGGGCAGACTGGCGTCCGGGTTGCTGTTCCACATGGGCAGGAGGGTATAGGCCAGGACAGACAGAGGCATTTGCAGGGCAGGTACCCCCTGCATCAGCAGCCCCGCCAGAACAGGCCACGCCAGGGGCAGAACCACCGCCGCCAGGCCCGGGCCCCAGCGCTTCTCCCCCAGCCAGTCTATGCCCTGAAAAACCACCATCAAAATGGAAAAGGAGGTCATCATGCCGTTCATGGGATAGAAGCCATCGGGCCGCACCGGAAGGAGGCCGCATACCATCAAAAACAGCAGACCGGACATCAGAAGGTGGATTGCGTATACTTTCATGAAGTACCGCCTTCGGTCATGCGTATGGGAAAATCCCTCCACCAGGCAGAACAGGAACAGTGGCGCGGCCAGCCGCCCTGCCATGCTGAACCACTCCGGCACCCGTCCTGTGTAAGCGAAGAAATAGTGAATGTGGTCCAGGACCATCAAAATCAGGGCAATCCATTTCAGCCCTGTGGAGCTGAGTCCCCTTGTTCTTATACTCTCCATGCGCGTGCTTCCTTTCAATTGTATTATTGAGTTGGTGTATTGTTATAATAATACAATTGTAGAAGAAAGTCAACCCCAAAAAGCCCGCGCCCGATCGAAGACCGGGCGCGGGCAGAAGGAAGGTGGAGTTTCTTCCGGGGGGTGGCTTAGCTTGCGCTGGGATTTTTGGAGCGGATCACAAACAGTGCGCCGACCATCAGGACGATGCCGATGGGCAGGCCCAGCAGGCCCGGGGCCCCCATGCTCACCAGGATGCCCGCGATGAGGTAGGTAATCCCGGACACCACGGCGCAGGTGATGGCGTAAGGCAATTGCGTGGACACGTGGTTCACGTGGTCGCACTGGGCGCCCGCGGAGGCCATGATGGTGGTGTCGGAGATGGGAGAGCAGTGGTCGCCGCAGACGGCGCCGGCCATGCAGGCGGAGATGCAGACGATGGCCATGGGGTTGTCCATGGAGAAAACGTTCTGCACGATGGGAATCAGGATGCCGAAGGTGCCCCAGGAGGTGCCGGTGGCGAAGGCCAGCAGGCAGCCGATGGCGAACACGATCAAGGGCAGGATCATCTGGAGGCCGCTGGCGGAAGACCGGACGAAATCCCGGACAAAGAATTTCGCGCCCAGGGAGTCCGTCATGTTCTTCAGGCTCCAGGCAAAGGTGAGGATCATGATGGCGGGAACCATGGCCTTGAAGCCCTCGGGGATGCAGCCCATCATTTCCTTGAAGCTCATGGAGCGGCGGATGAGGTAATACACCAGAGTGAAGACCAGGGCGAAGGCGCTGCCCAGCATGAGGCCCACGGAGGCGTCGGAGTTGGAGAAGGCGGTGATGAAGCCCTCGCCGTCAAAGAAGCCGCCGGAGTAGATCATGCCGATGACGCAGCAGATGATGAGGACCACCACGGGGAGCACCAGGTCCAGCACGGTGCCCTTGCCCTCGGGAGCGTTGTCCTCGGCTCCGGCGTAGGGATTGGAGCCGGAGAAGAGATCGCCCTTTTCAATGGCGTTCTTCTCGTACCGGGACATGGGGCCAAACTCGGTCTTCATGAGGATCATGCCCACCATCATGACGATGGTCAGCAGGGCGTAGTAGTTGTAAGGAATGGCCCGGAGGAAGAGATTGAAGCCCTGGCCGTCCTCGGCGAAGCCCGCCACGGCGGCGGCCCAGGAGCTGATGGGGGCGATGATGCAAACCGGGGCGGCGGTGGCGTCGATGATGTAGGACAGCTTCGCCCGGGAGATGTTGTGCTTGTCGGTGATGGGCCGCATGACGCTACCCACGGTGAGGCAGTTGAAATAGTCGTCAATGAAGATCAGCACGCCCAGGAGCACGGAGGCCAGCTGGGCCCCGACGCGGCTCTTGATGTGGTCCTTGGCCCAGCGGCCGAAGGCGGCGGAGCCGCCCGCCTTGTTCATCAGGCACACCATGGAGCCCAGGATGATCAGGAAGATCAGGATGCCCATGTTGTAGCTGTCGGTGACGGAGGCCACAATGCCGTCGTTGAACACGTGAAGGATGGTGGCCTCAAAGGCGAAGTTGGAGTACAGCAGACCGCCCACCAGAATGCCCAGGAACAGGGAGGAATAGACCTCCTTGGTAATCAGGGCCAGGGCGATGGCGATGATGGGAGGCAACAGGGACCAGAAGCTGTTGTAAAAGCCGCTGGGGGATTCCACATAGCCCACGCCTTCGCAGGACTCGCAGGTGACGGCCTCCAGGTCCTCGGACAGGACCACGCCCGCCGTGCCGCAGTCGCCGCACTCAATGTACTTGGTTCCGGCCACCTCGGTGAGGTCCTCTCCGGCGGCCAGGGCGGGGACGGTCATCGCCGCGCACAGCAGCAGTACCACTGCCAGCAGGGGCAGAAACCGTCTTCTCAGGTTTCTCATAACACTCTCTCCTAAACAAAAAATGAAGTCATGACAGCTTGCCATGACTTCATCCGCACACACGAAACGGTTGAATCCACGACAGCGCTCCACTCCCAACGGAGTGACAGTCCACAGAATCTTATCCTGCGGCCCGGCTTCGCGTTCCACTCAGGCCGGAACGGGCGAAACCTCGGCGAAAGCCCCTTTCCTCCTCCCCGGGCCTGTCCCTTGGGGAGACATACTCTTGACGTTCGCGCCTCTATCATGCTGGCACCTATTATAGTAATCTATTTTGAAATGTCAACCGTCTTTTCAGGTTTTTTCCGCATTCTTCTCTTGATATTTGCCCTCCGGCCCTTCCGGCGGAGGGGAAGCCCGGGCTCCGGAGAGAAATTCCGGCGCTTTTTTGCGCAGTTTGCCCAGCCGCCGCCGGGGCTTCTTCGGCTCCGTCAGGCAAAACGCCGATTTTTGGAAAAGCGTTTGACATGGGGCGCGGAAATGCTACAATAGGAAAATGAGCATGCTGTACTTGTGCGCAAAATTCAAAACAACAGCCCCAAGGAGGCGAAAAGGATGAAGTTTTCCAGCAAATGCGAGGCGTGCAGCCTCTCCCCCATTCGGAAATTCCACCCCTATGTGGTGGCGGCGGAGGCAGCGGGCCGCCGTGTCCTCCACCTGAACATCGGCCAGCCCGACGTGGAGACGCCCAAGGCATTCTTTGACGCCGTGCGGGGCTTTCAGGACAGCGTCCTGGCCTACGCCCCCGCCGGAGGCGAGGCGGTCTATCTGGAGGCCGTGCGGAACTATTACCAGAGCTTCGACGTCTCCCTGGCCCAGGAGGACATCCTGGCCACCTTCGGCGGCAGCGAGGCCTTGCAGCTGGCCGCGGCCTGTATTCTGGACGACGGGGACGAGGTTCTGATTCCCGAGCCCTTCTATCCGAATTACGGCACCTTCATCGGCGTCACCGGCGGCAAAATCGTCCCCATCCCCACCACGGCGGAGGAGGGCTACCGTTTCGCTCGGCGGGAGAAGATCGAGCCCCTCATCACCCCCCGCACCAAGGCCATCATGATTACCAACCCCGGCAACCCCACCGGCGCGGTCCTCACCCACGAGGAGCAGTCGCTTTTGGTGGACCTGTGCAAGAAGCACGACCTCTTCCTCATCAGCGACGAGGTATACCGGGAGATCATCTACTCCGGGAAGAAGCTCAGCTCCCTGCTGGAATTCCAGGACGCGGCGGACAACATCATCGTCACCGACTCCATTTCCAAGCGCTTCTCCTCCTGCGGCGCCCGGGTGGGCGCTCTGATCTCCCGGAACCGGCACTTTATGGAGCTGGCCATGAAGATCTGCCAGGGCCGCCTCTGCGCCGCCACGCTGGACCAAATCGGCGCCGCCGCCCTCTACCGGAGCATGACGCCCGACTACTTGGCCTCCGTCCGGGACGAGTACGGCCGGCGGAAGGACGCCCTGGTCTCCGCCCTGTCCAAGCTCCCCGGCGTCACGCACAGCTCCCCGGAGGGCGCGTTCTACGTCATGGCCACCCTGCCGGTGGACGACGCGGAGAAGCTCCAATATTTCCTGCTGCAAGAGTTCGAGGATCAAGGCGAAACCGTCATGTACGCCCCCGGCGAGGGCTTCTACGCCACCCCCGGCAAGGGCCGCAGTGAAATCCGCATCGCCTACGTCACCAACCCAGCGGAGCTGACCCGGGCCGTCCAGCTGCTGGGCCTGGGCATCGAGGCCTATAACCGGAAGAACGGGAAGTGAGGCTATGATCCGTCATATCGTCATGTGGAAATTCCGCCCCGGTACCGAGGCGGAGCAGAGCGCGTTTCTGGACGGCCTCCGGGCGCTCCAGGGCGTCGTTCCCCAGCTCCTCCGGAGCGAGGTGGCCCGGAACGTGGGAGCCGGGAATTACGACGCCGTGCTGGTCAGCGAGTTCCGGAGCCTGGAGGACCTGGAGGCTTATAAGAACGACCCCCGGCACAAGGCGGTCTCCGCCCTGTGCAAGTCCATCCGGGAGGACCGGGTGGCGGTGGACTACGAATTTCAGGAGGCGTGAAGGCATTGGATACGTTTCTGGAGCCCCATGGGGAACCGGGGGTCACGGAGGAGGAATTCCGGGCCTTTGAGGAGGCCTTCGGCGTGGTCCTTCCGGAGGATATGAAGGACTTTTACCGGAAGCAGAATGGAGGATTTTTCCAGGAGGGGCGGAAATACTTCGTCGGTGATGACGAATATGAGCTGCCCCTGGCGGAGTTCCACGGCCTCACCCGGACCTTTCATCCGAATATCCTGACCATCGAGCATATGCTGAAATGGCAGCAGGCCGACGGATTTCTCCCCAAGACACTGGTGCCCTTCTGCTCCGACCAGAGCGGAGATTCCTATTTCATCGAAGCCGGCGGCGGATCCAATCATTGGGTCTACTACATTTTCCACGAGGAATATGATGAATTCCTGAACAGTTTTCTGGAGAATCCGGAGGACTGCCGGAAGGCAAAATCCTTCACGGACTTCCTGGAGAAAATCCACGTCCGCTGAGCAGACACACCGAAAAGAGCCCCGCCGCTATTGCGGCGGGGCTTCTCTTGTTTCGCGCAGGGCTCAGGCGTTCCGCCGCAGGGCTTCCAGGTCACCCTTCTGAATGGCCCGGAGGCTGCCGGACAGCTTCTCGGGAGGCCAGTCCCACCAGCGCAGCTCCAGGAGAGCGTCGATGGTCTCCCGGTCGAAGCGCCGCCGGATGGGCTTTGCCGGAACGCCGCCCACGATGGTATACGGCGGCACGTCCTTCGTCACCACAGACCGGGCGGCCACGATGGTCCCGTCGCCGATGGTGACGCCGGATAAAATCACGGCCTCGTAGCCAATCCACACATCGTTTCCGAGCACAATGTCCCCCCGGTGATCCCAGGCTTCCGTGACCTCCATGCCGTGGCCCCACTCCTCGTAGAAAATGGGGAACACATAGGTGGACAGGGAGCCCATGGCGTGGTTGGCGCTGTTCATCAGAAACCTTGCCCCGCAGGCGATGGAGCAGAATTTGCCGATGGTGAGCCGGTCGCCGTTGACGGGGTAGTGGTATAGCACGTTGTTTTGCTGAAAGTCACAGGGGTCGTTGACGAAATCGTTGTAGATGGTAAAATCCCCCACCTCAATCCGGGGGTTCTGAATGGCATTTTTCAGATAAATCGTCTGTCTGTCCCCGGTTCTGGGGTACAGCTTCGTTGGAGCCGGAATCGTCATGAAAGCTTCTCCTTTTCAATTTGACGTTAGTTTGGACGATTCCGGCTTAGACCATGCAGCGCCTCACACTCTCCACTCCCTTATTCATTTAGGTGTCCTTTAAAACCCGGCCAAGAATACGCTATCCCCGCAGCAACGCCGTCCGGACGTCCAGCTTTCCGTTCTCCAGCGTTACCACACCGTAGGTGGGCCGGGCGTAGTCCCCGATGCTGCCGGGGTTCAAAAACAGGGTTTTTCCCCGCATGTCCACCAGGGGCTTGTGGGTGTGGCCGAACAGAAAGAGGTCCAGATTCCGTTCCTCCGCCGCCAGTCCCGCCGCCAGCAGGGACTGCTTGACGCCGTAAGTGTGCCCGTGGCAGAGCAGCACCCGCTTGTCCTCCAAGAACAGCAGCTTCTCCGTCTCCCGGGAGGAGCGGAAGTAGTCACAGTTTCCCGGCACCTGCTCCAGAGGCAGATCCGGGACCCGGTCCCGCAGCCGCTCGCCGTCCCGCCAGCAATCCCCTAGGTGGTACACCGCACGGGGCTGTTCCCGTTCCACGGCCTGAAGCATGTTTGAAATATTTCCGTGGGAGTCGGATAACACGAGAATCTTCATTCCAGCGCTCCTTTCCGCCCCTTTCGGGCGCCTTTATTTCGAATTTAGTATAGGGCAACTCTTTGGGCATTGCAATTGCTTGCTGGAAAAGTTCAAAATTTGTTTAACAACCCATGGCCGCCCTGGGGACGAAGCATTTTTCAATTTTGGAAAAACGCGCTTGACAACCGGAGTTCGTTGCCTGAATCCTCAAATTGTAAACAGGAGTTAGAATCAGCTAACTTCAAAAATCGCGGACAGGAGGTTCCCTATGATACCCCTTTCTATGGCAAAAACAGGCGAAACTGTCACCATTCGGAAGATCACGGGAAAGGACGAGGTCCGGCAGCACCTGGCGGAGCTGGGCTTTGTGGTGGACGGCACGCTCACCGTGGTCAGCGAGATTGCGGGGAATTTCATCCTTCAGGTGAAGGACAGCCGGGTTGCCCTGGACCGGACCATGGCCAACCGGATTCTGATTTAGGCCCCTCCGGGAGCCCCCAGGGCGGCCCCCGGGAACACAGACAGGAGGAACGAGGATGAAAACATTGAAAGACGCCCAGGTGGGCGAAACCGTCACCGTGACCAAGCTCCGGGGGGACGGCCCGGTCAAGCGCCGGATTATGGACATGGGCATCACCAAGGGCGTGGAGATTCTGGTACGGAAGGTGGCCCCTCTGGGGGACCCCATGGAGCTGAATCTCCGGGGATACGAGCTTAGTCTGCGCAGAGCGGACGCGGAAAATATTGAGGTCGTTTAAGCAGAACGGCCTTTATTTTCGAACTGTTGGTTAGTCTAAAATAACTATCGAGAAAGGAGCATCGGAGGCAATGGATCTCAAAATCGCCCTGGCGGGTAATCCGAACTGCGGAAAAACCACCCTGTTCAACCAGCTCACCGGGTCCAATCAGTACGTGGGCAACTGGCCCGGCGTCACCGTGGAAAAGAAGGAGGGCCGGCTCAAGGGACATCGGGACGTGATCATTCAGGATCTGCCGGGGATCTACTCCCTCTCCCCCTACACGCTGGAGGAGGTGGTGGCCCGGAGCTACCTGGTGGGCGAGAAGCCCGACGCCATCCTTAACATCGTAGACGGCACCAACCTGGAGCGGAACCTCTACCTCACCACTCAGCTGATTGAGCTGGGACTGCCGGTGGTGGTGGCGGTGAATATGATCGATCTGGTGCGGAAAAACGGCGACCGGATTGACCTGAATCAGCTGGGGGCGGCCCTGGGCTGCGAAGTGGTAGCGATGAGCGCCTTAAAGGGCGAGGGAGGCATCGAGGCGGCGGAGCGGGCCGTCGCCGCCGCCCAGGCGGGGACGGCGAAGAAGCTCCCGCCCGTGTTCACCGGCAGTGTGGAACACGCCCTGGCCCACATTGAGGAGTCCATCCAGGACCGGGTGGAGGCCCGAAGCCTCCGCTGGTACGCCATCAAGCTCTTTGAGCGGGATGAAAAGCTCCTGGAGGACATCGACGAGGCCCTGGCCGCCCATCTGGAAGAACACATCGCGGACTGCGAGGAAGAGCTGGACGACGACGCCGAGAGCATTGTCACCAACCAGCGCTACGCCTACATCAGCGCGGTTGTGGACCAGGCCGTGGAGAAAAAAGCCCCCCGGCACAGCCTCAGCGTCTCCGATAAAATCGACCGGATTGTCACCAACCGCCTTCTGGCCCTGCCCATTTTCGCGGGAATCCTGTTTTGCGTCTACGCCGTGGCCATGGGCGGCTGGGGAATCTCCATCGGAACCAGGGGCACGGACTGGGCAAACGACGTTCTCTTCGGCCAGTGGGTCCCCGGACTGTTTGACCGCGTCCTAACCGCCCTGGGCGTTGCGGAGGGGTCCGCCCTATATGGCCTCATTCAGGAGGGCATTGTCGCCGGCGTGGGGGCGGTGCTGGGCTTTGTGCCTCAGATGCTGGTGCTGTTTCTGCTTTTGGCCGTGCTGGAGGACGTGGGGTACATCGCTCGGGTTGCCTTTATCATGGACCGGATTTTCCGCCGTTTCGGCCTCTCGGGGAAGAGCTTCATTCCCATGCTGGTGGCCACGGGCTGCGGCGTGCCGGGGATCCTGGCCTCCCGGACCATTGAGGGGGAGCGGGACCGGCGCATAACCGTTATGACCACCGGATTCATCCCTTGCGGGGCCAAGCTGCCCATCATCGGCCTCTTTGCCGGGGCGGTGTTCGGCGGGTCCGCCTGGGTGGCGGTGTCCGCGTTCTTCGCCGGCCTTGCCGCCGTGGTCCTCTCCGGCGTCATGCTGAAAAAATGCAGGGCCTTCGCGGGGGACCCCGCTCCCTTTGTCATGGAACTGCCCGCTTACCACGCGCCCTCAGCCGCCAACGTCCTCCGGGCCACCTGGGAGCGGGGGTGGAGCTTCGTCAAGCGGGCGGGGACCATGATTCTCCTGAGCTCCATGGTCCTCTGGTTCCTCCAGGGCTACGGCTTCGTGAACGGCGTCTTCCAGGCGGTGGCGGACAACAACGCCTCCCTTCTGGCCATGCTTGGCCGCGGGGTGGCCTGGGTCTTCGCCCCCATCGGCTGGGCGGGAGATATGGCGTGGAAGGCCACCGTGGCCACCTTTACCGGCCTCATCGCCAAGGAGGAGGTGGTCTCCACCTTCGGTGTGCTGTACAGCTTTGCCGGGGAGGAGCTGGGGGACAACGGAGAGGCCATCTGGGCCCTGGTGGGCGCGGACTTCGGGGCCATGAGCGCTTATAGCTTCCTGATCTTTAACCTGCTCTGCGCTCCCTGCTTCGCCGCCATGGGAGCCATCCGCCGGGAGATGAACAGCGCCAAATGGACGGCGGCGGCCATCGGATATATGTGCATCTTTGCCTATGGGGCCGCCCTGGTGGTCTTTCAGCTGGGCGGGCTGTTCACCGGCGAGGCTGCCTTTGGCCCCGGCACCGTGGCCGCCCTGGCCCTGCTGGCGGGAGTCGTGTATTTGCTGGGCCGTAAAGGATACCGGCAGCCCAGGGAAGAGCGGCAGCAGACCGCCTCCGCCCTCCGGGCCTGAGAAACTTGACAGAAGGAGCGGACACTATGTCGGAAGTATTTGGAACCCTGACGGTTCTGCTGGCGCTGGCCGCCGTGTCGGCCCTGGCCATTCGGTCCCTGTGGCGGGACCATAAACGAAAGGGTGGCTGTAACGGCGATTGCTGCTCCTGCGGCAGCTGCGGCGGATGCGCGGAGAAAGAGCGTTCCCTGTAGGAAGCGCGCCTCGGAGGAGGCCGTCAGGCGGAGCTTGTGAGGCACTTCCCGGCCTGGGTTTTTGTAAGGCGGGAAAGGGAATCCCATGGGAGGGCGGACCTGAGGGTCCGCCCTTTTGCGTGTGAAAATAAGGAAAGTCCCTGGGGCGCAGACACCCCGGGGCCTTTTTGCCTTATTACAAAGAGCGGCAGTAAAGGACTTCCCAAAGGAGCTTCCCGCCAATTTCATCTTCCATTCTATCGCCGGAACAGGAGAATCCCGCCCTCTCATAGAACCTCCGGGCCCTCCGGTTTTCCTCCAGCACCCAGAGAAGGACTTCCCGGAAGCCCTGCCCCGCCAAGGCCTCCACCGCCGCCTCCAGCAGCGCCTTTCCAAAGCCTCTGCCCATGTACTCCGGCAGCAGATAGAGCGACACAATCTCCCCGAAGCCCGGGCAGCCCTCCCAGCGGGAGGGGCAGACGCTGGAGGTCCCCAACAGCCGCCCGCCCTCGGTTATAACCAGCGTGTCCCAGCCCGCCTGGTCCAGGACCCCGCACCACCCTCCCACAGGGATATGGTCCAGATAATCCTGGGGAACGATACCCCGATAGGCATGTTTCCAGCTCTCCTCATAAATCCGGCTGACCTCCAGGCGGCTGTCCGTTTTCCGCAGCGGTCGAATCTCCATGGTGCGATTCCCCTTTCCCCTCAACCAGCGCCAGCTTTTTGGCGCGGCCCAGGTGTTTGATGGCGGCCTCCCGCCGGAGGGCGGCGGATTTGTCCTCCGCCTCCTCCTGATAGACCAGCGCCACCGGTGGGCGGCTGCGGGTGTACTTGGCTCCTTTGCCGCTCCGATGGGCCTCCACCCGGCGGGGCAAGTCGTTGGTACAGCCGGTGTATAGGCTGCCGTCCCCGCAGCGGAGCATGTAGACGGTCCAGGCCACGGCACCGCCCCCTTTCGTTGGACGTTTGCCACAGTATAACACGGCGGTCCGTCGTAGTAAAGGGCAGCATAGGGACTTCCCTGGTTTTCATAGGAATAGGGCAGAGGCCAGGCTTCCGCGCCGCCTCGGAATCCGGTACGCCGCTGGCCGCAAACGCGGCGGCCGGGGCTCGGCGTCCGGCGGCCCCGGTATGGAGGTCTTATGTTGTCTGTCGCACTGCTGATGTTCGCAAACACGCTGTTGTTTTCCCTGCGGCTTTCCGGCAGCGGGTCCTTCCCCAAGCCGCTCACCGCCGCGGAGGAACGGGAATGGCTGGAGAAATATGCCCAAGGGGACCCGGAGGCCCGGCAGGTGCTTATTGAGCGGAATTTGAGGCTGGTGGCCCATATTATTAAGAAGGGATAAAGCAAACGGAATCATGTTTCATATATTTTTTCCAAAGAAGTCATATTGAAATCCCTTCTGGAAAAAGGCATCATCACCGATGATGCCTTTTCGCGATATGATCAAATACTGTATGACCGTTACCACATTGACGCTTCCCTTGGAGTCCCTCGCCCTATCATCAAAGAAATTTCGGAAATACCAGCCCCGGCTACACGTTCACAAGATAGCCCGTATCTTTCACTGACCTCACTTGCCAAAGAGAAAGACAGTTCCTCATCAGGCTATCTCATTCAATGTTGGCTGCGGGAAACTCGGACAATCGAATTTTTGCGTACATGGGAGTTGCAGAACAACCCCCATTTCAATGACACTGGGTATCATGATTTAATGGAAGATTTACGCATATCTCCCACCACCTTTACTGCAAAGAAATGGGTCGAAGCCACTGGCGCTGTCGGAATCCAATCGAAAGCCGGCAAAACCGGAGGCACCTATGCTCATCCAGAAATATTTTGCCATTTTAAAGCGTGGCTGTTTCCGGAATACCAGTATGCACTGATTCAAAATTATATGCAGTCCTCCACCAGCAGGGAGGGCACTCTGTCATGAAACGAGAAGTAATCGAACTGCCCGCTAAAGATCCGGTGGAAAAGCAAAACGGACATAGAAAGCTGCGGGTCGCTGCCTATTGCCGGGTCTCAACCAGTTTGGAGGCACAGCAAAATAGCTACGAGGCACAGAAGAAGTACTATACAAATAAAATCCTTTCTAATTCGGATTGGATCTTAGCAGGCATTTTTGCGGACAAAGGCGTCACAGGCACTTCGGTCGAAAAGCGCAATGGATTTCAGCGCATGATTCGCAAGTGTAAGCAAGGCAAAATCGATTTGATTCTTACAAAGTCCATTTCTCGCTTTATGAGAAATACGTTGGATTGCCTGTATTACGTCCGCCTTCTTCAACGGTTGAATATTCCCATTATTTTCGAAACAGAGGGAATTGACACCTCCCAGATGATGAATGAACTGATCTTGACGTTGATGGGAGCAACCTCCCAAGCCGAGAGCGAAGCCATCAGCAGCCGGGTAAAATGGGGCGTTCGGGCATCGTTCAAAGAAGGAAATGTGAGATACAGCTATAAAAACTGGCTTGGATATCAAAAAGGTGAAGACGGTGAGCTGGAAATCATACCGGAAGAGGCGGAAATCGTTCGGGAGATATATGCTACTTATTTGAGCGGATACAGTCTGCGCGACATCAAAACACTGCTGGAGAGCCGAAAGAACCTTACTAAAGCGGGAAAAGAAAAGTGGAATATATCCACCATTGACAGCATTCTGCGGAATGAAAAATATACAGGAGACGCAATTCTGCAAAAAACTTATACGACAGACCCTATATCCAAAAAGAGGTGTAAGAATGTTGGTGAGCTCCCCAAATATTTGGTAAAGCACTGCCATCCTGCTATCATATCTCATGAAATGTTCGATTTGGTGCAAAGGGAGTTGGAACGCCGCGGCGAGGCTGTCGGCGCGATTGAAAGTTCCTCTTCTGAACGGCCCAAAACATATTCCAGCAAGCACGCCTTGAGAGGAATTCTCATTTGTGGAGAATGCGGTACACCCTGCCGCCGCTGTGTGTGGCACATGCGCAATAGCGGTAAGATTCGTACCGTCTGGCGCTGCTGCAACCGGCTTGACCATGGCAAGAAATTTTGCAAGCACTCTCCAACATTAGACGAAGCGCCTTTGCAGCAAGCCCTGATAGCCGCAATCAACCACCAGCTCTATCGTCCGGAATATCTGCTCGCCCCATTCAACAGGACTTTACTTGAATCGTCCTCTGCCGACTCTATTCCGCCCGCAACGAGTTGGCCCGAACTATATGCGAATCTTTTGGAATTTCAAAGAAGAATCGACTATTCATTTGTGGAATTGCTGATGCAATGCGTTGAGCAAAAAGATTGGGAAACTCATGAAGCTCAATTCCGGGAACTGGTAAAGCAGCGTGCGGAGTACGATGAATATATTGGCGCATTTGATATGCAGCAATATGAAGAGGAGCGCCGGAAGAATACGTATCATTTGCCATTCCAACTGACGGAGTATAACGAGACGATTATCCGTCAAGTCTTGGATACCGTGAGGGTTTTGGATGCGCGGCGCTTATTCATCATATTCAAGGGCGGCGCTGAGGTGGAGCAGGAAATCGAATTATGAATATAAGCGCAATGCTGGTCAGATTTTCTGGCCAGCATTTACCTTGCCCAGTAATTATGCTCTCTTAATCCTTGCATATTCGTACCGAATATACTATAATAGAAATGAGGTGAGGAAATGGAACGGCGCATTGCCAAAATGAATATCAGCTTCGCCGGGGGAACCGCCTCCAGCGGCTCAAAGACCTGCAAGGTCACACTGCCCACATCATGGGTGGAGGCGATGGAGATTGATGAAAGTCATCGGGAATTGGAGCTGGTTTTTGACGGAACCAGCATCACGCTGTCCCGCCGTCTTAGCGGCCCGGAATTTGCGGCACGGCAGCTGGCGACGGGCCATGAGGTCCGTGTCCTGCGGCTCTATGACGGAGATACGCTCTGCTCTACGGTCTACGCGGACTTCACCGGGCAGACATTGGCTGTGGAAAACCAGCCCGTTCCCCTGGTTAAAACCGCCTTTGGAAACAACCCACTTCCTGCTTGGGAAGACTTCCAGCAGTTCCTTGAAGAACGCTGTATCCCCCGGCAGCGGGCCGGACTGCGGGAGTATTTAGAGGCGCTGGGATTAGACACTTACGACCCCTTAGCCATTATTGAGAAGACAGGCGGACGTATGGCAGAGGACCAACAGTGGTTGTCCATGGAGGTTCTGAAATGACGATTCGGCTGGTGACGGATGAAAAAATCGCGGAAACCTCCTCGAAAGGGAATCAGGAAAAGTGGTACGACCGAGCGCCAGACCGCTGGTACAAGCTGGACCAATTTGGCTATGAGGCATTGGCGGAAACCGCTGTTTCTGTGCTTCTGGAGCGTAGCAATCTTGAAACAGAAATGCCCTTTACCTTTGTCCGCTATCGGATGGAGCGGCTCCAGGTCCACGGGCGGGAGCGCACAGGCTGTTCCAGCAAAAACTTTCTGCGGCCCGGGCAGTCCTTCATCACCGTCAACCGTCTGCTGTCCAGCCTTTTGGGGAAGCCCCTGCGGGAAAAGCTGACGCGGCTTCCCAGCGACAAAAAGCGCATCGCTTATCTAGCGGAGGCGACGGCGGATATCACGAACCTGGAGCTGTTTCCCCAATACCTGACCCTGCTCTTTGAGATCGACGCCTTGTTCTGCAACGATGACCGGCATTTGAATAACATTGCGGTCCTTGAGCGGGACGGCAAATACGACTACTGCCCAATCTTCGACAACGGAGCGGGACTCCTCTCCAACACGCAACTCTCCCCCATGGACATCGCGCCACCAGCTCTAATCTCCGCTTTGCGGGCCAGGCCCTTCAACACCGCCTTCACCCGGCAGATGAACACAGCCCGCAGCCTGTACGGGCCACAGCTGGCGATACCGAAGATGACAGCAGATCAGGTCCAGGAGGTCCTGCGGCCGGCCCTGGACTATTATCCTCAGCGGGACCAAGGTATCATAGCGGACCGGGTTGAAGCGTGTATTCTCACAAGACAAAAAAAGCTGTAAAAATGGGGGAACGGACATGAACAAACGGCACAAGATACTTTTCGGGCTTCTGCTCCTGTCGCTGGTCCTGCTCTGTGGCTGCGGCGAGGATAGCGGTAAGCTGCCGGCCGGGACCGCGCCGGAAACGGAACCGACTGACGAGTCTCAGGAAACTCCCGCCCCGGAGGATTCATCCCCAGAGGGGGAAGCGAACCCATTTATATCACCTTCGAGGAAACCGACCTGGAGGGAAATGTGAGGTAGGCACCGCCGCGCCATACTGACTTTCGTCAGCGGTCTCGGCGGAGCCGCCTCCAGAACCGGACTCACACGTCTCCGCGTATCCGGCTCCAAGCGCAATCACCATCACGGTTCTTGAGCAAGTGTAGACTGATAGCAGTACGGGCACAGCGCCAGTGACTTCCGGCGCATATGCAGCATCAGGCGTTCCGCCTCGGTTTTGCCGGTGAGCTTTTTCAGGGCGCGGACGTGGTGCATACGAATATCGTCCGTTTTGTTGCCGCACAGCTCGCAGATACCGGCTCTCAGCCTGTTCGCAAGGGTATTTCTCCCATCATAGCGGATATACCGGGGAAGGGTGTCCTGCACGTTGTCATAACCCTTGTCCTGTTTGCGAAATCCATCATGGTAAAACTCGCACAGTTTGGGTCCGGATTTAGTGATATAGGGCACCCGGAACACACCACCGCGCATATATCTTTTCTTAATTTTGCTGACGTTGGTGCGGTATTTTCCGGCATAGGTTTTCAGCATACTGTAGCGCATCATATAGTAGAATTTGCTCAGTACGCCGACGTTTTCCGCGATACGATAGAAATTGTACAAGCCGCGAATTTCCGAATTGTACTGCCTGACGATTTCAATATCCGTGCTGTTGAGCAGCTCGTTTCGGTGCATGGGCCGCCAGAAGTCACGGCCCCGGTTTTCATCCCATTTGACCTGCATTACTCGAAGTTCATGCAATTTGTTCTCCCATTTTTCATGGGGAACATAGAGGAACACCTTTCCATACCACGGACGCTTTAATGCGCCGTTCTTATCCCGTTTGGTTGCTTTATCTCGGACGACCCGAATGTCATAGCCCAGGTAACGCACCGCCTGGCTGGAATGAGTGACCTTTGTCTTTTCCTCGGAGAGAGTGAGCTTCAGCTTTTCGGACAGGAATCGCCGCAAATCCTCTTTGATGGATATTGCGTCCTGCTTCGAGCCGATCACGCCCACCACAAAGTCATCTGCATAGCGGTTGTACTGTATCCGCTTAAAATCAGCGTCCAGCACGTCGGCGTAGGGTGTGGACAGTTTCAGCTTTTGGGCCGCTTTGAACTCTTGGACAGCCTCTTTCGAGTGGTCTCCCGCGTCCAGCTTTTTCTTTGCCTTGCGGTAGCGTCTGGCAATTTTCTCATATTCTTTGCTGGCGTTGCGTTTGAAGGGTTCAGTGTCAAAACGGGCCTTGTATTTCTCCATGAAAGTGTCCAGCTCGGAGAGGTAGATGTTTGCCAGAATAGGGCTCATGCCGCTGCCCTGGGGGGTGCCGGAGTAGGTTTTGTGGTATTCCCATTGCTCCATATATCCGGCTTTCAGGAACTTCCACATGAGGGACAAAAACGCTTCATCCTTAATGCGCCGCCGTAGAATATCAATGAGAACGTGGTGGTCGAAACAGTCAAAGCAAGCCTTGATGTCGCCCTCCACCATCCAACGTACACCTGTGAAGGTATCCTTGATTTGGGACAATGCCGTATGGCAGCTTCGCTTGGGTCGGAAGCCGTGGGACAGATTGGAGAAGGTGGGTTCATAGATGGCCTCCAGCAGCATCCGTATGATTTCCTGCACCAGCTTATCGTTGGTAGACGGAATACCCAAAGGGCGCTGCTTCGCCGGGTTATTCTTTTTGGCGATGTACGTCCTCCGGGCCGGGTTGGGCTGGTAGGTCTGGTCTTTTAGGGACGCGATGATTTTGTTGATACGAGCCATACTCATGTTGTTGATGGACAGTCCATCTGCGCCTGTGGTCATGCTGCCCGGTGAGGCCGCGATGTTCTTATAGGCCAGCAGATAGAAGTCCGGGTTGTACAAATTACGGTACAACCGCTCAAACTGGTATTCTTTTACACTTGCTTTCTCCGTGAGGAGCTTCAATACGTCAATCGGATTTCTCATGGTGCCTCGCGCACCGCCCTCTCTTGTATCAAAATGATTGGCCGCTGTCCTTCGCCATGTGGGCGGCATTACCGCTTCCGTTTTTACGGCTATCCCTGTTAGTCCAGGGTCCTCAGACTACTATGACAGCTCCGTTGCCATGACGGATTTTCAGGGCCGCTTTTCTCATTGCTCCCATAGCCGCTGGGCGGCGCTCCGTTTTAGGCAATCTCCGTTTAGAACTGTTGAAACGAGCGTGATGTGCTGTCGGTATGTGACGTTCGCCATTTTCCACTTTCCCGCGGCTGGGTTCGCTCCGGGTATCGGCAAAGATAGAGCCGAACACTAACTTTGTCAGGAGCGCCGGCGAGTTTAGCTTCCATACGCCGGGGGCACTGTCTGGGCCCAATCTCTGGCTGTCAAGCAGGCAATTCAGCTTTCATCCTCATGCACATCTTTTCATCCCTCCACGCCGCCGCCCGTGAAGCTCGGAACGGCCCGTGTACTCCGTCATGCTATGGTCGCCCTCCAGTTTCCCTTTCAGGGTTAGACGGGAGATGATGGGTTGCGTTATGTGGTCGTGTCGGGCCTCCTTCTCCCTATGGATTGACCACCGCATGATACCTTATCCACCACTTGCTCAAGGTGGGATTTCAACAGCTCCGCGGGCAGGCGTCACTCTGCCCTTACGGACGCACTGGGCTTGACGAAAAATCTCGTCTTGCCGCTGCCGGAACCGCCGATCACCAGCACATTTTTGTTCCGGGCGGTCTTGGGGTCTTTGGGCCTGCCGTTCATCGTCAGCCGTTCGGTCTGCGTGAGCAGGATGTTATTTTCAAATACGGGGTCGATGTAGGGCGCTATGTCCTTGGCGTTTCCAAATCGGGCGCTGCCGTACTCCATGCCGTGGCGGTATTTCTTGGCGTTTTTGCCCTTCATGTAGACCGCCAGCCGCACCTGGGCCGCGCCCACCACGCCGATACACAGGTCAAAGGGGTGGAAGCTGGGCAGGCCGTTGGCGAACGCCGCCGCCAGGCTGTCCATGAAGTGGAGCATCTTTTGTGAGGCGTCTGCCCCCGCCGCCAGCCGCCATGCCTCGCCCATCTTGCCGAACAGCCACACGAACAGCAGATAGGGCAGGTTGGTGATTATCAGCTTTTTCAGGTCAGGCTTCACAGTTCAATCCCCCTTTCCCTGATTTTCTCCTTGGCCCGCTGGACATTCCTGCCAGCCGCTTCCCGCAAGACAGACAGCGCCTTGCGGATGGAGGGCTTGGCCTCCCTCGACAGCTTCTTGGCGGTGAACTCCTTGAAAGCCTGTTCCAGATTGTCCGCGTCCCGGCTCTTGAAAATGACGATGTAGTGGGGCGGCTGGGTGGTCTTGTCCTTTCGCAAGGTGAAGTCCACGCCGTATTTCTTGGCGCAGGGCTTGAAAGCGGCGATATTGGCGTCGGTGATCTCGATGTTGGACAGCACCGCCCCGTGCTGCTTCAACTGCTTTAGGCTCTGCTGGCCGTGGTGGAGCTTGGGGCCGTGCTTCCGGGCCTCCAAATACTTTTTCAAGGCCATTTGCAGCACTTGGGCCGTCAGCTTCCCGGTTTTCATGGATAACGCGATGATCTTTTGAGTGACTTCCTCCTGCAAGCGTCATACCTCCTTTGCCAGAAGTCGGGGATAAAATCTAAGGCGGCACTACCAGCCGCTGCAAGTAAATCCGCATCAGATACGCACCCGCAGGCCGTTCAGGTCGTCGGCCCGGATGCCGACGAGATACCAAGCAGCGGCGTACTCTATGCGGGTGGGCTTCCACCGCCCGCCCACCATCACGTCGAAGCACTGTCCACAGTGCAGGCCGCCGTAGTAGTCGGCCAGGTCAAAGCGGATGTCGTAGCGGTCTGTCCGCTCGTCGAAGATCAATGCGCCCTGTTTCATGTTTGGGGCCTCCTTGTCAGATTAGATTTTTCCCTCCGCCATATCGTGGGCGACGAGGGCGGTATAGTAGCTTCCCATGGTGCTGGGGGCGTTGAACAGCACCGCCAGCAGGTATTTCTTGATGTTGCGGATTTTCGTGGTGTTCTCCCGCATACAGTCCATGACGAACTCAATATGGCCGCTGTTGAGTTTCAGCAGCTTGGCCTTTACCAGCTCGGCGGGGTAGTCGTCACCGGCCACCCGGATAGACTTGCGGGCCGTGCAGACGGTTTCCACCAGCAATTCCACGATGCCGTCCAATTCTTCCCGGTCGATCTTGGAGTGGTGCAGAAGATGGTCGTACTCGATATTCTCCTTGATGATCTCCCGATAAATCTCAACGGCGCTCTGTGTGGCCGCTTCCGTTCCGTTCCTTTCCGGCGGCGAAGCCGCAACAGCCCCAGCGGGAGGGGGCGAAAGGGAGGGAAAGGAATGGGTAATTGATCGGTCTGTAATTCTTGGGTCTTTACTTTGTATATCTTTATTTAATGCGTTGGATTTTCCAACATAGGTTTTTCCTGCGTAGGATTATCCAATGTTGGATTTTCCAACGTTGGTAAATACAATGCAGGCGGCGTCTGCGGCTGTTCATAGATCACATAGTCCGCGCCCCGCAGCCGTCCCCGTTCGTCACGCTCCCGCGAACGGACGATGTACCCCGCCTGCTCCAACTCCCGGATAGCCTGCCGAATGGCGTCAATCTTTTCCCGGTTGATAAGGGCCAGGCCCTTTAACGTATAGTCCCAATCTTCCGGGAGTGACAACATTTGCGACAGCAGGCCCTTGGCTTTCAGGGATAGGTCTTTATTCCGCAGGTGATGGTTCGACATCACCGTGTACCCTTTATTCCTCTCCACACGGAATACTGGCATGGTTCTCCGCTCCTTTCGGTGTCTGGACATGAAAAAACGCCGCAGACTTTTTCAAAATCTGCGGCGTTCGCCGGGGCGCAGAAACGGGCGGTGTCTTGCCGACATCGCCCGCTTTCTGTGCTGTTATTCACTTGTTTGCGCCGCCCCGTTTTCCGCTGCCCTTAAAACATTGATTTTACTGGGTTTTCTCATGTTTTCTTATGGCAACGCCCTTAAAGGCGGCGGTTTTTGCCTGCTCCGGAAAGGGAACCTTGGAAATCTTTCAGTACTGTCAGATTCCAGAAAGATTCTGGACAGATTCCTATGATAGAGTATCCATAGTGAAAGCCACACGGCCCGGCCGCCCTTCCAAATCCAGTCAAGCGCCGGGGCCGCGACTTCAAAATACGTTCCCTTGGAGGTACTGAATCATGACCATTCTGGAAACCAACTCCCTTCGGAAGCACTACGGCTCCGGCGAAACCGAAGTACATGCCCTGGACGGCGTGGATCTCACCGTGGAAAAGGGCGAGTTCGTCGCCGTAGTCGGCACCTCCGGCTCCGGCAAATCCACCCTCCTCCACATGCTGGGCGGCCTGGACCGGCCCACCTCCGGCTCCGTCACCGTGGACGGAAAGGACATCTTCTCCCTGAAGGACGAGGCCCTGACCATCTTCCGGCGGCGGAAGATCGGCTTCGTCTTCCAGAACTACAACCTGGTCCCCGTCCTCAGCGTCTATGAGAACATCGTCCTGCCCATCCAGCTGGACGGCCAGAAGCCCGACGCCGCCTATGTGGACCAAATCATCGAGACTCTGGGCCTGGAGAAGAAGCTCCGGAACCTCCCCAACAACCTCTCCGGCGGCCAGCAGCAGCGGGTGGCCATCGCCCGGGCCCTGGCGGCCAAGCCCGCCATCATCCTGGCCGACGAGCCCACGGGAAACCTGGACACCCGAACCAGCCAGGATGTCATGGCCCTGCTGAAAATCACCAGCCAGAAGTTCGCCCAGACCATCGTCATGATTACGCACAACGAGGAAATCGCCCAAATGGCGGACCGTATCATCCGCATTGAGGACGGGAAAATCCGGTCCTCCCGGACCACCGGGGAGGAGGCGTAACCATGATCCGTGTCGCCAACAGAGGCTGTGTCCGCCGCTTAGGGCTCCGCTCCATGCGGGCCGCCCGGACCCGCAACATCGTGGCCGTCCTGGCCATTGCCCTAACCACCATCTTGTTCACCTCCCTCTTTACCATCGCTTCCTCCATCAACTATTCCTTCCAGCAGGAGAATTTCCGCCAGGCGGGCGGCGACTTTCACGGCACCATCAAGGGGCTCACCTGGGAGCAGGTGGAGGAAATGCGGACGGACCCGCTGATTCAAGGGGACTTCGCCCGGATGTTTGTGGGCATGCCCGTGGACCCGCCCTTCAACAAATCCCATGTGGAGGTCTCCTACCTGGAGCCCGCCGCCGCGCCCCACTACTTCTGCCAGCCAGTCGAAGGGACCCTCCCCCGGGAGGGCACCGACGAGGCCGCCACGGACACCCGCGTTTTGGCCCTTCTGGGGGTGGAGCCGAAGGTGGGCGCGAAATTCACCATTTCCTTCTACCTTGACGAAAACACCTCCAGCCGGAAGCTGGTCACCCGGACCTTCACCCTCTCGGGATGGTGGGAGTACGACAGCGCCCTGGTGGCCAGCAATGTGCTCCTGTCCCGCTCCGCCGCCGAGGAGTTAGGTGCCCAGGGCAGCGGGGACCCCTACTCCATGACCGGAGAATGGAACCTGGACATGATGTTCAAAAGCGACCTCCAGATTGAGGAGAACGTCCTTCAGGTCCTGGCGAACCACGGCTATCAGCACGACGACCCCCAGGGGGAGAATTACTTGAAAATCGGCGTCAACTGGGGCTACTCCGGGGCCCAGCTTTCCAACAGCTTTGACATCTCCACGCTGATCGCCATTGTGGTTTTGCTGCTGCTGATTATCTTCACCGGCTACCTGATTATCTACAACGTCTTCCAAATTTCCGTCACCAACGATATCCGGTTTTACGGCCTTCTGAAAACCATCGGCACCACCGGCAAGCAGCTGAAGCGCATTGTCCGCCAGCAGGCCCTGCTGCTGAGCCTCATCGGCATCCCCATTGGATTGCTCCTGGGCTTTGCCATCGGCAACAAGCTCACCCCGGTCATCATGACCCATCTGAGCTACAAGAACGCCTTCGTCTCCTTCAACCCCCTGATTTTCATTGGAGCGGCGCTGTTCGCCCTGCTGACCGTGTTCCTCTCCTGCGCCCGTCCGGGCCGCATGGCGGCGAAGGTCTCCCCTGTGGAGGCCGTGCGCTACACCGAGGGCGGCGGGCCGAAAAAGGCGGGGAAGCGGGAGAAGGTCCGCAAAGCCCGGAGCGGCGCGTCCCTTCCGGGCATGGCCTGGGCCAACCTGGGCCGGAGCCGGGGGAAAACCGTGGTGACGGTCATTTCCCTGACGTTGGCGGTGGTGCTGGCCACGATTACCTACACGTTCTCCGCCGGCTTCGACATGAACAAGTACCTGGCCCATAACGCCGACGTGGACTTCATCCTGGGGGACGCGGCCTACTTTCAGACCAGCGGCGGCTTCCGCACCGCCGATCAGGCGGTGCCGGAGAGCATCATCTCCGACGTGAGCGCCCGGAGCGGCGTGGAGGAGAGCGGACGGATCTACGGCGGCGTCTCCGCCATAAAGCAGTTTGTCACCGAGGACTGGCTCCGGATGGGCTATGGAACGTATAATACCCCGGAGGTTGTGGATGAAATCATCGCGGGAACGGACCGGCTGCCCAGCGGGCTTCTGGAGGCCGGCGTGCAGATGTACGGCATGGAGGACTTTCCCCTGAGCCTGCTGGACGTGCTGGAGGGAGACCTGGCCCCCCTGTCGGACCCCAGCCAAAAGGCCATCGCCGCCGTGTACCAGTCCGACGACTATAACGCCACCCAATGGAGCAGCAATTGGGCCAAGCTGGGGGACACTGTGACGCTCCGCTATATCACCGAGATGGAGTATTTCTACCGGGATACCGGGGAAATCATTGAGGACGTGGACGCCGCCATCGAGGGCGGCCGCCCCTGGGGGGAGCGGGCCAAGGCCTACGAGGACATCGACTACACCGTCTGCGCCCTGGTGCGGATTCCCAACTCCATCTCCTACCGCTACCGGGTTCTGGGCTGCGACGAGTTCATCCTGGGGGCGGAGCGGTTCAAGCAGGACACCGGCACCGCCAGCGTCATGACCTATCTCTTCAACACCACCGACGAGGCGGAGGCGGGCATGGAGTCCTTCCTGGCGGAGTACACGGAGAGCGTCCAGCCCCTCTACGACTATGAGAGCCGGGCCACCTACGTCGCCGAGTTCGAGGGCTTCCGGGGCATGTTCATGACCATGGGCGGGGCGCTGAGCTTCATCATCGGCCTTGTGGGCGTGCTGAACTTCGTCAACGCGGTCCTCACGGGCATCCTCACCCGGAAGCGGGAGCTGGCGGTGCTCCAATCCATCGGCATGACGGGAAAGCAGCTGAAAACCATGCTGGTCTTTGAGGGCTTATACTATACCCTCCTGGCCCTGGCAGTCTCCCTGGTTCTGACGGTTTGCACGGGCCCCCTGGTGGGGAACGCTTTGGGCGGCATCTTCTGGTTCTTCACCTACCGTTTGACCGTCCTGCCCATCGTAGTCATTCTGCCGGTCTTTCTGGCTCTGGGCGCCCTGGTGCCGCTGTGGACTTACCGCTCTGTGTCGAGAAGAACCATCGTGGAGCGTCTGCGGGAGGCGGAGGGATGAGAAAGCTTTTCTGCGCATTGGGTCTCCTGCTGCTCCTCGCCGCCTGCGCTCAGCAAGAGGAGGCCGTGGAGGGAAACCTGATTCTCACCAACTACGCCGGCGGGGCCATCTCCCACATCACCGTTTCCCATAGCGGCGGGACGCTCTCGTCGGAAGCGGCCATCTCAGACACACAGCTCTGCGCGTTCACCCTGCCGGAGGAATCGGACTGCGCCTACACCGTCTCCTTTGAAACGGAGGAGGGGGAAACCGTCACCAAGGACTTTACCGGCGATTTTTCCGACGGGAATACCGTCTATCTCCGGGCGGACCGGACCGGCGGCTCCTGGCAGCTGGAATACGACGAAATCACGTGAAGGAACAGTTCCCGCCGGAAGGCGGAGCCACAGGCCGGCGAAGCATTTTCGCCGGCCTGTGCCAGTTTCTCAGAGCTTTTTATGTGCGGGGAAACTTCTGATTAAAAACGAAAGGCCGCGCTTTCGGGGCAAACCGTGGCCCACCTTCCGGTGGACTCTTTCCAAGCAGACAAGATAGCTGTCAATTCACCCCTCCATTTCCGTGGATTTTTCCCAAGAAAGAGATTGCATTTCCGGGAGATTTTGCTTATAATCAAAGAAACAAACGGAAAAGAGGGTGTTACCCACTATGCACACCGAGCAGAAGCTGAACATGACCATGCTCTGTGACTTCTACGAGCTGACCATGGGAAACGGCTATTTTCAAACAGGTCTTCGGAACCGGATCACCTATTTCGACGTGTTCTTTCGGGACGTACCCGACAAAGGCGGCTTCGCCATCTGCGCGGGCTTGGACCAGCTGATTGACTACATTCTGGACCTGCACTTCGACGAGGAGGACATCGCGTATCTCCGGGGCCGGAATCTGTTTTCCGAGGAATTCCTGGACTATCTCCGGGACTTCCGCTTCACCGGGGACATCTGGGCCATCCCCGAGGGGACGCCCATCTTTCCCCAGGAGCCAGTAATCACCGTCCGGGCTCCCGCCATTCAGGCCCAGCTCATTGAGACCTTCACCCTCTTGGCCATCAACCACCAGAGCCTCATCGCCACCAAGGCCAACCGCATCGTCCGGGCGGCCCAGGGGCGGACGGTGCTGGAATTCGGCTCTCGCCGGGCCCAGGGCACCGACGGCGCCATCAGCGGCGCCCGGGCGGCCTACATCGGCGGCTGTGCCGGAACGGCCTGCACCATCTCGGACCAGCTCTATGGCGTCCCCGCCGGCGGCACCATGGCTCACGCCTGGGTCCAGATGTTCGACAGCCAGTATGACGCCTTTGAAGCCTACTGCAAGCTCTATCCCCACAACGCAACGCTGCTGGTGGACACCTACAACACCCTGAGATCCGGCGTGCCCGACGCCATCCGGGCCTTTGACGCGGTGCTCAAGCCTCTGGGAATCCAAACGTGCGGCATCCGCCTGGACTCCGGAGACATCGCCTATCTCACCCAAAAGGCGCGGAAAATGCTGGACGACGCGGGGTGGACCGGGTGCCGGATTTCCGCCTCTAACTCCCTGGACGAGTACATCATCCGGGACCTGCTGATCCAAGGAGCCCAGATCGACCTGTTCGGCGTGGGCGAGCGGATGATCACCGCCAGCAGCCAGCCGGTGTTCGGCGGGGTGTACAAGCTGGTGGCCGTGGAGGACGGAACCGGGACGGTAATCCCCAAGATCAAGGTCAGCGAAAACGTGGACAAGATCACCAATCCCCATTACAAAAAGGTTTACCGCATCTTCGACAAGTCCACCGGCAAGGCCGAGGCGGACTACATCACCATCTGGGACGAGATGGTCGACGAGACGCAAAGTCTGGAACTCTTCGATCCCCGGGCCACCTGGAAGCGGAAAACCTATACGGACTTCACCGTCAAGCCGTTACAGCAGCGGATCTTTCAGGGCGGGAAGCTGGTCTACCGCCGGCCCAGCCTCCAGGAAACCCAGGCCTATTGCAAAGAACAGGTGGAAACCCTGTGGGACGAGGTGAAGCGCTTCGAGAATCCCCACACCTATTACGTGGACCTGAGCCAGCGCCTTTGGGACGTCAAGCAGGCCCTGCTGCGGGAGAGCAAATGACTCTCCACCGCGGCTTCCCCAACCTGGCCCGGCTGGAAACCCGTTCCCCGGAAACGCCCCCGGAGCGCCGCCGCGCTCCGGGGGCGCTGTCTCTCCCCGGCGGCAGCGTTGAATTTTATCTATTTTTAACTATTTAAGTGTTGAAGAAACCGGCCTCCTTTTGTATAATAGGAAGGTCAGGCGCTGAGACTGTCCTTGAGCCTTCCAGGGGCTTGTAAACAGACGACCGCAAGGAGGAGAGGCTTCGTGCATAAAAACATTCCACACATTCCCCCTGTGGAGGAGCGGGTTGAGCGAAAGATTTCCGCCGTCACCAGCCTCTCCATGTGCGCTCTAACGGTCATCGTTCAGATTGTTACCTCCCTGCTGATTCCCATTCTTCTGGAGGAGTATTCCAGCTTTGTCTACGCGCTGCTGCTCATCGCCGGCGCGGTGCTGGCCATCCGGGTGTACCAGCGGCCCGGCAGTCCCACCTATAAGCTGGTGTGGATGTGCCTGCTGCTGGCCATGCCGGTGTCGGGCATGATTCTCTTCTGCCTCTGGGGCGGAACCCATCAGGCCAAGCAGCTCAGCCTCCGGCAGGTGCCCCCCATTCCCTGCCGGGACAGCCAGCGCATGACCAGCGAGATCAACCTGGCCCGCCTCCGGCGGCAGTCCCCCTCCTGGGGGCGGCTGGCGGGCTATCTGGAGAAGCGGGGATTCCTCCTCTACCGGAATACCGACGCAGCGTATTTCAAAGAGGGCGCGGATTTTTTCGAAGACCTCATCGCCCATCTGGAGCAGGCGGAAATCTATATCTTTCTGGAGTATTACATTCTGGCGGAGGGCGCCCTCTGGGACCGTATCTTCGCCGTGCTGAAGGAGCGGGCCGCCGCCGGGGTGGAAATTCACATCACCTTTGACGACTTCGGCAACCTGACCCGCTTTTCCGACGAGGCCCTCCAGGCCCTGCAAAACGCGGGCATTGAGGTGAAGGCCTTCAATCCCGTACACCGATACGTCAACCGCATCTACTTCAACTACCGGGACCACCGGAAAATCGCCGTGATCGACGGGCAGTTCGCCTACACCGGCGGCATCAACATCGCCGACGAGTACGCGAACCTGATCGTCCGGTTCGGCCACTGGAAGGACACCGCTGTCCGCATTGAGGGCGAAGGCGTCTGGGGATTTGCCACCCAGTTCATGCAGATGTGGAAAATGATGGGCGGAACCTTCCACAATGAGGACGACTACTACCGCCCCCGCCATGAGCTGGAAAACCTCTCCGGGTACTGCCAGCCCTTTACCGATGGGCCTCTGAACAATCCGGACAACCCCATCGAGGAAACCTATTTGCAGCTCATCGCCTCAGCTCAGAAGATGCTCTATCTCACCACGCCCTACTATGCCGTGGAGGAATCCATGCAGAAGGCCCTGTGTATCGCCGCCGACGGCGGCGTCGACGTGCGGCTGTTCATCCCCGGCATCCCGGACCACCACAAGTTTACCTATATGGTGGCGGAGACCTACTGGGGAGAACTGCTGAGCCACGGGGTCAAGATTTACAAATACACCCCCGGGTTCCTTCACGCCAAGAGCGTCATGGTGGACCGGGAGGTGGCGCTGGTGGGCAGCACCAACATGGATTACCGGACCTTCCAGCTCCACTACGAATGCGGCATTTTGCTGTATCACATGCCGGTGGTGGAGGAACTTCTGGAGGACCTGGACGGCATCCAGAAGCAGAGCAGCCTTTACACCCTGGAGGACTGGAATCAGCGGTCCTGGTTCCGGAAGATGTGCGCCTCGATTTTCCGGCTGGGAGCCATTTGGCTGTGAAGCCAATCAGGGCCCTCCGGCCAAGGGAACCGGCATTTTTGCGACGTCCCGTTGTTGCCAACATCATTTTTGTTTCTTTCTCTGCCGGAGCCTGTTTAAACGGACTCCGGCGAAGAAACCAGGGGCCCTTCCCCTGGCCCCTTTTTCATGAACTTACGATCGGTGAGGTTTGATTATGGGTCGTGCCCTTTTCCCGCAGGAGATTGCGGAACGCAGTCTCATCAAAACATATCGAAAATCCCTGTGGAATCCCTTCATTGCCGCAGTGAAGCGCTATGAGCTGGTGTCCCCGGGAGATCACATCGCCGTGTGCGTCTCCGGGGGGAAGGACTCCTTCCTTCTGGCCAAGCTGATGCAAGAGCTCCAGCGGCACACGGACCGGCCGTTTCAACTGACCTTTCTGGCTATGGACCCCGGTTACAGCTCCGCCAACCGGCGGCTGCTGGAGGAAAACGCCGGACGGATGGGTGTTCCGCTAACGATTTTTGAAAGCGATATTTTCGACGTCACCGTACAGGTGGACAAAAACCCCTGCTATCTCTGTGCCCGGATGCGCCGGGGGTGCCTTTACGCCAAGGCCCAAGAGCTGGGCTGCAACAAGATTGCCCTGGGGCACCATTTCTCCGACGTGATTGAAACCACGCTATTGGGACTTTTTTACGGCGCGCAGCTCCAGGCCATGGCCCCCAAGCTTCGCAGCAAGAATTTTCCGGGCATGGAGCTGATCCGCCCCCTGTACTGCGTCCACGAGGACGCCGTGGTCAACTGGCGGAATTATAACGAGCTCCGCTTTCTCCAGTGCGCCTGCCGCTTCACGGAAAACCGGGACGCCTCCGGCGACGGCGTCGGAGAGAGCAAGCGCCAGGAGATCAAATACCTCCTGCGGGAGCTTCGGAGAACCAATCCCAATATCGAAAAGAGCATTTTTCGGGCCATTCACGGCGTCCAGCTGGACACCTTCCCCGGCGTCAAGTACCGGGGCACGGCCCACGGCTTTGCCGAATTATACAACAGCTCCCCCTTTTTCGGCGGCGGAGCGGATGCGTAAGGGAGGAACACCATGGATTTCTATCGCTGTGAAAATCCGGACTGCGGCTTTGTGGCCGAGACGGAACCGGATGTCTGCCCCCGCTGCGGAGGGACCTTTTTTGTCGCCCTGACCGAAGACGAGATGAATGCCGGGGACTGGGTCAGCCTGGGCAACCAGGCGGTGGACGAAAAACGGGAGACCGACGCCCTGGCCGCCTATCAGCGGGCCGCGGCCATGAACGACCCCCTGGGCCTGACCAACCTGGGCTGGTGCCTGGAAGCGGGCATCGGCGTCCCCGCCGACCCCAAGCAGGCCGTCATGCTCTACGCCCAGGCGGCGGAGCGGGAATACATGCCAGCGCTGACCAATCTGGGCTATTGCTATACATATGGCATCGGCGTGGAGACGGACTACGACAAGGCCCTGAAGTGCTTCCAGCGAGGCGCGGAACAGGGCTTTCCCCGGGCGCAGTTCCAGCTGGGAGAGGCCTATCGCCGGGGTCTGGGCGTGGAGGCGGACGAGAGCGAGGCCGCCAAATGGTACCAGTCCGCCGCGTGGCTGGGCTACCCCGGCGCGCAGACGGAGCTGGGCCGCTGCCTGGAATTTGGCGTGGGCGTGGAGGAGGACCTGGAGCAAGCCGTGAAGTGGTACACCGCCGCCGCCGAGCAGGAAAACGCTCCGGGCATGTGCTGCCTGGGCTTCATGTACGAGTCCGGCCGGGGTGTGGAGCAAAGCTGGGAGCAGGCGGTGGAGTGGTACCGCAAGGCTGCCGACAAGGGCTATCCCAGGGCCATGTGCAATCTGGCCTGGTGCTACGAGCACGAGCAGGGCGTCAAGCGGGACTACGCCGCCGCCGTGCGGCTCTACCGGGCCGCAGCGGAGCAGGACTATCCCCGGGGCCAGCTGTGCCTGGGCCTGTGCTATGAGCGGGGCAGGGGCGTGCCTCTGGACAAGGCGGCGGCGGCGGAACTGTACCGCAAGGCCGCCGAGCAGGGGGACGAGGACGGTGCCTGCTGCCTGGGCTTTATGTACGAGTGCGGCGAAGGCGTGGAACAGAGCTGGGAAGAGGCGGTGACCTGGTATCGCAAGGCCGCCGAAGCCGGTCTTCCCAGAGGCATGTGCAACCTGGCGTGGTGCTATGAATTCGGACGGGGCGTGGAGAAGAACCCGGAGGAGGCGTTCTCCTGGTACCGCAAGGCCGCCGAACAGGGGGACCCCCGGGGGCTCTACAACGTGGCCCGGGGATATGACTACGGCCTCGGCGTGGAACAGGATCTGGAGCAGGCCGCCCAGTGGTATCAGAAGGCCGTAGACAAGGGCTCTGTGCCCGCCATGTGCGATCTTGGCGTATGCTACGAGCGGGGAGAAGGGGTGCCCCAGAGCGCCGAGAAGGCCGCCTCTCTCTATCGCATGGCGGCAGAGCAGGGACATCCCCCGGCCCAGTGCAACCTGGGCTTCCTCTACGAGGGCGGCCAGGGAGTGGAGCAGAGCTGGGAGGAGGCTGTGAAGTGGTACTCCGCCGCCGCCCGGCAGAACTTCCCCCGGGCCATGTGCAACCTGGCCTGGTGCTATGAGTATGGCAAGGGCGTGGAGGTCAACCTGACCCGCGCCGTCCACTGGTACCGCAAGGCCGCCGAACAGGGGGATCCCCGGGGCCGCTTCTGCCTGGGCCTGTGCTATAAGCGGGGCCGGGGCGTGGAGCAGGACGACGGCGAGGCCTTCCGGTGGTACCAGCTGGCTGTGGAGGGAGACTATCTTCCCGCCATGTATCACCTAGGTGGCTGCTATGAGTTTGGCGAGGGCGTGGAGCAGAACCTGCCGGAGGCCGTGGCCCTTTACCGCCGGGCTGCCAAGGCCGGAGACCCGCCGAGCCAGTGTCACCTGGCCCAAATGTACGAAAACGGCCAGGGCGTGGAGCAGAATTTCGGCGAAGCCGCCCGGCTCTACCGGCTTTCCGCCGGGGCGGAGTTCCCCCGGGCCATGTACCGCTACGGCCTCCTCTGCGAAGCCGGCCAGGGGACGAAGAAAGACCTCGCCGCCGCCGCGGAGTGGTACCGCCGGGCTGCCAAGGCCGGAGACCCGGACGCCGCCTGCTGCCTGGGCCATCTCTACGAGACCGGCGAGGGCGTGGCGCAGAGCTGGGAGGAGGCCGTAAACTGGTACCGTCAGGCGGCGGAGCAGGGACAGCCCCGGGGCCAGTATCTTCTGGGCTGGTGCTATGAGCACGGCAAGGGCGTTTCCCCCAGCGTAGAACGGGCCCGGGAGCTTTACGAGGCCTCCGCCAGCCAGGACTATCAATACGCGGCGGAAGCTCTGGAGCGCCTGAAAAACGGCCCGCCCCCCAGAAAGGCGGAAAAGAAAGCGCCGGAAAAAAAGTCTCCGGAAAAGGGCGGCTTTCTCAAGGGACTGTTCGGCAAAAAGAAATCATAAAACCAGCTTGTCAAAAGCACCGTCCAAAAGAGGACGGCGCGGAGAAAAGCCGCATTTTCAAAAATTTTCAAGCTCTTGTTCCGGCTGACGAAACTGTGTTTTCACCAGCCTGAAATGCCTGGGGAGGCTTCCTCCCCAGGCATCTTTTTTTCGGACATACATAAAATTTTTTCAAAAACCTCTTGACATTTCCCTATAATGTGCTATTGTATTAATTGCATAAGACAATAAAGCAAAACAGGAGGTGTGTTCCATGCAATGGCAGTTCTCCAACGACGCCCCCATCTACACCCAGCTGATTCAGCAGGTCAAGGTGGGCATCGTCACCGGCGCGTTCCCCCCTGGGGAACGATTGCCCTCGGTGCGGGACATGGCCACGGAGGCCGGCGTCAATCCCAACACCATGCAAAGAGCCCTGGCGGAACTGGAGCGGGACGGATTGGTGTACAGTCTGCGGACCGCGGGAAGATTTGTGACGGAGGACAATACCATGATCAACGCGGCGAAGCGGAGTCTTGCCCAGCGGCACGTAAAGACCTTTTTGGAGGCCATGCTCGGGCTGGGATTCCAAAAGGAAGAAATTATCAGCCTGATTACTCAGGAATTCGGAGAGGAGGATGGAGATCATGCCAGTGCTTGAGTGCAAGGGACTGACCAAGCGTTTTGGCCGGGCCACGGCGTTGGAGGACGTAAGCCTCACCATTGAGCCGGGCCGCATCGTGGGCCTTCTGGGCCCCAACGGCAGCGGCAAAACCACATTGATCAAATTGGCCAACGGCCTTCTGACCCCCGAGGGAGGCTACATCGCCGTCTGCGGCGCCGCCCCGGGACGGGAGAGCCACGGACAGGTGAGCTACCTCCCGGAGCGAACGGCCATCCCAACCTGGATGACCGCCCGGCAGCTGCTGGACTTCTATGGGGACTTCTATCAGGATTTCCGCCGGGAGGCGGCGGAGGAGATGCTGGACCATCTGGGCATCCTTCCCCAGCAAACCATTAAGCAGATGTCCAAGGGCACCCGGGAGAAGGTCCAGCTGGTCATGGTCATGAGCCGGGCGGCGAAGCTCTATTTGCTGGATGAGCCCATCGGCGGCGTGGACCCCGCCACCCGGGATTACATTCTCTCCACCATCATCGGCAATTACAACCCTGAGGCGGCAGTGGTGATTTCCACCCATTTGATCGCCGACGTGGAGAAGGTGCTGGACGAGGTCATTTTCATCAACCAGGGCCATGTCGTCCTCCAGTCCACCGTGGACGATATCCGGGAGGAGAAGGGCATGAGCGTGGATGAGCTGTTCCGGGAGGTGTTCAAATGCTGAGGAAATTGTTGAAGCACGAGTTCCGTGCCACAGGGCGGATTATGCTGCCCATATACCTCATCCTGTTGGTGACCGCCGTGGGCTCCAACCTGGCGGGACGGGGGATGATGGATGGCCGGTCTGAGGCTTTGAACATCCTGGGCGTGCTGATTATCATGGCCTTTGGCTTTGCTATCTGCGGCGCGCTGCTGATGGCCTTTGTGCTGATGATCCAGCGGTTTTACAAGAACCTTCTCCAGGACGAGGGCTATCTGATGTTCACCCTCCCCGTCTCCGTTCACCAGCACATCTGGTCAAAGCTCATCGTCTCCGCCGTGTGGTTCATTGCCACGGTGCTGGCCATCATCGCTGCCAGCCTGGTGGTGGCCTACCAGGGAGGCTTCCTGCGGGAATTATTGGACCTCCTCAGGTATTTCCTGGAGGGACTGCAAAAGCTGAAGATCAGCGAGGCTTTTAACGGCACCATCTACCTGGTGGAGTTTGCCATCCTGATGTTTTTGTCTCTGGTGGCTTTCTCTCTCCAGTTCTATGCCGCCCTGGCAGCGGGGCACAGCCAGGCGAACCACAAGATGCTCTGGTCCGTGGCGTGGTTCTTCGGGATGCAGTTTGTCCTGCAATTCGGTGGTTCCCTGCTGATGGTCGGCTTGAACAAGCTGGACCTGTATGATCGTCTCTTCTCCCACTGGGACCCCACGCCCGCTGTAGCTATCCACGTGGGCCTGCTGATGGCCATCGGCTTTTTGATCCTCTATAGCGCAATTTTTTACGCCATCACCACTTTCTTCTTGAAAAAGCACCTGAACCTGGAGTAAACTGGATTCCATAGTGAAATTCATTATGGAGGAATCCTATGCTGATCTCAGAATGCTTTTTCGAAACCATGGGCGGCGAACTTTTGATGACCTTTCTGGTGGCCATGGCCCCGGTAATCGAGCTCCGAGGGGCTATCCCGGCGGGAATTTCCGTGGGACTGCCCCCGGCCCTGGCCTGCGCCGCCGCCATCGCCGGGAATCTGGTCCCCGCTCCCTTCATCATTGTCTTGGGCCGCCGGATCTTCGATTGGCTCCGGGGCACCCGCTTCTTCGGGCCCAAGATCACCTGGCTGGAGCGCCGGGCCCACTTGAAGGGGCGGATGGTGCGGAAATACCGGCTGGCGGGACTGGTGGTACTGGTGGGCATCCCCCTGCCGGGGACCGGGGCCTGGACCGGAGCCCTGGTGGCCTCGGTACTGGACATCCGGATGCGGCACGCCCTGCCCGCCATCTTTTTGGGGCTGCTCATCGCGGCGGCCATCACCACCGCCATCACCTTGGGGCTATTTAATCTGCTGATTTGAAGGTAAGGAGTACATGATGAAAAAACGACTCGCGATATTCTGCGTGCTGGCCCTGTCCATATCCCTGCTGTCCGGCTGCATGCCCGGCATTGTAATCACCCCTCCCAGCGACGAGGAGTTCCAGAAGGACTTGGCGGACTCCATCGAAGAGGCCGCCGGGGATTGGGCCCAGCATTGGGAGTCCGCCCTTGATGAAGCCGCAAAGTCCTGGAGCAGCCAGGACGAGAACGGCGTGGAAAAAGACCACTACTGGAAGATCCTTGACGCGGAGGATCAGGAGGTCGGGACCGTTACGGACGAGGAGCAGGTCCAAGCTCTGGACGACTTCCTCAGCGACGACAGCAACTGGGGAAAGCGGATGACCACGGACCCCGGCGACCCCGCCTACAGCTATATCTACTGCCAGCAGGAAACCCTGAAAGCGGGGCAGGACCCTGCGGACCGGGAATACGAGGAGCTGGTCCGCTTCACGGTCTCCGCGTCGGAGGACGTGGTAACCCTGGTGATTTTGGAGGAACTCCCCTCTTTGCTGAATGTAGACCTGGGAGATTTCCTGACCTTCACCATCGACGTCCCGGCGGAGACCGCCGAGGCTCTGCGGGACCCCTCGCGGTTTTTGGAATAACACGCCTGAGCGCGCCCGAAAGGGCGCGCTTTTTCGCGGGAACCGGGAACGAAGCCCTTTCCGGCTTCTTTGGCGCGGCGTCGGCCTCCCCGTCCCGGGCCACCGGTGGAAGATAAACACTCGGGGGGAACTGCTCTAAGCAGGTTCCCTTGCAAAGCACGAGGGAGAAAGCGTTTTGGAAAATTCGCTCTTTATTGTTTGGCGGTTCTGTGCTATACTAAATATGTATCGACAAAATTTTCAGGCCGGACCTCCTCCGGTCAGGAAGGAAACACCTATGGACGACCACAAAATCCCCTCCCTTGAGGCCGACGGCATCATTGAAGGCCGAAACGCCGTTGTGGAGGCCCTGCGGGCCGGGACGGCCATTGATAAAATCTATCTCCAAAAAGGCGAGACGGACCGCACCTTGGGCCACATCGCCTCCAAGGCACGGACGGCGGGCACGGTTGTGGTGGAGGCAGACCGGCGAAAGCTGGACGCCATGAGCCGAACCCACGCCCACCAGGGCGTCATCGCCTTGACCTCCGTCCGGGAGTACGCCACTGTGGAGGATATCCTCCGCAGGGCGGAGGAACGGGGGGAGCCTCCCCTGCTGGTGGTCTGCGACGAGCTGTCGGACCCCCACAATCTGGGGGCCGTCATCCGGACGGCGGAGTGCGCCGGAGCCCATGGCGTGGTTATCCCCAAACGGCGCAGCGCGGGGCTGACAGCGGTGGTCGCCAAGACCTCCGCCGGGGCGGTGTCCCATGTCCCCGTGGCCCGGGTGCCCAATCTCCCCGCCCTTTTGAAGGATTTGAAGAGCCGGGGCGTCTGGGTCTTCGGCACGGCGGCGACGGGAACCGTCTCCCTCTATGACGCCGACCTCAAGGGCCCCGCCGCCATCGTCATCGGCAGTGAGGGAGACGGCATGGGCCGTCTGGTCACCGAGAACTGCGACTTCCTGGTCCGCATCCCCATGCGGGGGAAGCTGAACTCCTTAAACGCCTCCGCCGCCGCCGCGATTCTTCTCTACGAGGCCGTGCGGCAGCGGCTGCTTCCCTCGTGACACACGGGGCTCCCGGCGATTCCGGCAGCCCTGTTTCATAGGACCGTGTTTGCGGACGGCGGCACGGCGAAACCCGCACGGCCCCCGGCAAATACACCCCCCAGTCTTTAACCGATCCCTTTCCAAAGGAGGGAACCCCATGACCCCACAGGACGACAACCACACCCCCGCCTCCCTCCCGGAGGAGGATTACTCCCTGGAGGAAATTCTCGCGGAGTACGGCGGCAGCCTGGAGCACCAGCTCCTCCGGGACGCCGAACCGGAAGTCCCGCCGCCGGAAAAAGCCGTCCTCTCGGAGGACGCTTCTCCGCCGGAAGAAGCACCTCCACCGGAAGAACCCCCATCCCCGGAGGAACTGCCCGCCGAACCCCCGGTCCGGGAGCCGGCGGCCACTCCGAAGGACCAGACAAAAAAATTCAACAAACCCGCGCCCTCTCCCTCGCCGCCCACCAGGGTCCCAGACCCTCTCCAGGAGGCCGAGCGGGCGGCAGAGGCCGAGGCGGCCAGGCTGAAAATTCCCCGGCCCCGTCCCATCTCCCTGGAGGAAGTGGTGGGCAGCACGGTGGACGCCGTGATGGAGGAGTCCAAGGGAACCGCCCCGCCGCCGCCCCGCCGGGGGCTCTTCTCCCGCCGCCCCATGGAGGAGACGGAAAACCTCCCCCCGCCGCCGGAACCGGAACCGGAGTTCGTGCCAGAGCCCATCGGCCCGGAGCCGGAGCTCTGGGAGGCCGCCCACAACGCCCGGCAGCACTACCTGCGGCGGCGGCACAGCCTGTTTTTGTCCCTGGTAACCGCTCTGCCGCCCACCCTGGCCCTGCTTTTGGAGCGCTATCAGTGCAAGGTGCCCTACTGGTCCGGGGATCCGGAGATCCAGTGTATCGTCATGCTGGTCTGCCTGGGGCTGACGTCCCTCCTCTGCCGGCACGTGTTCTGCAAGGGCTTTGGCATGGTCCTTCGCCGGCGCTGCGTCAGCGAGCTGCTGGTCTCTCTCTCCGTTCTGGTCTCGGCGGCGGACTGTGCCTCCCGTCTGCTGCGCCCCGAGGCCGGAGAGACCACGCCTTACGCCGCCGTCAGCTGCCTGGCCCTGGTCTTTGCCCAGTGGGGCGTCCGCCGGGAGAGCAAGGGCAACTTTGACATGTTCCGCGCCGCCTCCATGGACGACGATCCGCCCTATCTGGTGACCAACACCCTCCAGGGCGCCTGTAAACAGCGGGGTTCCGTTCCCGGGTTCTACACCACCGCCCTCCGGAGCGACGCGGCCACCCTGTGGCAGACGGCGCTGCTGCCGGTCTTTCTGGCGGCCTCCGTGGTCTTCGCCGTCCTCAGCTCCACCGGCCAGGGGCGGAAGGAGGACTTCCTTTTGAACCTCTCCGCCATCCTGCCCGCGGCGGCCACCTTCTCCCTTCCCCTGTGCTGGGCCCTTCCCTGGTCCAAGCTGTCGGAGCACCTGCAAAAGACCGGCTGCGCCGTGGCGGGCTGGTCCGGGGCCCAAAAGATTAGCGCCCAGCGGCGGATGATCGTCACCGACGGAGACCTGTTCCCCCCGGGAGCCATCCAGATCAACGGCCGGAAATTCTACGGCGAGACGCCGGAGCGGGCCATCTCTCTGGCCGCCTCCATGGCCAGGGCCGCCGGGTCCGGGCTGGAGCGCCTTTTCAACAACCTGGTCCGGGCTGAGGGCGGCAGCTATGAGAAGGTGGACGATTTCAGCTTCTACGAAGAGGGGGGCTACTCCGGAGCCATTCGAGGGGAATCCGTGCTGATGGGAAGCGCCTCCTTCATGCGAAAGATGAATATCAAAATGCCGGCGGACGTGAATCTCAGAACCGGCGTCTTCCTGGCAGTGGACCGAGAGCTGGCGGCGGTGTTCGCCGTGAAGTACAACCCGGCGGACAACGTGGACTTTGCCCTGCGGATGATGCAGCGCAGCCGTATTCAACCCATCCTGGCCTCTCGGGACCCCAACATCACCCCGGCCCTGCTCCGCCGGAAGTTCGGCCGGGGCGTCCGGCTGGAGTACCCAGGCCTGACGGAGCGCATCGCCCTCAGCGAGGCGGAGAAAGACCGGGATCTTCCCCGGGCCCTGCTCTTCCGGGAGGGGCTGCTCCCCTATGCGGAAACCGTGGCGGGGAGTCTCCGGCTGTGCAAGGCGGTGCGCCGGGCCACGGCGCTCTCCCTGCTGGGCAGCTGGGCGGGAACCCTGCTGACCTTTTACCTCACGTCCCTGGGAGCCTATGAGCTGCTGAATCCCCTGACGCTGGAGGTATTCCTGCTCCTCTGGACGCTGCCGGTGCTGCTGATGTCCGACTGGACGGGCCGGTATTGACCGTCTCTTGTTGAAATCGGAAAAACGCCCCGGAGACTTCGGTCTCCGGGGCGTTTCGACGCTCAAGGCTGCAAGCCGGCGGGTCAGACGGAGAACAGCAGCTCCGAATACACCGGGAAGGGCCACGCCTCACCGGCGGTCAGGGTTTCCAGAGTGTCGGCGGTCTCCCTGGCGGCGGTCATGTCGGGAATCAGCACGTCATGGCAGTAGCGCATGGCGGCCTCCGGACCGGAGGGCAGGGCCGCCAAGTCCGCCTCCAGCTTGGCGCAGCCGTCCATCAGCATGTCGGTCAGTCCGGAAATTCTTTGCGCCGTGGCGGTCTCGTAGCGGCAGGAGACGCCGAGGCTCTTCTTTCCGGCAGCCCGGGCGCACAGCTCCGCAGCGTACCCGGAAACGGCAGGGAGAATCTCGTGGCGGATCATGTCCGTCATGGTACCCGCCTCGATGGAAATCAGAGTTGTGTAATTCTCCACATGGATTTCATACCGGGCCCGGACTTCCTCCTCTGTGTAAATGCCATGCTTGACAAAAAGCTCGATGTTCTTCGGGTTGATATAGGCCGGCAGGGCGTCGGCGGTGGATTTCAGGTTGCTCAGCCCCCGGCGTTCCGCCTCGGTGGTCCAGTTGCCATCGTAACCGTTGCCATTGAAGATAATCCGCTGATGCTCGGTGAAGACCCGGCGGATCAGCTTTTGGAGGTCCCCCTGGAAGTCGGCAGAGGGCTCCAGCTCGTCGGCAAACTGCTTGAGCTCCTCGGCCATAATGGTATTCAGGGCGATGTTGGGCCCGGAGATGGACTGGGAGGAGCCCAGCATCCGGAACTCAAACTTATTCCCGGTGAAGGCCATGGGAGAGGTGCGGTTCCGGTCCGTGTTGTCCTGGCGGATGGCGGGGAGCACGTCCACGCCGATTTCCAGCATCCGCCGTCCGGCGTCCTGGAACTCCGTGTCCTGAATAATGGACTCCACCACGGCGTTCAGCTCGTCTCCCAGGAAGATGGAGATCACGGCGGGAGGGGCTTCCTGGGCCCCCAGGCGGTGGTCGTTCCCGGGGAAGGCCACGGTGGTGCGAAGGAAGTCCTGATATTCGTCCACGCCCTTGACAAAGGCCGCCAGGAACAGGAGGAACCGGGCGTTCTGCCGGGGGGTGGAACCGGGCTTGAAGAGATTCCGGCCCGTGTCGGTGCTCAGGGACCAGTTGTCGTGCTTACCGGAGCCGTTCACCCCGGCGAAGGGCTTTTCATGAAGCAGGCAGACCAGGCCGTGGCGGTCCGCCACCTTCTTCATCACCTCCATGACCAGCTGGTTCTGGTCACAGGCGGCGTTGGCATCGGTATACACAGGGGCCATTTCATGCTGAGAGGGAGCCACCTCGTTGTGCTTCGTCTTGGAGGGAACGCCCAAAGCCCACAACGTCTCGTCCAGGTCCTTCATATAGGCCGCCACCCGGGGCTTGATGGCGCCGTAATAGTGGTCATCCAGCTCCTGGCCTCTGGGGGGCTTCGCGCCGAAGAGGGTCCGGCCCGTCATCCGCAGATCCTTCCGCTTGTTGTACAGTCCCTTGTCAATCAGGAAATACTCCTGCTCCGGGCCCACCTGGGCGGTGACCCGGCGGGTCTCCGTGTCGCCAAAGAGGCGGAGAAGGCGGATGGCCTGACGGCTGACCTCGTCCATGGACCGGAGAAGGGGCGTCTTCTTATCCAGGGCATGGCCGGAGTAAGAGCAGAAGATGGTGGGAATACACAGGGAGCCCTCCTTCAAAAAGGCAAAGGATGTGGGGTCCCAGGCGGTATATCCCCTAGCCTCAAAGGTGGCCCGAAGGCCGCCGGAGGGAAAGGAAGAGGCGTCCGGTTCCCCCCGAACCAGCTCCTTGCCGGAGAATTCCATCATAATCCTGCCGCCGCCAATGGGGTTGAGGAAGCCTTCGTGCTTCTCCGCGGTGACGCCGGTCATCGGCTGGAACCAGTGGGTGAAGTGAGTGGCCCCGCGCTCCACGGCCCACTGCTTCATGGCCTCGGCAATCTCGTTGGCGGTGGAAATGTCCAGGGCGGTGCCCTCGGTGACGCATTTCTTCCAGGCGCCGTAGGACGCGGGAGACAGGCGCTCCTTCATGGTCTCCTCATTGAAGACCCGGCTTCCAAAGAGCTCGGGGAGCTGTAGCTTGGTGCTCATAGTTGTTTCCCTCCTCAATTTCTGAATATATCGTAACATAAAATGGGGCAAACACAATTGGTAATACTTCTAAACTTCCGCCCGCGAAAAGGGGGAATCATTGTCCGCTGGCCCCGTAGTTGGACAAAACCCGGGCGGAGGGGTCGTTTACGTCGCAGCCCTCCCAGGCTTTGTTGGGCATCCAGAAGTCCGGGATCATCGCCGCCTGACCGGGGTAATGCCTCTCGAAGATCTCCCGGTACAGCAGGCTCTCCTTAGTAAAGGGAGTCCCGTGGGCATAGGTTTTCCGCAGGCGCGCAAACTCCCCGTCGCTGTACCGCGCCTCGGCATAGGCCTTGAGATCATCCACCATGGAATGCCCCACGGCGTCGGAGAAGGCGGCCTTCTGCCGCCAGAGGATGGACTCCGGCAAAAGGTGGTCCCCCTCAAAGGCATGGCGCAAAAGATACTTGCCCATTCCATAGCGGTTCCGCTTCATGGCCGGGTCCAGGGCCATGACGTACCGCACAAAATCCAGATCTCCGAAGGGCACCCGGGCCTCCAGCGAGTGGACGGAAATGCAGCGGTCCGCCCGGAGCACATCGTATAAATACAACTCGTCCACCCGCTTCTTGGCCTCCCGCTGGAAGTCCTCGTCGCTGGGCGCAAAGTCCGTGTACTTATAGCCGAAGAGCTCGTCGGAAATCTCCCCGGTGAGCAGGACCCGGACGTCCGTCCGCTCATGGATGGCCTTGCAGCAGAGATACATGCCCATGCTGGCCCGGATGGTGGTGATGTCCCAGGTGCCCAGGGCGGCAATCACCTCTTCCAGGGACTGGAGAACCTGTTCCCGGGTCATGTAAATCTCCGTGTGGTCCGCGCCGATGTAGTCCGCCGCCTCCCGGGCGTATTTCAGGTCGATGGCGTCCTTGTCCATACCGATGGCGAAGGTCCGGATTTTCTTTCCCAGCACCCGGGCGCTGATGGCGCAGACCAGGCTGGAGTCCAGGCCGCCGGAGAGCAAAAATCCCAGGGGCGCGTCGGCGTCCAACCGTTTATCGACTCCGGCAATCAGCTTGTCACGGATATTTTTGCAGGCGGTATCCAGGCCGTCCCGGATATACGCATCCACGGTGGTCAGGTCGGCGTAGCGGACGAACTCCCCTCCGGCGTAGTAATGTCCCGGGGGAAAGGGCCAGATCTCCTTGCACAGGCCCACCAGGTTTTTCGCCTCGCTGGCGAAAACCATGCCGCCGGAGCGGTCATATCCGTAGAACAACGGGCGAATACCGATGGGGTCCCGGGCGGCCACCAGGGAATCCGAAGTCCCATCGTAAAGAATCAGCGCAAACTCCGCGTCCAGCCGGGAAAACATCTCCAGACCGTACTCCCGGTAGAGGGGCAGCAGAATTTCACAGTCGCTGCCGCTTTGAAAGCGATAGCCCTGTTCCTCCAGCCGGCGGCGGAGGGCCCGGAAGCCGTAAATCTCCCCGTTGCACACCAGATAGTCCCCGTCCAGCTGGAAGGGCTGCATGCCGGCCGGAGTCAGGCCCATGATCGCCAGGCGGTGGAAGCAGAGCCAGCCGGAGGGAGTCTCGACCACTTGGGACCGGTCCGGTCCCCGGGAAACGGTACGGTCAAAGAAGGGCTGAAGCTCCTCCCTTGTGAGTTCTTTCTTCTCAAAACCCATGATAGAACACATAAAAAGCACCTCCGAATGTTCATTTTTCCGCTTTGGAAAAACAAAACGCAGCTATCTCCTAAAATTTTAGGACGAATAGCTGCTATCCGCGGTGCCACCTAATTTACCGCCCCGGCTCACCGGGGACAGTCCCTCTCAAGGCTCTAACAAGCCTGTGTGAGATAACGATCACAACTCGCCGCGCTTACTGCCGGAAGACCGGGTTCAGTTTGGAGCTCCGGAGTGTTCTTCCCGCGGATTCTTTGTGCGGGGTTTGCACTGTCCCCCGCTCACTGGAACGGAACGTCCGCGGTACTTTTCTCCATCATCGCCGATTGCCTTATCGCTTTGTTGTAGGAAGTTTACACCCGGAAGCCGGCCGCTGTCAATGACAGATTCCACAAAATTTCTCTTGCAATCGTTGTCAGATTTCTACGAGGTTGTATGATGTCTTTTCTTGGCAGTCAAAACCGGCGTTATCTGTCCACGCTGTCAACCGGAACCCTGCGGGCGCATATCGTGGAGTGGCCATATGCGGCCATCGGGCCCTCCCGGAAACCACTGCCGGGACTCGAAGGCCGGCCGGTTTGATTGACCATACACACTTACGGAAAGGAAGTGCATCCTGATGTCCGTTTTTGACGGTGTAAATGGGCTGACCAATGTGCAGGCCCGCCGGGGAGACGTGATTGGCGTCCACCGTTCCGGCGCGCTATACGACCATTACGGCGTTTACGAAAGTCCCGAATGTGTATACGAATACAGCGGCGAGCCGGGAAATATGGAAAACGCCTGTGTGCAGACCACAACGCTGAAAGCCTTTGTCAAGGACTCCGGGGGATATTTCATCCGGGTGTTTCCGGAGCGGTATGAGGACTTTGACTCCCCGAGAAAGCGCGATTTGAAGGCCTGCGCGGCCTTGCGCGGGTCCTCGGGAGGCCTGTTGAAGACCACCGCCGCCAGACTGTGCGCGGCTTCCGAGCAGGCTTACGCCGCCTCGTATCATTTGTACACCCCGGACGAAACCATCCGGCGGGCCCGGAGCCGTCTGGGGGAGCGGAAGTATGACCTGGGACTTAATAACTGCGAGCATTACGCGGTCTGGTGCAAAACCGGGCTCCGGGAATCCAGTCAGGTGGACGCGGTGCTGGACCGCTTGGAAACCCTTTGGATCGAATTAGAGCCCAAGATGGTGGATCCCTTGCTGCGGAAGATCGAAGAGGGTTCTGTTGTCTCAGGAACAAAGTCTTTGAGGAAGCTGCTGGGAAAGGCGGGCAGCGCTCTGGTTTCTCTCTTCGGGCGGTGAGGCACGCCAAAGCGGCGGATATCTCCGCGCCGGCCCCAGCTTGTCGAAGGCAGCGGGTTGGCAGACCGGGGAAAACACGAAAGGAACCCTTGATGGGTTCCTTTCGCCAGAGGCTTTACGCTTCCATATGCCGTCCCAAGAAGGCGGCGATGGTCTGAGCCAGCTTGTATTCCGCGTCGCCGGTAGCGGTGCCGGGGGTACTGCCGATGAAGAGGACCATGCCCAGCAGATCGCCCTCGGAAAGAATGGGCGCGGCTACGTTGGTAACCAGCTTGTCGCTGCCGTCGCAGACGGGAATGGCATCCCCTTCTCCGGTGTATTGATAGATGCGGCGGCTTTCCATAATCTGTTCCAGCTCCGGAGTAATCCGTTTGCCCAGCAGCTCCCGTTTGCCGCCGCCGGCCACGGAAATCACGGTATCCCGGTCCGTCACGGCGCAGATGCTGCCCGTGGAGCGGCTCATGGTCTCGCAGAGCTGTCCCGCGAAGTCCTCTACGCCGCCCAGAAGGGAATACTTTTTAAAAATGACTTCGCCGTCCCGGCTGGTGTAGATCTCCAGGGGGTCGCCCTCCCGAATACGCATGGTGCGGCGAATCTCCTTCGGGATGACCACCCGGCCAAGGTCGTCGATTCGACGCACAATTCCTGTTGCTTTCATATTGAAAACTCCTTTTACAAAGTGTTGGTTGCTATGTCACTTGTCAAAAGCTAGTATCCACAAATTTTCTCCGCTTATGCCGCCGCGGTCTTGGTACTGTCTGGAAATCGGAGAAAAGGCAAGCGACTCTATAGCAACCACGCTACTTTACAAAGAGTCTGGAAAGACAATAGGACTAAAAGATTACACAATATAAAGACGAATTATGGCCTCCTATATGCACAAACCCTACATGAATGAGCAAGCGCAGACTGCCCCCACAGTAATCCTTCATAACATGGTTTACCCTTAAAATATCATAGATCAACTCACTTGGTCTCTGGATGCCGGCTTCCTCTCTTAATCATTTTTCTTAATTCTCAGCAATTCCCAGACAGTTTATCCCCACTCTCCAAAAGAGCCTCTGCAATTAAAAAGTCAAATGCCCCATCTATATCTACAGAACGCTCTCTTGGCATAATATAGGCATAGGAATTTGGTCCGTACAAGGCTAACCCTCCATCCTTCAAAAGTGCAGATACAGTTACAACATAAATCGCCCCATTTGTTTGATAATAGCACTCCAGTTCCTGTCTGGGAACCTCTGTTTCCGGCCTGCTAAATCCATTCATACAGCCATCTTCTGGCAGAGTATTACACCACAGCGGGGGATATGCCGCTTCACAAACGGATACAACAGCATCTGCTTGTTTCTTCTCCATAATCCGATACGCCTTGCGGATATCTTCCGCCGAACTCAAGGGAGATGTTGGCTGAAGCAATGCAACTGTATCAAATCGTTCCCCAAGTTCCTCGTACTTTCTTAAAACTTCCACAATAGCATCCCATATATATGCCAAATCCGAAGACTCTTCTAAACTGCGCAAGAAAGGAACATTAGCACCATATTTCACAGCAATCTCTGCATACTTCGAGGAGTCTGTTGAAACATGCACCGTATCAAACACGCCAGATGAAAACGCAGCTTCTATAGGATAGGACATTAACGGTTTTCCATTTAGGGACTTAATATTTTTATCCTTAAGCCCTTTCGATCCACTGCGTGCTGGAATGACCGCAAGATTTCTCATCGCATTACACCTCGAATTGAACATCAAAAAAACTTTTTTTCATGTTTATATTTCCCGATGTCAGAAAATCGAGAATTATTGGAAGGATTTTTTCAGATGTGTGTCCGTCTCCAAAGGGCCTTGATGCTTTGGCGGCCAATTCTTTAAAATCTGGAGCCATGGCTAGCCGGATTGCAGAAGCGATATCCTCGGCATCAGGTTTACAGCAAATAACGCTCTCTACCATAATGCGACCTTTTTGCCTATTTCCAATATTGACTGTAGGCACATGAAAAAATGGAGCCTCGATGATGCCGCTGGAGGAATTCCCGATTACCATTTCAGCGTTTCGCACAGCGGAAACATAGCGCTTCGCTCCCAGCGAAGGAATAACCAGCCAATTCTGTCGACTAGAACTTTCTTGTTTCCAAATCCGGTTAATTTCTTGACCCCCTGCATCTACATTGGATAATGTAACGATAAAATCCAAATCTGGAAATCGGTCCATTGCTTGAATAAGTTCTCCGATCTGTTTTTTCCCACTATGCTCTTCCAATGTAACAGGATGGAAGGTTACGACGGCATAGGCTCGTCCCTCTCTGGGAAAACCAATATCTTCTCGCAGCTTTTCTTTGGAAACGGGTGGGATACTAATCAAATTTTCAAGTCCAGGCTCTCCCACATCAAAAACCCGATCCGGCGATTCCCCCAACTGAATTACTCGGCGTTTGGAATCTGCGCAACCAACAAAATGGAGGATACTCATCTTTGTAATTGAATGGCGCAGGAACTCATCTACCGCCCCTATTGTTGTGTCTCCACCACTGATATGGGCAATCGGAATCCCCATCAATGCGGCAGCAGTAGAAGCGGCAAATATCTCAAAGCGGTCTCCCAGGATTACCAACAGTTCTGGCCGCTCCGCGGAAAAATAGTCTGCAAATGATGAAACAACCGCTCCGGTGACTTTTGCCATAGAGTATTTACTATCGCCATCCATGGGAAATGAAATTTTTGCATGAATCGGAATCCCACTCTCTTCAATCTCATTTAGCGTTTCCCCAAGCGCCTGCATCAGATGACTCCCGGTAACGGCCAACCGCAATTCTATAGACGGCTCTCTCTGCAAACGTAACAATAGCGGACATAGGATTCCAAAATCAGCGCGCGATCCGGTGACAACGCAAACAGGATGCCTCATATTTATCTGCGCCCCTTACAGTTCAATCAATTCATCCTCTTGAAAATCTCTTACAGCCGTCGTGCCCAAGACCTCAAACCAGCGCATGGGATTTATTCCATTGCCCGGGCGCTTTACGGCAAGATTTTCTTCGGTCAACTCTTCGCCTTTTTTAATCTGCCGGCGAGCAATAATACTCTTTCTCGCAATAGGGATGTTCTTTTTCTCTGAAAGACTCACCATCTTTCTGTCGCTTCCTAACGCTTTTTCAATATGACGAATACCCGCAACCATTGCAGCCAGCTCATCCGGCTCCAAGCTGGCCTTATGATCTGGTCCCTCCATATTTTTATCCAACGTAAAATGCTTTTCCACAATCGCGGCCCCCATAGCCGCCGCTGCGATAGGCACTTCAATTCCTTGAGTATGGTCGGAATATCCAACTTCTACGCCAAATTGTTCCCGCATAGTTTGCATCGCGCGAAGATTGACATCTTCATAAGGACTAGGATATTCCGTATTGCAGTGAAGTAAGGTAACACTGGGTGTGCCATTATCTTTAAGCACATTAATCGCAGCTTCAATCTCTTCCGGCTCACACATTCCAGTAGACAGCACCACCGGCTTTTTAGTTTTTGCGATCTCTAGAAGATATGGCAGATTCGTAATCTCTCCGGACGGAATCTTCCAAAAGGGCATGTCCAAGGTATTTAAAAACCGGACGCTCGGTATATCAAATGGTGTTGACAAAAAGCAAATTCCCTTTTCATCACAATAGGCTTTAATTTGTCTATGCTGGTCAAAGGAAAGTTCCAACTTTTTCACCATACCAAATTGGCTCTCTCCCGCTCCTGTTGTTGCCTTTTGGTATTCCGCTTTTTCAGCACATTTCGATATGATTTCCTCCGTAATAAAAGTCTGAAATTTTACACAATCTGCTCCCGCCTCTCTTGCCACATCCACCAACTTCAACGCCAATTCAAAGTTACCATTGTGATTATCTCCAGCCTCTGCAACAATAAATACTCCCATGGTCTTCTTCGGTTGCCGATATTGAATATAAAAAGAATCGCTGGGCTTAAAACGAAAATCAGCAGTTCGCCTAACTCGCAGCAATTCCCGATATGCGTCATCATCGAAAATCATTCTGCCAACGTAAAAAGGTAGTTGTCCATGCTCATTGAAGTGCCTTTTAAATTTGAACAAGCTGTCTTCACTGCCATTTCCGCCACCAAGATGCAATTGCCGTATTCCACGTCGAGCCCCCCAACAGGCCGCTTCATAGATCAGTAAATTCGTTGGGGCATATTTTCGAAAAGCCGTCATCCCTCCGGAAAGGTGATAATGCATAAAACGATCATTATAGAGGAACAACGTCGACGCTATAATTCTTCCATCCTTCTTGGCGTAGAAAAAAATAGTTTCCGTCCCCATCGTATCTCGCAAAAAATCGTAATATTCCGGTTTAAAATAGTAATAGGGTTCCGCATGCGCACGGTCCATCGACTCATGGTAAATATTTACGAATTCTGTCAAATGCTCTCCGTGATCTGTAAAAATTGTTACTCCAGACTTTCGGGCTTTGCGAACCATATTACGATTTTTACTATCCAACTGTTGGAATATCTTTTCTTCGTCAGAGATATCCATAGCTATGGTATTTTTAAATGTTTTATGCTGCACTACCGAATTTAAAACCGTGTGATTCTGCAATAACGGATGAAATCTGAAAAACTGTGAAACCACTTTTCTTTTTTGACAAACTTCCGTAAGCTCCTTTTGGAATGCCTGTTGGGCTTGCTCTGACAAATCCCTATCCGTTAAAGGCCCACCGTAACCATAAGGCGTTTCCCAATCAAAGAAACAGCCCTTTGGCAGTAATCCCTTAAACTCCGGACTCTCAGCAATGTCCTTTTGAATAACCGGATAGCATAAATGTTCATCTTCAAAAGAGAAGTCTATCAAAAAAGACTGGCCATTCTCATGTTGTTCCAAAGATCGCGCATAATCACACAAATAGTAGATATCCCAATTGGTATAGGACTTGACTATGTCATCCCAAAGTTCCTGCTCAACGCTGCCAATCAATCTCAGCATAAATAATCATTCCTTTATACAGCACAGTTTCTTCAGTAGCCATCATTTTAACTATGGCGGCTGAATAGAAACCAAGCACTCTCATATGACAACCTGTGCCATCACAGAGGCAAGTATCGAACTTTTAAGTGTATTTTGATTATTTGATTCCACTTACTATATAACCCTCAACGCAATTCCCATTATCTGTGTAGGTCCAAAGATCAATCGTAGGCGATTTAAAGCCCACTTCTGTATACATGCGAAGGATTTCCTTCTGTTCAAAGAAGTGCGCATAGCCAATACGCGGCAAATTCCCCTCCGTCATATACTCATAGGTATCGGGTTCAATCAACGTCCCTGTTCCATACCCTGTAGTTCCCTTTCCAAACACAAAAGATAAAAACTTACCGCCAGGCTTTAGCACTCGAAAAATATTCTGATGCATCTTTTGAATATCTTCCACTTTATTCGCGTAAATACAAGCGCTGTCTATAACCGCATCAAAGAAACTTTCTGGATAGCCAAGCCTTACACCGTCCATGACTTGCACATGTGCGAATAATTTTTCTTTCTCAAGCCGAAGTTTCATTTTTTCTATAGCGGATTCTGAAATATCAAACGCATATGTATCAAAACCCTCTCTTGCTAGATACCACGTGTGTGCTCCTTGGCCACAGCCAAAATCGAGAATTCTAATTTTTTCACGTTCAGTCTGATAATAATTTCTAGCAACAAAGCGAATCACATATTCCGTTGGATAGGCGCCCCAGTCTCTGCTGCTGTGAATCTTCTCCCATGCATCATGTGTTGTCATTTTTAATCTCCCTTTTGTCTCAATTTATCATGTTCCTTCTTCTTCATTATACAACCGCTCCCTCATCTTCTCCAGCTCCGTTATCTGCCCCATATCCAACCATTCATCCTCGCTGACGGGGTACACGGCAACCTTCCGCCCCTTTTCACGCTGTCTCTCCATGATATCTGGAAAACCAATCGACACATTGTCCTCCACATCCTCCAAAACCTCCGGTTCCACAATATACATTCCCGTATTTGTGAGGAAGGACAACTCCGGCTTTTCCCGGATCTGCTCAATCACGCCGCCGGTTCCGGTTTCCACAACGCCATAGGGCAGCGTTAGATTTTTATAGGCCCCTATCATCGTAACCGCATTTCCGCTCTCCCGATGAAATTTCAGCATGTTCGCATAATCCGAGCAAAGCAGAATATCGCAATTCGTAAAGAAGAACGTCTCTTTCATCTTCCCCTTTAGCAGACACAGGCCGCCGCCGGTTCCAAGAGGCTGGTCCTCATCGTACCAGCTCACCTGATAATGATGTTCGCTCTCAGCAAAATAGGCCTTCAGCAGCTGTTTTTTATAGTTGACAACAATATGAAAGTCCCCGCACGCATACTTTTGAAACTGTTGCATGATATGTTCAATAATTGGCCGCTCCCCTACGGGAATTAACGGCTTTGGCAGCACTCTGGTATAAGGATCCAGACGGGTTCCCTTCCCTCCGGCCATGATTACCACAGGAATGTTTAAGCTCGGCAGCCGTGCCCTGGAAAAACCCGGATCCAGGATAATATCCACTATGGTCCCATTCTCCCTCACCACAGGCACGGCAAAAATGCTGTCTCTTCGCAGAAGCTTTCGGGCCTGTTCCCGGTTTCTGGCCGTGATGGGGCGGTAATTCGCCGCTGCCGCAACTGGATCATCCAGCTTTCCGCCATTCAACAGATGGCGGCGAACATCACCGTCTGTCAAAGCTCCGGTCAAAACGCCGTCTTCCAGAACAAAGAGGACCTTTCTGGCCACGCGGTCCAACTGCCGCATAGTGTCTCGGACCGTCTGTGTTTTATCGACGCATAAATCCATGTAATCCATAGGCACCTCTCGTTCGGTTCATACACGGCTTAAATCCATTTTATTCAAGCCGGAGCGCCCTCTTCAATTTGCTGGTAAAATTTACATAACTCCCTATGCTCTCCAAGTGACAAAAGGGCTTTAAAATCTCGCCTTAAAAAACGCTCTGTCTGCAAGTAAAGACCCGGTTTAAACCGGCAGTCAAGCTCATCGTCAATCTCCAACTTCTCCACCGCAACCGTTCCGCAAAGCTGGCTTCGCAATTCCTCCAACGGGCAAAGAATCAATTTGCGTTTTGGAGTTAAAATCTCCACGGACCAGCGTCCCGCGCTATCCCAATCGGCAAAATAGGAAAAACATGCCCCTGTCTTTGTAATACCAGCTCCTGAATAGCGACTCGGTTTATCGCACCAGCTGCAATCGCCCGCAGTATAACAAGTCATATTCTCAGGAACCCCGCCAAGATAAAACGCAAGGTCCAACACATGCGTTGAGTTTCCAAGAAACACCGTATTCCGTTTGCTTCAAGATTTATTTACTTCCAGGTGCTTATGCCCCCATTCTGTAAATTCAAAACGAAAGCTGCTGACGCCTCCATCCTCAGTAATCAACTCCTGCGCTCTGCGAACAGAAGCATAAAATCTTCGGTTATACGCAACAAAAACATTCGCCTCACACTTTTCCGTAAGCAAATCCAATTCCTGTATCTGTTCATAAGTCACTGCACCAGGCTTTTCTACAAGAATTGTCTTAACGCCTCGATTCAGCAAAAGCTTTACAGTCTCAAAAAGTTCTTCTACATCAACCGCAATAATCGCTCGATCTGGCAGCTCTTCCCTCTCTCTGGCGAAATGTGTCAACCCACCTGTATGTGGCTCAATGCCAGTCGATTTACAAAACGACTCCGCAGAGGACACTCCCCGTCCCACGGCACAGATACCTGTTTGCAGCGCCCGCAACACCTTACAATACTCCTGACCCATATAGCCACAGCCAACCAGCAGGACCGAGTTCATGTAATCGGACATATCGAACTTTCGCTCCCTTGAATCTTATTTTGCCTTTTTAAAAATTCCCGTAAAATAGGAAGATGCAGTCTCGCCGACTCCGCGAAACCAGTCAGTTCGATTGCTTCCCCGCGCAAAAGTCTGTCAACCACCCATGTTGTGGTCTGACTGACGAACGCCAGTTCAAAATACTGCTTAATCGGCTCGCCGCCTTCTAAATCCTGCGTAATCAGGAGACCTTCCGATTCATTAACATAGTAATATGTTTTCTCTGTAAAAAACTCAAACACATCCCTTGACGGTCCATGACCACATTCCATGAGATAAGATGTGGTCTCTCCTATCTTGCCAGTCAATTTCCCATAAAACTCAATATAGCCTTTTCGTTTGCTTTCAAATATTTGTTCTTCCAGCAAGCAGCCATTGCAAGAGATCCGCTCCGTATCCGAGGAAGACAAGTAGGCAAATAGATCCAGCATATGAATACTATTGCAGGCCAGTCCCCAGTCTGTTCCCCTTATACAGGCACACAGCCGCTTGGCGCTGCGGAGCTCTTCCCGAAGCTTCCGATAAACGGTCTGAACTCTGCGAGCACAGTTTACATAAGCGTCCATTTTCCTTTCGCGCAAAAGCCTTCCAACTTCCTCATAGTCATCTGGACTTGGGAAAAGCACTTTTTCGAAAATGACAGTCCTCACGACACAATGTGCGATGAGTTCCTCAAAAACCGCCCTCCTGGGAAGTGACGACGTTGCAATGATCGCAATTTGAAAGCAACTCGCCTTCTCCAATTCTCCTACAGAGGCATAATAATGTATGGTCTTAATTTAATTGGATGTCCTCTTTCAAGAAACTTGAATTCACCCCGATATGCGGAACCCCTTTGATCTGAGAATAATAGTTTAGTGTCGGTCCCGTTGCGACCACCGCCACGGTCTGATTCCGATGGCAACCCTTAAACTCAGAAAATGCCATCTTATGAATATCCCGTATCTCGTTTGCTAAGCACATCATGCGCAACGCAGGATTTGCGGTTGGCATCCGGCCTGGGTTGGCTATATCCAAAAGCATTTCTACCAGATAAAACGGGACCGTCATGATCTCCCGGAACCCCGCCATCTCACAAGCCGCCCGGGCTGACTCTTCGTTCTTTTTGGCCACGCAAAGTAAAATTGTCGATTCGGGAAACCGCGCTAACCAACTGCTCAAGCTTCGGATCGGCAGCCCTGTCTCAAGAAAAGTACCAGCATCTTCTGTCGCAACCCTACTATTGGTCACACCGCGGAGCTTGATATCCATCTCACATGACAAATAAGGAATTATCAGCTTCCCCATAAATCCGGTTCCAAAAGCAATGATATCTTTTCCCACCATATCCCTCGTAAACCATGAATCAAGATGCACCATAATGAACCACTCCTTCTATCACGGATTTACTCTCCACCACATGAATTATCCAACAATCCGAATCACCCGCGTCAACCGCTCAACCAAATTATACCCATCCCAAATCAAGTCAAAATCCATCGTCTTTCCCACCGGGACCACCCGGTCAATCCCCTTGATTCCGGCCTTCCACAGCGGCGCCAGCAAATTCCGCTCCCCAAGATAGGCAATTGTTTGGCAACGCCGGTCATCACACAAGTCCCGCAGCTCCATAATATCTTCGCAGTCATACTCCAGGAAATAACCAGAATTTCCGGCGTAATCCAACAATTTTCTCTCTAACACAGGCACCGCCACCCGATAAATCAGGTTATCCCGACGCGCCTCCGTATGTACTCCATCTTGTTCCACAGCCAGCAAGCAGTTTTTCACCAGCTTGTCAATCCCCTGCACCGGCTGAAATGCGTACTTTTCCTCTGCCAACCCATGAAGCGCCTCCCAAAACAACTCCTTGGCTTCCGCCTTCCGCTTCCCCAGCCAAACTATGATCCGCGGGCTGGTACAGGCATTCTGATCCGTCAAAAACGTGTCATTATAAAAATCCAGCGCCGTCCGGCGGCAATCCGATTTCTCCAGATACCAGTCGCTGTCGATCACCGCCAGAGAACAACGGTCCGCGAAGGTAATCTCTCCCGCCCTGGGCGCCAAGGGGGATTTTCTCAGCTCCGCAATCGTCGCGTCGCCACCCCAAACAATTCTCGTATCTGCCAGGCGGGACAGCAAATCGTTGATCTCCCGGTCCCGGTCATAGCGAACCAGACAGACATAGGGCCGCAGGGCCGGATAATTCTCCAGAACGGCGTGTATCTTCCCGGCAATCCACTCCGCCTGGGGAAAGCGCTTGGTGGGGAGCCGGACAAGATTGGCGTTGCCCGTCAGCAATCCCGCCGCCAGGGAATAGGCGTAGTTCACCGGAACGTTGGATGGCGCAACGTGAAACGCCATTCCCCGGCCAAGGCGAATATTCCCATCCTCCTGTAAAAACCGGGTCCGCAAGCTTTGGGTGGACGCCTTTCGAACCCAGAAGGCGAAGGTCGCCACATCCGGAAGCTCTGTCCGTTGGGCCAGCAGCGCCTGGGAAACGTGGCTCCAAAACTCCAGAACCTCCCTGTCAAAGGGAGGCCGGGCAGGCAAGACGTTCATCCCGGCTATGATTTCCGGACTGCCCACCAAATAGGTCAGCCGTTCCAAAACCGCCTGTTCCGTTTTACTGATAGTCTGCCGCATAGGTATCGCTGCACCCCCGTAGCTCCGCGTTTTTCAATCTTCCTATCACCTTGAAATACGTTCCCTTCCGTCCACAGGGACAGTCATCCCTTCCCAGGAGCACACCCTCGTCCTCCGTCAGCAGAGAGTGGCCCGGATAGGACTCCGGAATGGTTGAAAGCACCTGTATTATCCCCGGCTCGCCAATGCCGCACACACCAAAATCCAAAGGGTGGCGAACCATCACATCGGAAAACACACTGGCGTGAAGATGACCGTATTCACACTGCATATAGATACAGCCGGTCTGCTCTACCATGCCATAATAGTCGTGAATCCGGCCCAGGCCGCATACATCCTGAAGCCGGTCGTGGAAGTCCCTCTGGCTCACCGCCTCGCTTTGCAGCTTCTTCCAGCCGCCGCCGTGAATCAGCACGCAGTTGGAAAGATCAAAGGTCACGCCCTCCTGTTTCAGCCGCAGCAGCTCCTTGTAAAAATGCTGCCAAATCATAAAGGTAAACCCAAACAGAAGCACCGGCTTTCCCTGATGGGTTTCCAGGAATTCCCGCAGGCCCTCCACGTCCAGCCGCATATCATCGTCTAAAGCATAAAACTTCTTGGACCCGAAGATGGAAAATCCCAAAATTCCCGCCCCCCGAGCGGAAAACATCCGGCGGTCCTTGACCACCGACGGACAGTCGGCAATGATCATCGGCACTCGCCCCGAGCCGGTAAAGCTGGATACGATTTTTACCAGCGCCTTTTGCTGATTGGCGGAAGTGGCCCGGTCCAGATAAATTCTGGACACCGCCTGCCCGCTGGTTCCGGAGGAGGTCATCGTTTTGACCACCGCCTCTTCCGGCACGCTCCGCAGGGTCAGCTCCTTGAACAGGCGCACCGGCAGGAAGGGAATTCCTTCCAGTCCAGGCCCATCAAAGCCCGGAAATACGCTCTTTAAAATCCGGTTGTAGGCCGGACAGCTTTCCCGGTGATGCTGAGTAAGCTCTTCCAGCCGCCGGACCAGCAGGGGCTCTTTCTCCGCTTCGCAAAGGGAGTAGGGCTCAATTTCCAAAAATGTCTCAAACCCCATCTTCACTTCCTCCCTTCCGCAATCGACTCTCCATCCGCTCCGCCATCTCCCGGCCATGTTCCGTAATAAAGAAGTGATTTCCCGGGAATTCCACAAACTCACACTCGCCTTGAAAATACCGGCTCCATGCCTGCATCTCCTCCGGCGACAAATCCCCCGCCCCGTACAAGCCGGTAAGCGGCACTTCACAGGCCATGATCAGTCTGTCGAACTCGTAGTTGGTAATCAGTGTGTAATCCGCCCGGTACAAAGGCAGGTACACCCGCCAAAAGGTCCGGTTGTCCCGCAGCTTTTCCGGGACGCCGCCCAGGAAAATGGTGCGCTCTTTGACCCATTCGTCCGCCTCGTTCCCCTGAAAGCGCAGCAGCTCCCGCTTCACAGACGGCCCGTGAGCGGCCAGAAACACCCGTTTCGGCGGGGGGAGCTCTCCCTTCCGGAGAATTTGGTGCAGCACCTCCGCCGCCGCCACGCTGCCCATGCTGTATCCAAAAAGGGCATAGTCCCCGCCGGAACGATACCGGCTCTTAACCTCGGCGTACAGATCCTCCGCCAACTGGGCAAAATCCTGATACAGCGGCTCCCGATGGCGTGTGCCATGTCCGGCGTATTCCAATTTCACCAGCTCAATCGCCGGACTGAACCAGGGATCCAACTGGTTAAAAAAGTCCGCCGTACCGCCCGCACAGGGAAAACAGAACAGCTGCAATAAAACACACGCCCCTAATCCTCAGATGTAATATCGCTCCAGCTCCTGATACAGGGTCTTGCCGGAGTCATTTTTCGGAATCTTCTCCAGGGCGATCACCTGAAACGCCGCTGGATTCAGCTTGGTTTTGTGCACCAGGAACGCCTTCACCGCTTCGGTCTGTTCCTCATCCGTAACAAACACAAAGAGATGATCGTCCACCCCGGCGCTGGCACAGTCCAGAGACGGAAACCTCTCCTTCACCAGACCATCCACCTCATCCAGATTCACCCGGTTTCCGTAGACCTTCAAAAAACGCTTCTTCCGGCCGGTAATGTAGTAATAACCGTCTTCATCAAACTTCGCCATGTCCCCGGTCTGCAAAACACCGCCTCGCTCGTCGCCCTTTTCCAGGTCCTCACCTCGCTCCGCGTAACCCAGGGTCACGTTCGGCCCCTTGTAGATCAGCTCTCCGGTAACGCCGGGCGTCGTAATCCGTTTGCCGTCAGCATCAGTCAGATAAAACGTCCCCCCGGGAATGGCAACGCCCATGGACCCGCACTTCTCCACAGCCCGCTCCGGCGGCAGATAGCCCATCCGGGCAGTCGCCTCGCACTGGCCATACATGACGATAAACCGCCGCCCCGCCGTCTGAGCGGCTTCCGCGAACTTCCGGTGCAGCGCCGGGGAGAGCTTCCCCCCCGCCTGGGTCATCGTCCGCAGGGAAGGCAGGTCCATCCGCTGAAAACGCATCCGCTCCAACATCTCATAGGTATAGGGCACGCCGCCAAAGGACGTTGCTCCTGTCTCCTTGAAGAAGGCCCAGAACTCCCGCTGCATCAGGGATTTGTCCGTTATCAGCACCGTGGCACCCACCAGCAAATGGCTATTGACGATGGACAGGCCGTAGGTGTAATTCATGGGCAGCGTGGTAATGGGGCGCTCGGTCTCGTCCAGCTCCAGGTACGCCGCAATGGACTCCGCGTTTGCCCGGACATTTTCATAGCTCTGCCGAACAAACTTCGGGCTCCCGGTGGAGCCGGAGGTGGTCAGCAGCAGCCCCAAATCCGGGTGCAGGGGGTACTCCCTTTCCAAGTGACTGCGCAGCAGACAGTAGCCAACGGCCCGGTAAACCGGCGTCATATCCGGAAAGCACATGTCCTCCGGGGCCCATAGGTACGGCGGCCGATAGGCGGCCAGCAGTCCCGCCAGCGCCTCTTCATCCATGTGGCTGCTCAGCAGCAGGGGGACCATTCCTCCGTTCATCATCCCGACATAGCCCACCAGAGCGCCGATCTCGTTCCGGCACAGGATGAACGCCAGGCACCGCCGGCCCATGGCCTCCGCAACGCGCCGGCTCTCCCGGGCCAAGACGCCATAGGTCAGAGACGTTCCGTATTCGTCAAGTACGGCGGTCTTATCGCGGTACTGTTCCAAATCCCAAATCATACGCGACCTCTACTCCGTGCCCATATCCAAACAGGCGGTTTAAAATTCGATCTGATAGTTCTTCGCCAGAATTTCTTTTCCCTTTTCATAGGAGCTGAAATCAATAATGTCATCCGTGTCCATCATGATATCGAAGGCGTCCTCCAGCGTAGCGACCAGGCCCATGTGACCCACGGAGTCCCACTGCTCAATCGCCTGGTACTCCAGGCCGGGGAGCTGGTCTTCCGTGATTTCAAGGGCCTCCACAAAGGCCTGATTATATTTTTCCAAATTTGTCATAGCAATCACCTTTTCCTATTGATATGGTCTTCTTTACACCGGCGTGCCATAGCTCTCTTCCATCGGTTCCACGATCATCTCCCGGAAGAAGGTCTCCCGGTCGATAAACGGGGACTGGTCCTCAATGGGCCGGAAGCCGAATTTCCGCTTGCCGTAGGTCACCAGAGCATTGTGGAGATCGAACTGATCCGGGTCGCACATGACTTCGCAGATAAAGGGTCCCTCAGAACGGAGAATCTCCGCAATGGCTCCATCCATGTCTGCGGTGTTCTCGGCTTTGCAGTAGGGAATCCCGAAAGCGGCGGCAATTTTCCCATAGTCCGGGAAGTCCAGACCGTTGCTGGGGTCCGTGCCGATGGTCTTCCCCCGGAAATGGGCCCGTTGGCCATGGCGGACGCCGGAGTAACCGTTGTTGTTCATAATAATGACTTTAATATTGTACTGATTTCGGACCAGGGTTTGCAGCTCCTGGAGGTTCATCATGAAAGAGCCGTCGCCGGTATAGGCGATTACAGGCCCTTCCGCCAGCGGAGCGACGCCCAACGCCCCCGGCAGAGAGTAACCCATTTCTCCCTGGGCATAGGACAGAAGCACCCGGTCTGTGGCTTTCACTTTGCTGGCCGCCGCAACCACCGCACCGGTAAGACCCGCGTCCGAAATCAGAACACTATGCTCCGGCAGCCGGGCGGACAGACGCTCCATAAAGATTTTCAGATCCACCAGGTGATCCCCCGCGCTCCACTCGCTCTGATATCGGAAAATCTCCTTCCAGTGGCGGCACTTCTCCTTCCAGGCCGGGGAGATGGTCTTCAACTCCGCCTGACCAAATCGTTCCAGAAAGTCCTTGGCGTCCCCATGAATAAAGCAGTCAATTCTTGCACCCTTCTTGGCGTGCTCCACCTCGTCGATGTCCACCACGATCAGCTTTGCAGCCCGGGCGAATTTCTCCCGCTCCGGCCCCGTCGTCTCAATAGACAAACGGCAGCCAACACAAAGCACCAAATCGGCGTTTTGGATACAGAAGTTTCCATAGCGGCACGCGCCGTTGGCTCCACTGACAATGCCCATGTTCCGCTCGCTGTCCGAAGGGAACATATCATAGGCAAACCGGGTGAACACCACCGGAAGCGATAACTTTTCCGCCAGGCACTTCAAAGCCTCCGCCGCCCCGGCACTGCGAACGCCATGTCCCGCAAGAAGCACGGGTCTTTCGGCGTGGTTCAGCGCCTCGGCGACGAAGCAAAGCTCCTCTTCGCTGGCGCGGAATCTCTTCTCCGTCTCTGGCGTGTAGCGCTCCAGGCGGTCCTCATTCACCATCGCGTTCTGAACATTCAGAGGCACATCCAGCCAAACCGGCCCCTTCCGGCCTTCCTTCGCCAAATAAATCGCCTTATCCAGATAATAGGCAATCTTATCCGCACTCTCCACCGTCACAGCGAACTTTGTCAGCGGCTTCACGATACTCTCCGTATCTGCCTCTTGAATTCCCACCTGCCGCAGAGGCAGACCGGACCCCTTGACCGTTTGATCATAGCTCTGCTGACCGGAGATAAATATGCAAGGGATGCTGTCCTGCCAGGCATGAAGCAAACCTGTCATGGTGTTGGTGCCCGCACAGCCGGTTGTAACAAGGCAGGCCCCGAAATTGTCGTTATAAAGGGCGTAGGACAGCGCGGCCATGGCGGCGGCCTGCTCGTGGTGCATCGACACCCCTTGTATATCATCGCTCCTCCGCAAGGCGTCTGTCAGGTAAACGCACTGTCCGCCGGAGACGTAGAACACATGGTTAACGCCCTCTTCATGGATACGTTTCATAATATAGTCCGCTGCTCGGATCATTCCTCTAATCCCCTCTCTGTCACCCTCAACTGCCAAACCCACTGGGATTGATAAATTCAATCTCTTTACAGTGCACGGCGTTCCGTCGGAAATCGGAAAGCATGTCCGCGATTTCACTGTTTAGCTCATCCCAGCGGTTTGCCGGATTCGGGCTGGGCAAAAACAGGTCCGCGTAGCTCTCGTTGTACTTGGTCATAAAGTGGTCGAATCCCGCTACCACGACCCGTTTCACCTCCAGCAGCTCCATCAGCCGCAGGGCGCAGATCGCCGCGTTGTCGTAGTACTCCCATCCCCGCTTGATGACCCGGTTAAAACCGACCACCAACTCGTTTTCGCCGGGTACACTCTTCACATTGGAGAGCACAATGCGCCGGGCCTCACTAAAAGGACGGGGATAGGCGTCCTTTGCGTATTCATACCGCGCCGGATTCACAAAAAACAGATAATCATAGGTATATCCCGGCAAAACGGCGTTGACCCCGATCACAATTGCCTCTTCCTCCCGAATACGGGCCCGGATGCGCTCCCGCTCCCGTTGGGCCGACTTCCCTGGTGTAATCAGAAAAACCTTACGGTTCCGCAGCGCTGCCGCGAGTTCCCTCACCGCCGGGGCGTCCTCCACATATAGCCTCTGGTTCTGGAGGTACATCCGCTCCAGCAGATCGTAATCATACTTGGCCCGGTCCTCCGCCGGAAGCGAAGCAATGATATTTCGCATATCCTTGGTATTCGTTCGGTGATTCTTGAGCAGATACCCAATATTGTTTACATGGCAGCCATACAAACCCGCGATAAAGTTGGGCGTGGAGTACCCCCATTGGTAGTTTTCCTTGAAATACTCCATGTAGATATCAATGGCGTCCATGACCGCGTCCATATCATAGTGGCACTGGCACTTTTTATTTAGATAACTGGTTACCAATTCTGTGGTGGCGTTTCCCGCCCCCCGGCCCATGCCGCAGAGGCTGGCGTCCACCACAATTTTCCGGCCGCTGTCCCACAGCAGCTGAATAAACCGAATCGTCAGCGCAAAGGAAAGCTGTTGGTTATTGTGGGAGTGGAAGCCCAGTTTTACCTCCTGCCTCAGTTCCCGATGCAGGATGCCGGCAATTCGATCCAAATCCTCCGGATACATGGCGCCGAAGGTATCCACAATGGAGAGGCAGGCGGCCTCCGATTTATTAACCGCTTTCGCCAGCTCCACCAATTCCTCGTCAGAATACGCCATGGTGTTGGCCGCCTGGAAAAAGACCTGATAGCCCTTTTCCCGGATTCTCCGGCCCACTTCGATCCCCTGCCGGTGCTTTCCACGGGGAAAGACCACCCGAATCGCGTCCATAGAGGTCCCGTCATAAACCGGCAGATGCTCCAGGTTATAGCGGTCCCAATCGATCATGACGGTGTAAATACAGTTTGGACTCTTCCGGACCAAATATTGCCGCAGGTCCTCCGGCGTGTGATAATAAACGCTGCCCTTGGGACAGGCGTCATTTTTCAGCCACCCGCACTCAATCACGTCGGTTCCAGCGTCTCGCAGCTTCCCAATGATTCCCCGAATCACCGGCTCGCCAAAATCGCCGCCGGTAATATAGGCCCCGTCCCGCAGAGTGCAGTCCAAAAGACTGATTTCCGTATTCACACGCTTTCACCCCCCTTCCCGTTTCCTCTCATATACACTACCGCTCAAAGCAGCCCGCCATCCACCCGCAGGGTCTGGCCGGTCATAAACCGAGAGAGGTCCGACGCCAGGAACACCGCCGCGTCGGCGATTTCCTCCGGCTCTCCCATTCGCTTCATGATATTCCGGCTCATCGCGGCGGCTTTGACTTCCTCACTGGTGATACCGCCCATGTCCGTGTCGGTCAGCCCGGGGGCAATGGCGTTCACCCGGATTCCAAAGCCTCCCAGCTCCACCGCCAAGCGCCGCACCTCTCCCAGAACCGCCGCCTTTCCCGCGGAATACTCAATGTTCGCTCCCCCGTCGAAAGCGGCGGAGGAGGATAGGAAAACAATGCTCCCCCGCCGGCCGCGCATCATGCTCTTGCTGATGAGCTGGGTAAACAGCATCCCGGAGAAGACATTGATCTGGAAGGAGCGCTTCACCGCCTCCATCGGCGTCATGGCCAGCATCCGCTGGGGAAAGGCGACGCCGATGTTATTCACCAAAATGTCAATCCGCTCCTTCGTCTTCAGAATCTCCCTGGCGGCGGCGGTCACCGCGTTCTCATTCTCAAAATCCGCGTACACCATCCGCACATCCACGCCGTACTTCTCTGACAGGGCCGCGCAATGCTCGGTAAAAGCCGCGTCTTCCCGCCGGACCAGCGCAAAGGCCGACGCGCCCTGAGCCGTCATGCGGTTCAAAACCGCCTTGCCAATTCCACGGCTACAGCCTGTGATAACCGCCGTCTTTCCTTCCAGCAACATGTTCTCTCTCCTTATCCGTATACATAGCGGCTCATACTTTCCACCATCTTAAACCCATCCCAGATGAAGGACAGCTCCATGGTGCCTCCCAAGGAGACAATCCGGTCGACGCCGCGAACGCCGCCGGAGAACACCAGCTCCCGGATCCGCTTCCGGTCCACCCCCAGCACCGCCACCGTTTGGCAGCGCTTAGTCAAAATCGGGAGAATCTCCCGAAGGTCCTTTGCCGCATATTCGAAGAAGCAGCCTCCGCCGCACTTATAGTCCATTACGTCCGCCGTCAGTTCCTCCAGCTCCACCCGGACAACCAAGCTGCTTCCGGGACAATAGCGGACCCCCGGGCGGCTCATGCCCAGGGCGCAGACAGCGGAAAGCTTATCCACAGCCTGAATGGGCTTCATCGGATAGTCCTGCCGGACCAGCCCCTCCAGGGCTTCCCAAAAGCGCCGCCGGGCCTTCTCCACGGCGTCTCCCAGCCAAACGACCAGCCGGGGGGAACTGCACGCGTTCTGGTCCGTGTAGTAGGTATCCGTATAAAATCGCTTCGCGACGTCCTCCGGGTCCTCTGCCAGATAGGTGTCCGCGTCTATAACCGCGATGGAATAACGATCGGCAAAGGCCATCTCCACCGCCCGGGGCGGCAGCACCGCCTGACGGATGGTCTCGATGGTGCGATCCCCGCCCCAGATGACCCGGAGGTCGCACTGCGTGGAAAGGGCCTGGGTAACCGCCGGGTTGTGCTCATAGCGCAAAACGCATAGATAAGGTCTCAGATCCGCCCATTCCCCCGCCAGAAGCCCGTTAATTGCCTCACAAATCACGTCCACCTGCAAAAATCGTTTGCTGGAAACCCGGACCACGGTACAGTTCCCCGCCAGCAGCGAGGAGGTCATCGATACCGCGAAATTCACCGGCACGTTCGACGGCGCGATGTGCAAAGCCACGCCCCGTCCCAAGCGGTTCCGGTAGTCTCCCTCCCGGGCGGCAGCCTCCAGAGAGGCCTTGCGAATCCAATAGGCATAGGACTTCACGTCCACACCGCTGCGCCTATCCCGGAGCAGCAGCCGGGACAGCTGCGCCAAAAACGAGACCGCACGCTCTGAAAACGCCGGAAGCACCGGGGTGGCCGACATCCGGCGCAGCTGCTCCAGACTTCCCACCAAAAACTCCAAATCAGTGGAACTCAGCTCCATAGGTATCGCTGCACCCCCTTAGCTCCGCGCTCTTCATGCGCCCAAGTATCTGAATATATTTGCCTTTCCGCCCGCAAGGACAGTCGTCCTCTCCTAAAATAACGCCCTCATCCTCCGTCAGCAACGCGTGGCCGGGATAGGAGCGTGGCAAGACGGAAACCACCTGAACCATTCCCCTCTCCCCGATGGGAAGGGGGGTGAGGTCCCGATAATCCCGGATGATGACATCGGAGTAAATGCTGGCATGGAGGTGCCCCCAGGCACACTCGGCGTAAATCGCGCCGGTCTGTTCCACCATGCCATAGTGGTCCAGAAAATGGCGGAGGCCGCAGACCTCCCCCAGCCGTTCCTTAAACTCCGCCTGGGACACCGCCTCGCTCTCTAGCTTCTTCCAGCCGCCTCCGGTCATCAAGAACGCCTCCGAGAGGTCAAAGCGCTCCTGCAGGCACAGCAATTCCCGATAGAAATGCTGCCACACCAGAAACGTGAAGCCGAAAATGACGAAGCGCTTCCCCTGGTACTTCTCCGTGAAGGCCCGCAGCTTTTCCACGTTCAGCGTCATATCGTCGTTCAGAACGAACACCATTTCCCGGGCGGCAAACTGGAGTCCCAGAATCGCCGCCCCCCGGGCGGTGAAGGACTTCCGGTCCTTCAAAACCGCCGGCGTGTCCACCACCAGCATGGGCAGGCGCCCCTTGCCCCAGAAGTCCCCCAAGATTTTGAGCATCACCTTCTGCTGACGCATGGCCGTCGCTTTATCCACAAAGATTTTGGAAACCCGCTGGCCCGTCGTGCCGGAGGAGGTCATGGTTTTGAACACCTCCTCCCGGCGGACGCTCAGGAGGTCAAACTCCTTGAACAGCCGCACCGGAAAATAGGGGATGTCCGCCGGGGAGGACACCTTGGCTTCATCATAGCCCAGCATGTTCAAAAAGCGTGCATATTCCGGACAGTGGTCCTTGTGAAAGCGGGTCAGCTCCATCAGCTCCCCTGTAAGCATCCGGCTCTTCTCCGATGCAGACAGGCCATAGGGATTTCGGTCATAAAATTCCTCAATCATGCTTCTCGCTCCCATTCCTTCTGGATGTGCTCCACGATCTGGGCGTCCGTTAGCCCCGCCTGTTCCCAGACATAGCGCTGGGTCCCCGCCTCGCAAAACGCGTCCTGAAAGCCCAGGAACACCTGCCGGGGCGTGTTGGGCAGCGTGGCCTTAAACTCCGCCACGGCACTTCCCAGGCCGCCGGTGACCATATGCTCCTCCACCGTGACCACCAGACGGAACCTGGCGAATATCTCCCGCAGGCCCTCCTTGTCGATGGGCTTGATGGTGTGCATATTATAGACGGCGCAGGAAATGCCCCGCTCCTCCAGCAGCGCCGCGGCCTGAAGACTCTCGCTGACCATCAGGCCTGTGGTGATAACGGCAACCTCTTCTCCCGCTCTCAATTCCACCAGCTTTCCCGGCACGAAGTCGTAATCCTCCTTGTAGACAATGGGACAGCTCAAACCGCCGCTCAACCGGATGTATACCGGCCCCTCCATATCCGCCGCCCACTCCGCCGCCTTGACAGCCTCCAGACTGTCCGCCGGGGACAGCACCGTCAGATTCGGCAGGGCCCGGATGAACGCCAGGTCCTCGGTGGCCCAATGGGAAATGCCCGATTTGGCCGACGCCGTTCCGGCGCTGGAGCCCACAAGCTTAACGTTGCACCGCATATGGGCCAGGTTCTGCCGGACCTGCTCCAGACTCCGAACAGCGATGAAGGACGCGTAAGTGGAGGCGAACACGCAGTACCCATCCATGGCCAAGCCGGCGGCTACCCCGATCATGTTCTGTTCGGCAATCCCCACATTCAAAAATTTATCCGGGTATTTTTTCGCGTAGCGCTCCATGCCGGAGAGCAAGGTCAGATCCGCCGTCAGCAGCTTCACGTGGTCCTTTCGCTCCGCGATGTCCGGCATGGCCACGCCGAAAAGCGCCCCCCGCTGCCCCATTCGAGCCCACATTTTTATCTTCGCCGGCGTGTATTTCATAACGCTTCTCCCAACACTTCTCGTCTGGCCTGTTCGTATTCCTCCTGAGACAGCCGGTGGTGGTGCCACTCCGGCCGGTTCTCAATAAAGGAAACGCCCTTCCCTTTCACCGTTTCGGCAATGATAGCGTGGGGCCGTCCCGCCTGTTGATCCGCGAAGGCCTCCAAAAGGGCCTGGGTACTATGACCGTCGCATTGGGATACGTGCCAGCGAAAGCTCTCCATCTTGGCGCCCAGGTCGTCCAGGCCCATCACTTCCTCGGTATCCCCGTCATAGGACAGGCGGTTTCGGTCGATGATCGCGGTCAGGTTATCCAAGCCATAATGGGCGGCGGACTGGATCGCCTCCCAGACGCTGCCCTCGTTCATCTCTCCGTCTCCCAGCAGGATGTAAATCCGGGAGGGGCGCCCTTGCTCCCGGGCCGCCAGGGCCATGCCGATCCCCACGGACAAGGCCATGCCCAAGCTTCCGCCGGAATATTCCAGGCCGATCTCCGGCCTGCGGGGATAGCCGGTGAGCCGCCCGCCGTTTTTCTGGAACTCCAGAATTTCCTCCCGGGGAAAAAAACCTGCCTCTGCCAAAGCGGGGATGTGGGCCAGCACACAGTGGTTTTTGCTGGGAATGAAGCGGTCCCGGTTCACATCCAGGGGGTTCTTGGGGTCCATGCGCAGAACCTCCCCGTAAAGCACGGCCAGGATTTCTATGCAGGACAGGCTCCCGCCCACGTGAGAGCCGCCGCCCCCTGCCGCCAGCGCCATGTCTAGGGCGTCCAGACGCATCCGCCTTGCCATCTCCGTAAGGTGAAGCGCCTTTTCAGAACCTCCGCTCATACCCTGCCACCATCCAAAACCATAATTTGTCCCGTCATAAAGGCCGCCTCCTCCGACGCCAGATACAATGCCGCCGCCGCGATTTCCTCCGGTTTCCCCAGCCTTCCCAGGCTGGTCCGCTCCAGCATTTTTTTCCGTTCCGAATCCGGCTTATACCCGCCCATATCCGTGTCGATCAAGCCGGGGGCAATGCCGTTCACCCGGACATTGTACCGGCCCAGCTCCTTTGCGGCGCAGCGGGTAATCCAGATCAGCGCCGCCTTACTGGAGCCGTAGGCCAAATAGCCGGGATTGGCCTCAATGCCGCCGGCGGAACAGAGGTTGATGATGCAGCCGCGTTTCTGGCGCATCATCCGCCGGGCAACCAGCTGCATCATTTGCACCTGGGCAAAGACGTTTACCTGATAGACTTCCCGGAGCGTGTCCATGGAGGTCATGGTGAACAGCCCCCCATAGGGAACCCCGGCGCAATTGAGCAAAACGTCCACGTCCCGCTTTTCCCTGAGAATTTTCTTGACGCCGCCTTGGATCTCCGCCTCGTTCAACAAATCAAAGTAAACCGGCGTAATCGCCGTCCCGGTTCGGAGAGACTCCGCCGCCATGTCCTTCTCAAATGCCTCGCCGGGCTTCCGGGCGCAGGCCCAGACATCATACCCCTTCTCCGCGAAAGCCTTCACCGCCGCCCGGCCGATGCCACGGTTGGCGCCGGTGATGATAATTGTCTTTTCTGTCATTTAAATACCTGCGTACTTTCCGCGATTTCTCGGGCGGGATTGCCCATGGCGGTCCGGTGAGGCCGGACGCTTTTCAGGACTACCGCTCCCATGGAGATTATGGCGTAATCGCCAATTTCAATATGGTCCCGGACACAGGCGGAAATGCCGACATAGACGCCAGTCCCCACAGTCGTATTCCCGGCAATGACCACATGACTGGAAATCTGGCTGTGGGCCCCAATTACCACACCGTGACCGATGAGAGAAATACCATTGATATAAACATTCTCCCCGATCACCGCGCCGGAGGAGACGGAAACACTGTCCTTAATCACCGCGCCCTGGCCCAGCCTGGCCGATGGACTGACCACGGCGGTGGGATGGATGAGAATACCCAGACGATAGCCCGCGCCGGTAACACGGTCGTAGAGCGCCTTTCTGGCCGCCGGTTCTCCCACGGCGATAATTACCTCGATCCCGTCCGCCTGAAACGTCTCCTTGAATCCGTCAAAGGGGAACATCCGGCAGCCCTGAAAGGTGCCGGGGGCCTTCGTGTCGTCGATGAATACCAGCTCCTCCCACTGCTTCCGCAGTTCCTCGCTGTACATAATCAACTCCAGCATTTCCAGGCCGGAGCTCCCGGTTCCGTAAATGGCCAGTTTCATAAATCCGTTTCCTTCCGTTCCTGTAAAACCCTTTGGTTGATCCGTTCTGTAAACACCTCCGCTCCGGCGGAGTTTAAGTGAGTGAGGTCCGCGAAGAGCTCCCGATGTCACGCCGCAGTTCTACAAGGCGGATGCCATACAGAATCAACCGTTTCACGGCTATGTCCCCTTTGTTCCTCAAGTATTCCGCTTTTTTCCGCTGCCGCCGGCGGGCCAGTCCTTAATGGCGCCATCCCAGGGCTTAATCTGGTGCTTCTCCAGAAGCCATGCCAAAACTGCGGTTAGCGTCACAATCTCGCCCTTGAACTCCTTCCGCAGCGCCTCCTGCTTCTCCAAGATGCCGGCTACGTCGCAGATAACCACGCAATCCGCCTCCGGCAGCGGGTCGTCCCCCAAACGGTAAACCGTCAGGCGCTCATGCACCGCGCTGAAATTATCCAGTTCCACGGCGTAGGCGGCGGTTACATCTTCCTGTCCGTTCAACGCCTCGTAAAACCGGCGGCCCTCCTGGTTCATACCCATAATTCCGATAGTATGGAAGCCGTGGGCGGCAAAATATTCCCCAAAGTTCGCGTCCTTCTGCTCCAATAACAGCCAGGTATATAGCAGATCCCGCTCCCAATTGGCGACGGCCAGCTCCTCTTTCTGAGTCCGGTACTTCTCCAGCCACACTTTCTTCACCAGCGCGCCGCCCGCGGCTGCGCCCAGCGCGGCCGCCAGAATCGCGGTTCCTCGTCTCATACCTTTTCCCCCTCTATGAACTCCTCAATGCTGACCACGGGTCCCCGGAAGCCCAGAGCGGGCAGGTCCTGGAACCAATAGTGGCCCTTGTAGAAGTCGATGATCAGCATCACGTCCGCCATGTCCGAACGGAAATCCTGCTTGGCGACCTTGGGGAGGAATCCGTCGTCCTCTTCCTTCACCCAGGTAAGCTGGAAGGCCAGATCAATTCCAGCGTCCAGCAACATCTTTACCATGGCCTTGGAGAAGTCGTTCTTGCCGTAATAGCCCACGCGCTTTCCGCCTACCCGAGCCAAACAAGCCTTCAAAAAGTCATCCGGAGAAAGGCTCTGCTCATTCTGATAGATGTCCAAAAGCAGACGATTATAAATCTTCTCCTGACTGAGGGGATGAGGGGCGGCGTGGCGAATGTTGTGGCAACCCCAGTCATAAACCTTCGGGTCCTTCCAGCAGTCGTCCGCCAGGATCTTCAGATAGGCCTCGTGGTAGGGATGCAAGGGATTGAGGATATTTTTGAACCAATAAGTATCTTCCGCCATGCGCCACCACTTATAGAGCGGTTTCATGACAATAGCATCCACCTCATATTCCCCAGAATGAGCAAAGGTGTGGATGTAATCCGGAACCTCCCAGAAGTTGCACTCCTGCACGACAATGGTAACTGAAAGGCGGTTAATTTTCCCCTCCCGGCGCAGTTTGCTGAGAAAGCGCAAATTCTTCAACACCCGTTCCACATGGTCAAATCCGCCGCTGAGATAGCGGTAGACCTCCCGCTGGAGGCTGTTGACGGTAACGGTTACTCCAATATGATACTTGCTCAGGTGGGAAAACTTCGCCCAATGGGCCTCGTCGAATAATACGCCGTTGGTTTCAAACGTAAGCCTGAAATCAGGGTGTTCCGGGCGCAGCTTTTCCAGGAATCTAATAAAACTGGGGTTTGCCAGGAACTCGCCGCCACCATTCATATTCAACGATTTCGTTTGATTCGCGATAGGCAGCAGCCTTTGAAGCGCATCATCGATCTTCTCCCGCTCTCCCGGCTCCGGGCAGTAAATCGACGTGCGGCAGCTGGTGCAGGCAATGTTACAAATATGGTCGTTCGCCATATTGATTTCCACAGGAACCGGCGCGGGGACCGCGGCTTTCGCAATCTCCTCCTCCGTCATATCCGGCAGCTCATCCCGTTCGCAGTACGGGCAAGAGGTCTTTCGGCAGAAGGCGAAGGAACCGTTTAAAATGCTCTCCCGTGCCGCCTGCGCCTCCTTGCTGTTCCAAATCTCGTCCAAATTATTTTCGTAAAGATTACCAATTACAAAGTGCATCCAACCGCAGGGCCACACTTCGCCCTTATCCGCCAAGTACGCGTACTGAAAAGGACGGCTGCAAAATTTCATAGTATCTTACTCCATTTCAATCAGGGTTTTGAGGATGTACCAGCAATACTTTCCCTTCTCGTGGCTCTTTGTCACCATCTCCGCCAGATATTTCAGGCGGGTGGGTGACGGATCCTTGACGCACTCCTCCACGAAACGGCAGAAGCGGTAGCCAATCCGCTTTCCGAAATGCTGATCCCGGCGAAGGGAGATGCCGTTCTTTCGGGCCCAAGTCTCCAGGCGGACGGGGTACATGAACATGTCGTAATTTCGATAGGGATTCGCGTAATGCTGGGAGAAGTAATTGTGTCCGTCCTTCCGGTTGATAAAGCGATAGCAGGAGAGAATTTCGTTGCTGCAATAGATGGGGCCCATGGTGAGGAGGAACAGGAATGTAGTTTTATCTCCCACGTTGCGGTGAGCTTTATAGCTGATGGTATCGTCGCCTTTATAGGCGTTGCGATACATCAACGTCCCCGCTTGGCAGGGAATGTCCCAGCTATCCACCAGATCGTCCAGGGTAAACTCTTTTTTGCTCCAGGCGAATTGGGGTTTTCGTGTATAATCCGGCTGGTTATTCTCGTCCACAATCAGGCACTTGCCGCAGCAGCCGCTGTACTTCGGATTGGCCTCCAGGAACTCCCACTGCTTCTGCATTTTTTGAGGGTCTAACCAGAAGTCGTCGCCCTCCAAATACGCGATGTACTTCCCTCTGACCCGGTGACCTAAATCCCAGCCATTCCGATTTGCTCCCAGATTTTCCGTCCGCAGCACCGGGCGAATGATATCCGGATATCGGGCGGCGTATTCCCGGATGATGTCTGGTGTGCGATCTCCGGAGGCGTCGTCTCCGATCAGAATTTCATAGCGCAGATTCGTCTCCTGGGACAGGACGCTGTCCAGGGCCTGGGCAATATAGTTTTCGTGGAAATAGGTCAGCATGACGACGCTGATGTCAATCTGTTCCTCAACCATAGAGATTTCTCCCTCTCTTTTTCAGTCCGCTTAGGGGCACGCGATCATTATCTGGGTATTACTTTGCCAATGTCAAATGTATGCGTACAAGACTGTATCCCAAATTTCACAGTTGTGCTGTCTGATTTCAAACCGGTATTCCGGACAGACTGACCGAAGCCACAACGCAATCCGGTACATGTCGAAAGGCGTGTGGTAAATGCAAATTGCCAGTTTGGGGCGGTCCCGCCTAATTGTATTTTCTGCTCCGTGGAGCATCTTCCATTCATAACCTTCAATATCCGCTTTCAGGAATGTGACAGGCTGCTCTGCAAAATAGTTATCAATAGAAATCACGGGGATATCCCCGTGAGCGCTTTCGGAAGAAAGCGCTCCACCATCGACGTGTGAATCGACTTTTAATGTGCTCTTGTAGGATCTTTCTCCGACTCCCGCCCGAATCAACTCAATCTGGTTATCTTCCAGTCCCCATTCCCGGCTCAGACGCTCCGCCCGGGCTTTCATGGCACGGAAATTCCTGTCAAATGGTTCAAAAGCAACAATTTTCCGGAATAGTCCGGCCCGCACATTCAAGAACTGTTCAAACGTGTCGCCCACATACGCGCCGCAGTCTACAAATACCTCTTGAAGATTACATCTTAAAAAAGGCGTAATCGCAAAATAATTCTGCCCCAATAATGTGAAGTCTTGGTTCTGCTCCACTTTCTCCATTCTGGTCAAAAGCATATTGGCATATGTCGCTTTTGACAAATCGTCCTCCACCATGTCATAGATCGACAGGATTTCTTCTGAATGTGTGCAAAATACATATTCATCAAAAAGCGAGCATATTTGGGCGCCTTCAATGGGATCATCCCGCAAAGATTTCTCCATAATTTTCCGCGTCTCCGGAACGATGCTGCAAGGTATAATCAGAAAATACTTACAAAGCGTATGAGCTTCCTCAAAACTAATAATCGGTTTGCCGCACAAAGTGTCTCTCTGCCTGCCCGGGGTATCGTCAATAAAATAATCTGGAGCTTACTCCCCTTTTAAAAATGAAGCAAACCAACGCTCCGCAGTATCACCCGCGCCATAGAGGGCAACTCCGCGGCTGTCGTCAAGCTTCCGGCTCAGGGCCTGGGCTAGCTCCTCCCGGAGGGCTTTTATGTCAATTTGATTCATAATTCCGCTCCTTCCTATTTTCGTTTTCACCGGTTTCCGTACATCTTTTCATAGTAACCCTGGTACTCCCCCGAGACAATCTCCTCCCACCAGGGGCGGTTGTCCAGATACCACCGGATCGTTCTTCGGATGCCTTCCTCAAAGTTCGTCTCCGGCATCCAGTCCAGCTCCCGCTGGAGCTTTCCCGAATCAATGGCGTATCGCAAATCATGGCCCTTTCGATCCGATACGTAAGTAATCAAGCTCTCCGGCTTTCCCAGCTCCCGGCAAATCCGCTTCACAATTGCAATATTTTCCATCTCGTGGTTCCCGCCGATGTTATAGACCTCCCCAGGCCTGCCCTTTTGCAGAATCACGTCAATCGCCCGGCAATGATCCTCCACATACAGCCAATCCCGGATATTTTTCCCCGTGCCATACACCGGCAAAGGCTTATCCTGCAAGGCATTGGCGATCATCAACGGAATCAGCTTCTCCGGAAACTGCCAGGGCCCGTAGTTATTTGAGCACCGAGAAACCGTCGCCGGCAGCCCAAAGGTCCGGCAGTAGGACAAGGTCAGCAGGTCTGCCGAGGCCTTGGAGGCACTATAGGGCGAACTGGCGTGGAGATTCGTCGTCTCCGTAAACCGCAGCTCCGGCCGGTCCAGGGGCAAATCCCCGTAAACCTCATCCGTGGACACCTGGTGGAACCGGGGCGTTTCATACTTCCGGCAGGCATCCAACAGCGCCGCTGTGCCCATGACGTTGGTCCGAAGGAACACCTCCGGGTCCTCAATGGAACGGTCCACATGACTTTCCGCCGCGAAGTTTACCACTGCGTCAGGGCACTCCCCGGCAAAAAGTCTGTCCAGCGTATCCCGGTCGCAGATATCCGCCTTGACAAAATGGAATCGTGGATTCTTCAGCACGGAGGACAGCGTGGAGAGATTTCCGGCGTAGGTCAGCTTATCAATGCAAACCACCCGGTCCCCGGGATGTGCGGCCAGCCAGTGGAATATAAAATTCGCGCCAATGAACCCGGCGCCCCCCGTTACAAAAATGGTCATACGTACTCCTTAAATCAGTATGAGAATTTGTTCTCCGCCACTCGCAGAAGATGTTCTCCATAGGGCGACTTCCCATACAGCGCGGCGGATTCCACCAGCTCCCGACGCCCGATCCACTTCGCCTGATAGGCGATTTCCTCCGGCGCGGAGATCACCACGCCTTGACGGTTCTGCACCGTCTCTACGAACAGTGCCGCCTGCATCAGGCTATCCACTGTGCCTGTGTCCATCCAGGCGAAACCACGCCCCAAAACCTGAACCCGAAGGCGGTCCTCCTCCAGGTACAAGCGGTTTAAATCCGTAATCTCCAGCTCCCCCCGGGACGAGTGCGTCAGCCGCTTGGCGAGCTCCGCCGCCCGGCCATCGTAGAAGTAAAGGCCGGTGACACAGTAATTGGATTTTGGTTTCCGGGGCTTTTCCTCAATGGAGAGAATCCGGTAGTCCTGGTCGAACTCCACTACGCCGAAGCGCTCAGGATCCCGGACGTAATAGCCGAAAATGGTGGCCTTGCCGCTCCGGGCGTTTTCCACCGCCGCTCTGAGTCCCTTGCGGAACCAGCCGCCGTAAAAAATATTGTCCCCCAGCACCATGGCGCAGGGCTCGCCGGCGATAAACTCCTCTCCGATAAGAAAAGCCTGGGCCAGCCCCTCCGGTCGGGGCTGCTCCGCATAGCTGAGCCGGATACCGAAGTGACTCCCGTCCCCCAGCAAACTCCGGAACCGGGGCAGGTCCTCCGGCGTGGAAATCAGCAGAATATCCCGGATGCCCGCCAGCATCAGCGTGGACAAGGGATAGTAAATCATGGGCTTGTCATACACGGGCAGCAGCTGTTTGGACACCACCGCCGTCAACGGATAGAGCCGCGTGCCGGAGCCTCCGGCCAGGATGATACCTTTCATAGCGGGCCTCCCTTCATTTTCGGCAATCCAGCACGGCACCGCAAATTCGCTCTACGGTTTCCAGGGCCAAATCTCCATACATCGGCAAACAAAGCACCCTGCGGCTGGCACAAAGCGCAACCGGTGTCTCCTCCTCCGGGTCAAAACGGCCCTGATAGCATGGGAAAGCACTGGTCAGGGGATAGAAATATTTCCGGGCAAGAATCCCCCGGTCCTTCAGCGCCGCCCAAACCTGGTCCCGGCTCGCGCCGAAAGCGGTCTCGTCAAACAGCACGGGAAAGTAGGCATAGTTTGGCCGGACTTCCGGCTGGATCGCTTTCAACTCCAGCCCCGGCGTCCCGGTCAGCCGCTGCCGGTAGGCTTCCTCCACCCGGCTCCGCTTCTCGATCTCCTCTTCCACATGCCGCAGGTTGCAAAGACCCATGGCCGCGCGGAATTCGTCCAGCTTGGCGTTTCCTCCCAGGTCCGCCGCCGTCTCCGGGTCACAAAAACCAAAGTTTTTCATCCGGGACAACCGCCGGCCAAAGGCGGCGTCCTGAAAGCAGGCGCCGCCGCCCTCCACCGTGTGAAACACCTTGGTGGCATGGAAACTAAAACAGGAGACATCCCCGTAAGCCCCCGCTCCCCGGCCCTTATAACGGGCCCCGAAGGCATGGGCGGCGTCGTAAACAACCTTCAGGCCGTGGTCCCCGGCAATCCGGCCAATGGCCTCCACATCGCAGAAATTTCCATAGACGTGGACGGGAAGAATGGCGCTGGTGCGGCCGGTAATCCGTGCCTCCACTTTCGCCGGATCCATGGTCAGCGTCACCGGATCCACATCGCAGAACACCGGCGTCAGGCCGCTGCGGACAATGGCCTGGGTGGTGGACGCGAAGGTGAAGGGTGTTGTGATCACCTCTCCCTCAAGCTCCAGCGCTTGCAGCGAAAGCTCAAGGGACAGGTGCCCATTTGTCAGAAGGTCCATATTCGGCGCATCCAAATAGACCGCCAGCTTCTCTTGAAGCTGCCGATGCTTCGCGCCCATATTCGTCAGCCAGCGGCTGTCCCATAGCTCCTGAATCTCCTGGCAATACTCCTCAAAGGGCGGCATCCAGGAGCGGGTCACGTTGATTGGTTCCACAAGATGTCCCCTCCTCTCCTGGCTTTACAACAGCCAGTCCAAATCCAGATCCCAAGCCGCCAGCTCCACATCCGGCTTCACCCGTTCCCCATGGAAGTCGCTGCCGCCGGTGATGCGAAGGCCGTACTTCTCAACCAAACGAAGGTAAAACGCCGTCTGATCCGGCGTATGCCGGGGATAGCGGCACTCTATGGCGTCCAAGCCCAGGTCCTTGAGAGCCCGCACCAGCGCTTCCAACGCTTCTTCGTCCAAGCCCACCTGATAGGGGTGGGCAAAGGAGGCCTTGCCCCCCGCGGACTTGATGGCCGACAGACAGGTTTCCGCAGAGGCCTTGAACCGTTTCACCTTTTGGTGGTACTCCGGGGTGTCCAGAAAACGGTCGAAGGCCTCCCGGTTGTTTTGGACATAGCCCCGGCGGACCATGGCCTGGGCGAAGTGGGGACGGCCGATGATGTCTCCCCCTGCGATTTCTTTCACTTCCTCCAAGGTCAGTTCCCGGTTTTTCTCCCGCAAATAGTCCAAAATGCGGCCATTTCGCTGGTCCCGGCCGGTCTTGAATTTTTCGCAGAGCGCTTCCAGTTCCGGCGCGCCGGGCCTCACGCCATAACCCAGAAGGTGAAAATTCTCATACTCCGCCGCTCCCAATTCCACTCCCCGCAGCACGCGGAGGCCCAAGGTCTCCCCAGCCTCCACGGCGGCTTCCACCCCGTCCAGGGTGTCGTGGTCCGTCAGGGCCAGCACTTCTATGCCCCGGTCTTTTGCCAGCCATACCAGCTCTGCCGGGGTGTACTGCCCGTCGGAGGCCGTGCTGTGGGTGTGCAGGTCCGCGATCATGGTCTCTCTCCTCCGTCCAGCTCCCGCAAAATATCAATGGTCTCCCGAATACCGGCATGGATGTCATAGTTTGCCCTCCAGCCCAGGGCCCGGAGCTTGGCTCCATCTAAAAGCGCCTTGCTGGCGGTGGAGTAACCCCGCTGTTCCGTCTCCTCCGGCAAATCAAACACCACCCGGCTTCCGGCGTGGTCCGCCGCGATTTGGGCCAAATCTCTCAGCCGGATATCTGACCGGGCGTCCGCCAGGTTATAGGCCTCTCCCGTTTGTCCAGCCAGGAGCACCCACATCATTCCCAGAACCGCATCCAAGGCGTGCGCGTAAGAGTACAGCTGATTTCCCTCGCTTTTGAGGACAATGTCCTCCCCCCGGACGGCCTTTTTGAGAAACTGCGCAACCGCTTTGGAATCCGTCATGCGCATGGTGGGACCGTAGCATCGAGGCAGCCGGAGGATCACCGCGTCCACAGCCTGTTCCGCAATGTACGCCTGACAGAGAGCCTCGCTGACCCTCTTCGCCTCCGGATAGCCCGCCCGGAGAGTATTGCAGTTCAGATAGCCACAGTAGGACTCTGAAAAGGTCTCGGTGTCTCCCCGGTTTTCCCCGTAGATTTCCACGCTGGAAAGCAGCAAAAACCGGCTTCCAGGTACCTTGCCCGCCTGCTCCAAGAGATTTTTCGCCCCCAGGACATTGGCCAAAATGGTGTTCACCGGCTCCGTCGCGTAGGCCACGGGATGGGTGGTGCTGGCGGCATGTACCCAGTAGTCCGGCATCTCCGGCAGCTCTTGCAGGGGCTGGCCGGCATCCTGTTGGATAAAGGCGAAGGAGGCGTCCCCCAGCCACCGGGAAAACCGGACCTCCGCCCGTTCGCGGCTTCGCCCCGCCGCTAGGACCCTACACCGCCGTTTTGACGGAAGGCTCTCGTTCCGCAGCATCACAGCGTCGGTCAGCAGGCTTCCCAGCATTCCCGTGCCCCCGGAGAGGAAGAGGGCCTTTCCCTCCAGGCGTTCCCAATGGGGGAAGTCCTCCAGACCCTTTAGCGTCGTCCGGTATCGTCGGTTTTCCAAGAGCTCCATAGGCCCCTCCTACTTCAGCCAACCATCCTTTTCCATCTTCATATAGGTCTTGAACAGTTCGAAATCATCCCTGGTGGTCAGCTTGATATTCTTCTCGGAGCCAGCCGCGAAATACAGACGCTCGCCCAGGTCCGTCATCAGTGTATTGGCATAAGTCGCGCCCTGGATACCGATTCCCTGGGCAAACGCCTTTTCATAGGCCCATAACAGCTTTTCATACCGATAGGCCTGGGGCGTGGACACCCGGCGCAGAGTATCCCGGGGGATATACTGAGTTGTGGAGGTTCCGTCTCCCGACACAAAAATCTGCTCATTGTAAGGCAGGGAAGTCACGGCATTGCCATATTCCCGGCATTTCACCAGCACATCCGTCAGCACAAAATCCTCCACCATAGGCCGAATGCCATCGTGAACTACCACGATATCCTCCGGCCCGCAGACACTCCGCAGGGCAACCACCCCGTTCCGGATGGACTCCTGGGCAGTCTCCCCGCTGGGGGTGACCCAGCGGAGTTTGTCGATGTTGAACTGCTTTGCATAGGCCACCAGCATTTCGCTCCAGCCCTCTAGGCAGACCACCTCAATGGCGTCGATCTCCGCATGCCGCTGAAAGCCCTCCAGCGTGTAGACGATCACCGGCTTGTCATATACGTTGAGAAATTGCTTTGGAATTTCCTGCCCCATCCGGTGGCCCTTGCCTCCGGCGATGATCAAGCCAATGTTCATAAACGTCTCCCCTTAAAGAATCAATTCCTTTTCCAGACGCTCTACAATCGCCTCCGGCGTCTCGCCGCCGTCGTTTTGAACCACGACGTGAGAATGTCCCGGTTCGTCGTAAGGCAAGTCCACTCCCACCACGTTCTTTACACCGGAGGAGTACAATTTTTTCTGGTCCCGGCGATAGAGCGTCTCCCGGGTGACTTTAACGTAGATCTCTCTGTAATTTTCAATATTTTCCCGGTTCCATTGCCGCACGCCGGAGTACATGGAGATACTGCACACCACCACGTCCTTCCCCTCGTCCGCCAGGTTTTTGCACTGCTTAAACAGCCCATAGGCTCCGTTGCGCCGGGCCTCGGTGGTATAGCGGTCCTCTTTCAGCACAGCGCCCGTCGTCAGGCAGCTGTCCCCTGCCGCGCCTCGGAGCTGATCCCCGTCCAGAAGGACCGCCTCTGGGCTCCGCTCTTTCAAACGCTCGTAAAACAAGCTGCCAATGGTCGTCTTCCCCGCGCCGGCCAGGCCGGTGAAAAAGTAGACCGTTCCTTTTTTTCCCACGCTTACGTGTCCTCCTCGTTGGTCTTGTCCGATTTCCGCTCAGTGGTACAACGGCTGTACCATCAGCGCCGGGTCCAGCTTCAAAAGCGGCATCATTCGCAGCGGCTGTCCGTTTTTGCCGACAAACCGCAGGTCACTCATTAAAATGTCGGCGATGTTCATGCGGCTTTCGTCAACCTGTTCCATGTAATGGTCCAGCATCTGCTTCTGGAGCTTCTTTTCGATCCCCTCATGGGACACTCCTTCATGGGTAACCTTTACCTCATCAAATACCAGCTTCCAAGTCTTCCGCATGCACTGATTTATGACGTCGAAGCCTTTAATCAGCGCTTCGACCCGCTCTTTGGTCATTGGTTTCCCGTCATAGTACTGGAAATCATATCCATAATATTCATAGGCGTCCCGAAGGAAATATTCGATAAAGATCCGCTCGTTGTCATTGACATACTCGTCATAGGTGCGGTACACCGTCACCGGATCAAAGCCCACCGCGTTGCCCGGGGTATCGACATCCTTGCCCATCTCCGAACAGTAGGTCATACTCTCCGTATACGGCAAGTCCAAAAAGGCCGCAAGCGCCTTGAACGTCGCCACAGTGTTCAATTTGCCATCCTCGAAGCGCACGATGGTGCAGTCGCGGTAAATGCGGTCCTGCCGGTCCACCATAAAACTGCGGTTCAGCACACGTTCCGAAACCGCGTCGGTGGTAATGGTAGCGTTTTCGTCTTCGGCCCGTTCGTTATTCGCCTTTGCCGCCATAATGTCCATATAGCGCACGGTGCCGCCATGACTGGTGGTAAAACGCCGCAGGGGGGTAAAGGTTTTGATGTACTTAAAGCCCGTAAAAATCGGCAATGTCCGCAGCTTGTCCGCCGTTTCCGAATATAAGACCGCCCGATTTTTTTCGTCTGCCTTCAGTGCGTAGGTAATATGGGCAAAGTGAGGCTGGAAAAACAGCGCCGGCGCGATTCTGGAATTGGGGTCAAGGAACTGCGAGTATTCCTTTCGGTACAAATACAGGCCGACTAAAATGTCCTTGTCCGTACGTCCCCGGTTATGATAAAGCTCCTCCACCAGGCGGGGCGCCTCCCAACTGGTGAACATGTACTGCGCATCCGCCAGACTCTCGCACCCTGCCAATCCGTCCCTTACCGTTTGCACGGTTTCCTCAATATTTTCAATCATAATAGAGGGCATGGCAATCAGGTTGGGGTGGGCGTCGAACACCTCGTTGAACATATCGCCGCCGTTATGGCTGCTTAACTGGGTATGCCAGATCATCCGGTTTACTTCCCGGATCGCCAACGGTTTCACACTCATTCCGCTGTAGTCAATACCGAACCGGGCCTTAAAATCAATGGGGTACTGCTCTATTTCTTCTCCAAAGAGGAAGACAAGTTTTTTTTCCTCTAAAAGCGGCTTCACATTCAGGCAGGTTAAATAGGCGCAGAATTCCTCCCAGCTGGTATAGTGCAAGTACACATGATTCTCCCGGGCCACGTCCTCACTGCGGCGCACATTGTCCCGGAGATATTCCAGCTCATATTGCGAGTAAATATCTTGTGCAAGAACAGGCTTTTCCAGGTCTTCAAAAAAGTAATGCTTAATAACGGATTCCTTAAAATCTATGTATTCGCCAAACTTCCCCCTTCGAAAATCGAAGGGCGTATAGCTGTTGTCGTCAAAGGGATAGAACCGGATGGACAGATCCTCGAATTTTGGAAAGTCCCTCCGGAAAATATAGGGATATTTCTCCAGGCGCGCGCAATTCTTCCGATAGCGCGCCTGCATCATCTTTACATTCGGCTCGTAGAACGCCCCGGTCATGAGTTCCAGGATATCATCTTTGCAAAAACCCTTGTTATAGAGGTCCCGAAAAATCGTATATGAAATCTTATAATCGTCTCCGCTGCCGAAACGCAGGATATACATTGCCGCCTCCAGTTCCGTGGCTGGGTCCTGGCCAGCGTTCTCCTGCAAGGCCAACATATACGCCTGACGGGCGTTTTTCACCTCGTTCAGCTGCGCCAGCCGACGGGCGATTTCCAATGCTCTCATTCCGGCAGTCTCCTTTTTGCTCAAAATAAAGGGGGCCGGGCACAAGCCCGGCCCCCCGCTGCATGTGTTAGAATATTAATCCTTTGGGAAATTAGCCCAGCAGCTGCAGTACGCCCTGGGGAACCGCATTGGCCTGGGCCAGCATCGCCTGAGCGGACTGGATCAGGATGTTGTTCTTGGTGTAGGCCATCATCTCTTCGGCAACGTCGGTGTCGCGGATGGTGGACTCGGCGTCCTGGATGTTCTCCGCCATGACGCTCAGGTTGTTGGCGGTGTGCTCCAGACGGTTCTGGATCGCGCCCAGGTCACCACGGACGGAAGACACGTTGTTGATGGCGCTCTTGATCTTATCAATGGCTTCCTTCGCGCCCTCGGGAGTGCTGATGTCGAGGTCGTCAATTCCCAGAGCGCTGACGTGCATGTCGCCGATCTGGACGTCCATCCGGTTGTAATCGTCAGCCGTGTCGCCAATCTGGAGGGTCAGGCCGCCCTTTGCGGTGGCCATGCCGCCATCCTGGTCATACTTCACGAGGCCGCTCCAGTCAGCATCTGCGGTATTGGCAACGGAAGCGCCAACCATGTTGTTTTCATAGGGCCGGTTCTCCAGCTTTTCAGTCAGATATACCTTGCCGCTGCTGTTATCGCTGGTCACCTTGAACCAGGAGTTGCCGGACGCGGCCTGAGACAGCAGACGGGAAGCCTCTGCCGCCAGCTTCGTGGAATTCGGGTCCAAATGGCTCAGGTCAATCACGTTGCCGCTGACGCCGCCGGCGTCGCCGTCCTTACCCACCTTAAAGGTGTAGACGTCCTTGCCAATCTTGATCTGAGCGCCGTCGAGAATCATCTCATTCGTGAGAGTGAACGAACCCTGGGCGAACTTCGCGGTATCCATTGCGATAGCCGGCTTTTCAACCTTGACGGCCTCGGGCCAAGCCTGGTTGCCCGCGCTCATGCTGGCTTTCGCGCCGCTGATGGTCACGTTCATCTTCGTCGTGAACTCGCTGGTGGGCACCTTATCCATCTTCAGCAGGATCTTGTTGCCACTCTTCGTAACCGTGAAGGTCTGGTTGCCAATCACAACCTTGCTGGAGGTGGCCTTCACGTTATTGACGGAGACCGTCGTGCCTCTGCTGTTCGCGGTGACCGTCGCCGTTGCGACCGTCTGGCCGGCGACTTTGATCTTAACCTCGCTGCCGGTAGTGACCGCCTTGAACTGGGACAGGTCGATAGAATACTCGCCCGCCTGAGCGCCCCGAACGTCCGTCGTAGCGTCACGAACGGCAGTAACATCGACGTCTGTTCCAAGAGAACTGTCATTCACACCGCCGACGCCGCTCTGAGAGCCGTCCAGCAACTTGATGCCGTTGAAGTTGGCGCTGTCGGCAATACGATCAATTTCGGTCTTCAGCGCGGTGACCTCTTTCTGGAGGTTGGCGCGGTCGACCTCGTTGTCATAGGTGCCGTTGGAGGACTGGGTAGCCAGGTACTCCATGCGGTTGAGCATGTCCTGGATCTCCTGCATGGCGCCCTCGGCGGTCTTCACCAGGGAGATGCCGTCCTTGACGTTCTTCTGGGCGGCGTTCAGGCCGGTGATCTGAGCACGCATCTTCTCGGAAATAGCCAGACCGGCGGCGTCGTCACCGGCGCGGTTGATCTTGTAGCCGGAAGAGAGCTTCTCCAGGTTCTTGCTCAGGGCGGAGGTGTTGGTGTTGTAATTGCGGTAGGCGTTCATCGCCATAATATTGTGCTGAATACGCATAACAAATCTCCTTATTTCTATTCCGGACGCTCATCCTTGCGTCCGTCCGCAAATGTGGTGGCACTTCCGGTTCGGGCAACCGGCCGGACTGCCCGGACCTTCCACTGCCGGAACGGTATTTCAACCAGCCGCGCGGACTGGGTGAAATCCTGGGGAAATCTCGGAGTTCCGCTTGCGCCGAACCCGTTCAATACCTTTATCGGCTAATTTTTAAGCAAATTAAGGGTAGTTTAAAAAATTTTCTGAAACCATATTCTCCTCCCGATTCCCTCCGGCAAGCCGGGGTTCCTCCGGAGCACAGCCTTCGGAAAGCTGTGAAAAACACGTATTGCCGTACAATTTTGACTGGTTTCTAAAAAAGAGAGCCTCCTTTTAAAAGTAAGGTTCTATGTTGATCTGAAAACCTGATATCCGCGATTTTGCCGCAGCACGGGAACCATTTGTACGGACAAGGGGAACGCCTCCAGCAGCATGCCGGAGGCGTTCCCCTTTTAATCCGTCTTTTTAAACCGCCAAATTCAATCCTCAGAAAAAGATCTGCCGGTAAGCAACTCGTCCGTCCACCATGGTCAGCAGGGGGACAAACAGTTTTCGGGCCGGAATGGAGCCGCCGTAATGATCCCGTAGCGTCATCCGAGACTCCGCGATGTCCAGCACCGCTACGTCGGCGGGCATACCGGGCTCTAAAGACCCGGCCCGATCCTCAATGCCCAGGGCCTGGGCCGGGCGGAGGGTCACGCATTGGAGAATTTTCTCCTCCGGCACCCCCACCGCGCTGAGCATGCTCATGGCGTACAGCAGCGAGAAACCGGGGCGGACATATAGGAATACACACGGTATCCGTGTTGGCCCCGACCATGCTGCCGTGGAGATCCAGATGCATGTGTTCGTCGATGAGACCGGGCACCACGTACTTGCCCGGCGGGTCGTGGAGGAGACGGGCGGCAACCACACCGCCGCCGCCAAGCGCCTGGGCATCAGCCGCACGACCTTATGGCGGCTGCTGAAAAACAGCGAAGGCTGAAAAACGCCCTGCAAAAGAGTGCGTCCGAAATCAGGGCGGCAGTCCCGCTTTGGCGTTGTCCATCTTGCCCTCCGGCCTCCTTTATGGTAAACTGACAGAGTCAGTCCATTTTCAAAGGAGGGCGCGCCTTATGCGCATCGCTCATCATAAAGAATACAGCCGCTGTCTGGGCAGGGACATGGAATTCAATGTCTATGGCCACGGCGGCAAACCCGCCCTGGCGTTCCCCTGTCAGGACGGCCGCTTCTTCGACTGGGAGGGCTTCGGCATGGTGGAAACCCTGGCGGACTACCTGGAGGCCGGGCGGCTTCAGCTCTTCACCGTGGATTCCATCGACCGGGAAACCGTCTCCCAGGCGGACGGCAGCCCCTATGACCGGGTCCGGCGGCACGAGGCCTGGGTATGCTACCTGACGGAGGAGCTGATTCCCCAAATCCGGGAGATCAACGGCACCGGCCGCCCCCTCCTCTCTACCGGCCTCTCCATGGGGGCCTACCACGCGGGGAATCTGTTCTTCCGGCGGCCCGACCTGTTTGACAGCGTCATCGCCCTCTCGGGCATCTATGACACCCGCGACATCTACAACGGCTACATGGACGAGGTGGTTTACCTCAACGATCCCTGCGCCAGCCTCTCCGGCATGCCGGCAAACCATCCTTACATCGAGCTTTTCAATCAACGGACCATCCGGATCTGCGTGGGACAGGGTGCCTGGGAAGAACCCCTTCTGGAGGGCACCCGGCGCCTGGACGCCGTGCTACGGGAGAAGGGAATTCGTGCCCAGGTGGACTATTGGGGCTTTGACGTCAACCACGACTGGCCCTGGTGGAAAAAGCAAATCCGCTATTTCCTGCCGGACATCCTCTGAGGGCGCAAAAAAGGGACTGCTTTCGCAGTCCCTTTTGTTCTTGATGCAATTACTCCCCCATAGGCGCGCCGCACTGGGGGCAGAACTTGCTGTCGGACTCCGCGCCGCAGATGGGGCACTTCTTCCCAACGACCGACTCCGCCTGCACCTCGGCGGCAGGCTCTTCCTTCACGGGCTTGCTGTTTTCCAGCTCGGCGATCTTCTCCTTGGAGGCGTTGACGGCCTCCACCGTTTCCCGCACCGCGTCGGGAATCTCGCCCTCGTATTCGCTGACGAACCACTCGCCAATGGCACGGTAGTTCTTATCGAGCTCCTTTTGCTCGCCGGCGATGGCCACGTTGATCTTCACCAGCTCAGCGGCGTCCTTGGTACGGTCGGCGGTCCGGTTGACCACATCTTTGGCCTTACGGGTCAGTTCATCAATAGAAAACGCCATGTTCTTGATCCCCTTTCATATTTTGAACCTGCGCAAACAGGCTCCACAGCTTCCGTCACTTTGTGGACTGTTAGCCCTAGTATAGCCCATTTCCTGGGGAAACGCAACAGAATTCCCGAATGTTCACAGTTCTTTTTCAATCCCGGGGAGACCTCACCGATCCTGCTCGGCCTTCAGCACATCGCCGGTGGCGGCGTTGATCTCGTACTCGTATTCCAGACCGCCGGAACGGAACTTGATCTCATAGACCCAGATGCCGTCGTCCTCGTCCACTTCCCAAGTAAAATACCCGGCCTCCGCCGCCGAAACGCCGGCGTGGGCAAGCGCCGCCTGTTTCGCGGCCTCCTCGCCGATGAACCCGCCGCCCTGGGCGCCGGGATGCTGGACCCACTCCTGCTCCATCTTGAGGACCGCGCCGGTGGCGGCGTCCACTTCGTAGTCGTACTCCAGGCCTCCGGCGTAGAAAGAGACGTCGTAGATCTGCGCGCCGTCCTCCCAGTCCTGCTCCACCACGAGCCCCACGGCGTCCGCCTCCTTCACCCCGGCATGGGCCAGGGCGGCCGCCTTTGCGACCTCCTCGCCGGAGGACGGCTTTTCCTCGGAAGCGGGCTGAGACGGCTTCCCGGAAGCGGCCTGGGACGGCGGGGCGGAAGTTCCGGCAGACGCTGATTCCTCAGCGGGCGCATCCGTGGGAGGGGCCTCCTGGAAAAGGTTCGCCTTCCCCTCGAAAACCTCTCCGGTATAGGCGTCCACTTTGTATTCAAAGTCCCCCAGGGTAATGTGGTGGAGTTCCACATCGTAATGGGCGGGGGACTCATCCAGCTCCGGGTCCACGGACCAAGTGACCGAGTCTGCTTCCAGCGTTCCGGCATAGGCCTCCGCGGCGTAGGCGGCGGCGGAGAGGCCCACCGGCAAGCCCGGCGCGCCGGTCTCCCAAAGCTGTTCCAGCTCCTCGGCGCTCAGCGCCGCCAGATCGTCGAAGGCCAGGGAGCCGTTCAGGGACCGGACGTCCTCAATCATGGCGGCCTTTCCGGGGGAGACGCCGTCCTGCACCGTGGCCGCACCACCGGGGGAATCGGCCTGCCGCGCGGGGGACCGGGCTCCCCGTTCCCCTCCAAATATCTGCCAGAGCTGGAGGCACAGAACCAAGACCAACAGGGCCAGCGTGGCTATGAGAAGCCAACGGGTCAGCTTCTTCTCGGAGCCCGTCTTTTCCGGGTTGATGTGTTCGTTCATGCAATCACCGTCCTTCTTGGAATACAATTATTATAGCACAGTCCGTTCCGGAAGGAAAGTCCAAAGAGACCGGCGGCGGCCCGTCGTGGGTCTCCCGCCTAAAACGGGCCTCCCATAACGGATTCCCTGCTGAAAAGCGGGAAATCCAGACATTCCCTCCCCAACGCCCGGCTTGCCAGCCTCCCGGCGGTTATGCTATAATCAATTTCATCACACATCCCTCAGATCGGAGGTACCAAGCCATGCTGGAACGCTTCCTGACCCATCTCCAAGCCCACGGCTGGGTCCTTCAGCGGAACGCCGCCCCAGGACCCGGGCTGCCAGAGATCCTTGAAACGCGATACCGCCTCTGTCCCAAGGACTGGCTTCGTTTCCTCGCCGCCGTCCGAAGTCTGGTCCGGGCGGACGAGGGCGCCTGGTTTTTGTGCGCGGAGGACTACGCCCTCCAGGCTGGCGGCGCGTTCCGCTGGGACGAGTGGGAACGCCTCAGCCTGGCGGCCGCCGGAGACGACCAGGCCTGGGCCCGGGAAATCCGGACCTTCTGGGACGGCCATCTTCCCATCCTTCTCTCCGTCTCAGAGGGCTACGCCTATTACGCCCTCTCCATGGAAGACGGCTCCGTCGTCCATGGGGCCGAACCGGAATTCGAAACCTGTCAATTGGCCGCCGGGTCCTTTGACGATTTTATGGAACAGGTTCTCCGGGGCCGGATTTCCCTCCGTTCCATCTGACCACATCACGAGAGGAGGCGCGCCATGCCGGACTGCCGGACCCGTTATCCCCTTTTGCTAATTCACGGCCTGAACTGCCGGGACGACTGGATTTTCTCCTACTGGGGCTCCGTGACAAGCACCCTGGAGGCCCACGGCGCAAAGGTCTACCTCAGCGGCCAGGACGCCTGGGGCGCCATTCCTGAAAACGCCAGGGCCCTGTCCCGCCGGGCCGGGGAAATCCTGGCGGAGACCGGGGCCGAAAAGCTGAACCTCCTGGCCCACTCCAAGGGCGGCCTGGAGGCCCGGTATCTCATCTCCACTCTGGGCTTCGCCGGCCACGCCGCCTCCCTCACCACCATCTGCACCCCTCACCGGGGTTCCCGGGCGGCGGAGGAGTGGCTGAAGCGGGAGCGGATCTGCCGTCTGGCGGGCCGCTGGGCCGAGAATTTCTGGCGGGCCCGCGGGGACAGGGACCCCAACTTTCTGGCGGCGGTGTCGTCTCTCACCCCCCAGGCCATGGAGCGTTTCAACGCCGAAAACCCGGACGATCCCCTGGTCTATTACCAAAGCTGGAGCGCCCGGCTGGACCGGGCCGGATGGGACCCCATGGACCGGGTTCAGCTCTGGCTCACCAAAGCCGACGCGCCCACCGACGGGCTGGTCTCCCCGGACTCCGCCGTCTGGGGCGCCCATCGGGGAACCCTGGAAGGCGTTTCCCATCAGGACAGCGCCGGCGGACGGCGGCGCACACGCCCCGGCTTCGACGCGGGGACTTTTTACATCCGCTTGGTTCAGGAGCTGGCGGAGATGGGCTTTTAGGGCCCGTCTACACCTCGGGGCCCTAACGAAACGACTTTTGGTTCGAAGGGCGGATACTGAGAACCCACGACAGGAAAAACGCAAACGCTCCGGCCCAGCAGCCAGAGGGGCGCCGGGACCACGGCTCCCCAAAGGCCGTCCGGCCGCGCGGCGTCCCCGAAATTTTCAAGGAAGAAGGGAACACGTCATGAAACAGCTCCGGCAATCCGCCCCCGCCAAGATCAATCTGGCCCTGGATATCCTGGGCCGCCGCGAGGACGGGTTTCACGAGATGCGCATGGTCATGCAGACGGTGAGCCTCTGCGACCGCGTCTCCATAGAGGAAACGGAGGCGGGCTTCACCCTCCTGGCTCAGGGCATCGAGCTTCCTCCCGGGGGAAAAAGTCTGGAGCAGCGGGCCGCCGAGGCGTTCTTCCAGGCGGCAAGCCTGCCCATGCCGGGCCTCCGGGTGACACTGGAAAAGCGGACCCCGGCTTACGCGGGCCTGGGGGGCGGCAGCGCCGATGTGGCCGCCCTGCTGCGGCTGCTGCGGGAGACTTATGCCCCCTCCATGACCCAAGGAGAGCTGGAGGCCGTAGGCGGGCAAATTGGCAGCGACATGCCCTTTTGCATCCGGGGCGGCACGGCTCTGGCGGAGGGCCGGGGCGAGACGCTGACGGATCTGCCGCCTCTGCCGGACTGCCGTTTTATCCTCTGCAAACCGGCCTTCGGCCTTCCCACAGGGCCCATGTTCGCCCGGCTCCGCTTTGACAAGAGTCTCCCCCACCCCGACACGGACGGCATGGCCGAAGCCCTGGCCCGGGGGGACCTGGAGGGCGTGGCCGCCCGGACGGGGAATTTTTTTGAGGCGTTTCTGGAGCCGGAGGAACAGCGGAAGATCGAATCTATAAAAGAGGTGCTTCTCCGCTGTGGCGCGCTGTGCGCCGCCATGTCCGGCTCGGGCCCCGCGGTGTTTGGCCTCTTCACGGAGGAGGCAGGCGCCAACCGGGCGGAAGATGATCTGAAGCGCCGCTACCGGCAGGTCTTCGCGGCAAGGCCATTAGGGCGGCTGATATAGCCGGCCAGAGGCCGCAAGCAGCCTGACGGTGAACCTCGCAGACTGAACATGTACATATTCGGTGCCAGCGGTCTTTGCCCGCCTTAACTATATTATACAATATATAAAGATAGATTAAGGTCCCGAGAAGAAATGGAAACGCCGAAATCTCCGGCAGCACCCCTTTCCTTCTCAGGACCCCCTTTTTGTCACAGCAAAACCGGCACCTCCCGCCGGATTTCCAGGCTTTCCGGCGTCACGGCGCAATCCCAGGCCCATACTCCCACGCCGTGGGACGCCGCCTCCCGCAGGGCCTTGCCGAAGGCGGGATGGGTTTCGTCGTTGGGGGCCACGCTGCTCATTCCCTCCATCTGCACCACGAAAAACAGCGCCGCCCCCAGTCCGGCCTCCGCCGCCTTTTGCAGCTCCCGGATGTGCTTCACGCCCCGCTCCGTAGGGGCGTCCGGGAAGCGGGCCGCGCCGCCCGCCTCCAGGGTGACGCCCTTGACCTCGATGAGAAACCGCCCCTCAGGGCTCTCCACGCAGAAGTCCAGCCGGGAGTCTCCATAGACGTACTCCCGGCGAAGAACCGCTCCCGCCGGAAGCCGGGGCTCCAGCCACTCGGCGAACACCCGGTTCGGGGCCTGGGCATCCATGTTCACCAGAAGCGCTCCCTTCTCCACGGCGATGAGATCAAAGGCGGTCTTCCGGTTCGGACTGCCGCTCCGCTCCAGATACACACGGGCCCCGGGGACCAGCAGCTCCCGGCAGCGGCCTGTGTTTTTCACATGGACGGTCTCCACGCCCTCCTCCGTCTCCACCTGGGCGACGAAGCGGTTCGGGCGGCTGAGGAAGCGCCCGGGAATCACAGTTTGATAGCGCATGTTGGGCTCCTTTCCGGCGGGGAGGGAAAATCTTTTCAGTTTCTTAACGGCCCGATTCGCCGCCCAATCCCCGAATTCATAAAATTGTACCATGTTTTGTCCCTCACGTCCAGACTTCGGGAAATCTCTGGAAACCCCCGTGAAAAAGCCCGGATATCCTTCAAAAACATGAAAATCAGCACCTCATCGGTCCCCCGATTTTCATGGCGGGCAGCATCCGCCGGCAGGGAGCCTGTGCGGTGTTGCGCCTGAGCAGTCCGCCCTCGGGACCCTTCATGGCCTCCGGGGCCCTGCGCCCCTCCGGGCTGGAAGGAAGCCATGGCTTCTTTTCCGCTGCGGCGGCTATAAAATTTTTCTAAAGTCATTGTTTTTTTGTTTGGAAGTTGGTACAATAGCCCTGCATCACATTTTTTGGGAGGGAAGTTATGGAACCTTCGAGTCTGTTTGTCTGCCTGATGGGCATGGGCACCGTGTTCTTTGGGCTCATCTGCCTCATCGTCCTGACGATGATTATGGGCAAGATCGTGGGCGGCCACGCGGCCCCCGCCGTCTCCGCCCCCGCTCCGGTTGCGGCCGCCGCCCCGGAGGGGAACCGCCAGGAGATCGCTGCCGCCGTCTCCGCCGCCATCGCGGAGGAGCTGGGGACCAGCATCACGGGCATCCGCATCGTATCCATGAAAAAACTGTAAGGAACAAGAAGGAGAGAGCAACATGAAAAAGTACAGAGTCACCGTAAACGGCACCGCCTATGAAATCGAGCTGGAGGAGCTGACCGGGGCCGCCCCTGCCCCCGCCGCCGCGGCCCCCGCTCCGGCCCCCGCCGCCGCTCCCGCCGGAGGCGAGCAGGTCACAAGCCCCATGCCCGGCACCATCCTGGACGTGAAGGTCAGCCAGGGCGCTTCCGTGAAGAAGGGCGACGTGCTGATGATCCTGGAGGCCATGAAGATGGAAAACGAGATCATGTGCCCCTGCGACGGCAAGGTGGCCTCCATCAACGCCGCCAAGGGCGCGGCGGTGGAGTCCGGCACTCTGCTGTGCGTCATCCAGTAAGGCGCTGGAGGGACTGGAATGGAAGCAATTTTGGATTTTGTAAACAGCTCGGGATTCGCGCTGTTTGCCCAGGGAGACAACTGGAAGTGCCTGGTGATGCTCCTCATCGCGTGCGGCCTTCTCTACCTGGGTATCGTCAAGAAATTTGAGCCCCTGCTGCTGGTGCCCATCGCCTTCGGCATGCTCATCACCAACCTCCCCGGCGCGGAGATGTACCACGAGATCTTCTTCGCCGGAGGACACATTCACTGGGACCTCATCGGCGGAGCCCCCGTCACGGCGGAGTTCCTGGCGGAGCTGGCGGCGGTGGACGTTTCCGACGCCGTGCTGGCTACCGCCACGGTGGGTCAGTCCATCTCGCCGGGCCTTATCGACATCCTGTACCTGGGCGTCAAGCTGGGCATTTACCCCTGCCTGATCTTCATGGGCGTGGGCGCCATGACGGACTTCGGCCCCCTGATCGCCAATCCCAAGAGCCTGCTCCTGGGCGCGGCGGCGCAGCTGGGCATCTTCATGACCTTCGTGGGCTGCCGCCTCTCCGGCATTTTCTCCTCCGCCCAGGCCGGGTCCATCGGCATCATCGGCGGAGCGGACGGCCCCACCGCCATTTACGGCGCGACGAAGCTGGCTCCGGAGCTCCTGGGCCCCATCGCCGTGGCGGCTTACAGCTACATGGCCCTGGTGCCCGTCATCCAGCCCCCCATCATGCGGCTTTTGACCACCGAGGCTGAGCGGAAGATCGTCATGAAGCCCCTGCGGCAGGTCTCCAAGACCGAGAAGATCATCTTCCCCATCATGGTCGCCATCTTCGTGGCCCTGCTGGTGCCCTCCGCCGCTCCTCTGATCGCCTGTTTGATGCTGGGCAACCTCTTCAAGGAGTGCGGCGCGGTGGAGCGCCTGAGCAAGACGGTGCAGAACGAACTCATCAACATCGTCACCATCTTCCTGGGCGTGTCCGTGGGCGCTACCGCCACGGGCCGGACCTTCCTGAGCCTCCAGACCATCGCCATTATGGCCATGGGCATTGTGGCCTTCGGCTTCGGCACCGCCGGCGGCGTGGTTCTGGCCAAGATTATGAACCTCTTCCTCAAGGAGAAGATCAATCCCCTCATCGGCTCCGCCGGCGTGTCCGCCGTGCCCATGGCCGCCCGGGTCTCCCAGGTGGAGGGCCAGAAGGCCAACCCCAGCAACTTCCTCTTGATGCACGCCATGGGCCCCAACGTGGCCGGCGTCATCGGTTCCGCCATCGCGGCGGGCGTGATGATCTCCCTCTTCGGTTAATAGGAGGTAGCGTAAATGGCTATGGAATTTTTGTCTAAGAAGCCCCTGTATATCACCGACACCATCCTCCGGGACGCCCACCAGTCCCAGGCGGCCACCCGGATGCGGGTGGAGGACATGCTCCCCGCCTGTGAGGTGCTGGACTCCATTGGCTACTGGTCCCTGGAGTGCTGGGGCGGCGCCACCTTCGACTCCTGCATGCGCTTCCTCAACGAGGACCCCTGGGAGCGTTTGCGGAAGCTCCGGAAGGCCCTGCCCAACACGAAGCTCCAGATGCTCTTCCGCGGGCAGAACATTCTGGGCTACAAGCACTATGCCGACGACGTGGTGGACGCCTTCTGCCAGAAGTCCATTGAAAACGGCATCGACATCATCCGGATTTTCGACGCGCTGAACGACGTACGGAACCTGGAGCAGGCCATCAAGTCCACCAAGAAGTATGGCGGCATGGTGGAGGCCACCCTCAGCTACACCATCTCCCCCATTCACAATGAGGAGTATTTTGTCAAGCTGGCCCTGGAGCTGGAGCAGATGGGCGCGGACGTGATCTGCGTGAAGGACATGGCGAACCTGCTGCTGCCCATGGACGCTTACTCCCTGGTGAAGAAGCTGAAAGAGACCGTGAAGATTCCCATTCACCTCCACACCCACAACACCACCGGCACCGGCGACATGGTGTATCTCATGGCGGCCTATGCCGGCGTGGACATCGTGGACACGGCCCTGAGCCCCCTGGCCAACGGCACCGCCCAGCCCGCCACGGAATCCCTGGTGGCCACCCTCCAGGGCACCGTCCGGGACACCAAGCTGGACCTGAACAAGATGAGCGAGGCCGCCGCCCACTTCCGGAAGGTGGCCCAGAAGCTCAAGGAGCAAGGCAGCCTGGATCCCAAGGTGCTGAACGTGGACACCAACACCCTCCTCTATCAGGTCCCTGGCGGCATGCTGTCCAACCTGATTTCTCAGCTGAAGCAGGCCAACAAGGAGGAGAAGTACTACGACGTGCTGGCGGAGATTCCCCGTGTCCGGAAGGACTTCGGCTATCCCCCGCTGGTCACTCCCACCAGCCAGATCGTGGGCACCCAGGCGGTTATGAACGTGGTGGTGGGCAAGTACAAGACCTTCCCCAAGGAGTCCAAGGGCCTCCTCCGGGGCGAGTACGGCCAGGTTCCCGGCGAGGTCAACGAGGAAGTCCGGGCTCTGGCGGGCATCAAGCCCGAGGACGTGATTACCTGCCGCCCGGCGGACCAGCTCCAGCCGGAGGTGGAGAAGTACCGGGAGGAGTTCAAGGACATCGCCAAGAGCGACGAGGACGTGCTCTCCCTGGCCCTGTTCCCCCAGGTGGCCCCCAAGTTCCTGGCCTGGAGAGACGGGCCCCATGACGAGCCCGCCGCCGCTCCTGCCGCCCCGGCGCAGAAGGCCGCTCCGGCGGACCCCAACGCCGTGCGGGAGCTGTTTGTGGAGTTCAAAGGCTGAACCTTTTTCTTGAAAGAAAAAGGTTCCCAAAAAGAACTTTATCCCGCTCTGGCTGTCTGGTGATTCACCAGGCCGAAGCGGCGGCAACGCGGAATTGCTTTAACCAGCAAGAGGACGGTATCGAACGATACCGTCCTCTTGCTGTCACCACCAGCTGCGGATCCCCTCGGTCGTCACCGTCAGGTCAAAAGTCTCCAGCGCTTCTCCTGCCTCGCTGTACAGCGTCACGGTACAGGGAAGATCTTTGTTCTCAAAATAGTATAGGCCGGGGTCCGCATTGGGGGCGGGCTTCCGATACCACATTTCAACTACCGCAGGGAGGACCAGATCTTCTTCCCCCATATGCTCCCCTTCAAAGCTGGAGTAATCCGTCTCATAGGGAAAGACGAAGACTTGGTCCGCCAGCCGTTCCCCCTCCAGCGTAAACTCCCGGCATTCCACGTTTCCGTTGGGGGCCGGGGGCTTCTCCGCCCGGACCACGGCCATGGCGGTGGCGGCCTCCGCAAAGGGGCCCGCCGCGTAGATTTTTCCGCCCCTGGCGACGCAGACAGCCCCTTCGCCAAAGACTGGGCTCAGGTCGGACCAGTCCCGATGGCTTCCCAGAAGACCGTCTGCGTAACGGAAGATGGTGTAGGTCTCCCCGCACCGGGCCGCCACGGTGGTATAGCGCTTGTACCGGTTTGCGGAAGGGTGCCGCCAGTCCCGCTGGACATACAGGGGCTCCAGCTCCCCGAGAAGGTAGTCGTGCTGGACCTGGCGGCACATGCCCCGCACCGTATAGGGCGGGAAGCCCTGGGAGGCATAGATCAGGAACACCAGCAGGAGGGCCAGGAGGAAATTTCGGACCGTTTTCTTCCCCCGGTTCCAATGCCTCATGACATTCCCTCCCATTCTGCTGTCAGCGTCCAGTTTCCCCGGGGGTGGGTGACCTCCACCCGCTGGGGCGGGCCGTCCAGGACCAGGACGATCTGGTCACAGCAGCGGGTCCAGCCACGTTTGGCGGGGCCGTACAGCCAGTACCCGCTCTCCAGCGGCGTCTCGCCGTCCCCCGTGTAGCGTCCCCAGGGAAGGGACTGTCCGTCGGCGGTGATTTCCAGGCGTTGATACAGGCCCTCCAGATTATCGTGGAACACGTCCTGAGTCTCCACCCAGAGGATGAGGGGGACCTGCAGCCGGGACTCGTCGGGAAGCGGGTCCTCCCAATAGGTACCGGCGTAGGGCTCGGGTTCCCCGGAAGCCAGCCAGAGGTCCAGATAGTCTGTGGCGGCGTGACCGGCGGAAGCCGGGACGCTCCAGGTGAGCTGGTTCCAGGTCAGAGCCGTCAGGGAGCGGGTGTTGGAGTCATTCTGCCAGACCTTCCAGGCCAGCAGCAGCGCCAGGAGCAGCACCAGAAGGCGGCTTACCTCCCACAGCCAGCCAAACCAGGGCTTATGTACCCGGTCCAGGGCCCGGCCCACCTCCTGGGCGTTTCCCATGGCCTCCAGGGCCCGCTCCTCCGCCAGCTCCCGGGGGCGGCCCAGGCGGAGGAGGTCCCGGACGTGCTCCTCGTAGTGGTCCCGAAGCTCAAACTCGATGCTCCGGTGGTCCGGCCGGAAGCGGACCTGCTCGCACACGGCGTTCACCCAGATTTGAAAATTGCTGCGCATGGCACCGCCCTCCTCACGCCAAGGAGGCGCTGTTGACCACCGCGTCCACCTGCTCCCGGAAGGCCACCCATTCCTCCTTCCGGGCGTCCAGGGCCTTTCGTCCTTTGCGGGTAATACGGTAGTATTTTCGAGTCCTTCCCTCCTCGGACTTCCGCTCGCGGACGCTGACCAGTCCGTTCGCCTCCAGACCGTGGAGAATGGGATAGAGCGTTCCCTCCTTCAGGTCAAAAATGTGGTTGGACCGCCGGGCCAGTTCGGTAATCATCTGGTAGCCGTACATCTCCTCCCCCGAAAGCAAAGAGAGGACCAGCAGCGTCGTGCTGCCGCTCATCAGGCTTTTGTCGATTTTCATGGAGCAGCCCCCTTTCCGCAAATACATCGGCCATCTATCCTTAGTATACATAGATGGCCGATGGTTGTCAAGAAAAAGTACTGAGCGTTCAGTCCCGGACGCCCGGCGCGCTATCCTGCGCGGGACAAGGCGGGCCGCCGAGGCCCGCCTTGTCCTTTTTCCGCGGTATAACTTTGCGTTGAACAGAACCGTTTAAATTGGGGCGATTCCCCGAAACCTTGGACTATTTCACGCCTTCTTCCGTGTCAAGCATACTCCGGCGATGGCTCCAAGCAGAATCAGCGGCGCTGTTCGGACGAACAGCCATTCAAACGCATGAAGCACGACTCCGATCACCGCGGTCTCAGGCTGGCTGTAGTCCCAGCCCAAGTAGGGGCTATTTAGCTCTATGAGGACCGCGGAAACAGCCACTATGCCTACACACAATAAGATAAAAAGCCAATGAATCGCCGTTTCTCTCGCCGCTTTTCTATGGGCAAGCTGCAAGTTTATGACCTCAAGCTTCTCGGAAATCGCTCGGAAATCGTCCGCCTTCGTCTCGGCAACCGTTTCTCCAAGCAGAGTGCTTACAGGGGTTTCCAGTACCTCGGATATGGCAATCAGCATATCGGCGTCCGGGACCGACAGAGCCTGTTCCCATTTCGAGATGGTTTGCCTCACCACATTCAGCTTGATTGCAAGCTCCTCTTGCGAAAGCCCTTTGGATTTTCTGATTGCTTTTATGTTTTCATTCAGCATTTGGGATGGCCTCCTTTCCCTTCTATCATACAGGGCAAACCCCGTTGCGGCAAGCAACGCAAATTAACATGGCCGCGCCGGGCCTTGTCTTCCCCCTTGCGCAAGTACGCAAACTCAAAAAAGTCGCCGCTTGCTCCAGCGGCGGCTTCTAATTTATTCGGCTATTGTGCCAGCTCGCCATTTCTGACGCAATCCGCTTAGTCTCGGCCTCCCAGTTCCCCTGTCTCCCTGAAAAATCCTCTCAGTATCTCTGCCAACGCCTCTGGAGCCTCCCGGTTCACCTCGTGCCCCGCGCCGGGAATCCACCTCAGCTCCGACCGCGGCAGCCCCTCCTGAAGCCCCCGCGCGGCTTTCCGGTTCGCCCGGTCCCGCTCTCCGCAGAGAACCAGCGCCGGACAGGAAACCCTCCCCAGCGCCTCCCGGAAATCCAGGTCCAGCATGGAGTTCGTCAGGTCAATAACGTCCCCCTTCGGCAGCCCCATCTGCCGGAAAACCCCATTGGGCATCAGCCGGAATATCCCGTTCTGCAATTTCAGCAGCCCCTTGGGCATGACAAATTGGGTCCCAATCAAAGCCAGCGCCCTCACCCGCTCTGGGTGCTCCGCGGCGTATTGAAGCGCCAATATGCCGCCCAAAGACAGCCCGCAGAGCCGGAGGGGCGCGCCAAGCCCTTCCCCATACCTGGCAAACGCTTGGTATATCGCCTGATAGGTCGCCGTCCCTCCCCGCACCGGGGCAAAGAGGTCCGGCCGGAGGACCTCTCCCTCCAATCCTGACGCTACAGCCTCCCAGCTTTTGGGCTCCTGCCCCAGGCCATGGAGCAGCACCGTGGTCATGACGTCATCTCCTCTCTTACGTGTAGGACCGCTCCACCCGGACCATGGCCCGGTAGCCGCTGTCCAGAATCCGGACGGCGGAGGCAATTTTCTTCTCCACCTCCTGGTCGTTCAGCCGAAAGTCAAAGGGCACCGCCGCGTCAAAAATCAGCTCCGTGCATCCCTGCTTCGGCACCAGACGGAAGTCGTGAATTGTGATATCGCTGTCTATGCACCGCACCAGCTCCACCACCTTCCGGCGGGCCTCCTGGGTCGCCTGGTCGTCCGTGGCCATGGGGTCCATGTGGATCACCGCCTCACAGCCCAGCTTCTCCCGGAGCTCCCGCTCCACATGATCAATCTGACTGTGCAGCTCCAGAAGGTCCCGCTTGGCGGGGACTTCGGCGTGAAGGGAGATCATGCGGCGTCCCGGGCCATAGTCGTGGACGATGATGTCATGTACCCCCAGAATGGGCGGGTGGGAGAGGACCAGGGCCCGAATCTCCTCCACGAACTCCGCCGAGGGCGGCGTTCCCAACAGGGGATCCATGGTGGTCTTGGCCGCCTGGAAGCCGGACCAGAGGATAAACAGGGCCACCAGCAGCCCCCCCCAGCCGTCCAGGGCCAGGCTGGTAAACCGCTCCGCCAGAGAGGCCAGCAGCGCTACGCCGGTAGCGGCGCAGTCGCTGAGAGAGTCGATGGCAGCGGCCTGCATGGCCGTGGAGTGGAGCCGCTTTCCCAGTCTCCCGTTATAGAACGCCATGTACAGCTTCACCAGAATCGCGACGCAGAGGAGGACGGTCATCTGCCCACTGGAAGCCACCGGCGCGGGATGGATGATTTTCGTCACGGAGGACTTGGCCAGCTCCACCCCCATCAGCAGAATCAGCATGGCCACCACCAGCCCGGACAGGTACTCCGCCCGCCCGTGGCCGAAGGGATGGTCATGGTCCGGCTTCTGCTCCGCCAGCTGAAAGCCCAGCAAGGTCACCAGGGAAGACCCGGCGTCGGAGAGATTGTTGACGGCGTCGGCCACCACGGCAATGGACCCGGAGGCCAGGCCCGCCAGGAGTTTCCCCAAAAAGAGCAGGAAGTTCAAGAAGATCCCCACTCCGCCGCAGAGAACGCCATAACCCCGGCGCAGCTGGGCCTCCGGTTTCCCCTCTGGCTTGAGAAAGACACGGGCCAGTATACTAATCATGGAATCGCCTCCCAGGAATGGAATTTAAGGTCAAAACGCATCAAATGGAGGAAAAATCTTAGGAAGACTGCGGCGAGCATCGCCGCAGTCTTCCCAGCCACCCCATGTATGCTTCGCACAACTAGATTGACTATACACACAAATACCATAGGATATGCTGGGCGGCGGTATCTTAATACCGCCGCTCCACGAAGCGCTCTTTCGCGAGGCCGGCGTTTCCGGACCCCGTTGACTTACCCTTTCCCCGGCAAGACCAGTTTCATGTGGCAGCATAGATCGTCCAGATCCTGGTCCGTGGCGGCGGGAATCCGGAGCTTCGCCCCGCAGTCCCGGCAAATCAGGTCCACGGCGGAGCGCCGGATTTCCATGCCATAGCGGCCGCTGCCGCAGGAACAGGTAATCCCTCCGGGCCGGACGGCGATGTCCCGGAGTTCGGAGAGAATTTCGTACATAATGACGTTGTCCAGAAAGGCCTCGCCCTCTTCCTGGCGTTGTTCCTTCTCCGCCAGAATCGCCAGTTCCCGAAGCTGCTTTTCCACGACGCCCTCGGAGCCGATAAAGCAGCAAAACTGCTTCGTCCCGGCACAGGTCAGGGCCGTGGCGCCCTCCAGCACCCGTTCCGCCGGGCAGACAGCCTCATGGGTCTCGCCACAGAGGCCGCAGGGGACTTGAAGATGGTAGCGCTCACCGTCAAAGGCAATCCGCAGGACGGACTCACCGCAGTCGCACTCCACCTCCGTCCCGGAGGCAGCCAAGGCAAACACGGAGCGGGTCTTCATCACGGTCTTCCCGCACTTAGGGCAAAGATAACCGAATGTCCGCATCTCCTCACCCAAGATAAAGCACCTCCCTCAGCCCGCCCGGCAGGCCGGGACATGGCGTAATGGTGTAGTTTAGCTTTAAAGTATACCATGAAGCTTTTGATTAGTCTAGTATTTTTTGTGTAAACTGCGCAAGTTTTTGGCCATGGGAGAAAGAACCTTGTCTTTTTATGCGCGAATAAGTTCCTTTGCATCGTCCCTTCACCGGGGGTCAGCCCCCGCCCTTTCCTCTGTCCGAAATCTTCCTCCGCTCAAATCCTCCCTCCCAATTCCGCCTACTATTGCCATCCCCTCTAAAAACCGTTATAATAAAATCACTACAACACCGGCGCAAGGGAGGAGCAGCCCATGAAACTGGCAACAGCGGCCCAGATGCGGGAACTGGACAAAACAGCCATCGAAAAACGGAAAATCCCCTCCATCGATCTCATGGAGCGGGCGGCGGCGGAGGTGGCCCAGGCGGCCCTGGACCTCCTGCCCGACAAGCCCTCAAACTGCCGGGCGGCAGTTTTCTGCGGCTCCGGCAACAACGGCGGAGACGGCATCGGCGCGGCCCGGCTCCTCTTTTTAAAGGGCCTCAAAGTCCGAGTTTTTTTAGTGGGAGAATATGACCGCCTCACCCACGACGCCATGGAGGAGACCGGGCGGCTCAGCGAGTGCGGCGTGGAACTGGAGGACTTTAACCCGGAGGACCCCGCCCAGGCCGCCTGGGCCAAGGGCAGTCATATTCTCATCGACGCCATCTTCGGCGTGGGTCTCTCCCGGGAGATTGACCTCAGTTCCAGGTTCGCCGCCGCGGTCAACCTAATAAACCAATGCCGGGGCACGGTAATCGCCGCGGACATCGCCAGCGGCGTGGAGGCGGACACGGGCCGGATTCTGGGCCTGGCGGTGAAGGCGGACCGCACCGTCACCTTCTCCCTGCCCAAGCTCGGCCAGGCCGTGGGCGACGGGGCCCTGTTCTCCGGAGAGGTCACCGTCCACGACATCGGCATTCCCGCCGCCCTGGTTCGGGGGGCGGTCTGCCCCGCCCAGACGGTGGAAGCGGACTTCGCCGCTGCCGCCCTGCCGCCCCGGAAGGCCGACGGCCACAAGGGGGACTTTGGCAAAGTCCTGATCGCCGGTGGCTCCGTGGGGTACACCGGCGCGCCCTATCTCACGGCCTCCGCGGCGGTTCGCTCCGGCTGCGGGCTGGTATACTTAGGCGTCCCCGACAGCATCTGGCAGACGGAGGCTGTGAAATGCGTCTCCGCCATGCCCTTTCCCCTTCCGGCCAACCGCCGGGGCGGCCTGAGCCACCGGGCTCTGCCGGAGCTTTTGGCGCGGCTGGAGGGATGCGACGTCCTGGCCCTGGGACCGGGCCTGGGACGGAACGCGTCCGCCCAGCATCTGGTCCGGGAGCTTCTCCGGAAAACGGAAAAGCCCGTGGTCCTGGACGCCGACGGCATAAACGCGCTGGAGGGACATATAGATATCTTGGACCAGCGCCGGGGACGGGTCACCATCCTGACCCCCCACGACGGAGAGCTCGCCCGCCTCGGCGAAGACCTCTCCCAAGGGGACCGGGCGGGAATCGCCCGGACCTTCGCCCGGGAGCATGGCTGCGTTCTGGTGCTGAAGGGCCACCGGACCGTCACTGCCGGGCCGGAGGGCAACGTGCTGGTAAACACCACCGGCGGCTCTGGCCTTGCCAAAGGAGGCAGCGGCGACGTGCTGACAGGTCTCATCGCCTCCCTGCTTGCCCAGGGAGCCTCTCCGGTGATGGCGGCGGCGGGAGCCGCGTGGCTCCATGGCCGGGCCGGGGATCTGGCGGAGAAAGCCCGGACGGCCTGGTGCGTGACGCCGGAGGACGTCATCGCCACGTTCCCCGGGGCCTTTTCCGAACTCCAGGGAATTTGAAAACAGAGGAGGTTTTCCGGTGCGCCTTTGGAAGTGCGTACCAATGATGACCCTGCTTTTGCTGCTGGCGGCCTGCGGCGGCGAAGCGGGAGAGACCCAGACCGCGGACCTGCGGAACCGCTACCACGACATGGCCGGATGCGCCATGGAGGCCACAGTCTCCTGCGGGCAGGAGGATCTGGCCTGGGAGGCCTCGCTGCGCTGCGAGTACGTCCCCGGCGGCGAGAGCACCGTGGAGGTCCTGGCCCCGGAGACCATCGCCGGCGTCCGGGCCGTACTCACCGAGCCGGAATGGCGGTTGGAGTACGAGGGGGACAGCCTCAACGCCGGAACGCTGAGCAGCGAGGAAATCAGCCCCGCCGCCTGCCTGCCCCGGCTGATGAGCGCCCTGCGGGACGGCTGGCTTCTGGAGGAGAACGAGGAGGACTGGAACGGCGTTCCCTGCCTCCGGCTCACCGTGGACCAGAGCGGCGTGAAGGACGGGAAGATTCTCTCCACCCTCTGGCTCCGCCGGGACGAGGGGACGCCCCTTCGGGGGGAAATCGCCGTGGACGGGGAAATCATTTTAACGGCGGACTTTACGAGCTTCACCTTTTATGATACAATACCTCAGGACGGCGCTTGACACACGCCTCCCCTCCGCCGCATAGGATGACGTGGGGCGAGGACGCCGGGATTTGTCCCTCCCACGTCGCGGACGCAATGTTTGCGGAAAGAGGCGTATAAATTCCGAAACTGCGTGGGAGAATGAGAGTGGCCTCATTGAGAAGGGCAAACCCCTTCTCGATGACGGGTACTTCTTTCGGCGGAGTGTGAACTTTGTGGATACGAGTGTCAAGCGTGGCGATATTTACTATGCCGATCTCTCCCCGGTGGTGGGCAGCGAGCAAGGCGGCGTCCGGCCGGTTCTGATCATTCAGAACGACACCGGAAACCGCTACAGTCCCACCGTGATCGCGGCGGCCATTACTTCCCAGACCGGGAAGACCCGGCTGCCCACACATATCGATCTCCCCGTGGACCAGAGCTGCGGCCTGAGCCGGGATTCGGTGGTTCTTCTGGAACAGGTCCGGACCCTGGACAAAAAACGGCTTCGTGAGCGGATGGGCCATGTGGAGGAAAATGTGATGACGAAGGTGGATACGGCAATCGCGGTCAGCTTTGGGCTGCCCCACGACCAGCTGGTTTGAGAATTCTCCCGGCGGGAGCAGAGTCTTCCGCCGGGAGAAGTACAGAGGAGGTACATATGAAAAAAGACCGATGGCTGCTGCGCTCCGTGCTGCTGCTGGCTCTCAGCGCCCTGCTGATGACCACCGCCCTGGCGGCGGAGGCCGGGTCCACCGGGGACCCCCTGGTAACCCTGAGTTATCTCAACGAAACCTTTTTCAACAGCATCATGCAGCGGGTGGACCAGAAAATCGCCCAGCGGAACGGCCAGCTGAACCAACAGGGCATCGCCACCGGCGGCAGCGCCTCCGCCACCTTCACCGTGGTGACCCTTTCCGAGGGACAAACCCTCACCGGAAGCACCGGCTGCGAGGTGATGCTCCGCATCGGAAGCGCCGTCTGCGTCTCCCCCTCGGACCCGGGGCTCATCGACGAGACCACCGCCGCCACCCTGGCCAACGGCGGCGCCCTGGTCCAGAATCACCTGTATATGATGACCATCGACGGACGGGGCGTCCGGGCCACAGCAGGCACAACCAAGGTTCTGGCCCGGGGGAGCTACTCGGTCGCCTAGCGGCCACACGAAAGGAGCGGCTTATGCCATACATCACCATAGAGAGCGGCGCGCTGACGGACCGCCAGAAGGAGGCCCTTATTCAGCGGCTCACGGAGGTGTCCTCTGAAATCATGGGGGTGCCCCAGGAATTTTTCGCCGTCACCATCAAGGAATTGCCCGACCAGAATTTCGGCATCGGTGGCAGGACCATCGACAAGATCAAGGCGGAATACCGAAACCGCCCTTCCTGACCCTCCGGTTTTCCCTTACATAACCCGGCCCGCTTGCGCATACACTGGCGCAGGCGGGTCTTTATTTCAAACGGCGGGAGGGAGAACGGATATGGACAAATATCCCCTGATGCTGGAGGGCAAGCCCACCGGCGAGCTCTCCGTCCAGCGGGAGGGACTGTACACCAGCTTTCACGCCCGCTGCCCCCTGCCGGAGGGGCTGTGGTGCGCCTGGGCCGTCGGCGACCGGGGCGAGCTGCGTCTGGGAATCCTGGAGCCCGGAGAGGGGCAGGGAACCATTCGCCGCCGCTTCTCCCGGCAGCTTACCGGGCCTCTGGGCCGGCTCCTGCGGGGCGAGGTCCGTCCGGCGGAGGTCCGGGAACCGGAGGTCTGGGAAAGCGTCGCGGAGCCCGAGGGGCTGTTCCGGGCCCCCTGGCTCCGCCAGCGCCTGAAAGGAGCCCGGGGCGCGCTGACCCGCAAGGCCGGGGAGACCCGCTATCTGGCCCTGCCCTATGACCAGGGAAAGGCCTTTCCGCTGACCACGCTGTTCTGCTTCGCCCACATCCGCCGCATCGGAGAGGCCACCTATGTGGTCTACGCCTTCGACCGCCAGGACCACCCGGTCTTTTGAACGGCTCCCGGAAGCGGCGCGTTCCCTCCGGCCAGTCCGCCGAAAAGGCCTCTGCGGTTTCAAACGCCCGCCCCGGTGGGAATTGCTGGGAAAATTTTTTAAAAATAATTTGACAAAATTCTATCAATTTTGAAAACAGCGTGATATAATACACCCTATCGCCGGCAAAGTTGAAAAACCCTCTGGATTTTATACGGGTTTGTTGACGATAACACCCCAAACGCTTCCCCAGAAACCACCGCCGGGAAGCACAAAAGACGTCCGTGGCCACGGACCAGGGCCGCCGGGTAACCGGCGCGGGATCAGGAGGTCCTTTATGAAATGTCCCTATTGCGGCTTCAATGAGAGCAAGGTCATCGATTCCCGCCCCGCTGATGAAAACAGCAGCATCCGCCGCCGGAGAGAGTGCCTCTCCTGCGCAAACCGCTTTACCACCTATGAGACGGTGGAGAGCCTGCCCCTGGTGGTTATCAAGAAGGACGGCAGCCGCCAGAGCTTCGACCGGGGAAAGGTCCTCGGCGGCATGATTCGCGCCTGTGAAAAGCGGCCGGTCCCCGTGGCGAAGCTGGAGAAGATCGCCGCCGGCATTGAGCAGGAGCTCCAAAGCTCCATGGAGCGGGAGCTCAGCACGGAAATCATCGGCGAACGGGTCATGGACCACCTCCGGGCCATCGATCAGGTGGCCTACGTCCGCTTTGCCTCGGTATACCGCCAGTTCAAGGACATTGACAGCTTCATGGAGGAGCTGACCAAGCTCCTGGCCGAGCGCTGACCCTCCCTTACACCGGCCCGCCGGGGCGTTCTCCGGCGGGCCGGACGCTGTCTCTCCGGATGGGAGCGGCATTGCCGGCGGCCCCTTTTCCCGGGCCCGCCAGCCTCCCACGGGCCCGTATCCTTCCCTTCTTATTTTCCCCTTTGCAAAGCTCCAAATCTCTGCTATACTATCTCCTTGGATTGGAGGGCTTCTATGCTGTATCGTATACTCGCCATCGGTGACGTGGTAGGGGAGCCGGGGCTCCGCCACCTGGAAAAGGTCCTGCCTCCCCTGCAAAAGCTGAAGGGTGTCCACTTCACCGTGGTCAACGGGGAAAACGCCTCCGGCGTCGGCCTGACCCGGGAACAGGCGGAACGCATGCGGAGCGCCGGAGCCGACGTGGTCACCCTGGGGAACCACAGCTTCGGCAAAGCGCAGATCGGGTCCTTTCTGGACGACGTTCCCTGGCTGCTCCGCCCCGCCAACTACTCCGGCCGGGCGCCGGGCCATGGCTGCGAGATTTTCGATCTGGGCGGCGTGCGGATCCGGGTGATAAATCTGATTGGCCGCTGCGATCTGGCCTGGGGAACGGACAACCCCTTTACCACGGCGGACCGCCTTCTGGACTGGGGCAAGGCGGAATTTACCCTGGTGGACTTCCATGCCGAGGCCACCAGCGAGAAGCTGGCCCTGGGCTATTATCTGGACGGGCGGGTATCCGCCCTCTGGGGAACCCATACCCACGTCCCCACCGCCGACGAGCGGGTCTATCCCAAGGGAACCGGCTACCTCACGGACCTGGGCATGACCGGGCCCGTGGAATCCGTGCTGGGCATTGAGCCCTGGCAATCGGTGGAGAGCTTCCTGGGCGGTCTGCCGGGACGCTATAAGCATCCGGAGGGACCCTGCAAGATGCAGGGGGCCCTGTTCACCCTGGACAGCGCCACCGGCCTCTGCGCCGCCGTGGAGCGGGTGGACATCCGGTGAGACCGGGGCGGCCTCCCAAGGAGCCTTCCTTTTCCTGGGAAGGACTGCTGCAATTGGCGGGAACCACGCTGCTGGCAGGGACCCTTCTGCTTCGGGTTCTCCGGACTCTGGAAAGTCTGGAGAGCGTCCGGCGTTTTTACAGCGGCGCCGGCGGGCCGGTTTGGACGCCGCTGTTTCTGGCGCTGTTCCTGGGTCCCTATCTGACGGCGGTTTCCGCCACCGCGGCCCTGTGGCTCTCCGGGAACCGGGCCGGGCGGCTGGGGGCGGTCAGCGCCGGGGCCGCCGCCTTCTTTGTTTTGGAAGAGGGGCTGACGGTCTTCGCCCGGAGCATGAACGGCCATTCCGATTATGTGGGGGCCGAGCCGCTGTTCAGCCTCCTTGCCTGCGCCGTCGCCGCCGCCGCCGTTTTAAAGGCCCGGTGGAGGAAACGGCGAACACATTCATAAAGAGAGGGAGCATACCATGTCTATCGAAAAAGTGAGAGCCTATTTCCAGCGCCTCGGCGTCGCGGACCGCATCCGGGAATTTGAGGTCTCCTCCGCCACGGTGGAGCTGGCGGAGGTGGCCGTCGGCGTGGAGGGTGCGCGAATCGCCAAGAGCCTGAGCTTCAAGGTGGAGGACAAGCCCATCATCGTCGTCGTGGCCGGGGACGCCAAAATCGACAACAGCAAGTACAAGGCCCAGTTCCACACCAAGGCCAAGATGCTCACCCACGAGGAGGCCCACAGCCTCATCGGCCACGACGTGGGAGGCGTGTGCTCCTTTGCCCTGCCGGAGGACGTGAAGGTCTATTTGGACGTGTCCCTGAAGCGCTTTGAGACCGTCTTCCCCGCTGCGGGCAGCGACAACAGCGCCATTGAGCTCACCTGTGAGGAGCTGGAGAAGTTCTCCTCCAACTTTGTGGAATGGGTGGACGTGTGCAAGGCCTGGCAGACAGAAAACTGACTCCTTTGGAGGCGTTACCATGTTAAAGTTCATTCACGCGGCGGATTTTCATCTGGATAGCGCCTTTGCCGCCCTCCCCCCCGGGCGGGCATTGGAGCGGCGCCGGGAGAGCCGGGAGCTGGCCTTCCGGCTGGCGGACTACGTCAACGCCCACGGCGTCCGTCTGGTGCTGCTGGCCGGGGACCTCTTTGACAGCGCCGCGCCCTACCGGGAGACCGGCGAGGCCCTGGCCCAGGCCCTGGGACGCATGGAAGCCCAGGTTTTCGCCGCGCCGGGGAACCACGATTGGTACGGTCCCGGCAGCCCCTGGACCACGGTGGACTGGCCGGAAAACGTGCACATTTTTCGGGAAAATGCCCTGACCGCCATAGATCTCCCGGAGCTGGGCGTCACCGTCCACGGCGGGGCCTTTACCGGCCCGGAGCAGGGGACCAGCCTTCTCAAGGACTTCGCCGCGCCGGAGGACGGGCGGATTCATCTGGGGCTTCTCCACGGGGAAATCGACCCGGCGGAAGCCCGTTACAATCCCCTCCGGCGGGAGGAGATCGCCGCCAGCGGCCTTGCCTATCTGGCCCTGGGGCACATTCACAAGCGGAGCGAACCCAAGCGCTATGGAAAGACCCTCTGCGCCTGGCCGGGCTGTGTGGAGGGCCGGGGATTTGACGAGCTGGGGGAAAAGGGCTTTTACGAAGGCGTTCTCGACAACGGGGAGATCGCGCTGACCTTCGTGCCCTTTGCCCGGAGACGCTATCAGATCACAGACGTGGACGTGACGGGCCGGTCCCCCCGGGACGCTGTGGAACAGGCCCTCCCCAAAGACACGGAGCAGGATCTCTATCGCATCCGTCTCACCGGCGAGACCGGGGCGTCCGGAGCGGACCCCCTGGCCCTGGAAACCGCCCTGGCCGGCCGCTTCTACGCGTTGGAAGTCCGGGATCACACCCGGGTGGCTCAGGACATTTGGGCCCGGGCCGAGGAGGACTCCCTCCGGGGCCTGTTTCTCCGGGAGCTCCAGGCCCGGTGGAAAGCCGCCGGAGACGAGACGGAGCGGAATATGGTGACCCTGGCGGTGCGCTTCGGGCTGGCGGCCCTGGACCACCGGGATTGGTAGGGATGGAAGGGGATTTTCTTTTCAAATTCCCTTATTCGGAAAAAAGTTCTTGCAATTCCGACAAGTCTGTGATATCCTATTCAGGCTACAAAGGGCGGTCCTCTGCCGCGCGCCGGAAGGGCGCCTGCAAAAAGCGGGTAAGAACGCCTATATAAACAGGAGGAAATATCCATGGATCTCATCAAGGAACTGAACAAAGAGGCGCTGGGTAAGGAGACGCCCAAGGTGCAGATCGGCGACACCGTCCGTGTGCACGTGAAGGTCAAGGAAGGCTCCCGGGAGCGCATCCAGGTCTTCGAGGGCACCGTTATCGCCAAGAAGCACGGCGGCATCGAGGAGACCATCACCGTCCGCCGCATCTCTTACGGCGTGGGCGTCGAGAAGGTGTTCCCCATCCACTCCCCCTCTATCGATACCATTCAGGTTGTCCGGAACGGCGCTGTCCGCCGGGCCAAGCTGTACTATCTGCGGGGCCGCGTGGGCAAGGCTGCCAAGATCAAGGAGAAGCTGTAAGAGCACAAAAGAGAGGCGTTATGCCTCTCTTTTTCCTTTGCATCGGCCCCGGCGGGCGTTCCCCCTTGAAAATCGGAGTCCCGGTTTTCAAGGGCTTTGACTATATTTCCGGCGCTCCGCCAGGGCTTTCATGGCGGCCCCCAGGGAGAGACCGACGGCGGCGCAGAGGGTCCCCGGGAGCAGGGCAAACCAGTCCGGCGGGTTGATCTTATGGAACTCCAGCATATTGGCCAGGGAAAAGGTCCCATACTCCGCCAGGAAAAACAGGATTCCGAAAAAGAGGAGCGCCCACCAGCCCCGCCGCCAGCCGGTGTCCCGGCCCAGCAGGGCCGAGAGGACCAGCGTGCTCACCGGCAGCAGAAAATACAGCACGATCAGGCTATACCCCATGGCGTCCACCGGCCTTCTCAGCCAGAAAAAGAGAACCGCCGCGGCCCAGATCACCAGATACGCCGTCAGCAAAACCGCCACAGTCAGCTGCTGCCGGCTCCGCACGACGTTTGTGCTCTCCTCCAGATGTTCCAGCATGTTCCGGTCCCCCTTCAACAGCTCGTCCAGGCTGATGGAATACTCTTCGCTCAGGGCAATGACGCTCATGACATCGGGATAGGAGCGGTTGTTTTCCCAGTTGGAAACGGTCTGGCGGCTGACGCCCAGCCGCTCCGCCAGGGCCTCCTGGGTCAGCCGCCGCTCCAGGCGCGCCTGTCTCAGTTTTTCTCCCAGCTCCATCGGTAAGCCCCCTTTTGCAACATCCTACCGGAAATCCCTGGGAAAGTCCAGTCAAATTGCCTTGACGGCCCCGGCGGGTTTGTGTCTAAATCCTTTTACAGTCCCCTGTTTTGTAAGGAAACCGGCTCCAAAGCCCCGGCGGGATTCCGCATAGCCCAACGGAGGCCCTACGCCCGACCTGGCGTGCCCGTCAGGCCAACGGAAGTACGGTTTTCATAACCACGAAAACTGAAACGCCCGCTGTCCACAAGGACAGCGGGCGTTTCGCGCCTCAGCCCAACGCGACGCCGGCCATTAAAAAGGCCAGGGTCAGCAGGAAGAAATACAGGATCAGCTTCCAGACGTATTTCACCCACTTGTCATAGGGCACATGGCCCAAGGCCAGGGCGCCCATAACCACCGCCGCCGTGGGGGTGATGATGTTCACCAGTCCTGAGGCGGACTGAAAGGCCGTCACCACCAGGTCTCCCTCCACCCCCGCGAAGCGCCCCAGTGGGGCCACCACCGGCACGGACAGCGTGGCCAGGCCCGAGGAGGAAGGTATCAGGATGGTCAGGGGCAGATAGAGCAGGTACACCAGCAGCACGAAGCTGACGGGCCCCGCCCCTTCCAGGGCCTTCTCGCCCCAGTGGAGAATGGTTCCGGTGATCTGACCGTCGTTCATCAGCACGGTAATGCCCCGGCTGATGCCGATGATGAGGGCCACCCCCAGAAGATCCGCGCAGCCCGCCACATAGGTCTCGGCAATCTCGCCCTCGCTCATGCGGTCAATCAGGCCAATCACGATTCCTCCCACCAGGAACAGGGCGCTGAGCTCCGGGAACCACCAGCCCAAAACCGGCAGGGGCAGGCCCATCTCGTCGAAGGGAATGACGCCGTAGACCATCACCAGAAACGTCAGGGTAAAGAGAGCCATAATCAGCTTCCGCCGGGGGGTGAACTCCACCAGCTCCTCCATGTTGGCCCGGAGCTTCCCCGCGCCTACGCCGATAACAGACCGGGAGGGGTCCTTCTTCACCCGGGCGGCGTAGGCCATGACGAACCAGATGGCGGCGCTCTCAAACACCAGCCACTGGGCCAGCCGGAGGACGATGCCGTCCCCCAGGGACACCCCGGCAAAGCCCGCTGCGATGCCCGTGGCAAAGGGGTTTACCGTGGAGCTGATGACCCCCGCCCCAGCGCCCAGGAGGATGACGGAGATGCCCACCACCGCGTCATAGCCCGCCGCCAGAAAGACGGGAATCAGCAGGGGGTAGAAGGCCATGGTTTCCTCCCACATGCCGTAGGTGGTGCCTCCCAGGCCAAAGGCCAGCATGAGAATGGGGATCAGCCATTTCTCTTTTCCGCCCAGGCGCTGGATGATTCGTCCCACGCCGGCGTCCACCGCGCCGGTCTTCATGACCACGCCCAGAAAGCCGCCCACCATCAGGATAAACAAGCAGACATCCACGGCGTCATAGAAGCCGGAGAAAGCGGCCTTCAGCACCGCGCCCACGCCCTGGGGGCTGGCGGTGACGGGGTGATAGGTCCCGGCCACCGGGGCCTCCCCGGCGTAGTCATAGACTCCCGCCGGGACCAGCCAGGTGGAAACTGCCACCAGGATGATGAGGAGGAAGAGAATGGTGTAGGCCGTGGGCATACGGAATTTTGCTTTTTCCAAAGGGACCGTCCCCCCTTTTACTTCCCGATGGTGGCCACCAGCACGGCCTTGATGGAGTGCATCCGGTTCTCCGCCTCGTCAAAGACCACACTGTGTCGCCCCCGGAAGACCTCGTCGGTGACCTCCCGGATGTCCACGCCCTTGTCCTGCCACTCTTTGGCCAGCTTCGTCTCGAAGTCGTGGAAGGAGGGCAGGCAGTGCATATAGAGGACGTCGGGATTCCCGGTGGCCTTGAGGGTGTCCTCCGTCACCCGATAGGGGGAGAGGAGCTCCGCCCGCTTGGGGATCAGGTCCTCCTCGCCCATGGAGGCCCAGATGTCGCCGTAGATCATATCCGCGCCCTTGAGGGAACCCATATCGTCGGTGATCTCGATGAGGCCGCCGTTTCGTCTGGCCTCGGCGAAGACCCGTTTCACCAGCTCCTGGTCCATCTGCTTGGCCAGCTCCTGGGGCCCCAGGCCCACGAAGTGCATGCCCATCTTGGCCGCGCCGATCATCCAGGCGTAGCACATATTGTTCCGCACGTCGCCGGGGAAGACGACCTTCATCTTGTTCAGGGGCTTTTTGCAGTGCTCCTCCAGGGTCATCATGTCGGCGAGGATCTGGGTGGGGTGGTCCCAGTCGGTCAAGCCGTTCCACACGGGGACGCCGGACCATTTCGCCAGGTCCTCCACCACAGATTGGGCGTAGCCCCGGTACTCAATGCCGTCGAAGAAACGGCCCAGGACCTTGGCGGAGTCCTCCAGGGACTCCTTCTTGCCCATCTGGGAGCTGCCCGCGTCCAAGTAGGTGACGTGAGCGCCTTCCTGGGTGGCGGCCACCTCAAAGGAGCACCGGGTCCGGGTGGAGGTCTTCTCGAAGAGAAGGACGATGTGCTTGCCCTTCAAGGCGGGCTCGCAAACGCCGGAGAGGCGCTTGGCTTTCAGGGCATGGCCCAGGTCCAGGAGATAGCGGATTTCACCAGGAGTGAAGTCTTCTAAAGTTAAAAAGCTGCGGCCTTTTAAATTCAATGCCATTATACAATTACCTTCCTTTTCTATAAACAGGTTGTGGATACTCCCCCAAACAGGGGGCGGTTGCTCGCCCTTGCGGGCGGGGGGGATTTCAGCCATGAAGATGGCTGGTCCTTTGCACCCCCCATTTTCTCTTTTTCTTCCAGTAGAAAAAGAGAAAACGGGCCGTGCACGGTCCAAAAGAGAAAAAGAAGTACGGGGCGCGAAGGACGGGGGCGCGCCTGAATGACTGGCTGAAGCCAGGAATGACTTCTCCGCACGCAATTGGATTGAGCGGGGGTTTGTCCGTGATCGAATGGACCAGCTGCTGTTTTCGCTGACGCTCACAAGCAATCGAATCGGTCCGGCGCCGTCAGCCAGGCCGATTCTATTACCGGCCAGCGACAGCGGAAAGAGAAATACGCCAAGTCGAGGACCGCCAGCTCCCGTTTGACTGCGCCGCGGGGAAGTCATTCCTGGCTTCGGCCAGTCATTCAGGCGCGCCCCCGCGTCGTCTCCTCGTACTTCTTTTTCTCTTTTGGACCGTGCACGGCCCGTTTTCTCTTTTTCTACTGGAAGAAAAAGAGAAAATGGGGGGTGCAAAGGACCAGCCATCTTCATGGCTGAAATCCTCCCCCGCCCGTTAGGGCGAGTACAAGCCCCGTTCCCTGCAAGGGAACCCTTACGGATCCTCTCGCCAGAGAGGCATACTCATGCATCGCGGCCCGCCGCGCCCGCGGCTCAGCTCCGCGCTGGGAATGGTGTGGACCTTAATCCCCGCTTCCTCCAGGGAGCGGTTCGTCACGTAGTTCCGGGAGTACACCACCACTTCCCCAGGGGCGATGGCCAAGGTATTGCTGCCGTCGTTCCACTGCTCCCGGGCCGCGTCTACCTCGCTGCCCCGGCCACACTCGATCAACGTCACGTGATCCAACTTTAGGTGCTCCTTTAGAATGTCCTCCAGCCGGCCGTCCTCCTGGGTGATCCTCATCTTTCGGTTCTCGTCCAGCTCCATGACAAACACCGTGATGCTGGAGAGAATATTGGGGTGCACCGTGAACTTGTCCCGGTCTACCATGGTGAACACCGTATCCAGGTGCATGAAGGACCGGCTCTTGGGGATGTTAAAGGCCAGAAGCTTCTTGAAATTCGTCCGGGGATACGTGAGAATCGCCTCCGCCAGGGTATCAATGGAGTCTCCCTTGGTTCGCTGGGAGATGCCTACCCCTAAAACCTCCGGACTGAGAATCAGGATGTCCCCGCCCTCCAGGGATGAGACCTCTCCCCGGTCATACCACCGGGGCGCGTGCATATACTCCGGGTTGTGCTCGAAAATAAACTTTCCAAACAGCGTCTCCCGGTTCCGGGTGGCGGTCAGCATTTTGTGGATGGACACGCCGGTTCCAATGGTGGCAAAGGGGTCCCGGGTGAAATACAGATTCGGCATGGGGTCCACCACAAAGGGATATCCATCCCCCGCCGTGGACAGCAGATCCGCCAGCTTCTCGCTCTCCTCCTGGAGCTGGCTCTTTCGCACGCCGGCCATCATGGTGGAAACCATCTGCTTGTCCGGCATCTTTCCCAAATGCTCCCCCAGCAGCACCCGGCTGCGCTGGTCCTTGATGCCCGCCTCGTCCAGGAACTGGACCACCAGCTCCTTGCGAACCTCGTCGCTGGTGATGGAGTTTACCACCAGGTCCGTGAGATAGATCACGTCGACGCCCTGCTGGCGCAGGCACTCGGCAAAGGCGTCGTGCTCCTTCTGGGCCTCCCGGAGATAGGGGATGTCGTCAAACAGCAGCCGCTCCAGATACTCCGGCATCAGGTTTTCCAGCTCTTGACCGGGGCGGTGGAGGAGAACTTTCTTTAACCGTCCGATCTCGGAGGTGTTATGGATTCCCGTTTCCATTTTGGGCTCACTCCTTTTGCGTTCAAATCCTTGGGTGATGTTAGGTTCCCTGGTTTTCCCCGTTTCATGCGCGGCGGGGGAAATTACCAGCGCCGGAGACCGCCGGAGATTTTTTGAAAGTTCTTTGCCTGACAGCGATTGAACCGCTCTGGCAACTCTGCTATACTGTCCATCATCAGGGGGAAACTGCCACGGCGGACAGGCCTTTGGAAACGGACCGGACTTTCCGGGGACGCCCTTGAGGCGTTAACGAACGGCATGCGCCTGATTCACCGGACCCTGCATGAAGGAGGTTCTCATCCATGTGGATTTCAAAATTTGACACGGCGGGCATAGAGGAAAAGCTGACCGCCTTACAAACCCGGTATGAACTTGTCCTGCCTGGGGAGTATTGCGCGTTCCTCTGCAAATACAACGGCGGCGAAACGCCGGAAACCTCCTTCCGTCTGGCGGGCGTCTCCTCGGACCTAAGGGGCTTCTTCGGCCTGGGAATTTCCGCGGGAGCCTTCGCGCTGGAACGCCGCTTTGACTGCGGCGAACTTTCCGCCCTGGTATCCGGGGGCCTGTTTCCCATTGGCAAAAACGCCTTTGGCGATCTGCTGTTCATCCGCACAAAGGGGACCCGGCCGGGAGAAATCCTGTTCCAGTACCACGACCGGGGAAACCCGCCTGTCAAGCTGGCGGACTCCCTTCAGGACTTTATCGCCCGGTGCAAAAGCAAGCAGCGCAAGCCCTGCCGCTCCATCGAGGAGCGCATTGCGGGCCGGAGAGCCGCCGGAATCCTGGCCCCGCCTCCCGCCGCCGCCCTTCAGGAATGGCAGCGGGAGATCGACCGCTGCCGCGCCCTGGAGGAACTGATTCTGTAAAAAACCCGGGAGGCGGCTTCTTACGAAGCCGCCTCCTGTTCTTTCTCCTCTTCCGGGCCCTCCCCGTTTTCCGTGCCCTCCGCAGGTTCGACAGATTCCCCCTTCTCCAGCAGCACCGCCGCCAGCCTCTCCGCGAAGAGCCGCCCCGCCAGCACCGCCTCCTCCGGGGAGTTCCCGGCGGCTCCCACCTCCAGCAGCAGCGACCCGGTGGTAGCGTGCTGGTTGTACCGGGAGTTCCGCAGCAATACCGGGCGCATCAGCGTGGGGTAATGCTCCAGAATGTCCTGCTGCACCGCCGCCGCCAGGCGCAGATTCTCCATCCAGTTCGGGTGCTCCAAGCCGCTTCCGTCGCTGCCCATCACCAGGGACATCTGGGCCGGGACCCCCATCCCCTCGATCTCTGAGACGGCCTTATACTGGTTCCCCTGGCCATCCTCAATGGCGTCCCGATGAACGTCCAAAACGAAACGTATGGACGGGTAGCGCTCCAGGTATTTCTGGATGGCCGCCAGGGCTCGGTCATAGGCGCCGGTGTAGGAGGGATAATCATAGAGGGTCCGGTCGTGGAGGACGGAGAGCCCCGCCTCCCCGAGGACCTCCGCCATCTCGTCTCCCACCCGCACCACGTTGTAGCGGTAATCCGTGGTCCGGTAATCCCCGGACCAGACAATTCCCTCCGTCCCCGGAACGGGGGTATAGGCCTCGCTGCCATGGGTGTGCAGAATCAGCACCTGAGGCCCCTCCTTCCCCAGGGCCGCCGCGAAGGGAGCCTGAACGTCCGGGATGGACAGGGTATGCTCCGTGGAGTTGCTGATGTAAACCCGCCCGCAGACAGTGTAGCCGCTGGGGTCCGTGGGAATCAGCGTCTTGGCGGGAACGCCGTTGTCCTCCGTGGCCACGGGGACGGCGTCCACGGGCGTCTCCTCCACCGGCACCGTCACCGGGGCCTCGGTCTCCCCGTCCTCCTCCGCCGTCTCCTGGCGCTCCAGGGCCTGGAGCGCCGCCACCTCTCCCCGGGCCGCCGCCAGCAGCGGCGACTCCCCAATGGCCAGGGCCGCCGCCGGGGACAAGCTGTCCCTCTGCCACAGATCTCCCAGTTCCCAGCGGAGCAGCCGCTCCGGCATAGCGCCGGCCAGGGCGGAGGCGGCAGAAGCGGCGGTGTCGCTGCCCGCGGTGACAACGGCAATCCAGAGTGTTCCCACGGCCAGGAGCCCGGCCTCCAGCCGGCGGAGAATTCCGGCGATGGATTTCTTTTGTTTCATATGCGTTCACCTCTGGGACAACCTATGTTCGGAAGACGGGAAATATGACCGAAGGCAGGCGGGCACAAAAATTCCCCTGGACGGCCCTCCGTGGGCAAAATGGGTGCGGGGACATTTCCCCGCGCAAGACCATCTTGCAATCCCGCCTCATTCAGTATATACTTGGAGGCGAATGATCATATTGGCAGCAGCCACCCGCGTTCCCCAACCTACAAAAGGAGTTGACCCGATTGACCAGAACCCAACTCGCCAGCGGCGTGTATCTCACGTATCTGCCGGCGAACAAATTCAAAACCAGTCTCCTCTCCGCCCAGTTCGTCGTTCCCCTCCGGTGGGAGACCGCCTCCGCCAACGCCCTCCTCTCCGCCATTCTGCGGCGGGGCACCGTCTCCTGTCCCGACATGGGCGCCCTGTCGGCCAAACTGGACAAGCTCTACGGCGCCCGTATCGACGGCACTGTCCGCAAAAAAGGAGAGGCCCAATGCGTGGGCTTTGTGGCCAGCCTCATTGACGACAGCTTCGCCCCCGGCGGGGAGCGCCTGTTGGAGCCTGCGGCCACCCTGCTGGGAGAACTAATCTGCCATCCCGTCACTCGGGACGGCCTGTTCCTGGAGGAGTATTTCGAAAGCGAGAAAACCAACCTGATCGACGCCATCCGCAGCATTTTAAACGACAAACGGACGTACGCTGACAGCCGCCTCCTCCAGGAGATGTGCACCGGCGAGCCCTATGGTATTCCCCGCCTTGGCAACGAGCAGATTACCGCCGCCCTCCATCCCCAGCTGCTTTACAGCGCCTATCAGGAGCTGATCGCCACCTCCCGGCTGGAGGTCTTTTACAGCGGCAGCGCCTCCCTCTCCCGGGTGGAGGACGCTCTCCGGGCCGCCCTGGCGGATCTGCCCCGCGGGGCCGTGGAAGCGCCCCCCGCCACCCAGCCCCACGTCCTCCCGGAGGAGCCCCGCGTCCTCACCGAACGCCTGGACGTCACTCAGGGCAAGCTGGGCATGGGGTTCTCCTGCGGCAGCGGCGACCACGCCGCCCTGCTGCTGGGAAACACGCTGTTCGGCGGCAGCAGCAATTCCAAGCTCTTCCTGAACGTCCGGGAAAAGCTCTCCCTCTGTTACTACGCCTCCTCCCTCTACCACCGGCAGAAGGGGCTTATCACCGTCTCCTCCGGCATTGAGTTTGAGAATTACCAGAAGGCCTATGACGAAATCCTCTCCCAGCTCTCCGCCGTTCAAACGGGCGATCTGGAGAGCTGGGAGCTGGAGGCCGCCCGGAGCACGCTGCTGAACGCCTACACCTCTATGGGAGACTCCCAGGGCAAGCTGGAAAACTTCTGGATTGGCCAGACCGCCACCGGCCGGGACGAGTCCCCGGAGACCCTGGCGGAGCAGGTCCGTTCCGTCACCCTGGAGCGCATCCTCCAGGCCATGGACACGGTGAAGCTGGACACCGTGTACTTCTTGCAGGGAAAGGAGGCGGAGGCATGAAACCCGTCTTTTACGAGCGCCTGGGCGAGACCGTCTACCAAGAGACCCTGCCCAACGGCCTGGAAATCCGCGTAGTCCCCAAGCCGGACCACGCCAAGAAATACGCCTTCTTTGCCACCCGCTACGGCGGCATGGACACCCGCTTCCAGCTGAACGGCCAATGGCTGGACACCCCCGCCGGCATCGCCCACTATCTGGAGCACAAGATGTTCGACACCCAGGAAGGCAATGCCCTTCAGGAGCTGGCCAAAAACGGCGCGGAGCCCAACGCCTTCACCTCCAATGCCATGACCGGCTATTACTTCGACTCCACAGACCACTTTGAGGAGAACCTGGAAATTCTCCTGTCCTTCGTCTCCATTCCCTACTTCACCCAGGAGAGCGTGGCCAAGGAGCAGGGCATCATCGGCCAGGAGATCCGCATGATCGAGGACAACCCGGACTGGCAGCTCTACGTCCGAATGCTCCGGGCCCTCTACAGCGCCAACACCGCCCGGGGCTCCATCGCGGGCACGGTGGAGAGCATCTCCCACATCACAGCGGAGACCCTCTACGATTGCCACCGGGCCTTTTACACCCCCTCCAACATGATCCTGACCGTAGTGGGCAGCGTGGACCCCGTTCAGGTGGCGGACCTGGCCCGCCGCATCCTTCCCCAGGAGGGCGGCCCCTCCATTCCCCGGGACTACGGCCAGGAGCCGGAGGCCGTGGCAGAGCGGGAAACCCGTCTGGCCATGGAGGTTTCCAGCCCCCAATTCCTGACGGGCTTCAAGTGCCGCCCGGTTTTGGAGGGCGAGGACCGTCTCCGGGCCATGGTGCTTGGCGACATGGCCTGCGACCTGCTTTTGGGGGAATCCAGCCCCCTGTATCAGCGGCTCTACGCCCAGGGGCTCATCAACGCCAGCTTCGGCGGGGAGTTCGAGCTGATTCCTGGCGCGGCCTATTTCTACGCCGGCGGCGAGAGCCGGGATCCCCGGGCCGTGGCCGCCGAAATTCAGCGGGAGGCGGACCGGCTGGTCCGGGAGGGCCTGGACGGCGGCTTCTTCCAGCAGGTCCTGCGGGCCAACTTCGGGTCCAACCTCCGGGGGCTGAATTCCTTTGAAAACATCGCCGTGTCCCTGACCGAGGGTTACTTCGGCGGTTATGATCCCTTCCGCTTCCCCCAGGTGTTCGAAGCCGTTACCCAGGAGGACGTGCTGTCCTTCCTGCGGGAAAATGTGACGGCGGACCGGGCGGTGCTGTCGGAAATCGTTCCCAAGGAGGCTTGAGCCTATGTCTGCCCCTGAATTGACCGCGTTGAAAACGATGCCCATCAGCTTCCCTGGCCTTTTGGGGGACTGGGAGTTCAACCCCGATCCCGTCGCCCTCCACATCGGCCACGGAATTTATTGGTATGGCATCATCCTGGCCCTGGCCTTTCTGGCGGGCCTGCTGCTGTGCATGCGCCAGGCCAAGCGCTATGGCCTGACGGAGGACCACGTTTTGGATCTCGTCCTCTGGGCGGTGCCCTGCTGTATTCTGGGCTCCCGCATTTATTATGTGATCTTCTATCTGGACCTCTACCGGACCCCCACCGGAGAGCTGGACTGGCTCCGGATGGCCGCCATTTGGGACGGCGGCATCGCCATCTACGGCACCGTCATCGCCGGGGCGCTGGTGGTCTTCTTCTTCACCCGGCGCAGAAGCATCCCCTTCGGCGCCATGACGGATCTGGCTGTCCTGGGGCTGCTCCTGGGCCAGATCATCGGCCGCTGGGCCAACTTCATCAACCGGGAGGCCTTTGGCGGCCCCACGGACCTCCCCTGGCGGATGCGGGTTTGGGTCAGCGCCTATGAGTACGTGGACGTCCACCCCACCTTCCTCTATGAGAGCCTGTGGAATCTGCTGGGACTGCTGCTCATTCTGTTCGTAGTCTCCAAGGCCCGCCGGTTCGACGGGGAGAACACCTGGTTTTACTTCCTCTGGTACGGTCTGGGCCGGGCCTGGATCGAGGGTCTTCGCACCGACAGCCTCTATCTTTTTGACTGGACCTTCTTCGGCCAGCCCATCCGGGTCTCTCAGGCCCTGAGCGTCGCCATGGCGGCGGTGGCGGCCTGCGCGCTATTTTACGAGATCAAGATCAAAGGCCGCTCCGCCGTGGGATTGTATGTAAACCGCCCCTCCGCGGAACCGGAAACACCGGTTTCCGACGGAGCGGAAACCTCCGGGAAGCCAGAGCTTTCCCCGGAAACGGAAGCCGCGAAAGAAGAACACGCCGAGGAAGCCGCGGCTTCCCAGGAGGCGGAGACCTCCGCCAAGAAGGCTGCCGGCACGCTCCCATCGGAAGGAGAGAATTCCCATGGCCATTCGACTTGACGGCGCGGCGCTGGCCGCCCAAATCAAACAGCGGGTCCGGACGGAGGCCGCCGGGCTTCCCCGGCCTCCCGCGCTGGCGGTGGTTCTGGCGGGAGACGATCCCGCTTCCCAGATTTACGTCCGGGGCAAGGAACGGGACTGCGTGGAGTGCGGTTTTGAAACCCGGACCCACCTTCTCACCGCCGGGGAGGCCCCGGCCCGCCTGCTTCCCCTTCTGGAGAATCTGAATCGGGACCCCGGGGTGGACGGCATTCTGGTGCAGCTCCCCCTGCCGGAGGGCATGGACTCCCGGGCCGCCCTTCACACCGTTTCGCCGGAGAAGGACGTGGATTGCTTCCACCCCTTGAACGTGGGCCGTTTGGCCCTTGGGGAGCCGGGCTTCCGGCCCTGTACCCCCGCCGGAATCCTGGCCCTGCTGGACGCCTATGAGATCCCCATCCGGGGCCGCCATTGCGTCATTCTGGGGCGCAGTCATCTGGTGGGGCGTCCTCTGGCCCAGCTCCTCACCGGGCGGGACGGCACCGTCACCCTCTGCCACTCCCGGACCCAGGACCTCCCCGCCCTCACCCGGCAGGCGGACATCCTGATCTCCGCTGTGGGCCGTCCCGGCCTGGTGACGGCGGACATGGTAAAACCCGGTGCGGCGGTCATTGACGTGGCCATGAACCGGGACCCGGAGGGCAAGCTCACCGGCGATGTGGACTTTACGGCGGTGGACCTCGTGGCGGGCCACCTGACCCCGGTTCCCGGCGGCGTGGGGCCCATGACCCGGGCCATGCTGATGGAGAACGTTCTTTGGGCCGCCCGGCGGCGCTCGCGGGAAAACCTATGACACAAATATTGGAATTGCACTGGGCGGTTTCTATGAAATCGCCCAGCATTTTTTGCCGTCTCCACCAATTTCCCCTTTGTTTTCTGGGAAGATATTGACATTTTTGCCAAATCTGCTATAATTGCTATAATTAACAAAAACTGTACATTATATGGGGCCTGTTCGAATCCCGGCGGAAGAGCGCCGGGGAGGGCGCCCGCCCGGATACCCTTCCGGTTTCCTGACAATACTTGAGGTGGTTACTTGCTGATTACACGTGAGATGGATTACACCCTGCGGATTCTCCGGGCGCTGCACCGGGGCGGGCAGCTCTCCGCCGCCGCCGTGGCCCAGCAGGAGCACATGCAGAAAGCCATCACCTTAAAAATTCTAAACCGGCTTTTAAGCGCCGGAATTGTGGAGAGCCGCCGCGGCGTCAGCGGGGGCTATTTTCTCAAGCGCCGTTGTGAGGCCATGACCCTCTACGACGTCTTTCAAATCATGGGAGACCCGCCCCTTATCAACCGCTGCCAGCGGGAGGGATACCGGTGCGAGAATTTTCAAACCGGCGGCTGCGGCGTCTGCAATGAGCTGAACCGTATCCAGAGCGCCCTGAACCAAGAGCTGCAACGCACACCGTTGAGCGATATTTTCCAGTAAATCCGGCTTCCGGCTTTGTTCCGCGCTGGCAAATCCCCTCTTTGGCAACCTTCGGACAAGACCATATCACTTTTCAACCATCAAGGGAAAAGGAGGCACACACATGCTGTATCAAACCACGCAAGCTCACGAGGACCTCCGGGCAAAGGTCCGGGAATTCGCGGAGGCCGAAATTAAGCCCATCGCTTTCATGCTGGACAAGGAGAACCGTTTTCCTGCCGAGGCCGTGAAGAAGATGGGCGAACTGGGCCTGATGGGTCTGCCCTACGGCACGGAGTACGAGGGCGCGGGATCCGACGCCCTGAGCTATGCCATCGCCGTGGAGGAGCTGGCCCGGGTAGACGGAGGCGCGGGGGTCATTCTCTCCGCCCACACCTCCTTGGGCACCTATCCCATCGCCGCCTTCGGCACCGAGGAACAGAAGAAAAAATACCTCCCGGATCTGTGCTCCGGCCGGAAGCTGGGAGCCTTCGGCCTGACGGAGCCCAACGCCGGGTCCGACGCCGGCGGCACTGAGACCACCGCCGAGGACATGGGAGATCACTATCTCTTAAACGGCGAAAAAATCTTCATCACCAACGGCGGCGAGGCCAGCACGTATGTCATCTTCGCCGTCACCACTCCCGGCATCGGCACCCGGGGCATCAGTGCCCTGATCGTGGAAAAGGGCTGGGAGGGCTTCACCTTTGAGGAGCACTATGACAAGATGGGCATCCGCTCCTCCGCCACCTGCCAGCTGAACTTCAACAACGTCAAGGTTCCCAAGGAGAACCTCCTGGGCAAGGAGGGCCAGGGCTTCAAGATCGCCATGTCCACCCTGGACGGCGGGCGCATCGGCATCGCGGCCCAGGCTCTGGGCATCGCCCAGGGCGCCTATGAGGCGGCGGTGGAATACTCCAAGGAGCGGGTTCAGTTTGGCCGCCCCATCTGCCAGCAGCAGAACATCGCCTTCAAGATCGCCGATATGGCCACCAAGCTCCGCTGCGCCCGCTTCCTGGTCTACAGCGCCGCCGAGCTGAAGCAGTCCCACGTCCCCTACGGCATGGAGTCCGCCATGGCAAAGCAGTATGCCTCCGACATCGCCCTGGAGGTCACCAACGACGCTCTGCAAATCTTCGGCGGCTGCGGCTATCTGAAGGGCATGGAGGTGGAGCGCTTCTACCGGGACGCCAAGATTACCACCATCTACGAGGGCACCAACGAGATTCAGCGGGTGGTCATCGCCTCCCACATCTTGGGCAAGGCAGGAAAGGCCGACAGTGCCGCCCCCACGCAGCAGCGGGGTCCTGAGACCGGCGCGCGGAAGCGTCAGATTTGGAAGGACGGCACCGCTCAGGAGAAGGTGGAAGCCCTGGTGGCCAACCTGAAAAAGGACGGCCACGATTTCTCCGTGGGAATTCCCATGGATACCCCCATCACCCAAGCGGAGCGGGTGGTTTCCGCCGGGCAGGGCATCGGCGAGAAGAAGAACATGAAGCTCATCGAGGATCTGGCCAAGGCTGCCGGAGCCGCCGTGGGCTCCAGCCGCCCCGTGGCGGAAACGCTGAAATACGTGCCCTTGAACCGCTACGTGGGCATGTCCGGCCAGAAGTTCAAGGGGAACCTCTATATCGCCTGCGGCATCTCCGGCGCGATTCAGCACTTGAAGGGCATTAAGGACGCCTCCTGCATCGTGGCCATCAACAAAAATCCCAACGCCAAAATTTTCAAGAACTGCGACTACGGCATCGTAGGGGACGTGATGGAGATTCTGCCCCTGCTCACCGCCGCCCTGGACACCGGGGAGAAGCAGCCCGCGCCGCCCATGGTGAAGATGAAGCGGATGGTACCCAAAAAGGTCACCCCGCCCCGGAAGCTCTATATCTGCAACGGCTGCGGCCACGAGTACGACGTGCTTGTCGGGGACCCCGAGAACGAGGTCAAGCCCGGCACCGCCTTCAAGGACCTGCCGGAAGGCTGGACCTGTCCCCACTGCGGCGAGGGCGTGGACGCGTTCATCGAGATCGAGGTATAACCGCCGACGGCAAACCGAAGCCGCGCTATCGTGTAACAACCGTATAAACGGGAAGGGGACCCCTGTCCTCATTCCCCATTTTCAAAATAAGGAGGCAACTCTATGCATAACTACCGTATGGTCACCGACGATCTTTACTGGGTAGGCGCGGACGAACACCGTCTGGCCCTCTTTGAGAATATCCATCCCCTGTACCACGGCGTTTCCTACAATGCCTACGTCCTTCTGGACGAGAAGACCGTCCTCTTTGACACCGCCGACTGGGCGGTGGGCCGGCAGTTCATCGCCAACGTCAAGGCGGTTCTGGCGGGCCGTCCTCTGGACTATCTGGTCATCAACCACGTGGAGCCGGACCACGCCGCCTCCATTGAGGAGATCCTCCTCCGCTGGCCCAAGGTGAAAATCATCACCACGCCCAAGGCCGTGACCCTTCTCAACCAGTTCGGCTTCGCCCTGGACCCCACCCAAATCGACGAGGTGAAGGAGGGCGACAGCCGCTGCTTCGGCAAGCACACCATCGCCTTTGTCTATGCGCCTATGGTCCACTGGCCAGAGGCCATGGTCTCCTTCGACACCACCAACGGCGTCCTCTTCTCCGCCGACGCCTTCGGCTCCTTCCGCTCCCTGGACGGGAAGCTGTTTGCCGACGAGGTGGACTTCGACCGGGAGTGGATCGACGACGCCCGGCGGTACTACACCAACATCGTGGGCAAGTACGGTCCCCAGGTGGTGGCGTTGCTGAACAAGGCCGCCTCCATGGTGGGCCTGGACAACATCAAGATGCTCTGCCCCCTCCACGGCCCCATCTGGCGGAAGGACCTGGGCTATATCATTGACAAGTACACCCACTGGGCCACCTACGAGCCGGAGGAGAAAGGCGTCATGATCGTCTATGCCTCCATGTACGGCAACACTGAGGCCGCCGCCGAGGTCCTGGCCGCCAAGCTGACGGCCCGGGGCGTGACGAACACGCGGCTCTACGACGTGTCCAGCACCCATGTGAGCTACCTGATTTCGGATCTTTTCAAGTACAGCCATCTGGTGCTGGCTTCCGTCACCTACAATCTGGGGATTTTCCCGCCGATGCACAACTTCCTGATGGACATGAAGGCGCTGAACCTCCAAAAGCGCACCGTGGCCCTCATGGGCAGCGGCTCCTGGGCTCCCCGGTCCGGGGCGCTGATGCGGGAGTGCCTGGAGCAGCTCAAGCACATTGACATTCTCGACGACGAGATGACGGTAATGTCCTCTCTACAGCCCCAAAACGAGTCGGAGATCGACGCCTTGGCCGACGCCATCGCGGCTTCCGTGCTCAAATAATTCCCCACGCTTCTCCGTTCCTTTCCGCGCGAATGTTCACGTATCTCTTCCGACGTGCGCAGAGGGAACTGTGAAGACAAGGGCCAGCTTCTCCACCAAGCTGGCCCTTGATTTTTGCCTTTTCGAGAGCGAGAAAAGGCGTGTGCCCTGGCAGGCCAGGGATTGGAGCCGTTCTCACGGCCGCGTCTTCGCAAGGCACGCCGAGAACGTCCAGGAGCGCCAATCCTGGCAATCCTCCCAGGCCTCCCTCCGCCTCCGCCGGAGAATCTCCCCCAGCGGGAGCTCCTCCCCGGTGCGCCAGTCAAAGAAATCCGTCCTGCTGTCCAGCCGCGCCAGCTGGTGAAGCGTGTCGTAGGAGAGCTCATCAACCAAATAGCTCAAACTGATCACCGGTGTCTCCTCAAACGCTTCGCTGCGAAGGTAGCGGTTCACCTGATCCCTTGCCACCAGGTAGTCCACCGGCACACAGTTGATGACCAGCCACCCCGCCAGCGCCAGGGGAAAGGCCCACTTGCAAAACCGGAAATCCGGCCTCCGGACCTTCCAGAGCCCCGCCAGCAAAAGCAACGCCATCATCACCATGCCCCAATAGGTCATGCAGCGCTTGAAGCTCAGGCCGTAGGCGGAGACATACAGCGTCATCCTCCAGGCCGCGGAGGCCAGCAGCACCAGGCTCTCCCCCGCCAGCACCGCGCACAGCCAACGCAGGGCCCTCCAGGACCCGCCCTCCCGCCGGGAGAGGCTCAACGATGCCAGGGTCAAACTCAGATTTACCACCGTCACGCCTACCATCTGAAAGAAACCGCTCCGGGCCCATTCGGCATAGCTCACCCCCAGGCTCTCCAGATATTCCGGTCCGCCGAAGAGTCCGGCGGACTGGACCGCCAAAAACGCCAGATACAGCCCGTCTACCGCCGCCAGGGCCAGCACAAAGCCCAGCGCATCCATCTGGAAGAATTTCTTCTTCTCCGGCGGGCACAGCTGCTTCGGGTGCGTCATGGCATAGAGGAGGCCGAAGACAAAGGGCGTCAGAATCAGCGCCCAAAACAGCCGCTGGAACAGATCGCCGAAGCGGAGCATGCGAATATCCCAGTTGAGCGCCTCCAGAGACGCGGCAAAGAGGGCGTCCGCCGAGGCCAGCACCGGCAGCAGAACGGACACCAGCGCCGCCGCTCCGCAGAGGCCCAACACAACGGCCATGGTCCGTTTGGGTTTCCCATCGCTTGGTTTCTCAGGGACCGCCGCCGCAAAGCAGGCCCACAGGTTCCCAAGCAGTCCCTGGAGCAGAAGCTGGAACCGCTCGGCCAGCATCCACAAATCCCACCAGGGGCGGCTTCCCAGACTCGCCATGGCATGGATGGGCACCAGGATCAGCAGGGCCAGGAAGTTCCACACGCGAAACAGCGGATTAGAGGTCAGGCCAAAGGTGGAGGCCAAGACCAGATTCCACACCAGCAGCACCCGGCTCTCCCGGCGGGAGAACAGGCGCTCCCGCCCCACAGCCAGAAGCAGTAGCAGATACCAGGCATAGACAGTCACGCTGTTTCCCAGGCCCCAGGGCCAATTGACCGCGTCCGCCAACAGAAGACAGAACCCAAGGGTCAAGACCAGGACCCGCCGGTAATAGGCTATGGATTCCCCGTTTAATGTCCGTTTTTGGGCGCACTTCGCGGACCCTTCCGGCGGAAGGGCCTTGATCGGTTCATTCATGTTAAATTCTCCTGTTCGTCTGTCCGTTTGTTGCGGACAGTTTCTTTTTTATACCCTTGCGGGAACGGGCCGCCGGGTCTCTCCGGAAAGATGTCACGGGAGGGGCGGAAAACGAGTCTTAAGGGACTTCTGAGAATCCCCGGTTAGTCGGAGGGTTCCCCGGCGCTGCCGGTCTCATCGGGGACATACTCCAAGATGTCCCCCGGCTGACAGTTCAAAGCGGCGCAGACCGCTTCCAGGGTGGAAAAGCGAACGGCCTTGGCCTTGTTGTTTTTCAGCACCGACAGGTTTGCCAGGGTGATATCCACCTTTTCCGACAGTTGGGAAAGGGTCATCTTTCGCTTTGCCATCATTACATCCAGATTCACAACGATCATGGCCGCACCTCAAATGGTCAGGTCGTTTTCCGCCTTGAGCTCCGCCGCCTGGCGGAAGAGGGCGGACATGACGAGACACAGCAGCCCCCCCATGGCGAACATGGGCACGAAGAGGGCGTTGTAGGTGGCCAGTGGCCGGGGGGACTGGTAGTAGCAGACGCTGAACACCACTCGGGCCAGGGCCGCCACGGCGATGAGAAAGCAGAAGAGGGCAGCCCGCCGCAAATTGACGGCGTTCTCGGGGGAGAAGGGCTCTCCCCGGAGGATCGTGTTCAGCACCCGACGGGCCTGCCAGAGAATGGCGGCGGTGCAGCAGCCGGAGAAGAGGAGGAAGAGAGTCAGAACGAGCTGGTAGGCGTTGAAGGAGGTCCAGCCGATCACCCAAAGGATCGCGCTTCCGGCGACGGCGGCCATCACGATATCGTCTTCGCCAGCGAACGTGAGATTCCCCATGTAGACCTGGAAGCCGTTTGGGAGCCAGAAGTCGTCGGAGGGTCCCTGGCCTCCCAGCAGCACCGCCGTGGGCACTAAGTAGAGGGCGATTACGTTGCACACCAGGGCGATCAACACCAAGATGTACAGCATCCTGGCGATTTTCTGAACCGGAATATTTTCCATAGGACTTCCTCCTCTCAAAGCGGCCGGGTGATGAATTCCATCAGCACGGTTCCGCACACGGTCAGTAGGGCAAACGCCCCGGCGGCATAAAGTAACTTCAGCTTGTTTCCCTGCCGGAAGCCGCTGACAGCCATGACGCCGCCCCAGAGGGCCAGCGCCAGCGCGGCGGGGACCAAAAACATCGTCATCGTCATGGTAAGGACCTCCTTTTTTTGGTATCCTACCACAAGCACGGTTGTTTGTCAACAAAAATTTATTGTATATCGATAAAAATACATTGATAAACAGAGGGGCCGGTACTCGCCCTAACGGGCGGGGGGAGATTTCAGCCATGAAGATGGCTGGTGCTTTGCACCCCCCATTTTCTCTTTTTCTTGCCAGAAGAAAAAGAGAAAACGGGCCGTGCACGGTCCAAAAGAGAAAAAGAAGTACGGGGGAACGATACAGGGGCGCGCCTGAATGACTGGCCGAAGCCAGGAATGACTTCCCCGCGGCGCAGTCAAACGGGAGCTGGTGGTCCCCGACTTGGCGTATTTCTCTTTCCGCTGTCGCTGGCCTGGTAGGAGAATCGGCTTGGCTTGCTTTGCCGGACCGATTCTCCTTCCGGCTAGCGACAGCGAAAAGAGCCGCTGGCCGATTCGATGTAAGTCAAACCCCCGCCTGTACCACGCCGCGGGCAGATCATTCCTGGCTCCCGCCAGTCATTCGGCGCGCCCCCGTTTTCTCTCTTCCACCGTGCACGGCGCATTCTCTCTTTTCGCAAAAGAGAGAATGGGGGGTGCATTGCACCAGCCATCAACATGGCTGAATCCTTCGTCCCTTTGGGAACAGGAAACCGGACAGCCCTTTCGGACTGCCCGGTTTCCTGTTTGATATAGAGAAAGGAGAGGGAAAATGATGGGGTCAACAAGCGTTCCCGCTTGATGTGCCTTATGATAACGGCATGCCTTCAAAATGTCAACGCCTTTCCCGGAACCTTCACAATTTGTTTACAAGCCACAAAAATTATACCCTTATATTTACAAATCGTTCAAAAATTATCCAGAATTCGCCCTTGACACGGTTGTTAGGATGTGCTAATATTTAGCACGCTAATATTTAGCGTGCTAACGACCTGTCCCTTGTGGACATGGAAGGAGCTTGACAATGAAGGACCACTCTCAGTGCCTGGGCCCTACACTGGGCTGGGCGGCACAACTGGCCAAAGCCGCCATAGACGCCCGGGTCTCTCCCTATGACGTGACGCCGGTTCAGACCCACATTCTTTTATACCTCCACCACCATGGCGGTCAGGCTCTTCAGCATGAGCTGACGGGCTACTTGCGGGTGAAGCCCTCCACCGTCAACGGACTTCTGGACCGGATGGAGGAAAAGGGCCTGGTCTGCCGCTCCGTCAGCGGGCGGGATGCCCGCCGCCGCCTGATTACCATGACCGAGAAGGGCGTGGAGCAGCAGATCCTCTCGCAAAAGAGCTTTCTGGACGTGGAGGACGCCATCGTCCGGGGCTTCTCGCCGGAGGAAAAGGAAACCTTAATCGCCCTTCTGAATCGCGTGATTCAAAATCTCAAGGAGGATTCCGAGACATGAGAAACAAACTCTGGCCCCATGCCCGGCCTTATTCCCTGTGGATCATCGCGGGGGTGGCTTGCAGCGCCATGGAGGCGGTGTTCGAGCTTTTGATTCCTTTGGTAATGAGCGACATTGTGGACATCGGCATCGCCAACGGAGACCAGGCCTTTATTCTTCGGAAGGGCGGGCTGATGATCGCTCTGGCTGTGGCCTCCTTGTGCTTTGGTCTGGGGGCGGCGGTGACTTCCTCGGTGGCGGGCATGGGCTTTGGAGCCAATCTCCGCCGGGCGGAATACGACCACATTCAGACCTTCGCCTTTTCCAACATAGAGCACTTTTCCACCGCCTCCCTAGTGACCCGGCTGACCAACGACGTCCACAATTTGCAGATGTCCCTGATGATGTCCATGCGCCTGATGGTCCGGGCCCCGGTGATGCTGGTCGCCGCCCTGTTCTTCTCCATCCGCATCAGTTACCGGCTCAGCAACATCTTCCTGGTAGCTCTGCCTCTATTGGCCGTGGTGGTGTCCATCCTGCTGGTAAAGACCGGGCCCCTGTTCCGCTCTCTTCAAGAGAAGACCGACGCGCTGAATCTGGTGGTCCAGGAAAATCTGGCGGGCATCCGTGTGGTGAAGTCCTTCGTCCGGGGGGACCACGAGCGGGAGAAATTCGCGGAACGCAACAACGACTTAAAAAGCACCTCTCTCCGGGCCTTCGGCAAGGTGGTCATCAACATGCCCCTGATGATGCTGATCGTCTATGGAACTATCATTGCTGTCATGTGGTTCGGCGGCCAGATGGTTTACGCCGGGACCCTGGAGGCAGGAAAGCTCATCACCTATTTCACCTACATCTCTCAGATCATGATGTCCCTGATGATGGTCTCCATGATCTTCATGATGCTGACCCGCACCGTGGCCTGCGCCAAGCGGGTGACGGAGGTCCTGAGCGAAACGCCCGCCATTACCGACGATGAAGCAGAGACGCAGGGGACGGGGATGCCGGCTGACGGGTCCATCGACTTCGACCATGTGTATTTCAAGTACAACGCCGAGAACGCGGACTGGATTCTGGAAGACGTCAATCTCCACATTCCCTCCGGTTCCACCGTGGGTATCCTGGGGGGCACCGGCAGCGGCAAGACCTCCCTGGTCTCCCTGATTCCCCGGCTGTACGAGGCGAACAAAGGCTCCGTCTCCGTCGGCGGAAAGCCCGTGACGGCCTATACCATGGAGCGTCTCCGGGACGCCGTCAGCGTAGTACTGCAAAAGAACACCCTTTTCACCGGCACCATCCGGGAGAACCTTCTCTGGGGCGATCCCGGCGCCTCGGAGGACCAGCTCTGGGCCGCCTGCCGGGCCGCCTGCGCCGACGAGTTTTTGGAGCGGATGCCCCAGGGATTGGACACGGACCTGGGCCAGGGGGGCGTCAACGTCTCCGGCGGACAGAAGCAGCGCCTCTGCATCGCCCGGGCTATTTTGAAGCGGCCCAAGGTTCTGATTCTGGACGACTCCACCAGCGCTGTGGACACCGCCACCGACGCGAAAATCCGGGCGGCCTTCGCCCAAGAATTGAAGGACGCAACCAAGCTCATCATCGCCCAGCGGGTGACCTCCGTTCAGGAGGCGGACCTGATTCTGGTGATGGACGGCGGGAAAATCGCCGCCCAGGGCACCCATGAGGAGCTTTTACGAAGCTGCGATATTTATCGGGAGGTCTACCAGTCCCAGCAGGAAGGAGGGAGCATCGATGGCTAAACGCGGACCTGGACCCGGCGGTCCACCTCCCGGCGGCGGCTTCCGAAAGCCGAAGAACATCCGGGGGACCCTGGGAAAACTCATGGCCTATCTGGGGCGCTACAAGCCCCACCTGGTTCTGGTGGCGGTGCTGCTGGTCGTCAGCTCCGCCTGTACCGTTGGCGGGTCTTATCTGATCCGGCCTCTCATCAACGACTATATCCTCCCCGGCGACTTCCCGGGCCTTGCCAGAATGTTGGCGGTCATGGCCCTGGTCTATGTTCTGGGGGCGGTCTGCTCCTTTGGCTACAGCCGCATCATGGTCCACATCTCCCAAACCACCGTGGCCAAAATTCGGGCGGACCTCTTCGGGAAGATGCAGGACCTCCCCTTGAAATTCTTTGACACTCACACCCACGGCGAGCTGATGAGCCGCTATACCAACGACATCGAAACCGTTTCCGAGGCCCTGAACAACAGCTTCGGCAGCCTCATCTCCTGCGCGTTGAACTTCAGCGGCACCATCGCCATGATGCTCTTCCTGAACCCCGCCCTGAGCCTCGTCACCTTCGGCACCCTGGCAGTGATGCTGCTGGTGGTGAAGAACATCGGCTCCCGCTCCCGGCGCTATTTTGCCGCCCAGCAGAAGGCCCTGGGCGAGGTCAACGGCTATATTGAGGAGATGATCGAGGGCCAGAAGGTCATCAAGGTCTTCAACCACGAGAAGGAGGCCAAAGCGGACTTCCAGCGGCGAAACGAGGCCTATCGCTCCGCCGCCGCCCGGGCGCAGATCTTCTCCGGCATGATGATGCCCGCCATGGGAAACCTGAACTATATCAACTACGCCGTCACCTGCTGCGTAGGGGCTCTGCTGGCCATCCGGAACGGGGACCTGGGAGGCCTGGCGGCCTTCCTCCAATACTCCCGGCAAGTGGGCCAGCCCATTACCCAGATGTCCCAGCAGGTAAACACGCTCCTCTCCGCCGTGGCCGGCGCGGAGCGCATCTTCGAGATTATGGAGACCCCGCCGGAGACCGACGAGGGCAAGGTCCGTCTGGTCCGGGCGGCGGAGGACGCGGAGGGAAACCTCACCCGGGTTCACTACGACAACAACACCTGGGCCTGGCTGAAGCCCGACGGGACCCTGGTCCCCCTTCGGGGAGACGTGCGGTTCGACCACGTGGTCTTCGGCTACGACGAGGGGCGCACCATTCTCCACGACATCAGCCTCTTTGCCAAGCCCGGGCAGAAGATCGCCTTTGTGGGCTCCACCGGAGCGGGGAAAACCACCATCACCAGCCTGATTAACCGCTTTTACGAGATTCAGGGCGGGACCATCACCTACGACGGCATCGACGTGAAGGACATCGCCAAGGAGTCCCTGCGCCGGTCCTTAGGCGCGGTGCTTCAAGACACCCACCTCTTCTCCGGTACCGTGGCGGAGAACATCCGTTACGGACGGCTGGATGCCACGGACGAAGAGGTGGAAGCCGCCGCCCGATTGGCGGGGGCCGACGGCTTCATCCGTCATCTGCCCCAGGGATATCAAACGGTTCTCTCCGGCAGCGGCGGCAGCCTCAGCCAGGGGGAGCGGCAGCTGCTGAACATCGCCCGGGCCGCCTGCGCCAATCCGCCGGTGCTGATTCTGGACGAAGCCACCAGCTCCATTGACACCCGGACGGAAAAACTCATTGAAAAGGGCATGGACCGCCTCATGGCGGGACGAACCGTGTTTGTGATTGCTCACCGGCTGTCCACGGTTCGCAACGCCAAGGCCATTATGGTGCTGGAGCAGGGAGAGGTCATCGAGCGGGGAGACCACGATGATCTCCTGGCCCAGAAGGGGCGGTACTATCAGCTCTATACGGGGCTGGCGGAGCTGGCGTGAGACGGTCCGCCCTCCCCTTGGCCCTTTCACGGCCCCTTGGGACGCAGATACGTTCCAGGGTTGACTAGAAGCCACAGCTTCTGTTCGGCCTCGGTGACAATCGCAGGATTTTAGCTGCCCGGAGTTTATCCGGGCGGCTTTTTTTGCTGTTTTCTTCCTGGCACTTGACAATATCGATGTTCGATATTATACTGGAACCAGTAATAACGATATTCGATATCAGGAGGTGCCGCCATGGCGCGAGAAAAATTCCAAACCCTGACGGAGCCCATGTTTTACATTCTTCTCTGCCTCCGGGAGGAATGTTGCGGCACCGACGTCATGGCACGGGTGGCGGCGCTGACCCATGACCGGGTCACCATGGGCCCCGGAACTTTATACAATCTGCTGGACAGCTTCCAGCAGGCGGGGATGATTCGGGAAACCTGCGTCGCGGGGAGAAAGCGCAGCTACCTCATCACGGACAAGGGGCGGGAAACCCTGGCGGCAGAATACCGCCGTCTGCTGGAGCTGACGAAGGACTACAAGGCCTGTATGGAAGAGGAGGACCTGAGATGAAAAACAAACGCTTTTGTCTGGAAACCCTTGCGCCCTATGACTTGCAGGGCATCGAGGCGCGCCTCTCCCGGATGGCCGCCATGGGCTGGCAGCTGGAGTCGGCTGGGTATCTCCTCTGGCGCTACCGGAAGGCTGAACCGGCCCGGGTTCACTACGCCGTCGTCCGCGTTCCGAAAAGGCGGGACGGCGGAGACCGGAAAGACCCCTTCCCTTCTCAAGAGTCCTACGGGCCCGCCGGCTGGGAGTTTGTGTCCAACCTCTTCCATGGCCAGAACCGCGGCAGGGACCTCCTCCAGATTTTCCGGAATGACGCGGTGGCTCCCGTTCCCCTGGAGACCGACGAAGAGCTCCGGCTGCGGTGCCTTCACCGGGCCATGAGGCGGACCTATGGCTGGTGGCAGCTGGTGTTCGCGTTTTTGTGCGAGCTCCTTCCGCTTTACCATCTGCGGTATAGGCTGCCCCAAGCGCTCTTCCTGCACGGTAATAGCCTCCTGTTCTACTTCGCGTTCCTGCTGTGCCTTCTCCTCTTCGCCCTCCTGCGGAACGGGACCTATCTCCTCTGGTATCTCCGTTCCCGCCTCTCTGTGCGCAGCGGCGGGGAACCGGTCCGGGTCTCCCGGGTCTACTCGATCCTGCGGTTTTTGAGCATGTTCCTGCTGGTGGTACTGGCGTTGTTCCTGACCTCCAACCAGAACGAGGCCGTACTGGTCCTGCGGCTGGGGGTGCTGTCCCTGGGAGCGTTGGGGCTGACCCTGCTGACCCAATACGAGGAACGCTGGAAGCTGGATTCGGGCTTACAAACGGCGGTAACCCTCCTTTGCGTCATTCTGATTGTCCTGTCCTTTGGCCGCGTTCCCAGGGACCCGTTCCGGGAAGCCGCCCGCCGGATGGAGGTACCGGAAGGCGCTTACCGCTGGGAGGGCAGCCTTTGGGACGAGGCGCCCCAGGCCTTCCCCCTGACGGCGGAGGACCTTACCGGACGGCCCTGGTCCCATATCCGGAGAACCCATGAAGAACGTGGCAGCTTTCTGGCAAGGGAATCCCTTTATCAGGAAACGGCCAGCCAGGAAAGCGGCGAGAGCTACCGCCTGCAATACTCCCTCATCCGCACGGACACCCCCTGGGTCTATGACTGGCTGAAAGCCAGCTATCTGGATCGCCCCGGCCAGTGGTACCAGCCGGAGGACCCGGCCCCCTGGGGCGCGGAATCGGCGTACCGTCTGTGCGCGGAGAAACATTCGCCGGAGCAGCGGCTGGTCTTCGGGCCAGGGTACATCATAACACTGGAATCCCCGGATTCCCTCACCCCGGAGCAGGCGGCCCTGGCGGCCTCGCGGCTGCGGGCGGAATTGGAAAAGGAGGAACAGCCATGAAGGAAACCCGATATTGCTGGAACACCTACTGCCCCTTCGACCTCCGGGGCACGGCGGAACACCTCTCTTCCCAGGCCGCCCGGGGCTGGCGGTTGGAGAAGATCGGGAAGGTGTTCTGGAAGTACCGCCGGGGAGAACCGGCGAAGCTCCATTACGCCATCACCTGTCCTCCCGCCGCCGGAGAGGACGGAGAACTGGGAGACCGGCTCTTCTTCCAGGAGCTGTGCGAATCCGCCGGATGGGAAAAGGCCGCGGATTGGGAGGAGCTGCAAATCTATGCCTCCGAACAGGAGCGGCCCACCCCCCTGGAAACCGACGGAGCCCTTCTCCTGGAGCGGATTCACGGCTCCATGCGGTGGACCTGGCTGCGGAACCGCTATACCACGGCCCTCCTGCTGGCGGTGTGCTTCTCTCTGCTTATGCGCTCCATGCTCCAGCGGTCCCACTCCTACTTCCTCAACGGCATAGAGCTTCTGCTCACGGCGGTCTGTCCCCTTCTCATTCTGGGGGAGCTCTGGTCCATCGGCGGCTATTACCGCTGGCGGCGGCGATCCCTCCGCGCCTTGGAGGAGGGCGGGGAGCCGGCTCCCGTTCCCCGGAGCTGCCGGGTTCTCAACGGCCTGGCCTACCTGCTCTCGATCTTCCTGATCCTGACGTTCCTCACCATCCTTCTCTCCCCGGAGAGCTCCCGGGACTCCTTCTCCATGACGGTATCGCTGCTGATGAACTTTTTGGTCGTCGCCGCGTTCTATCCTCTGAACCGCTGGTGGGACCGGCGGGGAACCCCTGGGAGCACTCGCTTCCTGGCCTGCTTTCTGGGGCTGGCGGTTCTGGTGCTGTGCCTGGGCTACTACCATCCCGACCTGCCGGAACGGCGGGGCCCGGAGAAAGGCCCCTCCTATGTCTGGAAGGACGAGATCTGGAATTCCGCTCCCCAGCCCATCCCCCTGACGGTGGAAGACCTCACCGGAGAACCCTGGGACCACGTCCGGCGGACGGTCCGCCTGGAGGGCCGCACGCCCTTCGCCACCGAGACCGTCTACAGCGAGTCCGCCGCCCAGGAGGACGGCAGGGAGGCCTATCTGCAATACACCGTCCTGGAGGCTCCGGAGGCGTGGGTCTGCCGGGCCATTCTGGAGGACCTTCTCAATGGCCCCGATATCTGGACCTATCATTCCGAGGACCCAGCTCCCTGGAACGCAGAGGCCGCTTACCGGCGCAGCGGAAACAATCTCCCTGCCGAGGACTGGCTCCTCTGCTGGCCGGGGCGCATCGTGACGGTTTACACCCAAAACCTGTCCCTGGACGGCACGCAGAAAGCCCTGGCCGCCGCTTGCCTGGGCCCGGAGAGCGGAGAGGAGGTCCCCTCATGAAACACACAAGCTATCGCTGGAACACCTACTGCCTTTACGACTACCGGGGGGTGGAGGAACATCTCTCCGCCATGACCGCCAAGGGCTGGCGGCTGGAGCGGGCGGGGAACAACCTCTGGAAATACCGCCGGGCCCAGCCCGCGGAGGTCCTCTATGCCGTCACCTACAGCGCCGGGGCCTCCCAGTTCAACCCCGGTCCCACCCAGGGCCAGCAGTCCCTGGAGGAGCTGTGCGCCTCCGCCGGGTGGGAGAAGGTCTGCGACTGGTTTCAGATGCAGATTTTTTCCACGGAGAATCCCAGCGCCGTCCCCCTGGAGACCGACGAGGCCCTGCGGCTGGAGGGCCTCCACCGCAGCATGCGGAAGAGCTTTCTCCCCACCACCGTTGTTCTTCTGGCGTTCTCCCTGCTCTTCGCGGCCTCTTTCCTCTACTCGCTGATCTCCGGGAACATGTACCGGCTGTTCTCCAGCAATGCCCATCTGTTCTCCGGGACCATGTTTTTGCTGCTGGCGGGGCTGGAGGCCTACACTCTCTGGCACTACTACCACTGGCGGAAGGTTTCTCTCCGCGCCGTGGGGGAGGGCGGGACCTGCGTCCCCCTGGGACCGGGCTACCGGCGGCTGAGCGCCGCTTTGCTGGCGCTGGTGGCGGTGCTGGCGGCGGGGTATCTGCTGCTGGAAATCCTCACCGGCGGCTCGGGCCGGGCACTCTTTTACCTGGTGTACCTGGCCCTGTTTTTCCTGCTGGTCTTCCTGGTCCGGCGGACCTCGGCCCTCCTCCGGAAGCTCCGGGCCTCCAAGAGCGTCAACATCGTCCTCACCCTGGCGGTGGACGTGGTACTGGCCATCGCCCTGGTGGGCGGGCTGGCCTATGGGGTCGTGCGCTTCCATTGGTTCTTCGGCCTGGAGGGAGAAACCTATGTATACCAGCACATCGAATGGGACCTCTCCCCCCGGGAGGACTTCCCCCTGACCCTGACGGACCTCACCGGGGAACACTATGCCCACATCCGCCGGCGGCTCTTTGAAAGCGGCTCCTTCTTCCTGCCAGAGCGGGAATATTCCGAGACGGCCCTGCCCCAGGGCGAAACTGAAAGCGGCCTTCTGCGCTATACCCTCTGGGACCCCAAGTTCCCCCGGCTTCAGCAGGCCCTGCTGCGGGAACAGCTGAAAACCGGAGGCTATAACGGCCCTCTCTTTGACAGCCACTACGCCTATGTTCCGGAGGACCCAATTCCCTGGGGCGCGGAGACGGCCTACCGCCTCCACATCGACGGCAGCCCTAAGAACGCCTGGCTTCTGGCCTGGCCGGGCCGGGTGGTGGAGGTGAGTCTCGGCGGCGCGCTCTCAGAGGCCCCAAAAGCCCTGATCGCCGCCCGCCTGGGCCCGGGAACATGAAACGGGGGAGAGACGAAAGTCTCTCCCACGTTCAGGCTCCTCAGGCCTTGAGAATCCAGTTGTCCCCGTTCAGCACCAGCCGGTCGGCGATCATGGCGATGAACTCGGAGTTGGTGGGCTTGCCCTTGGTGTTGGACACCGTGTAGCCGAAATACTTTTGCAGCGTCTCCAGGTCGCCCCGGTCCCAGGCCACCTCGATGGCGTGACGGATGGCCCGCTCCACCCGGGAGGGCGTGGTTCCAAAGCGCTTGGCCACGGCGGGATACAGCACCTTCGTCACAGCGTTGATGACCTCCATGTCGTTCACGGTGATAATGATGGCCTCCCGCAGGTATTGGTAGCCCTTGATATGGGCGGGAACACCGATCTCATGAATCACGGAGGTAACGATGTTTTTCAGAGCGAAGGCCCGCATCTCCGGAGACGAGGGCTTTTCGAACACACCGTGCATCCGGTCCAGCAGAGACTCCGGCTCAAAGGGCTTGGGCAGATAATAACTGACACCCAGTTTCTCCGCGTCGGCCAGGACCTGGTTGCCGCAAAAGGCGGAGACAATAATGGTCTTCGGCATGGTGCCCTCCTGCTCCTTCAGCTTCTGGAGCAGGCCCAATCCATCCAGCCCCGGCAGGGCCACGTCCATCACCAACAGATCGGGTCTCTGTGTCCCAAGCCGCTCCAGGGCCACCCGACCATCTCCGGCGGAGCCCATCACGGCAAATTCCCCGTCCCGCTCAATCGCCTCCTGCAGCATTGCGCGGAACTCTTCGCTGGCATCCGCCAGAAACACGGTTTTCTTATTTTCCATGATGATTCCCTTTCCTTCATGATTGGCTGTCGGAGCGTGCTGACGCTCTCAGCGCCTTTTCTATAAAATAGCATAAATTTCCAGAATTTTCAAGACAGGATTACAAAAAAACAGAAGTTTTCTTCGACATTTTTTTCGAAATACAGGCAAAACACCATATATTGTGCATTTTTTAATTTTTTCGAGGCGATTCTACCAAACGTTCCCGGTCGAAGTCTGTTGAAGATGGTCGAAGGGCCCGGGTGGGAGGACATTCTTCGCAAAAATTTTACCTACTTCCAAGGGCCGCTCCGGACCGCTTCACGCCCTTTTCCCGCGTCTGCTGTCACCGGACCGCCATGCGGCGTCATTTTGAGGAAATTTTTAAAAGTGCCGTTTCGGAAAATGCAAAATTTTGAATTCAATCTGAAACGCGAAAAATTATACATAATTTGTGGTTAGCTGTTCAAATGCGACATTTCCGGTTTCCGCGCCCCGTTTTCTCTCCGGAGCCATCCCGCCACCGGGGGAATGACCCCGGCGAAATGGGCCGGTCCTTCACCTGCCAGAGAGGAAAAAGTGAGAAAAGTGCTATCCGTTTTCCCTCGAATCTTTCACCGTCCACGGGGCAGGAAGTCCCGGGAAACGGGAGGGGTCCTCTCGGAGCCATGTTTTTTCGCTTTCCCTTCGGGCCGAACTGTGTTATGATAGTTTGAAAAAGGAGGGGAGCTTCATGGACCTGATTGCCCAGCTGCGCGTCTACAAACCCTGGAACGCCCAGGAGACCCAGGACCGGGTGGAACTGCTCCGCCGTCTGGAAAGCGGCGAGGAACTTTACGGACGGGAAAACGCCTCCGCCCACCTGACAGCCTCCGCCTGGGTCGTCAGCCCGGACCGGACCCAGGTCCTGCTGGCCTATCACAATCTCTACGACTCCTGGTCTTGGCTGGGGGGCCACGCCGACGGGGAGCGGGATCTGCTGTCCGTCGCAATGCGGGAGGTCCGGGAGGAGAGCGGCCTGGAGATCCTGCGGCCGCTGTCGGCGGCTCCCTATTCCCTGGAAATTCTGACGGTAGACGGCCACGAGAAGCGAGGCCGGTATGTCTCCTCCCATCTCCATTTGAACGTCACCTACCTTCTGGAAGGGGACCCGGCCGCCCCAGTGCGCTGCAAGCCGGACGAAAACAGCCGCGTAGGCTGGTTCGGCCTGGAGGAGGCGGTAGCCGCCTCCTCAGAGCCTTGGTTCCGCCAGCGGATTTACACCAAACTGAACGCCAAGCTGGGAGCTTATCTCCCTTCGAACCAGCCGTGAGTGCCTTACGCTGGGAGGCGCTGAAGCCCGGCGGCCTCCGTTTCGTCTGGGGCGGCGGGCAGTTCCGGCCCGGGTTGGACAGTTTTCTCCTGTCCTCCCTGCCAAAGCTGAAACCAGGGCTCCGGGTCTGCGACTTGGGCTGCGGCACGGGGCTGCTCTCCCTTCTGCTGCTCCAGCGCCAGCCCGCCCTGACGGTCACCGGCTTGGACATCCAGGAGGAGGCCATCCGTTTGGCAACACTGGCAGCCCTGGAAAACGGCCTGACAGACCGTCTCCGTTTTTGCCTGGGAGACCTTCGGGAGACGCCCTTGCCCGCCGGGGACTATGATCTGGTGGTCTGCAACCCTCCCTACTTTCCTCCAAACAGCGGCCCCCCGCCCAAGGGGAAGGCCCGCCGAACCGCCCGGACAGAACAGGACTGCACGCTGGAGGACGTCTGCGGCGCGGCGTCCCGGCTGCTGCGCTGGGGCGGGGCCCTCTGCCTGGTCCACAAGCCGGAGCGTCTGGCAGACCTCTTCTGTGCCTTGCGCCCGGCGGGTCTGGAGCCCAAGCGTCTCCGCCTGGTTTCCCCCCGCCCGGAGGCGGCCCCCTCTTTGGTGCTGCTGGAGGCCCGCCGGGGCGGGAAACCGGGCCTGGCTATTCTCCCGCCTCTGATTCTGGAAAGCGACGGCGCGCCCACGGAGGAACTGAACCGGATTTACTTCCGGACTTAGAGCAGTTCCCAGAAATAATGAGAAAAAAGGAAGCGAGGGCGGGGAGCGCAGGGCAAGGCGGAGGACGCAGACGTGCTGACGCCTGTCAAGGGCGACAGCACGCCCCTGCCGGATTTCATCGGAGGCGCCGGCCTCCAGGAGAGGAGCTAACATGAGCGGAACGCTGTATCTGGTCGCCACACCCATCGGCAATCTGGGGGACCTCTCTCCCAGGGCCCTGGAGACGCTGGCGGCGGTGGATTTCATCGCGGCGGAGGACACTCGGGTGTCCTTGAAGCTGCTGAATCATTTTGAGATTAAAAAACCCCTGGTCAGCTACCACCAACACAATCATACCTCCGCCGGCCCCTCGATTCTGGCCCGGCTGCTGACGGGAGAGAGCTGCGCCCTGGTCACCGACGCCGGAACCCCCGCCATTTCGGATCCCGGCGAGGATCTGGTGCGCCTCTGCGCAGAAAACGGCGTGGAGGTTTTCTCCATCCCCGGCTGCTGCGCCGCCGTCAGCGCCCTGGCGGTCAGCGGGCTGCCCACGGGGCGCTTTACCTTCGAGGGCTTTTTATCCATGACAAAGAAGAACCGCCGGGAACACCTGGAGAGCCTGAAACACGAGTCCCGGACGATGATCTTTCACGAGGCCCCCCATAAGCTCCGGGCCACCCTGGCGGACTTGGCCGAGACCTTCGGCCCGGACCGGCGGATTGCCCTTTGCCGGGAGCTGACCAAGCTCCACGAGGAAACCCGCCGCTGCACCCTGGGGGAAGCCGCCGCCTATTACGCCGGGAATACCCCCCGGGGGGAGTATGTGCTGGTCGTGGCAGGAGCACAGCCGGAGTCCTCCGCCGCCGTAACGCTGGATGAGGGCGCGGCTCAGGTCCTGGCTCTGGTAGAGGCCGGAACCCGGCTGAAAGAGGCGGCCAAAGAGGTGTCGGAGCACACCGGCCTCTCGAAAAACGAACTTTACGCCGCCGCCCTGGAGCGGCGGGACTAAGAGCCTGTTTAAAATCTCCAGGTATGCCGGATGGGCGGGGATTTTCCCGCCAGACAAGGAAATTTTGCGCGGGAATCCTGACGGATTTCAAGGAAAATTGACGCAGTATGGTGGGAAAAGACCTGCCCAGACGGCGTGCATGGAGATTTTAAACAGGCTCTAAGACGCGCCCTCCTTCCTTCCATGCGGCAAATCCCCCTAAAACGGCGTTTTGACGGTTTTCAATCAGACTCTAGTATAATTTGGCAGTCCTTCGTCCATACTTCCCTCAGACTATTTATGAGGGAGGAACTCTTGCATGGAAAACAAACTGAAATCCGTTCTCAGCGGCACGGGCTTTTACGTCCTGCTGACCATCTGTCTGGCGGTGGCGGGGGTGAGCGGCTATCTGCTCCTCTTCTCCGGAGACCGGGCAGAGGAAGCCCCGCCTCCGGCTCCCGTCAGCGTCCCGGTGGAGGACGTCTACGTCCCCGAACCGGAGGAGACGGGAGAGGAGGAGGAAGCGCCCCCGGTGGAAGCCTCCGCTCCGGTTCCGGTGGAGGTGGAAATCGTTCCGCTCATGCCGGAGGCGGAGGTGGACGACACACCGGTAATCGCCGCACCGCCTCAGCTCACGGTCTCGCCGCTGAAGGGGGAGGTGCTCATGGCCTTCTCCATGGACCAGCTGGTGTACAGTCCCACCCTGGCGGACTGGCGGACCCACGACGGCGTGGATATTTCAGCGACCCCTGGAACCACGGTTCTGGCGGCCACGGCCGGTACGGTGGCCTCGGTGGAGGACGACCCGCTGATGGGCACTACCGTTATGATCGACCATGAGGACGGCTACACCACCACTTACGCCAATCTCCAGGCCAAACCCACCGTGGAACCCGGCGACCTGGTCACCGCCGGACAGATCATCGGCGCAGTGGGCACCACGGCGGCCGCAGAAGCGGCCCAGAGTCCCCATCTGCACTTCTCCGTCACCCAAAACGGCGAGGCCGTAGATCCCAACACATTTTTAGACCGCTAAACAAACCCCGCCTTTCCAGCGTGAGTGCTGGGGAGGCGGGGTTTCTCGGTCCCCGTGCCCCTTGTAAGCCTTGGGGAAAGGCGCCTCCAGTCCAATTGCCACATTCGTAAAGAAATATGTTGTATTTTGCTTTACATATGCTATAATAGAAGTGTACTGAGAGGAGTGACGTTCATGGCGCAGGTTATGGTAAATTTTCGCTTGGACGAAAGCGTCAAGAAAAATATGGAACAGGCCTGCAAGGAGATGGGAATGAGCATGACCTCCGCCTTCACGATCTTTGCCACCAAGGTGAGCAAGGAAAAGCGTATCCCCTTTGAGGTCACCGTAGAACCTCAGCTTCCGGAGCCGAAGCCCCAAGAGGAGACGGCGGCCCCCTGGGAAAAGCAGCTGAAGCTGACCTGGAAGCAGCAGCACCTGGAATCCCTGTGCACGAAAATCCGCCGGTCTCTCACCAGAATCTATACCGCCATTCACCCGTCCATCACGGGCCTGACCATGGAGCACATCCGCCTTCTGTGCGGCGACGAACTCAAGGACAAGACCGCCGCCGTCTCCGCCGCCGGCCGGGCCCTGTTCTCCAGCCGAACCGTGAAAACCCTGCAGGAACGGGACTTGAGCATACTGGACGAATATCTGAACGGCCTGTCGGACATCGCGGAGGACATCCAGGAAATCGAGCACACCCTGGTTCCCGCCATGAAGGCCTGGTCCGGCGGAGACACTGCCTGTTTCCTCCCCTACGCGCAGCAGCTGGACGCCCTCTCCCAGGACATGGACCGGCTGCAGCCCGTTCTGCAGCGCTTCCTGCGCTCCACCGTCCGGCGGCCCGGCAGCGCCCGCTTCGTCCTGGCGCAGCTTCAACAGGCCGCCGCGCCGGTCCGGACGGAAGAGGTTCGGGCGGCCCTGGAAGAGCTGGAGTCCCTGGTTCTCCAGAGCTATGGGGACCTGGAGAACTCCACAAAAACCCGCCTGGAATCCCACTATCTTCAAACGCTGATCCGGGCCCTGCAAGAGCTGAGCCAAGCGGAACAAAGCGGCCACGATTCCCAGGAGAAAGCCCTCCTGTGCCTCCGGGCCATCCATGTGGTCTCCCGGGTCATCGCCGGCGGCGAGGAGGCCCGGCGGGAACGGACCCGGCGAAGCCTGGAGGCGGAGGTCTCCGCTCTGGAACGCCTGGCCTCTATGCGAGGCGACGTAGCGGAGGACAGGCTGGAGGCCTGAGAAAAATTCCAAGTCGCCGGGAACACCGTCCCTTCGTTCCGGCTTGTTTTCATAATAGTATAGCGGTTGTGTTCTATATTGAAAGGAGGAGTTTTTCATGTTTGACACCATTTTGTCCCTGCTTCCCGCGATTCTGGCCATCCTGGTTGTGCTGCTCATCATTCTGACCGGATACGTCAAGGCCCCGCCGGATCAGGCTTACATCATCTCCGGCCTGAAAAAGGAAAGCAAGGTGCTCATTGGCCGGGCGGGCATCCGGGTGCCCTTTTTCGAGCGCATGGACCGGCTGTATCTGGGGCAGATGACCGTGGACATCAAAACCGAGCAATCCGTTCCCACCAGCGACTTCATCAACGTCAACGTGGACGCCGTGGCGAAGGTCCGCATCTCTCCCCACGCGGAGGGCATCAAGCTGGCGGCCAAGAACTTTTTGAACAAGCGCCCCGAGGAAATCACCCGGGACCTTCAGGACTCCCTCCAGGGCAACATGCGGGAGATCATCGGCACACTGTCCCTGAAGGAGATCAACACGGACCGGGATTCCTTCTCCGATCAGGTGATGCAAAAGGCCAGCAAGGACATGGATAAGCTGGGCATTGAGATTCTCTCCTGCAACATCCAGAACGTCACCGACGAAAACGGGCTCATCAAGGACCTGGGCGCGGACAACACCAGCCTGATCAAAAAGAACGCCGCCATCGCCAAGGCCCAGGCGGACCGGGACATCGCCATCGCCCAGGCGGAGGCGGAGCGGGAGTCCAACGAGGCCCGGGTTCTGGCGGACACCCAGATTGCCCAGAAGCAGACGGAGCTGGACATCAAGCGGGCGGAGCTGAAAATTTTGGCCGACGGCAAGAAGGCCGAGGCGGACGCCGCCTATGAAATTCAGAGCCAGGAACAGCGCAAGAGCATCGAAACCGCCACCGTCAACGCGGAGATCGCCAAGACCCAGCGGCAGGCGGAGTTGAAGCAGTACGAGGTCGAAGTGGAGAAGCAGAAGCTGGAGGCGGAGATCCGGGCCAAGGCGGACGCGGAGCGTTACCGTTTGCAGCAGGAGGCAGAGGCCGCCCTCTACAAGCGCCAGAAGGACGCCGAGGCCAAGCGCTATGAGCAGGAGCAGGAGGCCGAAGCGGAACGCAAAAGCGCCGAGGCTCAGAAATTCGCCCGGGAGCAGGAGGCGGAGGGTATCGCCGCCGTGGGCAAGGCGGAGGCCGAGGCCATCCGGGCCAAGGCCCTGGCGGAGGCCGAGGGCATTGACAAGAAGGCGGAGGCCATGAAGAAGTACGGCGAGGCCGCCGTTATCGAGATGGTCATGCAGGCTCTGCCGGAGATTGCCAAAAATGTGGCGGAGCCCCTGTCCAGGGTGGATAAGATCACCATGTACGGCGAGGGCAACAGCGCCAAGCTCCTGGAGGACATCGTCACCGGCACCACCCAGGTCACCGAGGGCATCACCCAGGGCATGGGCATCGACGTTAAATCCCTGATTGCTGGCATGCTGGGCGGCAAGCTGGCCAGCGGCGAGGAGAAAACTATTATCGTGCAAAGCGCTTCCTCCACGCCGCCCTCCGGGGAAGCCACGGCGGCTCCCCAAGCAGAATCATAACTTCGAACAGACAGACGCTAAACAAGCAGCGCCCGGTATAAAAATACCGGGCGCTGTTTCCTGAAAACGCACCTCTTCCACCCCGGTTTCTTTGTCATAAATGTCAAGTTCTTCCTGGGGAATCCCCCGGCTTTTGGCACAGGTGGCACATGTATGGGATTGAAACAGGGGGCGGAATCCTATATAATGAGAATCAATCATTCCGGCGATTGACTCTTTTAAAGGCGGTTATCCTACTATGTCTTACAAAACAGAACGCGATCTGCACCAAATGCTCCGGCACCAAGAGCTCATCGAATCCTCGCTGTCCTTCGTCAGCGGCTCCGAGGATTTCATTCGTGAAAACGACATCTTCCCCTCCGGCCGGACCGACCGGGAGGTGCTGCGGGGCCTTCGGTATCCCAACGGTACCGGCGTCATCGCCGGTGTCACCAGCATCGGCGACGTAGACGGCTATGACCTGGTGGACGGGGAGAAAATCCCCCGGAAGGGCCGCCTCTTTTACCGGGGCATCAGCATTGAGGACCTGATCCAGCAGTGCATCAAGGAGGACCGCTTCGGCTTTGAGGAGACGGTGTACCTTCTCCTCTTCGGCCAGCTGCCCACGGCCTCCCAGCTGAAGGACTTCCAGTACCTCATGGCCCGCTGGAGCCAGCTCCCCGGCTATTTCTCCGAGGATATGATTCTCCGCTCCCCCAACAAGAACATCATGAACAAGCTCTCCAGCTGTATTCTGGCTCTCCACTCCCACGACGGCGAGGCGGAAAACATGACTTTGGAAAACGAGCTGTTCAAGTCCTTCCGGATGGTGGCCCGGACGCCCACCATCGTGGCCCATTCTTACGCCGCCAAGTGCCACTACTTCGACAAGGACAGCCTTTATCTTCACCGTCCCCGGACGGACATGAGCGTGGCCCAGAACTTCCTTTACTCCCTCCGGAAGGACACAAAGTTCGACGACGACGAGGCCAAGCTCCTGGACCTGTGCATGATTCTCCACGCGGAGCACGGCGGCGGCAACAACTCCACCTTCGCCTGCCGGGTGCTGACCTCCTCGGGAACGGACTTCTATTCCTCCATCGCCGCCGCCGTCGGCGCGCTGAAGGGCTTCCGGCACGGCGGCGCCAATATCAAGGTCGTGGAAATGATGAAGTACCTGAAACGGGCCGTCCGGAACTGGAAGGACGACGGCCAGGTCAAAGACCAGCTGGTCCGGATTCTCCGCCGGGAGCTGGGCGACGGCACAGGCTTGATCTACGGCATGGGCCACGCGGTCTACACCCTCTCCGATCCCCGGGCGGAGATTCTCAAGCAGTTCTCCCGCCACCTGGCCGAGAAGAAGGGCATGGTGGATGAGCTGGACCTCATAGAATCCGTGGAACGTCTGGCCCCGGAGGTCTTCCGGGAGATCCGGCGCTCCGACAAACCCATCTGCGCCAATGTGGACCTGTACTCCGGCTTTGTCTATAAACTCCTGGACATTCCCACCGACCTGTATACCGCCATTTTCGCCAGCGCCCGTATGCCCGGATGGTGCGCCCACCGGATGGAGGAGTGCTGCGCCGACGATCCCCGGATCATCCGCCCCGCCTACAAAACCGTATGCAGCCGTGTTCCCTACGTCCCCCTGGCGGAGCGCTGAACTTACATCCATTCATTTGCCTTCCATCTCCTATTTTATATCGAAAAAGGGGGTTTCCCGATGACACTGCACGACACCGGCGTTTTCCTCGCCGAAGGCGCTCTTCACACCTCCGCTCCCCTCTCTCCGGAGGAGGGACGGAAACGGACCCTGGCTTGGGACATTCTCCAGGCCCATAGCGTCTCCGGCGACCCGGCGCAGCTCCAAATCCGCTTCGACGCCTTGGCCAGCCATGACATTACCTACGTGGGCATTATCCAGCAGGCCCGGGCCTCCGGCATGCGGGAATTCCCCATGCCCTACGCCCTCACCAACTGCCACAACTCCCTTTGCGCCGTGGGCGGCACCATCAACGAGGACGACCACGTCTTCGGCCTCTCCGCCGCCCGGAAGTACGGCGGCATCTACGTCCCCGCCAATCAGAGCGTCATTCACTCCTATGCCCGGGAACAGCTGGCGGGCTGCGGGAAGATGATCCTCGGCTCCGATTCGCATACCCGCTATGGCGCTTTGGGTACCATGGCCGTGGGCGAGGGCGGCCCGGAGCTGGCCAAGCAGCTGCTGAAAAACACCTGGGACGTGCCCTACCCGGCGGTCGTGCTGGTCTACCTCACCGGTGCGCCGAAGCGGGGCGTGGGGCCCCACGACGTGGCTATCGCCCTGGTGAAGGCCACCTTTGAAAGCGGCTTCGTGAACAACTGCGTCCTGGAGTTCGCCGGACCTGGCCTGGCCGGGCTTCCCATCGACTTCCGCAACGGCGTCGACGTGATGACTACCGAGACCACCTGCCTCTCCTCCATCTGGGAGACCGACGGGGAAACCCAGGGCTTCTACGAGGCCCACGGGCGGGGCGCGGAATACAAGGAGCTTCACCCCGGCGAGTTCGCCTATTATGACAAATACATTCGGCTGGACCTCTCTCAGATCGAGCCCATGATTGCCCTGCCCTTCCACCCCTCCAATGCCTGGACCATCCGGGAGTTCCTGGCCAACGCCCCGGAGCTGCTGGCGAAGGTGGAGGAGGACGCCCGGAAGCGCTATCCCAAGGCGCAGGTAAATCTGGCCCAAAAGGTCCGGGACAGCGGCGTCTGGGCCGACCAGGGCATCATCGCCGGCTGTGCCGGAGGGCTTTTCGACAACATCACCGAGGCGGCGGACATTCTCCGGAACGGCAGCTGCGGCGACGGATATTTTGCCCTGGACGTGTATCCCACCAGCGTCCCCGTCAGCCTGGAGCTGACAAGGATCGGGGCCACGGCGGATCTGCTCCGGAGCGGCGCGGTGATCAAGCCCAGCTTCTGCGGTCCCTGCTTCGGCGCGGGGGACGTGCCCGCCCACAACGGCCTGAGCCTTCGCCACACCACCCGAAACTTCCCCAACCGGGAGGGCTCCAAGCCCGGCGAGGGCCAGTTCGCCGCCGTGTGCCTGATGGACGCCCGGTCCATCGCCGCCACCGCCCGGAACGGCGGAAGGATCACCCCCGCCACTGAGATGGACTACCAGCCTGTCCGCCATCCCTATCACTTCGATAAAGACGTATACGGCAAGCGGGTCTACAACGGCTTCGGCCGTCCCCGGCCAGAGGAGGAGCTGATCCTGGGCCCCAACATCACCGACTGGCCGAAGATGGGCCCCCTGGCGGAGAACCTGCTGGTGGAGCTGGCGGCGGTCCTCCGGGATCCGGTGACCACCACGGACGAGCTCATCCCCTCCGGCGAGACTTCCTCTTACCGCTCCAATCCCCTGCGGCTGGCGGAGTTCACCCTCTCCCGCCGGGAGCCGGAATATGTGGGTCGGGCCAAGGCAATCGCGGAGTGCGAGGCCGGACGGCTGGCGGGTAATGTGCCGGAGAAGCTGCAAAAGCTGCTGGCCTGGGCCGACGCCGCCCAGTACGTGGCCAACCAGGCCAAGCTGGAGGGTCTCTCCCATGAGAGAGCGCTTTCCGAGACGGAAAAACGCGCCCGTCTGGAAGCGTGCCAGGTCACGGCGGAAAACACCCAGTTCGGCTCCTGCGTCTTCGCCAACAAGCCCGGGGACGGCTCCGCCCGGGAGCAGGCCGCCAGCTGCCAAAAGGTCCTTGGAGGCTTTGCCAACATCTGCTACGCCTTCGCCACCAAGCGCTACCGCTCCAACTGCATCAACTGGGGCATCCTGCCCTTCACTCTGGACGAGGGAACGGACTTCCCCTACGAGGCGGGGGACTGTGTGTTTGTCCCGAATATCCGGAACGCCGTGCGCGATTGCCAGCGTGACGTCCACGCCATGGTTCTGAAGGCCGGCGGCGGCGTGGAGAACATCACCCTCCACCTCCCGAACCTCACGCCTGACGAAAAAGAAATCATCCTGGACGGCTGCCTCATGAACTACTACGCCAAGCGGGCGGACCCCCGCCTGCGCACCCTGCCCGCGGGCGCGGGCAGGGAGGAGATCATCGGCCTTCTGGAGGACTGGACGGAACTGCTGGCAGCGGAACGCTATGAGGAAGCCCTGAACATGTTCCTCATCGACACCAGCAGCGGCGACTGGACGCCGGAGCTTCTGGAGTCCGCCGTCTACGGCTACGGCTGCGCGGGCTATACCCGGGAGGACGCCGCCCGGGAATTTGGCCGGGCCGACTACAAGGTCACGTCCCTGAAAAGCAGCCCCCACCGGGAGGAAATCCGGAAGGCCATTGACATTTCCTCCGACTACGGCTGGATGGGCCGGGACGACATCGCCGTGATTCACTACGACAAGCTCCCCCTGAATGGGGAGCCCAGCGACCTGACCGCCCGCTTCTTCATCCGGAAGCTGGACGACAAAACCATCACCCTGGCGTTTATGGACCTGCACGTCATGTAAACCACTGGGAATGAGGGGAGAAAACGGCGTCTCAAAATCCCCAATTCCCCATTCCGGAATGAAGAAGGTGTTTGTTATGGGAAAAATCAAAATGACCACTCCCCTGGTGGAGATGGACGGGGACGAGATGACCCGCATCCTCTGGGGGATGATTAAGGAGAAGCTGATTTTGCCCTTTGTGGATTTGAAAACGGAGTATTACGATTTGGGCCTCCTGAATCGAAACGCCACAAAGGACCAGGTTACAGTGGACGCCGCCAACGCCACCCGCCGGCTGGGCGTGGCGGTGAAGTGCGCCACCATCACCCCCAACCGCCAGCGGATGGAGGAGTACCCGGAGCTGACAGAGATGTGGAAGTCTCCCAACGGCACCATCCGGGCGATTTTAGATGGCACAGCGTTTCGGGCCCCCATTGTGCTGCCCTGTATTCGGCCTGTGGTGAAGAACTGGGAAAAGCCGATTACCATTGCCCGCCACGCCTACGGCGACATGTACAAAGCCGTAGACATGACCACGGAGGAGCCGGGTACGGCCACCCTCACCTTCCAGGGGGAAAGCGGCGCGGAGAAGACGGTGCATGTACAGACGGTAAAGGGTCCCGCCGTCTGGCAGAGCCAGCACAATCTGGAATCCAGCATCCGGGCCTTTGCCCGCTCCTGCTTCCAGTACGCCCTGAGCCAGAAGCAGGACCTGTGGTTCTCCACCAAGGACACCATCGCCAAGGTCTACGACGGGGAGTTCAAGCGGATCTTTGAGGAGGAGTACGAGCGCCACTACAGGGTGGAATTTGAGAAACTGGGAATCACCTATTTCTACACGCTGATCGACGACGCCGTGGCCCGGGTTGTGCGCTCTAAGGGCGGGTTCATCTGGGCTTTGAAAAACTACGACGGCGACGTGATGAGCGATATGGTGGCCGCCGCTTTCGGGAGTCTGGCCATGATGACCTCCGTGCTGGTCTCCCCCGACGGAACCATGGAATTCGAGGCCTCCCACGGCACGGTTACCCGCCATTACTACCGCTACCTCAAGGGCGAAAAGACCTCCACCAATCCCATTGCCACCATCTTCGCCTGGTCCGGGGCCCTCAAGCGCCGGGGGGAGTTGGACCAGCTGGCGGAGCTGGTTCGCTTTGGACAGCGGCTGGAGGACGCCTCGTTGGAAACTCTGGAGAGCGGTGTCATGACCGGGGACCTTCTCTCTCTGGTGGAGCCCGGCTTTCAGGCCCGGAGCGTGGACAGTGGGGAATTTCTCGACGCCATCGCGGCCCGGCTGGCCTGAGAGGCCCGTCCTTTCAGGCGGGGACGCTTTGTGCCCGAACCTTTTTAAACGTCTTTTTGCGGCAGGAGGGAATTTGGATGTATCGCATTTTCATCGTGGAGGACGACGGTGTTATTGCCGGGGCCGTCCGGCGGCACCTGGAGGGCTGGGGATATCAAGTGGCCTGCGCCCAGCGGTTTGACGCCGTATTGGCGGAGTTCACGGACTTCGATCCTCAGCTGGTACTGCTGGACATCTCCCTGCCCTTTTACAACGGCTATCACTGGTGCCAGGAGATCCGAAAGATCTCCCAGGTCCCCATTCTCTTCCTGACCTCCGCGTCGGACAACGTCAACGTGGTCATGGCCATGCAGATGGGCGGAGACGACCTTCTGCCCAAGCCCTTTGACCTCCAGGTCCTCTCCGCCAAGGTCCAGGCCATGCTCCGGCGGGCCTATGCCTTCGGCCCGGCTCCGGCCATGCTCTCCTGCGGTGGCGCGGTGCTGAATCCCGCCAACGGAACTCTGATGGTCCGGGACCAGCGGGTGGAGCTGACCCGGAACGAGGGAAAGCTCCTCCAGCTCCTGTTGGAGAAAAAGGGGCAGACCGTCAGCCGGGACGCCATGATGACCGCTCTGTGGGAGTCGGACAGCTTTGTGGATGAAAACACCCTGTCCGTCAACGTCAACCGCCTCCGCCGGAAGCTGGAGGCCGCGGGATTGCCGGGCTTTATCCGCACCCGGAAGGGCGCGGGCTATCTGGTGGAGGAGTCGGAGCTATGAAACTGTTGGGCGCGTATCTCGCGCGGCACGGAAAGCTGCTGCTGCTTCTGACGGGGTCCATGTTCATTTGCGCCTGGATCTTCTTTCTCTACGGGCTCCCTGTGGAGTCCGTGGGCTATGCCGCCGTACTCTGCGGAGCCCTGGGGCTGGTGCTCTTCGCCGTGGATTATGTCCAGTTCCTCCACCGCCATCGGGAGCTGGCGCGGCTTTTGGCCCAGGTGAAGGAAACGGTGCTGCCCCTTCCGCCGCCCCGGGGACTGCTGGAGGAGGATTACCAGACCCTGCTCCAGGCCCTGGCCTCGGACCGCAACGCCTTGGCGATGGAAAACCGGAACCGCCTTCAGGATATGACGGACTACTACACTCTCTGGGCCCACCAGATCAAGACCCCCATCGCCGCTATGCGGCTCCTGCTCCAGGAAGAGCCCCGGCCGGAGCTGGAGGGGGAGCTTTTGAAGATCGAGCAGTACGTGGAGATGGTCCTGGGCTACCTCCGCCTGGGCAGCAGCTCCACGGACTACGTCTTGCGGAACTGTGATCTGGACAAGCTCCTCCGCCAGTCCATCCGGAAATACGCCCGGCTGTTCATCCTGAAGAAAATCGCCCTGGATTTTCAGGAGACGGGCCGGCAGGTGTTGACGGACGAAAAGTGGCTGGCCTTTGTCTTCGAGCAGCTTCTGTCCAACGCCCTGAAATACACCCCCTCCGGGGGACGCATCCGGGTCTATGGCGACGGGGACACCCTGGTCATCGCCGACACCGGCATCGGCATCCAGCCGGAGGACCTGCCCCGGGTCTTCGAAAACGGCTTCACGGGTTTCAACGGCCGGGAGGACAAGAAGTCCACCGGCATAGGCCTCTATCTCTGCCGGCAGGTGCTGGACCGGCTGAATCACAGCATCTCCATCGCCTCCCGTCCCGGCGAGGGAACCCTGGTCCGACTGGACCTGTCCCGGCAGCGCCTGAAAACCGAGTGAACGCCGGGCCCCTCTAAAGCGCGGCTCAAACAGAGAATCGGAATGGCCCTCTCCTCCCGAGCCGCTTTTCCCGTTCAACCGCCCAAATCCGCGAGGAGGTGCTTATGGCCGTCATCACCAGAACCATTCCCCCGGAGGAGGACGGGGCCACCGTCCGGCATATCCTCCGCTCCAAGCTCCATTTTTCCTCTCACGCCGTCTCCCGGCTGGCACACGGCGGGGACTGTATTCAGGTCAACGGCCAGCCCGTTCACACGCCCCATGTGCTCCGGGGGGGAGACCGGCTGACCGTGGAGACGGAGGACCGGCGCCCGCCCAAGGCCGTTATCACGCCGGGGAACTGGCCCCTGCCGGTAATTTGGGAGGACGAGCATCTGCTGGTCGTCAACAAGCCCGCAGGCATGACGGCCCACGCCTCCAATCTCCTGCCCGACACCCCCACAGTGGCGGGCGCTTTGGCCTGGAGTCGGGGCGGGGACTTTATCTTTCACCCTGTAAACCGTCTGGACAAGGGCACCACGGGTCTGATGGCCGTGGCCAAGAGCGGATACGTCCACGACCTTCTCCGCCGGATGCTGCACGGAGAGGATTTTCGCCGGGAATACCGGGCCATCTGCCTGGGCTGTCCCCTTCCGGAGCGGGGAACCGTGGATGCACCCATCGGGCGGGATGAAAACTCCCTGGTGGCCCGGCAGATCCGCCCCGACGGCGCTCCCGCCGTCTCCCATTATCAGGTCCTGTCCAAGGGCCGGGGCCTGTCTTTTCTGCTCCTCCAACCGGAGACAGGGCGCACCCACCAGCTCCGGGTCCACATGGCACACCTGGGCTGCCCTCTGGCGGGGGACTGGCTCTACGGCAGAGAGGCCCCTGCCCTCATCCCCCGGCCCGCCCTGCACTCCTGGGGCATGTCTCTGGTTCATCCTGTCACCGGCGAGAGGCTGACCCTTCGCGCTCCGCTGCCGGAGGACATGGAGCGCTTGCTCCAAAGTCACTTCCCCGAAGGATGGGAAAACGCATAGGAGCCGGAAGACATTCCACCCCGTCTTCCGGCTCCTTCGCCGTATATTCCCAAAATCTGTCGGCTCCACCGCCGGAGATCCTTTTCAAAGTCAAGCAGCCCGAACACACCGGACCCGCCCGAAGGCTAGGTAGCACCCGAAAATCATGAGAAACGTTCAGCGGTCCAGGAATCGCAGGGCCGCGTTGCTGTCCTTGACGGGCGTCAGCCCACCTGTGTCCTCCACCTTGCCCTGCGCTCCCTGCCCTCGCTTCCTTTTTCTCAGGATTTCTGGGAACTGCGCTAGACCTTGTTTGAATCGCCGCCGTCCTCCTCGCCGTCCTTTTCCGCCGGGGCACGGTACATTTTCCAGGCCAACAGACCCAGAACCACCGCGCCGCCCCCCAGCACCACCGTCCCCAGGCCAAAGGCAAGGAGCGGCGGCCCGGTGGGGTCTCCCTTGAAAAAGGGCTCGGCAAGCTGGTAGTAGAGATAGGCCAGGTACAGCGCCGCCATGCCATAGAACCCGGCGCGGACCCTGGGATTCCCAGGTCCCCGAGGCGTTTCAGGCTTTGCCATCGAATTCCTCCATTCCACCGGCAGACTCCCTGCCAGCGCGTCGTTCCCTGTTCTGGGCTCCCAAATCCCGGGAATTTCTCCATCGCACAGGACAGGGAGAAAAACGCCGGGCATCCTGGGATACCCGGCGCTTGATCCTGCTTATTCCTCTTCGTCCCCGGCCTCTTCCAGGCCCTCCAGGTCGAATTCCAGCTTCTCGCCGCAGTTGGGGCAGATCACCTCGCCATCCTCCAGAACGGACTCGTCAAAGTAGATGGTCTCCTCGCAGGTGGGGCAGGTGGTGGCGTAGCAGTCCTCATCCTCACCCAGGTCATCCAGCTCGTACTCGGCCTCGTCCTCCTCGTCGTCCTCGCCGAAGAGCAGATCTTCCACGTCCTCCAGATCGTCGCTGACCGCGTCCAGACCGTCTCCCAGTTCCTCCTGGGCCTCCTGCATGTCTACCAGTTCCAGTGCAATGTCCTCCAGCACGTCAATGATGGCGGCCAGAAGCTTTCCCTCCTTCTTCCCGGTGTCCAGCTCCATGCCTTCCGCCAGGCCTTTCAGATACGCGACCTTCTCGGTGATTTCCATAGTTATAACCTCCTTTTTGTCAATCGAATGTTCCGCTATGTGTCGAGGATCTCAGTGATGATCCCGAGCGCCTCCAACTTGGTTTTGCCGTCCCGGTCCTCCAGGGCCCAAACCGGCCCAGGCGCCGGACCGGACGGTCCCCGCCTTTCCCATCGCGGCTCTCTCCCCTTCCTGGCGGCCCAGGGCCGGGGGAATTGAAAGGGGGGATGAACTCCCCCCTTTGAAGCGTCAAACGCTTATTCCTTGCAGCGGCCCAGATACTCGCCCGTCCGGGTGTCCACCTGGATTTTCTCACCCTCGTTGATGAACAGGGGCACCTGAATCACGGCGCCGGTCTCCAGGGTGGCCTTCTTGGTCACGTTGGTAGCGGTGTCGCCCTTCACGCCGGGCTCGGTCTCGGTGACCTCCAGGTCCATGAAGTTGGGAACTTCCACGGTGAACACGCTGCCCTTGTAGCTGACCAGCTTGCAGACGGTGTTCTCCTTGACGAACTTGAAGCCGTCGCCCAGAACCTCCCGGTTCAGGGGGGACATGTCGTAGGTCTCGGGGTCCATGAAGTAGTACAGATCGCCGTCGTTATAGCTGTACTCAGCGTCCTTGCGCTCCACGCTGGCCTGCTCGAACTTGGCGGTGGGGTTGAAGGACTCCTCACGGATGGCTCCGGTAATGACATTCTTGTACTTCGTGCGCACGAAGGCGGCGCCCTTACCGGGCTTGACGTGCTGGAAGTCCACCACCAGCATAGGCTTGCCTTCCATCTCGAAGATCATACCCTTGCGAAAATCGCCGGCAGAAATTGTTGGCATAATAAATCCTCCTACAAATCTTTATCCGAGAAAACGACCCGCGGGAGGGCATTTTCTCTCTTTTCATGATTCTTCCATCATAGCCATGGCTATTTTATCCCATCCCGGCGGTGATTGCAAGTATTTTTCCACAATTGGTCCGCGTCATGCGAAAATATTTTAAAAAAGGGGAGCCGGGAGGGGACGCGGCCACCAGGACGGCGGCCCTTTCTCCCCGACAATCCCAGCCTCCAGGCCCCCCCTTGCCCCCCGGCGCAAAACATGCTATACTTCTCTCCAAAGAATCACACAAAGGAGCGTCCCCCTATGAAACTAGATATGATCCGCGTCGGCCGGATCGTCGGCGTCCACGGTATCCGCGGCGAACTGCGGGTCCTTCCCCTGGAGGGAGACCCGGACCTTCTGGCCGGCTTCAAAACCCTCTATCTGGACGGCCGGCCCCTCGCCCCCGCCGCCTGCCGGGTCCACAAGGGCCTGGTTCTCCTCAAGCTCCCCGGGATTGAGGACCGTACTGCCGCCGAGGCCCTCCGGGGCAAGGAGCTTCTCGTCCGGCGGCAGGATGTCCGCCTCCCCGCCGGGGAGTATTTCGACGGTGAGCTCCTGGGCCTGGAGGTCTACGACGGGGCCACAGGCCGCTGCGTCGGGGAGCTGGTAAAGGTGGAACACTACCCCGCCAGCAAGGTTTACACCGTCCGGGGCGTGAAGGAGTTCCTGGTCCCGGCGGTGAAGGACGCCTTCATCCTCGGTGTGGACCTGGAGAACAACCGGATGGACATCCGGGTCTGGGAGGGTCTGCTGGAATGAACATCGACATCCTCACCCTCTTCCCCGACTCCGTGGACGCCATGCTGGGCGTCAGTATTCTGGGCCGGGCCCAGGAGCGGGGACACATCGCCATTCGGACTCACCAGATTCGGGAATACACCACCAACAAGCAGATGCAGGTGGACGACTACCCCTATGGCGGAGGCCGGGGAGCCGTCATGCAGGCGGACCCCCTTTACCGCTGCTGGGCCCACGTGGTGGAGACCCATGGGCCGGGACGGACGATTTTCCTCTCCCCCTGCGGCCGGACCTTCACCCAGGCGGTGGCCCGGGAGCTGAAGGAGGCCTATGACCACCTCATCCTGGTCTGCGGGCACTACGAGGGAGTGGATCAGCGCTTTTTGGACGAGTGCGTGGATGAGGAGATCTCCATGGGGGACTTTGTCGTCACCGGCGGCGAGATCCCCGCCATGGCCCTGGCGGACGCAGTGTGCCGCATGGTTCCCGGCGTGCTGCCGGACGAGGAGTGCTTTCAGGAGGAGTCCCACTGGAACGGCCTTCTGGAGTACCCCCAATACTCCCGCCCCGCCGTCTGGCACGACCGGCCGGTGCCGGAAATTCTTCTCTCCGGGGACCACGGAAAGGTGGCCGCCTGGCGGCAGAAGGAGAGCTATAAGCGGACCATGCGCCGCCGTCCGGACCTCTTCGCCCGCTTTGACGAGAGCCGGCTCACCACCAAGGCCGAGAAAAAAGTCCTCCAGGCGGCCAAAGACGAGTTAGCCCTGGAGGAAAAAGAGACATAAGGAAACCGTCCGGCGGATAATCCGCCGGACGGTTGTTTGATTCAGGGAATCAGGGCTCCATAGATGCCGGTAGGGCCGTCGGCGCCGCCGATGACCTCTTCGAAGTCGGAGAAGTCGGGATAGGTAATCTTCACGGCGCTGCCGGAGGCGACAATGTCCATTTCAAACTGGAGGGAGATGCCCACGTTCACCTCCGCGTCCTCGGCCTTCATGCCCAGAGAAAGGCCCAGATCCAGATTGGCGTTCCGCAGGGTGCTGTTCTTCACGGTATAGGTGATGGCGCTGTTGTCAATGGTGATCGTGCCCAGGACGTCCTCCTCCAGGCCGCTCTCCTGCAGCACCTGGGCCACCATGGAGTTCATCAGGTTGGCGAAGGCGTCGTTGATCTCCAGGGTATAAATCTTGTCGGAGCCGGAGGTCTTCTCGGAGATGTTCTTCAGGAAGAGGAGCATGGACGTGCCGGAGTTCTTCGCCACACCGGCGCTCATCAGCTCCTGATACAGCTCGGCCAGCTCAGGGGCCTCCACCTTCTGGGCCGTCTCGCCGGACTGGGTGTACATCCAGCCGTCCCGCAGCCACATCTTGGCCTCTTCCTCCTGGCCATCCGCCGTCAGCTTCATCTCAAAGGCCATCTGGGGGTTCTTATCCATGATCATTTTGATCTGGCCCTTGCCATCGATCTTGGTGTGCTCCACCCGGTCCATCTCCTGGAGATCCTTCCCAGAGACCGTGACGGCCATGCTCATGTCGATGTTGGCGGACATGCCCTTGCAGGCGGCCTCGGAGGCGGCGTTCAGGGCGCGGCTCTTCTCGATCTTGTCCACAATGGGGAACGCGGCGTTGTATTCAATGACGTCTTCTTTAATCAGGCTGTCCAGCAGATAGGTGCTGCCGTCCTTGAGGTCGGTGCCCAGAGCCTGATAGGTCAGGGCCGCCAGATCGTCCCGCAGGAAGGCGCCGGTGAACGCGGAGGTATCCATCATGCCCAGGCCGGCGGCGAAGTCCTGAGCGGTGGCGGAGGTAAAGTCCGAGTTGTCCTCATAGCCCAGGGCCCGGAGCAGGAAAATGGTATAGGCCTTGGCGGTGCAGGGATCTCCCGCGCCAAAGGTGGTCTCGGAGGTGCCGTTGGCGATGCCAGCGTCCGCCAGCCACGCCACGTAGGGGGCGACGGTCTCGTTCACATCGGTGAAGGGGCAGGTGATGCGTCCGGAGCGATAGGTATTCTGGGCCTCGGGCTCCGCGCCGTAGAGACGGACCAGCATGATGGCGGCCTGTCCCCGGGTGGGAACCTGGTCCAGGGCGAAGCCGTCGGCGGTGCCCTTGAACATGCCGATGGCGGCCAGCTCCTCCGCCAGACTGTCAAAGTTGGCGGCGGACGCGTTGACGCACAGCGCCGCGGTCAGCGCCAGAGTGGTCAGCAGGATGGTCAGGAAGCGTTTCATAATTCGAGTTGCTCCTCTCTTTTCTGGATGTATTGGTGAAACATGCCACCTTCATTATATACCCCCAGGGGGACCCCGTCAATATTTCCGTGAGAAAAGGTCAATTTTTCCAAGGTCTCGGTCCCTCAGAAGACGCACAGCGCCGCAAAGCAGGATCCCCGGGGGCCCAGCCCCTCCACCAGGTAGCCCTCTTCTCCCCGGCAGCCCTCCAGCCTCAGCACATCCCCCAGCACTGCCTCCCGGCTGTAGTTGATCTGAAACTCCAGGGGATATTGGACCTGAAGGTCCTCCGGCAGGGCGTCCCAGATGATGTCGCCGTAATTGCCGCTGAAAAGGTGCCCGTTGCCGTCCAGGTCGGACCAGCGCACGGCCCGGCTCTCCAGAATCTCCCGGCCCTCCTTGGGCAAAGAGATTCTCCGGGTCTCCGGGCAGTCCAGAGGCCGGTCCCAGCGCCCAATGGGCTTGGCGGTAAAGGCGGAAGGCCGCATGATCTTTCGGGTAACGGGGTCCACCAGAATCCAGTCCGTCCGGGCGGAGACCAGGACCTGCCCTGTTTGGTCCGCCATCTCGTAGTTCCGCCGCATGTGGGCGGCCCTGGCCCCGTCCTCCCAGGTGGTAATGTCCAGCACCTCCCCGGCCCTGGGGCAGCGGTGGATGCGCAGCGCGGCCCTGGAGAGGAGAAAGACCTCCCGGTTGTCCCAGAGCACGTCGTGGGTCAACCCTCGGGCGTCGTAATCATAGCCCGCGAAGGCGCCCAGCTTGCTCAGCAGGGCGGATATCCGGACCCGCTGCTCCCGGTCGCAGTCCCGGAACACCAGCTCCTCCTGGCGGAAGTACCCGTTTTCCAGCAAGCGCTGTTTAAAATCTTCCATCATTCGTTGATTCCTCCGTGTTGAAAAGGCCCGGGCGTCTCCACTCCGAAGAAGCGCCGGGGCCCCTGTCTGTCCGCGCCAGGCCAAAAGGCCCTGCGTGGGGCGGGTTTTGCGCCCCATCTTGTTTTATGCTGCCAGCGGCGGGTCCCTGAAGGCCCTTCGAAACCGGTCCCCCGTTCGCCCCGCTCCCGCCGGTCGCCCCGGGCCCCTCCGGCGAAGAGGCTCAGCCCTTCCCCGTCCTCCGCAGCCGGGGGAACATCGCCCGGAACACGGAGGACGCCAGCATCGCTCCCACGGCCAGAGCCGCCGCCATGCCGAAGGTGTGCAGCAGCGTGCTCAAAAACCGCTGGGTCTCCCCGGCCACGCAGTGACGCATGGCGTAATAAATGCCCCCGCCGGGGACCAGGGGCAGCAGCGCCACCAGCACATAGCCCGTCACCGGGCACAGCCGGACCCGGGACATGATCTCCGCGAAAACCCCGATGGCCACAGCCGCCAGAAAGGCCGCGAAAATCGTGCTCCCCGCCAGCAGATACACCAGCCAGCTCAACGCGCCTCCCACGCCGGCAATCAGCTTCCCCATGCCGTGGATGTTGAACATCAGCGTGAAGCCCACGCAGGCCAGAAAGGCGCACACGCAGGGCACCACGTAGTCATAGAACAGCGTCTCCATAGCTCCTCCTTAAAAAAAGCCACCCAGGGCCTGTCCCGCCGCCGCCCCCAGGGCAATGGCGGAGGCCACCAGTATCGCGTCCGCTGTGCGGCTCAAGCCGGAGAAGGTGTCCCCGGCCATGATCTCCCGCATGGCGTTGGTCAGCGCCACGCCGGGGACCAGCACCATCAGCGTGGAAATCGTCACCACGTCCACGCTCTCTCCCACGCCAACCGCCACCAGCGCCATAGCCAGCAGGGACGCCAGTGCACTGCTGACCGCCGTGCGAAAAAAGCCGTTGGCCCCGATGAAGCGCCCTCCGTAGAGCAGGCAGACCCCCACCGCCGAGCCGCAGAGAAAAGCGCTGACCAAATCCGCCAAACCGCCGCCGAACAGAGGCGCGAAAAAGGCCGGCGCCACCCCATAGCCCAGCAGCACTCCCCGGGGGGAATACCGGGGCTCATCCTCCGGCAGGGCAGCAATCAGGGCCTGGGCCTCCTCGATGGGCGGCGGGGCGGCGCACAGGCGGCGGCACAGGCCGTTGCAGCGCTCCAGCAGTTCAATGTCCGTGCCGTGAGGGGGCACCCGGCGCATCCGGGTAATGGGGTGGCCCTCCGGCGTGTCCACACTGACGATGACGCAGTTGGGAATGGCGAACACCTCCGGATTTTCCAAGCCATAGGCGTACAGCAGCCGCCGGGCGGACTCCTCCACCCGATAAATCTCCGCGCCGCTGTACATCAATTGGTAGCCCAGCTCCGCCGCCATATTCAGCAGCTTGTCGTAATCCATTCCTCCGCCTCCTGTCATAAGCAATCCCCCGGAGCGCACAGCGTCTCCGGGGAAGCCGTCTCCCCCGAGTCAGTCCAGAACCTCCTGGAAATCCGCGCAGAGGTTGGGCCGGTGAATGTCCAGCACCAGGGGCAGACTCCCCTCCGCGAAGCGGCGGTCCAGCCCCTCCATGCCGTACTTCAGTTTGTACTCGATCTCCTCTTTATACGCGGGAATCAGCATGAGCATCTGAATTTCCTTGCCGCTCTCCGTGGTCAGCTCCGGCACCAGGGACAATTGGGTCAGCACTGCGCCGCCAAAGCCCACGCCCTCGCAAATAGGGGTGTACTCCGGACCGTTGGGAATGGTGTGTCCCCAGCCCAGCCAGGTTTGGTACTCATGGGGAAACCGGGCCAGGAACTTCATCATCTGAATGGGCCAGAAGCTCTCATAGGGCATGTCCTGGGAGGCCTGGCCCGCCTCGCCCACGTTCCAGTCCCCCGGGAGGAGCATATACAGCTCCGCGTACTTCAAATCCTCCCGGTCCGAAATCTCCTCCGGAAGGCTCATGGGCAAATCGCTCATGCCGGTGGTGTAAACCACATAAAAGTTGTTCTCCTCCGTGGGGCAGAGAATGTGCACGTCAATGTGGACCAGGTCGCTGAGGATCTCATGGTACACAAAGCCGCCCCGGCCGGGGAATATTTTTTCCATGTGGGCCTCGATGGCCTCCATGGAAACGCCCTCGTCCGCCGGGGGGCGGAAGCCCTGATTCTCCGGCGTCTCATAGCGGTAGATAGCAGAGCCGCCGGGGGAAACCTCGCTGGTCTCCGGCGCGGTGGTTCCCGCCGCCGTCTTCGGGGCGTTGTCTCCCCGTTTCTTCTTGAATCGATCCAATAGACCCATGGCAAAACCCTCCTGGTAAAATTCGCGAAAACTTTCCTATATCCTACTCCATTTCTGCCTCGCTGGCAATTGTTTTTTCTCCCGAAATCCGTTACAATGAGAGTTGAGCATCTTAACCATCGTCAACATACGCCCCTCGCCCAACGTCAGTGGACCGGGGCCGCCGGGGAAACGCCGCCCCTCGCCCCTCCCTTCGACCTGACGATATCCTGATGAAACGAGGTTCTTCAAATATGAAATTGGTATCCTGGAATGTCAACGGCCTCCGGGCCTGTTTGAAAAAGGGCTTTCTGGACTTCTGCGCCTTTGCCGACGCCGACGTGATCTGTCTCCAGGAGACGAAAATGCGCCCGGAGCAGGCGGAGTTCGACCTCCCCGGCTATGAGCGCTTCTGGAACAGCGCCGACAAGGCGGGTTACTCCGGCACCGCCATCTTCACCCGGCGGAAGCCTCTGAACGTCACCTATGACTTCGGCATCGACGAGCACCGTCACGAGGGCCGGATCATCACGGCGGAATTCGAGGACTTCTATCTGGTCTGCTGCTATACTCCCAACTCCAAGGACCAGCTTCTCCGCCTGGACTACCGCATGGCCTGGGAGGACGACCTCCGGGACTATCTCTGCCAGCTGGACGGGGTGAAGCCCGTGGTCTACTGCGGGGATCTGAACGTGGCCCATCAGGAAATCGACCTGAAAAACCCCGGTCCCAACCGCCGGAATCCCGGCTTTACCGACGAGGAGCGGGAGAAGATGACGAAACTCCTGGACGCAGGCTTTGTGGACACGTTCCGGGCGCTGTACCCGGACAAGACCGGAGCCTATTCCTGGTGGAGCTACCGGGGGCGGGCCCGGGAGAACAACACGGGCTGGAGAATCGACTATTTCATCGTCTCCCAGCGCCTCCGCGGCCGCATCCGCGGCGCCGACATCTGGAGTGAGGTCCACGGCAGCGACCACTGCCCGGTGGTGCTGGAATTGGAGGAGAACTGACCATGATCCGTTACGTGCACACGAACATCATCGCCCGGAATCCCGCCCGGCTCATCGAATTCTACAAGACCGTCTTCGGCTGCGAGAGCATTGGGGAAACCCGAGACCTCCGGGGAGAGTGGCTGGACCGCCTGACGGGGCTCCAGGACGCCCACATCACCGGAGAACACCTTCTCCTGCCAGGATACGGCAAGGACCATCCCACCCTGGAGATTTTCGCCTACGACGCCGTCCTGCCCGCCGGCCCGGCCATCAATCGCTGCGGGCTGGCTCATTTGGCCTTCGAGGTGGAGGACGTGGAGGAAACGCTGGCCCTGGTTCTCCGGAACGGCGGCAGCCAGCTGGGGGAGCTGGTGCGGACCGAATACGCGGATGGCCGGAAGGCGGTCTTCGTCTATGCGGCGGACTGTGAGGGAAATCTGGTGGAGCTTCAGAGTTGGGGCTCCTGAGATTCGGAACCGTCTCTCCGGGGGGCTTCACAGAAAGCCATACCGGCAAAAAGGACTGGGAAACATCGTTTCCCAGTCCTTTTGACTTTGCGAAGGGTGCAATCGGTTTCCGCTGTCCTGCTCCTCAGTCCGCCGCTTCTTCCAGCTCCAGCGTCACCTCCAAAACCTCGCCGTTTCGCCAGAGCGTCAGCGTCAGCTCGTCTCCCACGTAGAGGCGGCGGCGAATCCGGAAGAGATCCTGGTTCGTGCGCACCGTCTCCCCCTGAGCGGCGGTGATATAATCCCCCGCCTGGACGCCCGCCTTCTCGGCGGCCCCGCCGGGATTCACGGAGTCCACCAGCAGTCCCCGCTCCTGGGCAATCACCATAACGCCCAGCAAGGGCTCCGGCTGAACCTCGCCCCATTCCAGAAGGTCGTTGATAATCCGCTCCAGCTGGGCCGTGGGGATGGCAAACCCCAGTCCCTCCACGCTGTCCCGGCCAGACATGAACTTGGCCACGTTGATGCCGATGACCCGGCCCTGCTCGTTGATGAGAGGCCCGCCGGAGTTTCCGGAATTCAGGGCGGCGTTGGTCTGGAGCAGGGTCATGGTCCGGCCCTCCACCTCAATGTCCCGGTTAATGGCGGAGATGATGCCGTTGGTCAGCGTCCCCTGAAGCCGCCGGGGAGAGCCGATGGCATAGACCGGATCCCCCACCACCAGGAGCTCCGAGTCCCCAAAGGGGGCCACGGGCAAAGGCTCCCGAAGGTCCAGAACCTCATCGGAAATCTTCAAAACCGCCAGGTCGCTCTCCTCGTCCCCGGCCACATAAAGGACATCCAGAACCGCTCCGGTGTCCAAGGTCACGAAGCAGCTCTTCCCGCCCCGGATCACGTGGTAGTTGGTGATAATGTAGCCGTCCTCCGAGAAGATCACGCCGGTGCCCACGGAGTAAAGCCCGTCTCCCGCCTGACAGTTCACGGTCACCACCGAGGGATTCAGCCGCCGGTAGACCTCCTGGGCCGTCAGCGGTTCCCCCGGCTCCCGGGACACCTCCAAAGACGCCTCCTGGCCCACGGGCCACGGGGGGATGGTAATCTTCTCCTCTTCCAGGCGGGTGATCTCCGCGTTTCCCTTCCCCGGAAGGCCCGGCGTGTCTCCGGCCACCCATCGGGCCGCCACGGTGATTCCCACCAAAAATGCCACGCAGGCCACAAACTTCCAAAGGCCGCTCCTGCGCCGCCGTCCCGCCGGAGCCCCGTGAGGCGCGGGCTTTCGCCCTCTCCGGGCAGGAAGCGGGCGGCGGTAGCTCTCCACCACCTCCCGGGAATCCGGCTGGCGGTAGACCTCCACCACCTCCCGCGGGTCCCCTTCCCCGCCGGACCGGCGGGGAGCCCGGTAGACCTCTACAATTTCTCCGGGCAGCCGCCCGTTTTCCTCTCGTTCTCCCATACTTCCTCACTCCGTATTCAGGGAGAAGGAGAACGTGGTCACTCCATTCTCGCTGGTCACATTGATTTTTTCCTTGTGCTGCTCCAAAATCGTTTTCACGATATAAAGTCCAAGCCCCACGCCGTCCTTGTCCTCGCTGCGGGACTTGTCGCTCTTGTGGAAGCGCTCGAAAAGCAGCGGCAGCTCCTCCGCCGGGATGGTGTCCCCGGAATTCCGCACGGTAACCCGGGCCCGGCCCTCCTGGGGGGTCAGCCCCAGGTAGAGGGCGGAGCCCTGATAGGCGAACTTTGCCGCGTTTTCCAGCAGGTTGTAAATCACCTGGGTAATCAGGTCGTTGTCCCCCAGGACCAGAATGGGCCCCTCGGGGATGTCCGCCTCCACGTCCAGCTGCCGGTCGTTGATCTTCTTCTCCATGGAGATCAGCACCCGGCGCATGCTCTCGCAGAGGTCGAAGTGGGCCCCGCCCCGCAGGGGGTCGATGGCCTGGAGCTGGCTCACGTCCAGCATCCGCCGCACCAGGCGGCTGAGGCGGCGGCTTTCCCCGGCGATGATCTGGAGATACTGCTTCTCGTTCTCCGGGGGAATGGTGCCGTCCAGAAGGCCGTCGGTATACCCGGCGATGGTGGTCATAGGGGTTTTCAGCTCGTGGGAGATGTTGGCGATGAACTCCCGCCGCTGGCGCTCCGTCTGCTGGAGGGACTCCGCCATGGCGTTGAAGGAAGCGGCCAGCTCTCCCACCTCGTCGCTGCGGCCATAGTCGTTCATGCGGATGTCGAAGTCCCCCTCGGCGTAGCGCCGGGTGGCCTCCACCATCTCCCGGATGGGCTTCACCTGCCGCATGGCGGTGACGGAGGAGGCCATGAAGGCGATCATCAGCACCACAAAGGCCGTCATGAAGAAAAGCCCGATGAAGCCCTTCCACATGGAGTCCAGCGAGGCCATGGTGGACACGGCCACCACCTCGCCCACGCACTCCGCCGTTGTGGGGTTCACGGCGGCCACGCCCACGGAGAAGCGCTTTTGCGGATAGAGCCCCCCGAGATCGTCCCGCCAGGAGGCGCTGCCCTGTTCCATCACCTGCCGGGTCCGCTCCGGGGGAATGGTCACCGTCTTGCCATCCAGCGCCTCGTCCGTGGAGAGGAGGACGTGGCCCTCGGTGTCGCAGATCATGAACTGCACGTCAGACACGATGGCCGCAAAGCTGGCCAGGCGCTGAAAATCCAGGTCGTCCTGGAGATCCTCTATATCCAGGTACCGCCCGCTCTCCAAATAGCTCAGGGAGAGCTGGCTCATGACCTGGGCCTTGGTGGCGATCTCTTGGCCCTGCTGGCTCCGGGCGTAGTTGTAACTCAGGGAGAAAAAGGACGCCCCCAGCAGGCACAGGGTCAGCAGCACCATGCCGGCGGTGACAAAGAGCTGACGCCAGTACAGGTTCTGAGTCCGCTCCCGAAAGCCCTTCATTCCTCTTCCTTCTCCTTCAGCGCGAATTTGTATCCCACGCCCCACACGGTCTTCAGGGACCACTCGGGAGACACGTTGTCCACCTTGTCCCGGAGGCGCTTGATGTGTACGTCCACCGTCCGGCTGTCGCCGAAATAGTCAAAGCCCCAGACCTCGTCCAGCAGCTGATTCCGGGTATAGACCAGGTTGGGGGTGGAGGCCAGGTGGTACAGCAGCTCCAGCTCCTTGGGCGGGGTGACGACCTTTTTCCCGTCCACGATCAGCTCATAGGAGTCCAGGTTGATGACCAGCTTGTCAAAGGTCAGACGCTTGCTGGTGTCGTTGGGAATCTCCGTCCGGCGGAGGACGGCGTTGATCCGGGCGATGAGCTCCTTCATCTCGAAGGGCTTGACGATGTAGTCGTCCGCACCCATCTCCAGGCCCTGGATGCGGTCAAAGACCTCGCTCTTGGCGGTGAGCATGATAATGGGGACCTGGGAGGTCTCCCGAATTTTGGAGCACACCGCCCAGCCGTTCATCACAGGCAGCATGATATCCAGCAAAATCAGGTCCGGCACCTTCTTTTGAAATTCCTCGATGGCCTTGCCCCCGTCCCCGGCGATGCGGACGTCAAACCCCTCCTTCACCAGATACATGTGAATGAGATCCGAGATATTCCGGTCATCCTCGACGACTAAAATGTTGCGTCCCATGGTGGTCCCTCCCAATATTCCAGTATTTCTCTTCTCTAATTATACCCATTCTCCAGCGGGTGTGTTGAATTTTCTGTTAAGATTCCGCGTTCGGCGGAGGTCTTCCCCCCTCCGGCGCCGTCGGAGGGCCCTTGGATATGGGCAGGCGTCAAAGCACCCCGGTCTCCGTATAGGTCACGCACTGGCCCCCGGCCTCCCGAACGGCGGCCAGGAACGCCCGCAGCCCCGCGGAGCTCACGTCCTCCCCCAGCCAGACGGAGTCGCTGCCCCTCCGCCCGGCCAGACGCTGAACCAGGCTCTGGGCCCCCGTGGCGTTCCGCAGGGAGTGCCCGCTCCGGTCCACCTCCGGCCGGAGGCAGTGGAACCCCAGCTCCCTGGCCTCCTGAAGGGCCTGCGCCCCGCCGTTTTGGACGTAGGCCAGACGGGTCTTGCAGCAGGCGGCCTGGAATAGGGCCTCGTTTCCCGCCTCCAGCTGCTCCGGGATGGTCCGCTCCGGGTCCCCGGCGTTCACCAGGATACCGATGCTCTGCCCGGAAGCGGCCACCCGGCGAAGGGTCTCCCCCTGCCGGGTCATCTCCTCCGGCGTGAAGAACAGGGCCGCTCCGGCGTCATAGCTCCCCAGGGCGTCCACCATGGCGGAGGCGTCGCTCCCCGCCGCCAGGCACAGGGCGATGCGCTTCCCGTCCAGCTCCGCCGCAGGGTCCTCCGTGGAAGCCGGGATGGTGGGCCGGGAGGGCGCGTCGGGGGTTCCGCCCTTGGGCGGGGTGTTCTCCTTGGCCCGGAGATAATCGGCGTAAACCGTGTTCAGCTGATATTGGGCCGCGTCGGCAAAGAGCTTGTCCGGCATGGTATAGCTCGGCTGGCGAAGCCAGACCATGCTGCCCTGCTCTACCTCGATAACCGAGTAAACCAGGTTAAAATACCGGGAAACCGTGTTCGCAGGAACGAACACCACCCCATTTCGCCGGATGGCTCCCGGGTAATAGGCATTGCCGTCGTTGTCCAGGGCACAATTTGCGGAGAGGTTGAAGGTCAGGGAGAGTCCACCGCTGTATAGGACCACCCACTCCTGGCTGCTGTCCAGCACCTGGGAGATGTTGAGCGCCTCTCGGGCCGCGCCGGTGAAAATGGAGCTGGCCACGTAGACATAGCCGCCGCTCCAGAAGGGCATGGTGTTGTCCGACAGGGGCAGCACATAGCTGCCCGCGGCGGTGAAGTACACCCGCTCCTCCGCCCGGACGGTGGGGAGCGGCATTTGAAGCACCAATAGGATACAGACCGCATAGGCCGCCAGCCGTCGTTTCATCGTGCCGTTCCTCCTTCGTAAAATCTGTGGAAAACTGTAGTATTATATCACAGCCCGGCGGGATTTGTAAAGTGTGCCGGAAGCCGGGGAGCGCCCTATCGCGCATTTTCCATCGTGTAGGGACCACCGCCCTCGGCGGCCCGCCGGCACAAGAATTGGTCCTCACAACGGGCCGCCCAAGGGGCCAGCCCCTACTCTGAATAGGACACTCCCAGAAGCCGGAACGTGTCCCGCACACACATTTCAAAACAGAATTCCGCGGGGAGGAGGAGCGCCCGGTTCCTCCGGCCGTTGTCCGCGCGGTGCGCTCCAAAACATGGCCCGGAGCACAAAAAACGAGAATCGGACACGATCAAGCCCCAGCACTTTCCCCTTCCTGCTTCCGTCTCAGCCCTGGTAGGGCTCCACTGTGACGCCGGTATAGTAGTGGGTCAAAATCTCCCGGTAATCCGCCCCCTCCCGGGCCAGCTGATTGGCCCCGTACTGGCTCAGGCCCACACCGTGACCAAAGCCCGTGACGTAGAAAATCATCTTCCCATCCTGAGCCTCCCAGGTAAAGCAGGCGGAGCGCAGGCCCAGGGCCCCGCGAACCTGGGTCCCCTTCACCGTCACGCCTCCCACCGTCACCGTGACAACAGTTCCGGCCGGATCCCTCTGGGCGTCCGTGAGCCAGCCGCCCGGGTCCCCGGAGAGGTTCGCCTCCGGAAAGGCGGTCTGGAGCTTCGTTTTCAGCTCCGCCTTCGTCAGCTCCGCTCGGCTGTAATAGTTGGGAATCCGCTCTCCCTCCTCCGGGGAGCGCACTGCCTGGAGATAGGGCAGGTCGTTGACCCAGACCTCCCCCGCCGACCGGGTCAGCCCCGCCGAGGAGGAGTGGAACACCGCCAGGATGGGCACGCCGCCATAGAGTATGGTCTGTCCGTCGGTCTCTTCCACCGCCGCTTCGATCTTCGCCTCATAGGCCCCGGCGTTCTCCCCCCAGTTGGCCCGGGCGCTCTCCTCGTCGATATACGCCTGACAGCAGGCGTTGTCCGTGCAGATGTCGATGTCCGGGCCGTGGTTTCCCCCGGTCTGGAGCTTGTACATCGTATAGGTTCTGGCGGCCACCGCTTGGGCTTTCAGTGCCTCCGGTTCAAAGGCGGCGGGCATCTCCGCCCGGACCACACCCATAAGATACGTTCCCAGGTCCATCTCCTCCACGGTCTCCCCCTTCAAAACCCGGAGTATTCTGGAGGCGTCCAAATCGCCGCCGGCAAAGGGAACGGGCGGTTCCGTCTCCGTTTCGTCCACCGGCTCCTCCCGGCCAAAGAGCGCCGAACGAAAGGGCGTCACCACCAGCATCGGCAGGCAAAACAGCGCCGCCAGCAGCACCGCCGACACGGCAATGGCCTGGTTAATCTGGCTTCTTCTTCGTTTCATGGGTTCCTCCTTTGTAGCAGAGCGGGCCGCGCGCCAAGCAGCCGGATGGGCTTTCCGTTCCTCCCCGGCGGGACCGGCCATCCGCCGGCAGCCTTGCTCCCGGCAATCTCCTTCAATGCTATGCGGCAGCGGGCGGGAACATGCCCTGGCCCGCCGGCGTTAGGAGGATTTTGGAATACTCTCCGTATGATTTTCCATAGTATATGCCAAAGCGTATTGGTTTATCGACCGAATTCCCGTGGTTTCCCCATGACCAATTTTTAAGTCGAGGGAGGAACCGTTTCTCCGGCCTTCCGTCTTGTATTGCGGTCCGGAACGTGGTATAGTCTTGAGACACAAAAGGAGGGAAGCGCCATGCTGACGAAACCCGAACACGGCTGGACAGACTTTCAGCTGGAGGGGACCGGAATTTACGGCTTGAGCTATCTGGACGACATCGCCTTCGAGTGGCTGGACCAGGCCATCCACGGCTTGGAAACCATGCTGCCCTTCTGCGTAAAGGGCTTTCTGGAGCCTCGGCGCTTGCTGTGCACCGTGAGCTACTGGAACTGTCACATCGTCGTCGAGGCCGACGGACGGAATCCCCCGGGGGCCGAAGATCTCCGGACGGAGTGGTCCCACACCAGCATGCTGGAGTTCTGCAAGCAGCTTCACTACGACGTCGCCACCCACGCGGAGGAGTGGGCTGTCTTCCTGGACTACGACCAGGAGGACCCGGCGGAAAAGCGACGGAGGCTTCGGGAGAAGCTGGAGCGGTTAGAGACGCTTATTGCCCAAAAAGAGGACCGTTTTGACGAGCATCGCTGTTTTCTCTGACAAAACGGCCCAAATAAGTCTTGAAACCCCGGACCGGATTCGCTATACTATAGCCTGCCAAATGCTTCTTGAGTAGAAAGGATGAATGTTTATGAAGCCTTACACACAACTCACCCAGGCGGAGCGGAGCGAGGAATACGCCCGTCTGCAACAGGAATTCATTGCTCTGAAGGCCAAGGGCCTCAGCCTGAATATGGCCCGGGGAAAGCCCGGGAAGGCCCAGCTGGATCTGGTCAGCGATCTGTTCGGCCTGATGCAGCGTCCCGAGGACTATGTTTCCGGCGGCATCGACGTGCGGAATTACGGCGAGATGTCCGGCGTCCCCGCCGCCCGGAAGCTCTTTGCGGAAATTCTGGACTGCAAGCCGGAGCAGGTCTTCGTAGGAGGCAACTCCAGCCTGCAATTGATGTACGACACCGTGGCCCGGGCTTACACCCACGGCCTTCTCCACAGTCCCCGCCCCTGGTGCAGGGAGGAGACTGTCAAGTGGCTCTGCCCCTCCCCCGGCTATGACCGGCACTTTAAAATCACGGAGGTCTTCGGCTTCCAGCTCATCACCATCCCCATGACGCCCCAGGGCCCCGACATGAACGCCGTGGAAGAGGCCGTGAAGGACCCCGCCGTCAAGGGCATCTGGTGCGTGCCCAAGTATTCAAACCCCGACGGCATCATCTACTCCGACGAGACGATCCGCCGCATGGCGGCCCTGTCCCCTGCCGCTCCGGACTTTACAATTCTCTGGGACAACGCCTACTGTGTCCACGAATTCGAGGGAGACTACGTGCCCTTCCCGGACATTCTCTCCCTCTGCGAGAAGGCCGGGCGCCCGGATATGGTCATTGAGTTCGCCTCCACCTCCAAAATCACCCTGCCCGGCGCGGGTGTGGCCTGCTTCGCCTGCTCCCAGGCCAACCTGGCCTATCTGGAGTCTCTGCTGGTGCCCCAGATCATCAGCTTCGACAAGGTGAACCAGCAGCGCCACGTCCTGTACCTCCAGGACAAGGCCCACACCCTGGCGCTGATGAAGAAGCACGCAGCTATCATGGCCCCCAAGTTCCGGGCTGTGGTGGATACCCTGGACCGGGAGATTGCGCCTCTGGAGATCGCCTCCTGGCAGCGGCCCAAGGGCGGCTACTTCGTCTCCCTCAACGCCATGCCTGGAACCGCCAAGCGGACTCTGGCCCTGTGCAAGGAGGCCGGGGTCACTATGACCGGCGCCGGGGCCACCTTCCCCTACGGGAAAGACCCCCAGGACAGCAACATCCGCATCGCCCCCTCCCTGCCCCCGGTGGAGGAGCTGGAGCAGGCCATCGCCGTATTCTGCGTGTGCTTGAGGATGGCCGCTCTGGAAAGGCTGGGCGTATGAGGTACTATGGCAGCGTCTACCGTCCCCCCTCCGAGGCCAGGAGTTTGATTGTCCAAGTGACCTATGGGTGCAGCCACAACACCTGCGCCTTTTGCAGCATGTACAAGGAGAAGCGCTTTTCCGTCCGGCCTCTGGAGGAGGTACTGGAGGACTTTCGGGTGGCCCGGCAGGTCTATCATCACATTGAGAAGGTCTTCCTGGCCGACGGGGACGCCCTGGTCCGCAAGGCCTCGGAGCTTTACACCATCCTGGACACCGTCCGGGAGCTCTTCCCGGAGTGCCGCCAGGTGACCAGCTACGCCTCCCCCTCCTCCATCCGCATCCGGAGTTTGGAGGAGCTGCGGACCCTTCGGGCCAAAGGCCTGACCATGGTCTACATGGGCCTGGAATCCGGCAGCGACGAGGTGCTGTCCCTGATGAACAAGGGCCATCCGGCGTCGGAGATCATAGAGATGGGCCGGAAGGTCCGGGACTGCGGCATCGCCCTCTCCGTCACGGCCATCACCGGCCTGGGCGGGCCGGAGCTGCTGGAGCGGCACGCCCTGGACACCGCCGCCGCCTTCAACGCCATGAATCCCGAGTATATCGGCATGCTGACGCTGATGGTGGAACCGGAAACCCCACTCTACGACTGGGTTCACCAGGGGAAGTTTCAGCTTCTCACCCAGCCCCAGGTGCTGGAGGAGACCCGGCTCCTGGTGGAGCGGCTGGACAGTCCCGGCAGCGTGTTCCGCATGAACCACGCCAGCAATTACCTGGTTCTCCGGGGAACGCTGAACCAGGATAAGGCCGCCATGCTGGCGGAAATTGACCGGGCGGAAAAGGATCTGACCCGCCTCCGGCCCGAGGCCTGGCGGGGACTTTGAGCTCCCGGTATACGAAGGAGGGCGGTTATGCTGGAATTTGACATCCTGCAAAGCGGACTGGTCTTCCTACTGCTTCTGGCGGCGGGAGAGGGGCTGTCCCGGCTCACCCGGGGCGCGGCTCCCGCGGTTCTCTTCGCGGGCATCGGCTTCACCCTCTGCTTCTGGGCGGGCCTTCTGCCGGAGGACCTGGGCCAGCGGGCGGGCTTCTCCGCCGTAACCTCCGCCGTGATGATGATGGTGGTGGTCAACATGGGGGCCTCCATGGACCTCCGGGCCTTCCTGTCCAACTGGCGGGTAGTGGTCCTGTCCGCTCTCACCTTCGTGGGGCAGCTGGCAGCGCTGTTTTTAGTGGTGGGAGGCGTCTATGGGCGAAACACCGCCGTCGGCGGCCTCCCCGGGGGCATGGCAACCGCCCTGATCGTCCAGGAGCGGGCCCGGGCCCTGGGCTATGACCAGATCATCGTCCTCTCCGTGCTGCTGCTGAGCACCCAGGCCCTGGTGGGCTGTCCTCTGGCCACCCTGTTTCTCCGCCAGGAGGCCCGGCGGCTCCAGACCCTCCCCCAGGTCTCCCCGGCGGAGGAATCCCGCCCGGCGGAGGTCCAGCGGCGCTCTCCGCCGGGAGCCGGGCTGCCCTATGGCGCGCTGCTCCGGCTGTACGCCGTGGCCTGGGCGGCCTCCCGGCTGGAGATGGTCACCGGCTTGTCCCGTTACATTCTCTGTCTGCTGCTGGGTGTGGGGTTGTCCTATCTGGGTCTTTTGGACCGGAATGAGCTGGCCGCCTCCAAGAGCGACGGTTTCCTGTTCTTCCTTATGATGTGCGCCGTAATTTCCGGCTTTTCCTCCGCCACGCCTCAAATGTTCACCCAGATGCTGCCGCCGCTGCTTTTGGTGCTGGCGGTGGAGGTGATCAGCGTCCTGCTGGTCTCCATGACAGTGGGACAGCTCCTGGGGCTCTCCGGGCCCATGAGCCGGGCCCTGGCCATGAACATTATGATCGGCTTTCCCATGAACATGCTGATTTCTCAGGAGATCATCCAGTCCCTCACAGAGGACCCCGCCCGGCGGGAAATCCTTACGGCGGAGATCTCCTCCCGCATGATCATCGGCGGCATGGTCAGCACCACGGTATTGGCCACCGCCGCCGCCGGGCTTCTGGCGGGACTGATGCGCTGATCTGCGAAAAAAGGAACGGGCCCACAGGCCCGTTCCTTTTTTGTTCTATACAGACTGCCGATTACAGGGAATTCGCCTCGTCCACGACCTTCTTGATGGCCGCGGCGGCGTCCTCGGGAAGCTTGTTGAAGCCGCCCTCTTCGCTGTCCAGCTTGGTGACGTAGTTCAGCCGGTCCTGCATGCGGGCCTTCAGCTGGGCCACGTACTCCTTGTCGCTCAGGTCGGGCACAAAGCCCTCCCACTTGAAGATCTCGATGTCCTCGAAGGGACCCCAGGACTCAAACTTCGCCTTGCCCTCGACCACGGCTTCCAGGATACCCAGAGTGTCTTCCTTCTGGACCTTCTTGCCCATGAAGTCGCCGGTGTTGATGATATAGCAGGCCACGTTCTTCTCCGCCACCAGCTTCTTGAACTTCTCATAGTCGTTCACGAGAGGATAGGTGCGGAAGGGGTTGGCGTAGGGCTCCACCACCAGAGCGTTGGGATCCACGCCCTCCTTCAGCCGCTCGGCGCTGGAACGCTTGGTGGCCAGGGTGGCGCCCATGACGGAGGCCAGGGACGCGCCGCTGAGCTTCACGATGGGAGGAATGGTGGGGTCCTTCATAATCCAGAAAATGGCGTTGACGGGGGAGTCGATCTTATCCACCCGGTTGGGGGACCAGAGCTTGCTCTTGATGGCCCGGCCGTTGCCGTTCCGGACGTCCTCGGTGACCAGGACGATCTTGCCCTCGTCGTCCAGAGTGGCGGAGCAGTTCTGGGCGGTCAGCAGATACTTGTTGTCCTCGGAGGGAACGGGATAGTCGGCGGTCTTGTCGAAGTAGGTGGGCTCCAGGGCGATGGACGCGCAGGTATCGGAGTTGATGATGAAGGCGTCATCGTGGAGGACCTTGATGGCGGGATACTTGCCGCTGTGCTTGGCGTGGGTGAGGGTGGACTTGCCGGAACCGGAGAGGCCGAAGACCGCGGCCACATACTTGCTGCCGTCGTCCAGGGTGTACTCCTTCTGGCCGCCGTGGCAGGAGGCGTAGCCGTTGCGGTTGGCGATGGCCCAGGCCAGGGTCAGGGTACCCTTCTTGTGCTCGCCGAAGTAGCGCATGCCCAGGATGGCGGCGCAGTTGGTGTCGGTGTTGAAGTAGCACAGGCACTTGGGATCGCAGATGTCCTCACGGCCAGGAGCGCCGGTCCACTGGGGATCGGAGAAAATATAGATATCAGACTCGTTGCCGCCGCCCACGGGCTTGGACTTCTTATACATCTTGACATACTCGTCGGACTGATACTGGAAGTTCAGCATCCAGTTGTAAAGGAGGTTCTCCTCTCCCTCGGGGATGAGCAGGTGGGCCTTGACCATGAACTCGGGATCCAGGCCGATGAAGACCTCGGCATGGTACATGGTCTTCCAGCGGGTGTCGTACACGGCGTCCATGACGATCTTGTCCAGCTCGGCGGTGTTCACGCCGGGCTTGCCGGTGATGCGGCGGGCGGCGGCGTAACGGCCGGTGATGGAACCGTCGTTAAACAGCAGAACCTTGGCGTCAGGCTCCAGGCCGAATTCCTCGCCGCGGTAAACGGGCATATCGGTGACCACGGTGCCGGGAGAGTTCTTGGCCATGTCATAGGCTTCCCGCAGGGAGTTGATTTTCACGACGTTGTTGCCATAGAAGGGGGCTTCGATGATGGAACGGGTCTTGGAGAACCCGACCTTGCCGGGACCGATCTCGGCTCTGGGGTAATAGGCTTTCGTAGACATAGTTGTTCCTCCTTGTTCGATGTCAAAACGCTTGCGGCCTAAGGACCTGCAAGTCCGCTGAACGTACGTTGATAATATACCCTGTTTCTCCCCAAAAAGCAAGAGCGAAAAAGGGTTTTGTGAAAAAAATAGCAGACTCACCAAAAGGCGAGCCCGCGATTATCGGTTCCTGTACTTTTCCAACTCATCCACCGCCGCTTCCCCGGCGATATACAGCTCCTCGGCCAGATGCAGGCCCTGCCGGAGCTTCTCCTTCGCCGTCCAGATGTTGCCGTCCTCCAGAAGCGTCAGCGCCTCGTCGCTGGCTCCGCAAACGGTGGCGTACATCCGGCGCAGAACGTCGATATCATCCAGCATAATTTCTCTCCCCCTTTGGTAAGAATATATACTACTTTAGAGCAAAAGTCAATATCAATTACGAAAATCTGCTATTCTTCACGCTGAGGTGAATGTCATGGACACACAAAAGCCGCTAAAGGTCAAAGTCAGCATTTCCTTGGATGAAGAGGTCATCGCGAAAATCCGGGTTTTGGCGGATGAGGACGACCGTCCTATCTCATCTTATATTAATCTAATTCTGCGGAACCATCTGCGGGCCTTGGAGCAGCGCCAAAAGGACGGGCAATAAGCCCGTCCTTTCTCAGGTCTGATAGCCTCGTAGCTCCCGCTCCTTCTTGGCCAAACCCTGTTCGTAGTTCTCAATCTTCTGGTTCAGCCGCTCCAGGGACCGCTGCATGTCCTCCATCCGCGCCAGCATCTGCCGCCGCTGTTCCACCAGAAGGGCCTTCCGGGCCTCCAGGGTCTCCTCCCCCTGTTGGAACAGGCGGGCGTACTCCATCAGCGCCTCAATGCCCACCCCGGCGGAGCGCATGCACTTCACCAGCTCCACCCAGCTCAGGGAGGACGCGTCGTAGTTCCGGGCGCCGTTGATCCGGGGCACCGGCGGTATCAGTCCGATGCGTTCGTAATACCGCAGCGTGTCGGCGGAAACGCCGTACTGCTTGCTCACTTCCGAAATCGTCATGATCTGCCTCCTTTCCTTGTTCCCCTCCCTCCAGCATACTACTTGGAGTGTGCTCGAAGTCAAGAATTTTTTTGCCGCCCAGCCTCTTCCGCCCTTCTTTATTTGACGGGCCGTGAAAAATCTGCTAATATAAGAAGCTGTATCCCCGGTTCGTTCCGGGTACGGGTACATCATCCCAACTTGAAGGAGCTGAGAAGAATGAAGCATCTGCGACAGGTCCTCTGTCAGGTCCTGCTGTGTGTCCTCTTGGCGTGCGCCCTCTCCGTTTCCGCCTCCGCCATCTCCGACGTGCCGGAGGATTTCTGGGCCAAGGGGGACATTGAGCGCTGCGTGGCCCTGAAATATTTCTATCTGGAGTCCAACGGGACCTTCGGCGTGGGTAAGGAGATGAGCCGGGCCGAGTTTTTGGTGGTGCTCAACCGCCTCTTTGGCTGGAAGCCCACCGCCGCCGCCCGGACCGTCTACGAAGACGTGGACAAAAAGGCCTGGTATGCCGGCGCGGTGGAGACCGCCTATCACCAGGGGGCCATCACCAGCCAGGACGGAAACTTCCGCCCCGATGATCCCATCACCCGCAGCGAGGCCGCCTCCATGCTGGTCCGGGGACTGGGCTACGGCAGCATCGCCGGACTGATTCAGGATATGCCCCTCCCCTTCCGGGACGTCCGGGCCAACAGCGGCTACATCATCATGGCCTACGGTCTGGGCCTCATGGACGGCGCTTCCGTCATCGAGTTCTCCCCCGAGGGCCACGTCACCCGGGAACAGGCCGCCGTCATCCTGATGCGCCTCCACGACAAGCTCCACGACCCCACCACCAGCCGCACCGGCATCGCCACCGGGCTGGAAAACCTGCCGGATGTGACGGGCTATGAGGCCGTGGGCGTGGCCGCCGCCAAGCTGACCTATAACGGCGAGCCTCAGCTGGCCTCCCTGCTGGACCAGGAGGAGGCCGCCGCCGTCCGGGACGCCGTGCGAAGCGCCGGGTCCAGGCCCCTGCTGTACATTGCCGGAGGCGTCTACCATTTCCGGGAAAACGACGCGGAAAAGCTGGCAGCGGTGCTTCTCCAGGCCGTGAAGGAGGGGGACTATGACGGTCTCTTCCTGGACATCTCCGGCCTCACCTCCGTCACCCAGCGCAATGAGCTCACCGAAGCCGTCCGCCTCCTCCGGGAGGGTCTGGGAGAGCAGCTTCTCTACACCGCCGCCGAGGCTCCCTCCGGCAAGGGGACAATCTTCGGCTATGACTACGCTGCCTTGGGCGAGATCGTTGACCGTCTGGTTCTCCGGGTCTCCCACCAGGAGGAAACCGGGGACGCCACAGCTCCCCTGGAGCCTCCGGAGCAGATTTACTATGGACTGAACCGTCTCCGGGGCGTGGTGGACGCAGGAAAGCTGACGCTGCTGCTGACCTCCACCGGCTCCGACTGGAACGGTGAAACCGCCTCTCCCGTCTCCGGCGAAGCCCTGACAGAATACCTGGCGGAGCAGGGCGCCCGCAGTCACTACTCCAGCCGCTACGCCTGCGCCTATCTCCCCCGCCAAAGCGGGAACGGCGACTCCACCATCTGGTATCTCAACGGCCAGTCCATTCAGGAGCGCGAGCTGCTGGCCCGGCTCTTTGGCGGCGGGCATCTCTGCCTTTCGGACCTGAACAACGCCCTCCCCGAGGTTTTGACGGCTATGCCCTGAGAACGCCGCCTCCTCCGCGGGGCCGCCCTAAAAGTACCGTTCCAAAACACAAGACCCCGTCCGGTTGGACGGGGCCTTGCTTTTGTTGTCTTATCAGGCTTACAGGAAGCGCTGCATGCCGTCGGTGGCAGAGGTGGGATCGGCGCTGATGGTCACGGTAAACTTGATGTTGTTCCGCTCGCCGAAGGTGTCCAGCCAGTTCATAAAGCTCTCGGTCTCCGCGTCCACTTCCCGGCCCACGATCTTGCAGAAGTTGTCAATGAACATGTGGGAAATGTCATAGTTCCCCGCGTGAAGGCCGCTGATGAAGCCCTGGAGCAGCTCATAGCTGCCCAGCTTGTATTCGTGCGCGTCGATCAGACGGATGTGATAGTGGATATCGTAGGTCATATTGCGGTTGGCCTCGATGCAAACGACATTGCCGGGCTCGTCCTTCGCCGCGTTGTTGATTAATTCGATGAGCTGCTTGGTTTTGCCGGAACCCTTCATGCCCATGATAAGTCTGACCATAGTAAAACACTCCTGTCATTTTTAATTCCCTAGGTTGGCTTTATTTTCAGAATACCACACTCTGCCGGAAAAAACAATCCATAAAGCCAAATTTGATAAATGTTCACAGAATCCCCTGTCCCATGGCCTGGGCCATGGCCCTCCGGAAGCTTTCTCCCCTCTCCGAGGGAAGGAGCTTCCGAATACGGGCCTCACAGGCCTCCACCCCCGGGCAAGCCAGCGGGTCCGCGTCCAGCAGACAGGCGGACAGGCCGCAGGCGTACTGGAGAAAATAGATCAATCCGCCCAGGGTCTCCGGGGACTCTCCGCCGGGGCGCAGGATGAGGTTTGGCACGCCGCTGTCCGTGTGGGCCAGCATGGTTCCCTCCACCGCTGCCGCCCGCAGGCTGGACAGAGGGTCCTCCCTCTCCCCGTCCTCCAGGCGTACCACGGTTTCAAAGAAGTGCCGGGGCCCCTCCTGAATGTACTGCCCCAGGGAGCGAAACTCCCGGCTGTAGTCCACCACCACCGGGAAGAGGGCCTTGCCCTCTTTCCCCTCGGCGGCGGCAAAGAGGCCCTTGGCCCACTCCAGAAGGGGGACCAGCCGGGCGTCCCAGCAGCCGAGGAGCTCCACGACGTACCCGGCCCGGCACAGCTGCCGCCGGGCGGCGGCGTACCGCCAGGCGGGATTTTCAAAGGACGTGGCGGCACAGCGCTCCCGCATTGCCATGGCCCCGGACAGCAGCCCGCCCACGTCCACTCCCGCCACGGCCATGGGCAGCAGCCCGGCGGCGGTGAGCAGGCCGAAGCCGCCGTACTCCCCGGAGGACAAGTCCCCCGCCACCAGCACATAGCGGCCCGCCTCGTCCCCGTGCCGTTCCGTCATGGCCTCCCGCAGCCGCCGGAAGGCCGGGGAATCCTCGCCGCCCGCGGCATAGAGCACAGCGGTTCCCCGGGCGGTCTCTTCCAGGGCCTCCTCCAGCTCCCCGGCGGAGGGTAGGCCGCTGAGAAAGCGCAGCCGCCCCGTCTCCCCGCCGAGGAGGGCCGCCACGCCGCCCACGCCGCCCCGGAGTCCCCCGTCCTCCACGACCAGCAAGGTGTGTCCCTGGGCCCGGATGCTCTCCGCCAGGGTGTACAGGCGGAGCAGCGCCGTCCCCTCCCCGGGCAGCCGGACCCAGCCCATCCGGGGTTCGCCCTGTTGCAGCCTCCGCTGTGCCCGCCGCAGCCGGGGCTCCGCGGCCGCCTCGTAGGGCAGGGGCAAAAACCGCCGCAGCTCGTGGGTCTCAAACAATTCCGGCATCGCTATGTATCATCCTTTCTTTGGTTTAACCGGCACGCCGAAAAACGTGACGGCGTTTTTTCACCGGCGGACGACGCCTGCCGGCTGTGCCCTTCCCATACGGGAATTGACTGTGGAATCCAAAACCGATCCGCTTGGAGGCTTGCCGCGGCGGCGCTGCCGGGACCCTCGGGGACATCCCCTCCGCTCTTCCAAACCGCCTCCACAGCAACCACCGCCGCGCTATCCGCTCACGGATCATCTCAGCCAGTATACCACGGCGGCGGGGGAAATCCTGTCGCAGAGCCTCGAATCTCCTAAGGCGGCCCCATCCCAAAAAAGAGCCGGGACCTTCGGAGGCTCTGCCCCGGCCAGGTCCCGGCTCTTCTCATTTCCGCAATTCTCACTCCGCCAGGCAGGCCTTCCGCAGCAGCCGCCCCAGCATCTGTCCATAGGTGACCCGGGGCACCTCCTCCCCGGCCAGAAGGGGAATCTCCGCCACCACCTCCTCGCCGGAGGTGACCGTCAGCGTCCCCAGCCGGTCGCCCAGGGCCACAGGGGCAGTGACCCCCGGCTCCAGCTCCACGCTCTGGGTCAAATTCCCGGCCTTGGCCTTCTCCAGCAGCAGCGTGCTCCCCTCTCCCAGCACCGGCTGGACGGTGGCCTGGTCCCCCAGCTCCACCGGCACCGGCGGCAGGGCCGTCTCCGGGACGATTTTCCGCAGGGCATAGGAGGCGAAGCCGTAATTCAAAAGGGTCTGGGCATCCTCGAAGCGCTGGGCGGAGGTGGCCCCCTTCATGATGACGGCGATGAGCTCCATGCCCTCTCGCTCCGCCGTGGCGGAGAGGCAGTACAGCGCGCTGTCGGTGGACCCGGTTTTCAGTCCCGTGGCTCCCTCGTAAAACCGCACCAGGCGGTTGGTATTCACCAGCTGGGACTCCCCGTTTCGCAGGGTGTCCATCCAGATCGTGGTGTACTGCCGGATGTCCGGATGGTTTTGAATCAGCTCCCGGCTCATCAGGGCAATGTCATAGGCAGAGGTGACGTGGCCCGCCGCCGGGAGGCCCGTGGCGTTTTTAAAGGTGGTGTCCCGCATCCCCAGCTCCGCCGCCCGCTGGTTCATCCGCTCCACGAAGGCGTCCTCGCTGCCCGCCACCGTCTCCGCCAGAGCCACGGCGCAGTCGTTGGCGGAGACCACGCAGACGGCTTTCAGCATATCGCCGACGCTGAGCTGCTCGTTTTCCTTCAACCAGATCTGGGAGCCCCCCATGGAGCAGGCGTGGGCAGAGGCGGTAATCATGGTGTCATAGCTCAGCTGGCCGCTGTCCACGGCCTCCATCGTCAGCAGCAGCGTCATGACCTTGGTGACGCTGGCGGGCTCCAGCGGCTTGTGTTCGTCCTTGGCGAAAAGAACGGTTCCCGTCTCTTTTTCCATCAGGACGGCCGACGGCGCAGATACCTCCACGGCCTGGACGCCGGAGGCCAGCAGCAGCACGGCACACAGCAGCGCAATTCCTCGTTTCATGGTGATCCCCCTTTGCTTGTTGCTTGACTATATGAGGAAGGGGGGACATTCATGCCCCGTCCGGGGACAAAACCTTTTGACCGGAGGGGAAAAATGTGTTATGCTGGACGTATCATATTCAAAGGAAAGAGGGAATTACCCATGGCCGCTTCCATCCCCTTCGGCGTCATGCCCGACGGAACCAACGTTGAACAATACACCCTCCGCGCCGGGGCACTGTCCTGCGGTGTCATCACCTTCGGCGGCTCGCTCCGCTTTCTCCAGGTACCAGACCGGGCCGGAAAGAGCGTGGACGTCCTCCTGGGCTTTGACAGCCTGGAGGCCTACCGGACCCACGGCAAATCCCTGGGGGCCCTGGTGGGCCGCTACGCCAACCGCATCGGCGGAGCCCGCTTCCCCCTGAGCGGCGAGACCTATACCCTGGCCGCCAACGACCACGGCGTCAACCACCTTCACGGCGGTCTTCTTGGCTTCAACAAGCGGGTCTGGACCGTGGAGGACGCCGCGGACAGCCGCCTCACCCTCTCCCTGTTCAGTCCCGACGGCGACGAGGGCTACCCCGGAAACCTGACGGTCCGCGTCACCTACGTTCTGACAGAGGAGGGCCTGACCATCGAATACAAGGCCCGGTGCGACCGGGACACTGTCTGCAACCTGACCAACCACGCCTACTTCAACCTCTCCGGCCACGACAGCGGTCCCGTGGGGGACCAGACCATCCAGCTCCTGGCGGACCACTATACCCCCACGGACTCCCTGTCCATCCCCACCGGGGAGATCGCCCCGGTGGAGGGCACGCCCATGGACCTGCGGGAACCCACCCCCATAGGCGCCCGTATTGACGAGGACTTTCCCCAGCTCCTTCAGGCCGGAGGATACGACCACAACTGGGTCCTACGGGGCGAATTGGGCGCTCTTCGGCCCATCGCCCGGGCGGCCTCCTCCAAAACCGGCATCGCCATGGAGGTCCTCTCCACCCTCCCCGGCGTCCAGTTCTACACCGGGAACTATCTCTCCGGGATTCCTGCCGGGAAGGACGGCGCGGCCTATGACCGCCGCTGGGGCTTCTGCCTGGAGACCCAGTTCTTCCCCGACTCTCCCAACCACGAATCGTTTCCCTCCTGCGTTCTCCGGGCGGGAGAGGACTTTTCCCACACCGCTGTCTTCCGCTTCACGGCGGAGTGAGAGGCGGTTGGCCGGACCACGCGCAAAAAAGGAACCCCCACCGGGGGTTCCTTTTCGTTTCAGTCAAGCTGGGTGGCCGGCCCGGTCTCCTCCTGCTCCCGCCGGAGCTCCTCCAGGTTCTCCAGGGTCACCGGCCGGTAAGGCAGCCACACATAATGGCCCTCCTCCAGGGTCACCGCCTCCCCCGGATTCTCTCCATGCCAGAGGGCCAGCGCCATGTCCAGCATAACCCGGGCCTGTCCCCGGCCGTCATTGTGGACGGTGCCGTAGAGCTGCCCCGCCGCCACGGCCTCCTGGGCGGGAGCGGTGGCATCCACCCCCACGATCAGCGGCCAGCCGCTCCGGGGCGTGCCGGACAGGGCGTCGATGGCCCCCAGGGCCATGTCGTCGTTGTTGGCGAAGATGACCTCGATCCGGCTCCCAAACTCCTCCAGCCACTGGGCTGTCCGGGCGGCGGCCTGGGCCCGGTTCCAGTTGGCGGTCTCGTTGGCCAGCTTCTCCACCTCCACGCCGCCGTCGGTCAGGGCCTTGATGGAGTATTCCGTCCGCAGCAGGGAATCCTGGTGCCCCGGCTCCCCCTCCAGCATGGCATACTGGAGCACTCCGTCCCCATTGCGGTCCAGGGCCTCCCGGTTCTCCCGCCAGGCGTCCAGCACCAAGCCTCCCTGGAGGTCGCCGCTCTCCCGGGCGCTGGCGCCCACATAGTAAATCTGGTCCCAGCGCTGAATGTCCTCCTCCACGGGCTGGCGGTTGAAGAAAATCAGGGGCACCCCCTCCGCCTCCGCCTTGTCGGCGATCACCGCCGCCGCCGTCCGGTCCACGATGTTCACCATCAGCACGTCGCAGCCCCGGGCCAGGAAGCGGTCCACCTGGTCCAACTGGGTGGTCTGACTGCTCCGGCCGTCGGCGGTGAAGAGGGTAATCTTCTGCCCGGTCTCCCGCTCCGCCTCCCGGACCATCCACTCCAGATTCTGGGCCACGGTGGAGATGAAGGTGTCGTCCTGGGTGTAGAGGGCAAAGCCGATGCGGAGGCTGTCGTCTCCCCCTCCTCCGCCGCAGCCGGACAGGGTCAGCGCCGCCGCCAGCAAAAGGGGCAGCAGCCGTTTCCTCTTACCGTCCGGAGGACGACATGACCGGGAACAGCAGCTTCTGGTTTTCTGGCGCATAGATATCCTCCCTTCGCAGAACGGAAAAGGGCAGGGGCGTCAAGGTCCCCGTCCCTCCCCGGACGGCGTCCACCGCCCGGCGCACCGCCAGGAAGCCCGCGGCATAATCGCTCCAGGCGGCAATGGCGGCGATGCTTCCCCGCTCCAGCTGGGCGGTGATGGCCGTGGTGGTCCCCACGCCGTACAGGGCAAAATCCCGCCCCTCCGTCTCCTTTTCCTCGGCGGTTCGCTGGGTGACGGTGGGCTCAAAGGCCATGACCCAGCGGACGTCCCCCTCCGGCAGCAACTCCTCCCGGGCCACCGGGACCCCGGCCCCGGCCAGAGTTTCCTCCGCCGCCGCCAGCCGGTCCGCCACGCCGCCGCGGCTTTGGGCGGTGTCCAAAAGCACCACGCCGCCACCGTCCCAGTCCTCCAGCAGCGCCTCCGCCAGCTGCCGCCCCAGAAGGGCGTTGTCCGGAGACACCACTCCCGCCGCGCCCTCCATGGGGGACTCCAGCGTCACCGCCGGACAGACCACCAACCAGGAGTTCAGGGCAGCGGACAGCGCCGCCGGGTCCGCCGGCACCACCACCAGGGCCGCCGCGCCGCCATTGATCTCCCGCAGGAGCAGCGCCTCCTGCTCGGCGCTGTCGTTGGCGGCGGTGAGGGTGAGGAAGCGAAGCTCCGCCCCCAGCTCGTCCGCTGCCTGCTCCATCCCCTGGCGGGCCACGCTCCAGCCGGAGCTGTCCGTGTCCCGGAGCATGACGGAGAGGGACAGCAGCTGGGGCTCCCGCCGCCTCTGGAGAAGCTGGGGCAAAATCAGCGACAGCACCGCCGCCAGCCCCAGGGCCGCCAGAATGGCAACCTGAATCCAATGATTCGCTTGGTTCTGTTTTGTCTTCATAGAACCTCCCCCTGGCGGCAGCGATCCGCCTCTTCCCGGCTCAGGGCCGGAAGCCGGACGCGCACCAGCGTTCCCTCGTCCGGCTCGCTGAGGATGGTCAGACCGTAGCCTTCCCCAAAGGTCAGCCGGATGCGCTGGTGGACGTTTCGAACCCCGATGCCGGAGCCCCCCGTGGGCAGCTCCGGCCGGTCCTCGTCCAAGAGGGACGCCGCCAGCTCCGGGCGCATCCCCAAGCCGTTGTCCTCCACGTCGATGACCAGGTCCTCCCCCTCCCGGTAGGCGGTGACCCGGATGATTCCGTCGTCCTCGGCGCTGGCACAGCCGTGGTAGATGGCGTTTTCCAGCAGGGGCTGGAGGACGAGCTTCAGGGTGTACAGTTCTCCCGCCTCCGGCGCGGCGGAAATCTCGGCGGTGAACTTGTTTTTGAAGCGAATTTGTTGGATGTTCATATAGTGCCGGGCATGGTCCAGCTCGTCGCCGAGGGGAATCAGGCTCTTCCCCTTGCTCAGGGAGATGCGGAAAAACCGTGCCAGGGAGGTGACCATCTGAATGGCCTCCTTCTGCTGGCCGGACTCCGTCATCCAAATCACGGAATCCAGGGTGTTATAGAGAAAATGGGGATTGATCTGGGCTTGCAGCACCTCCAGCTCGCTGCGGCGCTTCTGCTCCTCCTGGCGGACAATGTCGTCCATCAGGTGGCGCATGGTGGACACCATGGAGCCCACGGCGTGGCTCAGCCGCTGGACCTCATAGCACCCGCCCTCCGCGATCTCCACCCCCGCAAGGCCGTTTTCCAGCTCCCGAATCGACCGCTCCAGACGGCGGATGGGATCGGAAATACGGGCGGAGATGAGGTAGTTCAAAAAGGCCATGAGGAAGATGGAAAACAGCAGCAACGTCAAGCCAAAGAGGGGCAGCTGGCGGGAGGAGGTCTCCCAGCTTCCGGCAGGGGCCACCCCCACCAGCTTCCAGCCGGTGTAGCCCACGGTCTTTACCGTGACCTGCCGGGACTGCCCCTGGAACTCCTCCCGGTGGCTGCCGTCCCGATAGGCCGCCGCCGCCCGGTTGTTCTCCTCCAGGAGCCCGGCGTAAATGAGCTGCTGCCGGGGGTGGTAAATCAGCTCTCCCCCACCGTCGATGAGGTAGAGATACCCCCCGTTGGCCAGGGTCACATCCCGGCAGACCTCCTCGATGCCGCTGAAGCTCATGTCCACCAGCAGCACGCCGCTCTCAGTGACGCCGCCCCGGGTCAGCTGCACGTGGCGGCTGAGGGACACCACCCAGCGGTAGGGATAATCCGGGTCGTCGAAGATGTTCTGCACATGAGGCGTGGAGAAATGGAGGTTCTCCATGCTCCGGGCAGCGTCCTGGAACCAGTCGCTCCCGGCGGGCTCAGCCTCCTTCTTCATCGCCGACAGAGGCACGGCGGACACCAAATCCCCCTCCCCGTCGAACACCGCCAGGGACACCAGGTCGTCCCGGTTCTCCTCGTAGAGAAGGCTCAAGTCCCCGGTGAGATCGTCCCCGGCCAGATCGGTGTTTTTGATGCTGCGGTAATAAACCGTGTCGGAGATACGCATCATCCGCCGGAGATAGCTGTCCAGATTCAGGTTAGCCTGGGCCAGCAGCCGCTGGCTGTTCTCCGCCACCAGCTCCTCACTGGCGGCGGTGATGCGCCACAGCAAGCTGACGCTCATCAAGAGCATTCCCGCCGCCGCCACGGCGGTAAAGGACAGGGAGAGGACCATTTGGATGCTCATCTTGCGGTAGCGCTCCCCCCATTGGGCGGCGAGGCGGCGGAATACGTTCATGGGCTCCCTCCTCTCTCAAAGCTGTCTTGTTTTTCGGGACGAAAAACAACACCGGGCCATGGCCCGGCGCAAAAGGGTGCGCGGGCTTCTTTTCTTGTCCAAGCTGTAAATCTATTTTAAGGCAAACCCTGCCCTCCGGCCTCTAAAGCACACCGCATCCGGCGCCAAAGCCTCACATTTCAGGGGCAACCGGAACGGCCCAGGGCTGGAAGAAGCCCTCCGGCACGTCCTTGTAATCCACGCTGATAATACAGGTATTTTCCTCCCCCGGCAGACTCCCCGGCGGGAAGCTGACGGACAAGCAGCTCGGGAAGAAGACAAACATATCCGCTTCCAGGGCCTCGCCCATAGCTTCCCGAAGGTTCCGGTCCTTCACCCAGCCGCACAGCTCCGGAAGGCGGCGGCGGACCTCCTCCTCCGGCACGGCGAAGAGATCCCAGTTCTCAATCTTCTCCCCGGTCTCCCGGTCGAAGGCCCCGCCGGACTGCCGCTCATAGCAAAGACGGGTTCCATACTCCTGGGGCAGGGTCAGGCTGGTCAGGAGGTACAAAACCCTCCCGTTGGAAGCGCAGGGACTGACATCCCGCCGGATCGAATCGCCCTCGAATTCCTCCCCCAGCTCCAAATACGCGGCGTAGGACTTCTCCAGCTCCGCCATCTCGTCGTATTGGGGACCCTGTTTCTCGTAATAAGCCTGGACCCTCTCCCGGGCCGCCTCACTGAGATCATCCAGACTCTCCTGGCCCGCGACATAGTGCCGCTCCGGCCCGCCGCCGTCATATACCCACAGCAGCCCCGTGCCGTCCGGGAGCTGATAGTTTCGGCTTCCCTCCGCGGTGCAGGCGCGCCGGAGGTCCACCACCGTGCCATCCGCCAGGGTGACGGCATCCCGCTCCAGCGTACTCTCAATGTTCACCTGCTGGGCCACATAGGCCGTAAGCTTCTGTCCGTCCTGGGAAGTCATGGCCTCTCCCCGGCTCTGGTAATAGACGCTGACCCCGCAGCCAAGTTGGAGCGCGGACTGAAAATCCGCCCGGATCTCCTCGTTGCTGTACCACGTTCCTTCCCACGGAGGAAAGGCCCTGGTCTCCTCCGTCATCTCCACGCCGAAGCACCGCCCGTCGCCCCGCTCCAGCACAAAACCGGTAAGGGCCCCGGCCTCGTCCGTCCGAACCTCCAGCACCTCTCCCGCCAGCCGCTTAGCCTCTCCGCAGCCACTCAGGCCCAGCGCCAGCAGAACCGCCAAAATCAGGACCGCCCATCGTTCTTGCTTCATTTCCAATACCTCCCATCGCCGCTCCGATCCAACATCGAACGCACAAAAACACGTCCCTACCCCGTCCCAAAAATCTCGTTTACCACAGCCGTTCAAATCGGGAACCCCCGGCCGCCCAGGGTGACAGAGCCCAATCCCCTTTAAAAAAAAACCCAACCCCCACCCATATCCCTCTCCGTCGCCGTCACTCCAGCCCGGTCCAACACCAAACCCCCAGAGCGCGCGAAAGTTCTTTTGCTTCCTTTTCTTTCAAGAAAAGGAAGAGGAGCGGAATTTGGAGGGAGATAGGCCGAAGTGGCGTTTGAAGACATAGCTGAAATAGTTGGGGTCGCTGAAGCCCGTGGCCTCGGCGATGCGGTAGGTCTTCTCATCCGTCTCCCGGAGAAGCCGGGCCGCCTCGTCCATGCGGACTTTTGTCACGTAAGCCGTGAAGGACATCCCCACCTCCCGCTTAAATAGGGTGGAAAAATAGGTGGGAGACAGGTGAATGTGAGAGCAGAGAGACTCCACGCTGAGCTGCTCGTCGGTGTAGTGCCCGGCGATGTAGTCCTTGGCCCGCTCCACCATCTGCCAGGTGGAGTCGCTGCGCCGCCGCCCCAGCAGCTCGTGGAGACGCTGACAGCGCTCCCCCAGCCAGCGGCCCAGCTCCTCCAGGCTGGAGAAGTCCGCCACGGACACCGCCCCGGTGAAGCGCTCGCCGAAGACCTCCTCCACCTCCACGCCGCCGGAGCGAGTCAGCCGCACCAAGCAGGTCACCACCTCCAGCAAAAAGAGGTCGCACTTGGAGAGGGACAGCCCCGCGTGGCTCAAGCGCTCCATCAGGCTCCGAACCATTTCCTCCACCTGCTCCTGAGTCCCCAGCTTGACGGCGGCCGACAGCGCCCGCTGGTCCTCCTCCTCGAAGGAGGGCGCGGCGGTGGCCTGGGGCTCCAGGTCCCCGATGTAAATCACCCGGCCTCCCCCGGCCAAAACCCGGTAGTCCAGGGCGGACCGGGCCCCGGCGGCGCTGCGGTTCAGCTCCTCCGGCCCCCGGCAGGGCAGACCGACGCCAATCGTCAGCCCCAAGCCCAGATAGCTCTGAGAGAGGCGGGAAAGGCGTTCCAGCTCCTCCAAAAGAGGGTACAGCCGGTCCTCTTCGCAAAGGCGGACCAGCAGCGCCGCCATGTCGCCATAGAGCACCACCCGCACGGTACAGTCCCGGAGGGAAAAATGCTTGGTCAAGAAGGACTGCACAGACAATAGCAGCAGCTCATCCCTCTCCTCCTCGCCGCCGGGGCCGTCCACATGAACCAAAGCCGCGGCCCAAATTCCCCCGGGCAAATCGATCTCATACCGGGCCGCCCGGTCCCGGACCTGCTCCGGGCGAATCTGGCCGCTGAGAAGCCGGGTGTAAAACAGCTCCCGCAGCACCGGCAGACTTTCCTCGTACCGCCGGCGCAGGGTTTCCATGTCCCGGCGCTCCAGGCGCTGCCGGTCCAGCTGCTCCCGGAGCTTGCCCAGCACCTGTCCCAGTTCCGGGGCGTTGATGGGTTTTAAGATGTATTCCGACACCCCCATGCTCACGGCCTGGCGGGCATATTCAAAGTCGTCAAAGCCGGAGAAGACCACCAGCCGGGCTCCGGGGAGAGAAATCCGCAGCCGCCGGCACAGTTCCAGCCCGTCCATAAAGGGCATCTTGATATCCGTCAGCACAACGTCGGGCCGCAGCTGCTCCGCCAGCTCCAGGGCCTCCTCGCCGTTGCCCGCCTCCCCCACCAATCGGAAGCCCAGGGAGGGCCAATCGATTTTTCGGCTGATGCCGGTACGGATTTCCTCCTCGTCGTCCACCAGCAAAACCCGGTATTCCTTCATCCGGCTTCCCCCTTTTTCATAAGCGTCTGGCCATTGAGGCTATTATACTACAGAAATTGAGATTTGGAAATAACCTTCCCAGAGAAGCAGGCCGGCCTTTTCTCCAGGGTCTCCCCTTCTCCCGGCTATCCCACGGGCCACACTGTCCCGGCGGAAGGACAAAAACAGGACCCGGCGCAGCTGCGCCGGGTCCACGGGATTCGCCTGAAGCACGCTGGTCCAGCCTCTTACTTCTTGGCCAGATACTTCCGCAGGTCCAGCGCCACGGCCACGATGATGACCAGGCCCTGGGCAATGAAGGTATACGCCGGGTCCACGCGGAGGAACTGGAGGCAGATTTTCAAAACCTCAAAGACCATGACGCCAATGAGGATGCCGCCCACCTTGCCCACGCCGCCGTTGGTGGACACGCCGCCGATGGTGCAGGCCGCGATGGCCTCCAGCTCATAGCCCAGGCCCGTGGCCGTGGACGCGCCGCCGGCCTTGGCGCCCACCAGGAAGCCGGCCACGGCATACAGGATAGACGCCAGGACGTAAATGCGGATGATGGTGGCGGGAACGTTGACGCCGGCCACCTGGGCCGCGTTCTCGTTGCCGCCGATGGCATACATGTACTTGCCGTGGCGGGTCTTGTTATACAGAAAGAGCATGTAGACGCCCACCAGCACGGCAAAAATCGCAAGATACGGGATGGGACCCAGGGCGCCCAGAGCCACCTGGGAGTAAGAGCTCTTGAAGCCGCCCAGAGGGTCGTTGCCGGTGATGACGGAGCAGAGGCCGTACACAATGGTCTGCATACCCAGGGTGGCGATGAAGGGGGGAACCTTCAAAAAGGCGATGACGCAGCCATTGATAGCGCCAAAGACGCACATAATCAAAACCACCAGCACCAGCGCCACCGGCCAGGGGATATCCGGCATCCAGGGCAGGGCCCGGGCGGCGTAGTCCACGCTTTGAAGCATCATGGCGGCCAGGCAGGCGGAGAGGCCCACCTGACGGCCGGCGGACAGGTCCGTGCCCTTGGTAATCAGGCAGCCGGAGACACCGCAGGCGATGATGAACCGGGGAGACATGTTGATGATGAGGTTCTTGAAGTTGGCGGGCTTCCAGAAGTTGTCGGCAACGAAGCCCACGAATATCGCCAGGCACAGAATCAGAATGATAATGGCGTTGTTGGACAGGAAGTTCTTAACCGTCTTTGTGGTAATTTTTCTATTCTCCATGGTTTCTCTCCTCCTTATTCAAACTGGGTGGCCAGGGCCATGATGTTCTCCTGATTGGCTTCCTTGCCGTCGATGAAGCCGGTGACCCGGCCGTCGCACATGACCATAATCCGGTCAGACATGCCGATGAGCTCGCTCATCTCCGAGGAGATCATGATGACGCTTTTGCCCTGCTTCGCCAGTTCCGCGATGATGCAGTAAATCTCGTATTTCGCGCCCACGTCGATGCCCCGGGTGGGCTCGTCCAGAATGAACACATCCGGGTTGTTGGCCAGCCACCGGCTGATGAGCACCTTCTGCTGGTTGCCGCCGGAGAGAGACTGGATCAGCGTCTTGGACGAGGGAGTCTTGATGGAGAGCTTGGCCACGTTGTCCCGCACCAACTGTTCAATCTTCCCATCGTCCAGCATGAAGCCGCCGATGAGGTACTGATTCAAGGAGGCGATGGACACGTTGTCCGCGATGGAGAGGACGCCCAGGATACCCGTGGCCCGGCGGTCCTCCGTCAGCATGGCAATGCCGCTGTCAATGGCCTGCTTGGGCTGGTTGATCTTCAGCTCCTTACCCTTGTAGGTAATCCTGCCCGCGCTGTGGCAGCGGAGGCCGAAGAGGCCCTCCATCAGCTCCGTGCGCTGGGCGCCTACCAGGCCCGCGACGCCCAGAATCTCGCCCTTGCGGACCTGGAAGCTGGCGTGGCGGAAGCTCTTGGGATTGATGGAGGTGAAATCCTCCACCTCGAAGACCACCTCCCCAGGGACGTTGCTCCGGGGTGGGTAGAGATTGGAGAGTTCCCGGCCCACCATCTTGGTAATGATGAAGTCAGTGGTAAGGCCCTTGGCGTCCCAGGTGCCGATGTACTGGCCGTCCCGCATGATGGTGACCTCGTCGCTGATGCGGAGAATCTCGTCCATCTTGTGGGAGATGTAGACAATGGAGACGCCCTTTTGCCGCAGCTCGTTGACGATGGTGAACAGGGCCTCCACCTCCGCCGCCGTCAGGGAGGACGTGGGCTCGTCCAGGATCAGCACCTTACAGTCGGCGGACACGGCCTTGGCAATCTCCACCAGCTGCATCTGGGAGACGCTGAGGGTACCCAGCTTGGCCTTGGGGTCGTAGTTCAGGTGTACTTCCTTCAAAACCACCGCCGCGTCCTGATACATTTTCTCGTGATCCACGGTGACGAAGGGCCCGACGCGCTTGGTTGGATAGCGGCCCACATAGATGTTCTCGCCGATGCTCCGCTCCGGGATGGGCTGGAGCTCCTGGTGCACCATGGCGATGCCCCGGTTCAGCGCGTCCAGGGGGCCCTTGATCTGAACCTTCTGCCCCTCGTAGACAACCTCGCCCTCGTCCATGTGGTAAATGCCGAACATGCACTTCATCAGCGTGGACTTCCCCGCGCCGTTTTCTCCCATCAGCGCGTGAACAGTGCCGGGGCGGAGCTTGAGCTGTGCGTGATTCAGGGCCTTGACGCCGGGGAAGGTCTTGACCACGTCACGCATTTCCAAACGATATTCTGACAATTTACTGTCCCCCCTTGTTCATGTTGCCTTTTCCATAACCGGCAAAGAACCGGAAACCAGCTTCGCCGGCTATGGAAAAGAGGGGCGCGTGCGCTTCGGCACGCGCCCCTGTCAGACGTTTTCGCGTTATGTTGATGAACTTGGATTACTTCATGAAGTCGCCCACGTTGTCGGGAGTGACCTTCACGTAGTCAACGTACACGCTCTGCTCGTTGGCGGCATAGGTGGCGCCGCCCAGCAGCTTCTCCATCTCGGCCACAGCGCCGGCGGCCTGACCCTCGGCGTCGTTGAGCACGGTGCCGGTCATGTTGCCGTTGCTGACCTCGTTCAGGGCCGCGTCCAGAGCGTCCACGCCCACGAGATAGATGTCCTCATTGACCTTGCGGTTGGCAGCCTGGATGGCCTGGAGAGCGCCGATGGCCATGTCGTCGTTGTTGCAGAAGACGACCTCGATCTTGTCGCCGAACTGAGCCAGGTCGTTGGCGCAGATGGTCTGGCCCTTCTCACGGTCCCAATCGCCCCGGGTCAGGTTCAGCTCCTCGACTTCCATGCCGGCGTCGGTCAGAGCCTTGACGGAGAACTCGGTGCGGTACTGAGCGTCCACGTTCTCGGGGTCGCCCTGGATCATGATGTAGGAGACCTTGCCGTCGCCGTTGATGTCGCCCTTGTTGGGGGTGTCGAGAATCAGCTCGCCCTGCATGGTGCCGGACTGGCGGGCGTCGCAGCCGACGTAGACCAGCTTGTCATAGGCGGCCATCTGCTCAGCGGTGGGCTCACGGTTGATGAGGACGGTGGGGATGCCCGCGTCCTTCACGGTGGCGATGATGGTGTCGGCGGCAGAGGTCATAACGGGGTTGATGATCAGAGCGTCCACACCCTGGGTGATGAAGGTGTTGATCTGCTCGTTCTGCTTGGCCTGGTCGTTGTTGCCGTCCACGACGGTGACCTCAAAGCCCTTCTCCTTCAGCATCTTCTCCAGGGCGTTGCGGTAGGTGGTCATGAACGCGTCGTCGAACTTGTAGATGCAAACGCCGATGTTGCCGCCGGCGGCGGGCTCTTCGGGAGCCTCAGGGGTCTCCTCAGGGGTGTTGGCGGGTTCCTGGGTCTGCTGGTCGCCGCCGGTGGTGTCCGCGGGCTTGTCACCGCCGCCGCAGGCGGTCAGCGTGGCCAGCATCAGAATCGCGGCAAGAAGCAAGGCAAACGTCTTTTTCATCATAGTTCCTCCAATCGAAATTTCGTGGTTCAAGGCTGTCCCTCAAATCACGCCTATCATTTTAAAGGGACGACGGGGAAAAAACGATAGAAAATTCTTGGAAGTTTTATAAAAAAACTCCGCTCTTTCGAAAGCCCCTCCCGGAGCCGGAAAGAAAAAACGCCCCGCCGTCCTCAAAGGGACAGCGGGGCGCCGGGGACTCAGGACATTTTCCGGACCAGACGGTTGAGGGCCTTGGGGTCCACCTCGTCCTCCGTCACCACCTTGGCCTGCTGGCCAACCAGGGAATAGAGGCTCAGCAGGGACCGGGCGTCCAGCATCACCGTCTCGGTGGACAGCCAGACCTCATACGGGGCCTCGCAGGCCAGCTGGTTAATGCGCTGGATCTGTTCCTTGTTCTTTATATCAATTACTCTCGTCATCGAAATATACCTCCTGATTCGAAATCCGGCGTCATAGGCCGGCACATATGGCCGCTTGCGCGGCCCTTCGCGCCTCTGCGCCTGTGGGAACAGCGGGTCTCTCCCTCTCCTCCCCTGTGCCGGCTATAAACTCGTGGGTGTGAGATTCCCATTGGAATCAGCCACATTGTAACAGGAGAGGCAAGGAATGTCAACCCTCGTTTTTGTTAGAATCGCACAATTGATCGTTTCAATATTTGTGCAATACATAAAATCTCTGCCAGCCGCGTCCTTCCCCGTCTCCCTCCAAAGGTCTGTGGTTACAGGTCATCCGCGTCCTGAACCGGAATCTCGTTGGGGTCCAACGGCTGTCCGGTCCAGCTCCCCAGGGGGTCCGTCTTCGCGGCGGTGAATTGAGACATCTCCTTTGCCTTTTCCATGGGTTTTTCCTCCGGGCGGCGTTTCATGGTCGCTCCTCCTTATTATAATAATAGGATTTGGGATGCCCAGGCCCTGTTTGCGTATTGGCGGAACACCCAATTCCAGGGCTGCTTTCGCCGGTTGGGTGTTCCGTCAAGCTTCAAACAGGGTCTGGTCCCGGTTTTAGTATTTCCTATCGCCCACGCTTCTCCCCGTCAATTTATGGGAAACAGGCCCGGCGTCAGAATCGAAGAGCAAAACGCGCGGCAAAGCGTTTCCCTCTCCCCCAAAAGATTGACTCCACCCCAAAAATATGCTATGATACCCTCTAAATATCGAGGTAAAACTTCTTCATCCTCAGCGAAAGCGTCCACTTCGGAGGTGATGTGCATGGGCGTTCACGACCAACGCCGCCAGCGCATGCGGCAGCGCTTTCTGGAGAGCGGTCTCAAGGGCTTTGCGGACCACGAGGTATTGGAGCTGCTGTTATACTACGCCATTCCCCGGCGGGACACGAACCCCATGGCTCACGCCCTCGTCGACCGTTTCGGCAATCTGAGTGGCGTGCTCAACGCCCCTTTGGATATTTTGAAGCAGGTGGACGGCGTCGGCGAAAACGCGGCCATACTGCTCCGGCTGGTGGCGCTGGCGTCTCAGCGGGCGGACTTGGCCGCGGCGGAGCGGGACATGATTCTGGACAACACCCGGAGCATCGGGGCCTATCTTCTGCGACTCTTCGCCCAGGAGCGAAACGAGGCGGTATACGAGCTCTGCATGGACCGAAAGGGCAAACTGCTGGTTTGCAAGCGTTTGGGCGAGGGAAGCGCCTCCGGCGTCAATTTGGATGTTCGGAAGCTGGTGGAATACGCGCTGCTGAGTTCGGCCACGTACGTTGTGCTTGCCCACAATCATCCCAGCGGGGTTGCGCTGCCCTCCACGGACGATCATACGGCGACGGAGAGGGCCAGGGTGGCCCTCGCGGCCATTCAGGTTGAATTGAAGGACCATATTATTGTCGCGGATGGGGATTTTGTTTCCTTCTCGGAATCGGGGTATTTTGCTTGATTCCCCCTTGCCAGGGGAGGGGGCTTTTTCTCGCCCTAACGGGCGGGGGGATTTCAGCCATGAAGATGGCTGGTCCTTTGCACCCCCCATTTTCTCTTTTTCTTCCAGTAGAAAAAGAGAAAACGGGCCGTGCACGGTCCAAAAGAGAAAAAGAAGTACGGGGATTACGATACGGGGGCGCGCCTGAATGACTGGATGAAGACAGGAATGATTTCTCACGCGGCGTAGTCATACGGGGGCTGGTGCTTGTCGACTTGGCGTATTCCTCTTTCCGCTGTCGCTGGCCTGGTCATCGAATCGGCCAGGATCCCGTGGCCTCTGGTCCTTCGATGGCCTATTTTTACTAGGACATGTCCCTTCTCCTATTCCTCAAAATCCCCTCGGAACTTGAAAAAATATATCGAACAAATGTTGTAATATCTCCAGCTTTATGGTATCCTATACCTACACAACCCCCACAGGAGGTTCCCATGCCGAAATTTCAAGTCGTATCCGAATACCAGCCCTCAGGCGACCAGCCGGAGGCTATCGCCGCCTTGGCGGCGGGCATCGAAAGCGGGCTGAAAGAACAGGTACTCCTGGGCGTCACCGGCTCCGGCAAGACCTTCACCATGGCCAAGGTCATCGAGGCCGTCCAGCGGCCCACCCTCGTCCTGGCTCACAACAAAACCCTGGCCGCTCAGCTCTGCGCGGAGTTCAAGGAATTCTTTCCCAAAAACGCCGTGGAGTATTTTGTCAGCTATTACGACTACTATCAGCCTGAGGCCTATATTCCTCACACCGACACCTACATTGCCAAAGACGCCTCCACCAACGACGAGATCGACCGTCTTCGCCTCTCCGCCACCTGCGCCCTGCTGGAACGCCGGGACGTGATTGTGGTTTCCTCTGTTTCCTGCATCTACGGCTTGGGCGAGCCCGACGACTTCGCCAAGATGGTGGTCTCCCTCCGGGCCGGGGCGGAATGGGACCGGGACGAACTCCTCCGGCGGCTGGTGGAGATACGCTACGAGCGGAACGACATCGCCTTTGAGCGAAACATGTTCCGTGTCCGTGGAGACACTGTGGAGATTTACCCCGCCTACTACAAGGACAAAGCCATCCGGGTGGAGTTCTTTGGCGACGAGATCGAGCGGGTCAGCGAGTTCAACCCCATCACCGGCTCCGTAAACCGGGTTCTCAACCACATCGCCATCTACCCCGCCAGTCACTATGTCACCACCAAGGACAAGATGGACCGGGCCATCGGGGAGATCAGGGCCGAGCTGGAGGAACAGGTGCAAAGCTTCACGGAGAACAACCAATTGGTGGAGGCCCAGCGAATCCGCCAGCGGACGGAGTACGACATGGAGATGATGCAGGAGCTTGGCTACTGCTCCGGCATTGAGAACTATTCCCGCATCATCTCCGAGCGTCCCCGGGGCTCCGCTCCCATGACCCTTTTGGACTTCTTCCCCGACGATTTCGTGCTCTTCGTGGACGAAAGTCACGTCACCCTTCCCCAGGTCCGGGCCATGTACAACGGCGACCACGCCCGGAAGGACAGTCTCGTCAAATACGGCTTCCGCCTTCCCTGCGCCTACGACAACCGCCCCCTGAAATTCGAGGAATTCGAGGGCCGCATCGGGCAGGCCGTCTTTGTCTCCGCCACCCCCGGCCCCTACGAGCGGGAACGGGCGGACCAGGTCGTGGAACAGGTCATCCGCCCCACCGGGCTCCTGGATCCCCAGGTGGAGGTTCGTCCCGTCACCGGGCAGATCGACGATCTCATGGAGGAGATCAACGCCCGGGCCGCGAAAAACGAGCGGGTTCTGGTCACCACCCTGACGAAAAAAATGGCGGAGGACCTGACGGAGTATTTCAAAAACGCCGGCATCAAAGTCCGCTACATGCACTCGGATGTGGAGACCATCGAGCGCATGGAGATCATCCGGGACCTCCGCCTGGGGAAGTTCGACGTGCTCATCGGCATCAACCTCCTGCGGGAGGGCCTGGACCTTCCCGAGGTCAGCCTGGTTGCCGTGCTGGACGCGGACAAGGAGGGCTTCCTCCGCTCCGAGACCTCCCTCATTCAAACCATCGGCCGCGCCGCCCGAAACGCGGAGGGCCTGGTCATCCTCTACGCCGACACCGTCACCCCTTCCATGAAAGCCGCCATGGACGAGACCGAGCGCCGCCGGACCATCCAGGACCGCTTTAACCAAGAGCACGGCATCGTCCCCAAGACCATCATCAAGGGCGTCCGGGAGGTGCTGGAGATCTCTGCCTCCGCGGAGAACGAAACCACCCGTCCCCGCAAGAAGCTGAACAAGGCGGAGCGGGACGCGGAGATCAAGCGCCTGGAGAAGGAAATGAAGGAAGCCAGCAAGATGCTGGAGTTCGAGTACGCGGCGGTCCTGCGGGACCAGATCATCGAGCTGCGGGGAGAGGGTTTGTAAGCTGCGCCCTGTAGGGCGGCCCCTGCGCATCGGATAAGAGAAAGGATATTCCATGAAATACGACTGGCTGGACACCTACCTCCTCTCCCTGCCGGGAGTGGAAAAAGACTATAAGCCCGAGTGGGGCTGGTTCCGCTACAAGCTCCGGGACAAGCTCTTCGCCGCCGTCTGCTCCCCCCGGGGCATGAAGGATGCAGCCTACAACGGCCACGACCTGGTGAATCTGAAATGCGACCCCGCCCGAAGCGAAATTCTCCGGGCCACCCATCCGGAAATCCTGCCAGGCTTTTACTGCGACAAACGAACCTGGATCGCCTGCCTTCTGGACGGCGATCTGCCGGACGACATCCTCCGGGAGCTCTGCGCGGAGTCCCACGGGCTGGTTTTGAAGAAGCTGCCCAAGTATGTGCAGCGGGAGATTTTGGGAGAATAGATGGAGACGCAAAAAAAAGCCCCGGCGGCAGCCGCAATCCTGGCGGCGGCGGCCCTTTGGGGCGTCATCGGACTGTGGAACCGGAAGCTGATGGCGGCGGGCCTCTCGCCCCTCTCCGTCGTTCTGGTCCGCAACCTGGCGGCCATGGTCCTGCTGGTGCTCTTCTTCGCTTTCAAGGACCGGAGCGTCTTCCGCGTCGCCCCCGGGCACCTCAAATACTTCTTCGGCACCGGCGTGGTCAGCGTGGTGTTCTTCACCGTCTGCTACTTCTCCTGCCAAAAGCTCTGCTCCCTCTCGGTGGCCTCCGTCCTGCTGTACACGGCCCCTTCCTTCGTCGTCCTCCTCTCCGCCGTCCTCTGGAGGGAACCCGTGACGGGGCGAAAGCTCCTTGCTCTCGCCCTGACGCTGCTGGGCGTGAGCCTCGTCTGCGGCGTGTTCAGCGGCAATCTGTCCGTCACTCTCCCCGGCGTCCTCCTGGGCCTGGGCTCCGGATTCTTTTACGCGCTCTACAGCATCTTTGGCCGTTACGCCCTGGCCCACTACCCCCCTCTGACCGTCACCGTCTGGACCTTCCTCTTCGCGGGCCCGGCGTCTCTGGTCCTTCTCCGCCCGGCGGAGCTGGCCGGGGCCTTCCTGGAAACCCCCAGCGTGTGGGGAACGGCCTTCGCCCTGGCCCTGATCTCCACCGCCGCGCCCTACATCCTGTATACCTGAGGACTGGCCCGGATGGAGCCGGGCCGCGCCTCCATTCTGGCCAGCCTGGAGCCGGTGGCGGCGACCCTGACGGGGGTCCTGGCCTTTAGCGAATCCATGGGCCCCCTGACGGCGCTGGGCATCCTCTGCGTCCTGGCGGGCGTGTATATTCTGAGGTGAAGCATGGCAAAGAAAAAGGATGAAAAAACCAATGTAATGCGTATTTTAGACCAGAAAAAGGTCCCCTATACTCCCCATTTCTATGAGGAAACCGAAGGCCCCCAGGGCACTCGGGAATACGGCGTTCACGTGGCCCAGGCCCTGGGCCAGGACCCCCGGCGGGCCTTCAAAACCCTGGTAGCGAAGGGAGCCTCCGGCGGTTATTATGTCTTCGACATTCCCACGCCGGACAGTCTGGACCTGAAAAAGGCCGCCAAAGCGGCAGGTGAAAAATCCGTAGAGCTGCTGGCGGTGAAGGACATCACTGCCGTCACGGGCTATATCCGGGGCGGGTGCAGCCCCGTAGGCCTGAAGAAGCCGTACCCCACGATCTTCCACGAAACGGCCCTGGAGTTTGAAACCATCTACGTGTCCGCCGGGAAGATCGGCGCCCAGGTGGAGGTGGAGCCCCGAGCGCTGTTAGTCCTTCTCCGGGCGGAAACGGCGGATATCGTCGTTTAAGAGGGCGAGGCCCAAGCGGAAGCCGACGGCGAAAGACGCCGGGGCCCAATGCTGGTAGTAGTCTAGGAGCCCATCGACGATACGATAGCGAACCTTTCCGTCAATGGGAAAAGTTCCCAGCCATTTTTCCAGCTCCGCCTCGTCAAACCCGTGCCCCATTTCCCTTAGTATGGTTTCGCCGTAGGTATCAAAAAGCCTTTGTTCGACTGCAAGCATAGCCACCCCCCAAAAAATGAAGTGAAATGTCATATTTTTATTATATGACATTTTGCGTCGCATGTCAAGGAGAAATTTTATGAATCAACTGGAGATTTTAGGCCATCGCCTTCAGATTCTCCGTAAGGAAAAAAAGCAGCGGCAAAAGGATATGGGGGATTTCCTCGACATGACGCTCCGCAATTATCAGAGAATGGAAAAGGGAGAAATTAACGTCCAAGCCTTGACATTATGCACCCTGGCAGATTATTTTGAAGTGAGCACCGACTACCTGCTGGGAAGGTCTGAGGAGAGATAGGTGGAAACCTGGGAGAGGGCGGACACACAGGTCCGCCCCTACAGGGTGTCCTATCGGGAGAAGGATGGGCCCCACAGGGTGGCCTATCGGTAGAAGAGTGGGCCCGGAAAAAGGCGGATACCTACCCCCAACCGCCAGGTGAGCGGCAGCGAAAAGAGAAGGGATTCCATTCGATAATCTCCAACCCCCCCGCTCAAACTACGCCGCGGGCAGAAGGCATGCGTACCCGGAGGAAGCACCTCTTGCGCGACCCCCGTCCCCGTCCCCCCGCAGGGGCGATCCTTCTTTTTCTCTTTTGGACCGTGCACGGCCCGTTTTCTCTTTTTCTTCTGGAAGAAAAAGAGAAAATGGGGGGTGCAATGAACCAGCCATCATCATGGCTGAAATCCCCCCCCGCCCGTTAGGGCGAGTACAAGGAGCCTCTATGCAAGATAAAATCATCGTAAAAGGCGCCCGCGCCAACAACCTCAAGAACATTGACGTCACCATCCCAAGGGATAAACTGGTAGTCATGACCGGCCTCAGCGGCAGCGGCAAATCCTCTCTCGCCTTCGACACCATCTATGCCGAGGGCCAGCGCCGCTACGTGGAAAGCCTCAGCTCCTACGCCCGGATGTTCCTGGGCCAGATGGAAAAGCCCGACGTGGACTACATCGAGGGTCTCTCCCCCGCCATCTCCATCGACCAGAAAACCACCTCCAAAAACCCCCGCTCCACCGTGGGCACCGTCACCGAGATCTACGACTACCTCCGCCTCCTCTGGGCCCGGGTGGGCACCCCCCACTGCCCCAAGTGCGGCAAGGTCATCCGCCAGCAGACCATCGACCAAATCATCGACCAGGTCCTCTCCCTTCCCGAGGGCACCCGCATCCAGGTCATGGCCCCCATCATCCGGGGCAAAAAGGGCGAGCACGCCAAAATCTTCGAAGACGCCAAACGCTCCGGCTACGTCCGCGTCCGGGTGGACGGAAACCTCTATGAATTGGACGAGGAAATCAAGCTGGAGAAAAATAAAAAGCACAACATCGAAGTCATCATCGACCGCCTCATCATCCGCCCGGACATCCAGCAGCGCCTCACCGACAGCGTGGAAACCGCCTCCGCCCTCTCCGGCGGCCTGGCCGTCATCAACCTCCTTCGGGAAGAGCAGGACCTGATGTTCTCCCAAAACTACGCCTGCGAGGACTGCGGCGTCTCCATCGAAGAACTCACCCCCCGCATGTTTTCCTTCAACAACCCCTTCGGCGCCTGCCCCACCTGCACGGGCCTGGGAAGCCAATTGAAGGTCGACGTGTCCCTGGTGGTCCCGGATCCCAAAAAAACCATCCTGGAGGGGGCCATCCAGGCCAGCGGCTGGGGGAACATCCGCTCCGACGGCATCTCCCGCATGTACTTCGACGCCCTCTCCAAAAAATACCACTTCTCCCTGGACGCCCCCTGGGAGGACCTCTCCCCCGAAGCCAGGGACATCATCCTCTACGGCACCAAGGGCGAAAAGCTGGAGCTCCACTACGACCAGCCCCGGGGCAAAGGCATTCTCTACCAGCCCTTCGAGGGCATCTGCAACAACGTGGAGCGCCGCTACCAGGAGACCCAGAGCGACGCCAGCAAGCGGGAGCTGGAAGAGCTGATGGCGGAGTGTCCCTGTCCCACCTGTAAGGGCCGCCGCCTGAAAAAGGAATCTCTGGCCGTCACCGTGGGCGACAAGGACATCGACGCCCTGACCCGCCTCTCCGTCCTGGACGAGCTGGCCTGGGTGGAGCAATTGGAGCTGACGGACCAGCAGCAGCTCATCGCCGGGCGCATCCTGAAGGAGATCAAGTCCCGCCTGGGCTTCCTCCAGTCCGTGGGCCTGGGCTACCTGACGCTGAGCCGGGCCGCCGGGACCCTCTCCGGCGGCGAGAGCCAGCGCATCCGCCTGGCCACTCAGATTGGCTCCAGCCTGATGGGGGTCCTCTATATTCTGGACGAGCCCTCCATCGGCCTCCACCAGCGGGATAACGACAAGCTCCTGGCCACGCTCCGGAACCTCCAGAGCCTGGGAAACACCCTCCTAGTGGTGGAGCACGACGAGGACACCATGCGGGAGGCGGACTACCTCATCGACATCGGCCCCGGCGCGGGCATCCACGGCGGCGAGGTTGTGGCCGCCGGCACGCCGGAGGAGGTCATGGCCAACCCCCATTCTCTGACCGGCCAATACCTCTCCGGGAGGAAGCGCGTTCCCATCCCGGACGTCCGCCGTCCCGGAAACGGGAAATTTCTTCACGTCCGGGGGGCGGAGGAGAACAACCTTCGAAAGGTGGACGTGGACTTCCCCCTGGGGACCTTCACGGTGGTCACCGGTGTGTCCGGCAGCGGCAAATCGTCCCTGGTGAACGAGGTGCTCTTCAAGCGTCTGGGGGCGGAGCTGATGCGCATGAAGGTTCACCCCGGCAAGTGCGCCGGCATTGACGGTCTGGAGTATCTGGACAAGGTGGTCAGCATCGACCAGAGCCCCATCGGCCGGACGCCCCGCTCCAACCCCGCCACCTATACGAATCTCTTCAACGATATCCGGGACCTCTACGCCTCCACCCAGGAGGCGAAAAGCCGGGGCTACGGTCCGGGCCGGTTCAGCTTCAACGTCCGGGGAGGCCGCTGCGAGGCCTGCTCCGGCGACGGCGTGCTGAAAATTGAGATGCACTTCCTGCCGGACATTTTCGTCCCCTGCGAGGTGTGCAAGGGCCGCCGGTACAACCGGGAGACCCTGGAGGTTCACTATAAGGGGAAGAACATCTCCGAGGTGCTGGGCATGACGGTGGACGAGGCCCTGGAGTTTTTCGCGCCCCTGCCGAAGCTGCGGAACCGCCTCCAGACCCTCCAGGACGTGGGTCTGGGGTACGTGAAGCTGGGCCAGCCCTCCACGGAGCTCTCCGGCGGCGAAGCCCAGCGGGTAAAGCTGGCCACGGAGCTGAGCAAGCAGGCCACGGGAAAAACCATCTATATTCTGGACGAGCCCACCACGGGCCTTCACACCGACGACGTGCGGAAATTGCTGGAGGTACTCCAGCGGCTTGTAGACAATGGGAATACGGTTGTGGTCATCGAGCACAACCTGGATGTGATTAAGTCCGCCGACTGGATCATCGACCTGGGCCCCGAGGGAGGCGACGGCGGGGGGAATGTCGTTTGTACCGGGACGCCGGAGTGCGTCGCATCCTGCGAGGGGTCCTATACGGGGCAGTATTTGAAAAAGGCCCTCATCCGATGAGGGGGGCTGGTACTCGCCCTTCGGGCGGGGAGGCATGGCAATCAGCGATGGCTGGGCAATGCACCCCCCATTCTCTCTTTTGCGAAAAGAGAGAATGCGCCGTGCACGGTGGAAGAGAGAAAACGGGGGCGCGCCGAATGACTGGCGGGAGCCAGGAATGATCTGCCCGCGGTTTTAGGTTGAGCGGGGGTTTGCCTAACATCGAATCGACCGGCTGCTCTTTTCGCTGGCGCTACCTTGGCGCTATTTGGATAGGTCTTTTAATGATACTATTATAACTCATTATATGACGTATGTCAAGGAGTTTTTATGGACACACTTCAAACATTAGGCATGCGCTTGAAAGCCCTGCGGAATGAACGCCGTTTATACCAGCGGGAGCTGGGAGAGCTGATTGGCGTTACCCAGCGGCATTATCAAAAGATCGAAAAAGGGGAAATTAACATTTCCGCCTTGACATTATGCACCCTGGCAAGGTATTTTGAGGTAAGCACCGACTACCTTCTGGGGCTGTCTGAAAACCGAAGCTCCCTGTAGGGGCGGATTCCCTGGTCCGCCCTTCCACGCAGAGCGCCAATCCCCCTAAAATTGCTCAAAAAAGAAAGTTGAGGATCACCTGATGAACATTGAAAAAACCGCTATGATTACCGTCTGTGGCCGCCCCAACGTGGGCAAATCCAGCCTCACCAACGCCCTGGTGGGCGAAAAAATCGCCATCGTCTCCAACAAGGCCCAGACTACCCGGAACCGCATCTACGGCGTCGTTAACCGGGAGGACACCCAGTTCATCCTCCTGGACACCCCGGGCCTCCACCGGCCCAAGTCCGCCTTGGGCGACTACATGGTCAAAGTCGTCACCGCCAGCCTCTCCGACGTGGACTGCGCCCTCCTCCTGGTGGAACCCATCCCCCACGTAGGCGGCCCGGAGAAGGCCCTCATTGACCGGGTCCGGGAGGAAAAGCTTCCCTGCGTCCTGGCCATCAACAAAATCGACACCGTGGAACCCGCGGAGCTCCTTCCCGTTATCGCCGCCTACAACGATTATTGGGACGGCTTCGACGCCATCCTCCCCCTCTCCGCCCACACCGGCGACGGCCTGGACGACCTCATGGCCGAACTCCGCAAATACGCCCAGGAGGGCCCCCAGCTCTTTCCCGACGGCCAGACCTCCGATCAGCCGGAGCGCCAGGTGATGGGCGAGCTCCTCCGGGAAAAGCTGCTTCTCTGCCTGGACAAGGAAATTCCCCACGGCACCGCCGTGGAAATCACCAAGTTCTCCGAGCGGGACTCCGGCATCGTCGACGTAGAGGCCACCATCTACTGCGAAAAAGCCAGCCACAAGGGCATTATCATCGGCAAACAGGGCGCAATGCTGAAAAAAATCAGCTCCCTGGCCCGGCACGACATGGAGAAGTTTATGGGAACGCAGATCTATCTGGAAACCTGGGTGAAGGTCAAGGAAAACTGGCGGGACAACGTGAACTATGTCCGCAGCCTGGGCTATCGGGAAGACTGAGTAAGCGAGCCCCCCAAACCGGCGGCCATGTGGAAATTCTGGAGACGTCGGAAAAGGGCCGGCATTACAGCCATTTCAAAAACGAGGATTTTACGCTTCCAGAATGACCGGAACTTTCCACGTATCCCACCCCGGCGGTGTCCGCAGACTATCCGCAAAAGGAGGTCCGCGACATGGACAACATGGAACCCGCGCCGCTCTGGGAGCTCTTCTGTCTCACCGGAGAACCCCTGGCCTATATGCTCTATCGGTCAATCGAGGACGATTTAAACAACACCTTGTCATAAACGGGGATCTTACAACTCCCCGTACATAACAAGAATCACCCCCAAGTCGTAAATTCTCTGCCCCGCAGACCATTACCGTGCTTTTCCGATCAACCAAGCACAGATCAACCGCCGTTTTGTCGTAAACGGCAGAAATTATACTCTTCGTATACACCAAGGAGGAACACCCATGGCGGGAACGTCCTATCTCGTGGACCGGGGCATCGTTCTCCGGGAGACGGAGACCAAGGAGACGGACAAGATTCTAACGCTCCTGACCTGGGAGCAGGGCCGTATTCCCGTCATTGCCCGGGGAGCGCGGCAGAAAAACTGCAAATTTGCCGCCGCCGCCCAACCCCTGGCCTACGCCGAGTGGACCCTCTATCAGCGCCGGGACTGGCACTACGGCAGCGACGCCGCCACCCTGGAGCTCTTCTCCGGTCTCCGGAACGATCTGACGGCCCTGTCCCTTGGCTGCTACATGGCGGAGCTGACCGAGGCCGTGGCCCCGGAGGCCGTTCCCGTCCCGGAGCTGCTACGTCATCTCCTCAACGGCCTGTACGCCCTTTCCACTTTACACAAGCCGCCCGCCCTGGTAAAGCCCGCTTTCGAGCTGCGCCTGTTGTGCCTCGCGGGCTACGAACCCCTGGCAGACGCCTGCGCCCTCTGCGGCCGGGAGGACCCGGCGGGCCCCGTCCTGGACCCGGTACAGGGTCTGCTGCGCTGCCGGGACTGCGGTGGCGGAGGAGGCCGTCCCCTGTGCCGGGACTCTCTGGCCGCCCTGCGCCATATTATTTACGGGGACCCCAAACGCCTCTATTCCTTCCGCCTGGGGGAGGACTCCCTTCACCGCCTCACGGCCGCCTCAGAGGCCTTTCTCTACGCCCAGCTGGAGCGGACCTTCGGCGCATTGGACTTCTACAAAACCCTGTTGTAACCGAGCCATTCTCTCCGCCGGCATCTCGGTTCCTTCGAGCGGCTATACTCCCGGCAGACGGGCCGCCTGGAAGACCGCCCCTCCCAGAGGCCACCGTTTCCCAGGGTCCCCGTCTTCCACCGCCCCCAGAACATCCCCAACAAGGAGGAACTCCCACATGAGCGACCTGTTTAAAAAATCCCTCCGCACCCTGGAACTCCCCCGGGTCCTTCAGCTCCTCTCCGACCAGGCCGTCAGCGCCGAGGCCAAGGCCCGGGCCCTAAGCGCCGCCCCGGAGACGGAACCCGAGGAAGTCCTCCGCCTTCTGGACCAAACCGACGCCGCCCGCCAAATGATCGGCCGGCAGGGCGCGCCCTCCTTCGACCGGGTAAAGCCCGTGGCGGAAACCCTGGACCGGGCGGACCGGGGCGGCAGTCTGAATACCCGGGAGCTCCTGCGCGTCGCGGATCTTCTCACCGCCGCCCGCCGGGCCCGGGAGTATTTCAACGACAGCGCCGGCGAAAAGACCGCCATCGACCACCTCTTTCTCTCCCTCCACGGGAACCACTTCCTGGAAGAGCGCATCAAGCGCTGCATCCCCGACGAGGACACCATTGCCGACGCCGCCTCTCCGGAGCTGGCGGACATCCGCCGCCACATGCGGGCCGCCCAGGTCAAGAGCCGCCAAATCCTCCAGAAGATCATCTCCTCCCCCACCTACGCCAAGGTCCTTCAAGAGACCATCATCACCCAGCGGGACGGCCGCTTCGTGGTCCCCGTGAAAGCGGAGCAGAAGGGGAACCTTCCCGGCCTGATTCACGACATCTCCTCCTCCGGGGCCACGGTCTTCGTGGAGCCCATGGGGGTGGTCCAGGCCAACAACGAGTACGTGGAGCTGGAGGCCAAGGAGCAAAAGGAGATCGAGCGCATCCTGGCGGAGCTCTCCGCCGAGGCCGCCGCCCACCGGGAGGACATCCAGTGGGATTACGACGCCCTGGTCCACCTGGACCTGATCTTCGCCCGGGGTCAGCTGAGCTATCGAATGGACGCCGTCCGCCCGGAGCTCCGCCGGGACGGCGCCGTCTGCCTCCGCAAGGCCCGGCATCCCCTTCTGGACCCCAAGGCAGCGGTGCCCATCGACCTGGAGCTGGGCGGCGACTTTGACACCCTGGTCATCACCGGCCCCAACACCGGCGGCAAAACGGTCTCCCTGAAAACCCTGGGCCTTCTGACCCTGATGACCCAGTGCGGCCTCCACATTCCGGCGGCGGACCGCAGCGCCGTGGCGGTTTTCGACCGGGTTCTGGCGGACATCGGCGACGAGCAGAGCATCGAGCAGAACCTGTCCACCTTCTCCGCCCACATGACCAACATTGTGGGCATCCTACAAGAGGCGGACTCGAAAAGCCTCGTTCTCTTCGACGAGCTGGGGGCCGGCACGGACCCCGTGGAGGGCGCGGCCCTGGCCATTGCCGTCATTCAGCACGTCCGCTCCGCCGGGGCCAAAATCGCCGCCACCACCCATTACGCCGAGCTGAAAACCTTCGCCATGACCACCGCGGGGGTGGAGAACGCCTCCTGCGAATTCAACGTGGAAACCCTCAGCCCCACCTACCGCCTTCTCATTGGAATTCCGGGCAAGTCCAACGCCTTCGCCATCTCCCGGCGGCTGGGCCTTCCCGAGGAGGTCATCGCCGCCGCCCAAACCCAGATGAGCGGGGACAGCGTCCGCTTCGAGGACATCCTGACCCAGCTGGAGGCCAAGCGTCAGGCCCTGGAAAAGCGGGACGCGGAATCGGACCGTCTCTTCCGCCAGCGGGAGGAGGACGCCCGAAAGGCCCGGGAGTTCCGGGAGCAGATGGAGCGTGCCAAGGAGAACGCCCGGAGCCGGGGCGAGGCGGAGGCCAAACGCATCCTCCGGGATGCCAAGGCCGCGGCGGACCAGACCTTCAACGACCTGGCGGAGCTCCGGCGGCGGCAGGCCGCGGCGGACGCCGCCCAAAACATCAACGACGCCCAGGCCGCCATCCGGGCCGGGCTGAACCAGGCGGAGGACCGCCTCCGCAAGGAGAAAGACCACCCCGCCCCCATTCCCAAGCCCAGCCGCCCCATCGTCAAGGGCGATCTGGTGGAATTTCCCGGCGTCCGCCAGCCCGCCGAGGTCCTCTCCGTGGGCAAGGATGGCATCCTCCAGCTGAAGGCCGGGATTCTGAAACTGAAAGCCAAGTCCTCCGAAGTCCGTCTCATCGAAGACGACGAGCGGGCCGCCCGGACTCCCAAAGCCCCCCCGGTCTCCAGCGGAACCCGGACCCTCCGGGCCGCCGCCGCCCGGGAGCTGGACATCCGTGGCATGGAGACCCTGGAGGCGGAGAGCGTCGTGGAGACCTTCCTCTCCTCCGCCGTCATGGGAAAGCTGGAGACCGTCACCATCATCCATGGCAAAGGCACCGGGGCCCTCCGCAAGGCCGTCCACGGCATTCTGCGGCGGAACAAGGCGGTAAAGAGCTTCCGCCTGGGGGTCTACGGCGAGGGGGAAACCGGCGTCACCGTGGTGACCATGAAATAGGAGGCGCATCCCTTGACCATTCGTTTTGCAACCGAGGCGGACACACCGCGAATTCTGCAATTCATCCGCCAACTGGCGGACTACGAGCACCTGCTGGATCAGGTCACCGCCACGGAAGATCTTCTGGCGGACCAGCTCTTCCGCCAAAAAAGAGCGGAGGTGCTTCTCGCCCAGGAACAGGGCCAGGAAGTTGGCTTTGCCCTGTTTTTCCATAACTTTTCCACCTTCCTGGGCCGCTCCGGTCTATACCTGGAGGATCTCTATGTCCTCCCGGAGTACCGGGGAAAGGGCGTCGGAACCGCCCTCCTCCGGTTTCTGGCCGCCCTGGCCAAGGAGCGGGGCTGCGGGCGCCTGGAGTGGTCCTGCCTGGACTGGAACGAGCCCAGCATCACTTTCTACCGATCCCTGGGAGCAGAGCCCATGGCGGACTGGACCGTCTACCGTCTCGCCGGGGAGACCCTGGACCGCATGGCCGGAGATATTTTATAGATAATAAAATTAATTTATAATCTTTCTATATAATAGCACTTCCTCACCTATGCAAGAAGGGTCCCCCGAAAAGGTGGACCCTTCGAAATTTTTCCCGTCATATTGTTGCAAAGTCCACGACAATTTGCTATACTATTTCCACAATATCACAACACAGAGGTGACGATTATGCAAAAACTGGAAAAACAGTTCCACATTGCCTGTACTGCCGAGGACATCGGCCGCTATTGTATTCTCCCTGGCGATCCCGGCCGGGTGCCCGCCATCGCCGCCTATTTTGACAACGCGAAGCAGGTGGCCTATAACCGGGAGTACAACGTCTGGACCGGCACTCTCCTGGGGGAGAAGGTGACGGCCTGCTCCACCGGCATCGGCGGCCCCTCCGCCTCCATCGCCATGGAGGAGCTCCACAAGTGCGGCGCGGATACCTTCATCCGCACGGGCACCTGCGGCGGCATCGACGTAAACGTCCAGTCCGGGGACATTGTGGTGGCCACCGGCGCCGTCCGCTTCGAGCACACCAGCTTGGAATACGCCCCCCTGGAGTTCCCCGCCGTGGCGGACTTCGGCATCGTGGACTGCCTGGTCCGGGCCACCAAGGCCCTGGGCTATCCGCTCCACACCGGCATCGTCCAGTGCAAGGACAGCTTCTACGGCCAGCACGACCCCGCCGCCTCCCCGGTGTATTACGAGCTCCAGCAGAAGTGGGAGAGCTGGAAGCGCCTGGGGGTGAAGGCCAGCGAGATGGAAAGCGCCGCTCTCTTCGTAGTGGCCGCCGCCCTGGGCTGCCGTTGCGGCAGCTGCTTCCATGTGGTCTGGAACCAGGAGCGGGAGGCCGCGGGCCTGGACCAGAAGATGAGCGAAGACACCAGCACCTCCGTCCGGGTGGCGGTGGAGGCCCTGAAGCTGCAAATCGAGGCGGACCGGGCCGCGAAAAAATAAGGAAAACCTCTTATATTTCCAAAAAATCCGGTCGATGTTCCTAAAAGAAGGGAATCGAAACCGGAGCGGCTTCCATTGAACGGATTCAAGGTCAGGGGCGCTCGAAACCCGCGGAATCTGTGAAATGGAGGAAAAACCATGATTCAAGCGACAAGCAGACAAAGCATCCCCAAAGAGTGGATGGACCCCATCGGCCCGAACGTGGGCTATGCCAAGCCGGAATTCCGGGAGCAGGTGCTGGAGCTGGCGAAAAAGGGGAGCGCGGCGCACTTCGACCGCCTGAGGGACCGGCTGGAAAACGGAGTAATTAAGACCCCGCTGACGGCGGAGCAGAAGCAGTACCTGAAGGAGAATTTCGACCTGAAAAATATGAGCTGGGAGGACTACCAGTCCCTCATCGGCAAGCTCTGCGAGTTTGGCGTTTTGGACCAGGAGGACAAGGATTTCCTCCACTGCGGGTTCAGTGGCCTGGAAATGACTCCTGTCGATCTCTCCGGGCCCACCTGCACCGCCAGCCTTTATACGGCTCCCGTCAGGGACCCCTGGTCCTTTGACTCCTGGAAGGGCGACGTTCTGGGCTGGATGAAGTTCCTCTCCAGCTTCCAGTGCTGGGATTCGGACAGCCAATCCTGGCGGAAGACCGACGAGGCCCGCCTGTTCGGAAAGGTCCGGGAGCTCCTGGACGCGGTTGCCTAAGGGGGGGTGGACAATGGTTTCAGCAGCAAACGCCCTTGGCTGCGGAGGGCCGAGTGCCCCGCGCGCTCCGTCCTATACCGGAATGGGAAACCAGGCCCTTTTGGCGGGCTTCATGGAGGAGTTCCGCAAAACCCAGGCCGAATCCTGCAAGCAAGATGTGGAGGAGCTCAAACGGGCCGGACTGCCGGATAAGCCGGCGAAGAAACGCAGCACCTCCCAGCAGACCAACGCAGTCACGCTGACGCAGGAACAACGGCTCCGCCTGGCGAACCGTTATGACCCCCAAAGCATGACCTGGGAGGACTATCAGGCTTTTATTGACGACCTCTGCGAGATCGGCATTTTGGGGGAGGCGGACAAAAGCTGCGTCAACTATGGGACTTCGGAGGACATGGTGGTGATTCCCCTGGAATCCGCCTTTCGGGTTAACATCCTTGAAGAGGGGGATCCCTTTTACGGCGTCATCGGGTGTTCCTTCTCCGACTGCCAGGGCAATGCCCTGAACTGGGCGGAATACCGCTCGAAAACCGAGGGGTACTATGGCGACGGTATCTGGCACAAGACCAAAGACGCGGTTCTCTTCGGGAAAATCCGGGATGTCATGAAAGCGATTTCCTATTGATTGGCGGAAGCCCTTCCATAACTTGTTTTAAAAAGCGCCTAAAAAGCGGGCCGCCCACCGGCGGCCCGCTTTTCTCGCGTTTTACTGAATCCCCAGCACCTTGTAGTCCTGGTCCTCCACGGCCTTTTTCAACGCCTCGTCGGCGAGGGTCCCGGAGAGAGTCACCACCGCCGTGCCGCTCTCATGGCTGACGTTGGCGGCCTGGACCTCCGGCAGGGCCTCCAGGGCCTTCTTTACCCGGGCCTCGCAGTGGCCGCACATCATGCCCTCGATTTTCATGGTCTTTTCCATTCTTGTTACCTCCTCAAAATGTTTGGATTGTTTGATTTTTTTATCCTTTTTCCAGTCCCGCAGGTCAAACAGGTTCAGCCGCAGGGCGTTGGAAACCACGCAGAAGCTGGAGAGGCTCATAGCCGCCGCGCCGAACATGGGGTTCAGCGTCAGGCCCAGAGGGATGAAGAGTCCCGCCGCCAGGGGGATACCGATGGTGTTGTAGAAAAAGGCCCAGAACAGGTTCTCATGGATGTTCCGCAGGGTGGCCCGGCTGAGCCGGATGGCGGCGGGCACGTCGGAGAGCCGGCTCTTCATCAGCACCACATCCGCCGCGTCGATGGCCACATCCGCTCCCGCGCCGATGGCAATGCCAGTGTCCGCCCGGGTCAGGGCCGGGGCGTCGTTGATGCCGTCCCCCACCATGGCCACCTTCCCCTGCTCTTTGAGTCCCCGGATGACGCTCTCCTTCCCATCCGGCAGCACCCCGGCGATGACCTCGTCCACCCCGGCCTGCCTGCCGATGGCCTCGGCGGTCCGCCGGTTGTCCCCGGTGAGCATCACCACCCGGATTCCCATATTCTGGAGCTCCTTCACCGCCTGGGGACTGTCCTCCTTGATGACATCCGCCACGGCGATCACGCCCAGCAGCATACCGTCCCGGCTGAAAAACATAGGAGTCTTTCCCTGGGCGGCCAGCGCCTCGGCCTTGGCCTGGGTCTCCTGGGACACCGCTGCACGGGTGCTGATGAAACCGTAATTCCCACCGCTGAGGGTGGCCCCTTTCCACTTCCCGGTCAGTCCGTTTCCCGGAAGGGCCTGGAAATCCGTGACCTCCTCCTGGGGAACCTGCGCCTCCTCCGCCTTCTGGAGAATGGCGCGCGCCAGGGGATGCTCGCTTTTCCTCTCCAGAGCGCTGGCCAGCCGCAGTAGTTGCTGCTCCCCATCGCATAGCCCCACCTCCGGAAGGATATCCGTTACCCTGGGCTCCCCCCGGGTGATGGTGCCTGTTTTGTCCAGGGCCACAATCTCCGTGCGGCCCGCGGCCTCCAGGGAGGCGGCGGTTTTGAATAGAATACCGTTTTTCGCGCCCAGGCCGTTGCCCACCATAATGGCCACCGGGGTGGCCAGCCCCAGGGCGCAGGGGCAGGAGATAACCAGAACGGAGATCCCCCGGGCCAGGGCGAAGCCCGCGCTCTCCCCCAGCAGGAGCCAGACCACCGTGGTTACCAAGGCGATGGCGATGACCACCGGGACAAAGACGCCGGAAACCTTATCGGCAATTTTGGCGATGGGGGCCTTGGTGGCCGCCGCGTCGCTGACCATCTGGATGATCTGAGACAGGGTCGTGTCCTCCCCCACCCGGGTTGCCTGGCACTTTATAAAACCCTCTTGATTTGTAGTGGCGGCGGAAACCCGGTCTCCGGGGGCTTTATCCACCGGGATGCTCTCCCCGGTGAGGGCGGACTCGTTCACCGCGCTGGCGCCCTCCACCACCACGCCGTCCACCGGGATATTCTCCCCAGGGCGAACCAGGAAGAGGTCGCCCTTCTGGACCTGCTCAATGGGGACGGTGACCTCCTGTCCCTCCCGCTCCAGCACGGCGGTCTTGGGCGAGAGCTTCATCAGGCTTTTCAGTGCGTCGGTGGTCCGGCCCTTGGACCGGGCCTCCAGCATCTTGCCCACGGTAATCAGGGCGAGGATCATGGCGGCGGACTCGAAGTAAAACTCCATCATGTAGGCCATGACGGCGTCCATGTCCCCCCGGACCTGGGCCCCGGTCATGGCAAAGAGGGCGTAGGTGCTGTAGACGAAGGCCGCCGAGGCTCCCAAAGCCACCAGAGTATCCATATTCGGAGCGCGGTGCCAAAGGCTCTTAAAGCCGCTGATGAAGAACTTCTGGTTGATGACCATCACCGCCACTGTCAGCAGCAGCTGAAGGAGCCCCATGGCCACATGGTTCCCCTGGAGGGCGCTTGGAACCGGCCAATTCCACATCATGTGGCCCATGGAAAAGTACATGAGGACCGCCAGGAAGATCAGCGAGGACCACAGTCGTTTTTTCAGCAGCGGCGTCTCGTGATCCGCCAGGGCCTCCTCCGGATTCGCCGTGGTTCCAGAGGTCTTCTCCGCTCCCTTTTTAGAGGCTCCGTACCCGGCTTCCTCAACGGCCGCAATGATTTCCCGTTCCGAAGCGGTGCCTTCCACGCCCATGGAATTCGTCAGCAAGCTGACGGAGCAGGAGGAGACGCCCGGGAGCTTCGCCACCGCTTTTTCCACCCTGGCGCTGCAAGCGGCGCAGCTCATGCCGGTGACGTTGTATTGTTCCATAAACAGACCTCCTATATCTAATTAAATTTATTAAGCCTTTATAAAAGCTATTTCATCAGTTTTTGCAGGGTGGTAACCAACTCGTCGATGGTCGCGTCCCGTCCCTCTCGGATGTCCCGGGCCACGCAGGTGCGGATGTGGGCAGCCAGGAGCTCTTTGCTGAAGGCGTTCAGGGCCGCGTTGGCTGCGGCCACCTGGGCCAGGATGTCCGGACAGTAGGCGCTGCGCTCTACCATCCCCCGGATACCCCGGATCTGACCTTCGATTCGGTTCAGACGGTTGATGAGTCTCTTGTACTCCTCCTCGGAGCGCTGCTTGGTCTTGTGGCAGTCGCAGGTATCCACGCCAGGCCCCTCCTCTCTCAAAATACCCCCACAGGGTATTATACACTATATACCCTCCCCGGGTATTTGTCAAGAGCGAATTTGGACGGTTTTTGCCGGAAGCCGCCGCCTTATAAGCGGGCGTTTACGCCGGAACGGGCCGGATTCCTCCGGGGGCTTTTGTGCGGCTCTCCATACCCGTTTGCAAAAAGGACCCGGCAAAAGGGAGTGTTCCCTCTGCCGGGTCTTTTATGAATGAAGGTAATTTTATGATCTGTTTGGGAGAATCCACTAGACCTTATTTCTCCCGGAGGACCACCGCGCCGGGGCCCTTGTAGATGCTGTCCGGCGGAACGGTTCCCCGGACAGAGGAGAGGGGATAGACGCTGGCGTTCCGCCCGAGGACGGAGCCGGGATTCAGGACGCTGTTGCAGCCCACCTCCACGTGGTCTCCCAGGATCGCGCCGAACTTCTTCCGGCCGGTCTCCAGCCGCTGCCCGCCATTCCGGACGGCGACCAGGGTTTTGTCGGACTTGACGTTGGAGGTAATGGAGCCCGCGCCCATGTGGCTCTTGTAACCCAGGATGGAATCGCCCACATAGTTATAGTGAGGTGTTTGGACGCCGTCGAAGAGGACGACGTTTTTAAGCTCCACGGAGTTGCCCACAACGCAGCCCTCGCCCACCAGGGCAGAGCCCCGGATGAAGGCGCAGTGGCGCACCTCGGTACGGGGGCCGATGATGCAGGGGGCGCCCAGGAAGGCGGTGGCGGCCACTTGCGCGGTTTTATGGACCCAGACCTGGGAGCTGGGCTGGGTGTACTCCTCCGGGTCCAAGGTGGGCCCCAGGGTGAGGATCAGGTCCCGGATTCCGTCCAGGGCCTCCCAGGGGTATTGGAAGTTGGAGAGGTAGGGCCCTGCCAGGGTGTGGGAGAGGTCCAGCAGGGATTGGGTGGTCAGTGTCATGACAGGCCTCCTGTTACTGCCGCCGGGAAAGCGGGGATTTCGTTTGGTATTATATACCCAACGAAGGGGGGTTGCAAGGGGAGTTTTCCCTGGCAGGGGGGCTTTTTCTCGCCCTTGCGGGCGGGGGGGGATTTCAGCCATGAAGATGGCTGGTGCTTTTGCACCCCCCATTTTCTCTTTTTCTTCCAGAAGAAAAAGAGAAAACGGGCCGTGCACGGTCCAAAAGAGAAAAAGAAGTACGGGGGTTACGATACGGGGGCGCGCCTGAATGACTGGCCGAAACCAGGAATGACTTCCCCGCGGCGTAGTCAAACGGGGGCTGGTGCTACTCGACTTGGCGTATTTCTCTTTTCGCTGTCGCTGGCCTGGTGGGAGAATCGGACTGGAGTCCTCGTTTTACCTCTTTGTAAAATCTGTGAGCGGCTACCTCCTTTTTGGAGTCTCTCCTTGACAGTATGATGTCTGCATGTCATAATAGACATATGAATTCACGGGCATGGATGCGCGCCCGGCAAAATAGAGAAGGGGGACCCGCTATGAAACGCAAAACCATGGACGGCAACGAGGCCGCCGCTTACGCAAGCTATGCTTTTACCGAGGTTGCCACGATCTATCCCATCACCCCGTCCAGTCCTATGGCGGAACACGTGGACGCCTGGGCCGCCAACGGTATGCGCAACATCTTCGGCCAGCCGGTTCGGCTGATGGAGATGCAGAGCGAAGCCGGCGCCTGCGGCGCTATGCACGGCTCCTTGGAGGCCGGAGCCCTTACCACCAGCTACACCGCCAGTCAGGGACTGATGCTGATGGTACCACCGCTGTATCGGATTTCCGGCCAGCTGCTGCCCGGCGTTATCCACGTGGCCGCCCGGACCGTGGGCACCAGCGCCTTTTCCATCTTCGGAGACCACTCCGACGTTATGGCCTGCCGTCAGACCGGCTTTGCCCAGCTGGCCTCTTCCTGTGTTCAGGAGTGCATGGATCTGGCGGCGGTGGCCCATCTGGCCGCCGTCAAGGCCCGGGTGCCCTTTATGCACTTCTTCGACGGGTTCCGGACCAGTCACGAGATTCAAAAGATTGACGTGCTGGATTACGGGGATTTGGCGAAGATGCTGGACCAGGAGGCCCTGGACCGCTTCCGGGCCAACGCCTTGAACAGCGAACACCCCCTGATGCGCTCCACCGTCATCAACCCGGACACGGCCTTCCAGCTCCGGGAAGCGGTGAACCCCTACTACGACGCCGTCCCAGGCATTGTGGAGGACTACATGGCGCAGATGTCCGCCCTGACGGGACGGGACTACCGGCTCTTCAACTACTACGGCCACCCGGAGGCGGAGGAGGTCGTGGTGGCCATGGGCAGCGTCTCCGGCTGCCTCCAGGAGGTCGTCCGGCACCTGAACAGCCAGGGACGGAAGGTGGGCTTCCTCCAGGTCCGGCTCTACCGGCCCTTCAGCGCCAAGCATTTCCTGGCCGCCTTGCCGGAGAGCTGCCGTCTGCTCACCGCCCTGGACCGGACCAAGGAGCCCGGCGCCGGGGGCGAGCCCCTTTACAAGGACGTCTGCTCCGTACTTCAGCACGGCAGCTGTGCGGTACAGGTACTGGGGGGACGCTACGGTCTTTCCAGCAAGGACGTCACTCCCGCTCAGATGATCGCTGTTTACGACAACATGGCCGGGGAACGGAAGGACCACTTTACCGTGGGTATTACCGATGATGTGACCCACCATTCCCTGCCTGTGGGGGAGAACGTGGTCACCGCCGATTCCCAGACCATCAGCTGCAAGTTCTGGGGCTTGGGGTCCGACGGCACCGTGGGCGCTAACAAGAACTCCATCAAGATCATCGGCGACAACACCGATCAATATGTTCAGGCTTACTTTGAGTACGACACCAAAAAGTCCGGCGGCGTGACCAAGAGCCACCTCCGGTTTGGGCACACGCCGATTCTCTCCACTTACTACGTCACCATGGCGGATTTTGTCGCCTGTCACAATCAGAGTTACATCGCCAAGTACGATATTGTCAATGAATTGAAGGAGGGCGGCACCTTCCTCCTGAACTGCAACTGGTCCGGCGAGGAGCTGGAGGCCCGGCTGCCCAACAAGGTCAAGCGCCTTTTGGCTGAGCGGAAGGCCAAGTTCTACACCATTGACGCCAATGCCGCCGCAGAAGCCATCGGCCTGGGGAACCGGACCAACAGCGTGCTGCAGGCCGCCTTCTTCAAGCTCAGCGGCGTCTTGCCGGTGGAGCAGGCGGTGGAATACATGAAGGCCGCCATTCAGAAGACCTATGGCCGCAAGGGCGACCAGGTGGTACAGATGAACTGCGCCGCCGTGGACGCGGGACTGGCCAACCTCCGGGAGGTGACGGTCCCCGCCGCCTGGGCGAGCCTCACCGACGAGCCGGAAGAAACGGACACCACCTCCCCGTGGTACGTCCGCACGGTGATGCGGGCGGTGAACGCCCAGAAGGGCGACAGCCTCCCCGTCTCCGCCTTCAAGGACGCGGCGGACGGCAGCGTGCCGGTGGCCACGTCCCAGTACGAGAAGCGGGGCTTTGCCGCCCATGTGGCCAGCTGGCTTCCCGAGAACTGCATTGGATGCAATCTATGCTCCCTGATGTGCCCCCACGCCGCCATCCGGCCCTTCCTGCTGAACGGGGAGGAGGTCCGGAAGGCCCCGGAGGGCTATGTGACGAAGGAGGCGAAAGGCAAGGGCTTTGAGGGCCTGCGCTACCGCATCCAGGTGGATCCCCTGGACTGCACAGGCTGCGGCACCTGCGCGGCCGCCTGCATCGCCAAGGAGAAGGCCCTGGTGATGCGGCCCATCGAGAGCCAGATGCCGGAACAGCCTCGCTGGGATTACAGCCTTTCCCTCAGCCCCAAGGCGAACCCCATGAGCAAGTTTTCCGTCAAGGGCAGCCAATACGAGCAGCCCCTGCTGGAGTTCTCCGGAGCCTGCGCGGGCTGCGGCGAGACGGCCTATATGAAGCTTCTGACCCAGCTCTTCGGCGAGCGCATGGTGGTGGCCAACGCCACGGGCTGCACCCAGGCCTGGGGATTCAGCGTTCCCAGCTATCCCTATACCACGAAGCCCAACGGAAGAGGGCCGGCACTGTCCAACTCCCTCTTCGAGAACAACGCGGAATACTCCCTGGGCATGGTCCTCAGCGTCCGCCAGCAGCGGCTCCGCCTCCAGCGGGAGGTCCGGGAGCTCCTGGAGGAGACCAAGGATGAGACCCTGAAAGCCGCCCTGGCCGCGTGGCTGGAGGGCTTCGAGGACAAGGAGCAGACCATCCGGCTCAGCGACGAGGTGATCGCCGCCCTGAAAAACACCCCGGAGACCGGGGAGAAAATCGAGGCCGTCCGCCGGGCCCAGGACCAGCTGGTGAAGAAGAGCATGTGGATGTACGGCGGAGACGGCTGGGCCTATGACATCGGCTATGGCGGGCTGGACCACGTGCTGGCCTCCGGGGAGGACGTGAATATCCTGGTTGTCGATACCGAGGTCTATTCCAATACCGGCGGCCAGTCCTCCAAGGCCACGCCCTTTGGCGCGGTGGCCCAGTTCGCCGCCGCAGGCAAGAAGACGGAGAAGAAGGACCTGGGTATGCTGGCGGCCCAGTATCAAAACGTGTATGTGGCCTCCGTGGCCCTGGGCGCGGATCCGGCGCAGTACATCAAAGCCCTCCGGGAGGCGGAGGCCCACGACGGGCCGTCCCTCATCGTGGCCTACGCCCCCTGCATCAACCACGGCATCGTGAAGGGCATGGCCTGGGCCCAGGAGGAGGCCAAACTGGCGGTGAAGAGCGGCTATTGGGTGCTCTATCGCTACGACCCCAAGCGGAAGCTGGCAGGGAAAAATCCCTTCGTGCTGGACTTCAAGGACCCGAAATACGACCTTCGGGAGTTCTTTATGGGAGAGGTGCGCTTCAACTCTTTGCAGCGGACCTTCCCGGAGGCGGCGGAGGCCTTGCTGGCGGAGGCCCGGAATCAGTGCCGGAACCGATGGGCCCGGTATACCCACATGGCGGCCCAGGATTACTCCCGGCTGATGGATGTGTTGGAGGGGTATCCCATCGACGGCCAGGAGAAGGGCTGATTGGGGAACCCATCCTGAGAACGAAAAGGGCCGGGCACTCTTAAAGAGTGCCCGGTTCTTTCGCGGATAGGGTTTTTGGTTGAGAGAGAAGAAAAATGTGAAAACCCAGTTGACGGGGGGAAGGATTTGTGGTATGATAGCAAACGGCTCAAGAACGGGGAATCCGGGTGTGGTTTCCGTTGGGCTGTTCCGAAACGGCGGACGGGCGAGGCTGTTTGGCCGTGGAAAGGACGTAGAAATATGCTACTGTAGCTCAGTCGGTAGAGCAGCTGATTCGTAATCAGCAGGTCGTGTGTTCGAGTCACATCAGTAGCTCCAGCTCAGAAATTCCCCTTACCGCTACGCTTCCCGCCCCTTCGGGGCGGAAAGCTCCGCCGGACGGGGAATTTCTTCGCTTTCCGCCCGCAAACGCTTCGCTGGTTTACGGGCGGAGGAGACGGGGGAACATTTTTTGAGGGGACGTTTTCCCTGGTTGAATCAGGTTTCTTTGTGTCAGAGACATTGATGCTTCAGAATTCCGTCTCTTTTTGCCCGAAGTGAATTTAGAAAGCCACGGAAATGTCAGAATTTCCGTGGCTTTTTGCATCGTTTGACAATTTAGATTAGACACGAATCCCCTGTCCCCTCAGCCGGGAACCCAGCAGAGCGGTTCCCGGCTGAAAGCGAAGAAATTCCCATCATAGCGCAGTTTTCGGCAAAGCCGGAAACGGAGCGGTGATGGGAATTTCTGAGCTGGTGACCCGGCGGGGATTCGAACCCCGGACCCACTGCTTAAAAGGCAGTTGCTCTGCCGACTGAGCTACCGGGTCATTGTTGGAAGAAATATCACTTCATGAATCCCGTCCCACAGACAGGCCTCACTCCGTTCCACTTCTTCTTTCAAAATCTGCAAATCTTAAGGAAGCATAAGGAAGCATAACCACAACCCACGGCCTCGCCGTGCACATGCTGACGCACCGCAAAAGCACCGGGCCCCCGCGGCAAACCGCGCCGCCATCTCCTCCCCCGTCTCCCGTCCTCCGTCCCCCCGCAAGGAGAGGGGGTTGCTCAAGGGGGAGCCTGCTCCCCCTTGAAGGAGCGAAGAAATTACCCGTCCGGCGGAGCTTTCCGCCCCTTCGGGGCGGGAAGCGCAGCGGTAAGGGGAATTTCTGAGCTGGCAGGGACGGCTGGACTCGAACCAGCGCATGAGGGAGTCAAAGTCCCTTGCCTTACCGCTTGGCTACGTCCCCATGTGCCTACGGAACGAAAAGTGAAGGGACCGGGGAAAAGCCCCGATCCCCTGCTTTTTTGGGGTGGGAGATGGGACTCGAACCCACGACACCCGGAACCACAATCCGGTGCTCTAACCAACTGAGCTACACCCACCACATATCAACGGTATGAGCCGGCTTGACGAACGCCCGAGGAGAGCTTGGTACGCCAGAAGGGACTCGAACCCCTGGCCTACTGCTTAGAAGGCAGTTGCTCTATCCGGCTGAGCTACTGGCGCGAATTTTTGGATGGAGCAGGTGACGAGAATCGAACTCGCATCCCCAGCTTGGAAGGCTGGTGCCCTGACCATTGTGCTACACCTGCATCGGCCCAACTGAAAGGCCTAGCCCTCCCTGGAAATCGTCAGCTTGGACATAATACCATGAATCTCTCCAACTGTCAAGCGGTCTTTGCAGGATTTCCCTTTTTTTTCGAATTTTTTTCTCAGAGGCCCAAATTCAAGAAGGCCGCCAGGAGTTTTTTTCCCGCCGGAGACGCCTCCAGACGTTCCGGATGCCATTGCACCGCCCATACCGGCAGCCGCCGGTGGCAAAGCGCCTCCACCACGCCGTCCGCCGTCCACTGCACCGCCCGGAGCCCGCTACCCAGCCGGTCCGCCGCCTGATGGTGGGCGCTGTTGACCAGCGCCTCCTCCCCGCAGAGGGACCGGAGCGGCGAGGCGGCCGTCCGGACATCGTGGAGCCGGTCGGCGTCCCCTTGGGCGGTGTGGCCAGGGATGTCCTGAAGCAGCGTTCCGCCGAAAAAAACGTTGATGGTCTGAAGTCCCCGGCAGATGCCCAGCACCGGCTTTCCCGCGGCGGTGAAGTCCTCCAGAAGGGCCAGCTCCGCATAGTCCCGCTCCGGCTCCAGTCCCCGGGAAGCCCGGTTTTCCTGCCCGTAGCGCCAGGGCTCCAGGTCCCCACCACCGGGAAGAAGCAGCGCGTCCCACGCCGCCGCCTGTCCGGCGCTCTCCGCGCCGAAGGCCACCCGTCCTCCGGCGGCTTCTATGGACCGGCGGTAGTTTTGAAAGCGATCCGGCCGGCCCCAGATGTATACGGTCTTCATGGTCTTCCTCCCTATGTCGTTTTGGAGCTTGGATTCAGGCTGGGGGTGGGTACGGCGGTTCATTCCGCCGGTCCGCGGGAAAGGCGTCCCGGTCTGAGAGGCGCAGGGTCTGAGAGGCGCGCAAGGGGTTTTTGCAATATAGTCTATGCGGAGGGTCAGGCTGGTTTGACCGGATGTTGCTTTTTCCATTCCGGCCGGGTTTGCCGTCACTCCACGCCCGGTTCTATTGGAGGCGTTTTTCAATCGCGGCAACGGTACCGGAAGGACCTCCGCACAGGAGACAGGGAGGGAACGCGCAAGATTCCCTCGCGCCATCAAGCCTTGAACCGGCCGCTTCCCCAGGCCGCCGTCCCCGCCAAAAAGAACCCCGCCAGATATTGACTTAAACAGAGGTTCGTAGTATGATTTCTTTTATATTATGGGGCTGCGGACCTGTTCCGGAGCTCCTGACCAAAACGCAAAAAATAGAATGGGGGATTTCTTCAAATGAAACGCTTACTTACCTTACTCCTGGTACTGCTACTCGCGCTGTCTCTGTCCGCCTGCGGCGGCGGCAAGGACGCGGACTCCTCCTCCGGAGGAGACAACGGGGTCTACGCAGACGAGGACGGCTATGGGGAGGGCCGCATCGGCGACGTGGTGCACTCCACCTTTATGGACTTCTCGGTGAACAGCGCCTACACCACCGCTGACTACAACGGACACACCGCCCCGGAGGGCATGCAGGTTCTGGTGGTGGAGATGACGGTGACCAACACCTTTAAGGAATCCCTCCCCATGTGGGACGACGACTTCCAGGCCCAGTGGACCGCCAGCGAGGAGACCGAGGAATTCGCCTGGCCCATCACCGAAGCCGAGGACGGCAGCGACCTGGACACCGTATCCGACGAGCAGCTCCCCGCCACCTATGAGCTGGCGGTGAAGGAGTCTCGTACCGGCACGCTGGTCTACGACGTGCCCGCCGACGAGAAGGACTTCTCCATCTCTCATCTGGAGTTCTTCGACGACGGCAGCGAGGGAGACACCTTCTTCGTGTTCTTCACCGCTGAGGCGAAATAAAAAACCGGCGTCTCAGATTCGAGGAGTATTGGCCAGAAAAAAGAGAACACTGGTATGGGCGGGGTAGTAGAAGTAGAAAAACCACTTCCACCCCCGCCCTTTTTCGCCATTATACCGCAGCATCAGGGGCAGGGCAAAGACCATCAGCCACTGCGTGGCCCCGAAGCCGCCCAGGGATTCGGCGCTGAACTGGTAGAGGCAAAAAATCAGATACACGGCGGCCAGGGCCTCCCGCTGCCGGCGGAGGAAGTACATGGCCGCTCCCAGGGCCACGAACTCGAAGCCGAACTCGTTCACCGCCAGGTTGGGGACCAGGCCGGTGAGGATATCGCCGCTGAAATTCCGGGCCGCGGGCACCAGGCCGGGGAGCATCTGGTAGAACACCTGGACCAGGGCCATGGCCCCCAAAAGCGCCGCGCCCCTCCGGCGGTCCCGCCGGCAGAGCTCCACGGCGCTGATGACCAGCCCGGTCAGCAGCAGGGGCAGGAAGATGTTATGGTTGCCATAGCCCTGTTCCGTGGGAAAACGGGCGTCCAGAAAGAGGGTCAGGCCGGTCATGAAAAGGCTCATGAGATACAGCCGGAGGAGATAGCGCTTTCGGCTCCGGGTGTGGGCGTAGCCCTGAACCATGCAGAAGAGGAACAGCGGATAGGCGCCCCGGCCCAGCCAGCGGAACCAGATTGGGGCCTGGGGAAAATAGGCCCCCACGTGGTCCAGCGTCATGAGGACCAGGGCCGTCAGCTTCAGGGAAAAGGTGTTCAATTACATCAGCTCCTTTGTCGTGCGGGCGGAAGGCCCGTTATTTAGATACAACGGGAGAATCCTTCGTCATTCTTCAAACCCCGGGGCTTTCCGCCGGGGAGAAGGGGACGGGAAAAACAGAAAGGAGACAGAGTATGGATCGCTGTGCGTTGGCGTATCAATACCACAAGGAGGGCTGGAACTGCGCCCAGTCCGTGGCGGGAGCCTGCGCCGATTTGGCGGGACGGACCCCGGAGGAGATTCTGCCCCTGATGGGGAGCTTTGGCGGTGGCCTGGGCGGCAGCCACGAGGAGGTCTGCGGCGCGATCTCCGGCGGCGCGCTGATTCTGAGCCTGTGCTTCCCCCACGCCCAGGGCGGGGACCAGGAGGCCAAACGAAACCTCTATCGCGTTACCAAGGAGTACCGCCGGAGATTTTTTGAGGTGTTCGGCTACTCCCGCTGCGGGGACCTGCTCCAGGCCCGTCCCGGCGTCACGGAGAAAACCCCCGCCGCCCAGCGCCTGGGCGTCGCCTCCCATTGCGACAACATGATCGTTACGGCGGTGGAGCTGCTGGAGGCCCTGGTGCGAGAGGAACAGGAAGGACCCGGGGAGGAAGCCGCCCGCTGAGGAACGGGCGCTCTCTCCGGATGGCCCGCCGGTTCTTCGGCGGCACACAAGGAGGAATGTTATTATGCGTGGAGACGAGAAAAAGCGGAGGTTCAGCAGCCGGTGGGGATTCGTTCTCTCGGCGGTTGGCTCGGCGGTGGGCATGGCCAACGTGTGGGGCTTCCCCGCGAAAATGGGCAGCAACGGCGGCGGAGCCTTTTTGATTGCCTATCTGGTGTTCGTGGTGCTCTTCGGCACGGTGGGCCTTTCCGCCGAGTACGCCGTGGGCCGCCGGGCCCGCACGGGCACTCTGGGGGCCTATGAGATGGCCTGGAGCAGCCGGAGAAGGGGGCTGGGAAAAACCGGAGGCCTCCTGGGCTGGCTGCCTCTGGCGGGGTCTATGTGCATCGCCCTGGGCTACGCGGTCATCATCGCTTACGTGCTCAAGGCCCTTACCAGCTCCCTCACCGGGGCGCTGATGACGGTGGAGCCGGCGGCCTGGTTCGAGGGCTTCTCCACGGCGGACTACTCGGTGGTCCCCTTCCACGTGGCCGTGGTGGTGGGCACGCTGCTGACGCTGCTGCTGGGAGCCAAGAGCATTGAAAAGAGCAACAAAATCATGATGCCCCTGTTTTTCCTCATCTTTGTCGTGCTGGCGGTGCGGGTGGCCTTCCTCCCCGGGGCGGCGGCGGGGTACCGCTATATGTTCTTCCCCCGGTGGGAGGAGCTGCTGGACCCCATGGTATGGATCTGGGCCATGGGACAGGCCTTCTTCTCCCTGTCCATTACCGGCAGCGGCATGATCGTCTACGGGGCCTATCTGGACTCGGCGGAGGACGTGGTCAAGCTGGCCAAGCGGACGGCCCTCTTTGACACCATTGCCGCGCTGGTTGCCGCGCTGGTGATGATTCCCGCCTGCTTCGCCTATGGGCTGGACATCGGCGCCGGGCCTTCCCTGCTCTTCGTCACCCTGCCCCGGATTTTGCAGGACATCCCTCTGGGGCGGCTTTTCGCCGTAATCCTGTACGTGGCCATGATTTTCGCCGGGGTCAGCTCTCTTCAGAACATGTTCGAGGCGGTGGGGGAATCCCTGCTCCACAAGTTCCCCCGGCTGAGCCGGAGGGCGATGCTGGTGCTGCTGTGCGTGGTGTGCCTGGGCTTCGGGCTGCACATGGAGCCCATTTTCAAGTGGGGGCCCTGGATGGACATTGTGTCGATCTATATCATCCCCATCGGGGCCACCCTGGGGGCGGTGAGCTGGTTCTGGATCATGGGGCGGGAGGATCTGATGGACGAGGTGTCCAAAGGCGCGGGAAAGGCGCCGGGCGCTTGGTGGCACAAGGTCGGACGGTATGTTTATGTGCCCTGCGCGGTGATCCTCTGTCTGGTGGCGCTTTGTATGAAGGTGGCGTTTTGAGCCAGAGCGGAAACCCCAGAATTTCAGCAAAAAAGCAACGGCGAGGCTTTTGCCTCGCCGTTGCTTTTTGGGAAGGTACGCTTTTGTCTTGGTGGCGCAGAGGCGCACACTCTGCAAGAAGCGTGCGTACCCGCACCACTTCGGCCATCCGCCTCCCTCACGCCGGGGAGCGTTTCCGCTGCGTATTTCGAATGATCAAATCAGCCCCTGAATCAAAATGAATAAAATCAAAACCGGCAGCACGAACTGAAAGTAGGGCTTCAGCCACCGGGGCATCTTGATCCCCTCTCCGGCGTTGGCCTCCTCCAGATAGCGGTCGTAGCCCCAGCCCTTTTTGCTGACGCAGAAAAGCAGGTACACCAGAGAGCCCAGGGGAAGCAGCAGGTTGCTGACCAGGAAATCCTCGCTGTCCAGCACATCCCGGCCGCCGATGAGATGGAGTCCGCTCCAGAGATTATAGCCCAGGACGCAGGGCATGCTGGCGATGAGAACGAAGACGCAGTTCACCAGGGCGGCCTTCTTTCTCGTCCAGCCGAAGTTGTCAATGGCGTTGGCCTGAAGATTCTCGAAGACGGCAATGACCGTGGAGAAACTGGCAAAGGTCATAAACAGGAAAAACAGCGCTCCCCAGAGACGGCCGCCGGTCATATTGAGGAAGACCTTGGGCAGGATCATGAAGATCAGCGTGGGGCCCTGGTCCGGCTGCACGTCAAAGGCGAAGCAGGCGGGGAAGATGATAAGGCCCGCCATCAGGGCCACAAAGGTGTCCAGCACGCAGATGCGCACCGCCTCGCTGGTGAGGGTGTTGTCCCGGCTCATGTAGCTGCCGAAAATCTCCATGGCGGCGATGCCCAGGCTCAGCGTGAAAAAGGCCTGGTTCATGGCGGCGGTGAGAACGTTCCCCAGGCCCGCCTCCGCCGCCCGCCGGAAGTCGGGCAGGAGATAGAACTTCACGCCCTCCATGCCGCCGGGGAGGGTCAGGCTATGGACGGCCAGAATCAGGATGAGGCCCAGCAGGCCAAGCATCATCCACTTCGTAATCCGCTCCAGACCTTTTTGCAGCCCGAAGCTCACCACCAGGAAGCCCACCAGAACGGTGACGCCCATCCAGGCGGTCATCTCCAGAGGGTTGCCCCGCATGGAGAAAAAAACGCTGTCAATGGTCTCGCCGCTCAGCCCGGAGAAGGCTCCGCTGGCGAACTTGAAGAAGTAGCCCAGCATCCAGCCGGAGACGGTGGTATAGTACATCATCAAAAGACAGCAGCCCGCCACGCAGAACCAGCCGTGAATGTGCCACTTGGTTCCGGGCTTTTGAAGGGCCTGATAGCCCTGGACGGCGCTCTTGCGGCTGGCCCGGCCCACGGCCAGCTCCATGGTCAGCACCGGCACGCCCATGATGGCCAGGAAGAGCAGGTAGCACAGCACAAACACGCCGCCGCCGTTCTCTCCGGTGACGTAGGGGAATTTCCACACATTGCCGATGCCCACGGCACAGCCCGCGCTCACCAGAAGGAAACCCAGGCGGGATTGAAAACGCTCCCGTTTCATAAACTTCGTTCCTCTCTTGTCTAATTTGAATAAAGCCGGGGCAGCTGCCGCCGGACAATGTACCCTATGATAACGGGCATTGGAGAAAATGTCAATAATCAAATGAGGCGGGTTCCGGGAGGCACGCTTTCGATGAACTACCATCATCCCGCCTTGAATCCCTTCTCGTTTCTCCTTCTCGTCTCCTTCGCGGATTTGGGATTGACAGCGCTGGGAAAAACGGGTAAAATAAACCTGCTGTTTTCCTCATGCCCTTGTAGCTCAGCAGGATAGAGCGACCGCCTCCTAAGTGTGCGTGGTTCGTCCGCCAATGGCACCAAAAATTCCATATGCGTCCGTAGCTCAGCAGGATAGAGCATCCGCCTCCTAAGCGGAAGGCCAGCGGTTCGAATCCGCTCGGGCGTACCATTTCCGCCGCAAACAACATTGTTTGCGGCGTTTTCGTTCCTCAAAAGTTCCAGCTTTAGGTTTCGGTGTTCTCAGAACAATTTGAGAAATCCGGTAATGGCACTGGCAAATACACACGAAGCGATTTGGAATATTATTCTATTTTGGCACCGTTTGGCTCATACTCTGGATTGGTCTTTTCCACACTTTGCCCGTTTAAGATACTGGCCAAAGCCTCGCGCAGCTCGGGAGATTTTTGGAGTTGGGCCACAAGAGCAGCAAGATCAAAGGTGGCGGGTGCTGGGGCTGCTGGGGCCCGAACGCTACGCAAGTCGGGGTTGGAATAGAATGCAGCTTCGAACTTCTGAGCATTGACCTTCCGGTCCTCATCAAGGATGTGTGCGTAGATTTCCGTCAGCATCTGTGCCTGGGCATGTCCCGTGTCGCCTTGGGTCGCTTTGAGATCACCGTGGTTCAGCTTCAGCTTGTACGTTGCGCTGGAGTGACGCAGGGAATGGAAAACCACATTAGGCAGCCGTGCATCTCGTTTCAGACGATTGAACGCATTCTCAATCACCTTTGTTTCGCAAGGCCGCCCATTCCCCAGTGCAATCACGAGGTCGTAATCTTGATACTCGCTGCCAAGGAAATCTTTTTGCTTCTCCTGAGCATCCTTCCACTCTCGCAAGATATAGGCAAGTGTTTCAGGAATCCATAGGTTTTTGCCAGGTGGTTAGAGATGTTCAGATGCTGAGAAGTGGCGGCGGGGAACCGCTTTTTGCAGAGTCAGCGCCCGGCTGCGATTTCAGCTGAAGCGCCAGCTCTCCGGCCCACATGTGTGCGCCGATAGCACTCGTGATATAAAATCTGCGGATGCTTTTTTCATTATAAAGACGTTTCATTTGAGTCATCATAGACTTCTTAATTTTTTTGCACAGCTTGTAGTCCTCATTGTACTTGAACTTAAACCGGGTGGGCTTGGGGCCGGTGAAAGTACATGCGTTTTTCAAGGTTTGTCCTTCCTCATGTATTTTCCTCCACTATATACGCCCTAAACAATAATTTCTATCTATAGCCTGTTAAATTTTTGCGCTGTAGCGGATAAAATATTATTATTAGGAGGGGCGTAATGGACGAATTGCTTCAAAATATGGGAGAGCGCCTAATGCAGCGCCGGAAACAGCTTCGCCTGACCCAAGAAGAAGTTGCTGAGCGCGCGGACATGACGACGCAGACAATCTCAACGGCTGAGACTGGCCGGAAAGCGTTGCGGCCTCATAATATCATCAAGCTATGCCGTGCGTTGGAGATCAGTGCAGATTACCTCTTGTTCGACGAAATATCCAGCGGCAATACCTTGCCTCTCTTCGCTAAGTTTTCTCAATTGCCTACAGAACAATACCATTATCTGGAAGATATCATAAACAGTTTTACTGCAGCAGTCAATACAAACCATCAAACAGAAAATGAGACTTGACCAATTCCCAAGGGGAAGAGTCAAGTCTCACTTTTTGATTTTAAGTTACATGATGATTGCGGCGGTTTGCTATAGCAGAGAAGTATAATCACGCCGGCCATACAGAATACGCCGAATTTGAACGGTATCTCCGTCCACAACATAGAAAACCAGGTACTTTTCGACAACCAGGCAGCGATAGCCCCTTGCCGCCAGCGCAAGGTCCTTTGGCTGCGGGCATCGCTCAGGCATATGAGAAAGGCTTGTGATTTGCTCAGTGAGGAGGTCGTAGTACCGCAGAGCGGCTTCAGGAGACAGCGTGTTCAAATAGTCAATAATATCGATCAGGTCCTGTTTGGCTGCTGGGTAAATCCTGACCGTATACTCGTCCATTCAGACGTCCTCTCAGCTTGCGGGCCACAGTCAGAAAGTCCTCTCCCTCGGCACCGGATGCGATTTCCTGCTCCGCTGTTGCCATCTTTCCATACAGGTCAATCAGCGTCTGCTGACGTTCATATTCCTCTAAACTGAGTACAACCATATCGCCTGTACCGTTCCGGGTAATGTAAACAGGTTCGCCAGTCTGTCGGCAAAAATCTGAGATCTCATTGGCGCTGTTGCGGAGATCGGAAATGGGGCGGATACTTGGCATAGAAAGCACCTCCTTCTAATCGGAAGTATAGCAAAATATTGAGTAAATATCAATGTATATTTGTAGAGCCCCGCATAAACCCAGGAAAAGAAAGCGCCCGCATACTTCCCAATTGGAGTATACGGGCGCTTTGTTATTGGATCGCGTCCTTCAGGGGCTTGCCGGCCTTGAATACCGGGGCCTTGGAGGCGGGGATCTCGACAGGCTCCTTCGTCTTCGGGTTACGCCCAGTGCGGGCGGCCCGGGACTTTACCTCGAAAGATCCGAAGCCAACCGGTTGGACCTTGTCACCGGCCTTGAGGGCCTGCTCCACTGCTTCCGTAAACGCGTTCAGTGCGGTTTCGCAGTCCTTTTTGGAAAGGCCGCTGCTCTCAGCCATAGCTGCAAGCAGTTCACTTTTGTTCATGAAAAACATTCTTTATATCTGATGTTATATGCCAAACGTGCTTGCGTATTATAACTGACTTGCTGGAAAAATGCAACTACCAATTGTAAAGAACCTACGGGGAACAACAATCCGATGCCAAATGAAGTATGGCGTGCTGGGCGGTACTTGGGAAAACGGTAACTCCGTCTACATCAAACGGGTAAGTCGGCTGATAGGCACCCGCATGTATTTCTGCAATGCCGCAGACCCGTTCCTCCACCGTTAGCAGTGGCGCTTGCTGGGACAGCCGGAGCTTCGGCCCCGCCTAGGAACATTTCCCACCGCTTGACAAATTCAACGCGGGTAGATATATAGTCTATATAAACCGTATGAATTAGCTATATTGCCAGGAAGGCCACCCCCTTGGCCGAAAAAGGAATTATAGCTGTGGACGCGGGAGGCGGTTGCTTATTTTCGTGCATCCGAATAAGTAGTTCACTTATTATATGGATGCGCAGTCAACGCAGGAACAGCTATGGACCCTTGTGCGGAGTGCCTTTCCGAAGGCCGCAAGACATCGTTTGTTTATTTCGATCGGAAGAAATACAATATCTTGTGTTTGTCAAATTGCACAAACACAGTTGCCAACGCTCCCGTGCGTCTCGCTAAAATCTGCACAGTTATTTTCATGGCATTATGTTTTTGTCGTTATGTAAACTACTTTTGCGAATTCAGTTGCTTTTGCGACATAAAGCTCTCAAAAAAATGTAGTTTGCTATCCAAATTGTAACTTTGGCATTTTCGACAATTGACAATTTTAACAAAAACCTGTAATATACTAAATTTTAAACCTCTGTCAAGTGTTTTTTTGTTTTTTTGTCTAAATGACAAAGAGAATTTAACAACTCGTCCTAGCGTTTCTATTTGATGGATTAAATTTTCAATAAGCATATGTAACTCGCGGTGCATAAATTCATGCGGGGTATAACAGGGGCCTCCTTTTATTCTCCGTGATCCCCCGTCTGACTCGGATTTGTCTGGGGATAAATTTGGCATATTTTCTGGACAAGTTTTTAGGGTTAGAAAGGGGCTTTTTCGCTATATTTTTATAGCGAAAATGGTTGATTATCTCAAAAAAGCCTTGATTTACGGGCATACACGCAGGATTTCAAGCTGAATTTACTACCAATTTACTACTTTTGAGGGAAAGAGCCTTGATATGCCGCCCGGAACCCTGCAAGCCCAAACATCAGCACACAGCATTGAGAAAGAATAAATGAAAACTGAATACGACGCATATGCGGCGTTTCTCTATCCCTACACGGGAGAACAGGAACGCCGCTTTTTTTATGCCCTCATGTTACGCAGTAGGGGCAAAAAGAGCCTTGCTATATGCGGCTTTGCGGGCGCACTTTTGCCGGGGACAGGGATTTATACCTAACCCCGGCAAAATGGCGTTCTATCGCGTAACAAATCCACAACCAAAGTCCGCAAAGGAAAAGTCAATAGAAAATTTACAGAAAAGTGAAGAAGGAAGAAGGGGGTAAAAGGGGGTAAAAAAGGTACAACAACAAGACCACCGCAGGAACGCTGGTCTGGGAAAGAATTGCAGAAAGATTCAGATGCGCTCGTTGGAGACTGGCTCAGAAGGTTGTTCCAGTTTGGCAAGATACTCCTTCACCTTGCCGTAGTAGATGCGCAGGAACTTGTTGGCACCCGCTGTCATGTAGACCAGGTAAGGCTTGCCCTCGGCGCGTTTCTTGTCCATGAACCGGTAGACCGGATCGTCTTGGGGCATGGATTTCAATAAATTGTCCATTACCAGGAAAAGGGCCTTGCGCAGTTCTGGCGGACCACTTTTGGAAGTTGGAACGCTTTTAGCCTCATGGCCTCCGGATTGGTCAGCGCCGGGATCGACACCGGCAAAAGAGGTAATGGAACTTCTGCGGGCAAAGCGGGTCACATCCCCAATCTCCGCCATGAGCTGGGGGCCAAGGGAATCTCCCACACTGTGCATTCCCATGACAACCGGATACTCCGGAAGCTGTGCGGCCAGTTGGAGCATCTCCGCTTTCATCTGCTCCACAGTCTTGGAGACAGCGTTGAGGGAGACAATGGCCTGCCGGATCAGCATCTTGGTCAGGTCATCCTTGGGCATTACGGCGATCTGGTCTTTCGCACCAGCATGGATTCCGGCGGCCCTGTCGCTGCTGAAGTTGTAGCCGTGCCGCTTGCACCATTTGCGGTAACGCTCGGTAAATGCGACCGGACTCATGTTCCGAACACAGTCTACATGCCAGAAAGACGCGGCAAAGTCCACCCATTTCTGCGTCCCGTCCTCCCGGACGGGGCTACCGAACAGGGCGTTCACGCCGGGATAGGTCTGGTCCAGAAGCGCGATGAGATTGTTCTTCATCATCGTCTTCGTCTTGGTATACAGATTGCACTGCCGGTTCAGCGTTTTCAGTTGGTAACGAATTTTGTCCATGGAAGCATATTGCCGCAGTTCCACCCAGTTGTCAAGACCGTACTTCGCAATTTTCCGGGAATCAGCTTTATCTGTCTTGACCTTGCGCAGCGAGTTGTTCCCATAGTCCTTGATCAACTTCGGATTCACCGCGCTGACGTACAGCCCCGCGTCATGGAGGAACTGGGCCACCGGCTCATAGTACCGTCCGGTATGCTCCATGATCACTCGTGTTTCACCGTTCAGGCTTTTCAAGTAGTCTGCCAACTCCTTGAGTTCACTGCCGGTGTGGCGCACACTAAAAGGTTTTGCCACTACTTCGCCCAAAGGACGCATGACAGACACCATGCTCTTCCCTTTGGAAATGTCGATTCCCACTGCGTTCATTGTTTCTCAACTCCTGTCGTAGATTGTAATTTGGCGGCCAGCCCTTCCATCATTGCCGATTCAATCTATTTGATGACACGGACGCACCAGAATGGCGGCTCTACCTGCATAAATCGAACGCTGCGAATGAGAGGCTGGCTGACGGACTTTCCTGCGGACGTGTCAGTCCCTGGAGTGATACGTCAGACCAATGCCTTCCCATTCTAACAGCTTTGGCAACAATGAGGAAAAAGACACGGCTGGCTGCCGTGCCTCTTACCGTAAATCTTATTGTAATAG